>JAICWS010000002.1 GCA_025934695.1 Alphaproteobacteria bacterium
CCGAAGACGGCGCTGCAGTCCACCACCGGCAAACTGCCGCTGGCTCCGCTGCGCGCAGCCCAGATCGACCGCAAGATGGATGATGGCCGCCCCGCGACCGGATATGTCCAGGCTTACGGCGTCGGCCTCAGCTGCTTCTCGGCCGCCACGACGCTCGTCTATAACGAAACCATCAATCTCAAGGATTGCGGCTTGCTGTACCGCATCGAAAACTAGTCTCGCCTTCCTTCCAGAGAGAGAAGCCCGGGCCTCATCTCCCGGGCTTTTTCTGTTGAGGCGCGTCTGGCGGTGCCGCGGGGAGCATGACGAGACCCTTGGCGCAAAGTCCCGCCAGCGCCGCAGCAAAGGGCGTTCCGGCGTTGGATGGCGCGGCCGCCGCCGCAAAGCGCGATCTGACGCGGCGTAGTTTCGAAAGGATTCCGTCGCGCGACCTGTCCGGGTTGCTCATAGCGCTCTCTTTTGGTGAGGCGGGATGCTTTTTCTATCCGGCGCACGGGGAGAAGATGATGCCGCGGCCCGCGGCCCCGCCTGGCTGAAAGCCGCGCAGACGCTGGTCCACTCCTTGCCGCGCATGGAGGTGATTGGGTTGACGGGCCGTGGCCGCGCCGCATCTGTTTCCGGCGCGGCGCTCATGGCCCGGTTTGCAACTCCGCGCAAGCCCGCGGCGCCATACATGCCGATCATGCTGCCAATGAGCACGCCCGCCAGCGGCATTCCCGTTCCGAAGGCCACCACCGCGGCGCCCAGCAGCAGGCCGGCGTAGAGGCTGAGCGGCATGCCGCCAGTCGCCAGTTTTGCCGCGCGTGACAGGAAACGGCCCAGCCTGGCGGCGGGACTGGCAGGCTCGACATAAGTTGGTGGGTTCCTCATCGTGACAACCTCCGAGTTATAAACCCGTGGTTGTTTTGGGAATGCGATGGAAGCGACAGGCGAGAAACAATTCCACTCAGGAAAACCGCACTGTCCCATAGCTGCATTCGGCTTGGAAATAAGTATTTCCCATAATACAATTCCTGTCAAGAGGTACCAATTTAATGCAGCTTTGGCAATAGGTTGCGGGGTTTAGCCGCCGTATCCACTATTTATCCATCCCGGCGAAAGCCGGGATCCAGTCCCGCGCCCTCGTCACGTGGAAGGCATAAGTTTCCGAGATGGAAATTTACAAACTGAATCCCGGCTTTCGCCGGGACGGTGCAATGGAAATCGGCGCGCGTGAATTAGGCGGCGCCTATTCTTGTTCCTTAGTGGGAAAATCTTAAACCCTTCGCTCCAGCACATAGTGGGCGAGGTCCTTGAGCAGGTCGACGCGGCCGGCGTCGAAGATGCGCAGGTGCGAGATGGATTGCTGGACGAGCATTTCAGCGCGCGCGCGGGCCTGTTCGGGGCCCATGGTCGAAACGAAAGTGGCTTTCTTGCCGTCCTGGCCCGTGGGCTTGCCGAGTTCGCGCACGTTGCCTTCGACGTCGAGAAGATCGTCCGTCACCTGGAACGCCAGGCCCAAGTCATGCGCATAGTTGCGCAGGGCCTGGCGGTGCGCCGGATTGGCGCGGCCGAGGATCGCGCCCGCTTCACAACAGAAAGCAATCAGCTTGCCGGTTTTGAGGCGCTGCAGGCGGCTGATGGTGCCGACGTCGAATTCCTGTTTTTCGCCGATGAGGTCGAGCATCTGCCCGCCCACCATGCCGTGCATGCCGATCGCGCCAGCCAGGTTCGCGACGAGTTCGATGCGCACGCGCGGATCTTCATGCGTTTCGGGATCGCCCAGGACTTCGAAGGCGAGCGTCAGCAGCGCGTCGCCCGCCAGCAGCGCCGTCGCTTCGTCGAATTTTTTGTGCAGCGACGGCTTGCCGCGGCGCAGGTCGGAATTGTCGATCGCGGGCAGGTCGTCGTGGACGAGCGAATAGCAGTGCACGAATTCGGCCGCGGCCGCCACGCGGCGCGCGCGGGCCATATCGACGCCGAAGACGCGGGCGGATTCAAGAACCATGAAGGGGCGCAGGCGCTTGCCGCCATTGAGCACCGCGTAGCGCATCGCATCGAACAAGGGGGCCTCGATAAGGTCGGTCGCGGGCAGGAGGGACTGGACCGTCTTGTTGATCTTGTCGCGGCAATCGTCCATTGCCTGACCGAGTTTGGGTGTTGCCTCGCGTGGTGATGGCGCCATTTTTGCGATGACCCTTATAGATGATTGCCCGTGACTGGAATGTTATACCCCAAGTCCCGGAAATTTGTCATTATTTTTGACGGGGCGGCGGTTATTCGGAAAGCTTGAAGGCTTCGGTCGTGACCTTGCCGCCCTCGGCGACGGTGATTTTCTCGATGCGGCCCTGCGCCTCTTTGAGCTTGCCTTCGCAGTGTTTCTTGAGCGCCATGCCGCGTTCGTAGGCGCCGATCGACGTGTTCAGGTCGCCCGAGCCGGTTTCGAGCTGGCGGACGATTTTCTCTAGTTCGGAGAGCGCTTCTTCGAAGCTGAGTTTCTCTAAGTCGGCGGCGACGGCGGTTTTTGACATAACGCTTTTCTCTTTTTTTGCGCTTTCTGACATAAAGCCGGTTTTGCTTTACCCGGCTTTAACCTTTTTTGGCGTAGAATGCGCCCCTTCTTCCTGAGATATATACCCAAGATTGATTTCAAGCGCCCCGCACAGCATCTGGCCC
Organism: Alphaproteobacteria bacterium; assembly: GCA_025934695.1. Taxonomy (GTDB): domain Bacteria; phylum Pseudomonadota; class Alphaproteobacteria; order Micavibrionales; family UBA2020; genus JAPWJZ01. The sequence goes on from JAICWS010000002.1 coordinate 2,656, forward strand.
AGCGTTATGTGCATTTCCTGGATCCGCGCGGTCGTCGTCGACGGCACGCGCAAGGCAATATCACAAAGGGGCAGCATCTTGCCGCCCGACTGGCCCGTGAAGCCCACGGTCGTGATGCCGCGCGCGCGGCATTCCTCGAAAGCCTTGAGCACGTTCGGGCTGTTGCCCGAGGTGGAGATGCCGATGGCGAGATCGCCCTTGCGGCCCAGCGCCTCGATCTGGCGCGAGAACAGCCGCTCGAAACCATAGTCGTTGCCGATGGCGGTGAGCGCCGACGTGTCGGTCGTCAGCGCGATCGCGGCGATGGCCTGGCGGTCCTTCTTGTAGCGCGCGGTGAGCTCGGTCGCGAGATGCTGCGCGTCGGCGGCCGAGCCGCCGTTGCCGAAGAAGAAGATCTTGCCGCCCGCCTCGATGCAGTCTGTCGCCGCTTTCACGAGCTGCTCGAACGGCTCGAGCAGCGCGTGGCGCGTGAGCGCGGTCACATCCTCGTGCTCGGTGAATTCATTGTGCCAGAAGCTCTCGAGTTTAATCCGCATGGTTTTCCTTGTTGTATTTGTCCTGCTGGAGGTTCAGGGCGAAGCCCGCCGCGATCTTGTAGCCGGGGGCCTGCATATTGTCGGTGAGCGGAATATGGATCCGCTGCTCTTCGGACGAGGTCCCCGTCCCTGTCTTATCGAAATCGATCTTCGTGGTAAAGACCTGGCGCTGCAGGATCTGCTCGTCGGGGCTCAACACCGCGACGAAATATGGAAATGCTTGCGTTTCCAGCTTTTCACCCCTGGGCCCTTTGGCGCCGGCGAAATTCAGCGTCAGGCTGACATCGACGCCCGGCTGGCCCTTCCTGAACTTGCAGTCGCCCGTAAAGCTTTCGAACCGCGCGGAAGCCGCGAGATCCCCCGGCGCCTGGTGGGCGGCAGTGCCGGCCAGCACCGGATAGAAGGACGCCCCGTGGACCAGTCCCGTCGAGGGACAGCCCGGCAGGGCCGCGGGCGTCTTATGGAAGATGGAGCATCCGGCCAGCAGCAGCAGGACGCCCGTGGCAAGCGCGATCCTTTTCATGGTCGATATCCTTGGTTATCAGCCTGATTTAACGAACATAGCGGCCTTGGGGCCTCGACTCAAGCCCTGCGGGAACGATATAGTCCGGTGCGATGAAAAAGCCTGACCTGACCATATTGCTGGCCAATCCGCGCGGTTTCTGCGCCGGGGTCGACCGCGCGATCGAAATCGTCGAGCGCTCGCTCGAGAAATTCGGCGCGCCGGTCTATGTGCGGCACGAGATCGTGCATAACAAGCATGTGCTCGAGGATTTGAAAGCCAAGGGTGCGATCTTCGTCAAAGAGCTCGACGAAGTCCCCGAAGGCAAGCCGGTCATCTTTTCAGCCCACGGCGTGCCCAAAAAGGTGCCCGCGGAGGCCCAGCGCCGCAACATGATATACGTGGATGCGACCTGTCCCCTCGTCTCCAAGGTCCACCGCGAGGCGGAACTGCATTTCAGGAACGGGCATAAAATCATCCTGATCGGCCATAAGGGCCATCCGGAAGTCGTCGGCACCATGGGCCAGCTCCCGCAAGGCGCCGTGATCCTGGTCGAGACGGTGGATGATGTGGCGCGCCTGAATTTCCGCGATTCCGACAAAATCGCCTATGTGACGCAGACGACCCTGTCGATCGACGACACGGGCGAGATCGTGGAGGCCCTGCGCGCCCGTTATCCGCAGGTGGCGGCGCCCCGCAAGGAGGATATCTGCTACGCAACCACCAACCGCCAGCTGGCGGTGAAGGATATCGCGCCCCGCGCCGATGTGGTGGTCGTCATCGGGTCGAAGAATTCCTCCAATTCCAACCGGCTGGTCGAGGTCGCGAGAGCCTATGGCGCCAAGAAGGCCCTGCTGGCTGACAAGGCCGAGGACATCCCCTGGGATGAGCTGAAGGACATCACCACGCTGGGGCTGACCGCCGGCGCCTCGGCCCCCGAAGTTTTGGTGCAACGCGTGATCGAGATGGCGAAGGAGCGTTTCGAGGTGACGATCCAGACCACCACGGTCGCCGAAGAGACGGTCATCTTCAAAGTTCCCCGGATTCTGGCCGCCGGATGAGAATTTTTTAATACAATGTTTCAAGATTCAGGCTTGATTTTGAAACTTCGCCTCATATAGTGAAGCCGCTTTAGTCATTAAATTCTATAGCCAGAATCAGGACGCGCGAAAAACATGGCGAAGTCGTACTGCCTGACCGTGGAAGTGAAAAGCGAGACCATTGAAAACGGCCTCGGCTATCTTGTCGCGTTCAGCCTGCCCGATGACCGTTTCAAGCCCGGCGAGATGCACGAATTTTCCGAATGGTGCGAAGGCGTGAAAGAAGCGGTGCTGCGCGCCGGCGACCAGGTTTTCGATTCCGATCCCTATACCAAGAAACTCGCGATCGCCGAGCTGATGAACGCCTTCGAGGAACTGAATGCGCGTTTCTCCATCCGCATCGGCGGCCAGCCGGGCGAGCCCACGGTGCAGATCCAGTCGACCAATCCGTACGACAGTCAGATCGACATTTCCTTCTCGGGCGCCGACGGGCAGTTCCAGGTGAGCGAGCACGGGCTGCACGACCTGCAGCGCTCGAAGGTCGACGAGAACGGCAAGACCGGCCTCGTCGAAGGCACGCCGCATCATTTCCCCTTCACCAAGGCCGTCCCGCCCGCCGTCAAGACGCCGCCGGCACCCAGACCGCCCGGGATGTAAGACACAAAATAGACAAGAGTGCCACCCCGACGAAAGTCGGGGTGGTTTTTTCTTTGGATTACGGTTTGCGTTAACCCCCGCCCATACGCTACTTTTTAAGCGCGATGGCCGTTTATACCCAGATCGAGGAAGAGGAACTCAAAGAAACGCTCGCCCGCTTTGACGTGGGCGGGCTGGTGGCGTTTCGCGGCATCGCCGAGGGCGTGGAGAATACGAATTACAGCGTGGAGACGACCAAAGGCCGCTTTATCCTGACCCTCGTCGAAAAGCGCGCAAGCCGCGAGGAACTGCCCTTCTACGCCGGCTTCATGAGCCACCTGCGCCAGAAGGGCATTCCCTGCCCCGCCGCGATCTCGCAACTCGATGGCGAGCCGGTCTTCACCATGCGCGGCAAGCCCGCCCTGTTAACCGAATTCATCGAGGGCGCCTGGCCGCGCGAAATCACCGTTCAGCACTGTGCGGAAATCGGCGCGCTGTTGGGCGCGATGCACCGCGCGGGCCGCGACTTTCCCATGAAGCGCAAGAACAGCATGGGCTTGGCCGCCTGGAAGGGGCTGATCCACGCCTGCGGGGACCGCGCCGATGAAGTCGAAAAAGGATTGTTCGATTTCCTCGAGGCCGAACTCGGATACCTGGAAAGCCACTGGCCCAAGTACCTGCCGCGCGGCGCGGTGCATGCCGACCTGTTCCCCGACAATGTCTTCTTCAAGGGCGAAAAAGTCTCCGGCGTCATCGACTTTTATTTTTCCTGCACGGAAACCCTGGCCTATGACCTGATGCTTACCCTCAACCCCTGGTGCTTCGACTGGAAGGGGGAGCTGGATATCGAAAAATCCCGCGCGTTGCTCGAGGCCTATCACGGGACGCGGCCGCTCGCCAAAAACGAGCTCAAGATCCTGCCCTTCTTCGGGCGCGCCGCCGCCCTGCGAATCGTGGCGACTCGGCTGTACGACTGGCTGAACCCGGTCGAAGGGGCGCTCGTGCGGGCCAAGGACCCCCTCGAGCATGTAAAAATTTTGCGCTTTCACCAGACCGTGGGGTCGCTTGCCGATTACGGTTTCGGGGCGAGCCCGTGAAAAAGGTCGACCTCTTCACCGACGGCGCCTGCAGCGGGAACCCGGGACCGGGCGGCTGGGGGGCACTGCTGCGTTATGGGCAGCACGAGAAAGAGCTTTCGGGTGGAACGCCGCAGACGACGAACAACCGCATGGAACTGATGGCGGTCATCGAAGGGCTGAAGGCGGTCAAAGGGCCCTGCAACGTCACTATTCACACCGACAGCGAATATGTCATGAAGGGCGTGACGCAGTATCTGGAAAACTGGAAGAAGCGCGGCTGGCGCACCGCGGACAAGAAGGACGTTAAGAATCGCGACCTGTGGGAAACGCTCGACGCGCTGCTGCCGCTCAACGCCCTGCACTGGGTCTGGGTGCGGGGCCATTCCGGCCACCCGGAGAACGAGCGCGTGGACGCGCTGGCCCGCGCCGCCATACCGCCGCGCGTCGCGGACGCCACGGACGAGCCGATCTGACGATTTTATTAATCGTTTGTTAGGAACTTACCCCGCATTCTGAAAGTATGGGAGTCGACCACGTCGTTCATCTTCCTATGCAAGGAGGCCGGACCATGAGACAGCAGCCGCAGAACTTCTCTCTTCCCGCCCTGAACACGAACGCCGATACGCTGACGCGCCATTTCCTGACGCAGTTTCTGCACGAGTTCCAGCGCCAGCGCGGCCGCGACACTTATTTCCGCATCTATGCGGCGATCGAGAACACGGCCGCCAAGACCGGCTCGCCGCCTGAGATCGTCGCGCGTGCCCTGGTCGAAAGCGGGCTCCGCGCCGCCAAGGAATCCTTCCCCGGCAAATTCGTCGCCACGCTGGAGAACAGCTGCCACGCGCCGAAGTGGAATCTCGCCTCGACGACCGAACAGCAGCGCGAGCTCCTCAGCTTCTGGAACGCCGGCGTCTCCGACTACCGCCGCGAGCGCCGCCGGTATCATTAACAATCATACTCGTAACCACATGAACTGCTAGCGGGACATCGGCAAGGCGGCTTTACCCTTACTCGTCATCCCCGCCTGCGCGGGATGACGGCGTCTTTTAGGCGCTTACGGCGGAGTTACTGATTATAAACCGGCACGTCGCTGCCGTGGAAATCGCGCAGGTCGCCGGACGACCAGCGCTGCAGCATGCGCGAGAAACCGTCGCCCACGTCGCCCCAGGACATATGGCGGGCATAGGAGGGCACGTCGACGTTGATGGCCTGTTCCATGTAATCATGCCAGAGGCGCGCGGGGTATTTGCCGCCTGAGACCTTGTCCATCGGCGTATCGTCGTCATTGCCCATCCAGATGCCGGTGATGAAGCGATTCGTATAACCGATAAACCATGCATCGCGGTAATTCTGCGAGGTGCCGGTCTTGCCGGCCACGCGCCCGCGTGAGAGCATCGCGGCCTTACCCGTGCCTTCCGCCACCACCTCCTGCAGCATGCCGTCGAGATCGGCGATGGTGCGCGCCGAGAACATCTGGGCATGCACCGGTTCTTCATGCTGGTAGAGGATGTTGCCTTGGGTATCTTCGATCGAGAGCACCGCATAGGGCCAGACGGCGTAGCCGCCGTTCGCGATCATGGCGTAGGCGTTCGTCATCTCGAGAAGCGTCGTCTCGTCGGCGCCCAAACCCGTGGACAGCTCAGGCTTGAAGGGCTTCGAGAAGTTGAAGCGCTGGGCGACGTCGAGCAGCGCGCCCACTCCCACCTGCTGGAGCACGCGGATCGTGGCCGTGTTCAGAGATAAGGCCAGCGCCTGCGCCAGCGTGACTTCGCCGTAATATTTGTCGTCGTAGTTCTGCGGCCGGTAGGTGCCGGAGGTGAAGGGCGCGTCGATCACGCGGTCCTCCGGGTGGTAGCCGGCTTCGAGTGCCGCCATGTAGACAAACGGCTTGAACGCCGAGCCGGGCTGGCGCTGCGCCTGCGTCGCGCGGTTGAACTGGCTCGCCTCATAGTCGCGGCCGCCCAGCATGGCGAGCACCGCCCCGTCCGGGCCCATGGTGACGATCGCGGCCTGCGAGATATTTTCATGCTTGAGCCCGGCGAAGAAGGCTTTCTCATGCGTCTCGGCCAGCTGCTGGAGCTGCGGGTTGAAGGTCGTGCGCACAATCAGGTCGCGGTCGGCGGCGGAGACGTAGCTGTCGATCTGTTCCGTCACCCAGTCGGCGAAATAGCGGTTTTCGCCGCTCGCCGCCGCGTCGATGACGCGGATTTTCGCTTCGCGCAGTTCCTGTTTTTCCATTTCCTTGTCGATATAGCCGGCCTCTTCCATCGCGGCGATCACGGTCTTGGCGCGCTCGCGCGCGAGGCGCGGATTGGACGAGGGGGAATATTTCGAGGGCGCCTTCAACAGGCCCGCCAGCACCGCGCTTTCCCACAGCGTGAGATCGGTCGCGGGCTTGCCGAAATAGGTTTTCGCGGCGGCGTCGATGCCATAGGCGCCCGAGCCGAAGTAGACGCGGTTGAGGTAGGCGCTTAAAATCTCATCCTTGGTGAATTTACGCTCGATCCAGAGCGCCAGCATGGCTTCCTGGATCTTGCGGCGCAGATTCTTGTCCGGGGTGAGGAACAGGTTCTTGGCGAGCTGCTGGGTGATCGTCGAGCCGCCCTGCACCCAGCGGCGCGCGCGCAGGTTCGTCCACATGGCGCGCACGAGCCCCAAGGGGTCGATGCCGAAATGATCGTAGAAGCGCCGGTCCTCGATCGACAAGACGGCGGCCGAGACATAGGGCGGGATCTGCTTGACGTTGATGGGCTCGCCCTTGAGGCCGCCGTAGCGCGCCAGCACCGAGCCGTCGCCCGCCAGGATGGTGATGCTGTGCTGGATCGTGAAAGGCTTGACCTGGTCGGCGGAAGGGAGGCCCCAGGCGCACCAGCCCAGCAGCAGCACGAGTGCGGCGAAACTCCATAGCCCGAGCGTCAGCATCACGCGCAGAAAAGCCCGGCTGCCCGGGCTTTTCCGCTTCTGCGTATTGTCGCTGGTGCCTGAACTGCGCCGAGCCAAGGACCGTTACGCTGCCCGCTCGAGCGCGATGGCCGTGCCTTCGCCGCCGCCGATGCAAAGGGAGGCGACGCCGCGCTTCAACCCGCGCTTTTCGAGCGCGTGCAGCAGCGTGACGATGATGCGCGCGCCGGAAGCGCCGATCGGGTGGCCGAGGGCGCAGGCGCCGCCGTTCACGTTGACCTTTTCATGCGGCAGGTTGAGTTCCTTCATCGCCGCGAGAGTGACGACGGCGAAGGCCTCGTTGATCTCGTAAAGATCGACGTCTTTGGCCGTCCAGCCGGCTTTTTCGAGGACTTTTTTGGTGGCGCCGATAGGCGCCAGGGTGAATTCCTCGGGCTTTTGCGCATGGGAGGCATGCGCCTTGATCTCGGCCAGGATTTTGAGACCGCGCTTCTGCGCTTCGGATTTGCGCATCAGAACGATGGCGGCGGCGCCGTCGGAGATCGAGCTGGCGTTCGCGGCGGTGACCGTGCCGTCGGGTGTGAAGGCGGGCTTCAGCGTCGGGATTTTCTCGGGCTTCGCTTTCTTGGGCGATTCATCCTCGCTCACCAGAGTTTCGCCATCGCGGGTCTTGATCTTGATGGGGACGATTTCAGCCTTGAAATCGCCGTTCTTGGTTGCGTTCTGCGAGCGTTCCAGCGAATCAAGCGCGAAACGGTCCTGGTCGGCGCGGGTCAGCTGGCACTTGCGGGCCGTGTCGTCGGCGAAAACGCCCATGAGCTTGCCCTTGTCGTAAGCATCTTCGAGACCGTCGAGGAACATGTGGTCCAGGACTCTGCCATGGCCCATGCGGAAGCCGCCGCGCGCCTTGTCGAGCAGATAGGGGGCGTTGGTCATGCTTTCCATGCCGCCCGCCACCATGATGTTGGCAGAGCCGGAAAGGATATTGTCGTGCGCGAGCATCACAGCCTTCATGCCGGAGCCGCACATCTTGTTGACGGTCGTGGCGGGGGTCGAGTCGGGCAGGCCGGCCTTGATGGTGGCCTGGCGCGCGGGCGCCTGGCCCTGGCCTGCCTGGAGAACGCAGCCCATGACGACTTCGTCGATTTCGTTCGCCTTGACGGTGGAGCGCTTGAGCGCCTCTTCGATGGCGAATTTGCCGAGGTCGGAGGCGGTGAAGTGGTTAAGCTCGCCCTGGAAAGCGCCCATCGGCGTACGGGCCATGCCGACGATCACGATAGGGTCGTTGTTCTGAACTGCCATGGGAAATCACTCCTTCGAGGTTAAAAGGCGCTTTTTTGCGCCGCACAAAATACCGTGGAGTGATTTAAGCACGGGGGACGCGTAAAGCAATAGAATTAAGGCTTCGCTGACGGTCGTTTTTCATATGGCGACAGAATATGAGCCGCGCGAGGGCGTTCGGACAAGGAACTTGCGCCGGCCGGCGGCGCTCGTCCTGACCTCCCACGTTTCGCCTGGCATTTTACAGATGAGATAAAGCCCACCGGGCGGCCGGGATTTCCGTTACGCCTTTTCCTGCTCGTTCGGCGCGTCCACCGGGTCCATCGAATAGCCATGCCGCTCCGCCCAGGGCGCCAGGATGGGAAGAATAGGCTCGAGGTGCTTGCGGTACCGATGCCAGCGCCCGGTGGCGCGTTTGTAGATCTTCTCCGTGACTTGGGCATAACTGGGCGTGGATATCCCCCACCCTTTTTTTTTCGCCGTCTCGTCGTATTTAAGAACGGCGTCGGTCCACTCAACACCCAGGAACCCCAAGAGCTTGGCGACGGTCGGGCGAAAATCCGCGACCACGTCTTCGTAACGGACGGTATGAACGTCCAGATCGAAGATGCCGGTATAATGTTTCCACAGGCAGAAGGCTTCGTCGTAGAAGCGCGCCGAGTCCGTCAGGTCGAGAAAGCGCGCCATATACGGATTCAGTTGGAACTGCTGCATGTAGCAGCTAAGCACGGAATCGCAAGGATGCCGAAGCGCCAGAATGAATTTCGCATTCGGGAAGAGTCTTTTGATGAAGCCGGCATTAAGAATATTGAGGGGCAGCTTATCGACGAATATACTCTTTGAAGGCCCTCCCGCACCGATACCGTGAACGTCGCAGAACAAGCGGCGCATTTCCTCGATGTCCTTAGTTTTTATTTTCGTCAGAGATTGGGGATAGCAGGGATTGACGAGATACCATGGCGGGCGGCCTTCTTTGGCTGCTTGAGCGACGAGATCGGCCCGGTACTGCTCTCCGTAAGTCTCGACAAAGTGCATCATGGCCTTATCGATAGCGCCCTTTTCCTCGGCCACCATAACGTCGGGATGGCTCGACAATATCTGGTCAAGCAAGGTCGTGCCGGAGCGGGGGAAGCCGATAAGAAATACTGGCGCGGGAATCTTGTCGTCGGGCATGGGGCATGACGCTTCCGCCAGCTTAGGAGTATAAGATTCCAATGCATGAAGTATGGTGCGGCGGCATTCGGCAACATCGGGCAGCTTCGCCACTAGATTACTCTGTGCTGTTTTGGCGCGGCTAAAACACTGGAAGGCTTTGTCGATTTGATTGACTCTGTCATAGGCGAGGCCGGCCTCGTAAAGGAAGTTGACAGTCATCGGCCGCACCGGGCCGTTCGTGACCAACGGTAGCTGTTTGTCGACGGCGGCCGCGGCTTCATGGACGCGGCCAAGTCGCCGCAACAATCTGGCTTCGGCGATAACGATGCCGGCCGCGTCGGGAAAGCGGCGCTTGGCGTCGCCGAGAACTCTTTCCGCCTCGTCAAGCGCGCTTCGCCTCTCGTAAAGGCCCAGTAAGCGGGTCCAGGACATCGCGTCGGACGGATCGAGTTCGACTGCTTTTTTCTGGTAGTCGAACGCCTCACCTTCCTGCTGTCGCAGGGCGAGGACTTCACCAAGTTCGCTCCAGGCAGTGGCGTGCCGCGGGTCCAGCTGAAGCGAATGGCGATATACTTTTTCGGCCGCTTCCATGTTGCCAACGGTATAGAGAACGCGGGCATAGTTTGCGTACGAGCTGGCCCAACGCGGGTTTAAGCGCATGGCTTCGAGGAATAGATCGCCCGCCTCTTTGGTCCGTTGCTGTCGATAGCGCAGGAGACCAAGATTGTTGGGAATCTCATAATGGTCGGGTTTGAGCGCATAAGCCCGCATAAGGAGCGGTTCGGCTTCGTGCCAACGGTACTGTTCGAGCAGGAATGTTCCATAGCTATTTAAGACAAAAGGATTATTAGGAGCAGAGCGGAGGGCGCGCGCATATGCGACCTCAGCCTTAGCCGGCTGGCCGCTTTGCCAATAGGCGGTGCCCAGGTCGTTCCGGATGGGGGCCGCATCAGGGTTTTTGGCGAGGGCCTTTTCAAGTAAAGTGATGCCCTTGTGAAGCTGCCCTGCCATCAATGCTTGTATTGCTTCACGATGCAAGGCATCAGCCTTTTCCGTTTTGGAGGATGCCGATTGCTGATTCATTGATTTTGGGTCCTTGCCGCACTGTCTATGTATTTAGACATAAAATTCCCCAAAAGCAGAAAAAAATCAATACCAACTTGTTTGCCCATTATTCAAAAAGAAAGAGGCGCCCCGAAGGGCGCCTCTTCTTTGGACCAATTATCCTTGCGGATAATTAGAAATTAACGTCCGTACCCAGAGTGATTTGGACTGGGGTCTGGTTGCCGTCAGCAGCCACAAGAGAGTGGTTCTTGACGTTCATCCAGGCAACCGCACCGCGGAAGCTCATGCCAGGACCGTAGGTGTACCCGCCACCGACCGTATAACGATCGATTTTGAGGCCACCTGCGTTCAGGTTGAGCGAGTTGCCATAGGCATGCTGATCCCACTTGCCATCCCACCAGCTTGCGCCAGCGTGCCAAGGACCGTTATCCCAACCCAGACCCACGTCCCAGACTTTGAAGTCATGGCCGCCAGCCAGCGTCGGGTTCGTGCCCGTGTTGGACCATCTGTAGGCGCCACCGAGGCTGAAGCCCTGCCAAGTAAAGTTCAGGCCTGCATCCCAGGTTTCGAGGTCTTTGCTGCTGAAGTTAACGCCAGCATTGGCCTTGTTGTCCGGCGTGGCGTGCGAGTAACCGCCGCCAGCGCTGATGCCGAAGCCCTGGAATTCGCCATCCCAACGAGCGGAAGCTTCCCAGAGGTTTTTGAACTGGGCGCCCGATTCGTCATAGATCGCGTTCTTGAAGGGCATGCCCGTCTGACCAGCGCCTTGCAGGCCATTGTTCGGGGCATAGGATACGCCAGCCTGGAAGCCGCTCCATTTCGGCGTCAGGTAGGTGATGCGGTCCGTCTGGCGGAAGTCAGCGTTATCATAGCCGAGAACCGTGTTCATCCCGGTATTGAAATCCGAGAACGGGTTGTTCCAGTCGTTGTCCGCGGTCTTGTCGTTCCAGACGGCAGAGGTGAAGCCCTGGATCGTCGGACGCAGACCATCGATGTTGCTGTCTGCCGAGGGAGCAGCGACCTGCAGGAGGTACGCAGCGCCATCTTCCGCACCGAAGTTCACGCGTCCCCAGCCGCCAGAGAAGTAGACGTAGGATTCGTCGATCAGGTTCGCATTCGGGGCGATGCAATCGATGTTACCGTCGCCGCAACCGCTGCCGGGACCAATTTGCTGGTTGCCGGTCGAGTTGAAATTGCCGTTGGTGCCCATCATCTTCACTTCGAAGTGTGCGCCGACGGTCAGACCCATGTCGGTCGTGGTTTCGCCGGTGAAGTGAACTTCAGCGTCTTTCTGGAATGCGAACTTGCTCAGGTCTTCGCCCGCAGCAGAGTTTTCTTTGTTATCCGCATAGACCGCGTAGCCACGGAAGTAGCCACCGAGGTCCAGTTTCAGGTCGGCGTGAGCCGGGGTGGTCATAGCTGCCACGCCGACAAGCGCTGTACCTGCAAGAAGTACTTTTTTCATTGTGTTTCCTCCAAATAACCCCCGGCGGATTGGCCGGAGATATGTTTTGATCTGGCGAAAGGCGCAAACCCCTGGATAGGCAAAGCCTATGGGCAGCTTCTCGCCGTTACCCTTTGAGGCATAACCCCCCGAGGCTTGCACGGTCAACCTGAACCACGAGGCAGGCCGAGGAAAGCGACCTACTGTGGCAGGGACGCAACAACGTCGCGGCGGGATTTTGACTGTTTTTGACTGTTTTTTTTGCGATTTTATTGGGGTTTAGGCAAAAAAAGCGGCCTGTTGCATCGTTGTATTGACATAATGCGAAGAGGGATTGAGGAAAGCAGGCGGATTTACGGAATGACCGAGCAGTCAGGCGGAAGCGGCGGCACAGAAACGGCGACAGACTCGGCCGTCGACTCCGTTTTTGTTGTGAAAGCCGCCTGTCGCATGCTAAATACAAAATCGAAAAAACGCGGCTATATCCTCGATAAGGAAAGCCGTTTTAAAAAGTTCCGGGAAGAAAAATGAAAATCGCCGACATCCGCTTCGCCCTCTGTGCCCTCGCGCTGGTTTTTTCCTTAAGCGCCTGCACCGACGGCATCAAGACCGAAGCCAGTTATCCCACGCGGCCCAAGGGCACCGATCAGATTCTCTACAGCGACCAGAAGCAGGGGACGATCTGGGGCGACGATACCTTGGGCGCGCATCTGTTCGGCCGCGACAAGGACAAGGACGATGCGGGCGGCGCGGGCATCGGCGTCAACAGTTTCCTGTGGCGGGCGTCCCTCGATACGATCGCTTTCATGCCGGTCGCCTCGGCCGACCCGTTCGGCGGCGTGATCCTGACCGACTGGTACGAGAATCCCGATACGCCGGGCGAGCGCTTCAAGCTCTCCATCTATATCCTCGACCGCCAGCTGCGCTCGGACGGCGTGCGCGTCTCGGTCTTCAAGCAGGTCCAGGAGCGGGGCCAGTGGCATGACGCCAAGGTGCCCGCCGACATGGCGACGAATTTGGAAAACACCATCCTGACCCGCGCGCGCGAGCTGCGCGTGGCGCAGCTGGGCACCGCCGGCTAAACGGGCGCGCCCAGTCCCTTCCAAACCAGTCTCCTCTGGAAATGACGGTATATTTATAGTCTACTTGGATTCCCTGAAAAAACCGGGAATTCTTCAGGATTTAGAGCGGGAAAGCCATGAGCGATCGTTACAACGTCAAGGAAACCGAGGCCAGGTGGCAAAAGGCCTGGGCGGACAAGAAATGCTTCGAGGTCAACGAATCCTCGGACAAGCCCAAGTACTACACGCTGGCCATGTTCCCCTATCCGTCCGGCAAGCTCCACGTCGGCCATATGCGCAACTATACGATGTCGGACATCGTCGCCCGCTACAAGCGCGCGCGCGGGCACAATGTGCTGAACCCGATGGGCTGGGACGCCTTCGGCCTGCCTGCCGAGAATGCGGCAATGGAAAACAAAACCCACCCCGCGAAATGGACCTATGCCAACATCGCGGCCATGAAGAACGATCTCAAGCTCATGGGTCTGGCCATCGACTGGTCGCGCGAGATCACCACCTGCGCCCCCGACTATTACAAGCACGAGCAGAAATACTTCCTCGACTTTCTCAAACAGGGGCTCGCCTACCAGAAAGAATCCTTCGTCAACTGGGATCCCGTGGAGAACACCGTGCTCGCCAACGAGCAGGTGGTCGACGGCCGCGGCTGGCGTTCGGGCGCGCTCGTCGAGCGCCGCAAGCTCAAACAATGGTTCCTGAAAATCACCGCCTTCGCCGACGATCTGCTCGACGGCATCAAGCAACTGGAAGGCTGGCCCGAAAAAGTCCGCCTGATGCAGGAGAACTGGATCGGCAAGTCACAGGGGCTGAAATTCAGCTTCGAGCTCACCAAGCCGCGCGGCCAGCGCCTGGAAATTTACACGACGCGCCCCGACACGCTGTTCGGCGCCTCTTTCGTCGCGCTCTCGCCCGACCATCCGGTGGCGCAGAAACTGGCCAAGAACGACAAGGGCATCGATGATTTCATCGAGAAATGCCGCAAGCTCGGCACCTCGGAAGCCGTGATCGAAACCGCCGAGAAGATCGGCCATGACACGGGCCTGAGTGTCCTGCACCCGTTCATTCCGGGCAAGACCCTGCGTGTCTTCATCGCGAATTTCGTGCTGATGGAATATGGCACGGGCGCCATCTTCGGCTGCCCGGCGCACGACCAGCGCGACCTCGACTTTGCGCGCAAATATAATCTCGACGTCATCCCGGTCGTCATCCCCGAGGATAAAGATCCGAAAAGCTTCGCGGTCGACATGGAGGCCTACACGGGCCCCGGGCGCCTGTATAATTCCGAATTCCTCAACGGCATGACGGTCGAAGACGCCAAGGCCGAAGTCATCAAGCGCTTCGAGGCCGCGAAGACCGGCACGGGCACGACACTCTATCGTCTCAGAGACTGGGGCGTCAGCCGCCAGCGCTATTGGGGCTGCCCGATCCCCGTCATTCATTGCCAGAGTTGCGGCGTGGTACCGGTGCCGGAAAAAGACCTGCCGGTCACTCTCCCTGAGGATGTCGCCTTCGACAAGCCCGGCAACCCGATCTACAATCACCCGACCTGGAAAAAGGTGAAGTGTCCCACGTGCGGCAAGGATGCCGAGCGCGAGACGGATACCTTCGATACTTTCTTCGAAAGCTCCTGGTACCAGTTCCGCTATTGCGATCCGCATAATGCCAGTCAGGGCTTCGCCAAGGACAAGGTCAAATACTGGGCGCCCGTCGACCAGTATATCGGCGGCGTCGAACATGCCGTCATGCACCTGCTCTATGCACGCTTCTTCACGCGCGCGCTGAAAAAATGCGGCTATGTCGATTTCGGCGAGCCCTTCAGCGCGCTCTTCACGCAAGGGATGGTCGTCCACGAAACCTACAAGGACGATAACGGCAAATGGCTGTTTCCCGCGGAGGTCGACAAGGGCCATAACGGCGGACCCATCAAGAAGGGAGAAGGTACTCCTGTTACCGTGGGTCGCGTCGAGAAAATGTCGAAGTCGCGCAAGAACGTCGTCGGCCTCGAGGAAGTCTCGGAAAACTTCGGCATCGACGCCGCGCGCCTCCTCGTCCTCTCCGACAGCCCGCCCGAACGCGACGTCGAATGGTCCGAAGGCGGCATTGAAGGCTGCTGGAAATACGTCAACCGCGTCTGGCGCCTCGTCACTGCGGCGAATTTCGACGCGGCCGGAACGCCTGACGCCGCGATGCTGGTGAAAATCTACCGCGCCATCCAGGACGTCACGCAGAACTACGAGAAATTCCACTTCAACAAGGCGATCGCGAATTTCCGCGAACTGTCCAACGCGCTGGAAGATTTCGCGGCCAAAGGGGGCGACGGCAAGACGCTGAAATACGGCGCCGAGACGCTGCTGCAGCTCATGAACCCCGTCATGCCGCATGTGACCGAGGAACTCTGGCAGCACTTGGGGCACAAGGAAATGCTGGTCGACGCGCCTTGGCCCGCACTATCTTCCGAAGCGAAAGAGAAGCTGAAAGGCGAGCAGGTGACCATCGCGATCCAGGTCAACGGCAAGTTGCGCGCGACCGTCATGCTGCCGCGCGACGTGCCCCAGCCCGACGCCGAACAGGCGGCGCTCGGCGACCCTGCGGTGCAAAAAGCGATGGAAGGCAAATCGCCAAAGAAAGTCATCGTGGTGCCGAACAGGATTATTAATGTGGTGGTTTAAGACCCATCGCGACGCCAATACCGCCCGCAACCCCGGCGAAAGCCGGGGTCTGAAGCGTATCAGCCCGTGCGGCGGTGATCGCTTCAGCACGCCCGCCACCCAACGAGCGGATGCCCGCCAGACCCCGGTTTTCGCCGGGGTTACGATGGTTTTCGCGGCGGGCCTGTTCTTGAGCCTCGCGCTCACCTCCTGCGGCTTCCATCCGATGTACGGCGACAAGAGCGACGCCGCGACGAACGCCAATTATTCCAACGTCGATATCCTGAATATCCCGAACCGCGACGGCCAGTACCTGCGCAACCAGCTGATCGACCGCATGTACCTCGACGGCCGCCCGGCCGAGACGCTGTATACGCTGAAGGTCTCCCCCATCAAGACGCTGACGACGAATATCGGCATCGCGAAGGACGCGACCTCGACGCGCGCGATGGCGGAGGTGGATACGACGATCCAGCTGATCGACAACGCGACGAACAAGGTGCTGCTCCAGCGCGACATCCGCGCGACCGGCGGCTATAACCTGCTCGACAACCAGTTCGCGACCATCGTGTCGCGCCAGGCGGTCGACGAGCATATGCTGGAAGAAGTCGCCGACGATATCGTGACCGAGCTTGGGCTTTATTTCCACCGCGCCAGCAATA
The DNA here is from genome assembly GCA_025934695.1 of Alphaproteobacteria bacterium. Taxonomy (GTDB): domain Bacteria; phylum Pseudomonadota; class Alphaproteobacteria; order Micavibrionales; family UBA2020; genus JAPWJZ01. The sequence continues at coordinate 18,684 of JAICWS010000002.1, forward strand.
CGCCGGGGCAAATGCCGGTGTCGATCGCGAAGCCGACGCGCTCACCCTCGGTGCCCATCGCGGCTCCCGCCGTCGGCGCCCAGCCGGGGCCGATCATCCGCAACGACACCACGCCGGTGACGCCGTAACATGAAGCTGACCTATAAGAACATTGAATCCTTCGCCAAAAAGCCGCCGGCCACGGCCTTGGCAGTGCTGATTTACGGGCCCGACGAGGGGCTGGTGCGCGAGCGCGCGGGGCTGCTGACGCGCGGCGTGGTGCCCGACCCCAAGGATCCGTTTGGCGTGGCTGAGCTGACGCCTGAGCAGCTGTCCGAAAATCCCGCGCAGCTGCTCGACGAGGCGCAATCGATTTCGATGCTGGGCGGAAGGCGCGTGGTGCGCCTGCGCGATGCGACCGACAAGGTCGCGCCGATGGTGAAGGATTGCCTCAAAGCCCTCAAAGCCGGCGACAATCTGGTCCTCATCGAGGCGGCTGAGCTGGGCCCGCGCTCCTCCTTGCGCATCCTGTTCGAAGAGGCCGAGAACGCGGCGGCGCTCCCCTGCTATATCGACGAGGAACGCGACCTCACGCGCATTATTTCCGAGATGCTGAAAGAAAACGGTTTCCTGATCCAGTCCGACGCGCTGGTTTACATGGCCGCCAACGTCATGGGCGACCGTGGCGTCGTGCGCGCGGAGACCGAAAAGCTCATGGTCTATATGGGCAAGAACAAGAGCATCAGCTTGGACGATGTGGCCGACTGCATCGGCGGCGGCGGCGTCCTGCCGCTCGATGACCTCGCCCGCAACGCGGCAGCGGGGCAGTTCGCCGAGGCCGACCGCGTGCTGCGCTTCCTCCTGTCCGAAGGCGAGGCGCCGGTAAGAATTTTGCGCGTGCTGCAGGATTATTTCATGCGCCTGCATGTCACCAAGGCGCGCGTCGCCAATGGCGAAGACATGGACTTCGCCCTTAAAAAACTGCGCCCGCCCGTCTTCTTCAAGCAAAAGGACGGTTTCGTGGCCCAAGTGCACGGCTGGAGCTTCCCCGCCATGGAACAGGCCATGACGCTGCTGGTGTCCGCCGAGGCCAAGTGCAAGCAAACGGGGAGCGAGCCCGAAGTCCTGTGCAGCCGCGCCGTGCTGGCCCTGTCCCAAATGGGCGCCAAAGCCGTCGCCCAGCGCCGACGGGCGTAACGGCTCCTAAAGCAGAGCCTTCAGCGGCTTCGAGCGCCAGGCGATCTGTTGCAAGGCATTCTGAACCTGTGCGTGACTGAGTTGGTCTTCAAGGTGCGCGTCCTGGACGGCCTTCCAGGCATCGACTGCCGCCTGGGCCTGATTTTGCCCCGAGGTGCTGGCGTCGACGAGTTCGTTGAATGCTTTTTTCAACCCGTTGCGCTTTTGCACGTCGTCGACGAAGGCGGGCAAGGCATCCTCGGCGCGGGAACATTCCAGGGCTTTCACGAAAGAGCGCTCGTTCACGGCGTCCTTGAATATCCGCAATTCGCGGGTCGCCGGATCGTACTCGATGTCGAACGGCCGGCCCGGGCGGGGCGGCAGAAGCATGAGGATTTTTGCGTATGATTTGTCGGTGAAGGTCTGGTCCCGCCACTGGTAGGTCCGCGAATCCATCTCCAGCGATTTAACCTTGAAGCCGGACGTTTCGCCTTCCTTGATCACGCCCCCGGCGAGAAGCGCTTCCGCGATGACGTGCGCTTTCGTGTGATCCGCGTTCACAAACTTGAGAACATCGCCATCGGCAACGGCGTCTTCGCCCGTTGCATAGCGGAGGGCAGCCCTTTTGATATCTTCGATCGTTGCGGTCATGTTCGCGTCCCCTTTTTTAGGAAACGTTCACAATATCCGCCTGCCGTGTCTGGAGATCAGCCTGGCAAAGACAACCGTGAACGCTTCGTTCATGGGTGCTTTGCAACTCGTTGCTGTGGGAACCCGGACGTGAAACCCTAAAAAAAACCGTCCGGCACATTCTCTCGGTCCTTTAGGGGACAGAGGCGCACGCTGCATCTCCTTTATAGCCGATTCTGGAATATTATGTCAAATGAAATCCCTGAAACCGATGAAATTGAAGTGTTTAACGATGCGAGCCAGCGCCGTCGGGCACTCGGCCAATCTTTCAGGACGCAGCCGCGCCCGCGAGAAAGATCAGCGGCGCCACTTTCTTTTTGTACCCGCCGGGAGGAGTGGAAAAACCCGAACTGCCGGCGGGCGCCGCGTCGCCGAGCGGCCTGCCGCTGACGAAAGGCATGCCAATGACCGCCCCGAGGATAATCAGTACGGCGTCGATCACTACCATCGGTGCGACATTCCACATCGTCGCGATGGTCCGGGCAATATCGGCCTTCCGGCTGCCCGGATCAGCCCTGCTGCGCCCCCTGATTTGGTGTCGGGAAGAATGTTTTGCGCAAGGTTTCGAGCGCGGCGGTGAGCGCTATGGCTTCCTTCTTGTTCCAGGGGGAGGGCTTGCCGCCGGTAAACGCGGAAATATCGCGCTCGGCCAGGAGGCTCAGGCGCTCGAGGTCGAACATGTCGAGCAACGACAAGGTCACCCGCGCCTGCGCCGCCGCATTCAACGCCGCATTGATAGACTTCACCCGGTCTTCCTCGATGTCGAACATGACGGGGTCGATGTCGCCGAAATGCGCCGCCGCCTGTCCAACGAGCCATGTGATCTTGTCGTAGACGTCGCGGGGAAAAGCGACCTCGGCCACCTGGCCCTTCAGAAAGGCGATGCGGGCCTGATACTGCTCTTCCGTCATCGCCATGGCCGACTTCCTTTTAATGTCATGAGATCCCCGAGAGGGCTAGGACGATGAGAGGCAGGTGCGCATGTGTGATCATGATTTTTGTGGAATTCCGGTTAGTAGAAACCATAACCTAAATATCCGCCTATCCATGTGATTTTCTTATTCTGATTGGAGCACCAATATACTGAGAACATAAGTCTATCTTTATATACGGTAGTAATTCCAAGAAAGTTTTCATTACACGGACGGTGGAGATAACCCATATGAGAGCCATCATCCACTGGCTTTGGCGGCGGCAATTTTCTCCCTCTGTAAACCAAATCCAAGGAGGAAAAATCTGTAACTAGCCTATCAACATCTTTTCCTAAATATATAGCTTGTAACGCCGCGCGAAATCGCTCCATGCTTTCAGAGTTGCCTTCACAACCTTTGAACATGCCTACGAACAAATCATTAATAGATGAGTAGGGTGGGAGCGCAGAGCATGCCTCTTGTATTTCCTGCTGGGCACGCTCCGAAGGAGAAGGTTCGAAAAAATCCCGCCAAATGCCCACGGTTAGCAATACAATAGCTGGGCCGCTCAATATCCAGATGGTTTTGCTTTTCGAACTACTTTTCATGCGGGGCCGGCGGCCTGAATCAAATGAGCGATAATATTTCTTCCGTTAAATTCTATCAGGACATGGCGAAGAATAATCTTTTATTTTGCCCTGGGCCCTTGCTTCTAAACCTTTTCTGAGCTGATGCTGACATTCTTCATCTGGAGAGTGTTCTAATCCAAGAACATCCTTCAAGTCATATAACAGCTCCGACGTGTATGCATGATAATCATGTTTCATTTGGTACATACCGCCCGGGTATCTATCCCGGCAGTGCCACGTGTAAATGATACCCGCTGCGGTCCAAAGCATAAGCAGGACTACAATTTTAGGCATTCGACTGTTCCAATCGACCTTCATAAGATCAGCGTAGCCTGCTGCATGCAGAAAAACACCCCCGATTGTAACGGGCCAAGGGGCAGGCTATGATGGCAATGTGTGATAATGATAAAATAGATTGCGGAAATTAATATGCGGCGTTGCCTTTATATGGTTGCGGCTTGTTTTTTCTTATCGAGCTGCGGATTACCGGGGTCCGGTGAACATTCACAGCAATATTTTCAACGTTACGGGGAGCAAATAAAACAACAGTATCCTGTTGGAACTGACGAAAAGAAACTAATACGCGAGCTGCAAGCTCAGGGCTACAAATATGAGAAACGGACTGATCTCATACAAGGAAGAACGGGCTGGCAAGAATTGATAAAGGAGTCCGGTGGCTTTGTGCCAGTACCGTGGTTGTTTCCTTGTGGCGACGAGTATCTCGTTACATGGCATGCTGACGACGCGGGTAAAATCGATACAATACTAACTGGCGGAAGTTCTGCCTGCCTATAGAGAACATCACTAATTTTCGGAAGAAATATTATCACACAAGTTGTTAAGCCCCCTGACCCGCCGCCAATGGAGAAAAAATGACCGCCATCGATACCAATGAGCAGTTTGTTTACATCCTCAAAACCATGTCGGCGAAGGCATTTGCCGAGAACAAATATTTTGATGCTCTCGAATGTGCCATCGCTGCCCATATCGCAACCCGTGGCACTGAGGAAAATAAGACCGCTTTATTTCTTATCGGGCAGGCGTGCGATCTGATAAGGCTTGAGAGCACAGCTAAGTCTCGCAAGATGCGAGAACAAGAAGCAGACAGCCAATTCAAGTGTTCTTTCTGCGGCAAAGGCTATTCTGATGCTGACGCACCTAAGAATCTGGTTGCCGGGCCAAATGTTTTTATCTGTCGGCCCTGCGTGAAATCAGCCTATGATGTCATGTTCCAAGAACATAAATAGATCGTCGTAAAAAACATTATCACACATGAAGCCCCCTTCCCGCCGCATGCCGAAGAAATGGCGACCCAAAAAACTGGGCTGGTTCGGCGCAGGCGTATTTATTTTTATGCTTTCGGCTGTGCCAGGTGGTGTCATTGCGTCGAATGGCGGCCCGCTATTTTTGTCCTGCGGCGTCTCCTTGGCGGTTTTTCTTACGCTGCTGTTATCAGCTTTCCTGCAAAATAAAAAAGTTAAAAAGATGGCTGAGAAACGGAAGGAAGAGACAATTTGCACATTTGCCCGCCAGCTAAACTGCCGGGAGGTCGATACCTGGATAATCCGTGCCGTCTATGAAGAGCTCCTAGTTTATTTTGGCTATCCACCGCACTTGGAGGACAGCTTTGACAAGATCGACCCGGAGGATGTGGACGACATGGGAATTGCCATTTCGGAAAGAATAGGTCGTCCTCTCAACGAGTCAGAAAAGAACCCATATTTCGGCAAAGTTAAAACTGTTAGGGATATGATATTTTTTTTCACGGCACAGCCTCTCAAAGAGAGGCCGGATACGACCGCGCCAAGTTCTCCATAACGGATATTATCACACCTGATACTCGGGCGGCCCCTATCAGCGTGCTTTCTGCATGCAGCGCGGTAGCATGTGCAAATATATACTGTGACCAGGCACGGCCGCTAATCGCCTGAATCTTCAAGGCCTCCATGGCCGGCGGCCGGATTTACGAATTTTTACAATGAGTTTGATATAATAGTGAGTGAAAAGGCGCGTGCCGCGCCGAAGTGAGGCATTCATGAAACCCGCCCTCCTTTTGTTCGTCATGCTGCTGTTCACCGCCCTGCCCGCGCGCGCCGATACGCTCGACGATGCGCAGGCGGCTTATCTGAAGGGCGAGTTTACGGTTGCGGCGAAGCTGGCGCTGCAATATCTGGAACTGGACCTGCATTTCCCGCCCGCGGCGCTTGGCACTCCTACCGTCGTTCCCGGAGAAAACCGCGAACAGGCGATCGCCGAATACTGGATTTCCTTCGCCATGAGCGTTTCACCGATGGGTGGAAGTCCGCATGCGCCGCTGGCGGGGCTTGGCCCCACATACTGGAGTACCTGGGATCGGACGGACCCGAAGGACCTGACGCCCGACGAACTGTCGGTGCTGAACAGGACCAGATCGGGCAGCGCCGTCATGGAGGCATCGGCCGTGGGCAGCAAGCGGTGCCAGGCCGTCACAGTGCCCGCGACCGGGGAGAAGGAATACTACTGCGCGCAATTGCTGGCCCTGCCGCCCGCCGCACCGCAAGCTCCGAAGCCCGCTTATACGGCGCCGACGGCGAAAGGGAAATGAGTTCTTTCTTCAGGACAATTAAACGACAGCTACGTTTGATGCATCCTCCGCGCCCGCGCCATTAATGCCTGGACACTGGGCCCCATGCCATACTGGATGAAAACCAGCGGCGGCAATTCGAGTTCACAATCGGCTTCCCGGCCCACCCCATCGCGCGTTTTCGTCGTTATTTTTCCGAAATACAGCATTTCTGAGAGCCTTTTCAGACCAAGATTCTATTTGACATAATATTGTCGAATCAGGTACAGTGCCTGAACTTTAAACTGTACAAACGGTGTGTTTAGAAGAGGTAAAACAATGGGAAAGCCAGCCAATCAAGCGTTTAACAAGAGTATCAGTAACACCTTTAAGAAGGTTTCCGCCGGGTTGCTGCTGACCGCGGGGCTTGTCGGGCTGGCCGGATGTGATACCAGGCAGTCCGAAGTGGTCTCCCAAAATCTGTCTGAAGCGGCAGATAATTTTGAAATCGATCGCCGGATCGTATTTTATAACAGCATAACGAACACATATATGCTGGAGATCGAGGGTAAATGCAGCATAAAGCCCGGTCAAAATACGCCCGGTGAGATTGCTGTTATTTGCAAGACAGGTCCCAATGCATATAAAAAGCACTACCTTGCACAGTCAAACAACGTCACCTACTTCATGGAACAAATTGATAGCGCGAATGTAAGCGCCTACAACTATTCCGTGACATTTAATCCTCAAATTATTGTCCCGGATGTTGTCGTTCAAGGGAGCGCCAGGGATTTGAAAAATGCGGTGACACCGCGACCCGGCGTGCTGCAGTCTCCGGCTCCAGCTCCTGCTTCTAAATAAAGGCAAGTCTCACGCACTGAGCCCGCAAGATATCTTTGATAAAAAGAAAAGGACCTGAAGAGGTCCTTTTCTTTTCTTCCATGCCGGCGCGGCATTTAGCGCCGGTCGGGGAATTGCTACGCGTTAATAGCGGTAGTAGCGATAGACGTAGGTGCGCGGCACCGAGGCGCGGTTGGTGTCGTAGGTCGCAAGGGCGCTATCGAGTTCGGCTTCGCTCTGGCGCACGCGCCAGACGTCGCCGGTGATTGCCCACCAGTTGCCCATCGAGCGGTCGCGGGCGAGAACATCCTGATCGCGGGCCAGGTTCGCGCGCGCATCGGCGATGTTGATCTGATCCTGGTAGAGAATGCCGCCGTAATCCCGAACATGGTAATATTGCGCGAAGGCGAGGCCCGGCACCAGCACGGCCACCGCCGCCGCGGTTGCGAGAAGCTTTTTCATTGCCGTTCTCCTTTTTATTCATTCATCCTGTTTGCCAACTCCCCCGAGAGAGGGATGTTGCCATAAATAACCAGCGCGCAAATTCGGCAGAACGCGAAAAGGCCGCGATGGAAGGCGGCCTTTTCAGGTCAAGCCAACAGGCTTGCCAAGCGTGATCACCGAATTTCTTCCCAAGATGGGCTTAGGCGGAAGAACGGGACCAGTAAACTCGAATTAAGGCCCGGTCTAGCGATCCGATTTTGTCGGTCCAAAGACCGGAAGGGTCGCTGGCCGGGTTACCCAACCAACGATATGGGAAGGCGCATGTTCCGGCGAAACGCCCTATTGAATCTGGCCGGTTTCTTCCTGCTCCTCGGGGCCGGGCGGGATCAGGTAAACATCGTGGGGCACCATCACCCCGTGGCTTTCACGGTAGATGACCTGGTGCTCGGCCTTCGGGCGGTGCACCTCGGTCTTGGTATGTTGGGCCGTATCGATGGCGCGTTCCTGCGCGGTCGTCGAGGCGCTGACATAGGCATTGTCGCGGCTGGTCGGATCGGTCTTGGCGCCGACATTATCGCGCTGGAACTGGAGATCCAGCTGGGCCAGGGCCAAGCCCGGCGTAAAGACGATGACCGCCGCCAGTAAAACGAGAAGACGAGGCTGCATGGGGCCCTCTTTTTGTTGATTCCACCTTTAGAGGGACTAACGGCTGAGGCAGGCAGCTGTTCCGGGAGTGAAAGGATCGTGCCTGTTTACCCCGGAAGGGGAATGGCTTAGCCTTGGAAAAGCCATGTCGCGCGCGCCCTTCAGACAAGATGTTCAGCTGCTGCCCGGACCGAAGAGCCGGTTGCGGCGCCCGGTGCTGGCGCTGCTGGCCGCTGCGCCCTTCGTCTTCGGGCTGGTTGCGCTGGCGCTGGGGCAAAGCGTGATCTGGGATTTGCGGAATTATCACTGGTATAACGCCTATGCGTTTCTGACCGGGCGTTATGCGAGCGGCATCGATTTCCAGCCCTCGCAAATCCAGTTCTTCCACAATCCGCTGATCGAGCTGCCCTTTTACCTGCTGGCGACGCATCTGCCGATCAAGGCGGCGTTCTTTATTTTAGGCGCGGTCCAGGGCCTTAATTTTCCGCTGCTGTTCATGCTGTGCTGGGCGGTGCTGGCGATCGAGGGGGAAAGGCGTAAAGTCATCGCCTGCCTCGGCCTTGCCGCGCTCGGCATGGCGGGCGGCATGGGCATCGCCGAGATCGGCGCGCCGTTCTACGATAATATCGCGAGCCTGGGCGTGCTGGGCGCTGCGCTGCTTGTGGTTGCCCGCTTCGGGCGCATGGAAAAAGCGCCGTGGAAAGAGGCGCTGCTGCTGGCGGCGCTGGCCGGCCTGCCGCTTGGCATCGCGGCGGGATTGAAGATGACGACCGCGGTGTTCTGCGTCGGCTTTTGCGCGGCGCTACCGCTCGGCCATCGCTTGAGCGAGCGCGGCCTGATGCTCGGATTGTTTTTCGGCCTCGGCATCCTCGCGGGCTGGTTCGTCGCTTACGGCTATTGGGGCTGGTACCTGTGGTCACATTATGCGAGCCCGATGTTTCCCTACTTCAATCGGATCTTCCACAGTCCCTATGTGGGACTTGGCTATATCGAGGATTTCGCGGCGCCGCGCGGTCTGTTGCGCCAGCTGACCTATCCGTTACTATTCAGCGCGAAGCCGCTGCTGGTCAGCGAGGTCAATTTCAGCGATTGGCGCGGGGCGATTTTATATGTGTTGATGGTAGTCGTGGGGCTGCTGTCATTCGTGCCGCGCAAAAAACCGGCGCAGGCGGCGGGCGCGGAAAATTTCCTGCTCGTCGCGACGGCGGTCAGCTATGTGGTCTGGATGTCGGTCGAGGCTTACTATCGCTACCTGCTGCCCGTCGAAATGCTGGCGCCGCTGCTGATCGTGGTGTGCGCGAAGCGGCTGCCGTTGCGGGCGGAGTTCCAGACGGTGGTGGCGGTCGCGGCGCTGGTCGCGGTCATCTGCTCGATCAGCCCCGCCGACTGGGGACGGCGGGCGCATTGGGCCGACAGCATCGCGAAAATCGAGCGGCCCGCGCTTGCGGACAGTGCAGACACGATGATCCTCATGACGGGCGATGATGCCTATGCCTATATGATCCCCGAATTTCCGCCGAAGATAGCTTTTGTGCGGCTCGAAAGCCGCGGCTTTAATCTTGGCCTGAACTGGGGCGTGAACGACCTGATCCGCCAGCGGCTGGCTGGCCATCATGGCAAGTTCCTGCTGCTGAGCCCCGCACGCAAGATGCAGCTGGCCGAGGACAACCTCGCTTATTTCCACCTGAAGCAGATTCCCTCGACCTGCCGCGAGGTGACCGACGATATTCCCGAAACCGATGCCGATCCGGAGTTTCCCAAATATTATAAGCTCTGCGACGTGGTGCGGGCCGATAAGGCCAAGCGCTAGGCTTACCGCTTCGGCACTTGCCCCAGCCGCGCGAGCAGGTCGTCGAGCTGGTCGAGCGTCGAATAGGCGATGGTGAGCTTGCCGGCGGGGCCATCGCTCTCGATCGTCACTTTCATGCCGAGCTTGTTGCTGGTCAGCTCCTCGAGCGCGAGGATGTCGACGTCTTTTTGCGCCGGACCCTTGCGGCGGCCGGGCTTTAATTTTCCATCGGCGGAATGCTGGACCAGCGCCTCGGTCTGGCGGACGCTGAGGCCCTTCGAGATGATGAGGTTGGCCAGCTCCTCGGGCTGACGCGCGCCGACAAGCGCGCGGGCATGGCCCGCCGAGAGCGAGCCGATCTGGATCAGGTTCTGCACCGGCGGGGGAAGCTTGAGCAGGCGCAACATGTTCGCGACGTGGCTGCGGCTCTTGCCGAGGTGTTTCGCGAGCGCATCCTGGCTGTGGCCGAATTCGTCGATGAGGCGCTGGTAGCCGTCGGCCTCTTCGATGGCGGTTAAGTCTTCGCGCTGGAGGTTTTCGATCAGCGCGATCTCAAGCGCGTCCTGGTCGCTGAGTTCCTGGATGACCACGGGCACATCATGCACCTGCGCTTTTTGCGCGGCGCGCCAGCGGCGTTCGCCCGCGATGATCTCATACATATTATTATTGAGCGGGCGGACGAGCAGCGGCTGCAGCACGCCGTGGACGGAGATGGACTCCGCCAGCTGGTCGAGCGCCTCGTCGTCGAAATAGCGGCGCGGCTGGAATTTGCCGGGGGTGAGTTTGTCGACGGCAAGGCGGCGCGGCGGGCCCGCAGGCGCCGTGGCGGCGGCCTGCTGCGGGATTGCGGACGCTTCGCGCTCGAGCTCTTCGCCGCGCTTCATGCGGGGCTGGAAAGCTTCTTCTTCCTTGCGCTGGTCTTGGAAGAGGGCGTCGAGGCCCCGGCCGAGGCCGCGTTTTTTCACTTCTGCATTCATCGCCAAATTCCTTTAAAAATATCAGCCGGCCGCCGCGTAGCGGAGTTGCAGCGCGCCTTCGCGGCGCAGCATTTCCTTCGCGAGCTGAATGTAGGCCTGCGAACCGGGGCAATGCATGTCGTAAACAATCGCGGGCAGGCCGAAGGACGGCGCTTCCGAAATGCGCACGTTGCGCGGAATGACCGTCTCATACACTTTTTCGCCGAAGAAGCTGCGCACGTTCTCGGCCACCTGGTTGGCGAGATTGTTGCGCTTGTCGTACATGGTCAGGACGACGCCCGAGAGCTCGAGCTTTTCGTTGAAGGCGTTCTTCACGCGCTCGATGGTCTTCACGAGATGGCTCAAGCCTTCCAGCGCGTAGAATTCACACTGAAGCGGAACCAGGACGCCGGTCGAGCCGACGAGCGCATTTAACGTAAGCAGGTTCAGGGACGGTGGGCAGTCGAACATCACATAGTCATAATGTTCCTTGCTGCGGCTCAAGGCCGATTTGAGGCGGAATTCGCGGTTCTTGGCGTCGACCAGCTCGATCTCCGCCCCCGACAGGTGAATGGACGAGGGCACGATAAATAAGTTCGGCACCTTGGTCGGCGTCGCCGCCTGGTCGATCTCGCACTCTTCGAACAGCACTTCATAGGTGCCATTCGTGCGCTGGGCGCGGTCGATGCCGAAGCCGGTCGAGGCATTTCCCTGCGGATCGAGGTCGATCACCAGCACCTTTTTGCCGACGGCCGCGAGCGCGGTCGCGAGATTGACGGTCGTCGTGGTCTTGCCGACGCCGCCTTTCTGGTTGGAAACGCTAATATATTGCGTGCCTTTGGAGGCGGAGCCGCCGTCCGTGGCCGTCAGGGACTGATTTTGGGGCAGGGGTTGGGTCATAAGAATTGATAAACCAGAATCGAGGAGGTAATCAAGAAGGGGTTGTGGAAATATTTGTTTCACGTGAAACAGCCATTTTTTGCTGCAAGTGCCCTCACCCTAACCCTCTCCCAAAGGGAGAGGGGACCAAGGACTTTCGCTTCGCGAAAGGAAATATGATTTATAATCTTCGCGCGGAGCGCGTCGTTCGTTCCTTCTCCCTCTGGGAGAAGGCTAGGATGAGGGTACTACCCGCTTACCGGCGCTTGAGGTTCCTGATCCGCAGAATTTTACCCGAAAGATCGGTCTCGCTCGGGAATGCCTCCAGATCAAACTCCCACTGTTTCTTCGCCTTATCGACCTCTTCCTGGTGCTGGAGGCCCTTGGCGAAGAGACCGTAGATGGGATGTCCCTCGGTGGTGAGCCGGTCCATATGGACGAGCAGGTCGCGCAAAGGGGCAAGCGCCCGGGCGGTGATCACGTCCAGATTGGGTATGTCGCAATCCTCAATCCGAACGTCGTGGATCGTAACAGGGGTCTTTGTTTCACGTGAAACTTCGCGCAGAAAGGTCGCTTTGCGAACATCTGATTCCACCAGGTGGACGTCTTTTACCCCCAGCATGGCCAAGACCAGCCCCGGAAAACCAGCCCCAGAACCGAGATCGGCCAGCTTCGCGTTCACATCGGGGATATAGCGGAACATCTGGGCGCTGTCGAAGAAGTGCCGTTCCGGCACATCGGTCAGGGTGGCGGGACCGACAAGGTTAATGACCTTCTGCCACTTCAGCAGCAGCTGGCCATAGACGTCGAACTTCTCGAGTGTTTCACGTGAAACATAGAAACCGTGGCGCTCGAAAGTGTTTTTGAAAACCTCAGGCAACTTTGGTCTCTGGTGCGGATTTACGCTTCACATGGCGCAGCAGGGCGACGAGCGCCGCAGGCGTCACGCCCGGGATACGGGCGGCTGCCCCCAAAGTATCAGGCTGGTGCTTGCCCAGTTTGAGGCGCATTTCGTTCGACAGGCTGCCGACTTGAGTGTAGTCGATATCGGCGGGGATCAGCAGCGCCTCGTCCCGGCGGAAAGCGCGGATATCGGCCTCTTGGCGCTGGATATAGCCCGAATACCGCGCATCTATTTCAATTTGTTCGACAATATCCGCATCGATGGCGGAGAGCTCCGGCCACAGTTTCTTCAGGCCCTCGACCGTGATATCGGGATAGCGCATGAGGTCATGGGCCGAGCGTTTCACCCCGTCCTGGTTGACCTTGAACCCCTGGCGCTCCAGTTCGACCGGTAGCGCCTGCAACCGATGCACCAGCTCACGCGCCTCTGACAGCTTGCGATGCTTGGTTTCGAAAGCCGCCGCCCGCTCCGCGCCCACGCATCCTATGGAAATACCCGCCGGGGTCAGGCGCTGGTCGGCATTATCCGCGCGCAGCAGCAGCCGGTATTCGGCGCGGCTCGTGAACATGCGGTAAGGCTCGTTCACGCCTTGCGTCACCAGGTCATCAATGAGCACGCCCATATAGCCGTCGGCGCGGTCGAGCACGAATTCTTCCGCGCCGCCCGCAGCTTTCAACGCCGCATTCACGCCCGCGACCAAGCCTTGCGCACCCGCTTCTTCATAGCCGGTCGTGCCGTTGATCTGCCCGGCCAGAAACAATCCCGGCACCGTTTTTGTTTCGAGCGTCCGATTGAGCGCGCGCGGATCGACATAGTCGTATTCGATCGCGTAACCGGCTTGCAAAATCGTCACCTTCTCGAGCCCCGGAATGGTGCGGATCAGCGCGTCCTGCACGTCTTCGGGCAGCGAGGTCGAGATGCCGTTCGGGTATACAGTGTCATCGTCGAGACCTTCGGGCTCGAGGAAAATCTGGTGGCGCTCCTTGTCGGCGAAGCGCACAACCTTGTCCTCGATCGACGGGCAATAGCGCGGACCCGAGGATTTAATCTGTCCCGAATACATCGGCGCCACATGCAGATTGTCGCGGATAACCGCATGCGTTTTATCGTTGGTATAGGTGATAAAACACGATATCTGCGGCACTTTCACGCTGTCGGTGAGGAACGAAAACGGCTGCGGCGGATTGTCCCCGGGCTGTTCTTCACAAGCAGACCAGTTGATCGTGCGGCCATCGAGGCGCGCAGGCGTCCCCGTCTTCAGGCGTCCCATCGGCAGCCGGAGTTTCTCGAGCGCGAGCGCCAAACCCACCGACGGCTTCTCGCCGATACGCCCCGCCGAATGCTGGTTCTTGCCGCGGTGGATGATACCGCGCAGGAAAGTGCCGGTCGTGATCACCAAAGCGCCGCACATATATGTCGTGCCGGCGGAAGAAACCACGCCGGTGATGCGCCCGTCCGCATCGCGCACAATATCTTCCGCCCCTTCGCCGATCAGCGCGAGGTTCGGATAGTCGAGCAGCAGCGCCTGCATGTTCTCGCGATAGAGCTTGCGGTCGGCCTGCGCGCGCGGTCCGCGCACCGCCGGGCCCTTACTGGCGTTCAGCATCCGGAACTGAATCCCCGCCTTGTCGATGACGCGTCCCATGACGCCGTCGAGCGCATCGATCTCCCGCACCAGGTGGCCCTTGCCGAGGCCCCCGATGGCGGGGTTGCAGGACATGACGCCGACCGAGTCGATTCGATGGGTCAGCAGCAGGGTTTTGGCGCCCATGCGCGCCGACGCGGCGGCCGCTTCGCAGCCCGCATGTCCTCCGCCCACCACAATGACATCGAATTTAGTGTTCATTTTCAGTTACTTAAGTAAATTCTTGCCGAATAAGTTAACTTTTTCCCCGACAAACCCATATTTTGGGGTATAATTGGCATTAAGGAAAATTATCCCGAACGCCATCAAAAGGCAAGGTTTTATACGATGGTCCGCGTGAAAGGCCAAGATAACCTGAGCGATCTCGTCGGCAAGCTGACCCCGGGCTTCAACAGTACGAACCTGGGTCCGCTCGGGAACAGATTTGCCCGCTCGTCGCCGGATGCTGAGCGAGTGCTCACCGATTTCTTCCTCGCCGCCACGAAATACGCAGCAAGCGAGACCGAGTTCAACAATCGCGCCAAACCCCAAACCCCCGACCACCTGGCCAACCTGCGCAGCGGCGACCAGATGCTGGCCGTACGCGAATTCACGAATGCCCGGGAAACCTTGCTCGCCCTCAATCGGGACATCGGCGGACATATCGTCGGCGCGGTCGAATCCAATATCGCCTCCGCCACCAAGCCCGCCGCAACGGCCAAACCAACCGTAAAGCGCTCCTTCGCGGCAGCCGTTCCCTCCGGCGCTTAAATCATTCTCCTCCATCGCGCTCCCGTCCACAGCCGCCCTGTTCGGCTCGTCAAAATAATTGACATAATATCGCCGTTTTGCTAGAAAAAATCAGCTGCCTCACGGGAGAACGCTTAGGAGCAAGACGCCGATGCCTGCATCCGACTTTAACCTCGAAAACCTCGCCAAGGCCGTGAACGCCATGTCCCTGTCGCAGGCCGGCGACTGGCTGTCGAAGTTCCAGCAGGATGCGGCCACCGATGCCGGTCTCGGGGCGCTCGTCGAGGAAGCTTTCATCAAGAACCTCAAGAGCCAGTCCCTGTATGCCGACATGCTCTCGGGCGCGGCCTCCGACCTCGACACGGGCCGCGGCAAGCCCGACGCCGTGCGCAAAACGCTGGGCAGTCTCATTCCCGGCATGGATTCGAGCGGCATCGAAGGGCTGCTGCGCAAGGACGCGCTGATTTTCAGCGGTATCGCAAAGGTCCGCGGCACCGCGGCGCATCCCGCGATCAAACTGTACGCCGACGAAGCAGCAAAATTCAGCGACGATGATTTTAAAAACCTCGCCAAGCCGCTGCGCCTTCTCGTCCAGACGATGTCGAAAGCAAAATCCATTCCGCTGCAGCCCGTCAAGCGCGGCTGGGTGGGGGACAGGCCGCGGGCATGACAGTTCCCAAATCGTATTTCAACGGGCAGGCGGTCCAGCCCTTCCATATCGAATACGCCAAGGACGATGAAAAACGCCTGCGCGCGGCCTTCGACGATGCCGGCGTCCGCAGGCCCTGGTTCGCGGGCGAGATGCGCTGCGGCGAACGGGGCGAAACCCGCAAGCATATCGCCAATTGCGATCTGACCGAGGAACAATATGCGGCGTTGGAAGCGCGGAACTTCGAGCCATTGCTCGGCACACGCCACAGTTCCGCAACATCAAGTATCCCGCTGCCGCCGCGCCGCCGCGACCCGTCCGAGGCTTACACCCTCCAGCACAATGTCAAGGTGACCCCGCCGCTGCACTTCAAGGGCGACAAGGGCCCCGGCTGATGCGGGACGATTTTAACCGCGAGGCCGAGGCCTTCTTCGATCCGGATGCAAGAGTCGTTACGATCCCCGCGCATACCGTTACCGACATCGATTGGGGAAGCGTCAGCGACGATGCGCGTAGCGGCAAGCTCAAGGACTATACGACTGCCGATATCCGGCAAGAATACGGCACGCCGCGCGCCGTAGACCCGCAGGCTTATGCATTCATCTCCTGGGACAAGGTCTCGCGCGACATGCCAGACGAAACCAGGGACCTCCTGAAACAGGCCCTCGAGGACGCGGACCGCCGCACACCTGGGCCTTTGAAAGGGCGCATCGCTCTCCACCACCCGCTACGGCTCAAAAAAACCTGACGGCAAAAGGAACCGCTGGCATGAAAAACGACTTCAACACCGCCGCGCCCGACCCGAACGTCCGCCTTGTCTTCTTGCCGGCGCATACCGCTCATGTCTTCGACGCCCTGAGCTATCGCGACGATGGGATGCAGGGCCGGCTCAGCGGCGTCAGCGAGGACTATATCAACCTCCACTATTATTCCGACGTCCAGGTGCCCGCCCAGACGGTCGCATTCACCGTCTGGCAGGACCTGCCCTACGGCATGGCCGACGACACCCGGGCGCTGCTGAAAAAACCATGGAAGAAGAAGACCGGGCCGAACTGGACCGCGGCGATGTCTCACTGAAAGAGCGTATCACCGTCAGCAAGGCTCTCCGCCTCAAGGGGCGGGCTTCTATCTGAAGCCCAAGAATTGGGGTTTCGAGTATCGCCAGGAGTTTCGCGCCAACAGTTCCCTCTCCCGCGCTCGTCGCGGGGGAGGGTTAGGGAGGGGGATTGTCCTGCACATCGAGTTCGGGACAATCCCCCTCCCTAACCCTCTCCCAACATGCGCTGGGAGAGGGAGTCAAATCGCTCCCTTTAATCTATTAATTGTCTAAATTCTTCACATTTCCGCTGGCAGCACTAGCCGAGACCGCAATTGCGGCATAAGACCACGCGCAAAAATTGGAACCACCGAAAATCGACATAGGCTTACCCGCGGCGTCATGCTTCAAGCGCGCAGTTGGCCGGCCACAGCGTCGTTGTCGCGGGCGATGAAGCGGGAATAGAGCGGATGATCGTAGGCATGGTGCACGAAGGACTTCAGGTGCCACTTCTTGCGATAGCTGCGCGCCTGGAGGTGATAGACCGGGGTGATCTTGCGCTGCGCATGCGTCCGGTTGTACTCGTCGACCGCCAGTTTCTCGCCCATATATTCGTTGGTCAGCGAAATCTCGCTGCCGATGATATCGTCGAAATAGCAGCGCACGCGCGGGATCAGGTTCCCGGCGCCGGTGTCGAAAATCTTCAGTGCGGCGCGCGTCGACGAATAAAGGTCGACGTCGAAGATGACCGCCCCGACGGGCGCGGGCTTATAAGCCATATAAAAGTCTTTCAGCGTGTCGGCGACGTCACCGAGCACCAGCTGCGATATCGTCAGGCGGCTTTTGAGCTTTTCGACGTCCATCCGGAACAGGCCCTGCTTCCAGTTATGCTCGACGTCGCGGTAACCCTCCGGCGGCGGCAGCCCGGTGCCGGTGTCGAAGCCGTAGAGCTGGAATTCGATGCGGAGCAGCTTGCTCAAAATCCGCGCGTGTTTTTCCAGGCAGACCATGCCGTTGCCGCCCGCCACGCCGAATTCGATCACGCTGATCGCCTTGTACCCCAGCGCCAGCGCCTGCGTCGCCGCCTGGTACATCGGATAGGCGTAGTAGGGGCGGTCCTGAAACTCGATCAGGAATGGCGATTTGTAAAAGGCGCGGCGATATTTGTTCATGGCGCGAAGTATCCGGCGCGCACTCTCCACTGTCAATGGCCGCATTTGCGATAATGAGACGCCGCTCTGGCTCAGGCTAAAAGACCAAGCTCGCCCTATGGACGTATCGCCATCAAGTGACTAGCTTCTAATGATGACCGAGCCGCCGAACCCTCCCGACAAGCCAACCTCTCCGTCCGATCGCGATGCGATGGACCGGCTGTCGCTGTCGATGATTCCGCTCGACAGCTCGGCGCTCAAATCCGCCAAGCTCGTCAAGAATGCGCAGCTGGAAACGATGGTCGAGCTGCACAGCGACAAGAGTTCGGGCAGCCTGCAGATCCGGCCCGAGGACATCCAGGCCTCCTTCCCGGCGACCAGCGCGCAGGATCTCGCCGTCATCGGCAAGCTCTCGTCGCTGCATTCCTACGACGTCTATTCGCTGCGCAGCACCCTCTCCAAGCTCGGCATCGAAGTGGACAAGTCCCAGCTCGAACTGTCGGAAACGACAAAGGAACGGCTGGAAAAAAACTCGATGGAATTCGTCCGGCCCCTCATCGCGAACCTGTTCGGCGACGGCGGCGAGGTCGACAAGGACACGCTGACGCGCCTGTTCCGCGATCCCGACGTGACCAAGGTCCAGCAGCGCCTGAAAATCATGTCGCAGAAGACCGGCATCCCCGTGGCGGAAATCCCGGCTTTCCTGCAAAGTTACCGCGACATCTTCCTGTCCACCACCTACTACCGCGACTGCTTCGATTCCATCGCGCCCGACCTCAACCGCTTCTGGCTGTGGCTCGGCGAGCTCAAGGGCCATCGCGAAGTGACGGGATCGCCCGCGGCGAACGCCTCCTGCAACAATGTGGCGGCGCTCCTGCGCAACCTTTTCACCTCCACGCGCGACCGCATGAACAAGTTCAAGAGCTCGTTCGAATCCTTTTGGCGCGACATGAACCCCACCTCCTTCGGGCGCCTGCGCGCCCAGATCGAGGACAACCATGACACGATGGGCGCGGTGCTCTGCGGCCTCGGCGTCAAGATGCGCAACTGGTCGGCCGCCTTCCCCGACAACAATGCGGGCAGCCCGTCGACGCGCATCGCCTATATCACCTCGGAGCTCGAACCCGGCCTCGACCAGCTCATGGCCATCGAAAACGACGCGCGCGTCAAGCTGGGCCTTCCCAAGCTGCGCTCCCAGCGCTAGAAACTTTCCATGAGCAAGGCCTTCACCACCGAAGACAGCCATTCGGACGATGCCGATGAACCCGAGATCGAGGTGCCGGTCAACGTCAAGAACTACATGACGCCGGGCGGTTTCGCCGCGCTGCAATCCGAAATGCAGCACCTGCTGCGCGACGAGCGCCCGAAAATGGTCGAAATCGTCTCCTGGGCCGCCGGCAACGGCGACCGGTCGGAAAACGGCGACTACCTTTACGGCAAGAAACGCCTGCGCGAAATCGACCGGCGCCTGCGGTATCTCACCAAGCGCCTCGAAAGCGCCGAGGTCGTCGATCCCAAAAAACAGCAGGGTCTCGACCGCGTCTTCTTCGGCGCGACCGTCACCTACGCGAAAGAAGACGACAGCGAACATACCGTGACCCTCGTCGGCCCCGACGAGGCCGATGTGAACAAGGGCAAGATCAGCTGGCTGTCCCCCGTCGCCAGGGCCCTGCTCAAAGCCCGCGTCGGCGACGAGGTCGAGGTCCGCATGGCAGGCGGATCGGAACGGCTGGAAGTCACCGCCATCAAATATATCGTCACCTAGAAACCCAGCTATTGACATAATGTGTAGATTCGCGTAGCTTGGCTCCGAAATTTCGGAAAATCGCGACGGAGATATTTTCATGCCCAAGGTCAAGCTTCATTATGTCATTATCAACGGCGGCGACGGCAGCGCCCATGTGAACTTCTTCGCTGATGAAAAAACGGCGCAGCTCGCGGCCGACCTCGAAGACGAGATGGAGCCCTTCGACGAAAAGGGCCCCTACGCCAAAACCTTCGACTTCGATGCGCAGGGCCGGCTTCTCAATCCCTCCTCGACCAAGGCGGAACTCGAGCGCGAACTGGCCGAGGCGCGTGGCGAAGATGTGGATGACGAGGCGGAAGAAGACGCTGAAGCCATCCCCGCTTTCAACGCGGCCGCCGAGAAGGTCGACTTCCCCTTCACCGCGAAAATCCATTACATCGTCAGCAACGGCGGCGACGGCAGCGCCTCGGCGCGTTTCTACGCCGACGAAGAATGCGCGCAGCTCGCCTCCGATATCGAAGATGAAGGTGGCGAAGCCTTCCAGGAAAATCCGCACCGCCAGAGGCTGACGTTCGACGCTTCGGGCCTGCTGCTGAATCCCGATTCAACCGAGGCCGAACTGCGCCAGGAATTGGCCGAACGCCGCGGCGAAGACATCGAGGAAGATGCGCCCGCCGCTTCTTTCGCCCAAGCCGCAGTACCCGCCGCGGCACCGGCTGCTGAACCCGTCCCGGTTTCCGTCGCCGGAAAAACCGTCGTCTTTACCGGGCGCCTCTCGACCATGACCCGCAAGCAGGCCGAAAGCGCCGCCATCGTGCTGGGCGCGCATGTGACCGACAGCGTCACGCGCAATACCGATATTCTTGTGGCGGGCGAAGACGCCGGTTCAAAACTCGCCAAAGCCAGATCGCTCGGCGTCACCGTGCTGTCGGAAGACGAGTGGAATAGGCTGGCAAAGGCGCAGCCCGCGAGCCGCGGCCCGGGCGGTCCGCGTTTCTAAGCCCGCAGTCGCAACGACTAGGTCCACCTCCGCCTGGTGCGGGGCCAGAAGTTCATGTGAGAAAGCGCTCAAGATCCTAGCGTTATAATATATCTTCATAATATATCTTCCGAAAAATACAGCATTTCTAGCTGCTTTTCAGGCGAAGATTTGAATTGACATAATTGTCCAGAAATTATTATAGTGCGCCTACGCTGAGCATCTACGCCAGAGCGATTTCCGCTTGTTTCTTGCCTGCCGGTACAGCTCATCTGAAACAGCCACGAACTATGGTACCCGAAGAGCCGCGGCTGTCTTCGGAAACAACGACGCGTGCTGCAAGCCGCTCAAACTCAGGAAATAGTCCATGCGAAACGCATTCAAAAAAGCGATTCTCACCGAGACCGAACAAACCCTGCAATCCTGGGGCGTGAAATATACTGTGCAAAAAGACGGGTTAATTCTGGTCCCCGGAGACCTGAATATTTGTAATATGGGCTTGACCAAACTTCCGAATCTTTCTTCTGTGACCGTCGGCGGCAGCTTTGCCTGCGCCTACAACCAGCTCATCGCATTGGAAGGCGCACCGAAGACCGTTGGCGGCGACTTCTGGTGTTCCTACAATCGGCTCACCACGCTGGAGCATGCGCCGCAATCTGTCGGGGGCGTCTTCTATTGCCACGACAACAAGCTGATCTCGCTGGAAGGTTCACCAGCGGCCTTCAAAAAAATAAAGAGTGATTTTGGGGAGTTCTCGGCGTGGGACGCCGTGCCGGAGAATTTGCGTGTGTCTCCGCAAACCAAAGCGCGGCGGGCGCAAGAGGCCATCCTCGCGGCAACAGTGCTGCAGGAAAAAATCAAGGTGTCCCCGCCGCTCAGCTTCAGGAAATAGCCTCAACAGAAAAAGGCTACAGTCAGATATTATTTTCCTGACGATATATTATTATCACACATTCGAACGCTATTAGCAGGTTCCTTTATGAAGATCGGTTGGAAGAGAAAAGTAATTTATGCCCTGTTGGCGGTTATGGGCACCTTCATAGCAGCCACAACCTATTTAAATTATGCTTACTACGATTACTTCCATCAGTGCGTTGCCAGTGACGAACAGGCTAAAGCTTTCAATTATGATTGGGCCAAAATTAAAAAGATGACCGGCTGCAACATGAAAATCGATCCTAAAGAACTCAGAATAGACGACAAAAAGTAATTATAATTATTCTCGTAAAAATCATTATCATACGTGACGCGTCCGTAGATCACATAGCGGCAATGGTGGATTCATGTGGCGGCTGGGCAGCCTTCCTGGACCCTCGCCCAAGGCGGGGGTGGACTGTTTTGGGTGTGATTTGATTTCTTCCGACTAAGCCGCCGCCTTGAATGCGTCCACGCGCTGCAGCAGTTTTGCGCGAGTGGGTTCGTCGATGAAGGCTTCCTCGATGGCGTTGCGGGTCAGCTTCGCGAGCTCTTTCTCGGTGAAAGCGAATTTCTCCTGCGCGATCTGGTATTCGCGGCCGATCGAAGTGCGGAAAAAGGTCGGATCGTCGCTGCCCAGCACGACCTTGAGCCCCGCGTCGAAAAACTTGCGCAGCGGATGCTTGCGGTAATCGGTAAAGACCTTCAACGCCATGTTGCTCGATACGCAGACCTCCGGCACGGCGTTGATCGCCTTCTGCTCGTCCATCAGCGCAGAATCCTCGATCGCGCGCACCATATGCCCGAAGCGGCGGATCTTCAGGACATCGCGCGCCTCGCGCACGGTCGCGGGGCCGGTCGCCTCGCCGGCATGCGCGGTGCGGTTCTTCAGCCCGCTCGCCTCATAGGCCGGCAGGAAATCCGCGATTTTAAAAGCGGTTTCGTC
Source organism: Alphaproteobacteria bacterium (assembly GCA_025934695.1). Lineage (GTDB taxonomy): Bacteria > Pseudomonadota > Alphaproteobacteria > Micavibrionales > UBA2020 > JAPWJZ01. The sequence continues at coordinate 40,865 of JAICWS010000002.1, forward strand.
ACCCGCCATGCCGAAGCCCGTCACCAGCGGGTGCGGATGTGCGCGCGTGAGTTCGCCCACTTTCAACGCGCCCTCGGGCCCGTAATGGCGCACGCAGGTTGAAATCAGGCGCATCTCGATGCCCGTCTCGGCCTTCGCCTTCTCATAGCCCCTGGTGATGGCAGCCAGCATGTCGGGCCAGCTCAGCTTCGCCATTGCGCCATGATCGGCGGAAACCATGATCTCGGCGTAGATGCAGTTCTCTTCCTCGGCCGAGCGCTTCAGGTAATCATAGGTGAGGTCGGTATAATCCTGCGCGCCGCGCAGCACCTTCGTCGCATCGTCATAGGCCTGCAGGAATCCGCGCAGGGACCCCAGCGGCGTCGGATCTTCCTTCCACTGGAAGGTCTGGCCCTCGCGCTTCAGCAGCTCGTCGGGGAGCTTGATCTTGTTCCGATGCGCGATGCGCTTGACCAGGTCGGGCGTGATCGTCCCTTCCAGGTGCACGTGCAGGTCCGCTTTCGGAACGCGGCGGATGTGTTCGGGTAGCCGCATGATTGTCTCTTAAGCCGCTTCCAGCACCGTCGCGATGCCCTGGCCGCCGCCGATGCACATGGTGGCGAGCGCGAGGTTTTTCTTCTCGCGCTGGAGCAGGCTGGCGGCCTTGCCGGTGATGCGCGCGCCCGAGGCGCCGAGCGGATGGCCGAGCGCGATCGCGCCCCCGTCCAGGTTCACCTTGTTCAGGTCCGCGCCCAGTTCCTGCAGCACGGAGAGCGCCTGCACGGCGAAAGCCTCGTTGAGCTCGATGATATCGATGTCCTTGATGGTCAGGCCGGCGCGCGCCAGCGCCTTGCGCGACGCCTCGACCGGGCCGATGCCCATGATTTCGGGCGCGCAGCCCGACACGGCGGTCGAACGCACGCGCGCCAGTATCTTCAGCCCCCGCGCCTTCGCGAATTCTTCCGAGGTGACGAGGGTCGCCGAGGCGCCGTCGGTCAAGGGGGACGAGGTGCCGGCGGTGACCGAGCCTTTTTCATCGAAGGCCAGTTTCAGGTCGGCCAGGCCCGCCAGTGTCGTCTCGGCGCGGATGCAGCCGTCTTCCGACACGGTGCGGCCATCGGGCGTGGTGACGGGAATGATTTCGTCCTTGAAACGGCCGCCGGCGCGGGCCAGCACGGCCTTCTGCTGCGAGGCGAGCGCGAATTTTTCCTGCTCGGCGCGCGGAATGCTGTATTTGCGCGCGAGGTTCTCGGCGGTTTCGCCCATCGAAATGTAAGCTTGGGGAAAGGTCTGCACCAGCGCAGGATTGGGGAGCGGGTTGAAGCCGCCCATCGGGATGCGCGACATGGACTCGACGCCCGCGCAGATGAAAGCCTCGCCGGCGCCGGTCTTGATCGCGCCGACCGCCTGGTGGATCGCCTGCATCGACGAGCCGCAGAAGCGGTTCACCGTGGCGCCGCCGACCGACTGCGGCAGCTTCGCGATATTGACGACGAGGCGCGCCATGTTGAAACCCTGCTCGCCTTCCGGAAAGGCGCAGCCCAAAATCAGGTCCTCGATATCTTTGCCCTCGGCGCCCGCGCGCTGCAGCAGGCCGGTCACGGTCAGCGCCGCCAGGTCGTCGGGCCGTACGCCTGCCAGTTCGCCTTTCCCGGCAAAGGTAAAGGGGCTCCGCTGATAGCCTGCGATAACGGCGTTCTTTTCCATGGTGGTCCTGCTTTCAAGCCTTGAGAAGATTAAGCGTTTATAGATGCGGTTGAAATAATATGGTGGACAAAGCACATCATATCAAGAATATTGGCGAAACGAAGCCCCTGTTATTCCATAGTATTTTGAAGTTATGTCCCCTCGCCCGCGCAAGCAAGCCCGCATTCCGCATCCGCTCTACAGACTGGCGCTCGTCTGCTCCAAAAAACTCGACGGCGCGGCCGCCGAACGGGTGGCGTCGGAGCTCGAGGACTTAGGGGTCTCGGTCTTTCTCCATAATAAAGAAGCGACCGATGGCGACAACTGGACCGTCACCCTGACCACGCTGGGCCCGCCCGACCTTAAGGAAGTGGCGCGACGTCTCGCGGCTCTCGCCAAGAACGAAAACATCAAGGGCCTGCCGAAGACTTTGCGCGCCAGACGCCTGCCGGAAAAAAACTGGCTTCAGCATGTGCACGACAATTTTCCTCCCGTCACAATCGGCCAGTTCTTCGTGCGCGGCTCGCACTTCAAGGGCAGGACGCCCAAGGGCCTGGTGCCGCTCCACATCGATGCCGCAACGGCTTTCGGCTCCGGCGAACACCAGACGACGAAGGGCTGCATGCTGGCGTTCGAAGCGCTCGAGAAAAAGAACACGATCAAAAACGCGCTCGATATGGGCTGCGGCTCCGGCATCCTCGCCATCGCGATCAAGAAAATCTGGCCGCGCGCGAAAGTCACCGCTGTCGACATCGATCCTGAATCCGTGCGCGTCACGCAGCGCCACGCCAGGATGAACCGCGTCGCGCTGAAGGCCGCGGCCGGCGACGGGTTCAATACGCCGCTCGCAAAACAAAAGGCCCCTTACGATCTGGTCGCCGCCAACATCCTCGCGGGCCCGCTGATCGGCATGGCAAAGGATTTAAGCCGGGTGCTGTCCCGGGGCGGCTATTGCGTCCTCTCCGGCCTCTTGAAACGCCAAGCGGCGGAAGTAGCGGCGGCCTATGAAAAACAGGGATTGACCCTCAAGCGCCGGATTCCCCAAGGGGACTGGATGACGCTGGTTTTTCAAAGCCCTACGTAACCTTTTGGAATTTTGCCAAAGGGGGCTTATAATTAATAAAGGGCCTTCCGGGGAGTTCTGACCATGCGCTTCATGCCATTTTTCGCCGCGTTCCTGTCCGTCTGCATCCTGGCGGCGCCGCCCGCGCATGCCGATGCGCCCAAGACGCCTGCGGCCGCTCCCGCGCCCGCCGCAAAATCCGACGCCAAGCCGGACGCAAAACCGGACGCTAATGCGCCCCCCGCTGACGGCGGCAGCGAATTCGACAGCGCACCGCCGCAGAACGCCGCCTTCATGGACGAAAAAGATCCCGACAAGCCGCCGCCGCTTGACGAATACAACAACATTCCCGTCGACCTCATGATCCCGACCGAGGCCGCCGCCATGGGCGAAGGCCCCCAGAGCACGCTCACCTCCGGCTCGGGCAAGCTCACGTACGAAAACCTCATGAAGATGTACAAAGACGCCAAGTACGACGACGTCGCCAAGGCGCTCGAACCGCTTGCCAAGGGCGGCCATGTCGGCGCGCAGGAGCTGATGGGCATCATGTACCGCTACGGGCAGGGCGTGCCCAAGGACCCGAAGAAAGCCTATGACTATCTCGCCGACGCGGCGAACGCGAACCGTCCGCTTGCGCAATATCACCTGGGCACGATGTATTACTCCGGCGAGGGCGTCCAGGCGGATTCGATCATGGCGCTCATGTGGATCCAGATCGCGATCGTACACTTCCCCGACGGCGACAAGGCCAAGGAAGACGCCGAAAAATCCCGCGACAGCCTCTACACCCACCTGACCCGGCGCGAAAAAGACCGCGCGCTGCAGATGGCCCGCGAATGGCTGACCAAGCGCGGCGAGGCCCACCTGCTCGACCTCGAAGGCCTCTAACCCGGAATTTCCGGCCGCAACCCTCTTTTTCCCGACTCCCTCTTCCCTCGCCGGGGAGAGAGGATGGAATCCGCCGCGCGCGCGTTGGCGGCGCATGTTGAACAAAGGGAAAGTATTTAATGAGTTCGCTCTCGGCCCGCGAGGTCCGTCTGTTGTGCTGGAAGGTGAAGCGCGGCGAAAAGCTTCCCCGCCAGAAACTGTTTGCCCTGTTGGAAGCGTTGCTCCAGCGGCGGCGGCCGCGCCGGCGCCGCGCCGCAAACGATAACACGCGGACGCGCCTTTCGCCCTGCAACCACCGCGACGTGCTGTTCGCGGCCTATACCGCCGCCATCACGCGCTGGATGCAGAAGGTCTCGGCGCTCGGCAACAAAAGGACCGGGCGCAGGGCGGAGGATTATCCCGCCCTGTGGCGCGAGGTCGTGGCCGCCCGCGTCGCGACCGCGCAGGCGCATCGCGATTACCAGCGTCATATCTCAAAACATCACTGCGCTAATCCTTACGCGCATAAATGAAAAAGCCCCCGTTCGGGCGAACAGGGGCTTCTCGAAACTTTTATCGCTTTAGCCTTTCGGGGCATGGCGCGAGCCGATTTTCGCTTTCGCATAGTCCCAGGTGAAGCCCGCCTGCGCAAAGCCCGTCTGGGGTGCTTCGCAGCTGAGCATCGCGGCGAAAGCGCCGGCCCACTGGAAGGCCTGCTTTAAGCGCGACGGCTTCTCCGGGTTGAAGAATTCATTCTGTTCGTTCGCGTTGTCGTTGGCGGCCATGTTCTTATTCCTTTTCCTCTAAAAACCTGCGCGATCATAACCCGATTCTTCAGATTATGTCAAATGTTTTTATAGCAGGAAGGGCCGACGGATCAGCGGATATTATTAGCTTTTTCAAGCAGTTGGAAAATATCGCGCTCGATATGACGCAGGTGGGCGGTATTGAAGTCATCGCCCGGCGCATCGTACCAGTCGCCGGTGAACAAGGCGCCGTCGAGGTAGTTCTGCCCGTTGGGCAACAGGCCAAGCCCGGCCGCGCGTCCGGCTTTGAGCGCCAGCAATCCCACGACCGCGGGCTGCTGGATCAGCGCAAGATCCATCATCTCCAGCGCGAAATGGTCGCAGGCATCGAGCCGTTCCTGGCCCGCAAACCACTGATCGAAGGCGGCTTTCAATGCCGCGCCGTCGAACTGCCGCGGCGGGCCTTCCTGGATCGCGCGCTCGAACACGACCGAAATATCGCCGTTCGCGCCCGACAACAGGTGCCGCCACAAAAACGACGCACCGCCGGAGCGTAATTCCCAGGCGATGAGATGCGTGACGGCTTCGATGTCGGCCTCCGCGCAGCGGTTCACGCGCAGGAAGTCGCGCGGACGCAAGGACACATCTGGACCGTTGCCGGTGCGCTGGTGCCAGACGCGGCGCAGTCCCGCGACGAAGGAGACAAGATAGCGGCTGATGCCTTTTTCCGTTTTCTGCAGCAGCTCGGGCTGATAGCCGAGGTCGAAATGATTCTGGTGCGGATAAAAATAACTCGCCTGCGCCTCGAGCAGCGGGTCGAGGCCCACTGTCACATCGTTTAATACCGCAAAGCGCACAAGCGTTCGCCCCAAAGGGCTATGGTCGAGAATTTTGAGGAGGTTGCGGATGCAGGCCGCGAAGGCCTGCGCGCGCTGCTCGACAGGCGCAAAGCTCAGGTCGCGGTCCGACAGGCTCGCCAGCCTGAATCGAATGCGCCGATCGCCCAAACCCTCGAGCATAAGCAGGCTCCCCTATTTAACGATTACCGCTCGTTCCAGCCTACGGCGCCGGATGCGCCGCAGTTCCCCCGAGGTGCCGGAAGAACGGAGCGGGCAGGCTTATCCTTGGCCCGGCTCTGGCTGCCGGGCGCGCTTGGTACGATCCCATTTGCCGAAATCGACGACTTCGGCGGAGAGCTTGACGGAGTCGCGGACCATCTGCAGTTCCTTCTCCTGGAAACTGCGCTCGAACTTGATGAACCACAGGAAATTCGCGTTCGAACGGTCCTCGACGGTCGAGTAGCACATATCCATCGGCGCATGCTTGGCCTTGATCGCCAGGTAGTTGCGGCCGTCATTGGGCATTTCGCCCAGGCGCTTGAACAGGTCCATCGACAGTTTCGGGCCTTTCTCGCGCGTCTTCATATAGCCGCCCTCGTCGAGCAGCATCTGGTGGATGATGCGCTTGTCGTGCAGCTTGGTGCGGGCGTCTTCGAAAAATTTGTCGTAGGCGGCGCGGCTGGCCTCGCCGTTGTTCAGCGTGCGGAAGTCCGCCTGCGCCTTGATCTCGAACGTGCGCGTCACATCGACGAAGGGCGATGCCGCCAGGAAATCCCAGGCTTCGGGCTCGCCGGCCAGCTTCAGCTCCCAGGCGATCTTGACGCCAATCATCAGTACGTCGGCATTCTGCGCGCGGTTGATCAGGATCGCTTCATCCGGCTCGTAGCGCAAGGGATTCACCAGCGCGCCGTGGCGCTGCTGCCAGTCGCGGCGCAGCTCGCGGCTCAGCAGATTGACCAGGTCGCCGCGGGGGCGCAGGGGGTTCAGCGTAATAATCCGCTGTTCGCCGCGCGCATAGTATTGAGAAGCGGGGTTCTGCTGATCATATATAATGGAGAGCCCCGCGCTGTCCTGCAGCAGGGCCTCGCCCGTGCGGCTTTTCAGGATGATGGCTTTGAGCTCGTCGATAGAAACGATGTCGGCAGAGGCGCCGCCCTTGTCACAGACCGCGCGCTGGTCGAGGCGCCAGTCGAGCGATGCGCGATGCTTGAGCGGTTTTTCAGAACCCTGACGCAGCCGGCGCGACGTGTCCTTGAAGCGGCGGGTTTCCGGTTTCTTTGTTGTCGGCTCGCTGTCGCGGTCCACGTCGTTGCCCATTGCACACCCTTGTTTACTTCGCCGTCTCGAGGGCGGAAGTCTTTCGCTTCCCTAGTCCAACCCCTTAAGCAGTCGGCTATATCCCCTGTTCACCTTCATCATCGCCCCAAGGTGGTTAACAACCCTTTTCCAAATAGAAAAAAGACCCTTTATTTCGGCGTTATGGAAAGAATTGCTACTGATTATGGTGAAAAATCAGATAATTATGCTGTAAATGAACCACAGGAAAAGAATAATCCGGGTGAAAATCGCCACACCGCTATTGATTTTCACCGTTCATTTGAGGGGGTGATTCGATTAACCCTAATCGCGCCAGATAACGCAATTGCGCCAGCAGCATAGACCGCTGCATCCAGCGCAGGCGCGGCATCTTGTCGACTTCGGCGCGATAGGCCTGATCGGCGAAATAGCCCGAGAGCGCGCACAGAATCGCGGCCTGTTCGTCGCGCGGCGGGAGGGTGCATCCCGCAGCGGCGTAGGCGCCGAAAAACTGTTCCGCCCGTCCGAGGCCCAGCGCCTCCATATTCGAAAACAGGAAGGCGAGGTCGAACGACAAAGGTCCTATGCAAGCATTGGGCCAATCGATAACCCAGGTGCGCTCGGATCCGAACAGGAAATTGTCGAGGCGCAGGTCGCCATGAACCAGCCCTCCCTCCGCCTCCAGTTCCGCCGCGCGCGCCTGGTGCAGGCACAGCCGCTCGATATTCCGGCCGAGCCAGACCTTGGCCGCCTCGGGCTTGGCGAAGAGGGTCAGGAATTTTTCGCGCACCGGCACCTCATCGCTGATGCGCATCCATTTGCGCCCCGGCGAGAGCAGCTGCGAAATATAATTGTGATCCTTCGCCGCCGGCAGCGTCCCGTGCGGTACGGCGGATTTTTGCCATGCTTTTAATGACTCGATCACGCGCGCGGGCGCGGCACGCGCAGGATCATGTTCCACATATTCCCAGACGCCCAGCATCCAGCCGTCAGCTTGGCCGTCAGACACGAGGCCGACGTAAGGCGGCGCGACTGTCTTAAGGACAGCGACGGTATTATAGGCCGCGATCTCGTCCTGAAGATTTTTTGCCGCATGCGCCGTGTCGCCGGGATGCGCGCCCTTGGCGAAGATTTTGCGCCCGTTGTCGAGCGTGAAAACGAAAGCGGCGGATACCGATAATCCGCCGAAGGCAAAGGACACTTCCGTAATTTTCGATTGAACCAGACGTTCTAGCTGCTGCGCGACGGCGGGAGGAATATCGGCAGCCTGGGGTTTTTTTTCGCGCGCGGCAGGTTCGGCCAGCAGCGGCCGAAGCGGCGGACTCACGCAGCGGCGTCCTGCAAGACCGGCATGCCTTCGATTTTCAGCTCTTCATCCGACATGCTGACGAGCCCGTCCTTCTTGACGTGCACTTTCGTCTTGAAAAGGCTGTCCTTGAAAACCATGAAGGCGTCGAGGTTGAAGGTGCCGTCGGCGTCTTGGCTCGCAACGCTCACGGGCTCCAGCATTTCCTGCATCACCTTGCGGCCCTGCAGCGGCGGCTCGACCTGCCAGCGGATATCGTCAATGGTTTCGATGACGAGGAAGCGCCCGTGGCGGCCGCGCACATAGTTGAAGAAAAATTTCACGTACTCGACGACGTTGCGCTCGTCGAGCGTGATCGGCGCTTTTTCATTCGTCTCGTAGATCGCCTGGTTCGTCCAGTTGATGACGTTGACGTCGCCGGGCTTGTAGATCGCGTATTTGCGCGCGCCGGGCACCGCCGACAAGTCGGTCAGCTCGCAGAACTCGTAACCTTTATAGAAGGGCAGGCGCTGGGTGCGGATCGTGGTATTCTCGACGCTGAAAGGCACGGGCTCGAGATGCGGGTTGATCTCGGACAAGATCCTCGCCGCCTTCTCGGGGTCCAGCTTTTGCCAGTCCTCAGTCATGAAAAAGGGCCCTTTTCAATGCTTTGCGTTGACCTCTTTATCCTAACCCGGAAAACCGCTCCAAGAAAAGCGGCTTTCTTGGGATAAAACCCGTCTTCTGTGGGTAACCCTTGGGATAAGCCTGTTGGACCCGCCGTGGGCAAAACTTTTCCCTGCCCAGCTTGTGAGTCAAAACAACGAGATACATCCTGCATGCACAGCGGGACTCCGGAATAGAAAAGCGGGGATAACTTGGTTTTTCGGAATCTTGGGATTATCCACGCTATCCACAGGCGCATAACGCCTTCTGACTCTTTGTAAAAGCCGTTTTATCCCAAGGCCGCTTGCGGATAATTCCCACTGCCGCCCAAGACACCGCCTGTGACAATTTCTGTGCAAGGCGCAGTTATGCCCGGCGCCCACAGGACCTACCACTACCCCTAAAAGATTCTATTACTTATATATTTTTAGGGTTTTACTTTTCGAGACCTGAAAAAAATGGCACCTTGCCATCCGTGCCGCCAAACGAAGAAAACATGCTTTCGGTTCCCCAGTCCCAGTCCACACGGTCTTTGATCTTCACCGACGCCCTTATGGGCAAGGCGGTCCCGCGCGCGCCGTTCTGGTTCATGCGCCAGGCAGGGCGCTATCTGCCCGAGTACCGGCGGCTCCGCCAGGAAGCGGGGTCGTTCCTGAAACTCTGCTTCACGCCTGAACTGGCCGCCGAGGTGACGCTCCAGCCGGTCCGGCGCTTCAATATGGATGCCGCGATCCTCTTCTCCGATATTCTCGTCATTCCTTACGCCTTGGGCCAGCAGCTTGATTTCGTGGAAGGCGAGGGGCCACAACTGGGGCCGCTGAATGCGGCGACCTTTGCCTACGACGAGAAAAAACTGAGCCCTGTGTTTGAAACCATTCGCCGGGTGCGCCAGCAGCTGTCGCCGGAAACCGCGCTAATCGGTTTCGCGGGTGCGCCCTGGACGCTTGCCTGCTACATGGTGCAGGGCAAGGGCGACGGCGCTTTCGAGAGCGTCAAATCCATCGCGATGCAGGATGCGGACAAGTTCGACGCCTTCCTTGATCTCATCACCGGCGCCACCATTCTTTACCTGTCTGCGCAGATCGACGCCGGCGCCGACACGGTGCAGATTTTCGACAGCTGGGCGGGAGTGTTGCCCGAACCTTACTTTTCGCGCTGGATCATCCTCCCGACGCAGAAGATCGTGCAGGCGCTGCGCCAGCTGCATCCTGAAACGCCCATCATCGGCTTTCCCCGCGAAGCCGGCGCGCTTTATCCGAAATATGCGGCGGAAACCGGCGTCAATGGCCTTGGCATCGGCTGGGAAACGCCGCTCGAACGGGCGGCGCACGATGTGCCGAAGAACGTCTGCCTCCAGGGCAACCTCGATCCGCTGCTGCTGCTCAAGGGCGGCGTCGCCATGATCGACGGGGCCAAACGGATCCTCGAGACGGCGCGCGGACGGCCCTTCATCTTCAATCTCGGTCACGGGGTCATCAAGGAAACGCCACCGGTGCATGTCGCCGAACTGTCGGACTTTCTGCGGAACTTCAGATGGTGACAGGTGCAAACGAGAAAATCGCCGTCGTGCTGCTGAACCTCGGCGGCCCGTCGGCGGAAAGCGATATCGCGCCCTTTTTGTTCAATTTTTTCATGGACAGGAACATCATCGGCCTGCCGCTGCCCCTGCGCTGGCTGGTGGCGAAACGCTTTTCCCACTCGCGCAGCCGCGGCCCCGCGCGCGACGCCTATGCGAAACTCGGCTTTAAGTCGCCGCTGCTCGACAACAGCCGAGCGCAGGCGGCGGCGCTCGAGGCGGAACTGAAGGCGCGGGGGTTCGATGCCGCCTGCCACGTCTCGATGCGTTACTGGCATCCGCTCGCATCTGAGGTCATCAAGCAACTCTCGGCGGATCCGCCCGGCCATCTGATTTTGCTGCCGCTGTATCCCCAGTTTTCGACCACCACGACCGGCTCGTCGCTGGAAAACTTCCAGGCCGAGGTGGAGGCGCAGGACGGCGCGCTGCATGCGCGCTGGGACGATCAAACGAAAGTCAGCCGCATCTGCTGTTACCCCGCACTGGACGGATTCATCAAGGCCTCCGCCGATAACATTCGCGCCGAACTGGCGAAGGCGCCAAAGAAGGCGCGCCTGCTGCTCTCCGCCCACGGGCTGCCGGAAAAAATTATCGCCAGCGGCGATCCATATCAGAAACAGTGCGAGGAAACAGCGGCCGCCATCGTGAAGGAGTTGAACATTCCCGGGCTCGACTGGCAGGTCTGCTACCAGAGCCGCGTCGGCCCCTTGAAATGGATCGGCCCTTCCATCGGTGACGCGCTCGAAAAAGCGGCGAAAGACGGGGTGGGCGTGGTTGTTTACCCGCATGCTTTCGTTTCGGAGCATGTCGAAACGCTGGTCGAGCTGGATATGGAATACCGGCATGTTGCCCAAAGGCTGAAAATACCTTACTACGGCCGCGCGCAGACGGTCGGCACGCATCCCGCCTTCATTGCAGGACTGGCGCAGCTGGTGCAGGATAGGCTGGCCGGCAAGCCCCTTGCTGCTTGCGGCGCAAAACTCTGCGGCACCGCGGGATAAGGATAACCATGCAGGCATTCATTCTGGCGCATTACGACTGGTTCAAGGCGCTTCACCTTATCTCGGTCATTTCCTGGATGGCGGGGTTGCTGTACCTGCCGCGGCTCTTCGTCTATCACGCCGACGCCGATAAAGGATCGGAACTATCCGAGACGCTGAAGATCATGGAACGCAAGCTGCTGCGCTTCATCATGAACCCCGCCATGGTCGCGACCTGGGCATTCGGCGCCTGCCTGCTCTGGGCGAACTGGAACGTGTTCGGTACCCAAGGCTGGCTGCATGTGAAGCTGACCATGGTTGTCCTGCTGACCGGCTTCCACCATGCGCTCGCCAAATGGCGCAAGAAGTTCGTGAAGGATGAAAATGTCAAAACGGCGAAGTTTTTCCGCCGCGTGAATGAAATACCGACGCTGCTGATGATCATTATCGTCATCATGGTCATCGTGAAGCCGTTTTAGGAGGAATGCCATGAAATTCCCTGTTGCCGTCGCCATCCTCATGGGCATTGCGCTTGTCACGTCGTCTGCCGAGGCGACGCAGCCGCCCGGCAAATGTCCCGCGGATACAACAGTCATTGTCGAGATCCGCGGCGTGCCGCTGTTGATTCCGCGCAGCAGCGCCTACCGCCTGCTGCTTGACGACGGCAAGACGCACCTGAACCCGGGCCGCGCGGGCGCCGCCGGCTATACCTGCGATACGCCGGTCATCAAAAACGTCCGCGCCCTGCAGGCGGAGGATTTCAAGCTCGGCTATTTCTCCGGGCACAACACGGGCGAAACAACCTTTACCAAGCGCCGGAACGCCGCGCTGGGCGCGCCCAAGCTTCCCGACAGCACGACGGTCCAGCTGCCCTCGGGCATCATCAAGACCGTCTCGCCCAAGCTGGCGACCGAATTTTTCGCGCTGCCGCTCGAGGTGGCGCCCACCTTCGACAAGGTGCCGGTGATTTTCTCCTGCGACAATTACGAGGAAGATCCCAAGCTGAGGGACGTGATTCCGCGCTCCTGCTCGGTCGAATATCTGCACCCCTCCGGTCTCCCCGTCACCTATTCGGTGTTAAGATCCGACTATCCGACCGATGATTTCATCCCGGTCGACGCCGCCCGGCGCAAGGAGATCGACGGTCTCATCGCCGCCGCTAAAGCCAAAAAGGACTTGGAAAACAAAGACTAACAGATTTTTACGCCGCGCTGTCCGCCTGCCGCCCGAAAGTAGCAGTTGACATACATCGGCGCAGGGCGCTAACATGAGGATATCAAGCTTTAAAAGACGGGCTTAGGACTTCCTCAATGGCCCGCATCGTCAGCAAATCATTATCGCCCGCGAAGCTCAAACACTAATACCATCCATCTTTTCCCAAACTGAAAGAGCAGAAAACAGTGGTAAAACGTACACGGCATTCAGGTCACCATTCTGGCGGCGGCGGTTCGCATGGCCAGCAGCAGCCTCCCCAGCCCGATGTGACGCCGGAAGAAGAAGCGGCAGCCGCCAATCGCGATCCCAATGCCAAAGTCATGGACCTCCATGAGCTGAAGGCCAAATCGCCCGAACAGCTGCTGGCCTATGCCGACAGCCTCGGCGTCGAAAACTCCTCGACCCTGCGCAAGCAGGAGATCATGTTCGCCATCCTCAAAAAACTGGCCGAACAGGATATTCCCATCTCGGGCGAAGGCGTGCTTGAGGTGCTGCAGGACGGCTTCGGCTTCCTGCGCTCTCCCGAAGAAAATTACCTGCCGGGTCCCGACGATATTTATGTGTCGCCCAGCCAGATCAAGCGTTTCGGCCTGCGCACCGGCGATACCGTCGAAGGCGAAATCCGCGCGCCCAAGGACAACGAACGTTATTTCGCCCTGCTGCGCGTCAACAAGATCAACTTCGAAAACCCGGAAACCCTGCGTCACCGCATCAACTTCGACAACCTGACGCCACTGTATCCGGACCGCAAGATCAAGCTCGAACTCGACGACCCCACCGACCGGGGCGGCGGCCAGCCGGTGAAAAAGGGCGAACGCCCGAAAAGCATGGTGCAGCTGCAGCGCGTGATCGAACTCGTCTCGCCGCTCGGCTTCGGCCAGCGCGCGCTCATCGTCGCGCAGCCCCGCACGGGCAAAACCGTGATGATGCAGAATATCGCGCACTCGATCGAAACCAACCATCCCGACGCTTACCTGATCGTCCTCCTCATCGACGAACGTCCCGAGGAAGTTACGGACATGGCGCGCTCCGTGAAGGGCGAGGTCATTTCCTCGACCTTCGACGAACCTGCCGCCCGTCACGTGCAGGTCGCTGAAATGGTCCTCGAAAAAGCCAAGCGCCTCGTCGAACACAAGCGCGACGTGGTCATCCTGCTCGACTCCATCACCCGTCTCGGCCGCGCTTACAACACGGTCGTGCCCTCGTCGGGCAAGGTCCTGACCGGCGGCGTCGATGCCAACGCCCTGCAGCGCCCGAAACGGTTTTTCGGCGCCGCGCGTAACATCGAACAAGGCGGGTCGCTGACCATCATCTCGACCGCGCTGATCGACACCGGCTCGCGCATGGACGAGGTAATCTTCGAAGAATTCAAAGGCACAGGTAACTCCGAAATCGTGCTCGACCGCAAGCTCGCCGACAAGCGCGTCTTCCCGGCCATCGACATCCAGAAGTCCGGCACGCGGAAAGAGGAACTCCTCGTCGAACCGGGCACACTGTCGAAAATGTGGATCCTGCGCAAGCTCATGTCCCCCATGGGCACGACCGACGCGATGGAATTCATGCTCGACAAGATGAAAGACACGAAGAACAACGAAGAGTTCTTCAAGATGATGAACCAGTAGGGCCCAGATTTTCTGGCACCTGCAGGGCAAGTGGCCGCCGCCAAGGCGGCCATTTTTGCTTTTGGCGTTGTTTTATCTACAAAATATGTGTTTGACATAATATAAACTGGGGTGGTATATTTCGTGTCGTCCGATAGCCTGGTTAAAATTCCATGCCCGATAACAAACTGATTTCACAATTCGATTCCGCCTATAGCTGGATTGGCGCGCAGAAAGACCTCGACGGCTTTGTCACTGCGGTCGACAGCCTGTGCAAGAAATTTCACCTGCTCATGAAATGCGCTGAAGATGCGGATACGCAAAAGGCGCTCGTGGCCAAAATGGCCGATGCGATTGTTGACACCGGCGCCTCCCTACGCACCGAAAACTGCGATGCCATCGACAGCATGACCGGCAAGCTGAAGGATCTGGCCGAGGTGTTCCTCAAATACGCCACGACCACGAACGCGCCAGCGGACTTTTCCCGCCGCCTCAGCGCGGCCGCGCTCGGTTTCTACGACATGAAGGAACAGCAGTCGGATCAGGCGCCCAGGGACACGTTGCAGCGCCGCGCGGATATGCTGACCGGCCTTGCTGAAAAAGCCGAAACGCTTCCCGATCCGGCGGATCCGCAAATCGCCGTCAACCGCAGCTTCACGGCGTCGAAGCCGCTGACGTTCAAGAACAGCAACTGACGTTTTTTTTAGTGCGATATATGCAGCAGCGACAAAAGCCACTCGGGCTTTTCGGCCGAGACCATGGCGACGGCCAGCCAGGCCAGGAACGTGGTGCCAAGTGCGAAAAGCCCCTGTTCGCCAACGGCAGGCAGGCCGCGGCCTTCCTGCTGCACGTTTTCCGGCAACAGCGTCTTCAGGCCCTTGGCCGCCAGGAACTTGATCGCGAAAAAGGTCAAGGCGTAGCCCAACAGCCAGACTACAAGATCGGGCACGAACATATGGTGCCCGTGGCCGGACTGGACCATCGCCGGCTTCAGCTGGGCGCGCACCGGCCCTACGAAATAGATCGCGAACAGGACGACGCTGGCCACGCTGCCCGCGATCAACCCCTTCGTCCGTGGGCCCTTGCCGATGGCAAGAACCGCTTGGTCGGCATAGCGAATGGCGGCCTTGGCGTATTTCTCTGACAGACCCACCGGATATTCGTTGGTCAGAAGCTTGTAGACCTGGCTCTTCGACTGCTTGGTCAGGCCCGAGAGCACCTGGCGGATGACGCGGAAGCGGCAGGCCTGCTCGACCAGCGCCTCGGCCGCCATCGGCCCCTTCGATAATTTATACAGCGCGTTGATGCCGGGCTTGATCGAGACGTCGAGCAGCGGCGGGATCTGCAGGATGCGTCCGGGCAGCCCCGCGATTTTCGCGGGATAGGGCTTGCCCTCGACCGTGAATTCGGCGTTCGCGATGGGAAGAAAGGCGAGATAGGGCAGGGTGATGTCTTTTTCCTTCGGCTGGATCCCCACGTGGAAGATCTGCGCGAGGCCCTGCAGCGCGAGATTGCGGATGCCTAAGTAATCGATGACGGAAAGCACTTCTTCGGGCACCTGCTGGCGGTCGAGCATGAATTCGCCGTCGGCATGGAAGTGGAGCTGGTAAACGTTCGTCCAGAAGCCGCTGCGGTCGCATTCGGTGCAGTCGACGCGGCCCTGCCCCGCGCAGATGGGGCAGCGCAAATTCCGCTGGCCGTTGCAGGTCAGGCACTGGATGCGCCCCTGCGCATTGCAGCGGTTGCAGGGCACGCGGTTGGTGCCGCCCTGCATGTACTGGCCCGAACCGAAGCACTGCGGGCAGTTCGAATAGCCCTGCGCGTTGCAGGTCTGGCAGGGCACTTGTCCCGTCGTGTTGCAGCGGTCGCAGCGGTAAAAGCACTGGCCGTTGCATTTCGTGCATTTCTCGATGACGCAGAATTCCTTCGTCGTCGCCGGCAGGTCGATCTTGAAGCCCTTCATCCCCCAGCCGCGGCCTTCGTCCTGCTTCACGTCCTGCACGATTTGGTTGATCACGTTGGGGTCGTGCACGAATTCGCGCACGAGGCCCGCCGCCTCCTGATGCACGCCTTCCTTGGTGCCCAGGACCTTGCCGATGGGCTGGTTGCCCTTCAATTGCTTGGATGCGATCTCGGGCTTCAGCTCGACATGGATATACCCTGGCACCTGGTGCACCAGCGTCTCGTGCCGCGCCAGGCGGATCTGGTCGGCCTTCAGCCCGTTGCCGTCGACAAGCCTTCCTAAGTTCTCGGCGGCGCGCTGGCAGATCTGGAAGTGGATTTCGTCCGGCTGTGGCGGGACTTTATCGGGTTCCAACATGTGCTTTCCGGGCGCGGGCAAGGTGCGTGGCGAGGAAATCCGCGGTGCGCGCGTTCGCCTGGTTGGCCGCTTCCTTGTCGTAGTGCTGGCCGCCCTCCCGCGCGAAGGCATGGTCGACGCCCGGGTAAACGTGGATCTCGATGTTCTTGTGCTTGTTCAGCGTGGACAGGATTTTCTGCTGCGCCGCCATGGGCACGAATTTGTCTTTCTCCGCGACATGCATCAGCAACTGTTTTTTGATCTTCGGCGCCTCGTCCAGCAGCTCGTCGATGCCGACGCCGTAATAGCTGACGCTGCAATCCACGTCCGAGCGCGCGGCCATCAGGTAGGCGAGCTTGCCGCCCAGGCAATAGCCGATGGTGCCGACCTTGCCTGCGCAGTTCTTCATTTCGCGCACATGGGCGAGGGTGGATTTGAGGTCCTCGATTCCCTGGTCGACGTCGAAGCCCTGGAACAGCTGAAAGGCTTTCTGCCACTCGGCCTCGGTCTTGTCGGTGATCTGGATGCCGGGTTCCTGGCGCCAGAACAGGTCGGGGCAGACGGCGAGGTAGCCCGCCTGCGCCAGGTGGTCGCAGATGCCGCGCATGACGGCGTTGACGCCGAAAATTTCCTGGATAACGACGACGGCGGGGGCGGGAAGCTGCGCGGGCGGGGCCACATAGGCCATGAAGCTGCCCTTATCATGCGCCTTGATCCGGATTTCGTTTTTCATATCTGTCCTCCGCGGCTCGTCTTCAAGGAGAGACTAGCTCTTTATGGGCGGGAATCAATATGAATCACTTCAACCGTCGTTGGCCGCGCCGAGACGCCCGCGGGTGCGTTCCTCGCGCAGGGTCTTCGCGAAGTCCTCCGGATGCACGATCGGCGGCAAGCAGGCCCGGTAGGGGCAGACATAGGCGGTCGCCCGGTCGTCGAGTGCGAGCTTGCCATGTGCGGGGTGAGTGTCGTGGAGGCCGCCTTCCGCGTCCATGACCACGAGGCGCGGGAAAGAGATTTTGCGCAGGGCGTCCATGAAAGCCTCGCGCCCCTTGTGCCCGGCCAGCACAACCGTCACCGGATGCGACATGAAGTCGCTGGCCGACAGCAGCGTGGACAGGGGAAAGAACCGGTCCAGCAGGTTGCCCGAGAAGGCGCGCGCCGTTTCTTCCGCCCGCTCGGCATAAAGCGGTTTGCCGGTCATCAGGTACATTTTCGCCAGGATGCCGGTCATCGTCCCGTTGCCGGACGGCGTGGCGGAATCATCCGCCGACTTCGGACGCAGCAGCAGGTCTTCCTGCGCCAGCGACATGAAGAAGCCCTTGCCCTCCGCATCCCAATATTCGTTCAGGGCAATCTCGACCCAGGTTTGCGCCTGCGTGAAGTATTCGCGCTTTTGCGTGACCTCGAACAGCTGCAGGGCGGCTTCCGAGAGATTGGCATAGTCTTCCAGCGTGGCGGAATGCGCAGTTTTGCCGTCGCAGAAAACATGTTCGAGCCGCCCATAGCGGTCCATCATGTTTTTTGTGATGAAGGCGAAGGCGTTCTCGGCGGCCGCGATATAAGAGGGCTCGTTCAGCGTGAAGCCGGCCTTGGCCAGCGCCGTGATGGCAAGCCCGTTCCAGTCCGCCAGCACCTTGTCGTCGCGCCCCGGCGGCGGGCGCTTTTCGCGCACGGCCTTTAGCTTGTCGCGCATATCGGAGAGGCGATGTTCCTCGATAACTGTCATCAGCCCCGGCTTCTTCAGCCGGTTCGGAATGTTCACGCCTTCCCAGTTGCCGGGAACGGTGATGTCGTAAACCTGCTTGAACAAGCCGCTTTCAATGCCAAGGATGTCGTCGATCTCGGCGCTGGTCCAGACGTAATAGGCGCCTTCCTCGAGATGCCCCTCCGCATCCTTGCTGTCGGCATCGAGCGAGCTTGCAAAAGCCCGGTGACCGTCTTGCATGACCGACATATCTTTGAGCAGCCAGGCCACGGTCTCGCGGATGCGCGCCTCAAACAGCGGGTGCTGGGTGTCGCGCCACACTTCGGCGAGCAGGTTCGCGAACATTGCATTGTCGTAGAGCATCTTTTCGAAATGCGGCACCAGCCACTCGTCGTCGACCGAATAGCGGCAATAACCGCCGCCGATATGATCGTAAATCCCGCCCTGGCTCATCTGCGACAGCGCATGGATCACAGCCGCCTTATAGGGCGCGCCGCCGGTGCGCAGGTAACAATCCCAGAGCAGCGAAGTAATGGTCAGCGACGGAAACTTCGGCGCCTCGCCGATGCCGCCGTTGGTGGAATCGGTGATCGACAGAAAGTAAGCGCCGATGCGGTCGAGCTGGTCTCTTGTCACGACTGCGCCTTCCTCGCGCGTCTGCAGCTTGTGCAGGGCCGAGGTCAGACTTTTGACATTGTGGTCGATCTTGTCCTGCTCTTTTTTATAGCTTTCATGCACGCCGCGCAGCACTTCCTTGAACCCCGGCAGCCCGTGGCGCGCCAGCGGCGGAAAATAAGTGCCGCCCCAGAAGGGCTCGCCATTGGGGGTGAGGAACATCGTCAGCGGCCAGCCGCCGTGCTGCCCGAGTAGCGCCAGCGCGTTCTGAAAGATCATGTCGATGTCCGGGCGCTCTTCGCGGTCTACCTTGACGTTGATGAAGTGCTGGTTCATCAGCGCGGCGGTGTCGTCATTCTCGAAGCTCTCATGCGCCATCACATGGCACCAGTGGCAGGCGGCATAGCCGATGGACAGGAGGATCGGCTTGTTCTCGGAACGCGCCTTCGCCAACGCGGCCTGGCCCCACGGCATCCAATGCACCGGATTGTCCTTGTGCTGACGCAGGTAGGGGCTGGTTTCGTTTGCCAGAAGATTCATATTGCCGCCATTTTGTCTTTTGTCTACCTTAACCGAAGAAATGAAGGAAACACATGCCTAAAGAAGATCTTTATTTTCAGCATCATGTCTTCTGCTGCAATAACGAACGCCCGGCGGATAGTCCGCGCGGCAGCTGCAAGGCGAAGGGCGCCGAGCCGCTGCGCAATTACATGAAAGCACGCGTGAAGGAACTCGGCATTCCCTCGACGCGCATCAACGTGGCGGGCTGCCTTGACCGCTGCGAGCTCGGCTGCACCATGGTCATCTACCCCGAAGGTATCTGGTACACCTACGCCACGAAGGCGGACATCGAGGAGATCATCGAGCGCCACCTTCAAAAGGGGGAGATCGTCGAGCGCCTGAAGCTGACGCCCGACCAGAAAGAATTGCGCGACGAACAAAAGATCGGCCGCCCGCCCACGACGGCCATCGGCTGATGGAGACGATCTTCGCCCTGGCGTCGGGTTCGGTGCGGGCGGCGATCGCCGTCATCCGCCTCTCAGGGCCCCAGGCGCTCGATGTGTGCCGCGCCCTGTCGTGGAAAGGCGATATTGAACCGCGCCACGTGCATATCCACACGCTGACCGACCCGGAATCGGGCAAGGCGCTCGACCAGGCGGTCGTGCTGTTTTTCAAGGCGCCGTTCAGCTATACCGGCGAAGACCTGGTCGAATTCCAGCTGCATGGCGGCCGCGCGGTCGTCGACGGCGTTTTGCAGGCGCTCGCGAAAATTCCCGGCTGCCGCATGGCCGAGCCCGGCGAATTTTCCAAGCGCGCCTTCGAAAACGGCAAGATGGACCTGACCGAGGCCGAAGCCGTCGCCGACCTGATTGACGCGGAAACCGAGGCGCAGAAGCTCCAGGCGCTCGACCAGCTGCATGGATCGCTGTCGCGCCTCTATGAAGGCTGGGCGGAATCTTTAAGCGGCATTCTTGCCCACCAGGAAGCGGATATCGAATTCCCCGACGAAGATCTGCCTAAGGGCTTAGGAACCGCGTTGCGCCCGAACATCGAACATTTGCTCAAAGAACTGCGTTCGCATCTCGACGACAACCGGCGCGGCGAAAGACTGCGCGACGGGCTGCTGATCGCGATTTTGGGCGCGCCGAACGCCGGCAAGTCAAGCCTGCTCAACGCCCTGTCGCGCCGCGACGCCGCCATCGTGTCCGAAGAAGCGGGCACCACGCGCGACATCATCGAAGTGCATCTCGATCTCGGCGGTTATCCGGTCATTCTTGCCGACACGGCGGGCCTGCGCGCGACCGACAATAAAATCGAGGCTGAAGGTATTAGGCGCGCCGAGCGCCTCGCCGAAAAGGCCGATCTGAAACTGGCGCTGTTCGACGCCACCAAGGAACAGGATGCCGAAACGCTCAAGCAGGTGGATGCGCGCACCACCACGGTCTTCACCAAGGCCGACCTTGCCAAGGGCAAAGGCTTGTCCGTGTCCGCCACGACAGGCGAAGGCATCGATTTATTATTAAAGCTGCTGACCGAAGCGATCGCAACCCAGTTCAAGACCCGCGCCGGCCCGGTTCCTACCCGCGCCCGTCACCGCGCGGCGCTCGAAGAAGCGGCATCGGCGCTGGAGCGCTGTTTGCTTGCCGACCTGCCCGAACTCGCGGCGGAAGATCTACGCCTCGCCCTGCGCGCGCTTGGGCGCATCACGGGACGCGTCCATGTCGAGGAGATTCTCGACAAGATTTTCAGGGATTTTTGTATCGGAAAATAGTTTAGCTTTGCGGCGCCGGGTTTTTCTTCAGCTGCAACGGCTTGCGGATATGCAGCCGGTCCTTAAGGCCCTCGGTCAGCGCCTTGATGAACGCCTTCTTCGCCTCGTCTTTCAGCGGCAGGCTCTGACGGCACTCCTCTTCCATCCGCGCGAGATTTCGCGTCGCCGCCATGCCCGACAGGGCCAGGGCGCGCAGCCCGGAGCGGTTCGAATAGTTATCGACGAGGCCGAAAGCCGTGCCGCTGCCGCCAAACGCGGCAAGGGTGGCGATGGAAACTTTTCCCATCACCGCAAGGCCCAGCACCGGCGCGATTGCCAGGGCAAGCCCCACGCCGATCGCCGCCCCCGCCACTGTCAGCGGCAGGCGCAGCCTGTCAAGAAGGCGCTCGCGCCGCGCATATTCTGCCTGCGTCACCGCAATCAGCCTATCGGCGTCAGGGTTTCGGGCCATCCGCGCCTCCCGGAGTTTTAAGTTTAAGGGGCGGTTTCACGGTGATTTTATCTTCCGTGCCGTTCGTGATCGCCGCGATGAACTTCTCTTTCAGCGAATGTGCCAGCACTCTCATGCGCCGGGGCCGTTCATGCGCCTCTGCCCGCAGGCGCTCATGCTCGACATCCCATTTCGCCTGCTGGTAATTGCTGAGGCCGCTGGTCATCGCGATACCCCCGCCGAGCGCGAGCACAAGGGCGATCTCGCCGACATCGCCGAGGCCCAGCGCATTCGCGGCGAACACGGCGGCGATGATGCCGACAATAGCGGCGGCCTGGACCCCAAGCCGGACCCACTTATCCAGCCGCGCCGGATTCTCCGCGGTCGCGGCCAGCCGCTTTCGCAGCTCCGCGTCGCTTAGCTCTTCCGGTGTTTTCGGTTTCTGAAGCGGCATTATCCTCCGTCGCCTCTCGTCAATCGGGAACTAATATACCGAAGATGGTATGATTATGTCAAATAATATTGTAACCTATTGATATTACCCGCGGCTGGCGGCCTGCTGCCGCTGGACGAGTAGGCACAAGTTAGCGCGCCCTCTGGCCCGTCCGCGCCAGCGGCAAAAGCTGCCCGAGCCGCTTTGGCCTTGTTCTTTCCTTAAAATCTCCTTATGAATAGACGAAACCCCCAATTCATCGCGGTTTCGAACAGCGGCAAAGCTTTGTTAAAGCTTCGCTGGTAATTTTGCCTGTGGGCCGCTGTTGCCACCAAGGGCAGTTGAAGGGACAAATACCGATGAGAATAGAAACCGAACGCAAACTCGACTTCGACGACGTGCTGATCCGCCCCAAGCGCTCGCGCCTCAAATCGCGCGGCGATGTGGACGTCCGGCGCACCTTCCGCCTGCCGCACGCGGGCGTCGAGATCACGGGCGTTCCCATCATCGCGGCTAATATGGATACCGTCGGCACCGTCCGCATGGCGGCCGCGCTGGCCGAACACGATATCTTCACCGCGCTCCACAAGCATTACCCCATCGAGGAGCTGCAGAAGGCGAATATCTCGGGCGCTTTCTCTTTCGTAACCTTCGGCATCGACGACCTGAAAAAGGTCGACGGCGTCATGAACGCGCTGCAAAGCAACTCGATCAATAAAATCTGCCTCGACGTTGCCAACGGCTATACCGAGGCCTTCATCGAATTCATCCGCGACGTGCGCAAGCATCATCCCGGCAAGGTGATCATGGCTGGCAACGTCGCCACGCCCGATATGACCGAGGCGCTCATTCTCGCCGGCGCGGATATCGTGAAAGTGGGCATCGGCCCCGGCTCCGCCTGCATGACGCGCGCGATGACCGGCGTCGGTTACCCGCAGCTCTCCGCCATCATCGAGTGCGCGGATGCGGCGCACGGACTTTCGGGCCTCATCTGTGCCGACGGCGGCTGCAAGATGCCGGGCGACGTGGCGAAAGCCTTCGCGGCCGGCGCGGACTTCGTCATGCTGGGCGGCATGTTCGCCGGCCATACCGAATGCCTGACGCCCGAACAGCTCGCGCATGTCAAAAAAGACGAGGGCGGGCTGGTCGAATATTACGGCATGTCCTCGAAAGTCGCGATGGACCGCTATTCCGGAGGCGTCGCGCCGCACCGCGCGTCGGAAGGACGCGTCGTCAAGGTGGAATACAAGGGCGACGTGAAGGGCACGATCCAGGACATCCTGGGGGGCTTACGCTCCGCCTGCACTTATGTCGGCGCGGCGAAGCTGAAAGAATTCTCCAAGCGCGCGACCTTCGTGATCAAGAACGCGGCTTAAGTTTTTTTGCGTTTTTTCTGTTGCTGTGGAATCGCCGGCTGCGCGGTCGCCGGGCGCGGCGTTGTGCTGACCTTGAACAGCATCGGCTTGGGGAAGTCGTCGTCGAAGGGAAAGAATTTCATCCCCTCGACCGGCACCATCCAGCGGGGATACTTCTTGCTTTCCGTCACCGTGCGCAGCCAGGCATTTTTTGCCTCATTACCCGGACAATAGAGCATCGCCTTGACCTGGCGCTTGTACAGCACGACATAGGCGCTGAATTCGTCCTTCGACCAGTTCAGGGCCTGCATGTCCTTCATGCCCTGCGCCTCGCGGTGGTAGTTCGACCCGATAATGCCGTACTTCGTGAAGAACAGGGCGTCGCCCCCCGAATTCGCCGGCACGTAGAGGATCTGGTCATCCTGGCCGAGCAGTTTGGGAAGCTGCTGGGTCTGCAGCACATAGCGGATCTCGTTCTGGCACAAGACCTGGGGCCCTCGGTCCACTTTCACGGGGATGACATGGTCGGCCAGGTTCATCAGCCCGAAGATCACGAGCAGCCACAGGTATTGCCGCCATTGGCGCGGCGGCGGTCGTTTCAACCTGAAGGTCGTCGCCATCGCGACACCGGGCAGCAGCGCCGCGCAGAGGATAATCGCGATGGGCTGCACGTAATACTGCCAGCGGATCTGGAACAGGGTTAGTGTCGTGGTGTACACCAGCAGCGCCGTCAGCAGCGCGAAATAGCGGAACTTCTCGGGCCGCATGTGCCGCCAGCTGCGCCTGAAAACCATCGCCAGCAGCACGACCGCCAGCAGCGGCTCGGTCAGCCCGTTGATGATGTCCGACCAGGGGCTTTTAAACAGCGGCTGCGCTTCCGTCACATTGGGAAGGAAGAATTGGAAGATAAAAGGGTCCACATCCGCCATCGGCCCCTTGAAGAATTTCGGATAGACCGCCCACATGCAGGCGCCGATGCCGATGGCCGCCGCTGCACCCGCGGTGATACGGCCCCTGAACGACACGCCCTTGTCAAACAGCGCCGCCATGAAGCCCGCCGCCGCGGCGCAGAGCCAGAGCAGCAGCACATGGACGATGGACAGCGTGTCGTAATAGGGGTGGAACCATTCGGCGGGCGAACGCTCGATGAACAGCCCGATGGACACCATGACCGCCGCGCCCAGCGTCACCTGCGCCAGCGCCTCCATCTTCCGCGGCCGGAACAGGGCTTCCGCGCCCAGCAGCGCATAGACGGGCCCGGCCAGCATCAGCCCTTCCGGGCTCGTCCAGGTGATCGCGCCCAAGAGCGCGCCCGCGCCGAAAGCCGCGCGGAAGCTCATGTCCTCGATGGTGATCAGGCACAAAACGCCGCACCACAAGGTGCTCATGAAGCCGTGATGATCAGCGTCGCCCGGCGAGAAGTAGTCACCGAGATACGGATTGAAGATCATCAATAGCACGGTTGCGATGCGCGTATGGGTCGAGAATTCAAAATGCCGCCTCGTCGTGCGCGCCATCGTGGCGATGGCGATCAGGCACAGCATCGGCGTGTACCAGGCGGCCGCCAGCAGGAGGCGCATCGTCGGCGTGAAGAAATGCGGCGTGAAACAAAAGTAAAGGGACGACAATATGATATCGACAGGCCGCGTCCAGGGCGTGGCGACGCCGCCGAACGGCGCGTTGGTATGGGGAACGGCGTGATTGAAGAAGCCGCCGCCCGTCAGCCATTGGCGCACTTCCGTCAGGCGCAGCCAGACGTCGGGGTTGGGCGGGCCTAGGGGTATCTTCAGGTTCGGAAACTGCAGCACGTCAATGCTGTGGATGCTGGCCGTCAGCACCATCGTGAAGGCGAAGATGCCCCACAGCGCCCTGCGGCGCAGGCGGCGGTCCTTTTCGGCCTGTGTCAGTGGTTGCTCTGCCACGCTACTCCTTCACTTTCGCCAGCACGGGAACCGGCCCGGAGATTTCCATGAAGCCGAGGCCCGGAACCGGCTTTAGCCACGAGGGGTATTTTTGCGTCACGCTCAAACTATGCAGCCAGCTGCTGTCCGGGTATTGGCTCGGGCAGAACAGCGTGGCGCTGACCTGCCGCTCCTTCAGGGTTTTGCGCGCCTGCGCCGCACTCGTCGCGGTTTCGATGGTCCTTAAGTCGCGCAGGCCCGTTCCCTCGCGGTGATAGTTCGAGGCGATAATGCGATAGGGCGTGAAGAACTCGATCTCGCCGCCCGCGTCCGCGGGCGCGAACAATATGGCCTTGGGACCCAGCAGCGGTTGCAGCTTCTGTGTCTGGATGACATAGCGCATCTGCGCCAGGCAGGCGCCGGCTCCGGGCTGCGGTTTCGCCGGACTGAGGCCAATAGCGGCGGTGACGATGGCGAAAGCCGCCCACAGGATGAAATACATGCGCCAACTGCGCGGCACGCCCCGGAACAAGGCAAGGAATTTCGCAGGGGCCGCGCCCGCGATGCCCGGCAGCAGCGCCGCGCACAGCACGATGGCGACCGGTTGCAGGTAATAATCCCAGCGGATCTGCACGGATGTCAGCGCGAAAGTATAGGCCAGCAGCGCCGCCAGCAGCGCCAGATACCGGCGGCGCTCCGCGCGCAGCGTCTCCCCGCCATGCCGGAAAGCGAGAACCAGCAGCGCCGCCGCCAGCAGCGGGTCGGCCAGCGTGTGCAGGATCTTCACGCCGGACAGGCTGAACAGCGGCTGCGTCTCTGCGACATTCGGCAGGAAGTACTGGAAGATGAAAGGGTCGGCATCCGCCATCGGCCCCTGAAAGAATTTGGGGAAGACGGCGTACATGAATGCTGCGACGCCCGCTGCCGCGGCGCACACGCCCAGGATCCGTGCGCGAAATCCCGCGCCGTGCGCGTAAACCAGCGCCAGCCCGATGGCCGCTACAGAAATTGCCGCGAGCAGGCAGACATGAACGATGGACAGCGTATCGTACGCGGGCGTCAACCAGGCATCAAAGGGCCGTTCGACGGCAAGACCCAGCGCAGCAACAAGTGCGGCACCCGCCGTCATCGCGGCCAGCGCCGCCATGCGTTCCGGCGCGTACAGCGCCTCCAGCCCCAGCAGCGCATAGACGGGCGCTGCCAGCAGCAATCCTTCGGGGCTGACCCAGGTGATGCCGCCCAGCAGCGCGCCGGCCGCGGCTGCTGCGCCGATGCGGGGCGGAAATAAGGTGATCAGGCACAAGATCCCGCACCACAGCATGCTCATGAAGCCGTGATGATCGGCGTCGCCGGGCGTGAAATAATCCGTCATCCAGGCATTCAGGACGCTCAGAAGGATCACGGCGACCGTGACATGAATCCCCTTAAATTCCCGCCGCGCCGCACCGGCCAGCAGCGCGACCGCCAGCAGGAACAGGACGGGCGCCATCCAGCAAGCGGCGAGCATCAGGCGTTCCGTTATAGGCACGCCAGCGGGCGTCGTCAGGTAATAAAAAGCGGACAGGATGAGATCGACGGGCCGTGTCCAAGGGGTGGAAATTCCGCCGAAGGGCGCATTCGTCGCCGCGACGGCATGGCTGAAGAAGTCCCTGCCCGTCAAAAACTGGCGCACCTGCGCCAAGCGCACCCAGACATCGGGGTTCAGCGGGCCCAGCGGCACGGGGAAATCGGGAAAGCGCAGGACCTGGTGGACGCGGCTGGCGGCGGAAACGATCAGGCCCGCGGCGAAAACCACCCAGACGCCGGGCGTGCGCAACCGCCGCCATGACAGCTTGTCGGCCTCGCCCTTCGCCGCCGCCTCCTCCGGCGTGCCGGCCGGGAAGACCAGCAGGCGCAGCATCAGGAAGTTGAACACCAGCCCCGCGCCCACGCCCGCGCCGATCGCGAAGACGTTGAACACATCCTGCCACAGGCCCGGCAACGGCGCGGGCATAACAAACGGCTGCAGCCACAGCACGAGGCAGAAGATCGCGTAATTCAGCGCCGCCGCCGTCAGCTGCACCGCGCCGAAGGCGACGAACTGCGACGAGGTGCGGACGGGCTTGCGGCTGTCGGTGAACGTATAGTAGCGGTGGAACAAATAGGTGCAACCGATCGCCCCCGTCATCGACAAGGCGCGCGCCGCATGCACGTCGAGGCCGAGATGATAGAAAATCTCCGCGCCGCCCGCGTCGAGCACGAAGCCGACACCGCCGACCACGAGATAGCGCAGAAAGGCGGGAGTGATGAAGCGCCGGATCAGCGGAAGCAGCGTCATTTCATCCCCTTGAGGCGGAACAACAGCGGCTCCTTGTCTTTGTCGTTCGCGAAATGCAGGCCTTTCACCGGCACCATCCAGGCCGGGCGCTTCTTCGGATTCGCCGCCGCGGCCAGCCAGCTGTCGGCGGGCACGAACACCGGGCAATAGAGCATCGCGGCGACCTGGTGCTTTTTCAGCAGCGGCTCCGCCGCCTTCGCCGTGGTTGCGGCATAGATATCATGCATTTCCTGCAGGCCCGCGCCCTCGCGGTGATAGTTCGAGGCGATGATGCGATAGGGCGTGAAGAACAAAGTGTCGCCGCCCGAATCCTCCGGCGTGAACAGCACCTGGTTATTGTCGCCCAGCAATGGCTGCAGCTGCTGCGTCTGGATGACATAGCGGATTTCCGTCATACAGCCGAGCGATCCCGCCGTGGAGTGGCTGAAGTTCAGGTGGATCAGGAAATTCATCCCGAAATAGGCCAGCCACAGGACCGCGTAGGGCCTAACCGCGCGCGGCAGGCGGCGCAGGTACACCCAGGGGCGCGACCAGGGCATCGCCGTGACAGCCGTCACCGTCATGGCGATGGCGGCGATGGCGACGGGATGCATGTAATAGGCCCAGCGGATCTGGAACAGCGTCATGACCGTCGTGACGAACAAGAGCAGCGACAGGATCCACAGGCGCAGCTTGCGCTCGGGCCGCACATAGGACCGGAGCAGCGCCGCGGCAATAAGCCCCGCCGCCAGCACGGGCTCCATCAACTCGCGGACAATGTCTTCCCAGCCATTCGAGAAGAGGAATTTCGCCTCGCCAACGCGCGGCAGGAAGCCGGTGAAAATGAATGGATCGGCATCGGCCAGGGGCCCTGAAAAGAAGCGCGGATAAAGAATATATTCGGCCAGTAGCACGGCCGCGCCCGCAACGCAGGCCAAAAAAAACCGCGCCGAAGCCGCCACACCGCGCCGGCTGATCTCGGCCAGCACAAAGGCCGCCGCGGCGCAGAGCCATAACAGCGAGACCTGCACGATGGAAATCGAATCGAACACCTGTTTCGTCAGCGCGTCGCCAGGCGGCATTTCAACGAACAGGCCGAAGGTCGCCACGGCCGCGGCGCCTAGCGCCGTATAGGCGAGGCCCGGCGCCTTTCTCGCATCCCACAGCATCAGCGCGCCCAGCAGCGCATAGACGGTCGCCGTCAAAATCAGCGCCTCGGGGCTGATCCAGATCATCAGACCCAAAATGCCGCCCGCGATGAGCGCCGTTTTCGGCGCATAATCGCGCCGCAGCAGCATCGCCAGCACGCCGCACCACAACATGCTCAGCAGCCCGTGATGGTCGGAATCCCCTGGAATGAAATAATAGAAAGTGTCCGGACTGAACAGGATCAGCAGCGCCACGAAGCCCAGCACATGCAGGTTGTCGAACTGCCGCCGCGCCGCCAGCGTCAGCAGCGCGATCGCGCCGAGGCCGATGCAGGGCGGCATCCAGGTGGCGGCCAGCAGCAACCGCACCGTCATGGGCAGGCTGTGCGGCGTGAAGAAGTAGAAAATCGACAGGATGATATCCAGCGGCCGCGTCCAGGGCGTCGCGATGCCGCCCACAGGCGCGTTCACGTTGCGCACCGTGTGGTCGAAAAATCCGGCCAGCCCGCCCATCAGCCACTGGCGCACCTGCGCCAGACGCACGAAAGGATCGGGATCGAACGGGCCCAACACGTCTTTGAGCTGCGGCCAGTCCATGACCATCTGATGATGCCCGCGCACCATCTGGAGCATCAGGCAAAAGATTAGCAGCCACAAGAGCACGCGCTTGAAGGTTTTCGTCGATACCGGGGAGGCCATATCTTTTGCGGCGCTCTTTGCCGCTCTCGCGGGGAGCAGGCGGTTCAGCATCATGTAGTTGAAGAAAAATCCGCCGGCCGCGCCGCACAGCAGCGCGAAAATCCGCCCGGCGAAACCAACCGGGTGCGGAAGCGACCAGAGAATGCGCATAAAAATGCCGAAACTCAACACCCCGCTTGCCGCCTGCAGCGTACCGAACGGAATGGGCTGCCCATGCACGGTCTTGGCCTTTTGATAGGCGGCGTAAGTGAAGGCGCGGTGCAGGAAAAAAGCGGCGACAGTCGCCAGCGTGACCGATAAGGCGCGGGCCAGATGTACTTCCCAGCCCAGGTTCAGCAGCAGCTCCATGCCCACAATATCGAGCAGCAGCGCAGGTGCTCCCGCCGCAAGATGCCGCAGGAGAAGGGGGTTGATCTTGCGAAGGGCCGAACTGGATGACATTCAAACCATCTAGCGCTGGCTGTTCAGGTAGAACAGGTGCCGGGTTTCGCGATAGGCGCGCGCCGTGCTTTCCAGCACCATGCCCGCCACGAAGACGATCGTCGCCAAAAGCCCGATGGCGCTGGCCAGAATGGCGGTGGGTTGGCGGTCGACGCGATGCGTCTCGAAAAACTCGACGATGACCGGCACGCCCAAAATCAGCGACAGCAGCATCAGGAACACGGCGATCATGCCGAAGAAGATGATGGGTCGCAGCTCCTTGTACAGCAGCACGATCGACCAGAGGATGCGAAAGCCATCGCGATAGGTTTTCAGCTTGCTGTGCGATCCTTCGGGCCGCTCGCCATAGGGCGAGGGGATCTCGATGAAGGGAATGCGCTGCTCGAGCGTGAAGACGGAAAGCTCGGTCTCCGTCTCGAAACCTTTACTATGCGCGGGGAATGATTTCACGAACCGGCGGGAAAAAGCGCGGTAGCCGGAAAAGATATCTTCCATCCCGCGCCCGAACAGGTTCGCCACGATGAAATTGAACAGCTTGTTGCCGAACCGGTGGCCCGCCGGGAAGGATTCCGCCTTGCCCTTGCGGATGCCGACCGACATGTCGGCCTGGCCCGAGCGCACGGCGTCGATCAGCAGGGGCGCGGTCTTGGGGTCATAGGTCGTATCGGCGTCCACCATCAGGTAAATGTCGGCGTCGATATCCGCGAACATACGGCGAATGACGTTTCCCTTGCCCTGCAGCCGCACCGGACGCACTTCGACGCCTTCACCGCGCGCCAGCTCGGCCGACCTGTCTTTTGAATTGTTGTCGAAAACGACGATCCGTGCGCCCGGCACCGCCTCGCGCATCTGCCGGATCGTGGGTACGATGGTCAGTTCTTCGTTATAACAGGGCAGGAGAACGACCACGTTCTCCCGTTTCGGATTATCCGCCAAATGAAAGCCCCCCTTAAAGCAACCCCTTAAAACCTATGGCTATTCTGCACCATTCGGGGCGCAAAAACCAAGTCTAATAGGCGATATGAGGGGTGGGGAAGCTATGTCAAGGTTAGGCAAGCGCGGGAGTTTTGGGGCGATAGCAGGCGCACATCTCATGCACCGGGATCGAGGGCTTCGGCGCGGGCGAGGCATTCTGGTTAAAGCAGGCGGCGCATTCTTTATTTTGAAGTGACGACATGGTCGGCTCCTTTCATCTGTTGCCCTGTCTTTCGCAGCCAGGATGAAAAGAGTTACAGCGGTGTCGATTACGTAAAGGACTTGTTTTGCGGAGCCCAAAAAAACAAAACCCCGCTATCATGCGGGGCTATCAGTTTTTTTCTTTTCTTTAACCCTCTCTTACCGAGAGTATATGTGAGCCATTTGTTTGCTTTTGGCGGGCTTTTTTTGTTCTTCTTCATTGATAAGTTGTGTGCGGATTGAAACCCCAGACTCAACATATATTTTGAAGCACCCTCTGTATACGCGAGGGGCCGGTCGAAAAGCAACCAAATTTTGCCATAAGCCTAAAATTATCCTGTGGCGGGATAAAATATAATTATACTGCTCCGCAGCATAAAAAGCGCTAATTTAATTACAAAACCGCCGAAAGGCTTTTTAGCCGCTTCGCAAACTTGAATCGAATCAAGGCCTTCCTGAGTCGCCTTCACCCTTGAAACCCACGCATTGCGGAATATCCTCATTGACAAAATTAATGAAAATCAGTAGTTTGCCTTGCTTCGTTAGAAGCCTTTGGATTTACCGAAATTGGAATCGCTGTCATGAAAAAGACCTCGTCACTCAAATCGCTGAAAAAGCGCGATAAAAACAACAAAGTCGTCCGCCGCCGCGACGGCAAAGGCAAGATGCGCTTTTACATCATCAACAAAGAAAACCCGCGCATGAAAGCAAAGCAATAAGCTTTGCTTTTTTCCAGTGGCCTCCGCATATTGCTGAGGGAAGGGGAATAACTGGATGTTTTCAAAACTTCTCGGCCTGATGTCGGCAGACATGGCGATCGATCTGGGGACCGCCAACACGCTCGTCTATGTGCGCGGCCAGGGCATCGTGCTCAATGAACCCTCGGTCGTGGCGATCACGATCATGCAGGGGCGCAAGCACGTCCTCGCCGTCGGCGAAGAGGCCAAGCAGATGCTGGGCCGCACGCCCGGCAACATCATGGCCATCCGCCCCCTTCGCGACGGCGTCATCGCCGACTTCGAAGTCGCCGAGGAAATGATCAAGCACTTCATCCGCAAGGTTCACAACCGCCGCAGCTTCGCGAGCCCTCAGATGGTGATCTGCGTGCCCTCGGGCTCGACCGCCGTCGAGCGCCGGGCGATTCAAGAATCCGCTGAGAGCGCTGGCGCCCGCAAAGTGGCGCTCATCGAAGAACCCATGGCGGCCGCGATCGGCGCGGGACTGCCTGTTACGGAACCCACCGGCTCGATGGTCGTCGATATCGGCGGCGGCACGACGGAAGTCGCCGTGATTTCGCTGGGCGGCATCGTCTATTCGCGCTCGGTGCGCGTGGGCGGCGACAAGATGGACGAAGCCATCATCAACTACATCCGCCGCACGCATAACCTGCTGATCGGTGAATCGACCGCCGAGCGCATCAAGAAAGAAATCGGCTCCGCCTGCCCGCCCGAAGACGGCGAAGGCCGCCTCATGGAGATCAAGGGCCGCGACCTCATGAACGGCGTGCCCAAAGAACTGGTGATCTCCGAACGCCAGGTGGCGGAAGCCCTGGCCGAACCCGTCGGCGCCATCATCGACGCCGTCAAGGGCGCGCTCGAACACACCGCGCCCGAACTCGCCGCCGATATCGTCGACCGCGGCATCGTCATGACCGGCGGCGGCTCGCTGCTCTCCAACCTCGACTATGTGTTGCGTTACGCGACGGGCCTCGCGGTCACCGTCGCCGATGATCCGTTGTCTTGCGTTGCGCTCGGCACCGGCCAGGCGCTCGAGAACATGAAGAAGCTCTCGGGCGTTCTCATCAGCATGTACTAATCTGAAATTCTATCGCTTCGGACCGCCGGGCCACTGGTCGGCGGCGGGGATTTTTGCCGAGACGTTTTTTTCATCGTCCTTATCGGTGATGCTCAAGGTGTGGCCGGCGTGGGTGTATTTCACCGGCTTGCCGCCGAATTCATGGCTCAGGTCGATCAGGTCCATCGCGACATACCAGATATGCTTCTGCGCCTGCGCAGGGTCTTTATAGACGGCTTCAACGCTGTTCGCGTCGGCGGTCGTATTAAATTGCTCCTTCACGCTGCGGAACTGTTCCGTATGCACATGACCCATGAATCACACTCCTATTTTACTTAAAACGAAACCGTCACAAAGCATGTTGGCTCTAGAACCCGTTTCCCGGACAGGCGTTCGCCTCCAAAGAGGGACTGCCGAGGATTTAGCTAAAATTGCATAGGAGCAGTATTATGTCAATACAATTCGCCCCTTGGACACTTAGCGCCCGGAATGGTAACTCTTTGTTAAGTACTTTCAGTCACTTGTCGCAATTGTTTGGTTGTAATTCGACAGCCATTTTTGCTATAATGAAACCAAGGGCAGCTTTGCTTTAGGGGTACCATCACTTGTCCGGCCGGCCATACAAGAGTGTACTGCAGTCTCTCCCACTTCGGACAATCACCACCCGGGTGACGCCGGCTGTTCTGATCCTCCTTGCCGTTACCTTGATGGTCGTTCATCGCACCGATGCCGTGCCGGTCGAAAAATTGCGCGTGATGATGGCCGACGCGGCCGCGCCGGTGATGGCCGCCATCTCCCAGCCCTTTGAAACGCTTGCTGATTCCTTCAGCGGAATCAAAACGATGCGCCAGCTGAAAGCGGAAAATATCCGCCTGAAGGCCGAAAATGAGCGTCTCCAGCAATGGTATGATGCGGCGCTTAAATATCAGGCACAGAACAAATCGCTGCAGGATCTGCTCAATTTGAAGGCAGACCCGGCGCTCAGCTTCGTGACCACGCGGGTGGTGTCCGACCCCGGCGGCTCTTTCGTGAAAAGCGTGCTGCTCCCGGTCGGCAGCGGCGATAACGTGGCCAAGGGCAACGCCGTTATGTCAGGCCGCGGCCTCATCGGCCGGGTGACGGAAGTCGGCAACCGCTCCTCCCGCGTGCTGCTGATTACCGACCTGAACTCGCGCATCCCGGTCATCGTCCAGAATACCCGCACCCATGCGATCCTGGCCGGCAAGAATACAGATACTTTAAGGCTGGAAAGACTGCCGATCGACTCCAGCCTGACCGTGGGCCAGCGCATCGTCACCTCGGGTGATGGCGGCCAGCTGCCTCCCGATATCCCCATCGGCACGATCACCGAAGTCGGCCCCGGCGGCATCATCGTCCAGCCGCTTGCCGACATGAACGCCCTGACCTATGTTCAGGTCATCAACGCGCTGATGGATCGTGCGCTGGTCACGGGCGAAATTACGCCCGAAGCGCCGCAAAAGCACATCAAGCGCTAGGACAAGAACGCCAATGACTTTCAAGGCAGACGAAGGCTGGGAAGAGCCGATACTCACCATGCTGTGGCGCTGGGCCGTCACGGTCTTCGTCGTGGCGATCCTGATCGCCCTCTCCGCCTTCCCCTTTCACATCGGCGACTTCGGCGAGATCCGCCCCTCCTTCATGATCATGGCGGTCTATTACTGGGCGGTCATGTGTCCGCCGATGCTCTCGCCGCTCGCGGCTTTCCTCTCGGGCGCGGCTTTCGACCTGTTGACCGGCCTGCCTTTCGGGCTCAATGCCATGACGCTGGTCGCCGTGCAGTGGACGACGCGCGCACAGCGCAAATTCCTCCTCGGCCAGCCCTTCCTCGTCATGTGGGTGGGCTTGGGACTGGTGTCCGTGGGCGCGGAGCTTTTGCAATGGGGGGCGGTCAGTCTGTTCAACTGGGCGGTCATGCCGCTCGAGTCGAATCTCATGAGCGCGCTGCTCACGACCGCGATCTTCCCGCTCGCCGTCCTGCCGCTCTCGATCTTCAACAAGCCGCTGGCTGACCGGAACTCGCCGCTGTAACATGGAACCCTCGAGGACCCTGTCATGAACCGCGACATGGAGAGATACAAGGAGTTCTCGCGCCGCGCGCTGCTCGTCGGCGTGGGGCAGGCCGCGCTGTTCGCGGTCCTGGGCGCGCGTCTCGCCTATCTGCAGGTCCACGAAAACGCGAAATTCCAGACGCTCTCCGACAAAAACCGCATCAGCACGCGCCTCGTGCCCGCGGGCCGCGGCGAAATCATGGACCGTTTCGGCGTGCCGCTTGCCATCAACATCCAGAACTTCCGCGCCTTTCTGGTGCCCGAGCAGACGGACGATGTCGAAGGCACGCTCGACCGGCTTTCCAAGATCATCCCCGTCACCGACGACGACAAGCAGACGGTGCTGGCGCAGCTCGACCAGAACCGCCCCTTCACGCCACTGCTCGTGAAGGAAAATCTCACGTGGAATGATATGGCGGCGGTGGAGCTCAACCTGCCCGACCTGCCCGGCGTCTCGACCGACGAAGGCGAGGCCCGCTCCTATCCGCTCTCGAAAGCGACGGCGCATATCATCGGCTATGTCGGGCGCGTCTCGGAAGCCGAAATGACGGACGATCCGGTCATGAGCATTCCCGGCTTCCGCATCGGCAAATCGGGCGTGGAGAAGAAATTCGATTCCGAACTGCGCGGCGTGGCGGGGCAGATCCAGGAAGAAGTCAACGTGGTCGGCCGCGCGATCCGCGAACTCTCGCGCACCGAGCCGAAAAAGGGCCACCGGCTGACGCTGACGCTTGACGCCGACATCCAGATGCAATGCCAGGAACGGCTCGCGCAGGAAAAAAGCGCCTCGGCCATCGTCATGGATGCGCATACCGGCGAAGTTTACGCGCTCTGCTCTTACCCCAGTTTCGACCCGAACCTGTTCTCGAGCGGCATTCCCGCCGACACCTGGGAAGATCTGCTGGCCGACGAGGCGAACCCGCTGACCAACAAGATCGTGGCCGGGCAATATCCGCCGGGCTCGACCTTCAAGCCGATCACCGCGATGGCGGCGCTGGAAGCCGGCGTCGATCCTAACACGCACGTCTTCTGCCCCGGCTACTATACCTTCGGCGACCGGCGTTTCCATTGCTGGAGCTGGAACCGCGGCGGCCATGGCTCGGTCAACTTCGAAAGCGCACTGTGCCAGTCCTGCGACACGTTTTTCTATGAAATGGGCCACCGTATCGGCGTCGACGCCATCGCGAAAATGGCGCATCGCCTCGGCCTGGGCCAAAAACTCGGCTTCGAAATCCCGGGCGAGGCGCCTGGGCTCGTTCCCGACCAGGCCTGGAAGCTCAGGGTCTCCAAGCAGCCCTGGCAGCAGGGCGAGACGCTCAACATCGCGATCGGACAGGGCCAGACGGTGGCGACGCCGCTGCAGCTCGCGACCATGTGCGCGCGTATCGTCAACGGCGGCAAGGCGGTCAAGCCGGTGCTGGTGCGCTCCATCGAGGAGGAAGGCAACCAGGTGCCCGTGCCCGAGACCCTCGGCCTCAGGAAACAGAGCCTCGACATCGTCGTGCGCGGCATGGACATGGTGGTCAACGACCCGCGCGGCACGGCGAAACGTTCTGCGATCACGGAGGCCCCCTATTCCATGGGCGGCAAGACCGGCTCCGCGCAGGTGCGGCGCATCACCGAGGCCATGCGTGCGGAAAACCTCAAACCCACCGATATACCGTGGAAATTCCGTGACCATGCCCTGTTCATCGGCTTCGGTCCCGTCGATGCGCCGCAGTATGTGACCGCCGTCGTCGTCGAGCACGGGACGCATGGCGCCACGGCTTGTGGTCCCATCGCGCATGACATCCTGCTGGCGGCGCAGAAGCGCAACCCGTCCAAAATCCACACGGTTGACGACGCGGTCGACGAAGCCGTGGCGAAAAAACCGCCCGCGATCGCCGCCAAACCGCCGCATCACAAGAAAGCAGGCTGACATGTCCCTGTTGCGCGACAGCATGAATGCCATCGAGAAAGTCAAAGCCATCAGCTGGCCCTTTCTCGTCCTCGTCACGCTGGCGGCCTGCATCGGCTTCGTGTCGCTCTATTCCGCGGCATCGGGCTCCATGCAGCCCTGGGCCGCCTCGCAGATGGCGAAATTCGCGATGGGCATGGCGGGCCTCGTCGTGACCGCCGTCATCGACATCCGCATCTGGATGCGTCTGGCCTATCCGATTTACGTCGTCTCGCTGCTGCTCGTCGTCGTCGTGCTCATCCACGGCCATACCTCCATGGGCGCGCAGCGCTGGATCGACTTAGGGTTCCTCAAGCTCCAGCCTTCCGAGGTCATGAAGATCGCGATCGTCATGACGATGGCGCGCTTTTTCCAGGGCGCCACGACCGACGACGTCAAGAACCCGCTGTTCCTGATCGCGCCCTTGGGCTTGCTCGCGGTGCCGGTGGCGCTGGTTGCCCTGCAGCCGGATCTGGGCACGGCCATCATGCTCATTGCGGTCGCGGGCGCGATGTTCTTCGTGGCGGGCGTTGCCTACTGGATGTTCGGCCTCGTGGCGGCAGGCGGCATCGCCATGCTCCCCGTCGGTTGGCACTTTCTCCACGATTACCAGCGCCAGCGCGTCATGACTTTTCTCGATCCGGAAAGCGATCCTCTGGGCGCCGGCTATCACATCACGCAGTCGAAGATCGCGCTCGGCTCTGGCGGCGTCTTTGGCAAGGGTTTCCTGCATGGCACGCAAAGCCACCTGAACTTCCTGCCCGAGAAGCAGACCGATTTCATCTTCACCCTGTTCACCGAGGAATGGGGCCTGGTCGGCGGCGTCGCGCTCATGACGCTTTTCGCGCTCATCATCATCTACGGCTACTTCATGGCCTTCCAGTGCCAGAACCAGTTCGGCAGGCTCTTGGCCACGGGCATCATCATCAACTTTTCGCTTTATATTTTCATCAATATCGGTATGGTCATGGGGCTTTTGCCCGTGGTGGGCGTGCCGCTGCCGATGATCTCGTACGGCGGCACCGCGATGCTCTCCGTGCTGTTCGGCTTCGGCCTCTTGATGTCGGCCCACGTGCACAGGGACGTGAAGTTCACCCGCCGCGGCTTCGACATGGCCTAGTAGAGACAAGAAAAGACAATGAAAAAGACGGCTGCCAAGAAAAAATCCGCTCCCCGGAATGCGCCCGCGCGCGTGAAAACCATCGTCAAACTGGCGCCGAAGAAGCTGATGGGAGCAGGCGAGCCGCCCGCTGTACGTGTCGAAAACGGCCGCGGCCGCGCCAAATGCGTTATCGTCTGCGACCATGCCGCCAACCGCGTGCCCCGCACGCTCAAAGATCTCGGCCTGTCGAAGGCGCAGCTGCAGCAGCATATCGCTTGGGATCCCGGCACCGAAGACATCGGCCGCTACCTCTCGAAGGCGCTGGGCGCGACCGTCGTTCTCGCCTCCTACTCACGTCTCGTCGTGGACCTCAATCGCGGGCACGACCATCCCGAGCTGATGCGCGACACGTCCGATCATGTTCATATTCCCGGCAACGTTGGGCTGACGGCGGCCCAGAAAAAGCAGCGCCTCGACGAACTGTTCTGGCCGTACCACAATGAAATCGATCGCCAGCTGAAGCGTTTTACGTCAAAGGGCGTGGCCCCGGTCCTGATTTCTGTCCACAGCTTCACGCCGCAGATGGACGGTTTTCGCCGGCCTTGGCACATCGGCGTCCTGTGGAACCGCGAGGAGAAGATTGCCCGCGCGCTCGTGAAGAACTTGCGGCGCAACAGCCCTGACCTGGTCATCGGGGAAAACGAGCCCTATTCGCTCAAGGCCGCCAATTTCCTCAAGAATACGATCAGCACCCATGCTGAATCGAAGGGACTTCCTTATATCATCCTCGAATTCCGCCAGGACCTCGTGAACACGAAGAAAAAGGCGGAAAAATGGGCGGAGATCTTTTTGGAAAGCCTGCGGCCCATCCTCGCCGACAAGCAGCTTTACACCCTGCGCCGGCGCAAGGCTTAGACATATTCCTTCAACTACCCACTTTTCGCCGCGCCCCAATTCCCGGATAATGCATCATGGTTGCGATTGATGCTGATAACCGGGACATCCGGCGCGCGATAGAAAAACTGGTGACGCTGACCGAGGCGAGCGGCGCCAGGTTCAGCGACGAAATCATCGTCCGGTACAAGCAGGGCAACTTCAGCATCGCGTCGAAGAGCAACGAGAAGGGCAAGCCCTTCATGCGGCTCCCGCTGTCCAGCCTGCCCCGCTTCGACCAGTTCCAGTTTTCGCTAGACGGAAACGACCTGGGCCTGTCGGGCTGGTCCGAGGCCGTGCCGCAGCAGCACTTCCAGATCGTCGACGCCATGATCGAACTTTATAATCTGTGCGGGAAGGCGAAGCGGCACCGTCTCGCCTCAGCCTGGCTTTTTCTCGCGGACCAGCCTGAGCTTCTGCCGCTGATCCTTGAAGGCAGGGACGACCCGACGGTGAATGGCCTCGTCGGGCGCATCCGGGCGGGCTACATCGGGGACCTCGTCCTCGACACTTTCCTGATGACGCGCTACATCATGATCGACAATCTCCTCCTGCTGATGCCCGTCGCCGAGTTCGTGAACCATTCCAACCGGGCCCAGACCTTCTATTTCCCGCCGCGGGCGGAAGGCGGCGGCGTTACGGTGCGCCGGACGCGGATTCCCAAACGCTTCGGCGACGAGTGTTTCGCCTCCTACGGCAAGCTCGACAGCCTCGACAGCTGGCTGATCTATAATTTCGTCGAGGAATATGCGGATTTCGTGCGCTCGGTCCCGCTCGACATCGAACTGCCGGGCGTGGGCACCATCCGGGTGCATGGCTATATCATGCCGGGCGGCCCGTCCAAGATCCCGCCGGAGCTGGAAGACCTGCGGGACTGGATGCCGGAAGCACTCGTCAAAGAGCGGGGCCTTATCGAGATACGCTTCCTCCTGATACCTTCCGTGCATTCGCCGAACCTGCGCCGCGTGCTGCGCTGGGTCATCGACCAGCTGGCCCCCGGCCACGCGCAGGCGGACAGCCTCGTTGCGTCGGCGGAGGCGCAAGTGCTTGAGAAAAACTGGGCTTATTACGAGGCGCTGCGCCAGCGCCTCAAGACCATCGTGCTCAAAAATCCCGCGAAGAAACCGGTTCTCGACGTGCTGAACAATCTCTGCGCACTGCAGCATGGCCGTCTTGTTGAGTATGGAAAATAAGCGACGAGAAAAATGCCCGCGGGCGCCCGCCGCGACTCTCCTCGAAAATGCGCGCAAAACCTGCGGTTTTTCGCTGTTCCTGCGTCTTCACGGTTGCTATAATTTTGGGCGTGCCATATATATAGTCAGTCTCAAAAAGTTGATGGTAGGGGCCCATGAAATTCACGATTGATCGCGCCGATCTGCTTCGTTCGCTCAGCCACGTCCACAGCGTCGTCGAGCGCCGGAACACCATTCCCATCCTCGCCAACGTGCTGCTGCGCGCGGACAAGGATTCGCTGTCGATGACCACCACCGACATGGATCTCGAGATCGTCGACTCCGTCGCCGCCAAGGCCTCGGTGCCCGGCGCCACCACGGTTCCCGCGCATACGCTTTACGACATCGCGCGCAAATTGCCCGACGGCTCCAGCGTTGAAATCGGCGGCGGCAACGGCGAAACCACGCTCACCGTGCGCGCCGGAAAATCAACCTTCCGCCTGGGCTGCCTGCCGACGGAAGATTTCCCCAAGATGGGCTCGACCGAAAAATTCGCCTACACTTTCTCCATTCCGGCCGCAGATCTGCGCACGCTGATCGACCGCACGCGCTTTGCCATCTCGTCGGAAGAAACGCGCTATTACCTGAACGGCATCTACATCCACGCGGCAGAAAGCGACGGCGTCGCGGTCCTGCGCGCGGTCGCCACGGATGGTCATCGTCTCGCAAGGTTCGAAATGCCGCTGCCCGAAGGCGCCAAAGATATTCCGGGCGTCATCGTTCCGCGCAAGGCGATCAATGAGATCCGCAAGCTTATCGACGAGGCGGGCGATTCCATCGAGATCGGCCTCTCCGACAACAAGCTGCGCTTCGCCTTCGACCATGTGACGCTCACGACGAAGCTCATCGACGGCACCTTCCCCGATTACGAGCGCGTGATCCCCAAGAACAACGACAAGGTTCTCGAGGTCAACCCGCTCATGTTCGCGGCGGCGGTCGACCGCGTGTCGACAATTTCCTCGGAAAAGTCGCGCGCCGTGAAGCTGACGCTGGGCGGCAAGACGATGACGCTGTCGGCGAATTCGCCCGATTCAGGCTCCGCGTCGGAAGAGATTGAAATCCGCTTCAACGCGGGCCCCATGGAGATCGGCTTCAACTCCGCCTATCTCATGGACGTCACGCGCCAGATCGAGGGCGAAGGCTGCCGCATCTCGCTCTCCGACCCGGCTTCGCCCACCATCATCCAGGACGTCAGCGACAATTCCTCGCTCTACGTGTTGATGCCGATGCGGGTTTAAGCGACACTCAACGCAAATAAAAAAAGGGCGGGTTTATGACCCGCCCTTTTTATTTCTGTGCCGTCCTTTTGGAACTAGAAATGGAATTCCTGGCCGGATTTCTTGTCGAACTGCTGAGGCTTATCCTTCAGCTGCGGATAGAACTGCGCGTTCTCGATCGCGCCATCGGTATAGCTCCTGGACGCATCGATGATCAGCAGCGGGGGCAGCAGGCTGCCCTTGGATTCTTCCTGCGTCATCGCCATCAGCTTGATGGAGATGTCGAGGTCGCGGCAGACTTCATGCAGCTTGATCCAGCCGGGCATCTCGCGGATGTCTTCGGCGGTGAAATCGGTGAAGGCGGTCGAGATCTTGACCGGGATCTTCTTGATCGGGTTCAGCGCGGATTCGTCCTCGCCCATGCCCATCATGCCCTGCGGCGACACGGCGGTCAGCGCGGTGACGATCATCGGGTTGCGCTTCTTGTCCGGCACTTTCGCCGCGTGGTTGAAGAAGGGGGTGAGCTCCTGCTCGAGGATCTGCGGCAGCGCATCGGCCAGCTTCGCGAAATAGTTGCTGGCGATTTCCGCCTGGATCGGCTTGCGGCGCTCGTCATCGAGCGCGGGCTGGATCAGGTCACGAAGTCTCTGACCCAAAGGTTTCTGAGGGGTTTCATCTGCCATCTGTGCGACTCATTTTTTCATAAGTGTTTTTTTAAGGCTTTCAGAATCGGGAGTATACACGTCTAGTTCTGGTAATGGAATAATATAATAGTGAGGAAAGCTATTTTTATGGCAATAAAATTACCGAGAAGGGGTTTTGTAAATTGATTTTCCCCTTGAAAACACTATAAAAGACTAAAAGGTCCAACCGCCCGTGCCGCTCCTTCTCCAGAAGCTCAATCTGACCCATTTCCGCTGCTATGACGCCCTGCGGCTCGACCTCGGCGGGGCGGGGGTCGTGGTGCTGACGGGCGCAAACGGGGCGGGTAAAACCAACATTCTGGAAGCCGTCAGCCTGCTTGTGCCGGGCAAGGGTTTGCGCGGGGCCGACCTCCTCGACATGAAAAACCGCAAGGCCGCGCCGGAAGATCTCTGGGCCGTCGCGGCCGAGGTCCAGACGGCAGCGGGCGAGAATATCCGCGTCGGCACCGGCCTCGACCGCGATTTCAAGCGCCGACTCGTACGCATCCAGGGCCGCGACGCGAAAAGCCAGAACGAACTCGCCTCCCTCATCTCCTGCGTCTGGCTGACGCCCCAGATGGACCGGCTGTTTCTCGAAGGCGCCTCGGGCCGCCGCAAGTTTTTCGACCGGCTGGCCTTCGCGGCGGAGCCGGATCATGCCGCGCGCCTCAATCGCTATGATCGGAACCTGCGCGAGCGCCTGAAAGTCCTGCAAAGCGACCAGGGCGCCGATCCGCTCTGGCTCGACAATCTTGAAAACCAGCTGGCGGCTGATGCGGTATCCATCGCGGCCACGCGCCGCCAGTTGATCGACAACCTCGCGCGCTATACGGCCAAGCTTTACGCCGGCAAGACGCTGTTCCCGATCCCCGAACTCGCGATCGCCGGCTGGACCGAAAATGAAATGGCCGCGCGCCCCGCGGTGCAGGTCGAGGAAGAGCTGAAAGTCCGTTTCCGCGACGCGCGGCGGGCTGATATGATAGCGGGAAAATCGCGCGAAGGCGTTCACCGCAGCGATTTCGAAACCGTCCATGCGGGGCGCAACATGCCGGCGGCGCAATGCTCGACCGGCGAGCAGAAGGGACTGCTCGTTTCCATTGTGCTTGCCCACGCGCTGATGATGCAGGGCGAACAGGGCCATATCCCGATCCTGCTGCTCGACGAGGTGGCGGCGCACCTCGACGACCCGCGTCGCGACGAGCTGTTCCGGTACCTCGCCACCCTGCAGGGGCAGATTTTCCTGACCGGCACCGAAGCCGGCGTTTTCAGCGCACTGAAGTCCGCCGCCCTGTTCTGCGCCGTTGACCAGGGCCGCGTGACGACCGAACTGCGGGAAGTGCCGCGCAAGGGCGCGCTGACGTGAACGGATTCCAGGAGTTCATGGCGGGCTGGGGCTGGGTCCTGTTCGCGGTCATCGCCGCGGTCTTCGCGGGCGGTTTCTATCTCATTAACCAGTATTTGAGGCAGCCCGGCCACCTGCTCGTGTTCTGGATGCGCGTGCTGGCGGTGCTGTTCATGACGCCCTTCGTGGCGCGCATGCGCCTGCCCGATGATCCGAAATTCTACCTCGCGGTCCTGGCGACCGTTTTTGTCGGCACCTTTTCCGACATCCGCTCCTTCAACGCTTCTGCGCAATACGGCGGCGGCGTCGTGGCGCGTGTGCAGCCGCTCACCGTCTGGGGCACCTTTTTGCTCTGGCTCGCCGTCGACCCGTCGCTGATCGGCCAGTATGCCGACCATCCCTTCAACGCCGCCTTCATCCTGCTCGCGCTGGGGGGTTGCGTCTATTTTTCGATGCGCCTGAACAAGTGCCAGATCACGCGCAGCGCTTTTTTTTACATGGCGCCCGCGCTTGCCGGCTATACGGTCACCAACGCCCTCAACAAATATGCCATGATGCACGGGCCGCTCGAAGGCGCGGTCTACGGCTATATGTACGCGCAGTCCGTCATTGCCGTCGTGGCCATCGGTATTTACGCGCTGTTGCATGAAAGCCGCCGCAAGTCCGCGCAAACCTGGGCCACACCCAATATGTTCGCGGCGGCGCTGCTGGCCACGCTGACCTGGATCTGCCATATGATCTACAAGAACTATTCGATGGCTTTTACGCCGAACCCCGGCTACCAGGGCGCGATCATATTGATTTCTCCGGTGTTCATCGCCGTCTTCTACCACTTTGTGGGCCATCGCGAGGAAGCCGATGTCAAATCCGGAATGGGTATCGTCGCCTGCGCGATCCTGCTGGCGCTGGCGACCGTGCATTAGCTATTATTATCTGCAGGAGTGTCCCCTCATGAAGGCTGACCGGTTTTTGAGTGCGCTGATGATCGGCGCAGGCATCATCGCTTTCGCGGTCCTGATCGCGGCCTCGATCCTCCCGCCCTGCTACATGGCGAATGAATTCATGCCGGGCGCCAAATGCGACGCGGCGAAAAGCGCCATGCCTGAACAGCAGGCGGCGACCGCGCCGCGCAAATAAAAACGGCCCTCCTGGACCGGAGGGCCGTCTTCTTTCAATGGCGTTATTTTATCCGATATTGAACCGGCTGCTGACACGGTACTTGCCGTCGG
Source organism: Alphaproteobacteria bacterium (assembly GCA_025934695.1). Classification (GTDB taxonomy): domain Bacteria; phylum Pseudomonadota; class Alphaproteobacteria; order Micavibrionales; family UBA2020; genus JAPWJZ01. The sequence goes on from JAICWS010000002.1 coordinate 84,971, forward strand.
CGCCTTCTTCGATATGAGCGTTCACGCGGTTCGTGCGATAGTCCATCGTGCCGGCCACGCCGTCCCACCAGACGCGCAGGGACAAGCCATGCAGCCCGGCTTCTTTTTCCATCTCGGTCAGGACCGGGTCGGGGTTCAGCGCGGGCTCGATTTCGCGGAACGTGTATCCGGCGACCTTCCTGATCTCGGCTTTCATCGGCACTTCGCGGCCGGCGAACTTGTTGAAAATCGCGCCGAGCTCGGACTCATCGATGGGTTTCATGGGGCAGGTTTCCTTTCTGTTGAACTTTTTCAGCCGAGGTCGAAGCGGTTGGTCACGCGCCACTTGCCATCGGCGGCTTTCTCGATGTGCGCATTCACGCGGTCCATGCGGAAGTCGGCGGTGCCGGCGGTGCCCGGCCACCAGACGCGCAAGGAAAGCCCGTGCGATTTCGCCTCGTCGCGCATTTCCTCTACGGTCGGGTCCTTGTCGTTGGCCAGGCGCACCTGCGTATAGGTCTTGCCGCGGATGGTGAAGGGCTCTTCCTTCATCGGCACTTCGCGCCCGGCGAATTTGTTGAAAAGATCACTGACGTCGCGTTTGGGGCTCATGTTCTTTCCTTGCGTTAGGGGCGTGGGCCACCGTGGCGGTTCCTGAACCACTCGGTGCGGCCTCTAAGATTGTCGGAGCTTTCCGGCACCGGCGGCGTGCGTGACAGGTCCTTGATCTCCCCGGTCGCCTGGCTCACCGATTTGATGTCGCCCTTGTCATTGACGAGAAACGTCTCGGCGCCGCAGAAGCGCTGCAGATGTTCGGGCAATTCTTCCTGCTTGGGATGGTGGAAGCCCTGCTGCTGCAGCTGCTGGAGATTTTTCTGATAGTCGGGAGACCAATGGTCAGGGTGTATCATGGCGCTGTTCCTTCGGAATAGATTAAGACGGAGCGGACGCTACGATGATTCCGGAACAGGGAACAGCGTTAATCTTTAAGACAAATGATTTCGCAAAATCATTTCAGGCTTACGCAAAATGAAAAATATTTCGTAAAACTCAAGGATTGCATAATCAATGGACGGTCGCATGCGCGGGCCGATGGCGCGAGGTCAGCGCCCGGAAGGCCAGGTTCGCCGCGACCTCCTCGATCGGGCAGCGCACGTCGAGGCGCAACAGGCCGGCGGGCTTCAGGGCGGATGCGCAAGGCGCCAGCACCGGCTTGTAAAGGCCGACGAGGCGCGAAACCTCGCGGCAAACCGGGTCGCCGCGGCTGTCGGCGCGCAACGCCTTGGCGACCTGCGTCGCCTCGAGACGGCGGAATTGCGACAGTGCGCGCGCCAGCGGCACGGGGGCGGGCATTGCTCCGCTCTTGCGGTCGGCGACGGTCAGTCCGGTCATCAGGCAGTCGCGCAAAAACTGCCCGACAGGCCGGCCGCCGCGCAGGCGCGTAATCTGGTCGAGGACCTTGGGTCCGGAGAACTGGAATGTGACTTTCATGGAAAAACCCCAAAAATATAGCCGTGCCCGGCGATGGTGAAAACGCAAGCCCCGCAAGGATGGTTCCGCTACTTATGACATTTCTATTCCACCGTCTGCGCGGCGCGCACAAGCTGTGCTAAAGTTCACAAAGAACCGGCGAATTCCTTAAGCATGTTTGCGAAAATCCGCGCCTCACACATCCTCTTGCTCCTGCTCGCGGCCCAGCTGCTGGCGGGTTTTGGCAAAATTTTCCTCACGCCCGCCTTCGACGGGCCCGACGAACCCGCGCATTATTCGCGCATCGAAGTGGCCGCCTTCGCGCCGCCTGAGGCGCGCGGCTGGTTTCTGTCGCGCGATACCGTCGAGTATATGAAGCAAGCCCCGATGCCGCCCGAATGGGTCGCGACGCAGGCTTTCAATGCCGCCTATAACCAGGCGCTCGAAAAGCATGCGGCGCTGCACCTCGATCTGAAAACGGCGACGGCACAAGGCCTTGATTATGCCGCCTTCTTCGCCGATAAAAAATTGGCGGGTGATTACGCGGCGCGGTTCCGCGACGCTTCCGCGCCTGTGCGCTATGAAGCTTCGGATGCCGAGAACTGGGAATACCAGCATCCGCCTCTTTATTACGTCGCGATGGGGCAGCTGCTGCGCCTCTTCGCGGGAATGCCGCTGGTATCGCGCCAGCTGCTGCTGCGCGGCGCCAGCTTCCTGATGGGCTTTGCCGGCTTCGCTTTCGGACTTCTTGCGACGCGCAAATATCTGGCGCGGCGCGGCGTCGCCAATGCCGACGTGATCATTGCGGCGGGTGCGCTCTATCCGTTCCTGATGCCGGCCTATTTCATCGACCTCGCGCGGCTCGGCAACGACGGCATGTGCCTGCTGCTGTTCGGCGCCATCTGGGCGCTCGCACTGCGATTCCTGCGCGACCGCCGTAACCCGTGGCTGGCGGGCTTTATCGGCTTCCTGATGGGGCTTGCCGCGCTGACCAAAGCTTTCATGATTGCAACGGACGCGGGGCTGCTCCTGTTCGTCGCTGTGCATAAAGATGCTGTGCGCGACATCCTTCACCGCCGCCTGCTCCCCGTTGCGGTCATGGCAGGTGTCGCGGCGCTGATCGGCGCGCAGCCTTATCTGTTGCCCGGCAGCCGCGGTTCCCTGGAGATCGCGGCCTGGCTGCAGGGGCGCGGGCTCTTTACGGGCGACTTCCCCTGGACGCAAGTTCTGTTGAATCTCAAGTACACGCTCGTCTCGGCCGTCTGGCCGGCCGGGGACGTGACGATTTCCTGGCTGCAGGCGCTGGCGGGCGCAGGCGTGCTCATCGCATGCGGCATTGCGTTCTTCCTGTGGCTGCGGACCTTGCCGCGCGATCCGCGCGACGAGGCCTGGCTGCCGCTCTATGCGCTGGCCCCCTTGTGCGGGGGACTTCTCATTCATAGCGTGCTGGCCGCGGCAGCCTATCGCGCCGCCGGCGTCACGCCCGGCTATTATATTCATGCGCTGGCGCCCGCGCTGGCGCTGATGGCAGGTACGGGTTTCGCGCGGCTTCCCGCCGGCGTGCGCGCGGCGATGCTGATTTTCACCACGTCGACGGCCGCCATTTTCGGCGTCTTGCGGCTTCTGCTGTTCGCCGGCTGCGCAACGACGCCCGATTTCGTGCATCTCGTCCTCGGGGACCTTTGCACGGGAGAGCTGCTTTACACCCGCCTGGCGCTGTTGGCCTGGCCCACCGCGGGCGCCATCTGCCTGCTGCTCGCCCTTTTTGCGCTCGCGGGAGGATTGTTTTTGGCAAAAAAAACCGACGCAGAAGCCTCTTTTGGGAGCTCCAAACGACCCGCTAAAAAATCTCGTTCGACGCGGCGTTATGGCAATGGATAAGCCACTGATTCCGGGGCGCTTTTCGGGCTCATTTTTCGCTGGCTAAAATATTGATATTTTTAGCCTATTTTGCGGTTTTTTCCTGCTTGTTTTCGCTGTTTTCTGGTATATTTTATGGTCAGAAAATCAAGGTGAATGAAAAAGGATCAGAACATGACCGAGACGGCGAAAAAGCCCGACAAGCACGCGGCTGCCGAAGAGTATGGCGCCGATGCCATTAAGGTTCTGAAAGGCCTCGACGCCGTCCGCAAACGCCCCGGCATGTACATCGGCGACACCGATGACGGCACCGGCCTGCATCACATGGTCTATGAGGTCGTCGACAATGCGATCGACGAGGCGCTCGCCGGCTATTGCGACCGCGTCGACGTGACGCTGAACGCCGACGGCTCCTGCACCGTGCGTGACAACGGGCGCGGCATCCCGGTCGAAGTCCACAAATCCGAAGGCGTCTCCACCGCCGAAGTCGTCATGACGCAGCTCCACGCGGGCGGCAAGTTCGACCAGAATTCGTACAAGGTTTCGGGCGGGTTGCACGGCGTGGGCGTGTCCGTCGTCAACGCGCTGTCCAAAATCCTCGACCTGCGCATTTGGCGCGACGGCAAGGAATGGACGATGCGCTTCCGCCACGGCGTAGCCGAGGCGCCGCTGAAGGCGTCCAACGCGGTCGACAAGGAGCAGACCGGCACCGAAGTCACCTTCCTCCCCTCCGAAGAAACCTTCACGATGCTCGAGTTCAACTTCAGCACACTGGAACACCGGTTGCGCGAGCTCGCCTTCCTGAACTCCGGCGTCAAGCTGACGCTGACCGACAACCGCAAGAAAGATCCCAAGACCACCGAATTCCTTTACGAAGGCGGCCTCGCCGCCATGGTGGGCTACCTCGACCGCTCGAAGAACGTGCTGCACAAGCCGCCCGTCTACATCAAGGGCGAAGAAGCCGGCATTTCCGTCGAGGTCGCGATGGAATGGACGGACGCCTATCACGAGGACACCGTTTGCTTCACCAACAACATCCCGCAGCGCGACGGCGGCACGCATCTGTCGGGCTTCCGCGCGGCGCTGACGCGCACGATTAACAGCTATGCCGAAAAGTCCGGCATCATGAAAAAGGAAAAGATCGAACTCACCGGCGAAGACATGCGCGAAGGCCTGACCTGCGCCGTGTCGGTGAAAGTGCCCGACCCGAAATTCTCCAGCCAGACGAAAGACAAGCTGGTTTCATCCGAGGTGAAGCCGGTCGTCGAATCCATCCTCGGCGAAAAGCTTTCCAGCTGGTTCGAGGAAAACCCGCAGGACGCCAAGAAAGTCGTGGCCAAGATCGTGGAAGCCGCGACCGCCCGCGAGGCGGCCCGCAAGGCGCGCGATCTCACGCGCCGCAAGGGGATTCTTGACGTTTCTTCCTTGCCCGGCAAACTTGCCGACTGTTCCGAAAAAGACCCGGCGCTGTCCGAAATCTTCATCGTCGAGGGTGACTCGGCAGGCGGCTCCGCCAAGCAGGCGCGCAACCGCAGGACCCAGGCCATTCTTCCCTTACGCGGCAAAATCCTGAACGTCGAGCGCGCGCGCTTCGACCGCATGTTGTCCTCCGCCGAAATCGGCACGCTCATCACCGCGCTCGGCACCGGCATCGGGGCCGAGGAGTTCAAGGTCGAGGATCTGCGCTACCACAAGATCATTATCATGACCGACGCCGACGTCGACGGCTCGCACATCCGCACCCTGCTGCTGACGTTCTTCTTCCGCCAGATGAAGGAAATCGTCCAGCGCGGTCACCTCTACATCGCTCAGCCGCCGCTCTACAAGGTCAAGCGCGGCAAGTCCGGCGAGCGTTATATCAAGAACGACACCGATCTCGAGGAATATCTCATCGATGCGGCGATCGAGAACCTGCGCTTCAGGCTCGCCAACGGCGAAGCCACGGTCGGCAACGACCTCAAGCGCATTCTCCACATGGCGCGCAACGTGAAGGCGAACATGGATCCCATCATCGACCGCATCGGCAGTCAGCACGTCGTCGAACAGGCGGCGTCCGCCGACGCGTTCAACAGCGCCAACCGCACGCAGAAGACCGCCGACGCGGTGGCGAAGAAGCTCGACGCCATTTCCGCCATCTACGAGCGCGGCTGGAAAGGCGCGGTGTCCGACAGCGGGGGCTTCGTCTTTACCCGCCTGATGCGCGGCGTCGAAACCCGCCACGAGCTCACGGCCGACCACCTCAATTCCCACGACGGCCAGCGCCTGGCCAAGGTCGCCGAGATCTTCACCGAATTCTTCGACGGCACGGGCCAGCTCCAGGCCGACGGAGAAAAGGACATTCCGGTGTACGGCCCTTACGATCTCTACCAAAAGGTCGTCGCCCTCGCGAAGAAGGGCCTGACCATCCAGCGCTACAAGGGCTTGGGCGAAATGAACCCCGAACAGCTCTGGGAAACGACGCTGAACCCCGACGTGCGCTCGCTCCTGCAGGTCAGGATCGACAAGGACGACATGGCGTCCGAGATCTTCTCGACCCTCATGGGCGATATCGTCGAGCCGCGCCGCGACTTCATCCACGAGCACGCGCTGGAAGTGTCCAACCTTGATATCTGATTTATTGGGCCGGTGAATCTGGTTTACGCAGGCACAGGGATTTGCGCACTGCGACCGGCGTGGCCACGCCACGCGTGCAGGACGTCAGCTCCGCGGTCAGGTTGCGGACATATTCCTCGGATGTTTCGCGAATAAGGACGAATTTCTTCAGGGTCGTGTCCGCATCACCCGCAAGGCTTTCCAGCCGCTTGTTCTGTTCCGCGCCGGCTTCGAGCATCAGCGTGATGCGCCGGGCGTCATCTTCGATATCCTTGGTGGCTCCCGCCGCGTCGCGCAAAGGCGGCGTCAGCTCGTCCCGATCCGCCAGCACGCGCCGCGTGGCGGCGACGAAGGCTTCCTGGACCGGCCGGGCGGCTTCGAAAGCAGCCTGAAACGGCGGTTTCTGCCGGGCCGCCACCCGCAGGCGCTCTGCGGCATCTTCCAGCTGCGCGGCATATTCCCGCAAGGCGCGCTGGACATTCTCGTTCGCTTCAACCTTCGCCATCTCCGGGCCGTACTCGTGTACCGCGTCCACCCCTTTAATGATGATGGTCATCGTCTGTTCCACCAATGCGCGCGCCTGGGATGGCTCGCCGATCGTCGCAATCATCTCCTTCGACAGGGCAAGGCGCAGCTGCTGCATGTCCTGCACGCAATCAAAAAAGGGCTGAAGGTCCTGCGGGTCCTTGTCGAATGCCTCCATGGCTCGCGCCAGTTTTTCGACAAGGCGGCCGGCGGGGGTGTGCGGCGGGGGCGCGGTATTCATAGGCGTGCCTCCGGACGGCGGAGGCGCAACGGCCTGCCGACCGAAACCGCGCCGCGCGTGCCGGTCGAGCAGCTGTCGACGATATCCTTCACCTGCGCGCCCCCTTCCAGGGCGAAAGCGTATTCATTCATGCGCGTACTTAAAGTCGTGCGCACCTCATCCATGCGCCGAAGGTCGTTATCGGTGGCCGTGACCATGATCTGCATCCTCGCGCCTTGGGCTGCAAGGTCCGCCTGCGTCCGGGCGAGGTCGCCTTTCATAGTTTCAAGGCATTTGTCCGCCGGGTGATTCTGCAGGACCTGGATGAAGAGGCCGCAATCCGCGAGGATGGCGCTGTTATTGCCATTCAGATGGTCCAGGGTTTCGCGGGTGCGGCGCATCTTTTCTTCCGCGCCGTCGAGTTTTCCGCGCAGGCGGCCCAGCAGGCCCGTGATTTCCTGCAGCATCTCCTGGGGTTCCTGCGCCAGGGCCTTCGTCACGCCGTCGTTCAGTTCGTTTATCATGTCCGCCATGTCGGCGCGATTGGAAATGTCCGTGGCCGCTATAAGGCCTTGCGATAGTATTTTCCGCCGGTCCCGCAGGTCCAGCGCCACGGCGTCGAACAGCGCCGCATCGCCGGGGTTCCGCCGGAACGCCTCTTCCGCCGCGTCAAGCCGTGCGGCGAAAGCGGTGGTGATGGCATTAAATCCGGGCGTCAGTGTGGTCATGGTTTCCCTTAAAAGAAGCTTCCATGCGACCGCAGCACTGTATCACATCATACAGTATTCTGTAAAATATAATTAAAAATATTGTGGAATCAGATGGTTGATCTGCAGCCCGTTCACCCGGAAACGGGTCCGCGCACAAACGGCGAGGAGGATTAGGCCGCGCTTTTCTTCGTATTCTGGACCGGGATGGCTTTGGCTTCGCCGCTCATGAAGTGCTTGCGGCACAGGGCGGTGTACATCTCGTTGCCGCCGATCGCGATCTGCTGGCCAGATTTTACCATGTCGCCCTTGGGCGTCAGGCGCGCGGTCATGGTCGCTTTTTTTCCGCACCAGCAGATGGCCTTGATCTCTTCGATGTTGTCGGAAAGGCGCAGGAGCGCTTCCGACCCTTCGAACAGCTTGCCCATGAAATCGGTCTTGAGGCCGTAGCAGAGCACAGGAATGTCCAGCTCATCCACGACGCGGGCGCACTGAAACGCTTGCGCTTCGGACAGGAACTGGGCCTCGTCGATGAACAGGATGTCGACGGGCTTTCCGCCCTCGTTCATCTCCTCCACGAAGGAGAAGATATCGGTCGTCTTGTCGAACGTATAAGCGGGGCAGTCGATGCCGAGGCGCGAGGTAATCTTGCCGACGGCGGTGCGGTTGTCGATGCCGGCGGTCATGGCCACAGGGTTCATGCCGCGTTCGAAATAATTGTATTGTGCCTGGAGAAGCTGCGTCGACTTGCCCGAGTTCATGGCGGCGTATTTGAAATAGAGCGAGGCCATGCGCGTTTCTCCCTGTTTAATAGTTCGCTTCGAGGATATTTTTTTTATGAGGCGAAGGCATCTTAGCGGAGAAAAAAATTTTTTGCCACAGCCAAAAAGAGAAATTTTTGAAAACGAAATTATTTTTCAAAACCCCAAGGCCGTGCCACTCAGGCGTCCCGAAATATCAGTCTTTTACAACGAGGTCTTTCTGGGTCTGGAAAATATGGATGTTCTTCTTGAGGCCGGAATATTCGGATTCGTAAGTGCCCTTGCAGCGGTCGCTGTAGGCCGTGAAGCCGCCGCCGACCTGTGAAGGCTGCACCGAGACGCGCGGGATATGATTGATAATCGCGGGATAACCCGTCTTCTTGTCCTTGACGAGAAGACCCTTCGCCGGGTCCTCGAAGGGAATGACGAAAGCGCCCAGGCCCATGACCTTGTTGTCGCCAAGCACGGCGGCCAGGTAAAGCTTGTCGTCCTTTTCCGCGAGCGTCGCGCCGCCTAGCCTGGTATAGGGACCCATCTTCGACACATCCGCCGCGTGCAGCAGCGTTCCCACGTAACGCCAGGTCTGCGCATGATCCGTCGAGGCCAGCATGATGACGCGGTCAGGCGTATCGCCGGTCTGGGCGAAGCCCGAGAGCGTCAGGTAAATGACGTCGTGGTAAATCGCGGCGCTGGGCCGCGAATAGAAATACACGTCTTTCAGCGACGGGTCGAAATCGTCGATATGGTACTGGATCAGGCTGCCGTAAGGGTCGGGCGGCCGGCCATCCATCGCGGCGTCGCTCGTCTTGGTCTTCGCGCCGAAGGTCCAGGTCTCCGTCGACCACTGGCCGGTCGTGGGATCAGCTGCCGTCTTGTAGCCAATCATGCCGTAGAGGCGCGACAGCTGCAGATCCTTGGCGTCGCCGCCCAGCCACAGGTAGCGGTAGTACCACATTTTATAGGCTTTATGCGGATCGGGGTCGGTGGGGTCGAAGATCAGCGCGGGCTGCTCGAACCACCACTGGCCGTGCGGGTCGAGCGTGTTCACGCCGTCGGGCCCGACGATCTCTTCCTGGGTCGACGACACGACCTGTCCCACGTCGCTCCACACCTTGCAGGGCGGGCGCGTCTGCGCGAGGCGGATGCCGGCGGCCCAGCGCGCCGCGTTCGGGTCGCGCACGTCGTGATAGCGCGTCACGATGGTGAAGGCCATGAAGTCGCCCTTCGAGCCGTAAACCGGCGCGAGCGAGGGGTCGGCCACGCTCATGTTCAGGGGGTTGTTTGAAAAGCTGACGATGCCCGGCCGCGCGACATAGCGCCCGATGGTGGCGAAGATATAAATCGCATGGATCAGCGCGAAGGGAATCCAGATCATCCCGGCCATGACAATGATCTTCAGCTGCCACGGCATCTCCGCCAGGATTTCAGGCAATGCTTTGCCGTAGATCTTCATGCGACTCTTGCGTTCAAGCGGCGGGCGGCAGATCCATCTCGAGGATTGCCATGTTGAAATCGTACGAGACGTCGCCTTCGTCATCGTCGCGGTAGATGACGCCGATGAACTCGCCGTCCAGCATCACCTCGACAGAATCCTTGGCCTCCTTGCGCTCGGCCAGGGAAAGCTTCCGATTGCCGAATTTGTCCTGCAGGTATTTCTGCAGGCGCACGATCTCCGATTTATTCATGACAGGTCTCTCCCCCAATAGCGGCGCATGCCTCATTTTCGCATTGTAGCCTAAGGCGCGGGCGCTTGAAATAAAGCATTGAAGCCGCACGCCCGACTAAGGTAGATGCCGGCGGCATATGTCAATGCGCCCCAGCGCGCGCATGCGTTGACATAAAACTTCGGGTCGGCTTGCTTTCGTCTCCCCGAAGTGCAAAACTTGAACTCGCGTTTTTGCAACAATAGAAGCCGACCATGCCCGACAGCGGAAAGCCGCCACCGGAACAGCCGTCGACGAAAAAGCCCACGCTCGCCGACCAGCACTGGCGCGCGCTACTGCGCCATCGCGCCAAGGCCGAGGTCGAGCAGGACATGCTCGAGGCGGTCGATAAGGGCGATATGTGGCGCTTCTCCATGCTGCTCGACCTGAAAACGGACTGGGCCAGCCACGACCAGGTTCTGCGGCGCATGATCGAAAAAGACCGCGCTGATATGTTTGCGGCGGTCGCCGCGAAGGATACCGGCTGGCGCGACGGCTCCAGCATCAATTCGCTGGCCAGCTTCGCAGCTGAAACGGGCCGCCTCGACTTCGTCAAGCTTTTCGTCGAGCAATACAAGGCCGACATCCATAATTACAGCGACGAGATGCTGCGCAATGCCGCCCACAACGGGCATGAGGAGGTGGTGGGCTACCTTTTGTCCAAGGGCGCCGACCACAGCGCCTGGAGCGGCGATCCGCTGAAAAACGCGGCCGAACAGGGCCATCTCGGCGTGGTGAAAAAGCTCGTCGAGGCGGGCGCGGAAATAAATACATCCAACAGCTATAGTTACGGCGGCTACGGCGATGTGCTCGACCGCGCCGCGCGCGGCGGTCATATCAAAGTCGTTGAGTATCTGCTCGATAAAGGCGCGGACCCCAAAGCCGGCAGTTACGAAGCCTTCCTCACCGCTTGCCGCAACAACCACGCGCCGCTGGTCGACCTTTTCCTCAAGCACGGGGTCGAGGCCGACGCGCGCGACGGCGAAGGATTCATCGGTGCCTGCGAGAACAAGGCTTTCGCCGCAGCCAAGGCGCTGCTCGCCGCGGGCGCTGACCCCAACGCGCAGCAGGGCCGCGCCCTGCGCCTGGCCGCCTGGCGCAACGAGGCCGAGACGGTGAAATTCCTGCTTGAAAATGGCGCCGATCCCAACGCGCATACGCACAGCGAATCTCCGCTGACCGAAGCCGTGCGCGCGGGCAATAAGGACATCGTCGTGCTGCTTCTCAAACACGGGGCGGATCAGTCGGTAATGAACCACGAAGCCTGGCACACCGCGCGCCGCAATCACAGCCGTGACATGCAGCACGCGCTTATCGACGGCGCGCGCGCGGCGCGCGAAAAGCTTAAGGCCGATAAATTCGCCGAATTCCGCATGACCTTCGCATCAGGTTATACATTCGACGACTTGCGCGAAAAGAAAGGCCCTTCCGGCGACACGGGCCTTTTGATCGCGGCGCACAGCGGCCGGTTCGCCGACTTGCTGCGCGGCGCGAAAGGCGGCAGCCTCCTCCCCTCCGACCTGTTCCATCCTGACGACCGGCTCGATTCGGTCATGAGCGTTCTTTACCGCAACAAGACGCTGCAGCAGTTCTTCGATCCCGCCTTCTGGGCCGAACGTTCGGGCCAAGTGGTGGATGCTTACGAAAGCCTGCCGGCGGCGCTGCAAAAGCGCGTGAAACTCGACGGCATTACCGCCCAGATCAATCAAGGCATCATTATGAAAAAAGCAATGGGCGGGGGCGGATCGAACGGTCTCAAGCCGAAAATTCCCAAGCTGCCCAAGCCGCCCGCACATTGACATAAATCTGTCGAATCTTTAGGATAAGCCGCTCTTATCGTTTTAAGGAAAAGGCGGCATTCCTCCATGCTCGACGGCGCGCACGATTTTTCTTCCGAAGACCTGATCGAGAAACAAATGACCGAAGCGTATCTCGAGCAGGATTACGCGGTGGTCCAGGACATGCTGCGCCAGAAGGACATGCCCGACGCGCTCAAACAGCGCATGCTGTCCACCGCGGTGCGCGACGGCAACCTGCCCATCGTGCGCTGCGCGGTGGAAGAGGCCGGAACGCAACTGACCGACGTGCATGCGATCATGCTCGTTTTCCTCGCCTGCCAGGCACAGAAACTCGACATCGTCCTGTACTTGAGCGAAAAGACGGCCGAGCTCGGCCTGCAGCGCTCCGACGCCTATGAACTCGTCTTCAGCCGCTTCCCGAAGGACAAGCACGAAACCGTGGCCGAAGAACTGCTCAATCGCGCGAGCGACAAGCAGGATGCGCTTAACAAGATGCTGTATGCCGCCGCGGCCTCGAAGGCGATGGACGTCATTCCAAAGCTCCTGGATATGGGCGCCGATCCCAATCCCAACGGCGGTACCGACATTTACCTGCTGCTCGCAGGCTATGACCGCGATTACTTCCTCGACCGACCGAAATATATCGGCCTGATGGAAAAATATTTCGACAAGTTCAGCGATCTCAGCGTGCTCGATCCGGCATTGACCGTCGCCGCCTTCAAAATACCCGACAATACACAGTATCCCGAAATCTTGCACATGATGCTGAAAAAAGGCGCCGATCCCTTCGCCGGCCACGGCGAGGCGGAAACCCATATCTGCACGATGCTGAACAGCCTCGAGCGTTTCGAGGAATCGCGCGACTGGCACGATGCTTTCACCGCCGCGCGGCGCGCCGAAACCGCCGAGGCCCGCCGCCAGTTCGGCCTGCTGTTCGGGCAGGATTTCCGCGTCGCCGACCTGCGCCAGACAATCAACGAGGATGGCGACACGGGCTTCACGCTCGCCGCCCGCGCCCGCATGCTGGGCGCGGTGCTGACGGCTGCGATCCGCGAGGGCCACGCATCCCTGTCGGCGGACGATATCCTTGCCACGAACAACCGCAACCAGTCGGCCCTCTCGATGAGCGTCGACCGCGACGATCTCCCCGCGCTGCTCGATCCTGCCTATTGGTCGAAAGCCGACGCCGGCATCCTGCGCAAGGTCGAAGACGGTCTCAGCGCCGCGCAGAAAACTTTCGTCGACCTGGCGCGCCTCGCCTCTTCCATGGACCAGTACGCGCTCAAGCAGCAGGCGGTGCGCTTCAAGCTCAAGCCGTCATGAGCCGCCATCCTCACGATCAGGCCGACGGTTTCTTCGACGGCGGCGAGGACCGGCAGGCGTCGCGCGGCGATGACGCTGCCTGGCAGCTCGTCTTCGACCTCGACGATCTGAGCGCCAAGGGGCTCTGGGCCGATATGCGCGAACGGCTCGCAAAATATGCGGACGCCATTCCCTATCACGATTTCTCGGAACAGGCTTTCCGCCGCGCCGCGCTCGAAGGCAAAACCGATATCGCCGAAACGATGCTCAACCACGGCTTCGACCTGCCAGCGGACGCAGGTGCCGCGATGATTGGAGAACTCGCCGGGAAAGGCCCCTTGAAGGCGGCTGCCGTCATTGGCCTGCTGCTCGATCAGGGCTACGACGCGGGCGAGGCCATTGTCGGCATCGCCGCGCGCGGCCAGCCCGACATGATGGCGGTGCTGAAAAAACATGGCTGCGATATCCTGCAGGGCGACAGTTTCGCCGTCAGCCTGCACGCCGGCAATGCCGCCATGATGCGCTACCTGTTCAACGCGGGCGCGGATATTTACACGCCAGCCGCCGTTTCCGGGCTGCACGGCGGCATCGAAAAATACCAATCCGCCAATGGCCGGCCTGCAGGAACGCCGGATGCCGCACGCGCCGCGCATGCCGCGCTGTGGCAGGAGGACGAGCGGATGTGGTGCCAATATTACGCCGCGACCGCCGGCAAGGGACACCCCTCGTTGGCCGAACTGCGCGCCATTCCCGCCGGCACTGCCAGCCGCAGCATGACCTTGATGCAGGTCGCCGCGCGGGCGGGCTGTTTCGACGATATCGTCTCAGCCGCTTTGCGCGACAAGGATAATCCACTCAGCGCTGATGATGTGCTGCGCCCCGCTGCGGCAGGCGCCTCAGTACTGTCCGTCCTCGCCGCGCGCGGCGAGGCGGAGAAAATTCTTGATGCGCGCCTGTGGTGGCGACGGCCTGACGATGCGGCAAAACTGCCCGCGGCCCTCAAGGAGATGGGCGCGGAAAAACTTCTCAACCCTGCGGCTTTCACCGCCGACATCCAGCGCATGCGTCTCAAAAATCTCGCACGCGAAGCCAACATGCGCCTGCGGCCAAAGCCATGAACAACCTGAGACCCTTTTTAATCCGGGCGAAGGACCCTGACGCTGCCCTGAACCTGCTCAAGGCGGTGATGGAGGGGAGCCGCGACGACGCCAAACGCCTGATCGACGCAGGCGCGGAATGCGGTCTGACGCGGCTCGACGTCGACCGTCCCGCCCTGCTCATGAATGGTGCTGGCACTGCGATGTTCACGATGCTGAACCTCCATGCGCAGGGCAAGACGCTCAATGCGCCGCTCTATTTCGCGGCCTTCAAGGGGGATGCGAAACTTACCGAACATCTCCTCGACAACGCGCCCTATGACCGCGACAGCCTGAACGCCGCGCTTTACGGGGCCACGGTATCGCAGCAGCGCGACCTCGTTCAGAAGCTGATCCGCCTCGGCGCGGATGCCGCCTGTGGGGACGGCGCCTGCGTCACCGCCGCGATTCAGAAACGCCGCCTGGATATCGCCGACATCCTGCTGGCGTCGGGCAAAAGCTACACGGCCGCGCTCTCATCCGCGCTCGACATGGGCATGACAGACCGCGTCATCGACTATCTTGCCAACGGCGCGGAGCCGCTCGAAGGATTGAAAGCCATCTGCCGCCGCCTGTCCGAGGCCACCGTCGCCCGCGATCGCCGGCGCGACAAGGAATATATGGATACGTTCGAAGTCATCCTCAGCTATGCGACCGGCTTCGGCACGGACATTCCGCAGCTGCTCCACCAGACGATGACCTACGCCATCGACCGCAGCGCGCTTGGCGTTGCCGATGCGATCGTCCAGCGTCCCGAATTCGCAGCACTGGCCAGCCGCGAAACGCATGCTTCGGCGGCTCTGTCGTCGCTGGCGACCGCGTCGTTCCGCGGTTTCCGGGCGGAAAACTATCCGCGCTATGCGGAGCTGGTCGATGCGCTTCTGAACCATGGCGCCTCCGCGCAGGCGGGACTCGAGCGCGGGTCGGAAAGCGGCTCGGACATTCTCGTGGGCGCGGCCCTGTCGCGTGGGGCCGATCCGCGCCGGAACAATCGCGCCGCTATCCGCGGTGCTGTGCGTGAGGATATGCGCCAGCTGCTGCGCGAGACGGAAGACCGGCTCGATGCCGAAGATTATAAAATTTTCCGGACGCAAGGGCCGCTCACTCTCGAACGGGTGCGCGACGAAGTTCCCGGCATGGGCCGCACCGGCCTCGCGGTCATGGCGGCCGCTGGCGATCTGCCCCGCGCCCTCGACATTTACCGTCAGGCGAACGCGCCTATCACGCCCGCCGACCTGACGCGCAAGGGCTCAGGCGGTTACAGCACGCTCGATGCCTTGTGCGACAAGGGTTGCGCGGGACTGCTGCTCGACCCCGCGCTCTGGCTCCTGCGCGAGGCGGAATACCGGTATGTCTTCGACCGCATGTCGCCTGCGGCGCAGGCGAGCCTGGGCGAGGCGCACGAAGAAGTTTTAAGCCGCCTCGCCTCCCATCGAACAACGGTGCAGCTGAAGAATCAGGCCGAGGCCCATCGCAAGCGCCTGAAGCCGAAGTAGCTTTCGACTTTAGTTTCAGTCGCTTACGCGCCTAAAACGCCATTTGACATTATTATGTAAATAAGATAGTCTCTCTCCAATCCTCGACGAGCGGGATTTCCAAGGGCGCGCCAAAAGGCAACAATAGGCTATGTCTGACGAAGGCAAGGAAAAAAAGCCGAACTGGCTGACGCGGTTGTTCAACAACATCCGCCTCTTCTCCGCGCGTTTCCGGCGCGGGCAGCTCGACAATGCGCTCATCAACTGCGCGAAGACGGGCCGCGATATTCGCGCGGCCTTCCTCATCGCCTCGGGTGCGAACCCCGAAACCCAGAACAACGCCCCGCTCAAAGAAGCAGCCGCGCGCGGTCACCTGCCCATGCTGCGCCTGCTGCTCAAGCACGGCGTGAAGGCGGATGCGGAAAGTTCGGCCGCCCTGCACGAGGCGATCCGCCACGGCGAGCGTAGCGTCGCGAAATTCCTTATGGCCAACGGCGCCGACGTGCACGCGAAAGACGAAGAGGCGATCATCATCGCTTCCGCCCAGAATAACGTGCCGATGATCGACCTGATGATTCAAGCGAAAGCCGACGTCAACGCGCGTCATGGCGAACCTTTGACGACCGCCGCGAAGAACGGGCGGCACCATGTGGTGCGCCAGCTCATCGGCGCGGGCGCAGACGTGCAGGCGAACGATAATGCCGCGCTCTACTGGGCCTGCCGCCTCGGCCACCGCGGCGTGGCCGAAGTGCTGCTCGACAAGGGCGCCGACATCAATGCGCGTCATGGCCTCCTCGTCGACGTGGCGGCCGCCTTCGGTCATCCGTCTGTGCTGAAATTGCTGCTCGAGCGCGGTGCGAAAGTTCCTGACGACGGCGGCCTCGCCCTGCGCTGGGCCGAAAAGACCCACCAGCCGGTCTGCGTTGCGATCCTCAAAGACCATTTGGCGAAGCATAAGCCCGCGGCCGCCGGACCCGCCTTCCTGCCGCCGCCTGCGCCGCCACCGAAAGGACCGGTGCCATGACACGCGACGAATGGTATGAAGAGCTGAAAACGGCCCCGCAGGACAAGAAAGACCAGGCGCTTTTCTTTGCCGTCGAAAACCTCGCATACGAACAGGTAAGCGCGCTGATCCGCGCGGGCGGCAAGCTCAATGGCGGCAGCCAGATGTTCGAATGGGCGCTGCGCCGCACCGACGACATGCAGCTCGCGAACATCATGCTCGATTGCGGCTGGCGCTGCCCCGATGCCCGCTACAAAGATCTCTGGTTCTTCTGGGAGGAGGATAAAGAGCAGGCCTACCGTACATTGGGCCGCATGCTCAACGCCGGTATGCCCGAAGACGAGCGCTATAAGGCGGCGGCGGGCGCGCTCAAAAAAGGCGATTTCGCCTACCTGGACGCCTATGTGGTGCGGCCCGGCGAAGACATGGCGAAAATGATCAACCACGCCGGCTGGGGCCGCCAGAATGTGGCGAACGACCCCAACGATACGCGCGACATCAGCCACGCCGACGTCGAAAAATACGTCGCCTGGCGCAATTCGATCACAGAACTATACGACACGGCTTTCGCAGGCGGCGTGACCGAGCAGAAGCTCAAAGACACCGTTTCTCCCGATGGCATGAGCGGGCTAATGCTGGCCGTGCGCGCCGGCAAGTTCAGCGAGGTCGACAGCTTTTACAAGAGCCACCCGGGCCTGAACCTCGATGTCGATACGGTGATGAAGGAAGATAAATACGGCCAGACGGTCCTCTCGCTGCTGGGCCAGCGCCTCGAGCTGCAAAAGCTTTTCGCCCCGCATTTCTGGAGTTCGCAGCCCGAGGATGCGCTCGAAATCCTCTCCGGCCTGCCCGACATGTACCGCACGCAGGTCGACGCGGCCGACATCGGGCACGCCTCGGCGCAATCGCGCCAGCGTTTGCGCGCCGGGGCGAAGCCCTAATTCATATTGGGAAACTCAGGCGGTCAGTGCCTCGAGAGCGACGTCGCGGACGTTGCGCAGCATTTCCGGCGACATCTTCAGCTTCGACATCGCCCGGATATCCACGCACATCGAGATGATGAACTGCGCCAGTTTCTTCGGGTCGCGGTTCGCGCGGATCTGGCCCGCCTTCTGCGCGCGCATGACCGTCTCCGAGAACATCGTCTCGACCTGGTTGGTATAGCCGTGCACGAGCTTCGTGATGTTGTCGTTGATATGCGCGATCTCGAGCAGCGAGTTGACGACGAAGCAGCCGGGTCCCGGCGAAACGCCGATGGCCTCGTCCACTACCCAGTTCAGATAGTCGTTAATCGCCTTCAGCGCGTCGGGCGCTTCATGCACTGCCCGCACCTTGGGCAGCACCTGCTCTTCGAAATTCAACTTCATCGCGGCTTCGAAGACCTTTTCTTTGTCGCCGAGCGCGTTGTAGACGGAGCCGAGATGCAGGCCCAGCTGTTCAGCCAGGTCGCGCATCGAGGTTTGTTCATAGCCGTGGGCCCAGAAGCTTTCCATGGCGGTGTGGAGGGCTTTTTCGCGGCAAAATTCCAGTTTGCGTCCCATACTTCAAATCCTTTTTAGGTATAAGTGCCGTATTTACTAACAGTTGCGTTCGTTTGATTTTTAGGTGCTCAAAAATAACCACGCCTGAACTAAATATGGGCTTTCAAGCGGTTATGATTGTATAAAGCATCTTTGGCCCCGTTTGCAATCATTCTTAAAACATTGAATTAGAACGATTGTTCAAGAAACTGCGCGGCGCTGTTAACAATCTTTTCATATGTTGAGCCTAGACTCGAAAGTATCAACCCCCCGTGCGGACGAATTGATTAAAACCGCCCCGGGTGACTGTTTTGACTAGGGATTTGGACATTAATTACGTGCATTTATTCCGCCTCAAACCCTTTCAGCCAACCGCCAGAACCACCGACGGCCGCAGGATTTCCCTGCGCCGCTTTTTTGCCTGTCAAAAGAAGGAGACCGGATACCATGGGACAGCTTGATCGTTCGAGCATCGACAGCTATGAAACCCGCGAACTCGCCTGGGAACTGCAGCAGGACAAGCCCGACACCCAGCGAATCAAGTTCCTTCTCGACAGCCAGGCCGACCTGCGCGCCGCCATGCGCCTCGGCAACCTGCAGATGAAAGATCTGATGCGAAAGCCCGAGCTGCGCCAGTTGCGCCTGCAAAAGCTTCTCGAACCCGTGCTCGAAAACGCGGGCCTTTAAAAAATTTACCTGACCGATTTTATCTGGGCCGCGGCCCGCGCTTGCGGATGCGCACTGGCGCCTTCACTTTAACCTCGCGGTCGAGACCGCGGTTGTAGCCTTTCAGATCGTCCTGGAAGCGCGTTTCCTCCGCCTGCGTAATCAGCGCCAGCAAACGCCCCTTCGCGATATGCTTGGGCGTGCGCCCGTCAAGGTCCTTCGCTTCGATGTCCGCGCCGGCGTCGAGCAGCTCATGCGCGATTTCCGGCTCGTCATAGACGGCGGCCAGGTGCAGCGCGGTCTTTCCCCAGTGGTTCGCCTGCGCCGTGTCGGCCCCCGCGTCGAGAAGCTTTTTCACGATCGGCAGATGCGCGTGCATGGTGGCCGTCATCAAGGCGGTCTCGCCGCCCGCGCGCCGCGCGTCGACATCCGCGCCGCGGGCGACCAGTTCTGCGACGATGCCTTCGTGCCCGCCTTCCGCCGCCAGCACGATGGCGGGCGCGCCCCAATCCGTGCGCGCATCGGGCCGCGCCCCGCGCTCGAGATAACGGCGCGCATCCGCCAGGTTGCCGTCGGCAACCGCGGACAAAAGCCCGGAATCCAGAACCGTCTGTAGCGCCGCCATACTGTCAGGCCATTTTTTTTTGGAACGGCGCCATATTACGCCGCCGTTTGAATATGTCAATCGGCCAGCGCCAGGCGGCGCTTGCAAGCGGGCGGAAATCGAGGTGTAATGATGTATACATGCCTGTGGGCATGTATTTATGGGGTTTAATCCAGGGGGAATTCATATGGCAAGCCAGATGAGGCGGCTGCTCGTCACTGCCTTGCGCGAGCTCGACGAAGCCTCGCGCGCGCACCACGCCGCCGCCAAACGTCCGAAAAGCCGCGAAGGCAAAAAAACCATCGCCGGTCACTTCGCGCCCGAAGCAGCCTGGCAGCTCAAAAAACTCGCTCTCGATCAGCGCGCGACCGTGCAAAGCCTGCTCGAGGAAGCCTTAAGCGATCTGTTCGAGAAATATCACTTGCCGAGGGTTTAACGGATTTAATCCGAAAACCCGAAGGGCCGAGGTTTTTTTCAGCTTTTGAAGACCGCACACGTTGAACCGCTCAGACGTATGCAGGGCAGGGCGTGTGATAATATATCTGCTGAAAAATACGGCATTTTTAGGGTCTTTTCAGTTCGAAAATTATTTGACATAATATTTTGAATCATGTAAGGTTGAGTAAAGTTATCGCCTGTTTGCGGGGAAAGAAGAACGTGTCTGTGTTTAAGGGAAAAGTTACTGGGGTGTTTAATAGCAAGAGCGATTTTGTGATTTCGTGGGTCGAAAATGGCGCAGAGCATTTAGGTGCTAATCAGTTCTCTATTGGAAAAAGCCAGACCGATCAAGCTAGCGTTATTGCTGATGCCGTGGATAAACCTATCGAAGTGACCACTGACAATACAAATCGTGTAACGCAACTTAAAATCGCTGGTCTTCCTGTTCTGTCTCGCTAACGAAGCGCACCACTAACAAAAAAGACCGCCTATATGGCGGTCTTTTTTGTTGCCTGCAAAGCCCGTTATTTTCTTTAGGATGTATTTATCACGTGATGAACCACGTGGGATTGGCGAATAGTTGTAACTGCAGAGTACAAAGCTCGTTCTGAAAGTTGGCGCCTTGACGTTTCAAAAGGAAATGCCTGCGGCGCATCTCTCTTCGTGCGGTGGAATCTCTTCGAATTAAGAGGACGAGCCGGGCCGGAAGCACAGCGTCTTCATCGGCTTGATCTCGCGCTCTGTTCCCGATGAAGAGACCACTTCCGCCAGGTGCGTCGCGTTGAGGAACTGTGCGGCCAGCCGGTCGGGTTCGTAGTCGCTGTTTTTGAGCGCCAGCGCTTCGCCCGCCGTTTGACCTTGCGGGTTGCGGGTATCGACGCGCGCGCCGCCGCGCACCAGCGCCTTCACCGTTTCATAGTGGCTTCTGTTCACCGCGTAGAAAAGCGGCGTCACGCCGCCGACGAGGAAGTTGGGATTCGCGCCGCCGGCGATCAGCGTTTCCACTGTCTGAGTATAACCATTCAGGGCCGCGCCGAAAATCGCGGTGCGTCCAGTATGCGCGACATGGTTCGGGTTCGCCTTCGCGTCGAGGAGCCAGCGTGCGGCGTCGGATGCGTCGTGATCGGCGGCATGAAACAGCGGGGTCTGCCCGTGGTAATCGGACTCATCAATGCGCGCGCCGGCCTCGACCAGCAGCGTCATGATCTTTGGATTGTTCGCCTGCGCGGCCAAGTGCAGCGGACGCTCCTCGGAATGGCCCGCCACGAAGCTGTGGTAAACCCCTTCCGCTAGGCATTCGGCAACCCAGTCGGCGCGCCCCATGCGGATCGCGTCGACCATCTTCTGTTCGCCTTTTTTCAGGTCAATGTCGACAGACATAATCTTTCCCGTTTAATTCAGGGAGATACAATATCATTATTATGTAAATAAGTCAACTATAATAAGGGCAGCGACTGGGTTCTTCGTAATTGGCTGAAAAGGCTCGGCCGCCGCGAGCGCGGAATGCTTGCGTCTGGAGAATGCTCCCGACGCAGAAAAGGCCCTTTCCGGTTAAGGAAAGGGCCTTTTGCTGTCTTTCTAAGACTTAACTCTTAGAGATCGAAATCGCCGTTGCCGGGTTTTTTCGGCTTGGGCTGGATTTTCGGGATCTTCGGCTTCGGCGCGGGAGGAGCCGGCGGCTCATCGTCGTTGTCGAAGGTCGGACGGTTCTTCGGCAGGCCGCCGGGAAGGCCGCCACCGAAACCGCCGGGGAAGCCCATGCCGCCGATGCCGGGCAGGCTGCCGCCCATGATGCTCTTCAGCTCGTCCTGGATCGACTGACCCAGTTCCTGCATCGTGTCGGCGACTTTGTCGTCGGACTGGGCGAGCGTCTGGATTTTTTCCAGCGTGCGCTTCAGCTCGAGCATGACGGGCATCAGCTTCATCATGATCTTGTTGGGGTTCGGGTTCGGATCCGACGCGGCGAGGTTCATGCCGTCGTCGATGACTTGGTTGAACTTGTCGCTCAAGGTCTGGAACAGGGGTTGCGCCGCGCCGGTATCCGCGTCAGCCGCTTTTTGAAACGCTGCTTTCAGGTTGTCGAGCGCCTGCAGGACTTTTTCCGGGTCGGGAGGGGTAAAGCCGAAATTCACGTGGGGTCTCCTTCGTCTCATGACGTTATGAATTGTGATAACGACGAAGAGATTCACAGAATACGGCATCCGAGTCAATATGCCTCAGAAAAGAAAAACGCCGGGGTATAAAACGCAGCATTGTTTTAATGTTTTGGAAAATACCGGGACGCTTTCCCGATTAAGGGCGCCATGCCATCATGTCGCTATGTCCATCAAAACCGTCTTCAACCAGCTTCGGCTTGGCGACCTGCTCGACGCGCATGGGCGCGGCGGAGAAACTTATCTGACGCGCGCGGTCAAGATGGGCCTATTCGACGTGGCGGAAGATTTCATCAATCTCGGCGCCGACCCCAACCGCCGGAACGCGGCGGGCGAACTGCCGCTCTTCATCGCCTTCGAGAAGCGCGACCGTGTGATGCTCATCACGCTGCTGCAGCGCGGCGCGGATGTGTTCGAAAAGAAAGACGGGCTCACCCTGCGCGAGCATGCCCTGAAAGCGGGCCTCCCCGACATCGCCGCCTATGCCGCCGGCGCGGAAGAGCAGCGGCTGTCGCTGGCGTCGGCCATGGGTTGTCGGCCGGGGATGTGATTATCTTTTTAGACCGGGCTCTCGCATATGAAACGAAATTCCACCCCGACGAAAGTCGGGGTCCAGTCATAAACTTCTACCTCGTAAATGTATTGCGTGGCCTGCTCAAGCCGATCGCTGAAAATTTTATGAGATAGAAGTTTGACTAAACTGGACCCCGACTTTCGTCGGGGTGGAGGTAATTTCGTAGGATAATTACCGATACCCGAAGCCCCAATCCTTCGGCTTCACGTAGAAAATTTTCGGCGGTTTCGGTTTTTGCGGCGTGGGCTTGCGCGGCTGGACTTTTGGCTTCTGCGCTTCGGGCTTGGGCAGCTTCGGCTGCGCGACGCGGTTGAAGATGATGAAGAGGCTGCGCTGTTTCTGGCAGTAGTCGGGATGCTTCTTCTCAAAATCATTCAGCAGCTTTTCGCGGCGTTCATTCGTGGGATGCGTCGCGTTGATGAACTGCTTGATGCCGCCCTTGACCTCCTGCACCTTGGGCGGCTCCATGCCGCGGGCGCGGAACTGCTCGTCGACTTCCATCTGGCGGATGTGCAGCATCGCGCCGCGGATCTTGCCGAGGGCGGAGGAGAGGTCTTTCGTGCCGCCCGTCAGCAGAGCCGCGCCGCGATCGCACAGTTCTTCATGCTTGCGCGACTGCATGGATTGCAAACAGGTGCTCACGATGCTCGTCACGGCGATGAGTCCTAACACCGGCAGCACGGGCAGCGCGCCCAGCAGGCCTGCGGCGACGAGGCCGACGTTGATCGCGCCGTTCATCGACGAGCGGCCGAGCCAGTTGGCGGTTTCCTTCATATGGCCGAGTTTTATATGCGTGA
The DNA here is from genome assembly GCA_025934695.1 of Alphaproteobacteria bacterium. Lineage (GTDB taxonomy): Bacteria > Pseudomonadota > Alphaproteobacteria > Micavibrionales > UBA2020 > JAPWJZ01. Next base: position 108,255 of record JAICWS010000002.1, read on the forward strand.
ACTCATGGCCGATGACGGCGCGCATTTCTTCCTGGCTGAGCTCGCTCAAAGCGCCCCGGCCCAGCATGACGACCGGGTCTTTTCCTGAGGGGCGCGAGGTCGCGGCCGCCATGAAATCCGAAATCATGCTCGACCACCGCGAGCGTCCCTGCTCGCGGAAATAGGGCTCGATGATCATCAATTTGGGCACCTGCTCCAGGCGCGCGAGCTTGGCCATCTTTAAATAGTCGTCGGCGAATTGCGGGTGCAGCATGCCGAAACGCGTATCGAAAGCCGCGCGGTCTTCGGGCTTGGTCAGGTCATATTCACTGAACTCGCCCTGCCGGTGCTTGTTCAGCAGGCTGTCGTGCATCGCGTCCATGCCCTTTTTCATGGTGACGCGCGTGCCCCACCACAGGGCGGTCGCGGCGGGCGCCGCGATCAGCAGTCCGCCGACGAAAGGCGCCAGCAGCGAAACTTTTGCCGCGAGCAGCCCGTAATGGGCGGCGTCAGGCAGCCGATCCTGCACCCGATCCATGACGGTCTGGAATTTTTTGATGTCCCCGGTCTTTTCATCCACGAAGGTCGAGGGGAATTTTTCCGCCATCGGTTGCGCCTTTTCGTGATTTCGACTGCTTCCAAGCCTAGGCCCTTTGACAAAGCGGCACAAGATGCGCCCCGTTGCACGCGTTAGGGAAACTCTCTGCATATTTTTGTATTTACCGGAACACGACATGAAGGGAACCGTGCATGCCGCTGGCGTGTTTGGATTTGCGCTCCTCGGAATCAAAGAATCCAATATGTTAAGTTCAGAAAAAAGAACGCTGTTAACTTTTTATTCATTCTCTTGTGGTGTATAATGAAACTGTCCACCACATATAGTGCCACCACTTTGTTCCCCGTTAAACGAAAGTGAGTCCGCCTATGACAGCACCCTCCATCCAGACCGATCTGCTCGCGTATAACTTCAACCTGGGCACCAGCCGGTTCGCGCAGCATGCGCTCCACCCTTCGGATGAAGAAAAAGGTTTCTTCTCTGCCGTCGGCCAGAGCTTCATGCACGAACTCGCGCGCGAAGGCGATGTGCTCTCGGCTGAAGTGATCCTCGACAAGGGCGGCGCGGTCGACGCGCCCGACGAAGAAGGCCGCCGGCCCCTGCACGAAGCCGCTTATTTCGGTCGTCTTGACATGGTCAAGTTCCTGCTCTCCGCGGGCGCGATCATGGATGCGCCGATCCATCCCTTCGGCTACACCGCATTGTGGTTCGCGGTCCAGCAGGGCCACCACGGCATCACGCGCTATCTGCTCGAGCGCGGCGCGCATCTTGGCGTTGCCGACGCGCTGAACGGCCAGGGCCTGCTGCATCTCGCGGCGGCACGCGGCGACATGATCATGACCGGCATGCTGATCGCGGCCGGCGTCGACGTGCTTGCCGAAGACCGCCGCGGCCAGACCGCCCGCGACTATGCCGCGCGCCACAACCATACCGACCTCGAGCGCGTGCTGCTGAAGGTCATGGAACACCACGCCTGCTACGGCGCTTAAAAAGCCGGCTTTTAAGCCCCGCGCTTTTTAAACGGAACAGCGCCAGCGGCTTGAGCGGCATAATTTTTTGAATTCAAAGCCTTAGATGCGGCCACGGGATTTGTCGTTGACATTCCGGTGCATCATATTATGGTATCCCCAACGTTGAGAACGGGAGATCATAGGACCATGAGCCTGTGGAAATTCTTTTTCGGCGCCGGCAACCAGCTTCATCACGAGAAGAACAAGGCAATCCTGGCCGGGCCCGCCGAAGACATCGCGCGCATCCGCGAATTCGACAAGCAGGTCGGCAGCCTGACCGCCGCCTTTAACGGGGTATCGCGCGTGCCGGATGCGGTCACCAGGCAGATCGACGCGATGGCCGAGGCAATCCGCCCCAGTCTTGCGCGCGTGATCGCGAAGAAGCCTTACGAGGAAAGCTCGCTCGAACGCGCGGCTGGCTGGGCCCGCGGCGAAGGACCGGTTACCGAAGTCCCCGTCGACCGTCTCGAATACGTCATCACCTATCCCGCCTCCTACGGCAAGCCGGTCGAGCAGCGCCTCGGCTATTTCAAGATCGGGAAATAAGTCAATCTCAACAGGATGAATCCATACCGGCTTTCGCCGGTATGGGTTCATAAATTTTTGGGCGGAAAAAATAATTACTTCGACGGCATGTCGTCGTCGACGCCGGTTTCGTCGTCGGACTTTTTGTCGTCCGTTTTATTGCCGGCTTTTTTATCGGCGGGGAGTTTGGCCTCATCCGGCTTTTTGTCGGAAGCTGCCGGTTTCTCGTCCGTTTTCTTTTCGGCAGCGGGCTTTTCTTCCGGCGCCTTGTTGGCAGCTTGGCCATCTTTCTTGTCATCCGGCTTCGCTGCGTCCGGCGTGGCTGACATGCCGCCGTGCTTCTTCTCGTAGTCGGCAATGAATTTCACTTCGGGGTTCGGGCCGATGTCCGCCGGCATCTCCGGCTTCCAGTTCGCGACTTCGCGGTCGCCCTGGATGACCTCGTCCTTGGTCAGCGACTTCGCGATCTTGTCGGCGGAAAACTGCGCGGCGGCGACCTGCTTCTTGTTGTTGCTGTGCAGCGCCACGATCTTGAACCAGCGGTAGGAGGCCTCGTGATCGGGCTTGATGTCGTAGTCCTTGCCGTGGCTGCCTTGGTACATATGGATCGCATAGACGAGCGCCGCATCCATGTCGCCCAGGCGCGCCGCGCGCTCGAACCAGCCCACCGCCAGCGGCGTATTGGCCGGAACGCCATTGCCGGTCTGGTACAGGGTCGCGACGGCCACCATGCCGTCGGTATTCTCTTTGAGCGCCGCGGTGTGATAGAGGCCGAAGGCCTCCTTGGTGTCCTGGCCGACGCCATGGCCTTCCATGTACATGTTGCCGAGCAGGATCATGGCCCGGGCGTCGCCCGCTTCCGCCGCCGGACGCAGGTTGATGATCGCCTGGATCCAGCGTCCCTTGTCGTAGGCGGCGCGCCCTTCATCGAAGCCCGCGAAGGCCGCTGAGGAAAACAAAAAGGACAGGAGGACGAAGGCGAAAAGGCGCCTGGACATTTTTGAAGCTGCTCCCTTGAAAACGAACCCAGATTTTAAAATAGGCGTTTTAACGAATTTTATCAAACCGGGATGCAATAGCGGAACTAGATCGTACCGCCGCAAAACTTTTCCTGCCTGGAATTTCGCACAGCGATAAGCCGCTGAATCTTGAGTCGCCCCTGTCCTCCCCGAGCGTCCTCCCGGAAAGCCTATTGAAAAGCCTGCGCAAAAAAACCAAGATACTTGCCATCGGCAGAGAATCTGAACAGCTGTATAAATGAGGATCTTCTCGGTGTTTACTTCCATGCCGCGCGGGTCGATTTACAGCTTATTTTTAAGCCATTGATTTTTAATGTAAAAATAGGATCTTGGTAACTTATTTATTTTTCTTATGGTAAAATAAGTTGAACTGGGCTAGAGTATTAAAAATCAGTTAAGACCAACTGCACGATCTAAAACTGATACGGAACACACAAAACGGCGAAGAGGATCGACAATGGGTGAGGTTAAAACTCAATTCGGCGATGTGAAACAGGGCACGTCGAGCGACTATACCCGCGGTAATTACCTTTTAGACTCGCTTTCGTTTGCAGCCGCGGATCCGCGCAAGCCTTCGACAGAGTCCGTAGCGCTCCTGAGCTCCATGAAAGCCTATGTGAATGGCAATCCTGGCGAAAGCAACGTCGAGAAATTCAACAGCTATGTCACGAAAGTGACGAGCCACGCCTCCGCTGAAACGAAACCCGCCGCCAGCCTGCGCACCAAGCCGGGCACCGGTTTCATGGGCTGACAGCAACAAGTTTATTTTCGAAAAACCCGCCGCTGATCCGGCGGGTTTTTTCATGCGGCCTAAATCAATCGCCGCCGTCTTGACGCCGTCAATTTGACATTTCCATAAGCCTTCTATATCATCGGTGCCCGTACAAACATTGAATATCAGGCACGGCTTTTCGCTTCGCGGACAGCCGTCGAATATGGTTCATGGACGCGACAGACGATACCGCCACCCGTTCTCTTACCCGCGACTTCCTGCAGGCGGCGGCGGACAATAATGCCGCAGAAGCCGCGCGGCTCATTGAGGCCGGCGCGCGCGTCAACGCCTTCGACAAGAGCGGCGCGACCGCGCTGATCTGGGCGGCGCGCCACGGCAATATCGATTTCGCCCGCGACCTCCTGGCGCGCGGCGCCGAGCGCGAATGCGCCGACAACCTCGGATTCACGCCGCTCCTCTCCGCCCTCGCGTTGGGACGCGGCGATGCCGCGCGCGAACTGCTGCGCCTCAACTTCAATGTCCGGGCCCGCGGGGAAAAAGGCGAAACGCCGCTGCTGTTTGCGGCGGCGAACGGCGATGCGGCAGTGATTGGGGATCTTTGCGCGGCGGGCGCGGATATCGAGGCGCGCGACGCCCGCGGCCATACGCCGCTGATCGAGGCCGTCCGGCTGAACCGGATGGACGCGGCCCGGTCGCTTCTCGCAGCTGGCGCGAAGATCGACGCGCAGGATAACGACGGGCGCACGCCGCTCATGCATGCCATTTCGAATGCATGTCTCGACGCGGTGCGTGAATTGTTACTAAACGGCGCCAGCCTGTCCGTCTGCGACATGCGCGGCCGCGATGCGCTGGATGTCGCGCGGCAGTGGAAGAATTCCGACACCCGCCGGGTGATGGAGGAGGCCTATCTGGCCTTCACGGTGTCCGGACTTTCCGACGGCGCGCCGGCGCCGGTTGCGACGATGAACCCGCTGAAGCTCAAGCCGAAAGAACCCTGAAAAAATTAGTGCCCTGTCGTGTTCGTCGGCGTTGACGCTGCGGGCGCGGTCGCCGCGGGCGGAGGTGCAGGCGCTGTCGTGGTGTTCGTCGGCGCGGCAGCCGGTGTCGTTGTATTGGTCGCGGGGGCAGCGGCGGGCGCGGCGGCGGGCGCCGGAGCAGGCGCGGGCGGCGGCAGATAGACGGAGTCGCGCGACTTCTTCGCATCGATCATGCGCTGGATCTTCTGCATGCGGTCCGTGCACATGTTATAGGCGTTGATATCGTACATATAATCTTTGCAAGGATCGACTTTGGACGTATCCGTCGTAGTGGCTCCCGCCGGGGCGGGCGCTGTCGTCGTCGTCACCGAGTTGGTGAGCGGCGGCTTTGCCGGCGTACCGGCCGGCGCCGCCGTCGGGGCGGGGACCAAGGGTGCCGCAGGCACCGTGGGGGGCACTGCGCCGCCCGGCGTGCTGGCGTTTTGTCCGCCGCTGTAACTTGTGTAGGGGGTTGATTGCGCAAAGGCGCTGCAGGGCAGGGCTGCGCCTGCGATGGCGAGCATTCCCGCAATAACGAACAGATTTTTCATGTCTTTCCCGGATGTGTTTCGATTTGAAACGCGCAGCCGTTTCAAAGGCCGCGTTTTCTGCCCCATGACCTAATATAATTGTAGCATGAAAAGCCTGCAAATTTAATTAAAGGCAGGGTCAGGGATTGGTCTTGATGCCTGATTTGTCGGAAGTATTTGCAGCCGGGGCGGGCGCGTCGGGCGCCTGGACGCGGATATAGTTTCGCGGGCTTTCCGGCGTGGCGGCCTTCGCGGTTTCGCCCGCCTTGAACTCCTTCTTGGCGTTCGCCTTGGCCTCGACCCGCGCCTGGCATTCGGCATAGGGCTTCAGGAAGTTTTTCTTGATGTCGGCGACATCGGCGGGATCCAGCTGGTCATAGCAGCTCTGGATAGAGGTCACGACATAGGAATGCTCGCCGATCGCGTTGGAGTCGCCCGCCGGCGTGGCGGACTTTTGGCCGCTCGCGGACCAGGAACCGACATTCATGCCATCCGGGGCCGCGGCCTGGCTTTGCGGTTGCTGCGGCGCCGCCGCGGCTCTCTGGCCGCCGCTTCCGGCCTGGCTATTTGTCTGACTGCCTGCGGGAGTGTTGGACGACCAGGATCCGATATGCATGCCGTCCTGCGTCACCATGTCCGGCAAATGATCCGTCGCCTGTTGCTGCGCGGCCGCGTCCATCGGCGCGGGAGCGCCCGCGGCGTTGGCCGACGCGGAAGACGCAAGGCAGGCCAGAAGGATCAGGGCGAAAAGGCGCAAGCAAAAACTCCTTAAGGGGCGGGCGGACGGAAGGTCTGTGACGGGAACGGCTTGGGCGCCGGCGCCGGACGGCGCTGCATTTCCTCGACGATCAGGCGCGCGGCATATTCGCGCTTGAGCTTGGCGGCGGTGTCGAGCGCCGTCTCCCCGTCCGCGTTTGCGGCGTAGATGTCCGCGCCCTTGGACAGGAGCAGCAGGATCGTATTGTCCTTGCCCGCGCGCACGGCCACATGCAGCGGCGTATCACCGTTCGCCGCCACGGCGTTTACATCGGCGCCCGCCTCGATAATCTTCTCGGCATGGCCGCGCTCATCGCGCGTGGCGGCATAATGCAGGATCGTCCAGCCGTTCTTGTCCCGGTGTTTGTCCGCCGGAATACCCTGCTGCTTCATGCCGTCAAGCAACAGGCCGGTGACCCAGTCGTTGCCCTGAAGGACGGCCAGGTGCAGCGGCGTCAGCCCGTGTTCGCCTTCGCGGGACGGGTCGGCCCCTTGCGCCAGCAGCTTCTCGATCGAAATATTCTGGCCATGTTTGGCCGCGACATGCAGCAGCGTGTCGCCGTTCCTGGCAGGGAGGTTCCAGTCCATCTTGTCGCCGAGGATATCCTTAAAGGTGTCGATGACCTCGGGATTATAGCTCTGCTCGACCGCGCGGTGCAGCGGCGTCATGCCTTCCCAGTCGTAGGCCTTGGGGTCGGCGCCCGCCTTCAGCAGCGCTTCCGCCGTATCTTTTTTGTCTTTCTTGCAGGCATGGTGCAGGGGCGTGCGGTCGCGCCCGTCCTTCATGTCGACATCGGTACCGGGGCGCTTCAGCAGCGTCTCGACGATCTCGGCATTGCCGCCGCGCGCCGCGAAATGCAGCACGCCGCGCTTGTAGCTGTCGGAACGCGACAGGTCGGCGCCGTGGTCCTTGAGAAATTTCGCAGCCTCCATCTGTCCGCTCTCCAGCGCCGCCATCAGGGGCGTGAGCCCGGCGCGTGTGCGGTCGGTCTGGTCGATGCGCGCATGACGCGCGACCAGCATCTTCAGCGTGTCCATCTTGCCGGCGCGCGCGGCGATGTGGAGGGGCGAGGCCTGCATCGCCACATGCGGCGACAGGTTCGCGTCGGCGCCTGCGGTCAGCAGCAGGCCGATGATCTCGTCGTGCGTTCCGGCGGCGGTGCCGTAGCCGTAGGCATAGCCGTAATGGTCCAGCACGGCGTCGAGCGGGCGGCGGCCGTAGCTGTTGGTCGTGTTCGGATCCGCGCCGAGTTCGAGCAGCGCCTTCACCTTGTCGCGGTCGACATTCTCGCAGGCGGCGCAGAGCGCCGTTTGCCCTTGCGCGTTCTTCGCCTCGATGTCGACGCCCGCTTCAAACAGCAGCGCCAGCATCGGGCGAAAGTTTTTCGTCGCAATGGCGTGCACGAGGTGCTGGTGATTATATCCCGCGGGCGGGCATTTTTCGACGTCGGCGCCCAAGCGGATCAGCAGTTGCGCGCACTCGAAGTTGCCCTGCTCGACCGCGATGAACAGGGGATTGCGTTTCTGGTGGTCTTTCGCATTGACGTCGCCGCCCGCGCCGATGATCTTTTCCGCGATCTCGGGCTGATTGGCGCTGACCGCTTCCATGAGCGGCGTGAAACCCTGGCTATAGGTTTGGAATTCGTTGATCGTGCGGCGCACCTCGGGATGCTTCAGAAGTTCTTGCGCCCCTTCCGCGAAACCCGCGGCCGCCGCCGCGTGCAGCGGCGTGCGGATGTCGGTGTTGCGGCGCAAGGGATCGGCACCCAGTTCAATGAGCTTTTGCAGGGACGCGGCGTTCTTCGCTTCCACAGCGGCGAACAGCGGCGTACGTCCGAGACTGTCCTGCGCGTTGATATCCGCGCCGGTGCGCACGAAATATTCGATAAGGTCGAGACGGCCCTTTTCCGCCGCCAGATGCAGCGGCGTGCGCCTGCTTTCCGGCGCGGGATCGGGCCTGGCGCCCAGCGATTTCAGTTTCGCGATGAAGTCGGCATCGCAATTCTGCTCGATCGCCCAGTCCAAGGGCGTGCGCTTCGCATCATCCATGATATTCAGCGACGCGCCTTTCCCGGCCAGAAGCTCGACCAGGTCCAGGCGGCGGCGCGTGATCGCCTCGAACAGGGCAGTCTGCCCCTGGTTGTCGGGCTGGTCGGGTTTCGCGCCTACGCGCAGCAGCTTGGCCAGCCCCGGCTTGTCGTTCTTCTCGACCGCGAGATGCAGCGCGGTGCGGCCCAGCTTGTCCAGCGGGGCGTTGATGCCGGATCCACGGCGGGCGGCGTCATTGAACTCGTCGGGGTAGGGGTACATCACGTCAGCGGCGCTTTCCGGTCAGTTTGTCGAAGGTCAGGGTTTTGTCTTTGGCCGGCATCACGAAATCGAGAATGCGGTAGACGACTTCGGTCATGACGCGCGCGCGAAGCTTCGCGTCGACCTGCGGGAATGATTGCCTCAAGGGTCTCAAATCGTTTCTCCTTGGAAAAAGAACCGGCGTGAAAAGAACAGCGATGGGATATGCAAGATTCTTGACATATAGCGCCGCAGGGGTCAACCCTCGCACTTTAAAAATAACGGGTACAAGTTGTCATAGTGAAACATGTGAGGGCTTTTCCGGAACGCGGGAAAAGGACAGCGGAGGAAAAGAGAGCGTTACTGGTTCTGCGCCGGAGCCTTGGCCGCTTCCATCTTCCAGCTTTCGATCGCCATGCCGTCGACGCCCTGGTTCGGGGGCACGCGTCCCAGCTGCATCGTCAGCTTAAAGGCGCCGCCAGCGACGGGATCCTGGCTGCCGTCCGCGTTAGAGTGAAGGAAGGTGACCATGAGCGGCAGCTCGACGAGCCAGTGATAGCTTCCGGCCACAGCGCCGCTGTTCAGGATAATCGAGTCGCCGTTGACGATCGTGGTGACCGAATAGCCCTGGCCCTTGACCATGTCGATCAGCTTCGAGTCATTCAGATAGGCGTAGTATTGCTGCAGGCCTGCCTGGGTGAAGTCCTTCTGGGTACTCTTCAGCTTGTTGTCGACTTCCGTGTTGTCGCCCTTGAACGACAGCACTTCGGTCGAGCGCTGCTGCGACCAGGACAGGATCTCTTCCTGCGTCCGGTTGGGATTCTTGAGGTCGCTTTCCTCGCCGGAATAGGGGTTATAGCTGGTCCAGTCGCCGCCCTGTTGCGCGGGCACCGCAGCAGGGGCGGGCGCGGGGGTGGGAACGGCAGCAGCGGGAGGAGCGGGAGGAGCGGTCGCAGGGGCGGGAGCCGCGGCGGGCGCTGCCGTCGGCGTCTGCGCGAAAGCGGCGGCGGTATAAAGCAGCGCGGCAAGGCTTAAGCCCGCCAGCCAAAATCGTTTCATCGTCGTCTTCCTTTCCCCTTAGCGAAAAGCCGTGCGGCTGCCCTTTTCAAGCCGCCTTCGCTATTTGTCGCAGCACATAATGCAGGATGCCGCCGTTCCTGAAGTATTCGATCTCGTCCAGCGTGTCGATCAGGCACAGGACGGCGATTTCTTCCTTCTTGCCGTCGCCGCGCGTGATGGTCAGCTTCAGATCCATGCGCGGCTTGAGGCCTGCTTCGATGCCGGTGATGTCGAAGGTTTCGTCGCCTTTGAGGTTCAGGCTGGCGCGCGTCATGCCGTTCTTGAAGGCCAGCGGCAGCACGCCCATGCCGACCAGGTTCGAGCGGTGGATACGCTCGAAGCTTTCGGCGATGACGGCGCGGATGCCAAGCAGCCGCGTGCCCTTGGCCGCCCAGTCGCGCGAGGAACCCGTTCCGTATTCTTTGCCGGCAAAGACGATCAGCGGCGTGTTGGCCGCGATGTATTTCATCGCCGCGTCGTAGATCGGCAGCTCTTCGCCGGTCTTGGCGACCCTGGTATAGCCGCCTTCCTTGCCCGCCATCATCTCGTTCTTGATGCGGATATTGGCGAAGGTGCCGCGCATCATGACTTCGTGATTGCCGCGGCGCGAACCATAGGAGTTGAAGTCGACCGGACGCACCTGGTAGCTGATCAGGTACGAACCCGCCGGGCTGTCCTTCTTGATCGAGCCCGCGGGCGAGATATGGTCGGTGGTGATGGAATCGCCGAAAATGGCCAGCGCCCGCGCACCCTTGATGTCGGTCACGGGCTCGGGCTGCGGGGTCATATCCGCGAAATAGGGGGGTTCCTGCACATAAGTGGAGGATGGGTTCCACTTGTAGGTCATGCCGCCTTCGACCTTCACGTTCTGCCACTCCGCCGGGCCCTGGAACACGTTGCCATAGCGCTTGCGGAACATGTCCTGCGTCAGGGCCTTCTCCAGCGTCTCGCGGACTTCCTTCTGCGAGGGCCATATGTCTTTCAGGTAGACGGGGCGGCCATCCTTTCCAGTGCCGAGCGGGTCCTTGGAAATGTCGATTTTCATCGACCCGGCCAGCGCATAGGCGACGACCAGCGGCGGCGAGGCAAGATAATTAGCTTTCACAAAAGGGTGGATGCGGCCTTCGAAGTTGCGGTTGCCCGACAGGACGCCCGCTACGGTCAGATCGCCCTCTTTGACGGCATTTTCAATCGCTTCCGGCAAGGGCCCGGAATTGCCGATGCAGGTCGTGCAGCCATAGCCCACGAGGTTGAATCCCAAGGCATCGAGGTCTTTCTGCACCCCTGCTTTCTCGAGGTAGTCGGTGACCACCTGCGAGCCGGGGGCGAGCGAAGTCTTGACCCAGGGTTTTACTTTCAGCCCTTTTTCCAAGGCTTTGCGCGCGACGAGGCCGGCGGCCAGCATCACGGAAGGATTCGAGGTGTTGGTGCAGCTGGTGATCGCGGCGATGACGACATCGCCCTGGCTTAAGGAATAGTTCTGGCCCTTTACGGCGACGGCAGTTTTCGCCTTGTCCGCGCCGATTTCCTTGGTCAGCCCTTCCGTGAAGCCTGCCGCCGCCTTGGACAGCGCCACACGGTCCTGCGGGCGCTTGGGACCCGCCATCGAGGGTTCGACTGTGGAGAGGTCCAGTTCCAGCGTATCGGTAAAGATGGGATCGGGCGCATTCGCGTCGCGCCACAGGCCCTGCGCCTTCGCATAGGCCTCGGTCAGTTTCACGCGGTGTTCGTCGCGTCCCGTGAAGCGCAAGTAATTGATGGTTTCCTGGTCGATCGGGAAGAAGCCGCAGGTCGCGCCATATTCGGGCGCCATATTGGCGATGGTCGCGCGGTCGGCCAGCGCGAGCGCGTTGAGGCCGGGGCCGTAGAATTCGACGAATTTATTGACGACGCCCTTCTTGCGCAGCATCTGCGTGACGGTGAGGACGAGATCGGTCGCGGTCGTGCCTTCCTTCATTTGGCCAGTCAGTTTGAAGCCGATCACTTCGGGGATCAGCATGGAGACAGGCTGGCCCAGCATTGCGGCTTCCGCCTCGATGCCGCCCACGCCCCAGCCGAGGACGGCGAGGCCGTTGACCATCGTCGTATGGCTGTCTGTCCCGACCAGCGTGTCGGGGTAAGCGACGTCGCATTTCGGGCCGCTTTCATCCGCCTCGACCCAGACGGTCTGAGCCAGATATTCCAGGTTGACCTGGTGACAGATGCCGGTGCCCGGCGGCACCACGCGGAAACGGTTGAAGGCCTTCGAGCCCCAGCGCAGGAAGATATAGCGCTCGAGGTTGCGTTCGAACTCGCGTTTGACGTTGTCGGCGAAGGCTTTGGACGTGCCGAACTCGTCGACCATGACCGAGTGATCGATGACAAGATCGACGTTCGCGAGCGGGTTGATCTTCTTGGGATCCCCGCCCAGTTTCGCCATGGCGTCGCGCATCGCGGCCAGGTCGACCACGGCGGGCACCCCGGTAAAATCCTGCATCAGGACACGCGCGGGGCGGAACGCGATTTCGCGGTCGCTTTTCTTGTTCTTCAGCCAGTCGCCCATCGCCTTGATATCGTCGACCGTGACGGTCTGCCCGTCCTCGAAACGCAGCAGGTTTTCCAGCAGGACCTTCAAGGAATAAGGAAGACGGGATATATCGCCGATGGTCTTCGCAGCGGCGGGCAGGCTGAAGTAATCATAGTCCTTGCTGTCCACGGTAAAGGATTGGCGGGTCTTCAAGGTATCTTGTCCGGTCACGGTCACGTCGTAGTCTCCCTCTTTCCAGGCGGTTACTTGAATTGTCAAAGGCAGCTTGCCTGGTATATAGTCTGCCTGTTTAAAAATCAGGCCTGCTCATCATAGGCGAAACCGTGAACGCTTCAAACCCGCTTTTTGTGCTGCAAAATATCGCTTGCGCGCGCGGCGGGAGGCTGCTTTTCCAAAATTTATCCTGTGCGCTCGGGCGCGGCGACGTGCTGCATCTTTCGGGTCCGAACGGCGCCGGGAAGACAAGCCTGTTACGGATAATGGCGGGCGCGCTTCCGCCTGTGGAAGGCGAACTGCTCTGGGACGGAAAGAAGATTTTGGAAAATGGCGCGGGCGAGCATGCGAAACGTTTTGGCTATCTTCCGCCTGAAGATCGCAGTCTCAAGATTCTGGAAACGGCGAATGAAAACCTGCAGTTCTGGGCGGCCCTCGACGGCCAGCCGGGGGATTGCGCGCATGCGCTCGCGCGCCTGGGCCTGTCCGCGCAGAAGGACGTGCCGGTGCGCCGCCTCTCGGCGGGGCAGCGCCGGCGCCTCAGCCTCGCGCGGGTCGTCTCCAGCGGGCGGGTCCTGTGGCTTCTCGATGAACCTTTTAACGGCCTCGATGCCGGGTCGCTGGGGCTCTTCCGCCGTGCGCTGAACGATCATGCAGCAGCAGGCGGCATCGCTGTCATCGCCAGCCACCATCCGGTCGATCCGCCGAAAGCGGGTGCCCTGCGGCGCATCGAACTGGGCGGTGCCGCATGACAGCGCGCTATTTCGCTCTCGTGCGGCGCGACCTGCGCCTGATGGCGCAGCGTGGCTCCGAGGCCATGGCGACGCTGCTTTTCTTCGTGACGGTGGCCTGTTTGTTCGCGATCGCCCTCAGCGCGAACCAGAATTTGCTGGTGCTGGCGGCGCCGGGCGTGCTGTGGATTTCAGCGCTGCTCGCCGCGTTGCTGGCGCTGGACGCCGTCTACATACGCGATTTCGAAGACGGCACGCTCGATCTGCTGCTGATGTCGCCTTTGAGCGTGCCCGGCATCGCGGGCGCGAAAATGCTCTCACACTGGCTGCTCTCAGGCATCGGCCTTGTCGCCGCCAGTCTGCTCGTCGCGCCGATGATGGGTACGCCGCTCGCCGTGACGGGCATCATGGCGGTTTCGCTAAGCTTCGGCACCCTGTACATGAGTCTGCTCGGCGGCGTCGCGGCGTCGCTGACGCTGGGCGCGCGGCGCTCGGGGCTGCTGCTGGCCGTCCTCGTGCTGCCGCTACTGGTTCCGATGCTGATTCTCGGTGTTTTAACGGCGGAAGCCGCCCTTGCGGCGCTCCCCTATAAGGCTTATCTTCTGCTTCAACTGGCGATGGTCATCGCCGCGCTGGGCCTGGCACCCGCGGCGGCCGGCGCCTTTCTCAACATGCACCTGAGGTCGTCTTGAACACCGCCGCCGTTTTAAGCCGCTATGCCAATCCCGGGCGCTTCCTGGCACTCGTGGCGTGGCTGTTGCCGGTGTCGTCGGTCATCGCGACGCTGGCGCTGCTTTGCGGCGTCTATGCGGCCTTCTTCGCCTCGCCGCCTGATTACCAGCAGGGTGAAACCGTGCGCATCATGTACATCCATGTGCCCGCCGCCTGGATGGCGCTGTTCGTCTACAGCACGATGGCGGTGGCGGCGCTGGTGGGCCTCGTGTGGAAACACATATTGGCCGAGCTCTATGCAAAGGCCGTGGCGCCCATCGGCGCCGCTTTCACTTTCATCTGCCTCACGACCGGCTCGCTCTGGGGCCGTCCGATGTGGGGCACCTGGTGGGTGTGGGACGCCAGGCTCACGTCTGTCCTGATCCTGTTTTTTCTTTATATCGGTTACATGGCCCTCGTCGACGCTTTCGACGACGAGCAGCGCGGGCTCAATGCCGGCGCGGGGTTGCTGCTGATCGGCTTCGTCAATATCCCGATCATCAAATTCTCGGTGGACTGGTTCAATACGCTGCACCAGCCGGCCAGCGTCATGCGCCTGGGCGCGCCCACGATTGATCACGCCATGCTGGTGCCGCTGCTGCTGATGGCGCTGGGGTTCAACGCCTTGTTCGTGGCGCTCGCCTGCCTGCGCCTGCGCACCGAGATCAGCCTGCGCAAGAAACGTTCGCGGGAATTTCCGGCATGAAGGACTACACGCTTTACATCGCCGCCGCCTATATCCTGACCGCGCTCGTCCTGGGAGGGCTCGTGCTGCAAAGCCTCTTGAGGGCGCGCGCGGCCGGACGTGACGATGCGTAGCAGGCGCCGCCTTTATTTCATTCTTTTCGTGATGGGCTGTATCTTCACGGCGGCGGGCATTTCCCTCTACAGCCTGCGTCAGGCGGTGTCGTATTTTTATATGCCGCATGAGGTGAAGGACTTCGAGGCGCAACACAGCGCCGTGACCGCGCCCGGCCATGTGTTTCGCATCGGCGGTCTCGTCGAAAAAGGCACGCTCACCAAGCCCGATAAAAACCTCACGCTGCAATTCACCGTAACCGACACCGTCGCCGAGCAGCGTGTCCAGTACACGGGCATCCTGCCCGACCTGTTCCGCGAAGGGCAGGGCGTGGTCGCGACGGGGAGCCTCGACGACAAGGGCCTGTTTATCGCCACGCAGCTGCTCGCCAAGCACGACGAAAAATACATGCCGCCCGAAGTCGCGAAGGGACTCAAAAAACTCCACGCCGACATGAAGGGGGCAGCGCCGTGATCATCGAACTCGGCCATTTCGCCCTTATCCTCGCCCTCGTCATCGCGGGCGTGCAGTCGGTCGTCCCGATGCTGGGCGCCGCGCGCGGGAACGAAGCCTGGATGCGCCTCGGACGCCAGAGCGCCGTCTCGATGGCCGGGCTGATCTCGATCGCCTTCTTTGCGCTGATCCACGCCTATGCCCTGTCGGATTTCTCCGTCCTGAATGTCTACCAAAACAGCCATACGCTGAAGCCCGCCATGTACAAGATCGCGGGCGTCTGGAGCAATCACGAAGGCTCGATGCTGTTGTGGATCTGGATGCTGGCCTTCTGGGGCGCGGCTGTCGCGCGCTGGCGCAAAAACCTGCCGCTGGCCTTCCAGGCCCGGGTGATTTCGGTGCAGGGCATGATCGCTTTCGGCTTCATTCTTTTCATCCTTTTGACCTCAAACCCCTTCCTGCGCATCGATCCGCCGGCGGCGGAAGGGCTCGATATGAACCCGATCCTGCAGGACCCGCTGCTCGCCATCCATCCGCCGTTCCTTTACGCCGGTTATGTCGGCTTCTCGGTCTCCTTCTGTTTCGCGATCGCCGCGTTGATCGAAAAGAAGGTCGATGCCGAATGGGCGGCGTACCTGCGTCCCTGGGTTCTGGCCGCCTGGGTGGCACTGACCGTCGGCATCACGCTGGGCGCGAGCTGGGCTTACTACGAGCTTGGCTGGGGCGGTTTCTGGTTCTGGGATCCGGTGGAAAACGCGTCCCTGATGCCCTGGCTCGCGGGCACCGCGCTGCTGCATTCGGTCAGCGTGCTTGAAAAACGCGCGACGCTCAAAAGCTGGACGATCTTCCTCGCCATCTTCGCTTTCAGCCTGTCATTGCTGGGCACCTTCCTGGTCCGCTCCGGCGTGCTGACCTCCGTTCATGCCTTCGCCGTCGATCCGGCGCGCGGCATCTTCATTCTCGTGCTGCTGGGCGGCGTGACGGGCGGGGCCTTGCTGCTTTACGCCTTGCGCGCGCCCTACATCACGATGGGCGGATCTTTCAAGCCCGTCAGCCGGGAAACCGCGCTGCTTCTCAACAACGTTTTCCTCTTCACCTTTGCCGCCACCGTCTTCATGGGGACGCTATATCCGGTTTTTTTGAGCGCGCTCGATGCCGGCAGCGTGTCGGTGGGCGCGCCTTACTATTCGGCGGCGCTGACGCCGCTGCTGATCCCTTTTGCCTTATTGATGGGCGTCGGCCCCGGCCTCAGCTGGAAAGAGGCGCAGCTGATGCCCGCGCTCAAGAAGCTGGCGGCGCCGATGGCGGCGACCCTCGTGCTGGTCTGCGTGATCTCGCTGCTGCCGCTGCCGGGGCGGCCTTTCACGTCCGTCATGTTCTTCATCGCGGGATGGGTGCTGTTCGCAACCGTCAATGAATTCCTGCGCAAGACGGGTTACCTGCGGTCCTGGCGGCACCTGCCGCGCTCTTTCTACGGCATGACGCTGGCGCACACCGGTTTCGCGCTGCTGCTGATCGGCGCGGTGACGACGACCTCCTGGGTCACGGAAAAAACCCTCTGGATGTCGCCGCGCGACCATGTCGACATCGGCGGTCATCAGGTCATGTTCCTCGGGACCGAGCCCGGCATTGGCGACAACTATGATTACGACCGGGGGAATTTCTCCATCCCGGGCGCATCGCAACTCGATGATTTTATTTTCCTCAAGCCTGAAAAACGCTGGTATCCTGCGCCCGAACGCATGACCAGCGAGACCGCGCTGCATCTGTTCGGCCTCGACATGCTGTATATCGTGCTCGGCGACCAGGACGAAAAGAATCCCAGCCGCTGGGTCGTGCGCCTCTATTATCATCCTTTCGTAGGCTTGCTGCTGGTGGGCGCCGCGCTGATCGCGCTGGGAGGCCTCACCGCCATGTCGGCCCGGCGCAGGGAGGAAGTGGCGAAATGAAAAACAAAGCCGCCTTTATCCCGCTCGGCTTCTTCGTCCTGCTTGTCGTGATCGTCGCAATCCCGCTGCTGAAGGGGACGGATCCGTCCGTCGTTCCCTCTGCCCTCGTGGGCAAGCCGGTGCCCTCCTTCGATCTTCCGCCCGCGCTCGCCGGCGTGCCCGGCGTCAGCGCCAAAGATGTCGTCAAAGGCCCGGTGCTGGTGAATTTTTTCGCCTCCTGGTGCCTCACCTGCGGGGCGGAGCATAAGTTGCTCGACCATATCGCCAAAAACGAGGGGGTGACCATCTACGGCATCGACTACAAGGATAAAAAGCCCGATATCGCCGCCTGGATCGGCAAACACGGCAATCCTTATAAGGCTGTCGGTTTCGATGCCGACGGACGCGTGGGCATCGACTGGGGCGTTTACGGCGTGCCGGAAACCTATATCATCTCGCCCGACGGCGTTATCGCACTCCGCTTCGTCGGCCCCATGACCGACGACGATTACATCAATACCGTCAAACCGCGGCTGGAGGCCTTGCGCAAATGAAATACGCGCTTGCCCTCTGCCTGTTCCTGACTCTGTCGGCGGCGACTTTCGCGGCGCAGCCCGACGAGACGCTGACAGATCCGGCGCTCGAGGCCCGCGCCCGCGTCATTACGAAACAATTGCGCTGCCTTGTCTGCCAGGGCGAGGATATCGATGAAAGCCAGGCCCCTCTCGCGGCCGACCTGCGCAAGCTGGTGCGCGAGCGCCTCGAAAAAGGCGACACAGACCAACAGGTGATCGATTACATGCGCCAGCGCTATGGCGATTACGTGCTCATGAACCCGCCGGTCGAACCCGCGACGCTGCTGCTGTGGGGTGCGCCTATGCTGGTGCTGCTGACCGGCCTTGGCGTCGCTTTCGTCTTCGTGCGCCGGCAGGGAAAGGGATAGAACCATGTTCCTTTACGCCGTCATTGCCGCGCTTGCCGCCGGCACGGTCATGAAGCTGGTAGGACCGCTTGTGGGCCGCGGGCGGCACCGCGCGCCGGGCGGCGCCGTCACGCGCGCCGATCGGCGGCTCGCCCGCCTCCTCGTTTGCCTCATCCCGTGCCTGGCGCTGGTCATTTACCTGCTGATGGGGCGGCCCGACCTGCCGGGCGCGCCCGCGATCTTCGCGGATCCCGGCGAACTCATCGGACGGCAGGAGGCGCTGCTCGCCAAGCGGCCGATGGAAACGCTGCTCGGCCAGAACCCCGATAATATCGGCGCGCTCATCAAGCTGGCCGGCATCAACCAGCGCCTTGGCCGGTTCGGGGCCGCGGCGAAATTCATGCAGCGCGCTGTCATCGTCGCCCAAGCACAGAACGACGTGTTCCTGAGGCTATGGGCGGAAAATCTCGGGCGCCTGCAGGTGCTGGCGAACGACGGCAAGGTCGGCAAGGACGCGCTCGGCACCTTCGAGTACGTCCGCACTCTGCAGGACAACGACCCCATTGCCCGCTATTATCAGGCGCTGGCCAAAGCGCAAAACGGCGATGCCGACAAGGCCATCGAGGAATGGAATGACCTGCTCAGCCAGGGATCGCCCATGGCCTATTGGAAGGAGTATGTCCGCCAGGCCATCGCCGCCGCCAAGGCGGGCAAGATCGGCGAAGAGCCGATCAATATCCCCTAGCGGAGCCTTTCGCCCGGGCAGGCGCGCGACAGGCGCATATATTCAGCAGGCGTATCAATGGCGCGCTGGCGAAGGTTCCGCGCGCTATCCAGCTTCTCCAGCGCCTGTGCCAGCGACGTTTTGACGCTCTCGAGCAGCCGGTCCTTTGCCGCCTCGCGCTGCTGCAGGCTGAAAGGCCCTTCCGGGCCTAAACGCGCGGCCGCTTCAGCCGCCGCACCTTCCAGGCCGGGCAGGAAGGCGTGGATCGCGTCCTCGTCCGCGGCGACATGGCGCAACTCATGCGCCTTCGTCTCGGCGTAGCGGCAGCTCGCGGGTTTGTATTCCTTCGCGATCGAGACCTGGGCCTGGTAGGTGAGTGTGACGTCCAGACTCTCGGGCCACAGGCAGTAGCCGCCTTCCAGCTGCTCCTGCGATTTGAACAGCAGGCTCGTTTCCAGGCCGATTTTACCTTCCGTGACGCCGCTGGTGACCGGGAAGTCGCGCAGGTTCACGGTCGTCAGCGTGGGCGCGATCCGGCGCAGTTCCGCCGTCGTATGCCCGCTGTAGAAAACGGGTGGCTTATCGCGATAGGCGAAATGCACGGCGGGCGGCGGCCCGGGGGCGCAGGCGCCGAAAGCGGCGAGAACAAGCGGCGCCGCGATATGCAGGGCGTGGGATATCATCTTTACTGCGCGTTTTGGCAGAGGTTCGACAGGCGCAGGTATTCCTGGCGCGTGTCGATCATCTGCTGGCGGTTGAAGCGCAGCTGTTCGACCTCGGCCGCCTTGGCCTCCAGCGCCGCCTTGATCCGGTCGACCATCTTGTCGCGCGCGGGGATCAGCTGGTCCGCTGCAACGGGGCCGACCGAGCCAACGGCGACCGCCGCATCCTCGACCGCCTGGCGCAGCTGGGGCAACAGTTCGTTGAAGGTGATGATGTCGGTGTTCACGTGGCGCGCCTCGTGCTGCAAGGTCGAATCGAACCGGCAGGTGCCGGGCTTGAATTCGCTGGCCACATAGATCGTCGGCGCGTATTTGACGGTGATCTGCACCGTGCTGATGGAAACGCAGGATGCGCCATCGGCGTTCGTCGCGAGGTTGAAGTCGATAAGGTACGAAGGGTCGAAGTCGCTCAGGGTCAGGCCCCCCACCGCCCAGGTTTCGCGGTTGCTGTGCGAAAAGGTGGTGCTGATGTGGAAAGCACCGAGATTTTGGCTGCTCAGATCGTTGCGCTGGATGGCGGGCGTCACCACGAAATCCATATGCACGATCGGCGCCGCCGCTCCCGGGCAGGCGGCCGCCGCGGCGAGCAGGTAGGCGGCGGGCAGCGTCATCGGGTCGAAGCCGAGCATGAAGGTTACGACCGCTCCTCGCGCTTCTTTTTGAAAGAGGAAATCCTCTGGCCGATCTTGAGGACGTTGTCGATGCGGCGGTCGAGGAAGGTCCAGGTGTTTTCGTTGTTCGTGGATTTGTCGTTGAGCCAATAGAGCGTCGTTGACGTCAGCACGCCCGACAGCAGCAGCCGCTTGGTGTAATGGTTGTAATCTGTCGCCGTATCGCCGGCGGCGCGCCACAGCTTGTCGGCCGTGGCCCAGACCATCTTGGGCAGGTGGATATTGCGCGGCGGCAGCGCCAGGAAGGCCAGCGCTGCGGACACGGCCTGCTTGTGGGGCGCCAGAAGCTCCAGGCGCGTGCGCACGCCCAGCGCGATCTTCTCGCGGATTTTCAGGTTCGCCAGGCGCCGCGCCGTCAGCTTCTCCAACGTCGCAGCGTCCGCCCATTCGGAGAAGTAGCGCACCAGGTCTATCGCCCCGTGAGGAAAGGCTTCTTCCGCGTCTTCCGAAGGAACCTTTAAGCGTTCGGCGGCGCTGTGCAGCAGCGCGTCGCTCCAGCCGTCGAAAGCGACGTCGGGCAGCGCCGCCATCAGTATCCGCGCTTGCAGATCGCCCTCTTTTTCCGCCCGCCTTGCCATGGATCCACCTTTATTTTCATGACGAATGATATAAATTGGCGGGAGCGGCGTTAACGCATGAAGCGCCCATTGTCCCGTCACAAACCATCATGCCAAAGTTTACCCATGACCGCCGCAAAAACAATCAAAACCGCCCGTGCCAAGCCGTCCAACCTTCCCGCGTGGGATTTGTCCGCGCTCGTGCAGGAACCCATTGAAAAGAATATCCAAAAGGCGCTACTCCAGGCGGCGGGCGAGGCCGCGGCTTTTCAGAAGAAGTATCGCGGCGAGCTCGAACGGCTGGCGCCCGACGCTTTCGGCGACGCCTTGGCCGAGTACGAGCGGCTGCAGGAAACGCTGGGGCGCCTCTACAGTTACGCCAGCCTGAACCGCGCGACCAAGCTCGACGATCCCAAGGCGGGGCAGCTGCACCAAACCGTCATGGAACGCTCGAACGACATCACGGCGGGCCTGCTGTTTTTCCGCCTCGGCATCAACAAGCTCGGTGATGAAAATATCGCTGAGAAACTCAAAAATCCCGTGGCGCGGCGCTACAAGCCGTTTATCGACCATGTCCGTGCTTTCCGTCCACACCAGCTGTCGGACGAAGTGGAAAAGGTGCTGCACGAGCGCGCGGTGACGGGCTCTCCGGCGTGGGTACGCATGTTCGACGAAACGACGGCGCGCCTGCGTTTCAAGGTCGGCGGCAAAAACCTGACCGAAACCGAAGTCTTCCATCAAATGATCTCGCGCGACCCGAAGAAGCGCAAGGCGGCGGCGAAAGCGGTCGAAAAAACCTTCGGCGACAATATCCAGACCTTTGGCTTCATCCTGAACACGCTTGTGAAGGAAAAGGACGTCAACGACCGCCAGCGCGGTTTCAAGACGCCCGTCGCTTCGATGAACCTCGAGAACCAGGTCGAGGACGAGGTGGTCGAGGCGCTCGTCAAAGCCGTGCGCGACTCTTACCCGCGCCTGTCGCACCGCTACTACAAGCTCAAGGCGAAATGGATGCGCGCGAAGAAGCTCAACTACTGGGACCGCAATGCGCCGCTGCCTTTTTCAGCCGTACGCAAGCTGCCTTGGCGCGACGCGGAAAAGATCGTGCTGAATGCCTACCGCGGCTTCCATCCGCACATGGCGGAGATCGGCACGCGCTTCTTCCGCGAAAACTGGATCGACGCGGCGCCCAAGCCCGGCAAGGACTCCGGCGCCTTCAGCGCGGCGACCGTGCCCTCGGCGCATCCGTACATTTTAATGAACTACAAGGACGATATCGAAAGCGTGATGACGCTCGCGCATGAACTGGGACACGGCGTGCACCAGGTCCTGTCCGGCCCGCAAGGCTATCTGATGGCCGATACGCCGCTGACGCTCGCGGAAACCGCCAGCGTCTTTGGCGAAATGCTGACCTTCCGCGCGCTGCTGGCGGCCGAAACCGACCCCACCATCCGCCGCGCGCTGCTGGCGAAGAAGGTCGAGGATATGCTGAATACGGTCGTGCGACAGATCGCCTTCCATGAATTCGAAACCGCCGTCCACCACGAGCGCAAGGAGGGCGAGCTCACTGCCGAGCGTTTGGGCCAGATCTGGATAGAGATCATGAAGCGCAGCCTCGGCCCCGCCTTTACCTTCGACGAGGGCTACAAATATTTCTGGGCCTATATCTCGCACTTCTACCATGTGCCTTTCTATGTTTACGCCTATGCTTTCGCCGATTGCCTCGTGAATGCGCTCTATGCCGTCTATCAGGATTCTGAAAAGGGTTTCGCCGACAAATTCCTCGATCTTCTGAAGGCGGGCGGCACAAAAAAATACGACGAGCTGCTCAAGCCCTTCGGCCTCGACGCGCGCGATCCGGCCTTCTGGAAGAAGGGTTTGTCCGTGGTCGAAAGCTTCATAGACCAGTTGGAAAAGGCGGAAAACGCTGGTAGGCTGCGAAAGCGCAAAAGGGGCGCCAAATAAGCCTATGTTTCTGACGGGAAAAAAAGCCAAGCTGGCCCAGATCTGCTCCGAGATCGTGGCGCGGGCGGAAGACGCCATTGTCGTCGTTGACGCGTCCCATACTATCGTCTCCTTCAACCAGGGCGCCGAGCGCATGTTCGGCTATGAAGAGAAGGATATCCTGGGCGAACGCCTCGACGCGCTGCTGCCCGAACGCTTCCAGCTCCAGCACGACGTCATGATCGACGAATTCGGCCAAGGGCCCGTCGACGTCAAGCAGATGGGCCGGCGCAACCGTCAGATCTACGGCCGCCGCAAGGACGGCAATGAATTCGTGGCCTCCGCGCAAATTATGCGCCTCGGCGACAAGGATGCGCGCTATTACGCGGCGCTCCTGCGCGACATTTCCGAATCGAAAAAGACCGAGGAAGAACTGCTGCGCCTGGCCGCGACAGACCCGCTCACGGGCGCGCTCAACCGGCGCGAATTCACCGTGCTGGCCGAGCGCGAGGCCCTGCGCTCCAACCGCTATCATCACCCCCTGTCGCTCATGATGCTCGACCTCGATTATTTCAAGCGTCTCAACGACACTTACGGCCATTCAGCGGGCGACAAGGTGCTGCAGCGCTTTACGACGCTTTGCGTGAACGCCCTGCGCAACGTCGATATTTTCGGGCGTTGGGGCGGCGAGGAATTCGTGGCGCTGCTGCCCGAAACCGATATCGACGGCGCGGCGGTGATCGCCGAGCGCCTGCGCAAGATCGTGGCCGAAAGCGTCCTTAACTACCACGACCAGAAAATCACCTTCACCGTCAGCGTCGGCGTCGCGCAATACAAGGATTCCGAATCCGCCATCGACGGCCCCTTAAGCCGCGCCGACAGCGCCGTCTACGACGCGAAGAAAGCGGGAAGAAACCGCATCTCGGTCTTCAGGAATTGACCCCACTCAATAGTCGTCATTCCCGCGCAAGCGGGACTCCCGTCGAATGAAAAACGGTGCCCGCATTTACGAGACCCCCCGCTTTCGCGGAGATGACGGATTTGAAGATTATTCCGTAAATTCGCACGGCGCCGGAAATACCATATTCACCAAAGCTTTCCCAAATGCTGCACCGCACTTCCATTTGTGATAATGGCGAGGCCTGTGCTAGCTTTAAGCCATTCGACAAGAAACGGATTCCTTGGGTAAGGAGTTGTGTGTTCGCCAAAGCCGGACGTTAAAAAATCCTGCTCTGCCGAACCCGCGCGCTTTGAAAAAGGAAAACAGTGGCGACAGACGACGGCCATAGTCACAACAGCTCTCCGCTGCCGCGGTGGGATCTGCGCGACCTTTTTCCGGGACCGCAGTCGAAGGAATTCACCGCGGCGCTGGGCGACATTGAGGCCGAGGCCGGGAATTTCGCCGGCCGCTACAAGGGCCGGGTCGCGAAACTGACAGGCGCGCAGCTGGGCGACGCCATCCAATCCTTCGAAAAAATCGCCGAGCTCGAAGGCCGCGTGAAGAGTTACATCGAACTCACCCGCGCTATCGACAATGATCAGAGCGGCTGGGCTTCCGACGTCTCTGAGCGGTTGCGCAAGGCCGCCGAGCCGCTGCAGTTCTTCAAAGAAGAAATCAACCTTATCCGCGAAGGCGACCTGCTGGAAAAGATCCAGTCGCCCAAGCTCGCGCCCTACGGCGCCTGGATCGCCAAGACGCGCTCGTTCAAGGATCACCAGCTATCGCCCGCGGTTGAAAGCTACCGCCGCCAGATGGAGCCGGTGACCGAGCAAGCCTGGCGCCGCCTCTATGACCAGCTCATGATCGACCTGCGCTTCAAGGTCGGCGGCAAGGAACTCACGGAAGGCGAAGTCGTCAACGTCATCGACAATTCCCCCAGCGCAAAAGAACGCCGCGCCGCCTTCGCTGAATTTACGCGCGTGCTGGGCGACAATAAAAAAACCTTCGCCCTCATTACCAATACGCTGGCTGACCTGAAGGCGCTCGACGATCGCTGGCGCGAATTCGAAAAGCCTGAGGACGCGCGCCATCTCGACAACCAGATCGATGGCGACACCGTCTCCGCACTCACTAGGGCTGTGCGCGACAACTATGCAAAAACCGCGCACCGCTATTACGCCTGGAAGGCAAAGAAATCGGGTGTCGAGCGCCTGCATCCCGCCGACCGCAATGCGCCGTTGCCCGGCGCCAAAGGACGAGAATATAGCTGGGACGAGGCAAAGGAGCTGGTGCTGGCCGCTTTCGCAAAACTCTCGCCCGAGATGGAAAAGACCGGCCGCCGCTTCTTCGACGAAGGCTGGATCGACGCCGAACCGCGCGCCGGCAAGGATTCGGGCGGCTTTTCGCACCCGGCGACACCCTCGGCGCATCCTTATATTCTCGTCAACTTCTTCGGCAGCGCCGCCGACGTCATGACGCTCGCGCACGAATTGGGCCACGGCATCCACCAGGTGCTTGCGAACGGGCAGGGCTACCTGAAATCCGACACGCCGCTCACGCTTGCGGAAACCGCCAGCGTCTTCGGCGAAATGCTCGCCTTCCGCGAACTCCTCAACCGCGAGACGGATGAACATGTGCGCCGCGACATGCTGGCGCGCAAAGTCGAGGACATGCTGAACACCGTGTCGCGCCAGACCGCCATGTTCACCTTCGAGCAGGAACTCCATGCCGAGCGCCGCGAGAAGGGCGAGCTGTCGCCCGACCGCATCGGCGAGATATGGCTGAAGACGCAGAAGGAAAGCTTGGGACCCGCCGTCAACCTCGACATCGACGGCGCGCAAAATTTGTGGATGAATATTCCGCATTTCATCCAGACGCCCTTCTATGTCTACGCCTATGCCTTCGGCGACTGCCTCGTGAACGCGCTGTACGACAGCTACAGCAGCGCCGCCGACAAGGGCGATTTTGCGCAGAAATATATCGACCTCCTGAAAGCGGGTGGCACGAAACGCCATGACGCGGCGGTGGCCGACTTCGGCCTCGACACGACCGACCCGCAGTTCTGGAAGAAAGGGCTTTCGGTCGTCGAGCGTTATATCGATGAGCTCATCGCCCTCGACGACAGACTGGAGGCGCAAGCGAAAGCCTCTAGGACCTTCAATGACGCGGCTTCGCGCGACGCCGCGAACGGCGACAAGCCGCAGATCAGCCCAAAGAAGCCGCAGCACAAGGGGCCCACGCCATGAAGCAAGAACCCTTGCGCCGCGAATTCAAAAGCGCCTCCCACAAACCCAAAGCGCCTGTCAATGAGGCGGGCAAAGCCGCCAACAACAACCTGCCGCGGTGGCGCCTGAGCGACCTTTATCCGGGCCTTGATTCAAAAGAACTCGCCGCCGCGCGCGGCGAGGCCGAACAGCGCGCCGAGGCCTTCAAACAGGAATATGAAGGCACCATCGCTTACTTAAGCGGGCCGGCCCTCGGTGAGGCCATCGCCGAATACGAAGGCATCTCGGAAACCCTGAACACGATCAATTGCTACACGATCCTCATGGAGGCCGATAACCTCAACAACTTCGCCAAGACCGAAGGGCTGAAACGCTGGCAGGGCGAGATCGCGGAGAAGATCGGCTTCTTCGAGGACGAAATCTGCGGCATGAAAGAGCGCGACCTCATGACCAAGCTCTCGGTGCCGGAATTGGCGCCCTACGGCCCCTGGCTTGCCCGGGTGCGCGTGAATACGTCGAGCCTCGACGGCGACGTGGAATCCATGGCCGGCGATTTCCAGGCCGCCAACCGCGAGGCCTGGAAGCGGCTCTACAGCGAGACCCTCAACGGCCTGCGCATCGAGGCGGATGGAAAATCCTTTACGCTCGATGAAATCTCCGAAGTTATCGGCAACAGCGACGATCTTTCCAAAAGGAAAGAATTGCGTCAGAAAGTCGCGGACGTGCTGAAAGCCAATTCCAAACGCATGGCGCTGATTTACAACACGATCATCAAGGACAATCTGATCGACATGGAAATGCGCGGCCAGACGCGGCCCGATCATGCCGAAAACGTGGCCAACGCAGTGACCGACGAGATCGTCGACACGATGCACAAGACGGTGAAGGATTCTTACGCCAAACTGTCGCACCGCTATTACGCCTGGAAAGCGAAGCAGCATGGCGCCGAGGTGATGGAGCGCGCGCAGGTCTCCATGGATCTGCCGAACCTGCCCGCCGACGACCGCACCTATGAATTCGACGATGCGCGCAAGACGATCCTGCGCGCCTTCAAGAAATTCTCGCCCAAATTCGAGCGCATCGCGCGCAAGTTCTTCGATGAAAAGCATATCGACGCCCAGCCGCGCCCCGACAAGGAAACCGGCGCCTTCTCGCTCGCGACCGGGCCCAACAACATGCCCTATATCTTCATGACCTATACGGGCAGCATCGAAGACCTGGTCACGCTGGGGCACGAGCTCGGGCACGCCGTCCACCAGGTGCTGGCCGAAAAGGCGCGCGGGCTGTTCCTGTCCGAGATGTCGACCACGGTTTCGGAGACCGCCAGCATCTTCGCCGAAATGGTCGTGTTCGAGGAGCTGTTGCGCTCGGAAAAAGACCCGGAGCAGAAGAAGCGGCTGCTCATGGAAAAGACCGAGGGCATGATCCTCAACAGCCTGCAGCAGCTCTCCTATTACGATTTCGAAATGCGCGTCCACGAGGAACGCAAGAAGGGCGAGCTCTCGGTCGACCAAATCTCCGACATCTGGCTCGCCACGCAGCGCGAATATTTCGGTCCTGCGGTCAAGACCGACGAGTACGACCGCTATTACTGGATGACGGTGCCGCATTTCTACGACACGCCCTTCTACGTCTACTCATATGCTTTCGCGCAAACACTGGTGTCGGGCCTCTACCAGGAGGGCAAAGCGGCTGCCCGGCAAGGCCAAGCCGCCAAGGAAGAATTCGTCGAAAATTACATCGGCCTTTTGGAAACCGGCATCACGCGCAACTTCTATGAAATGTTCCAGCCCTTCGGCCTGGACCCCGAAACGCCGGAATTCTGGCAGGGCGGCCTCTCGCTCATCGACAAGTATCTGACCCAGCTCGAACAGCTCGATGCGCCGCAGCCGGTTGCGAAAATCGCCCCGAAAGCAGCGCCGAAATCTCCCAAGCCATGACACGCGGTAAAAAAACGGTGCTTGCCGCCGTGGCGGTCGCACTGGCGGGGCTGGTGGCGGGACTGTTCGTTTTCGGCATTTACGCGCAAAAGCTTGACGTTTATTCCTACGGTGAATTCCGGATCGCCCCCGACGTCGTCGTCAACATGAGTCTCGTGGGCCAGGAGACCCGCGCCAAACAGTTCTTCTTTTCCGAGCGCCGGGTGACGGCGCCCTATCGCCTCTCCATGGCTTTCTTTTCCCGTCCCGGCGGCGATGCGCCTTCGATCCAGGTGTCGGAGATCGGCGTGGCCTACGGCAATGCCGCGCCGCAGACCCTGCCCAAGGACAAGATCCAGCCGAACGCGGAATGGAGCAGCGCCATGGGCAGCCTGTGGGTGGATATCGAAGGCGTGGTCGACCGCTATGCCGACGTCCGGGTCACGCTGAAAGGCGTCTATGTGCGGCCGGACGGCTCTAAGATCCCCTTGAATCTTGCCTGCGACTTCCGCCGGAAGCCCGTGCGCTTGCTGGGTCCCGCGCTTTTCGCCTCGATCCCTGAATGACAGGGGACGTTAGGCCCCCTCGACAAGCGGGGTCCGGCGCGCCATCTTGGCTGAGCCATGAAGAAGAAGGTTCAAAACCCATGACCGATGTCACCGAACTCGCCGGCCCAGTGGAAGAGGAAAACGGGCAGCTGGTCCTGCGCGTCCCGCTCGTCCTGGGCGGGCATGATTTCGTCCATGTCACCGAAGGCATCGCAGCGATCGATGGTCCGTACCTCAAGATCACCCTGCCGCCCTGGCTCGTCAAGCAACTCGACCTGCGCGATGGCAGCCGCGTCTCCATCGACAACCGCGACCGCAAGTTCAACATGCAGCTTGTGTCGCGGTAGTTCTTTCGAAATCTCCAGCAATACCAGCGACATATTTTCCTCGACTTTTACCGCCTGCGGTTCCATCTTCTACGCATGGGAAAGAAGCCCGACAAAACCCGCGAAAAAGGCACCATCGGCAAGCGCATCAAGCGCTACGCCTCCGTCTCGACGACGATGGCGGGACTGGCGGCGCGCCTCGGCGGCCAGAAATATCTCGGCATCGGCATCGACAAGCCGCAGCACGCGCGGCAGCTCATGGAACAGCTGGGCGATCTCAAAGGCCCTCTTCTGAAAGTCGCGCAACTGCTGGCCACGATCCCCAACGTGTTGCCCAAGGAATATGCGGCCGAGCTGCAAAAGCTGCAAAGCCAGGCGCCGCCGATGGGCTGGCTGTTCGTGCGCCGCCGCATGATGGCGGAACTCGGTCCCGACTGGGAAAAGAGATTCAAGTCGTTCGAAAAAGAAGCCGCCGCCGCCGCCTCGCTCGGCCAGGTGCATAAAGCGGTCACCCACAAGGGCGAGCATGTGGCCTGCAAGCTTCAATATCCCGACATGATCTCGGCGGTCGAGGCGGATCTCAAGCAGCTGCGCCTGATCATGGGCGTGTTTGAAAAATACGACCAGAGCGTGCTGACCGAGGGTATCCAGCAGGAAATCGCCGACCGGCTCTATGAAGAGCTCGATTACGAACTCGAAGCACGGCATGAGCGGCTTTACGGCCATATGCTGGCGGACGAGGATAATGTCCATATCCCGCAGGTGATTGGCGACCTGTCCACAAAACGACTGCTCACCTCAACCTGGCTCGAGGGCCAGCAGATCCTCGAATTTATTAAGTCCAGGCCCGAGCGCCGCAACGAAATCGCGCTCAACCTCTTCCGCGCCTGGTATGTGCCGCTCTATTTTTACGGCGTCATCCACGGCGATCCGCATCTGGGCAATTATACAGTGCAGAAGGACAATTCCATCAATCTGCTCGACTTCGGCTGCATCCGCATCTTCCCGCCGCGCTTCGTCGAAGGCGTTATTACGCTCTACAACGCGCTGCAGACCGAAGACCAGGAGATGGCGGTCGAGGCCTACGAGAGCTGGGGCTTCCGCGGCCTGACAAAGCGCACGATCGAGGTGCTGAACCTCTGGGCCGGCTTTCTCTACGGCCCGGTACTCGACGACAAGGTGCGGCCCATCGGCGTGGTCGAAAAGGGCGGCATCTACGGCCGCGACGTGGCGCAGCAGGTGCACACGGAGCTCAAGAAGATCGGCGGCATCCGCGTGCCGCGCGAATTCGTCTTCATGGACCGCGCGGCGCTCGGCCTCGGCTCGGTCTTCTTGCACCTGAAGGCGGAAGTGAACTGGCACAATCTGTTCAACGAGCTTATCGAAGGCTTCAATGTCAAAGACCTCGACAAGCGCCAGAAGACGGCGTTGAAGAAGTTCGACCTCAAGGCCAAGCATTAATTCTTCCCGCGTTTCCAGCGGTTTATAATAGTTTTGACATAAGGAAATGAAGTTGTTACGGTAACCTGGATTTCACCGGAGACCGTCATGACCTACAGCAAGTCGAACGATTACACGCTTTGCGAAACCACGCCCATCGAGGGCACCGACGCCACGCTGACGCGCTGGTTCAATTTCGCCGCCTGCACGGTCACGACCCTGTACCGCGAAAAAGCGCAACTCTCGGAAAAGTACAAAGAGTATGCCGGCAACGGCGGTTATGCCTTGGCGGCGGCGGGCTCGGTCGCGCTTAGCTCGCAGATGCAGGTGCAGAAGTTCAGCGAGCTCGACTCGCTCAAAGAAATAGAAATCCTGCACAAGGAACTCACCACCCTCGGCGGCCATCCGCCCGCGCTCGACGAGATCCTGAATACGACGACCGAGCTGCGCAAAGACCTGCGCGTCGGGCCGCCGCTGCAACTCAAGAGTCCGAAGCCTTAACGGCAATTCAGGAAATATCAGGCGGGCGCCGCAGCTAACGCCGATGCACGCGGACGCGGCGGCGGATGGGAAAATTCTTCTTCGCGTTCCTGCAGGCGTGGCATATCGCGCACCGCGTCGTTGAAGGTTTCGGCCGTCGAGCCGGGCATACTGATGCGGCGGTCAAGCACCGCCTTCAGGATCGTCGACGTCCACTTGAACGTATCGGGAAGCGGCGTCGTGAGCGCGATGTCTTTCAGCGTCGCCAGCGACGGCTGTTCATAAAACTTCTGGAGGCCCTTCTGCAAGGCCTCGACGCGTTGCGCGTCCATCGTGTCGCGTTGCGCGAAGTCGGCCGCCAGCGTCACCATTCGCGGCGGCGTCAGCCCTTCTTCCGCCAGTCGGCCGCGCTCGCCGATGAAATCTTCGATCAGCGGCGACGAAAAATTGACGATCCCGCTTTTGACCAGAAACGCATAGCCGGCGCGGAACAGCAGGGCGGACTTCGCCAGCGTGTCGTCGCCGCCGCGTCCCATATCGCGGAGCAGCGCGAAAGCATCGGCCGCATTCTCGGCGGTCAACCGGTTGCTGGCGGACCCTTCAGGCACCACCACGTGGCCGGTTTCATGGTCGAAGACGAACTGCAGTTCGCGGCGCACCGGCAAATTGCCGAAATAACGCTGCCGGTCGTCCTGCAGGTACATGAAAATGACGGCGTCGTCGTCATTGGTGAATTGCGTGTGGCAGCACTTTCCCGATATGCAGCCGGCAATGATCGGCATTATCTCTTCTTTGCCTTCCGGGGTGTTGAACATGTCGACGAATTCCTGGAGCTTGGCGGGATCGGAATTGATGATCTGCCCCGATGCGACCTCGACGAAGGTGACGCGGCCCGCGAAATCGGGAAAGCTATCGTAAAACTCGCTCGCCGCCGCTTGCAGGTCGAAGGAATCGGCCGCGGCCTTCGGAACTGTCTCTGCTATGGCATCCGCCATGGTAACCTCTTCTGGAAGACCCCATTGTACATAACGGCGGATCAAAAATCCAATTATTTAACATAAGATATGAAGAGGCCTGCTTAACCCCCTGATTCCCCATGACATGCTGCAGTGCAAAAGGTTGAGTTTACGATCCAAATCCTGCATGCTCTAGGCTCATGTTTCGACTTCAAGGATGCTTTTCCATGAAACTCGCCATCGGTAAAGAAACCCTGCCCGCCGAAAAACGCGTGGCCGCGACGCCCGAAACTGTCAAGAAACTCATCGCGCTGGGCGCGGAAGTGGCGGTCGAGCAGGGCGCGGGCGCCAATGCTGCTATCCCTGACGAGACTTATGCGATGGCGGGCGCCAAAATCGTCCCCGCCGCCGATATTTATAAAGACGCGGACGTCATCCTGCGCGTGCGCCATCCGACGGTCGGCATCGAGAAAATGAAAAAAGGCGCGGTGCTCATCGGCCTGCTTGCCCCCTACCAGGAAAAAGAAACGCTCAAGGCGCTGGCGGCGCAGGGCGTCATCGCCTTTTCAATGGAACTCGTGCCGCGCATCACGCGCGCGCAGACGATGGACGTGCTCTCCTCCCAGGCGAACCTCGCCGGCTACCGCGCCGTGCTCGAGGCCGCGAACGAATTCGGCCGCGGCTTCCCAATGATGATGACGGCGGCCGGCACCGTGCCGCCCGCGAAGGTCTTCATCATGGGCGCGGGCGTGGCCGGATTGCAGGCCATCGCGACCGCGCGGCGCCTCGGCGCGCAGGTGTCGGCGACCGACGTGCGCCCCGCCGCGAAGGAACAGGTGCAGTCGCTGGGCGCTTCCTTCGTCATGGTCGAGAATGAAGAAACAAAAGCGGCCGAAACATCCGGCGGCTACGCCAAGGAAATGAGCGAGGACTACAAGAAACAACAGGCCGCGCTGATATCCGAAACCATCCGCAAGCAGGATATCGTCATCACGACCGCGCTGATCCCGGGCCGCAAGGCGCCGGTGCTGGTCAATGAAGAAATGGTGCGCTCGATGAAGCCGGGTTCCGTCATTGTCGACCTCGCGGTCGAGCAGGGCGGCAACGTTGCGCTCGCCCGATCGGGCGAAGTCGTAAACGCGGGCGGCGTGAAGATCGTGGGTTATCCCAACATGGCGAGCCGCATTCCGGTCGACGCGTCGGCGCTCTACGCGCGTAATCTGCTTAACTTCCTGACGCCGCTTGTCGATAAGGAAACCAAGAACCTCAAGATCAACTGGGAAGATGATATCGTCAAGGCGACCGCGCTGACGCGCGACGGCCAGATCGTCCATCCCAATTTCCAGGGAGCCTGATCCATGGCGAACGAATATCTGACCGATAAGGCGGCCCAGCTTTCCGCGCAGGCGACCGCGCTCGCCCAGCAGGCGCAGGACCTGGTGCACGCGGCAGCCATGCAGGCGCCTGAGGCCGGAACGCCGTTCTTCGTCGTGGGCCTGACCGTCTTCGTGCTGGCCTGCTTCGTCGGTTACTACGTCGTCTGGCGCGTGACGCCGGCGCTGCATTCGCCGCTGATGGCGGTCACCAACGCCATTTCCTCCGTCATCATCGTGGGCGCGCTCATCGCAGTCGGCCTGTCGGCCAATACGGGGCCGAAGCTCATGGGCTTCCTCGCGGTCGCGCTCGCCTCGGTCAACATCTTCGGCGGCTTCATCGTGACGCGGCGCATGCTGCAGATGTTCTCGAAGAAAAAGAAATAAGGAGCTTAGGCGCACCATGTCGCTTGCTTTGTCCCAGTTCTGTTACCTGATCTCGGCCGTCTGCTCCATCCTGGCGCTCCGCGGCCTCTCCGGCCCTGAAAGCGCCAAGACGGGCCTGCGCCTCGGCATCGCCGGCATGGTGCTGGCCATCCTGACCACGCTCCTGATGCCCGGCATGCATTCCTTCTTCCTGATCGTGCTTGGCATCGCGATCGGCGGCGCGGTCGGCGCTGGAATCGCGCTCAAGATCGAAATGACGGCGCTGCCGCAACTTGTCGCCGCTTTCCACAGTCTCGTCGGCCTTGCCGCCGTCATGATCGCGGGCGCGGCCTTCGGCAGCCCCGACTCCTACCATATTTCCGAAGTGATCAATGGCGCCACGCGCATCCATCCGGGCAGCCTCGTCGAGATGAGCCTCGGCGTCGCCATCGGCGCGATCACCTTCACGGGCTCGATCATCGCATGGGGCAAATTGCAGGGCGTCATCACCGGCAAGCCGGTCGTTTTCAAGGGCCAGCATCCGATCAATGCGGGACTGGGGGGCTTGCTGCTCGTCCTCATCATCCTGCTCGTCCTGACGCAGTCGGCGTTTTTGTTCTGGCTGATCGTGCTGATCGCGCTCTCGCTCGGCGTGCTCATGATCATCCCCATCGGCGGCGCGGATATGCCCGTTATCGTCTCGATGCTGAACAGTTACTCGGGCTGGGCGGCGGCGGGCATCGGCTTCACGCTGCAGAACCCGCTGCTCATCATCGTGGGCGCGCTGGTCGGCGCCTCGGGCGCAATCCTGTCCTACATCATGTGCAAGGGCATGAACCGCTCCTTCTTCAACGTCATCCTCGGCGGTTTCGGCGGCGAAGTGGCGGCGGGCGCGGCGGCGAAATCGGACAAGCCGGTCAAGATCGGCTCGGCCGACGATGCGGCTTTCATTCTCAAGAATGCGTCCTCCGTCATCATCGTGCCTGGCTACGGCATGGCGGTCGCCCAGGCGCAGCATGCCTTGCGCGAAATGGCAGACGTATTGAAGAAGGAAGGCGTCAAGGTGCGCTACGCCATCCACCCGGTCGCGGGCCGCATGCCCGGCCATATGAACGTCCTGCTGGCCGAAGCGAACGTGCCCTATGAGGACGTGCTGGAACTTGAAGAGATCAACCGCGATTTCGCGCAGACCGACGTCGCCTTCGTCATCGGCGCGAACGACATCACCAACCCCGCCGCCAAGAAAGATCCGGCCTCGCCTATCTATGGCATGCCGATTCTCGATGTCGAGGCGGCGGGTACCGTGTTGTTCGTGAAGCGCTCGCTCGGCTCTGGTTACGCGGGCATCGACAATGAACTCTTCTTTTATGACAACACGATGATGCTACTGGGCGATGCCAAGCAGATGTGTGAAGGTATCATCAAGGCGCTCGAGCATTAATCCTTATATTCCAGCAAATTATCCGTTTCCCCTTGACGGACAGTTACCATAATATTATGGTATCGAAGTTTTTTAAAAAGGGGCCGCCACTATGTCGCTCACCAAAAAATTCGCCAATGCCATCCGTATCCGCACCGGGCACAAGCCGCTGATCGTCACGACCTCCGCCGGCACCCAGGAATTCCAGACCTCCAGTCCCCTTGTCGAATGGATCACCAAGCGCGATTCCACGATGACCGAAAGGCTGCCCTATTATTTCATCGCGACGGCGACGGAAGGCCTGAAAAAGCCCGAACAACAGCTCTGGAGCATCGAGGCCAATATCCAAAACGGTCGCTTCCACGAGAACGTCCTCAATGCCGTCACCTACGAACGCATGCTGGACATCATGAAGAACCAGGAGCTGAAGGTCGCGCGCGAAGCGGGCGTCACCGGCAGCGACGAGGAAGTCGCCGCGAAGCGCCGCCAGGCGGTTCCGCGCAACAACATTCTGAAGTTCGCGAAGTAATTTATTCCATAACGTTCGGGAGCGTGCTGCGGCGCATCATTTTCGCACCGC
The DNA here is from genome assembly GCA_025934695.1 of Alphaproteobacteria bacterium. Lineage (GTDB taxonomy): Bacteria > Pseudomonadota > Alphaproteobacteria > Micavibrionales > UBA2020 > JAPWJZ01. Next base: position 143,202 of record JAICWS010000002.1, read on the forward strand.
CTCATGTTAGCGTCTTTTAATAAATCCCAATCCACGTATAATCAGCCATCGCAATCATTAATACGTTTCAGGAAACCTGAACGCATGATGGATCTGAACCGGTTTTTCGAACCGGAGGGGTGGAAATCGGATTTCTTTACCAGCACGTCTGGCAAGGAAATCCGTTACGGCCATGCTGCGCCTAAAACGGAGCCCAGGGGCACCGTCATCATCACGACCGGCTACGCCGATTTCACCGAAGCTTATTTTGAAACTATCAACGCCTATCTCGACCGCGGCTTTTCCGTCTGGATGATGGACTGGGCGGGCCACGGCGGCTCGGAAAAAACCGTGCCCGGCTCCGGCAAGAAAGGCCAGACGGTCGAAGACCATATCGAAGACCTGCGCAAGTTCCGCGAGGAAGTGGTCAAGCCCGAGAAGGATAAGCCGGTTTTCCTCAGCACGCATTCCATGGGCGGGCAGATCGCGCTGCATTACTTGAGCCAGCATCCGGATGATTTCAGTTTCGCCATCCTCGCGACGCCGCATGTTGAAACGAAGATCAAGGGCCCTGCGCGCGACCTGTTGAAACTCGTGTTCGCTTCCGCCATCACCTCAGGCCTGGGCGACGCGCAGATCGAAAACGGCCGCCGCAGCATCACGCAGGGGCTGGTGGCCGAGCGCGCGGGCCATATGAAAGACGACAATCCTTTGCGCATGACGCTGCACAAGACCTTCATGCTGCTCGACGAGAACCTCAAGGCCGAAGACCCGACCGTGGGCTATATCGAAAGCCTGCTCCTGTCAGCGGATGTTTCGTCGAGGGATGAATTTTTGAAGAAGATCAAAACGCCGGTCCTGCTCGGCATCGGCACGGACGACGATGTCGTCGACAACGACGCGATCCGCCGCGCCGGCAAAGCCATGCCGAACGCGACGGTCAGGGAAATCGACGGCGGCATCCACGCGCTTTGGATCGACCGCGACAAGCAGCGCGGCGAATGGTGGCAGGCGATCGACGCCTTCGTGGCGCGCCAGCTCGCGCCGCCGCAGCCGAAAACAGATATCAAACCGCCGCAGGTAAAGGGGCCATAATGGCAGACAGTTTCAGGGAACCGGACGGTTTTCAGTGGGGGCATTTCACGAATGCCAAGGGGGCGGACGTCCGCTACGGGCACGCCGCGCCCAAGGGGGAAATCAAGGGCCGCATGGTCATCCTCCAGGGCTTCCGCGAAAACATCGAGAAATATTTCGAAGTCGCGAACGAGATGGTCGGCAAGGGCTTCGAGGTCTGGCTCATGGACTGGCGCGGCCAGGGCGGGTCGGAGCGCTATCTCAAGGACAATCTGCAGAAAGCCCATCACTTAGGCTATGACGAGCAGATCGAAACCCTGCACGAATTCACCCAGAACGTTATGCCGCTCAGCGACAAGCCGCTGTTCATGGTTGCGCATTCGATGGGCGCGCATATCGGCTTGCGTTATCTGAAGGAACACGAAGGCGTCTTCGACTCGGCGCTGCTCTCCTCGCCGATGATCGACATCATCACGGCGGGCCTGCCCAAGCCGCTCGCCCGCCAGATGGCGAAATTCGCCAAGGCCGGAAACTACCTCGAAAAATACATCCCCGGCGGCAGCGACTATCCGGGACCCGAGCCCTTCGAGAACAACAAGAAGACCAGCGATCCCGCGCGCCACGAAATTTCAAACGACATCATCAAGGCCAAGCCGGAACTCGCCATCGGCGACCCGACCTACGGCTGGGTCTATCATACGTTCGTGTCTATCGACATCCTGAATGACGAGAAATACCTCAAGGCGATCAAGACGCCGATCCTCATGGAAGTGTCCGACAACGACCATATCGTCGAGCGTTCGGCGCAGGACCGCGCGCTGAAATTCCTGCCCAACGCCCAGAAGATCGATATCCCCGGCGCCCAGCATGAAATCTGGATGGAGCAGGATAAATACCGCAATATCTGGGTGGCGAAGGCCGACGAATTCATCGCCGAAAGGCTGAAAAACGCGGCGCCCGCGCCAAAAAAGCCTAGCCCCCCCGCCGCGCCCAGACCGCCCGCGCCCTGATTGCTTTTGCAAGGCCGCGGCGCTATATAATTGAACGACCATTAATGAAACTGCCCGACGGGGGGATAGACTGCAGATGACCACCACCACGCCAACGACCGGTGAAAAGAAAAAAGCCTATATCCGCCTCAGCGATCTCGTGCTCGAAGCCATGTATCTCGCCATCGAGCAGAAGGACGTCGCCATCGCCGACATCCTGTCGCGCGCGCTGGAAATGTCGCTGACCCGCAACGCCGGCGGCCGCAATTTCATCGAGCGCCGCGACCTTTCCAAAGACGTCGAAAAAGCCATCGAAAAACTGGGCGCCCTCAAGCGCGCCGCTAAGGGGAAATAAACAAACGCGGCCTTTATTGGCGGCGCTTCACCCATTCCGTTGCGCGCGCTTCTATGTCGCTCTTTTGCTTCGGCGTGATCTTGTCCGAAAAATCGTACATTTTTTTTGAGAGACCAAACGACATTCGGGAACCAGCGACGCAAAGCCAGAAATAAGCTTCCACATAATCTTGCTTAACGTTGAAGGAGCCGTGAAAATAAATTTGGAAGAGGTCGAGTTGAGAACTTCCGTCGCCCTGCTCTGCGGCAAGATGACAGGAGGCGACCGTTGCATCTCCCCATCTGGTTGCTTCCCCTCCATCCTTTTGAACGCCCCAGCCATTTTTATACATCGTATGTAGAAACGCTTGGGCATCAGTGCAGCCTTTCTCGGCCAATGGCTTCAGCAAGCTGAACGCCTCATTATAATCAGCGCATTGAAAGGCTGCTTTTCCGCGTTCCAGTTCACTTAACGTTGGCTTCCAATTATCGGCGCGGGTCCTGATTGCGGCGAGATCATCTGAGGACAATCGCGCTGCGTAGTAGGAATGGTCAGGCACCCATGCGTCGTCTGGCATGTCGAATTTCGCAGCGAGAAGCTCCCAAAAATAGGCTTCTATGTCATTTTGTTCGACGCCGAGACCTTTTTTGTAGAATTGAGCAATCCGCCACTGCGCGTTGGCCTCGCTCTGATCGGCAGCCCGGCGGTACCAGTTAGCTGCTTCCTTGAAATCCTGCGCGACCTTATCGCCCTTCTCGTACAAGAAGGCGATCTCAGTTTGAGCGCGCTTGTCACCAAAGTCCGCCCTTTTCAGCAAGGCGGGCGCGACAAGGGGCAAGGTTTTCACCTGAGTCAGAACCCGCCCGCCCAGCCGCCGCCCCAGGGATTGTAGCGCGTGGGCTTGGCGTCGATGCCCTTCGTTTTGAGGTGCTGCTGGATTTCCTGCAGCGCCCGCTGTTTATCGAGGCTGTAGGCCATGTCATAGGCTGAATGGCCGGCGCTGTCGGTGACCAGCGGGTCGGCGCCCGCGGCCAGCAGCTGCTTCACGGTTTCGGCGGAACTATAGCTGTTCTGTACCGCGGCATGCAGCGGTGTGCGGCCCTGGTTGTCCTTGGCGGACAAGTCCGCGCCCGCCTTGATCAGCTTGCCCACTTCGCTCTCGAGGCCCAGCGTGCAGCAGAGCGCAAGGGCGCTCTGGTTCGACCAGCGCTCGCGCACGTTCGGGTCCGCGCCCTTGTCCAGAAGACTGCCCAGCACATCCAGCATGCGGCAATTCAGCGCGACGACGAGCGCGGAAGCGCCGCTGTCATCCTTGACGTTCGGGTCGGCGCCTTTTTCCAACAGCTTTCGCGCCATTGCGGCGTTGCGGTCCATGATCGCCGAGATGAGCGGCGAGCGTTTCCAGGTGTCGCGGTTGTTGATGTCGGCGCCCGCGTCAATCAGCTTGCCCATGGCGGCCTCGGGCAGCGTCGAGGTGCAATGCTGCAGCACGTTGCGGCCCAACCGGTCGGTCGCGCGCGCGTCAGCGCCAGCACCGAGCAAGGCGTTCACAATCTCCTCGCTGCCGCGGCTGGCGGCCGCCATCAGCGGGGTCATCCCGTCCGCATCATCGGCCGAAGGATCGGCGGCATGGCTGAGCAGCAGGTCGACAACTTCTTTCGCATTGGCCTTGATGGCGATGATCAACGGCGTCGCGCGGTGCAGCTGCTGGCTTTTGGCGACATCGGCGCCCCCTTCGATCAGCAGGCGCGCCATTTTCGCATCGCCGGCTTCCGCCGCTTCGTGCAACGCGGTGAAGCCCTTCGCGTCAGGCAGGTTCACATGCGCGCCCGCTTCCAGCATTTTGCCGACAAGCTCGGGATGCTTGTGGATGACCGCAAGGTGCAGCGGCGAGCGTCCGTTCAGGTTGACGGCGTTGACCAGCTGCGCCGCCTCAGTCGTCAACAGGTAGTCGGCGACAGTCGTCGAGTCCTGGCGCGCCGCCGCGATATGCAGGCAGGTATCACCGTCGAGGACCGAGCTGAAGACGGCCACGCGCTCGAACAATATCGCCTGCACGGCGTCGACCGTGTTCTTCTCGCAGGCGCGGTGCAGCGGCTGGTAGCCACGCGCGTCAGGGCGGTTCGGATTGCCTGTCGCCTCGATCAGCTGGCGGATAATCGGCACGGGCGCATTCTCCGCCGCGACATGCAACGGAATGCGGCCCTCGGCATCGGGAATATCGGCATCCGCGCCCGCGTCCAGCAGGGCGTCGATCATGTTCAGCGGCTGCGGGCAGGAAATGGCATCGAACAACGGCGTCGCGAGGGCCTTGTCGCGCGGGTTGATTTGCGCACCTGCTTCCAGCAGCAGGTTCAGTGCCTCGAAGTTCCCGAGTTTCGCGGCGTAATGCAGCGGCGTCTTGCCGTCCTTCGTCGCCTTGTTGGGGCTGGCGCCCGAACTCAGCAGTTTGGCGATTTTTTCGGCGTCCGAGCCTAAAATGGCCTCGATCAGTACGGTGCGGCCCGAGGCTTCGTCCGTCACCTTATCGGGGAAGCGGATAAAGGTGCTGTTGAAGATCGCGGCGGGCTTCGGCTTTTCCGGCGCGCCATTGCCATTGTCATTGTCGTTGTCTGCGGGCGGGGGATTGCGGCCGCTCTTGCGCTTGTGCCGGATGGGTTTTTGCTTTTTCTTCGCCATTGATTTTGCGCCTTCTTCCCCTGTTCAAGAAACTTCTATGGCCGGTACTTGCGGTATATCGCCTCGAACTGCGCCTGCAACGCCTTTTGCTCGGCGTCTTCCAGCAGGAAGCGCGTGCCCTGGGCATAGGCCTCCTCGGCGTGCCGCAGCGCGGTCCGGTTGAAGGAATCCGCCAGGACCGGGTTGGCGCCGGCGCCCAGCAGCAGCTTGACGATTTCCGACGAGCCCTTGCGCGCGGCCTTCATCAGCGCGGTTTCATTGGTTGCTGCGCGGCGCAGGTCGATATCCGCCCTCGCGGAAATAAGTGTTCCAGCAAGGCCGATGTCGCCGTTTTCCGCCGCGAACATCAGGGGTGTCATGCCGGTTGCGTCTGCCGCATTCAGCTCTGCGCCGCAATCGATCAGCGCGCGGGCGGCAGCCCCGCTGCGCGACTGAGCCGCGTGGTTGAGCGGCGTGCGCCCGGTTTCGGAATGGCGGCGCTCGAGGTCGGCGCCCCCGTTCAGCAGCTGCCGGACGCCGCCCGGCGTGTTGTTCTCGATCGCTATCATCAGCGGCGTCTTTTTCTCCGCGCCCGCTTCTTCGTTCGGCAGCGCACCCGCCGCGATCAGCGGCTCGATCAGATCGTAATGATAGGTTTTGACCGCGATATGCAGCGGCAGCAGGCTTGCCTGCCGGCCGTCCTGCGTCATGCCGGGGCTGTTCGCATAAGCGCCGCCGCCCTTGGCCAGCAGGACTTTCAGGACCTCGCCGCGGCCCGTATCGGAGGCCATGTAGACGGCGTTGAAATCAGCCGACTTGCTGACGGGGAAATACTGGTTGGCGCCTTTGTCGAGCAGCAGCGCCGCGATCTCGGGCTTATTGTACTGGATGGCGACGGCCAGCGGCGGCAGGCTTCTCTTGTTCAGCGCGTTCACATCCGCGCCATTTTCGATCGCGTCGCGGATGACGTCGATCGCCGCGTCCTTGCGGATGAGCTCGTGGAGGTAAGTGTTGCCGTCCGAATCGCGGGGGCTATTGATCATTGCCCGGTTCGGCCGGCTGCCGACGTCGTAAGCCAAGATGTTTTCCTTAAAGGAGCAAAAGTTTGACGGATTATGGACGATTTCCGAAGTGGCGGAAAGAGCGATTTTTTCCCTGCTCCTGCTGCGCCCGGCGCTTGCGCGCATAATAGTCGTTCCGGGGTTTCCCGATGCTGCGCGCCTCGATTTCCATCTGTTTGCGCAGGATTTCGCGATGCGCGTTTTTCTGGAAATCGCCGAGGCAGAGCATGTCCGGCGTCTTCCCCTGACGGTCCTTCGCAAAGGGGTCGGCCCCCGATTCGAGCAGGGCTTTGACGGTCTCAAGGCGGTTGGCATGCGCCGCGATATGCAGGGCGGTGCGGCCAAGGCGGTTCTTCTCCTCCAGCTTTGCGCCGTGGCGAATGAGGAGGCGCACCGTCTTTACGTCCCAGGTTTCCGAAGCCGCATGCAGCAGCGTCTCGCCGAGATAATTTTTTTCAGCCGCATCGCAGCCGAGATCGAGCAGCAGTTTCACGCCTTCGGTGAATCCGTCGCGCACGGCGCAGAACAACGGCGTTTCATTCCAGAAATTGGCCGCTTTCGCGCCGATATCCGCGCAGCGCTCGATCAGCAGGCGCACCATCGGCATCGCGGTCTCACGGCTCTTGCGATGTCCCAGGATGAAATGCAGCGCAGTCTCGCCATTTTGATCCGCCTCGTTCGGGTCGAGCCCGTAATCCAGCAGCAGCGTGACCATCTTCGGCTCGCCCTCGCGCAGCGCGATGCGCAAGGGGCTCAGTTCCGTGCGCCGGTCGTCGGCGTAAAAGGCGGCGGCCGCGGCGCGCGCAGGCTGTTGCAGAAGATATTCCATGATCTCCGGCGTCGATGCCGCCGCATAGTGGTACGCGTTCGCGCCGCCCGTTGTGGCCGAGAGGTCGGCGCCATATTCGGTGAACAGTTTTACCAAGGCGAGGTTCTTTGCCTCGATCGCCAGCTGCACCGGCGTTGGCCCTTCGCTTAAGCGCGCATTCGGGTTCATGCCCTCGCGCAGCCAGGCGTCGATGGCGTCGCGGTTGCCTTCGGTGATCGCGGCATGCAGGGGGCAACTTCCGCTGGCGTCGGGCTGCAGCGGATCCATCGTCACAGGCTCCATTCCTTGAAGCCGCTTTTGGGCGTGGCCTGGCGCTTCAGCGCGGTTTCAAGCAGCGCCACGACATCGGCCTGTTTCGTCTCGCGCGCATACGAAAGCGCGGAACGCCCGTGCGCGTCGAACAGCCTGGGGTTCGCGCCCTTCGACAACAACAGGGACACGGCGGCGGACGATCTTTCGTGCACGGCGTGAATCAGCGGCGTGCGCGCATCATCCATCTGACGCGCATTCGGATTTGCGCCCGCTTCCAGCATCTGGCGCAAAAGATCCGTGTCTGATTTGTGGATGGTGTAGAAAATCGGCTGGAAACCCTCATTGTCGGCGCGTTCCTTGTCGACCGGATATTTGAGCAGCGCCGCGACCGCTTCCTTGCCGTTGGCCGACAGCGCAGCCGCATGCAGCGGCGCCATGTTCGACCCCATGAGCGCCTGGTCCGGATCGGCGCCAGCATTGAGCAGCAGCTCCACGATGGCGCCGCGTGTCTTTCCGTCGGTAATCTCCGGCGCCTGGCAGGCCATGAACAGCGCCGAGCCTTTCGGACTGTCGGGCTTGTTGAGATCCGCGCCATTGGCGATCAGCGTGCGGATGAGCGAGATGTCGCTTTTTAAGATCGCGTGCTGCAGCGGCGTCACCCCATCGGCGTCCGCCGCGTTCACGTTCGAACCGAATTTCAGCATCTTGTTCACGATAGGGGCCTGTCCGCGCTCGACCGCGAGCTGGAAGGCTGTGCGCTTCTTGGCGTCGGTCTGCACGAAGAATTCATTGATGCCCTGCGCCACGGCGGGGAAATCCAGCAGCCGGTCCGCGACTTCCGGATGACGTCTCGCGATCGCGACAAGCAGCGGCGTCGCGCCGTTTCCCGTGGTCTCGTTGCCGTCCGCGCCGGCGGAAATCATCGCCGCGACGAGGTTCGGGTTGTTCTTCTCGCAGGCGCGGTGCAGCAGCGTGAAGCCGTCCGAGGTGCGCTCTCCGGGCGTATAGCCGCCGAAGCGCGTCAGCAACTCGGCCATGTCGGCTTTGCCGAAATTGACGGCGTCGGCCAGCGGCGTGCGCGTCGGGTCGTCGCCATGCGGGGCCTTCGGGTTCGCGCCCGCTTCCAGCAGCAGGCGCGCCGCGTCCGTCGCGTTGTTGCGCGCGGCCAGGTGCAGCGCGGTGTCGCCGCCCGCGCCCGGCGCATTCAGATCGATGCCGTCTTCGATGAATTTCTTCACCTCGGCGGTCCTGTTATATTTCACGGCGCGGAAGAAAGCAGCGGCATCGGGGGGCGGCTTGTCGGCGCGCGGCTGCGTCAGCTTGCCGAAAGCGTCGGTGATCTGTCCGAAGACCTTGTCGATGCCCTCGCGCTGATCGTCGCGATCGTTGTCGTTGTCATGCGCCATCAAAACTGCCTGCTTTTCCCATAAGGGTATAGCACTTGAGGCCGGGAGCATCAACAGCTTATGAAAAGATTGTCGGCGGCCAAGCGGCTGAATTTCCGCGTAAAAATTCTTATTCCATAATATGCGCGGTATGTCAGGGCGCTGGCGGACGGGGTTTCGGCGTGGATGCGAGCATCAGTTGATAAACCGCGCCGCGCCATGATGCGTCGCCCTGCGTCTGCGGGTTTTCATGACGGATGGCTTCCAGCGCCGCGAGCTGCTGCTGCGTGCCGGCGGAAACGCCCGATATCCTCACGTCACCGAAGTTGATGAAATCCTCGCTGTTGGCCAGGTAGGCGAGGTTATGGCGGCCGAGGCGTGCGACCAAATCGGCGGGCGGCATATCTCCTTGGAACAGCGCCGGGTCTTTCAGCGCGCCGGGGTTTTCCTTTTCGAATGTTTCGATGCCGTGAAGGATCGTGTTCTCGTAATGCATGCGCAGCCCCGGCGTCGCATAAAAACTTTTGAAGACGCGTTTCATCCAGTTCTGCGGCGCGCCGCCCGCCGCGAGCTCCGGCTTCGCGAGCTCGATGAGGCGCGGGCCGAAGGCGATGCCCATCGATTCCGCCGCGGCATCCAGCGCTTGCGGGAACAGCAGCCGTTCGCCGGGATCGCCCGCCGCGCATTGCGACAATTCCACGGCGAAAAGGAATTCATGCGCGCGCGCATCGGCTTCCATCGCCAGCAACTGCCGGATCGCAGCCAACGGATGCAGCGTGCTGACGCGCATGTCGAGGCCGCCCTCCACGATCTGGCTCACGTGCGTCAGCTCATGCGCGAGTATGAAAGCCATGCGCAAGGGATCGTCGCAGCCCCTCAGGTTGATGCGCTTGTTCGCATGGTCGGTGCTGCCGAAGGTCGCCGCCTCGAATGCCGCGCCGGCGCCGCTGATCGCGGGCGGATCGACGTTGATACGATAGCCTTCGTGGATCGCGATCGCCGCGAACTTCCGCGCGGTCGGGCTTTGCGACAGGATCAGCAGCGCCGCTTTCACCGCGTCCGGCCGTTCCCGGAAACCCGGCGTATCGAGAATGGGCAGCTCCACCGGCGCCCGCACGCCCACGAGGCCATCGCCCGCCGGGCGCGGCACCGCCGGGAAGACATCCGGCGTCAGCGCAAACCAGTCGTCGGCGGCATCGTTGAAATCGTCCTGGAGGGCCATTATCGTTATATTTTCGCGGTTTATGGGTAAATTAACCGCGTTAAGTTATCATAATAGATATGAAGCACAAGGCCTTTTTCGGCTTAGGCTCTTTAAGAATTCGCTTATTTAACAGCTGTTTAGGAATTTTAACCGCAACCTGGTGGATCATATAGACACGACCCCAAGGATATGGGCGTCCGCATCGTCAGATCGAAAAGGCGGCGTATTGGCGGGGCGGGACAACTTGAATCCGCGAAGCCAGCGTCTAATTCCTTTATGTAATAGCAGCAGCCGCAAGATGCTCCTTCTGGTTTAGTTGTTGCGGCATGGGATTGAATACAATAGAATTTTAGGACTTGGGTTTCAGGGCAGGTCCGCCATCGGCGCCGTCGACTATATATTAATATATGAACGCGCGCTTTTGGGTCTAAAGCCCCTGAATGAACCCGTCTAAGGGTGATCTTCACAACGACTGACAAGGGCGAAAGATTCATGGCGACAGTGGACCAGGAACCGGAAGAAGGGGCTCCGGAAGAGGAAATGGCGGAAGAAGGAGCGGAGCCGGTTAACGCGCCGCCCGCGCCGCCGGAAAGCCCGCTGATCGGACTCGTGCGCGCCCTTGGCGGCAAGACCGGCAGCAAGGCGCCCGTCCCCGCGAAAGGCGCGAAAGTTCCCGCCAAGCAAGGCGCCGCCAAGGTGCCAGCCGTCGCCGGCAAGCAGGCGATGGCCCAGCAGGCCGCCGCCCAGCAAAAGCAGCTCAACCCCGGCAAGGCGCCGCCGATCCAGGGCCCGCTCGTGACCATCGTCACGCGCAACGAATTCTACCGCGACGGCTTCCGCAACCTTATCAAGATCGCGATCCTCGAGGGCGTCGTCATCATCGGCCTCATCCTCACGCTGCTCGTCTACATCCAGGCCTCGCAGCCGCAGGACCGCTACTTTGCGACGACGGCCGACGGCCGCATCATGCAGATGCTGCCGCTCGACCAGCCCAACATGGATACGCCCGCGCTTCTCTCCTGGGTCGCGTCCGCCGCCTCCGACGTGATGACCTTCAACTACACCGATTACCAGCGCCGCCTGCAGCAATCCTCCAAGCACTTCACGAAAGTGGGCTGGGAAACCTTCGCCTCCGCGCTGCAGCGCTCGCGCATCATCGACGCGGTGACCGCGCAGAGCCAGATGGTCTCGGCGCAGCCCAAGTCGGCGCCGGTGCTGATCCAGGAAGGACCGCTCGGCGGCAAATACCGCTGGGTCGTCTCGATGCCGCTCGTCGTGAACTACAAGGGGCAGCAGACGTCGCGCTCCGACACGCTGAACCTGAACCTCGTGATCGAACGGGTGGCGGCGCTCGAGAACCCGAACGGCGTCGGCATCGCGCAATGGATCGCGACGCAATAACTTAAGGAGTACCAGGGCATGGCCGCTCCGGAACAGCAGACCGCCACCGCGAAGGAAACGCCGCCGCCGTCGGACGTCGAAATCCAGTCCTACGCCGACGGATTCAAATACATCCTCTGGTTCATCAAGCTCGAGAGCGTCGCGATCGTCGTCATGATGGTCATCGTGCTCTACACCTTCATCAACTACCGCCCGCAGGACAGCTATTACGCCATCGGCGTGCAAGGCAACCAGGAAAAACTCGTCGACGTGAAAGAGCCCAACGTCAACAAGGCCGCGCTGCTCGCCTGGATTGCAGCGGCCGCGACGCAGGCGACGACGTTCGGCTTCGACAACGTCGATGAAACTTTCGACAAGGCGCGGAAAAACTTTTCGCCCGATGGGTGGAAAAGTTTTTATGATGCGCTGACACACTCGGGGCTTATCACGAACGTCGTTAAATACCAGCAGATCCTCACCTCCATTCCCATAACGACTCCCACGATTCTCGCCGAGGGTCTTCTCGAGGGTCAGTACCGCTGGGTCGTGCAGGTCGTCCTCGTCCAGACCGTGCGCGCGGGCACGAAGAAGCAGACGCGCTACGTTCCGGTCACGATGATACTTGTCAAAATGCCGACGCACGACAATCCGATGGGCGTCGGCATCAATACCTGGGTCGAAGCGTCTTAAGATGTTAAAACCACTGTCCAATCCGGTGCGAGTAGGGTATAAATTAATTCATTCCGCACCGCGATCGCGCGGTTAGTGCAGGGTTTGGCGCCTTCGATCACAGGCGCTCTGTCGCGGGACAATGGGAGGAGACAGGGGAATGAAGCGCTTACTTTCGGGCATCGTGATTTGCGCATTTATCGGTTTGAGGGCGTCAGGCGTCTTCGCGCAGGATCTCGATAACTCCAAAGATAAATTCGAAGACTTCCAGGCAAAAGTGAAAGCGGCGACGAAAACCAAGGAAGCTGCGCCCGCTTCCACGGCGCCTGGCGCCGCGCCCGGCGGCGATGCTGCGCCCGCCAGCCCCTTGGGCCCGGCCGGCGATCTTCCCCTCGGCGGCGCGGGCGGTGCCGGCGACACGGCGGCTGCCGGCGGCGGCGCTCCGCAAACGCCCGAAGAGCTGCAGGCGATGATGGAACAGGAAGCCGCCGACCAGCAGAAGAAACTCGAGGAAGCGACCTTCGACATGGCGCTCAAGCAGCTCCTGCCGCTCTCTCCCCAGCAGATCCGCACCACGCTCGACAAATTCCGCGAAAGCCGCGAAGCGGCCGAAACGCCGTTGACGGTGCCCGAGCCGCGCACGGAAGTGCAGACGGCGTCGCTCGACCCGACGGCCGAACCCCTGGTCGTGCGCATGGCGCCCGGCAACGTCACCACGCTCACCTTCCTCGACGCGACGGGCGCGCCCTGGCCGATCCAGGACATGAGCTGGGCGGGTCCTTTCACGATCCAGCCGCCTGAATCGGGCGCGAACCTGGTCCGCATCTCTCCCACGACGGCGCACGGCGTCGGCAACGTCTCGATCCGCCTCGTCGACATGGTGACGCCGCTCGTCATGCGCATGACGACGGGCATCGACTGGGTCCACTACCGCCTCGACGTGCGCATCCCCAAGCCAGGCCCTCTCGCGAAGACGCCGATCATCGAATACGGCGGACTCAAGACCGTGGCGGGCAAGGACGAACAGATGGTCAGCGTTCTCGACGGCACGCCGCCGCAGGGCGCGCAGCGCGTCAAGGTCGAAGGCGTCGACGGGCGCACCACCGCTTACCTGATGTCGGGCCGCGTCTACCTGCGCACGCCGCTCACGCTGCTCTCGCCGGGCTGGGATGCGTCCGTGTCCTCCGCCGACGGCGTCAGCGTTTACGCCTTCAACAGCGCGCCTGTGGTCCTGCTTTCAGACGAAGGCCGGATGGTCAAGGCCCATATCCTTTCCGATGAGGTGACCACGCCATGACGAACAACGAGAACGAGAACGACATCGATATCGATGCGCAGGAGGACTTCGAGAAGGAGCCGCAGCAGAAGGCGTCCCTGAAGGAAACCTGGGACTCGAACCCGCTGCTGAAAATCGCGGCGGTGGTCCTTGTCATCGCGCTGCTGGGCGGCGCCTACTTCATCTTCCTCGGCAAGGACGAGGAGATGAACAAGTCGGCGGTCGGCGGCGGCACGGACATCAAGCAGACGGTCGGCACCGAAGCCAACGACCCCGAATACGCGAAAAAAGTCGCGGAGATGAACAAGAAGAACGCCGAAGTGGCGAAGGAAACGGGACAGTCCAACATTCCCGTCCCGATCGCGCCGGCGGAGAACCAGACGCTGGCGCTGCCCAACACGCCGGCGGCGCCCAACGGCGATCCGCTCGCCGAATGGCGCGCCAAGACCGAGGCGAAGCGCGTGAAGATGGAACAGGAACAGGCGCCCGAGGAAAAAGAGGCCGAGCAGCCTGAAGTCGTTCCGATGGTGACGCCGATCCACCCGCAGCCGACCATGAAGATGGATCCCAACGCCGCCCGCCAGCTCGCCGAACAGATGCGCACCGTCATCTCGACGCAGACGCCCGTCATGCCGAGCCGCATGACCGTGACGCAGAAGCAGTCGCCTTATACCGTCAAGCTCAGGAAAGACGAAGAAGAAGCCCGCACGAAAGGCGGCAACACGAAACTGGCGTCCGCCAGCAGCAGCGGCGGCGGCAGTGTCAGCGGCGGCGGGGGCTCCGTTCCCGAGCGCGCCAAGGCCAAGACCATCGTGACGGCGGGCTCCATCGCCTATGCCCAGCTCATCAACGACCTGAACTCGGACGTGAAAGGCCCCGCGCTTGCGCAGGTGCTTTCCGGCCCATTCGAAGGCGGCCGTGCGCTGGGCCAGTTCCAGAAGCAGGACGAATACCTGACGCTGACCTTCAACCATATCGTCAAGGACGGCATCAGCTATAACGTCAACGCCATCGCTGTCGACGAGAACACGAGCTTGACAGGCATTAATTCCGACGTAGATCACCATTATCTGGCGCGGATCATCATCCCGGCGGCGGCCCAGTTCATCGAGGGCTATTCGACGGCAGCCTCGCAACCGCCGCAGCAGGCGAATACGACGGGCAGCGTCGTGACGACCACGACCTCCCAGCCGACGCTTCATGAGCAAGTCATGAAGGGCGCGGCGCAGGCGGCCCAGAACGCGGCCCAGATCCTCTCGCAGGATGCGCCGAAGGATATCACGGTGAAACTCTGGCACGGCACCACGATGGGGCTGCTGTTCACGGAGGCGGTTACAACGGGGAGTGCAGAGCAATGACCAACGCAGAAAATTTCGACGCTGACGTCGAGCAGGGCGCGGACGAGGAATTCTCGGACGCGCCGGCCGAAGAAGCGGCGGCCGCCCCCGCGGAAGCCGCAGCTGACGCGCCGAAAAAATCCGGTGGCGGCCTTGTGAAAGTCCTGCTGCTTCTCGTCGTGGCCGGCCTCGGCGGCGCTGCCGGCGCCGTCAAGATGGGCCTGATTGAATCTCCCGTGCCGATCCCGGGCCTGTCGCCGCCCGCCGCCGCAATGGCTGCGCCTTCCGCAGCGCCGAAACAGATGGCGTCTGCTCCCGCTGATGCACCCGCGAAGCCGGTCCAGGTCGCCCAGGCAGGCATGCCCGCGCCGGTCTCCGGCCCCGATGCTTCTCCGCCGCCCCAGTCCGCAATGCCCGGCATCGCCCCGCAGTCGGGCGAGTCCGGTTTGCCCAGCCCCGCGCTGACGGCGCCCGCCCCGATCACGCCGGCGCCTGCCACCGCAAACGGCATCAGCCCGCCCACGCCCGAATTGACGCCGTCCGCGCCCGCCGGCGCACCCGGCATCGCGCCGCCCGATCTTGGAAAGCCTTCCGCGCCGCCCGCGATCGTGGCGCCCGCCGCAACGCCCGCAGCGCCGCCCATTGAAGCGGCGGCACCGCCCGCCGTCGGCAATCCCGAAGAAGCCGGCAAGCTCCAGAAACTCGACGACCGCATTACCACGCTCGAACAGGGCATCGGCGACCTCAAGGGCAATGCCGTCAGCAAATCCGATATCGATGCGCTGAAGGCCAGCATCGACAAGCTGCAGCAGGACGTCGACGCGCTGAAGAAGAACCCGCCCGCGGCCTCTGCCGCAGGTGCGCCCGCCGCCATGCCGGCAAAGAAGCACGGCCGCGCAACAGCGGCCGCCACGCCTGCCGCAGGTGCGCACAGGACGGCCTCCGGCCGCCACGGACATCACCATGCTATGGCCGCGGCCCCCGCGAAGATGGAATCTTCGTCCTGGGTGCTGAGATCGGCAAAGCCCGGCATGGCCTGGATCGCAGAACCCGGCTCCGCCGAAATCCGCACCGTGAGCGTCGGCGAAACCCTCAAAGGGGTCGGCAAGGTGACGTCGATCAGCCAGGATGAAAGCGGCCATTGGGTCGTTAACGGTACCAAGGGCAAAATTAACCAGTAGTTAACTTTTGAGAATCATTCTCACGACTGGCGCAAATTCGGCTAAATTTGCCTCGAATTTTATCTATCTGCTGTGAGGGGAACAAATTAAATTCCTCATTAAAAACAGTATCTTATCCGGCTACTTCGGCGCTGAATATTTGCAGAATGTTCAAAAAGATGTTGTAATAGAGGTATTAGTTGTCCTTGGCATGAATGAGGGTGTATTCAATGCTGAATCGTCATTTTCTTAAGATGATGCTGCTTGCCGCCGTCATGGTGGTCCTCTTCGGCCATGAGGCTTACGCCGGCCCGAAGCTTAGCAATATTGTTCTGAACGTGAAAACCTCCTGGGGCAGCTTCCAGAGCATCCTTTCCGCGGTGGCCTGGCTGGTGGGCGCCGGCCTTGGCGTCATCGCCATCTTCAAGTTCAAGGATCACGTCGATAACCCGGCGCAGACGCCGCTTTCCGCCGGCGTCAAGCGTATGCTGGCGGGCGGCATGATGCTGTCGCTTCCTTTCATGACCAACGCGGTGCGCGGCTCCCTCTTCGGCAAGCTCGCGGTCGGCGGCAACAAGCTGCACAACACCGGCTGGACTTCCGCCACTCTGTCGGCAGGCGGCCTCGACAAAATGGTCGTCGACGTCATGTCGAACATCGGCGGCCCCATTGAAGAATTGCTCGTTGCGTTTAGCTATCTCTCCGGCATCGCGCTGCTGCTGGTCGGTATTTCGCGCCTGACGAAGCGCCTGGAAGAAGGCCCGCGCGGCCCGGCCGGCTTCGGAACGATTATGACATTTATCGCCTCGGGCGCCCTGTTCTCGTTCGGTGACTCGATGGGTTCGTTTACGTCGACGGTGTTCGGCGACAACAACCTGATGTCCATCATCGTGATCAACTCGAACGTTATCACAAATGCGACGGACAAGGCGCGGATTGAAAAAGTTTTGGAAGGTGTTGAGGTCTTCGTGATGATCGTCGGCTACATCGCCTTTATCAGAGGATGGTTCGTCTTGAAAAACTTCGCCGATGGTCAACAAGGTGCGACCATGGCGCAGGGCTTGACGTTCCTGTTCGGCGGGACTCTGGCGATCAACCTTGGCGAGCTTATCAACGCTCTCCAGAATACGGTTGGCGTCGGCGCCCTGACGTTCCAGTAAGTAGTAGATGTATTTTAAGAAAGTATGCTACTATATCTTAATGTGTGTAAGTGAAGGAGGAACTACCTATGAAGTCAATCCATAAATTAGCAGCTCTCGCCACTCTTGGCATGATGGCTGGTTCAAGCGCAGACGCGTTCGCATCTTCCGCGACCACGTTCCGCACGATGTCCCAGAACATCATTCAGGCGTCTGGTTCGTTCCAGTCCCTGATTTCGACGGTTTGCTGGATCGGCGGCGCCGGACTCGGCGTTGCTGGTATCTTCAAGCTGAAGCAGCACGTTGATAACCCCGGCCAGACGGCAATGAAAGACGGTCTCATCCGTATCGGCGCCGGCGGCGGTCTGCTCGCATTCCCGTTCATCCAGTCCGCAATGCAGGGCTCGATCTCGAACGGTAACCTGCAGAAAGTGAACGCTTCGGCTCTCGCAATCGATTCCGTGACGACCTTCTCGTAATCGAAAGCGAAGACAGCCTGCGAATATGGCTTATCTACGAATAACGCCCGGCATTAGCGGATTATCTGATGCCGGGCGTATTCTGTCTCCGGATGTCCACAAACCCGCCGACGACATCAGGCTGAAGGCCAACCAGCGCGACGACAATACCTGCCGCTACTGCGGCTTCCAGTCGCGCAAATATCAGGAAGTGAATTTCATCGGTAAGGGCGACAAGGCCACGGGGCCTGACGATTACGCCACCGCCTGCACCTTCTGTTACCAGTGTTTCCACCTCGAGCGCGTCGACCGCATGCAGTCGGGCGCCGTCATCTGGCTGCCCGAGATCGGCCAGGCGGCGCTGAACCACCTGTGCCGCGCGATCTATGTGGCGCGCATCAGCCAGGGACCCATGGCCGACGCTGCGCGCGATTCCATGGAAGCGCTGCTCTCGCGCAAGGAAGAGGCGAAAAACCGCCTCGGCACCGACAGCCCCAGGATCCTCGCGACCGTGCTCCAGGACTTCCTGGAGGTGAGCGAGTACAAGAACCGCCTGAACCGCCTCAAGGGCTTTCGCATCCTTCCGCTCGACCGCCGGATCATCAAGGAAGGCGATCTCGAGTTCAACCAGTTCCCGCAGATCCTGGCCTATTGGCGCTCCAAGGACGGGCCGTTCGGTGACGTGCCGCCCCGCCGCTGGGTCAAGGTATTTTACGATATGCAGGCCAAGCTGCAGTGACGAGCTTGGCAATTCCCAGAAGTGGACTTATATCCCTTCAAGCATGGGCATAACGGGCCCGACCGCAGGGGAATTATTGGCAAGCGCCGTTTTTTGAACAAAAGTTCTGTTTTTCAGCCGCAAGCTTCTGGTATATATAATAAATCTTGCTATCCTTGAAGGCTGACAAAGGATACGACCGGGGGAATTTGGGATGGGTATTCTAGACAGTCTGATCAAGCCGATCGTCCGGCTGATGCGCCAGCCGGTGGAAAGCTTCATCCGCCTCGAAACGGCCGACGACGCCTATACGCTGGCGTCCGAAGACGGGTCGCTTCTGACGGTCGTGCGCGTCGACGGCTCCCGCCAGATCATCGGCGACCTTGAATACCAAAAGATCCTCTCCGACTGCGTCGTCAAGATGGGTACGCGCTTCGACCGTCCCGGTCACGCGATCCAGGTCTATTTCAGCCGCAACCCCGAACGCATCCACGAAGAGCTCAAGAAGCTCCTGCGCCCCAACTACATCGCGGCGCGCAACGTCGGCCTCGAAATCGAGGACATCTTCGTCGAGCGCTCGAAAAACCTCGCGCGCTATCTGGCGTGGGAAGAGATTTACTTCGTCCTCTGGACGCGGCCCATGGTGCTGTCGAAAACCGACTTCGCGCGCGAGGCCGAGCGCGCCCGCAAGAAAAAATGGGTCAAGGCGGACGACGCCCAGTATCCTTTCGCGGGCATCGAAGGCCTGCGCACGCGCCACCGTTCCTTCGTCGGCGCGACCGTGACGTCCCTGCACGAAATGGGCATCCAGGCGATCGAAATGGAAGTGCACGAGGCGCTCGTCGCCATCCGCTCGAACCTGCTGCAGCAGTCGGGCGATTCCACCTGGCGCGCCTTCCTGCCGGGCGACCCGATCCCCGTACGCGCGCCCGAGAAAAAGCGCGACCTCTCCGAAATTCTCTGGCCCACCCTGCGCCAGCAGCTGACCATGGCTTCCGCCCGCGTCATCAACGACCATGTGGTCGAGATGGGCAAATATCTCTGGGGCGGCGTCGACATGGTGCTGGGCCCGACCGATCCGCTGCCGTTCCCCGCATTCCTCGCGCGTATGTCGGAAGCGGAAGCGCCGTTCCGCATGTCCTTCCTGCTCGAGGGCGGCGGCATTCAGGGCATGGCGATGCAGGCCTTCCTGTCGTCCGTCTTCGCGGTCACGAACGCCGAGAACAAGCAGGTCAAGGACGCGCTCGAAGCGCTGTCCGAACTGGCGCGCTCCGAACCCGTGGTCAAGCTGCGCCTGTCGTTCTGCACCTGGGCGCCCAAAGATAACATGGACATGCTCGAAGACCGCCTCTCCGCGCTCACGCAGGCGGCGGAATCCTGGGGTTATTGCCAGGTCTCGCATATCTCGGGCGATCCGCTCGAGCAGGTATTGTCGTCCGCCCTTGCGATCCACTGCGCGTCCACCGCGCCGCCGGCGGTCGCGCCGCTCTATGAGGTGATGAAGCTCATCCCATGGCAGCGCGCCTCCTCGCCGTTCGAAAAAGGCTCGATCCTGTTCCGCACACCCGACGGTCGCGTCTGGCCTTACCAGACCGGCACGAACGTCACCACGACCTGGTTCGACCTTGTGTTCGCGCAGCCGGGTGGCGGCAAGTCCGTCCTCATGAACACGCTGAACCTCGGCACCTGTTTGACCGCCGGCGTGTCGCAGCTGCCCTTCATCGCCGTCATCGACATCGGCCCCTCATCCGCGGGTCTCGTTTCTCTTCTCAAGGATGCACTGCCGCCGAACCGCCGGTCGGAAGTCACGTCCTTCCGCCTGCAGATGACGACGCAGTTCGCCATCAATCCTTTCGACACCAAGCTCGGCATGCGCTATCCGCAGGTGACCGAGCGCTCGTTCCTGAACGAACTCCTGACGCTCATCTGCACGCCGCCCGGCCAGGCCGAGCCGTACGACGGCATCGCGCAGCTCGCGGGCATGGTCGTCGACGAAATGTTCCGCTGGCGCGACGACAAGGCCTCCAACGCCGAGCCGCGCCCCTATCTGCCGCGCATCGAGCAGGTCGTCGACGAGGCCCTGCGCAAGTACGAAATCGCCCTGCCGCCCTCCGCCTACTGGTGGGACGTGGTCGACCTGCTGTTCGAGAAGGGCGCTACCTATGAGGCTTCGGTCGCGCAGCGCTACGCGATGCCGACGCTGGGCGACTCCGTCGCCGCCGCCCGCCGCCCGCAGATCAAGAACCTGCTGGAACAGACCTCCATCGGCGCTTCGTCGGAATCCGTCATTCACGCCTTCGAACGCATGATCACCTCCGGCGTGCGCGAATTCCCCATCTTGTCGTCGGTCACGAAGTTCTCGCTGGCCGAGATCCGCATCTGTTCGCTCGACTTGGCCGACGTCTGCCCCGCCGGCGACGCGGCGTCCGACCGCCAGACGGCCATCATGTACATGCTGGCCCGTCACGCGCTCGTCACGCCTTGGTGGATCAACGAGGAAGCGCTGGCGCAAATGCGCCCGCAGTACCGCGCCTATCACGAAAAGCGCCTGCGCGAATTCTCGGAAACGCCCAAGCGCCTCTGCTACGACGAATTCCACCGCACGTCCCGCACCAAGTCGGTGCGCCACCAGATCATCCGCGACGTCCGCGAGGGCCGCAAGCGCGGGATTCAGATCATCCTGGCCTCCCAGATGCTGGACGACTTTGACAAGGACATGGTCGACCTCGCGACGGGCGTCTGGATCCTGGGTACCGCCGTGTCCGAAGGCGCCGTCGACCAGACGCAGAAAACCTTCGGCCTGTCGGATACCGCGCGCTGGATCATCCGCCACCGGCTGACCGGCCCGAAAGCGGGCGGCGCGCCGGCGCTGCTCGTCCTCGGCACCGTCGACGGAAAATACGAACAGCACCTCATCAACACGCTGGGCCCTCTCGAACTCTGGGCCTTCTCGACCACGACGGAAGACGTGGCCATCCGAAATCGCCTCTATACAAGGTTGGGCGCCGCGCAGGCGCGCCGCGTGCTGGGCGCGAACTTCCCGGGCGGCTCGGCGCGTAACGAGCTCAAGCGCCGCATTGCCGAATTGTCCGACAAGGGCAGGGCCGAAGAGGCCAACGTGGGCGCCGTGACCGAAAAGATCGTCGAAGAGCTGATCGCGCTGACCCGCGTGAAGATCGAAGAACAGAACAAGAGCGCCGCTGGCGCGCCCGGCAAGCCCGCGGCCCTGCCGCCTGCAGCGCCTGCGCAGCAACAGGCCAAGAGCTAGGGAAAAAGCCTTACAACTTCGGCGGCCGCGGTTTCAGCTTCAATGCTGACGCGGCCGCACGGTTTTTCAGCGCGATGCCGTCTATCTCGGCGGCGAGGTGCTCCGCGTCGACCTGGTCCCGGTAGGCCGCGGGGGCTTTCTGGAGCGTGGCCAGCGCCTGTTCCTTGCGCCCGGCCCACAGGCGCGCATCGAAGGCCTGGGCCAGTTTTCCATCGCGTCCCAGCGCGTGCAGCACCGTTTTCCCGTTCCATTCCTTGCGCGTTAACTCGTCCGGATCCAGCCGCGCGCCCGGCGTGGAGAAAATTTTGTCGACGACAATGTCGAAGCATCCGCATATCGCCGCGAGATAAAAGCCGCTCTGCTTTTGCCGCTCGTCGTAAATGCCGCGCAGCTCGTCGAGCGTCTGGCGGCGGAAGAATCCCGGGCTCATATAGACGTCGGTCGCAAGCTTGTCGCGCAGCCTGTCCTGGAAGATGCGCAGTTCCTTTTCCGCTGCCCATTGATAGGCGTTCCGGTCCTGATACCGGTTGCGTGGGTCGGCGCCTCCGTCGAGCAGGGCGATGGCGACGGATTCATATCCATGCGACAGCGCAATGCCCAAGAGCGCGCCCTTGTGCGCGTTCGCGCGGGCGCCCGCCGACAGCAGGATATCCGCGATCTCGGGCTTGTTGTTGACGACCGCGGTGAACAGCGCGGCGGAATCGTTGAACGACGGGTCGGCATTCACCTCGTCGAGCAGGAAGCGCACGCAGTCCGCGCGCCCCGCATAGACCGCGTCGCTTAAGGCCTCCTGCTTCGAGCGTGTAACATCGAGGCCGCGCGCGATCAGTTTCCGCGCGATATCGATGTGCCCGCCGTCGATAGCGGCCGTCAGCGTGCCGCCGCCCGCGTAATTGAGTTCCGCGCCCGCGGCCAAAAGCTTCTCGATGCGCGGCCAGTCGCCCTCGCGCGCCGAGTTCAGGTACATGCCGTTCAGCTCCTGCTTGTTGCAGCGCTTGAAATATTCGGCTTCGTCCTCATCATCGCCGTCGTTGATGTCCACGATCGACATGATTACCCCTTCAGCTTCGGGATTTTGGGGCGAATTCTCGACAGCGCCTGCCGCCGCCAGCTCGACACCATGCCTTGGTAATCGATCTGGTCGCGGTAAACGGGCGCGACTTGCGCGTACAAGGCGGCGAAATCCTCCTGCCGGTTTTGCCACAGGTCAGCCGTGAAGACCTCGCCCAGTTGGCGCCGGGCGCCCAGAATCTCGATCAGCGTATTGCCGGGTCCGTCGGTGGAAAGCAGGTCTTGCACCTCCAGCCGGTCATTCCGCGCCGCACGCACCACCGTCATGGCATCGCCGAAGCGGTTCACTTTCGCCATACGCACCAGCAGCGTCTGCGGCCGTCCGAGATGATCGGGTTCGGCCGCGCGCAGGTCGGACATGTTTTGCGGGTCGGGAATAGGGTAAACGACCGTCATGCTGCGCTCCGACCACATCTTCAGGACAGTATGGATCGCGGCATAGGGTTTCTGGTCGCGGTTGCTGGCGCGAGTGTAATAGGCATGCGCCAGGTTGCGGTCGGCACCCTGGTCCAGCAGGAAATCCAGCATCGCGCCATGGTTGCCGTCGAGCGCCGCTTCGAGCAACACCGGCGTTTTGAAATCGGTGGTGAATCCGCGCGCGGCGAGATCTTTGACCAGCTGCACCTGCCCGCCGACAGCCGCGCAGAAGACAACGTCGACTTTCGTGGCATCCACACCCCAATCGATAAACCGGTCGACGATCCGCGCATGCCCGCGCTCGGCCGCGATCGACAGCGCCTCTTCATAGGCCTCGGGGCGCTGGCTGCCGTCGCGATGAAGCGCGTCGACCAAAGTCTCCATGCCGCAGCCTGCCGCCAGCACCATGCGGTTATAGCCAAGGCCGCGCATCTCGGGCTCGATATCCGCGCCACGCTCGAGCGACGCCTTGACCAACGGCATGTTCTCCGTCAGGACAGCCGCCTTGAGCAGGCCTTTGAAAGTTTCCGCATCGCCCGCGCCCGCCGTCAGCAGGGCTTCGCCGCAGGCCGCGATGCGGGTGCGGTCGCGACCCTTGGTGTCGATCATCTGGTGAATGAGGCCGCGCAGCGGCGCATTTTGCGCATAATCGGCGGGTGCGCCTGCCGCCAGCAGCTCCGTCACCGCCTCGGGGTCGAGGCGCATAGCGGCCGACGACAGTTTCTCGCCGAGCCGATTTTTCGCCGTCGGATCGGCGCCCTCGAAATCCTCGCGCATCTTCAGGGTCCTTTCAGGCCAAGCTTCGCGCGCTTGCCCATTTCCTTCAGGCGCAGCTGGTCGAGCGCCGCCTTCAGCCCGTGGAAGTCGCATTGATCCCGATAGCAAGGCGGCACATTGTCGTTGACGAAGGCGACGGCGTCCTTGTCGCGCCACAGCGACGGCACGAGAATGTCGTTGAGCTTGCCATGCGCGCCCAGGATGTCGAGGATGGAATTGCCGGTCTCGTCCTTCGCGCCCAGCACGGCCGGGTCGAAGGGTTTCGCGCTTTCAGAGGCGCGCTGCATTACTGCCCCAAAGGCATCGGCGTAAGCGGCAGCGACGCCGAGGCTGAAGACGTCTTCGGGCGCCGTTTGCGTAATACGCGCATCCAAACCTGGATCGGGCCGTCCCTGGTCCCGGCGCAGCCATTTTTCAATGACGCTCAGCGTCGCATCGTCCGCATAGCTGCCGATCATCGCCGGCAGCCGTTCGGCCTCTTCCATGCGGATGCCGCGGCCCAGCAGGTATTCCAGCATGTCGCGCGCGTTCTGGCGCGCCGCGATTTCCAGCGTCGCCACCGCCGTTTTATCATCCATCCCATAGCCATGGCTGCCCAGCCATTCGATGGCGGCAACGCCGCCTTTGACAAGACCGTGGGCGTCCTTGTCGGTGAGCGGCCGCGCGGCGCAGCCGATCGTCTGCAGCAGCGGCAGGAACTGCGGATGTTGGATCAGCGTTTCCTCGGCTTTTTTGCGCAGACCCTCGTCCCAGGGTGTGCGCGCGAACATATCTTCCAGCCCCGCCGTATCGCCGCGCTTGATGAAGCCTTCGATGGCATATTCCAGCTGGTAAGACAGCGCGGCCTGGAATTTTTCCGTCTTCGGGAAGGCGTCGAGGATATCCTGCCGTCCTTCCGATGCCGCGCGCCAGTACAGCGCGTCGCCGCGCGCATGCCAGTCGCCGCCCAGCTGCGCTGCCTTCAGAATGATGTCGGTCGACGCGCTTTTCTGCAGTTCGGCAATCTGCGCGGGCGTAAATGGCCCGTTCGCGGCTTCGATGTGCGCCGCGATTTTTTCATTCCCGGCTTCGGTGGCCGCAATCCATAGCTGTGCGAGCCCCTTCTCGTCTGCCGGAAGGGGAATTCCCTTCGCCAGCGCGTCGAAGAATTCCTGCGGCGTGTCGGCCGTGGCGAAAACGCGCAGCAGCGGATAGCAGGCTTCCTTCGCGGCTTCGGGCGTGAATTCCATCAGGAAGCGCGCGGCGGGCCGCCGGTCGTCGATCGCGCCATGCATCAGCAGCAGCGACACCATGTCGGGCTTGATGCCCAGCTTTTCCACGATATGCGGGAAGACGTGCGCCTCTTCCGCCGACGCCGCCAGCGCCGCATGCAGCAGCAGGAAGTCGGGCATCAAGTGGCTCTGGAAGCTGTCGATGAATTTGTCGATGGCGGGAATATGGCCCGAGGCGAAGACATAGCCGGTCACTTCGCGCAGCACGCCGGTGCCCATGTCCATCATGTCCATGTCCATCATTTCCAGGTGGCGGCGCGTCGTTTCCTGGTCCGCCAGCATCTTGTCGAGTGAAGTATCGATGGCGGCTTTGTCCTTGCGGGCGCAGGCATTGAGGAAATGCATCAGATAGTCGCAATCGCGTCCGGGTTCGGCGGTGAGACGCGCATATTCCGCGGGCTGCGCGGTCAGCAGTCCGAACAGCGCCTTGTCGTTCAGATCCTTTTCGGGAACTGCGCGCAGCAGCAGCTCGGCGGCCTCATCCTGCTTGGCCAGCAGCGCCGCGCAGATGCCGTGGTTCAGAATATCGGTCGAAGGGTTCTTGGCGATGATATGGGTGACGGTGGTAAGATTGCTCTTCTCCACCGCCTTCTGCAGCGCATAGACGATCATCGGCGTGCCGTACATCGGCGAGCGCTGCGTCTCGAGGATATCGGCGGCTGCGATCGTATCGCTTTCCGCCAGCGCCTTGATCGCGCGCCGGTCGCGGTGGGACGGATCGGCGCCCGCCGCGTACAGCCGGGCCGTTTCCGTCCAGTCGCCGCGCTCGGCGGCCTCGGCCAGCCGCAGGTCGGCCTTGGCCTTTGCGATGCATTCCAGCAGCCGTTCTCCCGCCGGCGTCTTCTTCTCCGCTGCCTTGTCGAACGCATCCATTGGCCAAATTCCTGCCCAAAAAGAAAGTGAAACCGCCGGTCTGCGTTCCAGTAACGAAGGGAATCGGGCAACCAGACGGACTTTTCCAGAAAATCTATCTTTTATAGGAAGTTATGCACTTTATGTCAAGAATCGGAAAGAAATACTGCTGTTCACAAATGCTGCACTGCAACCAAGTTAAGCGTTTGAGATCTATGACGAACAATAAAAGGCTTAACCAATTTTGGGTAATATAGCAAATATGCAAGCACGTAACAAAAAGCCAGCCGAGACCCCGTCAGCGGTTCCGATGCCCAAGGCGCAAAACAAGCCTGTGCAGGACTGTCCGGACGAGGAGGAGAAGGTCGTGCAGCCGTTCAGCCAGCAGACGCAACGGCCGCAATAGCTACTTCTCCAACCACGTCAGGGCGCGGGGTTGCCGCGCCGGCGCGTCAGTTTGATCGGCCTGCGTATCTTCACAATCGCGTCGCTTCCGTCGGTGAAAGGCTGGGCGACCTTTGGCGCTTCCGCGCGGTTGTGCCGGTCGATCAGCTCCGTGAAAGCCGCGACGAATTCAGGATCCTTGCCGCCATGCGCGCAGGCGATATCAAGCGCCGTGCGTCCCGCATCATCCCGCAAATGGCGATCCGCGCCGCGCTCGAGAAGGAAGTAGGCCGTCCGGATGCAGCCACCTTCCGCCGCCGCCATCAGGGGCGTCAGCCCGTCTTTGTCCCGGGCATTGATGTTTGCGCCATGGTCGAGCAGAAGGGTCGCCGTCAGCGGATATTCGCGCGCGGCCGCGATATGCAGCGGCAGCCGGCCGGCCGCGTTTTTCCTGGTGACCGATGCGCCATGGCGCAACAGTGCTTCCGCATTCTTGATACTGCCATTGTGGACGGCTTCCATCAGTGGCGTCATGCCATCGGCTTTCGGCGCGTCGATCGTTGCGCGATGATGCAGCAAAAGTCCCAGCACATCAGGAGCGCCTTTCGCTGCGGCATGGAGCGGGCGCGTACCGTCGGGCAGCGCCGCGTTTGCATCGGCGCGATGATCGAGCAGCAGTTTCGCGGCCATGAAGTGGCCGTTCTCCACCGCGACCATCAGCGCGGTCTTGTGCAACTGCCGCCAGGCGACGGCCTCGTCATATTCATCGACGAACTCCCGCAGCACGTGGATATGCCCATAGCGCGCCCCCAAAAAGAACCGGCCCTTGTCCGGGAACTTCTTCGAACTCGCATTCGCGCTGTTGAAAGGCTTTTTCGACATCATTTCGGGCTAGCCTTAACATAAGATTTCAGAAACTGTCAACAAAACGGTTCCTTGGGAAATTTTCGGTCCAGAAAGGGTTTTTTAATGTTTGTTCATTACTGTAGCCAGTTAATCGGTCCCGACTCATGCCGATAAATATGTCTAACTGTGGATATTTCTGGACAGAATTTAGGGTTAGTGTTCAGATAAAATTTCCAAACGGCGTGACATGTCGGGTGTGTAATTGGGGGAGTCAAGCATGTCACGTTTACCAGAACAGAAGTTTATTCCACGGCTGGTCGAACGCTTCGAACTCAGCGCGGGACCGCACGCGAACACGTCCGTGCCGCTGCCGCCCATGCCGTTGCCGCCGTCCCCGCCCGAGCGCGGCGACTGGACCGTCGAGACGCGCGATGCCGACGGCAACAAGGTTTACGCCCGGCCGCCGGTGCAGGTGGATTTCATCGGCACCATCAACACCGAAAAGCCCGACCCCTTCGCCTCTGACGCGCACAAGGCGCGCCGCCAGAAACAACTGGACCGCGAGGCCGAGCAGAACGCCCAGGCGCTCGAAAAGGCCGTCTTCATCCTCAGCCAGAGCCCGACCGGCCGCGATGTGCTGGAACAGCTGACAAAGGAAGGTTACCGCATCGTGTTCGACGATCGCCGCACCGGCGATCGGGGCGCGGGCGGCCTCTGCGACCCGGCTGACAAGCTCATCATCCTGCGCGGCCACGACAACCCCGAATATCTCGCGCTGCTGCTCGGTCACGAGTCGGTGCACGCGGTGCAGAATTCGCGCTGGGATCTTTTCCCCTCGACGCGCCACAAGCCCGAGGTCGGCATCAAGATGTCCTTCGCCATCGAGGCGGACGCCTATGCGCAGCAATCCCAGATCGCGCTTGAGCTCGCCTACGGCGACCCGCAAGGCCCGAAGGATCAGCTGCGCATGGACGGGCCGCTGCTGCAGATGCGCGAACGCTTCCCCGATATCATCCGCGCGGCGGAAAAAGTGCTTATCGACGACAAGTCGCTGCAGAATGGCGCGACCGTTGCGGCTGCCTTCGAAGCCTTCTACGACAATTTCTACCTGCGCACCTTCTACGAAGACGCGCATATCGAATGGGCGGAAACCTACGCGCCCAAGCTGAAAGGATCCTTCCCCTGGTTGCAGCGCCACTTCACGAAGGACACCGACAGCCAGTGGATCAAGGACCGCATCCAGCATCGCGGCAAGTCGTATCTTAACGATCATCTGCCGCACATGAGCTTCGACGACCGCCGCCATTCTGGCGTGTCGGAAACGACGGGCAAGCGCATCCAGCGCTTCTACAAGAACCACCTGTCGAAAGAGCCGGCACCTGTGATCAAAAGTTTCGGCGTCCATATGCGCGACGCGGTCGACGTGGTGCTCGGCCTCACCAGCAGCATCCACGCCATCTTCAAGGAAGGCGAAACGCCGACCAAGCCGTCTCTGCGCGCCCCGCCGCGCCGCAAATGGGGCATGTGGGAGTAATCTTTTAAGGAACGTCCATGGGGGGATCATCGCCGGTCTGGCTGCTTGTCGTCCTGGTCCTCAACTTCGGCGTGTCCTGGGCCAACTGCATTTCCTGCGGCCGCGCGTGGGAAGAATCCAAAGCCGTCGGCGGAATCTTAAGGCTGCTCGTCTGGTGCGGCGCCATCAACGCTGCCATCGGCTTTTCGTCGGTCGTCATCTTTCCGCTCACGCTGACCGCGCAGGCGCTGTTTCCCGACGTGCTGAAGCCCGAGGACGTTCATGTCATCTTCAGCCTGTGGTATCTCACGATCGTCTTTCCCGCGCTGGGCGCCGGCTTCATCATCATGATCGAGTCCTGGAACGCTGCTTTTCGCGACCGCAGCCTTGGCAACCTCAGCCGTGCCTCCTATAACACGCTCGCCAACCTGCACAACACGATGAGCACGATCAACAGTTTTGAGCCGGCGTTCGAGGCGGTGGGCAAGCTGTTCACAGGCAAGGGCGACGCGCAAGGCAAGCTGATCCTTCTGGCCGCCGTCGTCGTTTCCCTGGCGCTTTGCGCGGGTATCATCCTCACCGCGACGCTGATCCACCGCTGGGCGGGTACGGTCGCGCTGCCGGTATACAAGGCGCCGCGCTAAGAAGAGGCTTTCTTTTTTTGTGCTGGCGGTTTTGTGCGCCGGGCTTTTCGGCGTGGCTTGGCTTTTGCGGCCGCGCGCTTGGCGGGAGGTTTCCGTTTGGCCTTGCGTGCGCGTTCTCGCTTGCGCCGCAGTTCGCGCAGGCGCTTCATCACCTTATCGAACTTCTCCATCCCTTCCGCCATTCTTCTGGCCTACGCGCTTTGCGGAGGCGGCGCAAGAGGATTGGAGTTATGGCAATTTACAATCAAATAACCATAACATATTGACATAGTCCAGCGCCCCTGCCGATACTCGGGGCCGGTCCGTCAAACATGGAGTCGCGGCATGGCAAAAGACCCGGCATGGCAGGCATCCCTCGACGCTTTCAAAAAGCAGCTCGACACGATGCGCGCATCCGACGTGCTGTTGCCGCAGGGCGTGCGCGACATCTTCACCCAGACCGACATGTCGCAGTGGACGAACGATCGGCGCGTCTTCACTTTCGGCCAGCTCGACGCCGACAAGATGATCCAGGTCTGCCGCGACGGGCTGCTGCCCTGGTGGCCGGTCTTCACCGGGCGCATCTATGCGGGCGACCTCGAGGGCGTCAAAAAAATTCAGCGCGCTTTTGAAAAGGACGCGGGCAAGTCCGAAAAGCCGAACTGCTCCTCGGCGCTGACCTGGATCGTTTATCCGCACACGATCTGTGACGGTTTTTCCAACACGATCAATCCCAGGGTCATCCGCCAGCTGCTTGCCTCGGGCGCCGACGCGAATTACGAGAATGGAAAGTGGCTCGAATTCGCGCTCAAGAATCTCGACGCCGAAGGCATCCGCCCGTTCCTCGATTACGGCGCGGCCTCGGGCACCATCCTGCGCGTCATGGACGATCTGCAGAAGAACCAGAAGTTCCAGCAACTGGGCCGCATCCAGGACGCGCTGGCGCATTGCGCCTACGTCAAGGTCGATGCCGACACGCTGCTCGAGGCGAAATACGTGCCGGACGCGCGTGGCTGCTCGGTCTTCAAGACGCTGTTCAACTTCCGCTCCCGCCGCGTGCATGAAATTTATGAAACCGGCAACGGGGCGCAGGCCGTCATGGACGGCATGCCCTTTTCCGACTATGACGCCGACGCGCTGAAGATGGCGCGCGACCAGCTGCTGCAGCTGGGCGGCAAGCCGCGCGAACTCGACGAAAGGCTCGACAAGCCGGCCAGGCCCGCGTTCAAGGGTCTGCAGAATGGTTGATCTTCCAACCGCGCGGCAAAAGCTGGCCGAGCTGCGGCAGGCGCTTGCCGCGCAAGGTCCCGCGGCGCTGCAAACGACGGCAACATGGGAAACGCACTTGCGCATTTTCGCCTTCGGCCAGCTCGACGCGCAAACGCTCACCGACGGATGCCGCGCAGGCGCGATTCCCTGGTGGGAACCCTTGGCGGCAAAGACCTATTTCGGACAGCTCGATGATTTGCGCACCCTGCGCGCGGCGATGGAAGCGGACACGGGGCTTTCGACGGACAAGCCCGATCTGTCCACCACCATGACCTGGGGCTCCTGGCCCTGCCCGATCGTCGAGGGGCTGCCGCCCGCGCTCGACGGCGCCGTCTTGGACCAGCTGTTCGACTGGGGCGCGAACCCGCTCATCAAGGATTTCAACGGCGGAAGCTACTACGACAAGGCGCTGCACGAAAGCCCCTCTGGCGTCATCCACGCCTTTCTGTCGCACGGCGCGCCGCAAAACAACGCCACCCGCATCCGCGACGAATTGCTGGCCGCCGGGAACACGCGGCAAGCAGGCGAAATCCAGCAGGCGCTGGGCCTCGGCGGCTTTTTCACCAAGGTCGACAACCGCACGCTCATGGAAACGAAATATATCTCCGAGCCCGGGCGCAACAGCATCCTGCGCACCGTCTTCAACTTCGGCGCGCAACGCGTGAACGAGGTTTTCGAGACGCAAGGGGCCGGGAGTGCGATGACCAGCTGCGGCTTCGACGATTACGACCGCCGCGCCATCGACGCGGCGCGCGACACGCTGGAAAAACTTGGCGGCGCGCCCGGCGACGCCTGGATGCTCGACAAGAAAAAGAAAGCTGCGCTCGCCGAACCGCGAAAGCCGTAATTATCGGATGCGAAGAATCCTTGCGCGAATCCCCAGAATCGCTTTATGCTGGAAAAAGAACAAAACAAGAACAATGAAACAGGGGTGATCCATGACGACACGCAAGCAGCAGCTGAATACCGACGAGCGCCGCGAATTGCTGGAGGCGCTGCACCGGGCGCATCTGGCCTGCCAGAAGGCGCAACGGACGGTCGCGGTCTACAGCGATATCTATGATGCCGCAGCCTATGCGCTGGTCAATCTCGACGCGCTGGCCGAAGCGGTGACAGGAGAACGCCGCGCGCTGGCCCGGCTGCCGCTCCGCCGTTAAACGTATTTTACCGAATGCAGTAAGACGGCGGTCTGGTTGACATATCGCATCCGCCCGTCTATGAAAAAGCTGTTCCAGAGATCGGCATTTTCACGAGGGCGGTAAAGCGTTGAGCGATTCCTATTTCAAGAGCAGCGACCAGATCCTCGTCGTCAATCGCAGCATCCACATCAGCCAGTGGTCGACGCGCAGCTACGTCTACATCTTCGACTTCGAATTCCGCACCATGACCGTCGTCACCGACTATACGTCCTCCAAAGAAGCGTCCGAGACGCATCCTTTCCCCTCGCTCGATCCCGGCATGCTGCGCGCGATGCACGACAAGCTCACCGACCTCGGCGGCAATCCGAAGCCGCTCGAACCCGAAGCAGATGCCAAGCGCGCCTTCGCGGCACCCCTGTCGCTGAAAAAATCAAGCCAGGGGCCCAAGCCATGATCGACGATCTCGCCAAACCCACCAACGATCCGGCGCGCTGGAAAGCCTTCGCCGAGGAAATGGACGCGGTATTGCTGAACATTGATATGGATGCGGCGCGGCGAAAATCTTCCGTCATCCTGACCGAAGCGGAGGCGGAGGCCGAGCGCACCAAAGCGATGGCGGAGACGAAGAAGGTCTTTCTCGCCATGCAGGGCGCGCAATGGCCGCTCAACCGCACGCATTACACGCTGGGGCACCTCGACGCCCAGCGCCTCGCGCTCTGCTGCGAACGCCGGCTTATCGACTGGCAGACCGCCTTCAACGCCAAAGCCGCCTTCGGCACCGCAGACGATGTCCGGCTCATGTACGATCAGGCGCGGCTGCTGGGTGTGAACATCGACCTCGTCAATCCGTTACGGTATGCGGCGAAGCCGCTGCTGCTCACGCCGGGGTTGCGCCACGAGGGCAATATCGAGACGGTCGTGCAGCTCCTCAAACTCGGCGCCGATCCCGCGCAGGACAACGGGCAGGTCTATCAGACAGCGGTGCTCGAAGGCCGCGCCGATATAGGCCGCGCGCTCGCCCGCCACGACCAGAGCCGTCTCCTTGACCTGAACGGCTGGGTCAACTGGGCCCGGAACAGCCGCAAGCCGAAGGCCTATGAGGATTTCCGCGCCATCTGGTGGGACTACGGCCGCTTCACCGCCGCCGACCGCGAAACGCTTGTCGAAACCAAGCCGCTCGGCGACAATACCGGAACCTTGCGCATCATCTATAATTTCGCGGCGCGCCGCGTCGAGGAAATCCACGAATTCGCGAACCCGCGCCAGAACCTCATGAACGGCTTCACCTTCGATGAATACGGTGAGGGAGCTCTCGAAGCGGCACGGGAAAAATTAATCGAGCTGGGCGGCAGCCCGTCGGATTCCGGATCTTCCCTGCGCGGCAAATCATCCGTCGCCAAGCCCGCCGTCTTCGGCCTCGGCAAGGGATAGATCCCTCGCGCCCCGAAGAGAGAGTTGAACGCTTTTTACTTCTTTTCCGGATTTCTCAGGCGCAGGTAAAGCGCGCCCTCGCCGCCGTCCTTCGCCCGGGCGGGCACGGCGGCCAGCACGACGCCGCGAAGCTCGCCGTCCTGCAGCCACAGCGGCACCATGCGCCGCAAGGTGCCGCCGCCCACGCGGCCCTTGCCGGTGATGACAAGGACCGTTCGCAGCCCCCGCGCGTAAGATGCGCGGATAAACCGGTGCAGCGCGGCATGGGCCTCGTCCTGCGTCATGCCATGCAGGTCGAGGCGCGATTCCACCGGAAGCTTGCCCTTCTTCAGCCGCGTTTCCGTGGCTTTGTCGAAGCCCTTGGCCGGGGCGGGGGCGCGCAGGGACAGGGACGGAACGGGCGGCGGATCCGCGCGCATCTTAACGCCGGCAGGTTTACGCGGGACGTCTTTTGCGGGCGCGGCTTTTTTCCGGCTTAAGGGCCGCACGGAGCGCGTCACCATCTGCCATAAGTCGGCGCTCTCGTCCCGATCATCGTCTCCACTGCCTTTGCGCCGGCTCATATTTTTGGCTCAACCCCTTCAAAAGCCTTGAGGAAGTCATACGTTTTTAACCAGTTCATGCTATACTATAAACTCGGAGTTGTCTGGGGTATCCGCCATGAAAAGACCGTTTGTCTGCGCATTTTTCTCTCTCCTGTTGCTGGCCGGAAGCGCCGCCGCGCAAGCGGAGGATATCATGGGCGGCAGCGACCTGGGCGCGACGGGCCATCCTCCCGTCGCGACCGAGCAGGAAATCGCCATGACCTACTGGCAGCTCGCGCACACCCCCCCCAAGTTCGACCAAATGGCGGCGCAAACCGACCAGTTCAAAAACTCAAGCCAGTTCGAAAAGGACCAGGTCAAGGCGGCGGTGATCACCGACCTCAAGAACAGCTACGACAACATCACCTTCAACCATCCGACCATTTTTGCGATGAAGGTCCATCTTTCTCCCTATAGCGAGAAAAACAAGGGCTTCGTCATCAAGGATTTCGAGGACCAGACCTATTTCAAATATTCATTCGCCGGCGATAAATATGCCGTCGTGCCGCGCGGCCTGATGGACCACCAGTTCCTGGGTCCGATGAACGACGACACCATGCTGGGAAAAATTAACTACTACCAGAAGCACGGCGGCAACACCTTCGTGCTGATGATCTACCTGAAGCCCGATTACGCCGATCCGCCGGGGACGCTCACGGAAATCGACGGCGACAAATATCACATCATTTCGGGCACCGTCGCACACGTCGGCCTTTACGATCCCAGCGAGACCCAGCAGCTGTGGGGCGACAACAGCGTGGAGTTCAACAAGGCTGAAAAGAACGACCTCCTGCAACTCAAGCAGTGAGGCGGATGACGCGTTCCGGTTATCGAAAAGCCGCCGTTTTTTTGCCTATGAAAATCGCCGCGGTTTTATTTTGCGAATCAAAGAAGTGTTGAGAAAAGCCGCCGGGCATAGGATACTGGCTTGAAACTATTGGAAGAAGGCATGGAAAAGAGACGCCCCATATTGTCTGTGCGACCAAAGTTCGATCCCGGCCTGACGGTGGTCGAGGCGTGCTTCACCACTTTGGGCGGCTTTATCGTCACCACCATCCTGTTCGGAACGCTGTTCCTGATCCTGTTCTCGATCATCGGCTTGGGCAAGCACATCTCCGCGGGCGGTATTTACGAATTTTTCTTCGGCGTCAGCCTGCTCGGCATTCCGCCGCTTTATTACGAAGTGAAGAAGCGCGCCTTCCAGCGCACGATCTATAACTTCTACGACGACTACATGGACTTCCAGTACTTCCACTGGCACATCAACCGCCGCCGCGGGCGCGTGCGCTACGGCGACATCGCCGACATCGCGCAGCACGCCTCGGCGCTGCAGGAACACCAGCGCCTCATCACGATCTTCATCTATGTGCCCGGCATGGGCATGGGGCGGCGCGGCAGCTTCGCCGGCGTCAAGCTGGCAGATCTGCCGCAATCGAAGGACTATATGACGAAGATCATGGACATCATCGAAGGCCGCGCCGCGCAGACCGCCGCAGCAGCCTCCGCCGTCCCCGCCGCCCCGGCCGCAGCCCCCGAAGGGGCGCCAGCCGCAGCCGCGCCTGCGCAACCGCCGGTGACGACGCCGACACCGGCATCGCCGGCTTCTCCGCCGCCCGTCACCGAGGGTTAAGCCCCGTTTCCTTTCAGCGATTCAGGCGGTAACCGCCTTCTTCCGTCACCAGCAATTGCGGATTTTCCGCCGACGCCTCCATCTTTTGGCGCAGGCGGTAAATATGCGTCTCGAGCGTATGCGTGTCGATGCCTTCCTGGTAGCGCCAGACGTGGCGCAGCAGCTCGTCGCGGCCCACCGCCGCGGTACGCCGCGCCAGGTAGACCAGGATATCGGCTTCCTTGTCGGTCAGGCCGACCTCCTCCTGGCCCGCGCGCGCCAGGGACTTTTCCTGCGGGTGGAAAAGGTAAGGGCCGATGGCGAAGGGCTCGAGGTAAAGCACAGGCTCGTCGAGCATCTGCCGCGCCTGACGCAGGATGGCGCCCAGGCGCTGGATCTTCCCGGTGTCGAGCGGCAGTACGGGAACGGCGGCAGGCAGGTTCTTCTGCGCGTCGGCGCAGATGATCAGGCCGGCATCCGCTGCCGGCTCGGCAGAGGCTGCGGCCGCCAGGCCTTCGGCGCTAAACTGCTGGAGCAGCGCGGTTTCCAGCGCTGCCGGCAGTCCGACAAGTTGTATTTTCCCTAAGCTGCTCATCGGCTTCCATTCTAGCCGAAAACCATTTGTTAAGACAGGCTGAGGTAAATTGGAAAGAACGGAACGGCGTTGGAAGAAAAGTCAGGACGAGGAATGACAACGGCAACCCAGGCACCCGAAATCATCAGCCGCTACGACGTGATGTTCGCCGCGCGGACGGGCGTGACGATCCTCATCGACAAAACGTCGACCTTCGACTGCGGCGTAGAGATGCCCGTGCAGTTCCGCATCAGCCCCGACAACCCGCGCGATGTGCTGATCACCGCCAACGGCAAGACCGCGCTGCTCAAGGACCTGCGCAAGGACTATCTCGACGAAGCAATCGAGCGCGGCGTCATCATGTTCTATGAGCTCAAAGACGACGAAGTCGTCCGCTGCACGCCCTGCAACTACGCGAAGAAGTAGACGCTCCGCGCTCTCTTTTCTGCCAGACGTGTCCCTGGTTGTTCAGGTCATTCGTGGTTCAAATACCGCGAACCGGCAAGAACTCCCTGCGAAGAAAATCGAAGCGGACTTTAACCCGCAACCGGACGCCAGTTGTCGACCTTGCGCATGATCTCCGCGGTCTGCGCGGGCGGCAGGTGCGAGCCCACGTCCTGGCGCATGACTTCCGCCTGGCGGTCGCCCGCGCGCGCGACGATGCTCAGCCAGAAATAGGCGTCCGCCGGCTGCTGGTTGCGGGCATAGATGGCGCCCAGATTGAACTGCGCGTCGGGATAGCCTTTTTCTGCCGCCTTCAGGTACCAGACGGTGGCCTGCCGCAGGTCGCGCGGCTCCCCGCCGCGGCCCATCTCGTAAAAGACGCCCATGTTGTATTCCGCCGCCGCCAGCCCCTGGTCCGCCGCTCTCGCATACCAGCGGACCGCCGCTGCGTCGCTGCGCTGCACGCCCTGTCCGCGCTCGTAAAGGACGCCCAGGTTGTATTCGGCCTGCGCGCTGCCGCCGGCCGCGGCCTTCGACCACCAGGAAGCCGCCTGCCCGTAATCGCGTTTGACGTCGGAGCCGTTGGCGTACATCTCGCCCATCAGCGCCTGCGCGTGCACGTCGCCCTGTTCCGCCTTGCCGCGGATGGCGTCGACGCGGCTGCTCGCGGTGCAGGCGGGCAGCAGCATAAGGCAGGCAAGCGCAAGCGCGGGCAGTGACGGTTTCATGGAATCACCTCTGGGAACGGATCGAAAAAATGCAAAACGTCAAACAATGCGTCCCGGCGTAAAGTTCCCCCGGGGAATGAAGGGAGCGTCATGGTAAAATCAGTGCAGCGCGCCGCGCCGCTGGTCGTATCCTTCCGCCTCGGGCGTGGCGCGCCAGGCCTTGGCCTTGACCTGCTGCGCATTGACCTGGTCGCCGCTCAGCGCCTTGCCGATGCGGTCGCGCATCGTCGCCGCCTGCGGCGCCTGGTCGTCCTTGCTGTTCGCGGCGACCGCGAACCAGAAATAGGCATCCTCGTAAGAAGGTGGCTGAGTCTGCATATACATGTGCGCGAGATCCATCTGTGCTGCGAAAAGCCCCTGGTTCGCCGCCCGCGTGAGCCAGTTCATGGCTTCCTTGGTGTTGGGCGCCTTCATGCCGTAGCCGTTGGCGTAGAATGTGCCGATATTGTACTCGGCCTCGGCGCTGCCGTGGCCGGCGGCGGTGCTGTAATAATGCAGCGCCTGCACGTCGTCCTGCTTGACGCCCAAGCCCATGTGATAGAAGTCGCCGAGATTGACGAGGGCTCCGACGTCGCCCAGGCTGCCCGCCTTGTCGAGCCATTTGGCCGCTTCCGCATCGCTCTGCGGGCAATCCTTGCCGCCTTCATGGAAGCAGAGCGCGAGGTTATAGGCCGCCGCCGCGTCGTTCTTCATCGCCTTGTCTTTCAGCTTCAGCGCATAGGGGGACATCGTGTCGGCCGCAAAAGCCGGCGCCGCCAGCAGCGTCGAAACCAGCAGTGCCGCGATCATTCTCTTCATCGGTTCTTGCCCTCCGAAACCGTCATTCTATTGCCTGTGCTGCGCGTACATCCACTTCCACAGCGGCTTCATATAGAAGCGCTGGTCGCTGCAGTCATGGGTCGCGCCGGGAACGGGAAGGAACGAGATCTTGCCCTTGAGTTTCTGGATGTCGAAAGCTGCGACGCTCGCGAGATATTGCGAGGCGACTTTGTCGTCGGACCCGTTGATCATGTAAATGGGGGTTTTGGAATTGGCGATCTTGCCTGTCTGCTGCTGGGCCCAGCCGCCCGCGGCGGCGATGGCGGCCGCAAATTCCGTCGGGTTGTTGTAAACGGCGCCCATCGCGCCGAAACCGCCGTCGCCGCAGCCGACGACATAGATGCGTTTGTCGTCGACGGGGAAGTTCTTGCGGATATCGTCGATGAGATCTTTCACGTCCGGCAGCGCCTGGGGCGAGTTCTTGTACTTGTTTGCGAGCGCCGGATCTTCGGGATAGTCGGTCGGAAAGGCCCAGATCTTTTTGCCGCCGATCATCGGTATCGCGATGAATGACGGATTGGCGCCCTGGATGTCCGGCGAAATAATGTACTTGCCGGCGTCGGCCATGCCGCGCTCATCATGCAGGATGATGACGAGCGGATAGGTCGCGTCGCGCTCGAGCTTGTCGGGCTGGCGCCAGTAATAGGTCATGTCGTGGTGGTCGCCTGTCGTCACGAAATCCTTCTTCTGGTAGTATTTCGTGGCATCGCCCATCGGCTTGTCAGTGCGCGGATTGTCCTTGACGGCGGGCGCCGCAGGCGGAGGCGGGGGCGCAGGCGGCGTGGGGCCGTCGTCCTTGAACGTCGTCGACCCGCCGGCGGGGATTTGGGCCATCGCCGACGGCGCGGCGACAGCGATCATCGCCGCCAAAAGAAAAATTCTGACCATGCTCATCGTCATAGCGCCCTTCCTAGGCCGTCCTGTCCATTATCGGGAATGAAGCCATCCCTATGACAGTGTGGCTTTTTTTTTGCGCGATAGCAAATCCCGTTTGATCCGTCATGCGCGTTAAAATTGTCATGCGCAGGCGCGTCCGCGGGCATGAAATCGCGCCGGATTTTTCAGAAAATGAATCGCGGGGTTACTGGCCGGCGGCGTCGCCCTGATCCGCGGTGTCATCGGCGGAGTCACCGTCGTCATCCTGGCTGTCGTCGTCCGGATGGTCCTTCTTCCACAGGTCGCGCATGGACTTCTTGACCAGCTTTTTTTGCTGCTCGTCGCGCGCCTGGTTCGCGAGATCGATGTCGTGCTGGGCCTTTTTTTCGTCGGCGTTGATCTTGCGCATGATCGCCTGGCGACGACGCTCGGTCGCCGACATCGAATTGTCATTGACGGTGTCGTAAATGCTGACGCCGCCCTGACCCGCCTCGGGGTCGTCCTGGTCCCTGGGCGCAAACAGCCGCTGATAGGCGCTACCGGTGCGCTGCGCATCGGGAAGGTCCTGCGGCGCATCCTGCACCGCCATGTCCGCGTCCTGCCCGCCCGTGCCGGTATCGCCGTTCATCATCGAGGCATAGCCCGTGGCTTCGCTGGCGCCGGTGCCGCTATAGGGCGAGCCGATGCCGCCGCCGGAAGCGGGGGCGGAGGGCAGCGGACGGCTCGTGGCTGCGGGCGGATGGTATCCCGGCTGCGGCGCCATTACGCCCGCGTAACCCTGCGCATGCGCGCAAAGGGGCCACAGGAGCATTGCCGCGGCGAGCGCCGCAGAAACCGGTTTCATTGAATGTCCTTTCCCCAAAAGGCTGTTGACGGTATTACGGGTTTTGCTGCTCGACGGTTTTCAGAGCGGCTTCGAGGCGCTCGACAGCCTTGGCCGAGCCTTCATGCGTCTCAGTGATATAGTTCTGCGGCACGCCCATGGCCTGATAAATTTCCATCGGCATGTCTCGCTTGATGCGCATTGCGCCCGCGAGGTTGTTCATCGAGGTGATCGCTTCGTCGACGGCCTTTTGCTTGGCCTCAGGCGAAATGTTGTTCGCGTCGTTGATCTGCTGCATCAGCCGGTCGATCGCTTCTTTGGCGGTATATTCGGCCGGCAGCATGCCGTCGCGCCGCGGACTGGGCAGCGAGACCAGCGGATACACATGCGCGGGCATGTGCATGGCGGCCTTCATGTTGTCGGGGATCTTGTCGATGCGCACCTCGACGCCCGTCATGGCGGCGATGTTCTTGAGGTCCTGCGCGGTCAGCGCGGGCTGCTTGTGAAAACCGGGCCGCGGGCTCATGCCGGCGTCAGGCGCGCTCATGTGGCGCGGCGCGCGACGCTGCGCGGTCTGCGGGCGCGGCGCCTTGCGCCCGTCGGCTTTGGGCGCGGTCGTGTCGGTGGCGGCCTGACTGTTGTCGTCCTGGTGGGGCACCGGCGCGACATGGCCGGGGATGACG
Organism: Alphaproteobacteria bacterium; assembly: GCA_025934695.1. GTDB lineage: Bacteria > Pseudomonadota > Alphaproteobacteria > Micavibrionales > UBA2020 > JAPWJZ01. The sequence continues at coordinate 183,105 of JAICWS010000002.1, forward strand.
CCGCGATAGCCTTCCGGCTCCTTGGCCGTATTGTGCGAATTGGGCGCGGGCGCGATGGCGCCACTGAAGGTATTGTCCTGCGACTGCGCGACGGCGGCGCCGCTCGCGGCGCACAGCGCCAGCAACGATGCCACAGCGACAGAATGGAATAGTTTTCTCACGGCCAGAACTCCTGAAACCTGATTCTTTTGGTCAAAAAGAATTGCTCTCAAAGCACCTCTCGTTATTATATCATATATTCCGCAGGAAGAACGGCAACCCCGCGCGGGAGCCTCTCCCCCAAAATAAGCAACTCATTGAAAGTACTTATCGAATGCCGGTTTCCCCCCTTCAGCTCCCCGTTGCGGAAATCCTGAAACTCTATGAAAAAAAACGCCTTTCCCCGGTCGAGGTTACGGAAACCTGCCTGAAGCAGGTCCTGAAATATAACCCGGTTCTCAACGCCCTTTGCCATATGGACGAGCGCCTGGCCCTCCACCAGGCCAAGGCCGCGGAAAAGCGCTGGGCCAAGGGCGCGCCGCTGGGCCCGATCGACGGCATCCCCGTCACCGTCAAGGACTTCGTCAACGTCAAGGGCTGGCCGACCCGTATCGGCTCGAAGACGACCAGTTCCCTGCCGCAGCGCGAGGACAGCCCGCAGGTCGCGCGCCTGCGCGAGGCGGGGGCCGTCTTCATCGGCAAGACGACGACGCCCGAATTCGGCCACAAGGGCGTGACCGACAGCCCGCTCACCGGCATCACGCGCAATCCCTGGAACATCCACAAGACGCCGGGCGGATCGTCGGGCGGCGCCGCCGTCGCGGCCGCGACCGGCATGGCCTATCTCAACCTGGGTTCCGACGCGGGAGGCAGTTTGCGCATCCCCGCCAGCTTCACGGGCGTCTTCACCTTCAAGCCCAGCCCTGGCCTCGTGCCGGCCTGGCCGCCGACATTGTTCTCCCCGCTCTCCGCCTGGGGGCCGATCACGCGGCGCGTGTCGGACGCCGCCTATGCGCTCGACGTCGTCACGCAAAGCGATTTCCGCGACTGGCATAATCTGCCGCTGCCCGCGATGCAGTTCGTGAAGAACCTCAAAGCACCACCCAAGCTGCGCATCGCCTATGCCGCCTCGATCAACGGCGTGCAGCCCGTTCCGGCGGTGAAGGATGTCATGGACAAGGCGTTGCCACTCCTCAAAAAGCTCGGCAGCGTCGACGAGATCACGCTCGATGCGCCTGGCCTCGTCGATGTCTTCAACAAGCACTGGATGGCGGTTGCCTCCTATCTCGTGGCCGGCATTCCCGAAAAACAGCGCAAGAACCTCGACCCGCGCCTGCGCCACTGGGCCGCGCGCGGCGACGCCCTGCGCCTCCATGAATATCTCGAGGCCGAGCGCGCGCGCATGGACATCGGCGCCTACTTCAAAGACATCCTCACGACCTATGACATCCTCGTCACGCCCACGACCGCGATGCCGGCCTTTGACACCGGCGTCAACATGCCGCAGGGTGCAAAGGGCAAGCCTTGGGAAGACTGGACGCCCTTCACCTATCCCGCCAATCTCGCGAAGCTCCCCGCAGCCTCGCTGCCTGCAGGCCTGACGAAGGACGGCCTGCCCGTGGGGCTGCAGCTCATGGCGGGATTCTTGAAAGACGTACCGCTTATGCAGGCCTGCCTCGCGCTGGAGCAGGAGCTGAACTTCACGCCCTGGCTGGAGACAAAAAAAGAGGGGTAATCGCTTACCCCTCTTCGTTTTTAGATTTTCGAAAACGCTTACTTGCCGGTGGCTGGCGCCGCGCCGGAGGCGGGAGCGGCCTCTGCGCCTTTGCCGTGCCAATGGCCGTGGCCCCAGTGACGCGGATAGCAGGCATGCAGCGCATCGAAATCATTGGCCGTCTGGACGCAGGTAAGTTCTTTTTGCAGCTGCGCCGTGCGGAAAGATTTGACCGAGGCGAAATCGCGTGGGTGATGGCCCTTGCCGCCGCTCGAGGCGCTGTCCGGCGCCGCGGAAGAGGAGGAGGTCGAGGCGTCAGCCGCATAGGCTGCGGTAGAGGCGCTTAAGAGCGCGACGAGCGCGAGGATGAGAAGTTTTTTCATGGGATTTCCTTTCAGGAATAAAATGAAATCGTTCGCCGTCGAAAACGGAACGGATGCCAAGACTATACTAAATAGGGACATCGGCGCTCAAGCGCCGCGGCGATTACCAGAAATAACAAGGGAGGATCAGGCGAGGATGCTGAACAACTGCGACGCACCGCCGCCGCCGCTGGTGTAAGAGGGCGCGTCTGCGACAAGCATTTGGTTGATCATTGTGTCGCTCGAGGCGATGTCTTCGGCCGTGGCTTCCAGGCTGGTGATGGCGGAGGTATCCACGCCGTCAGCCGTATTCCCGGATTTCACCTTCGGGAATAGCTTGGATACGGGAACCAGATTTGAAGCGTAAACAGTCGTCATAACAACCTTTGGGCCGTGGTTGAACGGCCTGTCATCTTTCATTCTAGGGTGAAAGGATTAACAAAAGATTAAGTTTCGCCTGCCCTTTATTATTTTACCGATTCAAGCGCCTTGCGCAGGCGGCTGACGATCTGGTCGATCTGGCCTTCGTTCACGATCAGCGGCGGCGACATGGCCAGCACGTTGCCGGTAAAGCGCATGACAATGTCCTGCTCGAAGAACATCTTGTCGAAGACGTCCATCGTGCGGCTCATTTCATTCGGGTAATCGCGCTTTCCGGGGTCGAGCTCGACCGCGCCCATCAGGCCGATATTGCGGATATCGATGACATGCGGCGCGCCTTTGAGGCTGTGCAGGGCGTCCTGCCATTTCTTTTCCAGCTTCTCCGCGTTTTCGAACAGTTTTTCCTCCCGGTAGACTTCCAGCGTCGCGATCGCGGCGGCGCAGGCGAGCGGGTGGCCAGAATAGGTATAGCCGTGCGCGAATTCGACGCCGAATTCGCCGCCCGTCATGAAGGCGTCATAGATATGCTTGCGAATAAAGGTCGCGCCCATCGGCACGGTGCCGGAATTGATGCCCTTGGCCGAGGTCAGGATGTCGGGGATGATGTTGAAGCGCTCGGCGGCGGTTGCCTTGCCGAGGCGTCCCCAGCCGGTAATGACCTCGTCAAAAATGAGAAGAATATCGTGCTTCTTGCAGATGGCCTGCAGCTTCTCGAGATAACCTTTGGGCGGCACGAGGACCCCTGTCGATCCGGCCACGGGCTCGACGATCACGGCCGCGATGTTCGACGGGTCATGCAGGGTGACGAGGTTTTCCAGGTCGTTCGCCAGCTCCGCGCCCCATTCCGGCTGGCCTTTTGAAAAGGCGTTCTTCGCGAGATTGTGCGTATGCGGCAAATAGTCGATGTTCGGCATCAGCGCGCCCGAGAAGGCCTTGCGGTTGAACTGCAGGCCGCCCAAGCTGACGCCGCAGATATTCACGCCGTGATAGGCGCGCTCGCGGCTGATGATCTTGGTCTTGGTGCCCTGGCCGCGCGCGCGCCAGTAGGCCAGCGCGATCTTCACCGCCGTGTCGACGGATTCGGAACCCGAATTGCTGAAGAACACATGCTCGATGTCGCCCGGCATCTCGGCGCAGAGCATCGAGGCCGCCTTGAAGGCGGTCGGATGCGCGAAGGCGAAGTTGGGGGCATAATCGAGTTCGCCCGCCTGCTTGCGGATGGCCTCGACGATCTTCGGATGGTTGTGGCCCGCGTTCACGCACCACAGGCCGGCCGAGGCGTCGAGCACCTCGCGCCCGTCGTCTGAATAGTAATACATGCCCTTGGCGCCCACGAGCATGCGCGGCTTGCGCTTGAACGAGCGTTGCGGGGTGAAGGGCATGAAATGCGCTTCCAGGTCGTTGGGCTTCAGGGACGGTTTGCCGGTTTCCTTCTGGCTCGCGGAAGGCTTGCTGGAAGCGCTCATGTTTGTCATATCCTGTGTTGGAGACTCGTTTGATTTCAAAATCCGGTCAGAGCATACTGCCGGAGACCTTGGATAATCAACCCCGGCGCAATATGGCAAAGAAAAACGGCCACGACGACAGCGAAGACTCTAATATTGCTAAATTTCCCGACTCGCGCGAGCGGCGGGAGATCGAGCGCCGCTTCCGCGTCGCCAACGACCAGAAGCCGCCGTCCGAGCCGATCCTCAACCTGCCGCCGATGGTCAAATGGCTTTGCGTGGCGCTTATCGCCATCCAGGCTGCCGTCTGGGTGCTGGAGCTGCTGCCTGACGACATGCACGGTCTCGATATCGTCGACTGGCTGGTTGGCAATTTTGGCTTTTTCGTCTTGCGCTATACGGGCGGCATGCCATTCGGCTGGCAAGGTATCGTGTCTCCGGTCACGCACATGTTTCTGCATGGCGGTTGGCTGCACCTGGCGGTCAATATCGCGACGCTGGCGGCTTTCGGCGCGGGCATCGAGCGCACGGTTGGCTCGAAGCGTCTGGCCGTGCTGTTTTTCGCGACCGGCATCATCGGCGCTTTCGTCCATGCCGTCGTTTATATTGTGTACGGCGCCTCGGGCAACGCAGCGCTGTTCCCGCATCCGGAAGCGCCGCTGGTCGGCGCCTCGGGCGGCATCAGCGGGCTGTTCGGCGCGGTGCTGATGATGGCGCAGGAACGCGGCCTCATGGGCGGCTACGCGAAGCTCCTGCCCTTCGTCGCAATCTGGGTGCTGATCTCCGTCTTCTTCGGCTTCTTCGGCATGCCGGGCGCGGAAGGACCGATCGCCTGGACTGTGCACATCGGCGGCTTCATTGCCGGGCTACTTCTCTATCGTCCTGTCGCGCGTTCAAAAATTTTTTAGCCGATGTTCTTGTAGCTGCTGCGCCGCAATGAGCCCCAAGCCCTTGTGTCTGATTCTAACCTTGCGCATTTTCGCAATAAAGCTGCGCAAATTCCCCCTTGAGGCGGCGCGGAGAAGTATCCTACATTCACCCGGGTTTTAGATTTGTACTGAGGGAGTGTTTTCAATGAAAGAACCAAGCGGAAGCGCCGCCAACGCGGCGCTGTTGCAGCAGATTCAGGAACAGATGCGGGACATGTGCAACCCGCAATACGACGAATTTTACAAAGTGACGACCGAGCGCGGCTTCACGAAGATCACCATTCCGAAAAACCGGCAGCAGCAGGGCGTCGCTTAAAACGACGCCATCCTTGGACATCCGCACGGAGTTACGGAGTAACGGAGCCTTTCTTCGGCGCAGCCGCCAATATTCCAGCAACGGCAAATACGTGAAGACGTCATCGTGGAACCGTCTCTTCGTACCTTCGTAACTTCGCGCTGTTGTGCAAATGATAAAGAAAACGCGCTCTGCGCGAAGCAAGGGCTGCTCGGTTACTCCGTAACTCCGCGCGAATTTCCGTCGTCGCCTTTCAGGAGATATGCCGCGGCGGCTCGAGGATGCCGTGATGCGGTTGCAAGACGTGCCTCTTCGGCTCATGCACGTCGAGGCTCGGCGTGACCCAGCCCATGGAATCGAAATGCCCGCAATGGCGGCACAGCGCCTGCCATTCGGGTGCGCCATGGCCGCAGGAGGCGCAGATCCAGCGCGCGTCGGGCGGCGCTTCGGCGGCCATCTCCAGCCATTCGCGCGCCTTCGCCTCGTTGCCGGTCTCTTCGCGCTCGAGCTTCGCAAGACCGCGGAAATCCTGGCCCGCGGTCAGCTGCTCGCGCGCTTCCTTCCACAAATTCACCTGCAGCGCGGCATTGCCCAGCAGCCGATGGCCTTCGCGGTGTTCGGGATTGACGTCGTAAAGACGTTTTGCCCAGTTATAGACATCGCGGCCCGCGTCGTAGATCGACTTGCGCTTCTTCGCGGGCGGCGCATGCATCAGCCACAGCGCCGCGAGTTCCGGATGCGGATTTTTCGCCCAGGCGGCCTCGATGGTTTTTAGGGCCGCCCGCCGGCGACCGATATTGTCGAACAGTCGTGCCGCGCGCGCGGCGGCGGGCGTGAAACCGGGATCGATCGACAGGGCCCCGCGCGCCAGTTTCAGCGCGGCGGGAAATTCCTCGCGGCTCTCGGCGTCCGCCGACATGGCGGTCCATAGCGCCAGACGGTGGCGCGACGCGGTCGCGGCATCGAAAACGCCCGATTTCTGCGCTTTCTTCAGCGTGCGCTCCGCCTTGATCCATTCGCGGTTGCGCGTCTCCAGCTCGAACAAATGCTTGACGACCCAGGCGCGGCCCGGCTGCAGCTCGTGCGCCCGCCGCACGAGGTCGAGCGCCCTGCGGTGATCGCCGGCATGCAGCGCCTCGTTCAACAGGCCGCGCACGCCCAGGAAGGCCGCGCTGCGGTCATCCAGCAGGTCGGCAAAATGCCGTCGCGCCTTGGCGGCGTCGCCGCGCAGCAGCGCCGCCTGCGCATGCAGCAGCTTCGTCAGCGGCGTCTCGGGGATCAGCTTGCCCGCGCGGTGCGACAGTTTCGTCGCTTGATGCGCGTCGCCGGCCGCGACCGCCACGAGACCGTCCGTCAGCGTCTGGTAGCCCCGCTCGCGCCGCGTCGCGTGGCGGTAACGCCGATAGGCGCGCGGCACGCTCACGAACGCGCGCCAGATGCGGTCGAGGCGCGTCGCGACGAACAGCACGGCCAGCACGAGGAAGACCAGGAACACCGCCTGGACGCGGATCTCATAGCCCCAGCCATTGATGGTGACCCAGTTGGACGGTTGCTGCGTCGCCCAGATGACGGCGGCGCAGGCGAGCGCGATCTTGATAAAAAACCACAGCGCGCGCAGCATGCATTTACTCCGACGGGCCGAGGTCGGCCCCGCCGCCGCCCGTGGCGCCCGGCGACACAATCGGCGCGGCGCCACCACCACCGCCGCCAGTGACCTTTTCAAACAGGCTCTGCAGGTCATAGCCCGTCTGCGACTGGATCTGCTGCAGGATGGAGCCGGTCATCTCGTTCGTCGTTTCGTCGGCGGTCAACGTGCCCGAGGCGTCCTTGATAAAGGGCTGCGCTTCCGCGGCCGGCGCGCCGTCGAGCGTCTGGAGCAGCTTGATCGCGCCCTTGACGTCGCCCTGGTTGAGCAGAAGCTGCGCCTTCGCCACCGTCGCGTCGACGCCGTCGCCCTTGATGTCGTTCACCTTGCGCACCTGGATCAGCTTGTCGAAATGGTCGAGAAGCTCTTTCTTGACCGACATATCCTGGCCCTTGGCCTTGGCCATGACGATGTCGAAGGCGACGTCGCCGAATTCCTTCTGCAGCTTGTCGCGCGACAGTACGCCGCTTTCGGCGTAAGGGGCGAGGCGCGACAAGGATGCCTGCAGCTGCGGATCGTTGCCGGCCAGCTTGCGCATGACCAGCAGGTCGCTCTGGAACGGGCGGCCGGAATTCACGTTGTTGCGGTATTCGTTGAGCGCCAGCAGCATCGCGGCGGCCGCCACGTCTTTCGAATCCACGTTGCCCAGCACCTTGTCGAGCGTCGGATCTTCCTTGCGGGCTGCCGCGATATCCGCGCTGAGCTCATTCGGGTTCGCGCCCGAGGCCGCAATGACGACTTTGAGCTTTTCCATCGCGACATCGACCTTCTCGCGTCCCGACTTGGTGGAATTCATCTTGTTCAGCGTCGTCAGGATATTCAGCATCTGCTGCAGCGCCTTGCCGGTCTGCGTGTTCTCGATTGCGGTCTGGGCGACCGTGCCGACCGCGCTCGCGGTGGACTTGACGGTGTCGATGGTGTCCTGCACGTGGCCGATCTGGTTGCTCAGCATGCTGCCGATCGAACTCTCGGGCGGCGGGGGCGCCGGGGTCTGCATCTGGGCATATTTTTTGTTCAGCGCGTCGTACTGGGCCTGCAACTGCTCCATCTGCTTGGCCTGCTTCTTCACCTCGAAAATCTCGGGCGCCAGCAAAAAGGCCGCGCCGTAAAGGATGCAGATGGTGAAGAAGGAAGTGGTCACGACCGTGCGGTTGACGAAGCGCCATTTCTCTTTTTTGATGCGGTCCTGCTGGCGCGACTCGTACGAGCGGCGGTCGACGCCCGTGCGGCGCTCTGGCCCCACGTAGCTGTCCGAACGCACGACGCCCTGGTGGTCGACCAGCGCGCGCTTGACGCGACGGTCGGTGCTGCGGCGGCGGTCCTGGAACGCGCCAGTTTGCGGCGCTTTCGGCGCGCCGGCGGCGGGCGTTTTGTCGTCGTTCCGTGTCTGGTCATCATCTGACATGGCGGCTCCCCTTTCAGTCCACAGGCGGTCGAGGTCGATATTGGCGGCGCGTGCCGCGGAGATGATGGCGTCGACGCGCGTCTCCGGGATCACGCCGCGTTTTTTCCAACCCTGCACGGTCGAGGCCGTGATGTCGAGCCGGTTGGCGAGCGGACGCAGGCCGCCGAAAGCCTCGATCACCGGGTCGGCGGGCAAAGGCGCGTTGGCCGAGCGCCCTTCTTCCTTCGTGCGCAGGATGTCGAGCACCGCTTCCAGGTGCGGGTTCCGGGCCACGCGCACGGCGCGCCAGGGCAGCCCGCGGATCTCGGCCGCCACGCGGTCGGACAGGCAGACGGCCTCGAGGTCCGCGCTGACGCCCTTCAAATCATCTTTTTGCAGCAGCCGCGAAAAATTGGCCGCGGTGCGGGCCGAAAACAACGTCACGGTCGACACGTCGCCTTCCGCCAGCGCGCGGCCCACATCGGCGGGCAGCGCGTCGATGTACTTCGCCTTGTAAACCGGGATGCGCTCGACCGCGATGCCGTTGTCGCGCAGCTGCGTCTCGAGGTCCTGCGCCGTGTCTTCGCCGCAGATGTGCAGGATGCGCTGCAGGTGCAGGTCCGCTTTCTTGCTGCGGATCAGCGTCAGCAGATCCTCGCCGCCGCCGTCGGCCGAATAGACGCGGTGGAATCCCGTCTTCGACGCGGCCTGCGCCGTGGCCTCGCCGACCGCGAAGACGATCGGCAGGCGCTCGGGACTATGCTTGGCGAAAATCGCGACGGCCTGCGCGCTCGTGAAGACGATGGCCTGGTAACCATGGGTGTCTGGGATCTCGACATTCAGTTCGGCATACTCGGTCATCGGCGCGAGGTAGACCTCGAACCCCTCCCGCCGCAACTTGTCGGCGAGTTCATCGGCCGCCGGCTGCGGGCGGGTGACCAGGACTGAACGCATTCTCCCCCTTAACTCATCTTTCTTCCCCATTCTGACGAGCTTAGCCGAGATGGGTCAATATTGATTTAATTCAGGAATTTTCATGGCACGTACGGGCTTATATCCAGAATATAGGAGTTGGACGAGGGTTTGGCGACAAGCCTTGGGCAGGAGCCGGTATTCCGGAAAATAAAGGGTTTTGATTGGCGCGGCAGGCTCTTTTAAAGGAGCCGCGTTAGTGACCCGTCTCCTTGTGCGGTCCCGGGTTTTCTTTTGGCAACCGCATTTTATGAATTGACAAGCGACAAATCATATCATAGTAAAAGAATATGATTTTAATATTGGCGGCGTCTGTGGGGTTATCTGGCGCCGCGCTTTCAATGACAGGTCCGGGAGAGTTTGGATGAAACGGAACACTATTTATGCCGCCGCGATATCATTGTCGGTGCTGGCGGCTGCCTCGGGCCCTGCGCTGGCGGGCGATGACGAAGACCTGCGGCAGGAGGTGCGCGAGCTGAAAGCGCGGGTGGCCGAACTCGAAGCGCGCGAGGCCGCGCGGGATAAACAGGCGCAGGTAAAAACAATTTCCGCCACGCGGCTCACGGCAATCACGCCTGCCGCCGGATCGCCCGCGCCGATTGCGCCTGCCGCGGCTCCCGCCGGATCCGTCGAACAGCGTCTCGAAACCGTCGAAGCTGCGCAAAGCGCCGCGCCGAAGATCGACGTCGGCTTCGGCAAGGGCCTCACCGTTTCCAGTCCCGACCGGCAATATAGTCTGACTGTCCGCGCCTATGCGCAAATCGACAATCGCGAATTTTTCAGCGGAAGGTCGGCGGGCAGCGACACCTTTCTTGTCCGCACCGCGCGTCCCATCGTCGAAGGCAAGATGACCGACTACTTCAATGGCCGCCTGATGTGGGATTTCGGGCAGGGCAACGCGCGGTTGCTTGACGGTTATGCTGATTTCCATCCGCTTGCGCATCTCACCGCGTCGGGCGGGGGCGATTTTTCCCTGCGCGCCGGCGAATTCAAGCTGCCGGTCGGCCTCGAACGCTGGCAGTCCGAACAGGATCTTGCCTTCGTCGAGCGCGGGCAGACGACCAACCTTGTCCCGCAGCGCGACCTCGGCCTGATGGCCTGGGGCAGGCCGTGGAACGGCTTGGTCGAATATGAAGTCGGCCTCGTCAATGGCGCGAGCGATCTGCAGATCAACACGGGGGATACCGACAATGCCAAGGATACGGTGGGACGGGTGCTTGCCCGTCCCTTCGCGAGCACGGATATGGCGGCGCTCGAAGGCCTGGCGCTCGGCGCGGGCGGCACCTATGGCCAGCATCGCGGGACTGCGGCTTCGCCGGGCCTGACCAGCGGATACCTGACGGCGGCGCAGCGCAGCTGGTTCAGCTATACGCCGGCAGCTGGCACGCCCATCGCCAACGGCGCGGACTGGCGCTTCAATCCGCAGCTTCAATACACGGTGGGCGGTCTCGCCGCGCAGGGCGAATATGTGCGCGAAGGACAGGATATCGCCAATGGCCTTGTCACGCGCGAGCTCGTCAACGATGCCTGGATGGCCAGCGCCAGCTATCTGCTGACCGGCGAGAAAGCCAGTTTCGACGGCATCCGCCCGTTGCGCGATTTCGATCCTGCGTCAGGCAACTGGGGCGCCTTTGAGATCGCCGCACGCCTCAGCCGTCTTGACATAGACGCCGATACCTTCCCGACCTTCGCCGACCCCACCAAGCAGGCGCGCCGCGCCAACGAATGGGTGGTGGGCGGCAACTGGTACTTCAACCCTGCTGTCAAGCTCAACCTCGACTATGCGCGCATGAGTTTCGCTGGCGGCGCTCCCGGCGGGGCCAGCCGTCCGCCGGAAGAAACGCTTCTGACGCGCACACAATTCAGATTTTGATTTTCACGAAAGGAATACCGCCATGACCATTGCGGAAACAGTCTCCGTCCCGCGTCCCGGCCTCATCCGCCGCTTTTTTCAATCGCCGCATGCCGCGCATCGCCGCTCCCTGCTCAAGGCGTTTAGCTGGCGCATGTTCGGCTCGCTCGATACGTTTATCCTCGCGACGCTGATCTCCGGCCACGCCAAAACCGGCGCCGCCATCGCCAGTACCGAGTTCCTGACCAAGATCGTGCTCTATTACCTGCACGAACGCGGCTGGGCGCATGTCCGGTGGGGGTTGAAGTAGTACGGTCTGTGGCGCTTCGACATCTTTTTTATTGCGGCCTCGCCGCGATCATCTCTGTTTCAGCAGATCGTCGCCCGCCGTCTCGCCCAGCTTCTTCGCCTCGTAAAGGTTTTTGACCGTCATCATATACGAGACTTTTTTGACGCCGCTGCCGTCGGGTTCTGCTTTAAGCGCGTCAAACCTCACGCGGCCTTCGGAGTCGGGGATCGTCATCAGCGCGGCCAGCGGCGTGCGGCAGGAACCGTCCATGACGGCGAGGAACGCGCGTTCGGCGGTCACGCGGAGTTCGGTCACCGGGCAGTGCACGGGTTCCAGCAGTTTCTTCGTGGCGGTGTCATTGTCGCGCACCTCAATGCCGACGGCGCCCTGCGCGACCGCGGGCAGCATGATCTCGGGCTCGAGGATCGATTGAATCAGATGCTCCTGCTTCAGGCGCTTGAGGCCGGCGACGGCCAATAATGTCGCGTCGACGATGCCCTCCTGCAGTTTGCGCAGCCGCGTGCCGACGTTGCCGCGGAAAGTGACCACCTGCAAATCGGGACGGCGCGCAAGAATGATCGCCTGGCGTCGTAAACTCGACGTGCCGACGACAGCCTTCTCGGGCAGCTCGTCGAGCGTCTTGGCCTTGGTCGCGAAGAACGCGTCGCGCGGGTCTTCGCGCGGCAGCAGGCAGGAAATCACCAGTCCCTCGGGCAGCACCGTCGGCATGTCCTTCATCGAATGCACGGCGCAGTCGATGTCGCTGTTCAGCAGCGCGTCTTCAATCTCTTTGGTGAACAGGCCCTTGCCGCCCGCTTCCGACAGGGCGCGGTCCTGGATGCGGTCGCCCGAGGTCGTGATCGTCACGATCTCGATCGCGCCCGGATGCTTCAGGTGCGGATGTTTTTCCTTGAGGGCGTCGGCGAGCAGTTCCGTCTGGGCGAGGGCAAGCGGGCTGCCGCGCGTGCCGATTCTGAGTGGCTTGTTCATGGCCATAAGATTTAATCCCTTGGCCCGCTGTTTCAAAGCCAAAGAATTAACCAATGAATTCAATGGAAAAATAGCTGTTTATTTAACATAATCATTGACTTACATTCCACAATGGTTTAACCTGTCTGAGGTTTTGGATTTTGCGACTGTGAAGGCAAGGGAGTCGGCTGAATGGCTGAAGAGCAGCTCACCGTATCTAAAGACGAACACAGCGAAACACCTGCGAGCTTCGAGGACGCGCTGAACGAAATGCGCGCCGCGATGGACAAGGCCTATTCGAATGAGGCTATGATGGACGCCTGCCGCGGCGGCGACATCATGCGCGCCAAACTTGCTGTTTCCAATGGTGCCGACAGAACCGCGACTGACGAAGACGGCAATACGCCGATGCATCTGGCCGCGCTGTCGGGCAACCGCGAGCTCACGACTTTCCTGATGGCGGAGAAATTCGCCTTCGACCTCTCGAACAAGGCGGGCTTCACGCCGCTCGCCAATGCGATCAGCGGCGGCCATGTCGAAATCGCCGACGATCTTTCCGTGGCGGGCGCCAATATCAATCACGCGCTGGCCCTCAACGAAACCCTGCTGATGATGGCGGCCTACCGCGATCTGCCGGCCATCGTGGCGGGACTGATCAAGCACGGCGCGACCGTCGACGCGCAGGACATAAATGGCGTCAGTGCGGCAATGCGCGCGGCCGGCCAGAACAGCACGCTCTGCCTCAAACTGATCATGGATGGCGGCGCGAACCCCTACCTGAAATCGAAAAGCGGCCGCACCGCCTATGATTTCGCCAAGCGCACCCGCGCGGCGGATACGATTGCCTATCTCGATAATTATCTCGTCGAATACGCCACGCGCACCGCCGAAAAGGGCCAGGAACATGGCACGACCGCGATGAAGAAGCTCTCTTTCAAGAAACCGGATGGGTATATTCCGCTTTCTTAAAGTCCTTCCCAAAAGTCATTGGTTCAAAAAAAAGACATCGTCATCCCCGCGCAGGCGGGGATCCAGCACCGTGGTTTATAAAACAGCCTGCGGCGGTGCAAATTGTTCAGGCAGCCGTTTTACTACTACGGTACTGGATGACATGAAATTTCATGAGGAAATTTCATGTCCTACGCGGGCATGACAGTTATGTTTGAGTCCAGCGCAAATTTCATCCTCGCGCACTCTCTTTAGGACCCACTCAGATTCGCATCCGCCGTTTATCTAAAAATTCGCGCGGCTTATGTAAACGCGAAACTTTATATCTGAAATGCGTTACGTTAAACCTAAATCATATTAATATGATAGGGATAGTAGAATTGTTGAATGCGCATTATGCAAACGTATCTACACTGCGAACCACTCGCACTTGACGCCACAAAGACTCGCGTCTATCCCTGAACCATGCACCTGGTAGTTTTTACGGTAACAAACTTGGCGGCGTCAGCATTACGGACCGGTGCATTTCGCGACGCCTATAAACGTAACGATAGAGGAGCACAGCTACTATGATTGAAACCGCAATTATCGCGGGCGTCGTCGCCCTGTCCGGCACGGCCTGGGGCGCGAGCATGATCATGAACGTCAAGGAGAAGCAGGAAGTCATTCTCGAAAGCTTCGGAAAATATGTGAAAACCGTCAAGAACGCGGGGCTCAAGCTCAAGGCACCCTGGCCGTTCCAGCGCGTCGCCGAACGCGTGCCGACCTCGCTCATGGAGATGAAGGAAGACCTCCAGACGAAGACCAAAGACGATATCTTCGTAACGCTGCCGATCAAGATGCACCTGCAGGTCGAGGACACCAAGAAGTTCCACTACGAATCGCAGGACCCCATCAAGCAAACCATGTCGCGCGTGGCCGCCACCGTGAAGCAGCTCACCTCGCAGATGGATTTCGCGGAACTGTACCAGGCCCGCCAGACCATCTCCGACAAGGTGCGCGAAAACGTGGGCAAGGAGATCGAGGCGCTTTATGGCGTAAAACTGGTCGACGTCATTGTCGACGAGCCGCATGCGCCAGCCGAGATCCAGGCCTCCTACAACAACGTCAAGGCCTCCGAGCGCAACATGCTGGCCACCAAGAACAACGCCGAGGCGCACAAGATCGAGATCATCGCCGAAGCCGAAGCCCGCAAGGAAGCGCAGCGCCTAGACGGTGAGGGCATCGCGGCCCAGCGTTCGGCGATCTTCGCCAACTACGCGCAGCAGTTCAACAAGCTCGCGAAGGAAGGACTGACCGAGGAAATGGCGCACCAGATCATCACGCTCGCCATGCAGAACGACACGATCCGCGACGCGGCCAAGGGCGGCAACGTCATCATCACCTCGGCGGACGCCAACGACGTGCTGGCCAAGATGCAGGCGCTCGGCAAGACGCTGACGCACCCGACGCCGGCCAAGCCCGCCAACGATCCGGGCAGCGAAATCCCGGCCGCGGCGAAAATCCAGCAACCCAAACTTGGCTAAACGACTTTAACTAAAAAACTGGCGGCGGGGGATCAACCTCCGCTGCCTATAACCTCAAAAAAACGCACAGAAGGAGACTAACACCATGGGATTTTTTTTCTTCCTCCAGGAAAAAGAAGAAGTCATCGTCCAGAGCTTCGGTAAATACGTCAAGACCGTGAAAGACGCCGGTCCGCACCTGATCATGCCCTGGCAGAACATCGCCGCGCGCGTGGGTATGGAACTCAAGCAGGTCGAGGACAAGCTCAACACGAAGACGAAGGACGATATCTTCGTTTCCATTCCGATCAAGATGCACCTTCAGATCGTCGATTCGAAGAAATTCGTCTATGATTCGAACAAGCCCATCGAGCAGGTCATGGCCCGCGTCAACGCGACCATCAAGCAGCTCGTCTCCGGCATGGAGTTCATTGAGCTCTACAAGACACGCGAACAGATCTCCGAGATGGCCCGCGAAAAGGTCGGCAAGGAAATCGAGAACCTCTACGGCGTGAAGCTCATCGACGTCATCGTCGACGAGCCGCAGGCCGATGCGAAGGCGATGGCTTCCTTCTCGGGCGTGAAAGAGTCCGAGCGGAACAAGCTGGCCGCGCAGAACAACGCCGAGGCGCACAAGATCGAGATCATCGCGGAAGCCGAAGCAAGGAAAGAAGCTCTGCGCCTGCACGGGGAAGGCATCGCCGAGCAGCGCAACGCGATCTTCCAGAACTATGCCGAGCAATTCAATAACCTCGCCAAGAAGGGCATGTCGCCCGACATGGCGCATGAGGTCATTACGCTCGCCATGTCGCTCGACACCACGCGCGACGCGGCCGAAAAGGGCAACCTCATCGTCTCGACCACCAATCCGAACGAGCTCATCTCGCAGCTCCAGACGCTGGGCCGGACGCTGAGCAAGCCTGCTTCCGCCAAGCCCGCGAACGATGACGCCGACGCCGCGCCGAAGACGCAGGCGCCGAAACTCGGCTAAACTTTTCTCCCCACGAGCCTCTTCAAGGCCCCGGCGCCGTAACCGCCGGGGCCTTTTTTCGTCTAACAAATGTCATTCTGAGGGAGCGCAGCGACCGAAGAATCCCCCTCCGCCGCGACAAAGAAAGGGAGATGCTTCGCTGCGCTCAGCATGACAAAGGTATGGTGGATTATGGGGGTCGAAACCGCTATATTCCTCCCCATGAACGTACTCGGCATTGAAACCAGCTGCGACGAGACGGCGGTGGCCGTGGTGACGGGGGAAAAGAAAATCCTCGCGCACCGTATCCTCAGCCAGAAAGAGCACAACACCTTCGGCGGCGTGGTGCCTGAGGTCGCGGCGCGCGCGCACCTCAATCACATCGATACGCTGATCGAAGAGGCGATGGCCGAGGCCAAGCTCGATTTCAAGGATCTCGACGCGATCGCGGTGACCGCCGGCCCCGGCCTGATCGGCGGCGTTTTCGTGGGCGTCATGACGGCAAAGGCAATCTCTGCCGTGCATGGGACGAAACTCGTCGCCGTCAATCATCTCGAGGGCCATGCGCTCACCGTGCGCCTGACCGACGATGTTCCGTTCCCATACCTGCTGCTGCTTGCCTCAGGCGGGCATTGCCAGCTTCTCATTGTCGAAGGTGTGGGAAAGTATAAGCGCCTGGGTGCGACCATCGACGATGCGGCAGGCGAGGCTTTCGATAAAACCTCCAAGCTCATGGGCCTGGGCTATCCCGGCGGTCCGCCGGTCGAGCGCATGGCGGCCTCCTGCGGCACTCCGGAACGGGCACGTAAAAAATTCCCACTCCCGCGCCCGCTGATGGGCCGCGCCGGTTGCGATTTTTCGTTCTCGGGCCTCAAGACGGCGGTGCGCCGCGCGGTCGACGCTTACCAAGGCGAAATCCCGCAGGAGGATATCGTTGACCTGTGCTTCGCCTTCCAGGATGCCATCGGCGATATCATGGCCGACCGCGTCCGCCATGCCATCGACATATATATGGCCTCCCATCCCGCACAGCCTACGCTGGTCGTGGCGGGCGGCGTTGCCGCGAACAAGGCCTTGCGCGCGCGTCTCGAAAAATGCGCCGCCGACGGGGGCCTCAAATTTTCCGCGCCGCCGCTGAAACTCTGCACCGACAATGCCGCCATGATCGCCTGGGCCGGAATTGAGCGTTTGAAACTGGGCCTCGTGGACACGATCGATTTTCCCGTGCACGCCCGCTGGCCGCTCGATCCCGACGCGCCGGTCGCCAGCGCGAAATCGGAGAAAATCTGAGGTGGATTTGACATAGCGCCAGCCTTCCCGGTATAACAAGACGTGGTCTAAACACGACATTCCGCGGACAAGACATGGCCGATCTGCTCAATCGCATTGCCGTTATCGGCGCCGGGGCCTGGGGCTCGGCGCTGGCCGAAGTGCTCAGCCAGGCCGGGCGCAGCGTCACGCTCTATGCCCGCGATCCGGGCCTCGCCGAGCGGCTGAACAGCAGCCACGATAATCCCATCTACCTGCCGAACGAAAAGCTCGATCCGCGCATTCGCGCCACCGCCGATGCGGCCGAAGCCGTGAAGGATGCCGAGCTCGTGCTCCTTGTGACGCCGTCGCAATACGTCCGCGACACGCTCAAAAAACTTCTACCGCATCTGCCCAAGGGCGTGCCGCTCGTCAATTGCGCCAAGGGCATCGAGATCAAGACCGGCTACCTGTTGTCGGAAGTCGCGGCCGAAGTCGCGCCCGGCCACCCTTATGCCGCACTGTCCGGTCCCACTTTCGCCGTCGAGGTCGTCAAGGGCATGCCGACGGCGATCACGCTCGCCACCACTGCGGGCGAGGCGGCGGGAACGCTCTGGGGCAACAGCCTGCGCGGCAAAGCCTTCCGTCCTTACCTGTCGAATGACCCCATCGGCGTGGAAATCGCTGGCGCCTTGAAAAACGTGATCGCCATCGGCTGCGGCATCGTGGATGGAAAACGCCTCGGCCAGAATGCGAAGGCCGCCGTCATGACGCGGGGGCTTGCCGAGGTACGCCGCCTCGGCGTCAAGCGCGGCGCGAAACAGGAAACATTTTTAGGCTTGGCGGGCGTGGGCGACCTGACGCTAACCTGCTCCTCGATGACCTCGCGCAATTACTCGCTCGGGTTCGAACTGGGGCAGGGGCGCAAGCTCGATGACATTTTAAAAAGCCGGCGTTCCGTCGCCGAAGGCGTGACGACCGCCTGGGCCGTCGCCGATTACGCCGCGCAGCACGGCGTCGACATGCCGATCTGCCTCGGCGTCCACGACATCCTGCGGGCGAAATCCGGCGTCGACGATGTGGTGACGAACCTGCTCTCCCGCGGCCTGCGTTACGAAAGCGATTGACGCCATGAATGACATCATCATCTGCCGCGCCAGCGAACTGCTTAAAAAAGTGGCTCAGTATGAACCGGCCGCCGTGCTATCGTTCGAGCATCCGGGCGTGAGCCCCGGCGAGCCCGGCTATGTCGCGCGCCTGGCCGAGAACGGCTTCGACGACGTGCCGCAGCTGATCCTTACCTGCTGGGATTCGGAACAGGAAGTCCCTAACGGCCCTGACAAGGGGCAGGTCGAAAAGGGCCTCGATTTCGTGCTGTCGCATATCGAAGACGGGCCGGTCATCATCCATTGCAAGGCGGGCAAGTCGCGCTCGGCCGCGCTGGCGCTCGGCGTGCTGTCAAAACTTTATCCCGAAAAGCCCGAGACAGAACTGATCGACATGCTGCTCACCATCCGCCCGCAGGCGGCGCCGAACATACTGATGGTGCAAATGGTCGATGACCTCACGGGCCGCGGCGGCAGGCTGACGCAGGCGGTGCTCGATAATCCCATTCTGTCCGAACAGCGCGCGCAGGCGGAATCGAACCGTCGCGACCTCGCGCGCGAACGCCCCGATCTCTACCGCAAGATGTTCCCGGAAAAATTCTTCAAGCCTTAAGCGCCGAAGCCTGGCTTCTTCAGCTGGAGCGGCTTGCCGATGGTGATGTCGTCGGTGGCGCCTTTCTTGATCGCTGCACCCTGTTTGTCGCCGGCGGCTGAACGCAGCATCTTGCCGGTATTGAAGATCTGCGCCGCATAGGAGGTCACTTCCTTGGGCAGCGTGAACCCGGCCTGTTTCAGCCCTTCGTCGATGGCGGTCAGCGTATCGTTCAGTGTGCGGCCGAAGGCGCGGACCTTTCCCGGATTGGCGGGATGTAGGAAGTCGCCTTTGTCCGCGGCGGTCAGCGTTTCCTCGGCGAAATCCCAGAAGCGCTTGACGAGCAGGCCGAGACCCGCGCCGCCCATATTATCATTTATATAATTAATGAAGCTTTCGACGCGCTCCGGCCTGCATTGCTGCAGCATGTCATGAAGCCCTGCGGCCAGCTGCTGAGGGTCGAGCTGCTTGCTGCGCGCGGTCATGGCGGCCGCGATGTCTTCGACGCTTAAACTCTGGGCCAGGCGGTAGATCTCGCGGGCATCCGTCTCGGGATCCCGGCCGTCTGACATCGCATCCGACGCGGCCTTGATCGAGGGCGGCAGAATGCCGTCGAGCGCAAGCGTCAGCGTAACGTAATCGTCCTCGCTGAAGGACGTGATATTGCTCTTGAGTTTCTGCGCGCGCACCAGCGGGTCCTTCCCGCCCAGATCCATGCTGTCGACGAACGCCTGCACATCGCTTTGTGTAACGGCGGTGATTTTCGCCGACAGCATCGCGGGGTCGACGTCGCTCATCAGCAGGTCATAGAAGACGGGAATGTTGCGCGCCTTGAGGTCGAGCTCCGCGCGGTTTTCCTTCAGCTTCGGGAGCAGCGCGAGGGCGATGGTTTCCAGCGCATCCTGCTGGTTGTTCGTGTTGGACAGCGTCTTGCCCATAAAATCGATAATTTCTTTCGGGCCGGCATTGTTATTGAACGAGTTTTTCATGGGCGCCGCCCTCCCTGGACGGAAAAGATGTGATCGATGTTATAAACCCAAAGTCAGTATTATGTCAATAACTTTGGCGGTTTTTCATGAAAAACTTCATGAAAACAGGGTCGTAGGTGTAATATCCAGGCAGGACAAAGGGACATCACGATGGCTTACTGGCTTCTGAAATCCGAACCTTCCGCCTATTCCTGGGACCAGATGGTCAAGGACAAGAAGACGGGCTGGACCGGTGTGCGCAACCACCAGGCGGCCGCCAACCTGCGCGCCATGAAGCCGGGTGACGAATGTTTCTTCTACCATTCGAACGAGGGCAAGGAGATCGTGGGCGTGGTCAAGGTGACCAAGCCCTATCATCCCGATCCGACGGACGAAACCCATAAATTCGGCATGGTCGAGGTCGCGGCGGTCAACCCGCTCAGCCGCCATGTGACGCTCGCCGACATCAAGATCCATCCGAAACTCAAAGAAATGGTCTTCGCGCGCCAGTCGCGGCTTTCCGTTTCTCCCGTGACCGACGAGGAATGGAAGCTGATCGTCAAGATGGGTGGCGGATAGAGCCATGCGCCTGTCGGGGGATCGTCACAAGCTCGCCAAAATGGCGGCCGGCGAACTGGCGGAAGCGATCGCTGAGCGCCGCGCTGTCATTCGGGCGCACCGCGACGCGAAGGGGGACGACCGCTGCTGGATCGACGATCTCGCCGTCTGGCGCATGGTCGACGGGCTCACCGCCGACGCGGCGACGCTGCCGTCCTTCGACGAGGGAATGAAACGCTGCCGCGACTTTTACCAGCACCGCCGCGCGGAAGCGCCGGAGGAAGGTGCTTCGCCCGCGCCGGAGACCGATGCGGATCTCGCGCAGATGGCGCATGCCGATCTCGTCAAAACGCTGGTGGCGCTGCAGACGGCCATTCGCGCCCACAGCGATATCAAGGACCGGCCGCGCAATCTCGACGACGACCGCGCGCTCTATGCCGTATTGCCCGAAAAGGTCGCCGCCGACTTCCGCCTGCCGCCCGAGCCGGACTTTCTGGGCGAGGCCAGGGCGCCCAAGGCGGGCTGCCCTTCCTTCTGGCGCAGCCACGCCGGCTGTCCCGCGCAGAAGCATAATCTGCACCGCTGGGGCCCTTGCCGCGAGGAAGACGCGTGAGCGGGGACGGTTTTCGCTTTCACACCAACTGGTGCGCCATCACGGGCGCGCCCTCGTCGGGGAAGACCTCGGTCGTCGAGGAACTGGCGCACCGCGGCTATGCCATCCAGAACGAAGTCGCGCGCGAACTGATCGAGGAAGCGCTGCGGCGCGGCAAGACGCTCGCCGAAGTGCGCGATGTGACACACGTGCAGGAATTGCAGCGCCGCATTCTGAAGCTGAAAGTCGCGCGCGAAAAGGGGCTCGATCGCAATGCGCTCGTGTTCACCGACCGCGGCACGCCCGATTCCATCGTCTATTTCCGTCTCGCGAAGATGGATCCGCAGCCCGCCATAGAGGCGTCAAAGATCTTCCGCTACAAGGCCGTATTCCTGTTCGAGCGTTTGGCCATCGTGCGTGACGATGTTCGCACCGAAAGCGAGCAGCAGGCGGGTGAAATTGAAAACATGCTGATCGAGGATTACGGCGCGCTGGGATACGACGTCGTGCGCGTGCCGGTGCTGCCCATTCCGGAGCGGGCGGATTTCATCATGGCGCACCTCGGTGTCAATAAACTGGCTTCCGGCGTCGACGCGTAAGAATCTTTTCAGGTTATGGCATACTGCGCCGCAGCAATCCTTGGTTGCCCATGGACGCGGCGGGAATCCTTGCTATTCTTTGAGTCCCAGATTTTATGCAGTTTATAAGGAGATGAACGATGACGGATCATCCGGAATATTTCCCCATCCCCGCGGATCTCGCGAAGACCGCCAAGATCACCAAAGCCAAATACGACGCGATGTACAAGGAGTCGGTCGAGAACCCCGTCAAGTTCTGGGGCGAGCACGGCAAGCGCCTCGACTGGATCAAACCCTATACTCAGGTGAAAGACGTCGACTACAAGGACAATGCGCGCATCCGCTGGTATTACGACGGCGTTTTGAACGTCGCGCATAACTGCATCGACCGCCACCTGCCCAAACGCGCCAACCAGGTTGCCTTCATCCGCGAAGGGGATGATGCGAACGACTCGTCCAATGTTACCTACCAGCAGCTTCATGATGAAGTCTGCAAGCTCGCGAATGCGCTCAAAAGCCGCGGCGTGAAAAAAGGCGACCGCGTCACGATCTATATGCCGATGATCCCGGAAGCGGCCTACGCGATGCTGGCTTGCGCGCGCATCGGCGCGATCCATTCGGTCGTTTTCGGCGGCTTTTCGCCTCAGTCCCTGAAAGACCGCATCCTCGATTGCGATTCAACCGTTCTCATCACGGCGGACGAAGGCCTGCGCGGCTCCAAGAAAATCGCGCTGAAGGCGAATGCCGAAGAGGCGCTGAAGGACTGCCCGAACGTGAAAACGGTGCTCGTCTACAAGCGCACCGGCGGCAACATCGGCTGGAACGCCAGCCGCGACGTCTGGTGGCACGAATTGGTCGGCAAGCAATCGACCGACTGCCCCTGCGAGCCGATGAACGCGGAAGACCCGCTGTTCATCCTCTACACCTCGGGTTCGACCGGCAAGCCCAAGGGCGTGCTGCATACGACGGGCGGCTATCTCGTCTATGCCGCGATGACGCATGAATATTGCTTCGACTACCGCGACGGTGAGATTTACTGGTGCACGGCCGACGTGGGCTGGGTCACCGGCCACACCTATATCGTCTACGGCCCGCTCGCCAACGGCGCGACCTCGGTCATTTTCGAAGGCGTGCCCAACTATCCCGACTGGGGCCGCTTCTGGCAGACCGTCGACAAGCACAAGGTCAGCATCTTCTACACCGCACCCACCGCCATCCGCTCGCTCATCAAGGAAGGCGACAGCTGGGTCAAAAAGCACAGCCGCAAAAGCCTGCGCATCCTTGGCTCGGTCGGCGAACCGATCAACGAAGAGGCCTGGCTCTGGTATTACAACGTCGTCGGCGAAAAACGCTGCCCCGTCATCGACACCTGGTGGCAGACCGAAACCGGCGGCACGCTCATCTCGCCGCTGCCGGGCGCGCATGAGCTCAAGCCGTCTTATGCCTCGATGCCCTTCTTCGGCGTGCGCCCCGCGCTTGTGGATGCCTCGGGCAATATTCTCGAAGGCGCGACCGAAGGCAATCTCGTCATGCTGGACAGCTGGCCGGGACAGATGCGCACGGTTTACAAAGACCACCAGCGTTTCGTGCAGACTTACTTCTCGACCTTCAAGGGCATGTATTTCACCGGCGACGGCGCGAAGCGCGATGAGCGCGGCTACTACCGTATCACCGGCCGCGTCGACGATGTGATCAACGTCTCGGGTCACCGCCTCGGCACCGCCGAGATCGAGGACGCGCTGAACTCGCATCCGAAGATCGCGGAAAGCGCCGTGGTCGGCTATCCGCACGACATCAAGGGCCAAGGCATCTATGCCTATGTGATCCTGAAGGGCGGCGAGCAGCCGTCTGAAGACCTGCGCAAAGATATCGTGGCGCATGTCCGCAAGGTCATCGGCCCCATCGCGACGCCTGATGTTCTCCTCTTCGCGCCGGGCCTGCCCAAGACGCGCTCAGGGAAAATCATGCGCCGAATCTTGCGCAAAGTGGCGGAAGACGCTTTCGACCAGCTCGGCGACACGACCACACTGGCCGATCCGTCGGTGGTCGAAACCATCATCACAAACCATAAGCAGCTTTTAAAAAAAGCTGCGTGAACTGATCTAATCCATTGATTTAAAAGAAAAAGGACGTCTTCGGACGTCCTTTTTTTATGGCTCCGCCTCTCTGCTAACCTATTGACATTATGACAAATAAACGCTATAGTCGGTGCACGATTCAGGCGGGAGTGTCATTCCATGTTCGACAAGGCAAAAGAGAAAATTACCAGCTGGTGGAATAATCCGTATTGGGCGCCCGTCACCGAGCCTCTGAAAATGATCGGTGCTGCGGCCTATGCGCCGAACGGGCAATTCGTCGAATGCATTCGGAGCGGGATTGAGGCGAGATACGGCAACGAAGACAGTCTCGCGCTGGTCCGCATCTTCAAGGAGTTTTGGGATGCCGACAATATATTGCCCGTCGGCATCAGCACGATCGGCGCCGGCATTGCAGGCATCGCGGCCGGCATCAGCGCCGGCATCGCTATCGGTAGCGCCGGCATGGGCGCGTTCGCCCTCGGGGCGGGCGCGGTGATTGCGGCTGGTGCGGCCGCTATCGCAACGCCTTTCGCCTTTATGGGCGTGCTCGCCTTTGCGGGCGCATCGCTGGCGGCGATTTGTTCGCCCTATGGCCTCGCGAAAGGCGGCGTCAAGGCCCTCAAATATCGCGCGGCGCAGAAGACGCAGGCGGCGGCGGTGCAGGCGATGCCTGCCGTGAAAAATGCGGCGCCCGATATCCAGGAAACCGCCGCTCAACTCTACAAGAGCCTGCGCGACATGCCGGCGGAGATCCGGGCCCCGGTGCTGAAGGATTTGAGCGAGAAATTCGCCGCCTCCGGCACGGGCACGGCGCAATCGGTCATGAAAGCCGTCGACGCCATGCCCGAAGCCGAGCGCAAGGCGCTCGTGAAGGAACTCCAGGCGAAGCTTAGCGCCACCTTCGACGCCGTCGCCAACGACGAGGCCAATCAATCCGTGACGCTGCAGCAGCCCGCCGCCACGATGCCCACCATCAAGCTGAAAACGCGCGCCTGAATTATACCGCAGGCTTGTCGAAGACTACGGCTTCCGCACGCGCGCCAGCGCTTGCGCGCCTTCCCGTTCTTCCTGCTGCTCGCGCCAGCCGGCATAGATCAGCGCGCCGGTGACCGCCAGCGCGGCCAGCGTGAACAGCATATGAAAGGCCGCGACATGCTGGATATTGGTGTCCAGCCGGTCTGCCAGGACGGTAAAGTCGTTGGCAATATGGCTTTCGCCCTTGCCCTCGTTGTAAGCGTCGCGCACGATGTCGCTGGTCATGAGATTCCAGCTCAGCATGATGCCGTCATTCAGCACCGCGTAGAGGCCGAACATCATGTGGATGTAGCGTTCCGCCTCGCGGCTCGTCTCCGAGACGACTTTGTTCAGGGCTGCGCGCCAGATGCAGAAACATCCCACCAGCACTGCGCCGCCGTTGCCCATGTAATTGACGGGCAGCATGTAATGCTCCCCCGTCGAGAAACTGGCATGCACGGTGAGCAGCGCGACAAGGCACCCCAGATACGCCCAATAGCCTTCGCGGAACATCAGGTAACCCACATACAGAAGGCCAAGATATATAACTCCCTGCAGGATCAGGAAACGCGGCATGAAGGGCGTCGAAAAGCCACCGCCGTTGGCGAAGTCAAACAGGGGCACAGCGAGTTGCCCGTATGACAGGAAAGTCACCGTATGCCCGAGCTCATGAAAGAACACGACCATATAGCCAAGGCCCGCGTGCGGGATCATCGTGAGCCAGCGCAGCCATTCCGGCACGTTCCAGTCGCGCAGAATGGCCATCTGCGGCAGCATCCCCAGGCAGGCGACGATCAGGCTGATGATAAAAAGCCTCATACCTTCAGCATGCCGCGAAATACGTGCTTTTGTAAAGGCGGGGCTACTGCGGCGGCTGTTTCGGGGGCAGGGATGGAATGGGCCCCCAGGGACCTTGTCCCGTGCCCGGAAGCGGCAGCGGCGTTTGCGGGGACACCGGCGCATGCGGCGGAGGTGCCTCGCCTGTCCATGGCTGCTCCGGAACGCGGCGCAGGCTGACCTGCAAATCCGGCACCGGCGTATTCGTCATCGCCGAAATCGCCGCGACGCGCGCTTTCAAGGGCGGATGCGTCGCGAACATGCCCAGAAACTCCTGCGAATTTTCAATGCACATCTGCTGCACCTGGTTGGGCATGCCGGGCACCGCGTCATTACCTGAAATACGCAAGAGTGCGCGCATCATGGCTTCGGGGTTCTTCGTCAATTCGACCGAGCCCGCGTCGGCCAGGAATTCCCTTTTCCGCGACAGGGCGAAGCGGATGACGATCGCAAAGAAATAGCCGACCATCAGGATCGCGAGCGCCAGCAGCATCACGATCAGCGCGCCGCCGCCGCCCTCCCGGTCGCGGCGGGAATAATAATTCGGCCGCACGCCGTAAACGAGCATCTTGTAGAAGAACTGCGCGAAGAAGCTGAACATGCCGGCGAAAATCACCGCGACCATCAGCAGGCGCGCGTCGCGGTTGATGATATGCGTCAACTCGTGCCCGATGACGGCCTCCAGCTCGTCGTCATGCAGGCGCTCGATCAGCCCGCGCGTCAGCACGATGCGGTAGCTTTTGTCGTTGATGCCGGTCGCGAAAGCATTCAGCGCCGGGCTGTCGATCACCTCGAACTGCGGCATCGTGAGGCCGCGCGAGATGCACAGGTTCTCCAGCATATTGTAAATGCGCGGCATTTGCTGGCGCGTGATCGGCTGCGAATGCGTCACGAGGCGCATCAGGCTGTTGTGGAAGAAGAAGGCGATCACGAACCAGACGAAGGCGACGCCCACCGCATAGGGCCCGAATTGCGCGACGCCCCACAGCCCCGCGCGCACGGCTTCCTTCGTCGAGGGCGAGAAGGAGGCGGGCGCGGGGACGTAGCCAACGTTGCCGTCCTGGTCCATGCCGCCGAACATGCCGTAGGCCGATTGCATGTTGCGCAGGTCCGAATGCGCGCCCCACCACAGGTCGGCCAGGAAGAAAAAGGCGAAGATCATCAGGATCAGCAGGATGGGAAATCCCGCCAGCAGGGCGAGGGATTTAAGCTGGTTGTTCCACTGGTATGTCGCAAGACCGGCGGCCATGGGGCTCCAAAATTTTCGATGCCGAAAACGACAGTTACTTCAATATTATATGGGCTTTTTGAGCCCCGCGGAAAGGCATTTTTCTTGACAGAAAAGCCTATCAGCGTATGCTGAACGCCGATTGAAGCCTTTGCAGGGCCGGCTGGCTTGCCGCCGGACCCGCTTCAAAACACGAACAATCCCGTTTCAAAAACGCTTTTGCTCGCGACGAAGGGACCGGTAAACCGGCCCTGGCCAAGGTATTTTCAATCGTCAAAAACAAGAGCCCCAAAACGGAGCCTTACAACAACAGAGGAGTGTTAATTATGAGAGACAAATTACCCGAAGAACATCATGTCTTCGCCGCCGCCCTGCCCGATATGCGCGCGCATTTCGAAGAAGCGTCCAGGCGCAGCCCGGACCATTCGTTCGTGCTGGACCATATCGCGGATGAGCTGCGCCAGGCCGAACATCTTGTCGCCAGCAATAACGCGGAACCGCGTCATTTCGAGCGCCTGCGCATGAACCTGATCACCGCGGCCGAGGGCGCGCATTACTATCCGCTCGTCGCGCATGAGTTCGATGCGGCGCTCGATATCGCGCTGTCTCACCAGAAGAAGCTGAAAACGCCCGGCTTGTAATCAGGTCCCGAAGCTGACCTTGGGCGCTGCCTGCGCGGCCTTTTGCTCGGCGGGGTCGAGCTCGAAGAAGGGCTCTTCCCGGTAGTTGAAGAAGTGCGCAATGATCACGCCGGGCACCTGCGTGATCGTCGTGTTGTATTCGCTCGTCGCGTTGTTGAAGAAACGGCGCGCTGCCGCGATCTTGTTCTCGATGTCCGACAGATCGGCCTGCAGCTGGCGGAAATTCGCATCCGCTTTCAATTGCGGATAGTTTTCCGCGACGGCCAGCAGGTTCGTCATCGCTGCGCCCAGGGCCGCTTCCGACTTGACGCGGTCTGCGATCGCGCCGCCGCGCATGGCGGTGGCGCGCGCGTTCGTCACTTCCTCGAGGATCGTTTTTTCGTGGGCGGCATAGCCTTTGACGGTCTCGACCATGTTCGGCACCAGGTCGTAGCGCAATTTAAGCTGCACGTCGACATCGGCAAAAGCGCTCTTGCGGCGCTGGCGCAGCGCGGCCACGCGATTATAGACGCCGACGGCAACCACGATCGCGAAGATCAGCGACAGGCCCAAGAGCCACAGCACGGTGTCGGTGTAATTCCAGATCGATCCCATCCCTTATCTCCCTAGATTCTATTTATATTGAGATAGCCCCCAGCCCGAGTTTCCGCCAATCTCCGCCAAAAATAAACCAAAATAAAAACCGGCCGGGAAGTGGCCCGGCCGGCCTGTTACGTGTGC
Organism: Alphaproteobacteria bacterium; assembly: GCA_025934695.1. Lineage (GTDB taxonomy): Bacteria > Pseudomonadota > Alphaproteobacteria > Micavibrionales > UBA2020 > JAPWJZ01. The sequence continues at coordinate 210,904 of JAICWS010000002.1, forward strand.
AGATCAAGAACGCAAAACGGGAAGCCTGACATACCCCAACGTAAGAGACATTCCGCCGCAAGCGCTCCGCAGAACCGGCAGGCCCGGGCACAACAACCGGAAGAGCCGGTAGACTCCACCCCCAAAAACTCGGGTACGATATTTCATAATACCACGGTGGCGGTAAAAGAATGATGAATAATTGAAAAGCCTAAGGTTTCGGCGGCACGGGCGGCGGGGTTTTCGGCTTCGCGGCTTTGGCTGCGCCGAGTCCGACGGGAATCGAGAGGAACTGTTTGAGCTTCTCGGCGGCGGCTGCGTTTTCTTCCCACAGCAGCATATAATCCGCCGCAGTCCAGCCATGCTTATCCTTCACATCGTCTTTCGCGCCCGCTTTTTTCAAAAGCTCGATGGTTTTTTTGCGGCTCTTCATGCCGCCCGACACGGCGGCGGAATGCAGCGCGGTCCAGCCGTGGCCATTGTGATGATGCACGTCGGCGCCTGCCTTGATCAGCGCCTCGACCATTTCGGCTTCGCCCCAATAGGCGGCGTGCTGCAGCGGCGTCAGTTTATGATTGTTCGCGACATTCGGATCCGCGCCATCGCGCAGAAGTTTCTTGACCGTGCGGACGTCGCCATTCTTCACTGCGCGGTACAGCTGCGTTTCGCCGTGTTTGTCGCGCTTGTTGATGCCATGTCCGGTCAGCGAGTTGAAAAGATGATTAAGCCCCAACATGCAAACCCCGATTCCCTGTTCAAGAATAGCGCAAAGTCATCGGTCGCGGCAAACGTCCGCGCAATAAAGAGACTAGTGAGCACCTGTTAACATCAGGTTAATTGCTTTAACCAACGCCGGGACGGCGTTTTAGCACAGACTTATGGGATTGCTGCGGCGCGGGAATGCAAGAAAATACGACTGTTATATCAGTACATGCCGTAGTGCGGGCGATAGGGAACCGACATCAGCACGCGGATCTCGCTGCGCCTTTTCTGTCCGACGGCCCGCACCGAAATATTTTCGAGCCTGCCCGCCTCGTGATCCCCGGCGAATTTCAGCGCCTCCGTGGTGCCGCGCTGCGTCAGGTACGCCCGGAGATGACGCGGCGCGTCGGATAATTTATATCCATCCGCAATAAGAAGGCGCGCGAAATCATAGCGCCCGTGCAGCAGTGCCACGGCGAGCGCGCCACCGCCGATTTCTTTCGAAATATCTACGTTGCCGCGCAGGAAGCGGTCGCGGTGCGCCTCGATATAGCCCGCCATCGTTCCCGCGAGGTTGCTGCCGCCCACGGCGGCTTCGAACGCTTCGGCCAGTTTTTTGCCGCGCAGCTTGCGGAACTCCTTCGCCTTGTCGCGCAGGGTCAGCGCGAAAGCAGCGCTCCTCTTGCGCCGGTATCTTTCGGCGTCGATGTCTTTCACCGCATGGCCGCGCCACAGCATCATTTCCTCGAGCGTCGCGAAGAGATTCAGGCGGAAGGCCGCGTCGAAAATAGTCTGGTCCTGCATCTGCCCGCCGACCTCATAGGGCGCGGAAGGGTTCGCGCCCCAGGCCATCAGGTGGTGCGCCGCGCTGCGCCGCCCGCCACCCGCGACAGCCGCCGACAGCGCCTGGTTCAGCGTGCGTTCGTCGAACAACATCTGGTCGTGCAGGAAACGCATCGCGGCCGTGTTGCCGTTGAAAGCGGCGGTGACGAAAACCGCATCCCAATTGAATTCGCCGCCCGCGCCGCGGATCGCCGCATAGGCATCCTTCAGCGCCGTTTCGTCCATCGCGGCGCATTTGTCGATCAGCGCCTTGCGCGTATCCGCCGACTGCAAGCCGATGCCGGCCATGGCGCGGAAGAACGCATCCTTCAGGGGATCGGGTTCAGGCTTTTTCTTTTCTTCCGCGGGCGCGGCGGCGGGAAGGGGCGCGGGAGGCGCGGCCGGCGCTTGAGGCGCGCACTGGCCCATGCGCCGCGCGAAATCACGGTTTTGGCGGAACGCATCGCGGGTCTTTTCGTCGACCGCGAGATCGAAGGCGGTTTCGCCGTCGCTGTTGCAAAGATCGAAAGGCGCCTGGTGGGCCAGCAGCAGGCGCACGCAGTCCGCAGCGCCGCAGGCCGCCGCGTAATGCAGCGCCGTCCAGCCGTCATTGTCCGCGCGCGCGAGGTTGACGAGCGGATGCGCGGCCAGCGCCTCCACCGCGGGGCTGTTCCAGATCATCGCGGCCGCCATCAGGGGTGTGATGCCGTTCGTTCCCGCGAAATCCGGCAGCACGTCCCGCCGCTGCAGATGGGCCTTCAGCCGCGCGAGGGAGGCACTGTCGTTGCTGCCGGCCGCTGCCATGAAATCGGCGGCCAGGCTTTCCGGGTCGAGGCCCGCGTGGATCGTATCCATTGTCACGCGTTTTCCGTTCCGGTCCACTCGGGGCGGAATTCCATTGGACAGTTGCGATGGTTCTGCGCGTTTGGCCATGATCTTTAAGTATTCTGAAAATGCAATCAGCCACCTTAAAAGCCGATACGGAAAATGTCAACGCCACACGGCACCGCATTGACATAAAACGCGAATCTGTTAGCCTGTGGGCGTATCACATAACGCATTCGTTCATCACGCAAAGGGGACCACGCCCGTGCAACACCGCGCCAAGCCAGCCATGACGCCCGAGCAAAAACAGATCATCAACCGCGCGCTGTCAGCGGCGGTGAAAGCCTGGGACGTCGACCTGATCAAGGGCGCGGTTGAATCCGGCGCCGATCCGCAGGAGCTGCTGGCCAAGGCGATCGCAAAGAAAAGCCCCGACATGGTCAAACTGTCCATCCAGTACGGCGCGGACGTCAACGCGCTGGTGTCGACCGGCGACAGGAAATTCCAGCCGGTCATCCATTACGCGCATGACAATTTCAACGAAGAGATCTTCAATATCATCCTGCAGCGCGGCGTGCGCATCGACGTGAAGAGCGCGCAAGGCGAAACGCTCGTCCAGCGCGCCGTGCGCAGCGGCGACTTCGACCGCATGCGCTTTTACATCTCCAAGGGCGGCGACCTCGACGGCTGCGCGCAGGAAGTCCTCGTCAAGGCGATCGACAAGAAAGACCTGGCGGCCATCCAGTGGGCGGTCGACAACGGCGCGGACCTCCACGGACGCATCCGCGGCAACGACGACGTCATGAGCACGATGCTGCACCACGCCTACAATAATTTCCGCGAAGATGTCATGGAATATATGCTGAAATCCCTCGACATTGACGCGCGCAACTCGGCCGGCGAAACCGTGCTGCAACTGGCCGTGCGCCAGCCGGACTCCAAGAAGGTCGATTACCTGCTGAAAAAAGGCGCCGATCCGCTGGCCGCGAGCTACGCCAATGTCTCCATCCTCGACGAGGCCATGAAGAGCGTGGCGGAAGAGCGCGAATATTCGTCGTATTCGTCACGTTCCAAAGAGGGTAAGGCCGTCATGACGTTGTTGCTGGCGAAGATCAAGGACGTTTACGGCGTCGAGCCGTATAATACCGCGATGCAGCGTAATATCACCATCTCCAAGCCCATCGCCGTATCGCCGCCGAAAAAGAATGAAGACGGTCCGGGCGCGCCGCGCTGATTTAGACGCCTTGCCGTGGCGCGAGGCGCAGCTTTTTCATCGGTTGAACCGGAATTTCGCGACGGAAATCGGCAGCCAGCTGTTCGCCGCGGCGCTGTCCCGTTTTGGCGGCGAAAGCGGGCGAACAGGCGGCGAGGATATCCTCCGCCTCCGGCGATAGCGGGCCGGTCAGCGTGCTGTCAATGTTCTTGAGGACGCCGCGCATGCCCTGGCTGCCGTCGATTTCGGCGGCGCGGATGAGGGCTGCCACGGCTTCACCCAGCGCCTTTTCCTGCTCCGCTGTCAGTTCCCGGTCGCCGAGCTTCTTCGCGGAGAATCTGCCGGAGATGCGTGCAATATCGTCTTTCGACAGCGGCTTGAACTCGACCGGCTTGAAGCGCTCCAGGAATGCCGGGTCCGCGGCAAACCTTTTAAAATCTTCCGATGCCGCGTCGGCGCCAATATTGCTCGTCGCGATGAAAATTTTGTCGCGGATGTCCTCGCTCATGACCACATCCTTCCTGCGATGGAAAAGCCCGCGCCCGATGCGCCGCGCAAACGCAGTGGACGCATGGTTGAAGCGGGGGACGCAATCCCGTCCCGGCATTGGGCCGCCAGTGCATCGCCATTGCGCGCCGATTCAATCGCCTCTTCCCTTCGGCGTATCACCGCGCGGACGTCGGCCATGGTTCGGTCGAACAGGCTGTCGTCGGAGTCGAACCCTTCGTAGCCGGGCGGATGCCCCAGCAGTTTATCCAGAGCGCCCGGGTCTTTGAGCGAGGACGCATCGACCCTCTTCACATCCAGGCCCATGGCCTTTGCCATGGCCTCTATGACCATGGTTTTGCCGGCGCCGGTCATCGGCGGCCCCGGCATCGAGCCCGACTGGTCGATGAGACCCAGCGGAAAGCCCGACGATGGTTGGCGCAGTGGACGCGCTCCTTTTTGGCCGAACAGCTTGCTCAGGCGGATGGTCTCGTCGATCATCTGATCGGTGATCCGGATGGAATGTTTATTCGCTTTGTCCATCATTCAATCCATTGAAATGGCGCTAAAAAATATCCGTTATTATACATAATGCAAAGGGAAAAAGATACGAAAAAAAACCGGCCTGGGTCTGTCCCGGGCCGGCTTTTTAAGCGATTGATGAAGCTTATTTTTTCGCGGTTTCAGCGGTCTTGAAGATGTCCGAGCTGAACAGCTTGTCGTTACCCTTCATAAACTCGTCCACGGAATCGGTGGGGGCGAGGTTCGCCAGATAGGGCTCCAGGTGCGCGGGATAGGTGGGCTCCTGGACGAAGTGACGCTGTGCAACTTGGGTCAGCGCGAAGATGCCGACCATGATGCCGATCGAGAAGTAAGCCGACACTTGAGCGCGGCGCTTGCGGGGCAGGTCCGTCGACAGCGACAGCGAGCCATAGAGCAGCGCCACCAGCAGCAAGAGGTCGAGGAGATAGGTCCCCAGCATCGCCATCCAGTTCTCGTTGCTCAGGAAGTCCGCGTAAGCCTCGACATAGGAGAGGATGCCGACCGAGATAATCGTCGTGATGCTGATCAGCGCCACATGGCTGCGGAAGCGCGACTTGTGGCGGATCAGGCGTCCGGCTACGGCCCAAAGCGCGGCCCAGACGAGGATGAAGGCGAGCGTGCCGCCGCCCGCGGCCGCCAGCTGCGGGCCGGGCTCGTTGTTCCAGATCTCGAGATACGACCAGCCGGTCACGGTGGCCAGCGCCAGGATGAAGGACACCCAGACATTTACCGGGCGCGACAGCCAGCCGATGAAGGGATTGGCTTTCTGGATCTTGCGCTCCTTCGGGACCGGGTGCAGCGGATCGAAGGCGCGGATTTCGGTATGGCCGATGCGCACCGTATCGCCCGACTGCAGGCGCGCGGGCCCGTCGCGAAAGACCTTGTCGTTGACGACCAGGCCGTTTTCGGTGCCGAGGTCGCGGATGCTCCAGCCCTGCCCGTCGAATTCGATGCGCACGTGCTGCGCGCTGACATGCGGGTCGGAGAGGATGATGTCGTTGTGGTAGCCGCGCCCGAGCGTGGCGGGGAAGCTTTCAACCATGCGGTGGGTGACCGAACCGTCGCCGGCGTGGCTGGTGATTTCAAGAACCAGTTTTTTCATTAGCGTGTCTCCTTGCCGCCGCGGCCCGCAGAGGGCGTTTCTTCGCCGTTGTCGTCATTATCGTCCGAAGGCGTCGCGTCCTTCGTCGGCGCGGCGGCCACGGGCGTGGCCGAGCCGGGCACGTTGGAGGCCGGGGCTTCCGACGCGTCGCGCGGATGGATTTCGGAGAGGAACTTCTGCGCCAGCTTCATCGCGCTTTCCTTCGACACGCCTTCCGCGACCTCCGTCGCCATCATGCCCTGCCGGCCCTGGCCGACAAGCGCCATATAAAGGTGCATGTCGTAAAGCTTGGGATATTTCTTGTACTGGCGGATGCAGAAGGACGATTTCCACTTGCCGCCCGCGATGTTGACGAAGCTGGTGTTGCAGTCGAAGTTCGTGACGTTGCTTTCGCCCGCGTTGGTGTAGGCCTCGAGCGGCATCGAATACTGGTCTTCATAATAGGCATAGAAGCGCGCCAGGTTCAGGTCGTCGTCGCCGACGATCGAGTCATAGCGGTACAAGTAGGTGCCCGTGTAAAAGGATTCGCCCGATCCCGCGTTCTCGTCGAGGAACTGGCGGTCCTGGCTCGAGCAGGTCAGATGATAGCCGCGGTACTGGTTCTTCTCCTGGATGTCGGAATCGCCCCAGCACTTGAAGGCGTCGGTGATGCGGCCCGGCACCATATAGGGGCCGAAGGGCTCGCTTTCCCACTTCGCGTTCAGCATGCGGTCGACGTTTTTCTGCTGGCCGGCCAGCAGCTGCTCTTCGATATATTGATCGGCATGCGCGAGGAAGTCGAACTTCGGACCTTCCTTCTGGTATTTCTCGTAGAGGTCGCGCAAAGGCTCGACGGGGACGAGGAAGCTGATCTGGTTGCCCGCGGTCGACACGTTGATGCCGGCGACGCGGCCGTCGTGGCCCAGCGCGGGGCCGCCGCTCATGCCCGGGTTCAGCGAGCCGGAGAAGTGGATCTTCTCGACAAAACTTTCGTCCGACAGGCCGTTATACGTGCCCTCGATGATCGTGAAGCCGATGTCGTGCGGATTGCCGAGCGAGAACAGCTTGATGCCCTTGGGCAGGTTCGACTGGCCTAGCTCGACGTGAGTTTTGCCCGGCTTGTCCATCTTCAGGATGGCCAGGTCATGCACCGTGTCGGCGATCAGGATTTTCAGGTTGCCGTGTTCGCCCTTGCCGTGCAGGTATTCGAGGCGATTGGCGGTCGGGCGCTGGATGGCCTCGGCCACGACGTGGTAGTTGGTCGCAATGAGCCCGTCGGCCGTGAACTGGAAACCCGAACCGATCGAGCTTTTCTTGTCGGACGCGAGGTCGATGGTCTGGACTTGATAGATCGCGTCGCCGTAAGACTGGAAGATGCGCTGCGCTTCGTCAGTGATCTGCTGGTTTGGCTGCGCGCCGGCACTATTATGAGCCGCGGCGAGGCCGAGGCTTGGCTGGCCGAGCAAGGCCAGGGACAAAAACGTCAGGGAAACCCCATAATAGACCGCTGATTTCATGAAACCCTCAAAAAAAACCGGCGCAAACACTGACAAGAATGCTTGGCTGCGCCGGACATTAACTTTCCATTAGGCATTATCTAGATGCAGCGGCACGCTTGACAAGCTGAAATCCGAATCGGGACTGCCCGCCGCCGGGACGCGGACGGAATCCCGTAATATGACCAACGAGATAATTAAATTTCAAATCCCTCCCTTGATTTGCAGCTTGCTTGCGATGGTGCATGGACTCGCGCATGTTAACCATGCTAACTTCTTCAATCGAAAGCAATTCACGACACCAACGTTTTTGGGACGCAATCAGGTCGAAAAAGTTGAAAAATTTTTTTAACAAGGTGGCAGGAATATTTCGCGGTGATCCGAACAAGATCCAGGACACCGGCTACACGCGTCTTCAAAAAGCCATCGTCCAGAACGACCTCGCTTCGGTTGTCGCCCTGATCAAGGCCGGCGCCGACGTCAACCTGCGCGGCAATCTCATGTACCCGCCGCTGCACCTCGCGCTCGACAAGGACCGCCACACTATCGCGGTCGCCCTGATCCAGGGCGGTGCCGACGTCAACCTGCCCGACGCGGCGGGCAAGACGCCGCTACACCGCGCGGTCATGCAAAGCCAGGAAACATTCGTGCGCACGCTCATCAAGCTGGGCGCCGACCCGAACTTGAAAGACGAAACGGGCAAGACGCCGCTCCACGTGGTAGCGACCGCGCAGCCTGACCTCATCGATATTCTCGTCAAGTCGAACGCCAATCCGAACGCGCAGGACAAGGACGGCAATACGCCGCTGCACCTGTTCCTGGCCCGCCCCGTGATGGTCGAGCACCTGCTCAAGAACGGCGCTGACCCGAACCTGAAGAACGATTTCGGCGTCTCGCCGTACATGATGATGCTCGAGGAAGAGCGCATCCGCGACTATCCGAAAGTCCTGCAGCAGATGCTGGCCTTCAAAGCCGACGTGGGCTCGACCAACCAGCTGGGCGAAACCATCCTGCACATGGCGGCCAGGCTCGAGCTCGGCGACACGTTCAACAACATCCTGCCGAACTGCGAGATCTGTGCGCGCGACGCGAACGGCAACAACGTGCTCCACGCGCTCGCCCGCACCCAGAACGCCGACATGGTCGCGAAGGTCATCAAGATCGCGCCGCAGCTGCTGAAAGACGTCAACGCGGCGGGCCGCACGCCGCTCGGCGACCTCGTGCGCCGCGCGGACCGTCCGCCGTACCGCATCGACGATAAATTCGTCTCCGCCGCCCATATCATGATCGACGCGGGCGCCGACCCTTCCGCGAAGGACGAGCGCGGCCGCACGCTGCTGCATTACGCGATCGAGCAGAACCAGCTCGGCCTCGTCGAATACCTGATGAACAAGGGCATCGACCCCGACATCCGCGACAAGGACGGCAAGGCCGCGCTGCACCTGTCGATCGAGAAGAAGAATCTCACCGCGCTCGACCGCCTGCTCGACCTCGGCGCCGATCCGGACCTGACCGACGCGCGCGGCTGGACGGTCCTCGACCGGCTGGCCGAAAAGGAAGACCGCGACTCTTCTTTCGTCCAGCGCCTGATCGTGGCGGGCGGCCAATACAAAAAGCAGCTGCCGCTTAATCCTGAGCTCATGCGCAAGAACCGCGCCGGCCTCGACAAGGGCCGCATCGGCAGCACGGGCACCAGCTTCGGCCTCGACAAGGGCGGCCCAAAGCCTCCCGTTCCCTAAAGTTTCGGAATTTTCAGTTTCAGCGAGTGGCCGACAAGCACTTGGCGGGTCAGCCCGTGCCGCGCTTCCCGCGCCGCTTCCCAGGCCAACAGGGCCTGCTGGCTAAAATGCGCGCCGGTTTCTTTCGCCCAATCGGCGGCGTTGCGCCCCTCATTGTCGCGCAAGGAAGGATCGGCGCCCGCCTTCAGCAGCACCTCCATCATGCCCGCGTTATCATCCGCGGCGGTGATCATCAGCGCCGTGCGCCCATCCGCCAACCGGTAATCGAGGAGATATTTCTCCTGCGCCAGCAGCTCGGTCATTGCATGCGCGTGAAATGAGGGACTGGGACATTTGACGGCGAGGTGCAGCGCCGTTTCCGAACTTTTCGCGCGCACCGACGGGGTCGCGCCCGCCGCCATCAACACCCTGGCGGCTTCGATATGCCCATACTCGGCGGCGACAAGCAGTGGGCTCTTGCCGTCCATGTCGAGTGCGTGGATATCGGCGCGATTTTCTATCAGCAGCGCCGCGATGTCGGCATAACCCAGTTCGGCTGCGAGGTGCAGCGGTGTGCGTCCGCGGCCTTCGATCCCGGCGTTTCCTGACGAAGACCGGATCCATTTCCTGACGGCGTTGAGATCATTCGCCCGGATGGCGTCGAATATCCGCGTCACGGCCGCGCTCCTGGATTTTTTTTCAATTGCAGGGGCCGACCGACGGTGATGTCGCTGCCCATCCCTTCAGTCAATTCGCGCGCGGCCTTGCGCATCTCGCGTTCCGCGACGATGCTGCGCAGCAGCGCCCCGCCGTCCCGCGCCCAGTCGAAGGGCGTCTGCGTCCCGTTCGCCGTCGAATTTTCATTCGCGCCCTTGTCGATCAGGAAGCGCATAAAATCCTCTGCCCCGCCGCGCGCCGCGACATGCAGGGCGGTATAGCCGTTCTTCGCCTGCCCGCGGTCGATATCGGCGCCCGCTGCCAGGCAAGTGCGCGCGAGGTCGAGGTCATTTTGCTCCGCCGCGTGGACGATCAGCGGCGATCCCTTGAAAGGGCGGTCGGGCCATTTGCCCTGCACCAGCATCCGTCCGATGACGTCATACATCTTGTTCGACAGCGCCCAGTCGAGCGGATAATCGGCGCCTTTGCCGGACGGGAAGGGGCTTGCGCCGCAATCGAGCAGCGCATGCGCGATATCGGCGCGGTTTTGCCGCACGGCCAGCGTAAACGGCGAAAAGTCGCAATCGTTCTGCGGGTCGATATTGCGGCTGCGCCCGGCGATCAGCCGCACGACCGCGACATCGCCCTTTTCCACGGCAAGGAACAGCGGCGCGCGTCCCTCCGGCGTCCAGGCATCGACATCGGCGCCGTCATGGATGGCGGTGGTGAGCGCGGCTGCATCGGCGGCGCATATCGCCTCCGCCACGCGGCGGCTCAAACTGTCCTGGTCGGAAGCGGCAGGCATCGTCTCTCGCATCTCCTTTAAAAATCAATCGCGACAGGCTAACATTATCTTTATATTATGACAATCATAAAATCGCGAAGCATTTGAAAAAGCGCGGAGATGACAACGTCAGGACACTTGTCATAAACTATTGACCGTTCTTCGAAAACGATTAATATACGGCTATTCACACTGCTTGCGGAAACAAAGGCCCGGTCCTGAAAATGCCTGCCACGTCAAATCCCGAACCGACAGCACGCGATAAGGCACTGGCCGATCCCGCCGTGCCGGCGCTCCTGAAAGAGCTGGCCCAGCGCATTTTGCCGCAGCGGCAAAAAGACGAATTCCTCGCCCTTGTCCATGGTGGCGCGCTTGATCCGCTGACGGATTGCGCCGCGCAGCCGCTGTTCTCGCCCGTGTCGCAGGTGATGGGCCTGCCGCGCGCCGAGGCGGATGAATGGATCAGGATGCTGTTCGACAAAGAGCCCGCGAAAATTCTCGAGGCGAAATGCCCCTGCTGGGGTTTTCGCAACGGCCGCTTCTCGACCGATCCCAATCACCGCGATCCTTATTACGCCGTCGAGATCGAGACGCCGATGCTGCTCAGCGTGCTGGCGGCGCGCGATACACCCGTGCTGGACGTTGCTAAAATAGCGCCGCACGCGCTGTCGGCGGCGTTCCCGGACCGCTACGGCAACAATGCCGGCGAACCGCTGCTGCACCAGCTTTTCAACAGCAAGGAACTGGCGATCGCGACCTTCGACGCGCTCGAGCAGCTGACCGGCGGCGTCGATTTTCTGTTCATCAAGAACAGCCGCGGCGAGACCCTGTTCCATCGCATCGCCAGCATGCCGGGAGCCGCCGAAGACCAGCTGCGCCTGGACGTCGCCAGCTGGATGCTGCAGCGCCGCCCCGACCTCGTCAACGAGCCCGACCGCTTCGGCTGGACCCCGCTCGACCGCCTGGTGTCGCAGTCGCGCGGCAACGTAGATACCTCGATGGGGCGCCTCCTGATCGTCGAGGGCGCGCGCCTGGCCAAACAGATCGCCCCCGCTTTCACGCTGGCCGCCGCGCTCGAGCAGCATTCGGGGTCGCGACTCGATAAACCGGCACCCCGCAAGCCAAACCAATTGCCGAAGCCCTGAATTGATGCATTGCATCAAAGTTTAAACTTGCTATAAGAGACTGAATTCGCTATTTAAACGGCGATTCTGCGCGGCGGGTTTAATGTCTACTAAGTTGACATAATAGCGACGCGCATGGGATAGTGTCTGAATTTGACGCATATTTTGAAGTTGGTGTGCCCCATGTTGCAGAAAGTCACTCCCCGGCCGGGTCCGAATGCCCGGAAGTCTTTTCAACTGAATGAAATTCTTTCGCTGATGTCGGGGTTGCCGCTCGCCTGCGAAGGTCCCGTCTCGATCTACCGGCTTGTCGCCTTCGTCATGGAAACCGACGCCAATGCCGCCGCCGCCGCCGCGAACCTTGAAACGGTGAAACAGTGCCTGCGCGAACAGCTTCCCTTCCTCGAGGCGGTTGACATGACCGGCCTCTACCAGATCTACAATTACGAAAGCGCGCGCGAGGAAATCGAAAATCCCTATCTCGACGTCTGGATGGAAATGCAGACGCTGCGCTACGGCAACGATCATCGCGTCATGCCGTTCAAGGCCTGGAAGAAGGCGAAGCATTCCGCGGAATGCGCATCCGAAGAAGCCGTCGGCGCCGCCTGACGCGGAATGGCGCTTTAAATCAAAAACCGCCGCCCCTTTTTCCGGTGCGGCGGTTTTGCTTTTGCAAAAAAAACTTTTAAGGCTTGCCGCCGGGGGCCGGCCCTTGCGGTTTGGTGACCGCATCGAGAACCTGGGTAACGGCCTGCACCACCTGCACCGCCTGCTCTTCCGCCTGCGCTGTAGTCGCGTCCGGCTTCGCGCCCGTGGCGCCCGTGCCGATATGCAGGAAGGTCGAGAAGAACTGCGCCACGGCCTCGACCGCTTCGTGCGTGGCGACGCTGGTGGCATGTGCCGCGCCGCGGACCGCGTTCGCGACCTTGTGGAAGTCCTCGCGAATGGTCTCGCTCACCTTGTGGGTGCGTTCCAGGAACCATTCGAAGTTGCCATCGAAGGTGACGGCCTTCTGCTCGGGCTCGCGTTCCGCCTCATGCGGATCGGACGCCGCTTTGTTGAAGTCGTTGCGCTGGTGGCGCATAATGATGGCGTTGTAAACCGCGAAGTTGCCGTGCTCGAGCGCGATTTCCGCCGCTTCGTCGTCGTCGTCGGCCTCGAGCTCGTCGTCTTCCATCTCGTCGAGGACCATCTGCGCGACGTCGACGTTTCCGTTCGCGGCGGACAGCATCAGTGCGGCCAGGCCGGCGTCGGCGCGGCTGTCGGGATCGACCTGCCGGAGCAGCTCGTCCTGCGCCTTATCGGTTTCGCTTTGCTCCACGGCATTCTTCAGCAGCGCGAAGCGGTCGACCGCGCGGTCGAGAAGGCGCTGGCCGAGGCTGGCGCCGTCGGCGTCCGCGCTCTGGAGATCCAGGCCTGAATTCGGCATGAGCAATGATTTCAGTTTCAGCACGTCGCCGTTCTTCACAGCTGCGAAGGCCTCATCGGAAAGCTCTTCGCGCGGCACGATGATGCGCGAGGTTTCAAGCACCGGGGTCTCAAGGACGGCTTCTGTCGTCATCGGTTCCTTCACTGTTGTTGACTGCGCGTTAAAAGCGGTCGCGACGGATTCCCGCCCGTCCGTTTGGTCGTCCTGCACGGCTGCATCCGAGAAACTGTCTGTCAGATTCGCCATACCCCTATCTTATCCCTGATTTCCCAAACTATGGATATTATATAAAAAATTGCCTGCAAAGTCAAAAGAAATATGGCAAATCATCTGGCGTAACTTATTGATTTTTCGAGAAGTTTGTGAGGACGCAAAAATATAGGAGAAGTACCATAAGGCATTGAAAAGATAGTTTTTTTGCGATTCAGGCGATGGGCCCAGATTTCGGGGCGAAAATCGCCGGTATAAGGGGTGTATTGCCGACATTCGCGTCGCGGACTGCCTTGTTGAATTCCTTGCCAAAGCCCTCGAAGCTTGCTTCAAACGCGCTCAGGTGGCGGGCGCGAGCTTCACGGCCTCTGCCCCGGCAGCTGCCGCCCCTGTCTTCGAAATCCTGATGTTCATTGCATTCGCGGGCTTTCAGCGCGAAGATTTCCTGCAGCCTGATCTCGATCAGCGCGTCCGCGCTCAGCTGTTCGCCCTTGAGCAACGCGTCCAGGGGCCCATTGTCTTTCGCATTTCCGCCGATAATGTCGTTGTCTCTGATCATGCCTGCCTTCAATTCTTGTCGTTGTCCACATAATATCCATAAAACATTAACGGGGGATTAACGGCGGGAAGTTCCAGGTAAGTGGTTGTTTTTGTTCCAACTGATGCTCCGACGATCCCAAAATGGGGGATTGCATTCTGAAAAGGGCATGGTACAAAGCCCGGCCATGATCAAGACCGTGCTGATCGACCTCGACAATACCCTGCTGGAAACGCAGGCGCTTTATTCGGCCGCCGAAGCCAGGCTGCAGGATTATATCCTCGCGCGCGTCGCTGCCGATCCACGCGCCGTCGCGGGTGAAATCCAGCGCCGGAAACTCGCGCTGTTTGAAGAGTACGGGTACGACCCCGCGATGCTGCCGCGCGCCTATGAGGAAACGCTGGTGCATTTCGTGCCGGCGGCGAACGACAATGACATCCTGGCGGCGCGCAGCTTCGGCCTGCATATTTTCGAAGCGGAAGCGCGCCTTAAAGACGGCGCGGAAGAGGCGATCCGTCGCCTCTCCGAACATTTCACCCTGTGTATCGTAACGGTCGGCGACGATATGGTGCAGCGCCGCCGCATCGACGCGCTCCCCTTTCGCGACGTCTTCCGCGAGCTGTTTATCGTCCCGGAGAAAAAGCCCCAGACCTATGCGTCCGTGCTCGCGCGGCTTGACTGTTCGCCCGGCGAGGCCGTCATGATCGGCGACAGCCTGATGTCGGATATCATCCCCGCGGTCGAGGCGGGCCTCACCGCCATCCATATCCCGACCGAGAACTGGACCGAGCGCGAAACGCAAGGGCTCGAATTGCCCAAAGGCCGCGTCGCCTTGCACGCCAGCCTGTCGGACGCCGCCGATTTTCTCGTCGCCGCGCGCGGCGATCACTTTGCAGTCAAGCCGAAGGCGCGGCTCCGCCGCGCCCCCAGCCTTTAGTTTTTAGATAAAGAGCCCCGGTTCCCGCTGCAGGATCGACCGGAAAGGCTGCGGCGCCGGCGGATCGTCGTCGATCGAACGCATCTCGTGGATCTCCTCGATCGTGTGATGGTCTTCGTCCTCCAGCTCCACCTTGCGTTTGCGTTTCTGTGCGCAACCATCGTGGCGGTCGCTCACCACTTCCTCGATCTCGGCGCGGAAGCGCGGCGAAATCGCGTGGTCGTTGGCGAGCATCAGAAGAAGAAGCCGGTGCAGCTGTTCGCCGCGGCCCGCGCACTTGGCGAAGGCCAGGCGCTGAAAGGTACCCATCTCCAGCAGGGCTTCTTCCAGGTCGTTCATATATTGCTGTTCGCGTCTTTCTTCCGAAATTGCGTTGAAGTCCGAGGACAGCGCCAAGGCCGGCGCCGCGCTGCTGTCAAACTGGTCTGTCAGTACCCTCTGTTTCATTCTCATTTTCTTGTCTCCCTGAATAGCTAACTCATTACCCACGCCTTCAGCTTACGCGAGGACGACACGGTATGGGGTACCATGAGACGGAGTTAATTCCTACTAACTTGGAATGATTTGACTATTTTTTTTATTCCGCAAAATATTTATTTCCATAATAAATTTAATTTTTAATCGTCGCGGCAGGGAACCGCGTTGCATTTTGAACACCTGATTCTCATGTTGAAATTATTGGGAAAAAGACTGTCTGTTTCATCCTCGAAGACGGGCTTTCCTTTGGCGCCAGCATTGCTTAAGATTTCCTCCACCGACACAAGCTTCCAGCAAGGGGTTATGACCGTGGCGCAATCACAGCCGCGGCGGGATAAGGGGTTGCACAAAACAAAAGACGGGGCCGAACCGCGTCCCCGGCTCCGGCACGCCTTCAATAAGGCGCGGCCGGTAAAGAAACTGCTCTGCACCGGCGTGCTGGCGGTTTCCCTGACCGCCGGTTTCAGCATGTCCGCCGCCGCCGAAACGCGCGATGTGCGCCCGCCTGCGTCGGCGATGGTCAAGCCCGACAAGCACGGCAAGGTGAAATACGAATTCTCGCAGGAGCGGCTCGACAGGATCGAGGCGCGCATGCGCCAGACGGACCTGGGGCGGCAACTGCTAAAATTCGCCGACGATCAGAACATCAGCATATCGATGTCGGACTCCAAGGTCATGAACCCAAGCCCGAAGGACGCAATCTTCATCAAAGGCCGCAATTATTCGACCTACATCCTGCTCAACGGCGAGACGAAAAGCGATGATGAGATCATGATCACCATCGCGCATGAACTGCGCCATTCCTGGCACGAACGCACCATCAAGTCCGGCGACCTGGAGCTCGATCCGCGCCACCATTGGCTCATGCGCCGCATCCAGGAAGCCGATGCCTTCGCCTTCGAGGCGCATTTCGCCTATGAATATGAGAAGGCGACCGGCAGGCAGCTCGACCTCGGCGACCGCTGGAGCGCTTGCGACGGCAAGAACCCGTACCTATGTGTCGTCGAGCAGTACCGGCGCGAGCGCGACGCGAAGAAACCGGTGGACCAGGCCTACAGCGACCTGCTGGAGAACACCCTGCGCCACGTCCACCAGATGCGCTACGACAAGACTTTCGTGGGCGAGCTCGACGACGGCTGGGGGACCGTGATCCGGGATCCGCAGCGTGGCGAATTTTACGCGCAGCGCCTCGATCATCCCGCAACCGACGCGGAATTCGTAGCCCGGATGCGTAAAGTCGCGACCGCCGGCCTGGTGCCCGGAACCGACCCGGCGGCACTTACGAAATGGCAGGACGCGGATTTCCTCTCCTTCGACAAGACCGGCGGCAAGGAAAAGGGCGACCAGAAAAAGCTTATCTCCATCGAGCAGAAATTCGCCCAGGCGAAGGACGCCTGGGACAAATTCGACGCCGCGCGGCTAGCGCCGCCCCCGCCGTCACCACCGAAGGTCGCAGGCCCGTGACGGCAGATAGGCTCTTTTCATCGGCCGCCGTTATGCTAAAGTCCTACCCCTAATGCAAAAACAAAAGAGATTCGAGTCCGCGCCCCAGGGCGACGGCAAAAGGACATTGTCGCCCGCCTGGAAAAAGGCGCACGGCCTGCGCAAAAGCTTTTGCACGCTCGGCGCAGCCGCCGCATTGGTTTTCGGTGCGGGCCTGGAGGCGCCCGCGCAGGCGCAGCAGCCTGCGCCGACATACGCCCAGAATACCCATTCCGCGCCCCACAAGAAGGCGCAGGGTAAATACACCGGCTATGCCTATTCACGCGCGCGGCTGAACGCGATGGAAATGCGCATGCGTCTCTCGCCACTCGGGCGCGAGCTGATGCAGTTCGCGAACGACCAGGGCCTGCGCATCGAGATGTCGAACTCGAAGGTCATGGACGACAAGCCCACTGACGGCTTCACCGTCGACGGCAGCTATGGCAACAAGCGCGTCCGCCTCAACGGGGCGGAAAAAAGCGACGATGAGTTGATGGTCATCCTGGTGCATGAGCTGCGCCATGCCTGGCACGACCGCGTTCTTCATGAAGGCGATATGCGCCTCGATCCCAAGCTGACGCTGATCAAGGAGCGCATGCTCGAAGCCGACGTCTTCGCCTTCCAGACTCATTTCGCCTACGAGTGGGAAAAGGCAACCGGCAAGAAGCTTCGCCTCGGCAACCGGACGAAGCCCTGCGACGACGCAGAATCCTCGCTGTGCCTGTTGGCAGGCTACGCCGCCGACCGCGATGCCGGCATGGCTGTCGAAAAAGCCTATGGCAAGCTGATCGAACGCACCATCGAGCATGTGCAGGCCGAACAGTACGACAGCGACTTCGTCAATGATCAGAAAGAAAGCTGGCAGTCCGTCATCGACGATCCCGATACCGGTTATGACGTCTTCGGCGACGGCATGATGACGGACGCGGAATTCGCGGCAACGATGCGCCGCGTGGCGACCGTCGGCCTGACCCCCGGCGCAACGCCGTCAGCACTGGCCGACTGGTCCGATGCCGACCTGACCTCGCTCGACAAGACCGGGGGCGCCACGGTGAAAGGCTTCAACACCGATATCAAAAAGTTCGACGACGCGCGCGCCGCCTGGAACCTTTACCAGCAGGACTCCTCCGATCCGGAGCCGTCCAGGAATGCGCCGGCCGATCCCCCGCCGGGTGGGCGCGTGGTGCGCAACGATCCGCCGCCGCAGGGACCTTCCGTTTAAGTTTTGTCGTTAAGGCTGGGGCGGCGCCGGTTTTTTCTTCGGCAGCTCTGACGCCTCGGGCGCGGCGGACGCATCGTCGTTCGCGTGCTTCTTTTTGTATTTATGATGGCGATGCGCGTAATAGGCGAACCAGCCGCCCGGGATAATCGTCGCGACGGCGAGGCCGACGCGTTCCTTGTTGTTGTCGCGCAGGTCGTCGGCCGTGTCTTTCAGCACTTCGGCGACTTCGCTCTTCTTCGCTTTTTCGAATTTCGCGCGCAGCCGCTGGCGCAGGGGCATGCGGGCGGGCTTTTGTTCCGGGTTCGGCGTTTCGCCGGGCGTGTCGTTTTCCATGAGTGAACCTCGGACACGACCCTATACCGGGGCCGCATTTTCCGCAACGCCGGAAAACGGTCGAAAGGCCGATTGTCCGTCTTTTCAGGGACGTTGGCCGCGGATACTGATTTACATATTTCCTTTAGGCAAAGGCCAGCCACGCGGTTTTCCCGCCGCGCAGGCGCAGGGGTTTGAGGATGCGGGTGCCTTGGGCAAGACCGTCGCGCATGCCCTGCGCCATGATCTCCACCTCTTGCCCGCGCTGCGTTTCGGCGCGCGCCACGCGCGCGGCCTGGGAAAATTCGGTCGCGAGCTGATTGAAGAAATAATCGACCGTGGCTTTAGTCTCGGGTTTTTCGCGGGCCAGCACGGTGCTGTATTTTTTTGCATGCTCCGGATCTGCGCCTTCCTGGAGAAGCAGGTGGACGGCGTCCTTGTATGTGTATTCCAGCGCCCAGCACAGCGCATCGTCGCCGCATCCGCTGCGGTAATCGATCTTCGCGCCGGCCTTTAACAGTTTTTCCGCGATCCCGGTCTCGCCCCAGCCGCAGGCCACCATCAGGGGGGACGTGTCCTGCCTGTCCGCGCCGGTATTGGGATCGTATCCGCGCGCCAGCAACGCGTCGGCGATATTCTCCCTGCTTTTCTGGATCGCCAGAGACATGGCCTGAAGACCGCCGTCAAAAGCATAAAGGTTCGCGCCCGCATCCAGCGCCGCATTCATGGCGGAAACATCGCCCGCTTTGACGGCGCTTAAGTAGTCCGCATCCCGTGAATCGTCGGCCATGAGAAATCCTGCGCATTGTTACGCCGCGGGATACATTACTATACAATATGGAAAATAGCAAGCGGTTTCTGCCGCTGGCGTTACGAGCCCGTCGTGAACAGCGTCTTCGTCTGCGTGCGCTTGTCGACCGCGACGGGAAGCGGCGTTTCTTTTGCCTGTTTCAGCAAAGTCTGCATGGCGGTGTTACCCGTCGCCTCGGCGATCTTCATCGGCGTTTCGCCGCGCGCGTTCGGCTGGTCCGGGTTAGCGCCGGCCTTCAGGAAAGCGTCGGCAATGCTTTCCATACCTTTTTGTCTTGCCGCCCAAGTCATGACCGTTTCGCCGTAGCGCGGATCGATTTCGTCGAGGTTGGCGTGCGAGGCGCGCAGCCGCTGGGCGACCTCCCAGCTCGGGATGTTGTCGAGCGACTTCTTCAGCGGATTCGCGAAAACGTCCGCAAGGTCGGCGTCTTTATGTTGGTGCGCGTATTTCAGCGCCGTCATGCCGTGGCGGTCTTCCAGGAAGATATCCGCGCCGGAATCGCTCAGCACGCGGCAGATTTCGATGTTCTTTTGCTGGGCGGCCAGCATCAGCGCCGTCGTGCCGTCTTTGTCCTGGGCGTCCAGACTGACGCCCGCGTCGATCAGCGTCAGCGTCATGGCGATGTCATTGTTCCGGACGGCATGGATAAGCGCGGTATCTTTATTGTCGAAGCGCGCGTTCCGGTTCGCGCCGCGCCCGATAAATTTGAGCGCTTCGGCCGGGTTGCCTTTCCCGACGGCGTCAAGGAAGGCGTCGGTGACGGAGTCGAGGTTTGCGCCGTTGAATTTGATGCTGACAGTCACGTAATTCGCACCCGGTATCTTCGTTGTCCTGGCGTCCCGAAATTTTGAGTCGGAGCGCCATTTTCATTAATTCAAATTATAGGATAAGCCGCTTAAAGATATGTTAAATCGCATTATCCGGCGCTGCGGAAAGCAACCGTTCAGTCGATCTAAGTCATTAAATCTTAATAATAATATGGGGAGTTAAAATCTTAACGGCGTCAGGGCCTGGGCGGCTTCGGTGGCTGAATTTTGTGTTCAGGCGCTGGTTGCGCACGGTTGTCATTGGCGGCTTTTTTATGGCGGTATTTGGCGATGCGATAGATACCGTAGCCGATCCAGCCGCCAGGCAGGAAACTGCAGCCCACCAGCAGCGCGATCTCCTGCGGACGCTTTAAGTCGCTCAGCGTGTCCTTGATGACCTTGAGCCATTCCTTGCGCGAAACGCCGTTAAAGGCATCCTTGATGCGCTGGCTGAAAGAGGGTTTTTTCTCTCCCGGTTCCTTCTTGGGTTTTTGACCCATGGCAAGCCGCCCCTTTGGTTCCAAGGTCCAAGCTTATCAGCAACGCCCGAAGCGGCCAAGTTGTGCCATGCGAACGCTTGTCAGAAGGAAGAACTAACGCGGGCCGCTGCTGTTGGTCCCGCGCCGGAAAGACATAAAGCGGCGCCGTACGGCCGGATTGGCGCCATATTCGCGGATAAAGAGGCGCTGATAACCGGCTTCCGCCGTCCCGCGCAACGGAATGTATTTGCCGGGCATCATGGATTCCAGGATGACCTGGCACATGAATTCCTGGTCCGCGTAAGCCCGCGTCCCACGAAGGGTGAGCGGGCGCAGCTCCCCGTCATGCCGGCGCGCGATTTTTTCGATGTCGATCTGTCGCGGCTGTACGAGCCCCTGGTCGAGCAGCACCTTGCATAAGCCGGGCGCCGACTTGCCGATATAGCGGTTCGGGTCGACATTTGAAAAAACCGCGCCGCCATCGCGCAGGATTTGCAGCGCCGCGACGACGCCGTCGGGAACCGCGTCCTTCTTTACCTGCGCGGCGAGATAGTCCAGGATTTTTCGCGTCTCTTCAGGTCCCGCGCGCCAGGCGCCGTTTTTATGCGCCTCCAGCACTTCATGGAATTTCGCCGGCGACAGGAAATTTTCTATACCCTCTTTGTTGAGAAGTTTCACGGACGCGAGATGGTTGAAGCGCGCGCTTAAATTTTTCTCGTCCGCAGGCGCGGCCGCCGCCAGTTCGCGCAGCCGTCCGGCCGTGAAGGCCGTATCGGCAAAGAAGCCGAGGTCGAACAGCGCCTTGTCCATACGGGCGAGCCCTTCCGGCGTCTGTTTTGCGCGCGCCGCATGCAGGCGCATGAACTGGCCGGCTTCCGCGTCCGACAGCCGTCTGTCCGCGTTGAAAAGCGCTCCCGCCGCCTCGCGCCATGCCGCGTGCTGGCGCTCCACGAAATCCTGGGGCAGTTCGATGTCACTGCCGCCGATGTCGACCTTGCGCTGGATGCAGGACCAGTTGCGCAGCAGGTTCATGCGGTTTTCGTATTGCGCGGCGCTTAAAATTCCCCGCGTGCCGAGTTCCTTGAGCAGTTGCGGGCTGTGCCAGACGGCGGTGCCCGAAAGGGTGATGGGCGCGACGGCGCGTCCCTGCGCCGCGAGATGGTCGATGAAAGCGAGCACGCGCGCCGTTTCCGCCGGACCCCGCGCGCTCATAATCTCGATGACCATGTCGAGCTTGAAAGGTTTCTCCTGACTTCCGTCCCCGAACGAGGCGCCACCCGCCTCCAGCAGCTTCTGCGCCAGGTCATGCTTGCCGCTGCCGATAAACACGCCGGCGCCCGTCAGCACCTGTCCTTCGAAATGTACGCGCGCTTTGGCGGCCTCAGACAGCCCCAGGCGCTCCGCATGCTCGACAAGGCGCCGCGCCCAGTCCGTCACGGCGAAGGCGTCGACGGTTTTGAGTTCCGTCTCGTTGAACTGCGTGCGGATGCCCGCGCGCCGCAGCTCGGTTTCCGCGGCGCTCCAGGCCGCGGGCCCGCAGAGCAGGCGGGCGATTTTCGTTTCTTCCGCTGTCCAAGCCGCGCCGTGCGTGGCCAGCAGGCGGATCATCTCGCGGTTGCCGCGCCGGACGGCGTTGAGCAGATGATAGCCGTCGGGCGTGAACGCAACCTTGTCCCAGAAAGCCTGTTCGAAGACCTGGCGTGCGCCCGCCATGTCGTCGTGCAGCACCGCGTCGATCAGCGCGTCATGCAGCTGTCCCGGCGTCGCTGACGCGTTGGGGCGCGGCGGAGGCGGTGTCGGTCGGCGCTTGTGCAGCCACATCGGCATCGGGATCTCGGAATGATTCTGGCGTTATTAGGGAAATGACTATACGCGAGCGCGCAGGGGAGAGTCCAGCCTATACGGGCCCCGTCAGAACAGGCCCCATCTCTTCGGATGTTTTGTGGTTTTGAACTTGATGGGCCCGGAAACGGTGATGTCCCGCCCGGTATCCGTCTTGGGGGCGGTGATGGCTTCGATACGCTCTTGTTCCAGGCGGCGGGCTTCGTCCTCGGCTGCTTTTCTTTCCGCTTCCGCAGCCTCGCGTTTGGCGCGCGCCGCCGCTTCCGTCGCCTCGTCACGGCGTTGCGGCTCGTTCTCCAGCATCTCGATCACGTCTTTCCATGCATGTCTGCGCGCGATGTCGAGCGCAGTCGAATGCCCCAGGTATTCCGCGTTTTCCTCCGAATGGATGGAGGTCTTGCAGCTCATATCCGCGCCGGCGTCCAGCATCAGGCGCATGATCCGCGCGCGGTCGTGAAGGGCGGCTTCATGCAGCGGCGTATGGCCGGTAAGGGTATCCGCCCGCGACAGATCCGCCGCATGCGCGATGAATAGCGCGGACATCGCGATGTCGTTTCTCCGCACCAGTTCCGTCATGAGCGGGTAAAGATACATCGTAAAGCCGTGTTCATAGGAGAGTTGCGCGTCGGGGCTCGCGCCGTTGTCCAGCAAAACGGCGGCGGTTTTGAGCCTGCGCTTCAGGGCGGCCTTGATGAGCGATTTATTCAGTTCCTGCGACGCGGGCTTCCCGCGCTTGAGCCGATACGACAGCAGGCCCGCCCTGATCGCGTCGTTCCAGGCATGCGCGAGGCGCCAGGGCGTCATCATCGCGGGCAGCCCGTCTTCAGCTTCAAGGGCGCGGAGATTTTGATGGACTGGCCGGTCGCCACGGCAGGCGCGGGTTTGACGGACGCCGCGACGGCAGGGGGCGCGGCTTTTTTCATCGCCTCCTCGAGCAGGTCCTCGACCTCCTTGTTACTGGCGTAAGCACGCGCGCAGTCGAGCGCGCTCATTTTGTTAAAGTCGCTCCGACATGCCGCGTCGGCGCCATAGGCGAGCAGAATCTTGACGGATTCCACATCGCCGGCCGAGGCCGCGCACATCAGCGCCGTCGATTTATCCGGCCCCTTGATGTTGACGTCGACGCCGCGCTTGAGCATCTCTTCGATGGCGCGCGGCATGGTTTCATTGGCCGCCATGAGCAGCGGTATATCGGCTCCGTATTTGAGGTAGTTGGGATTCGCGCCGTGTTCGAGCGCGTAGAGGGCAAGGCGCTCCGATCCATGCTCGACGGCGTATTGCAGCCGCGCCTCCAGGATGCGCTTCCCGGGCCGGCGGCGGGCGTCCGCCAGCTTCCACAACATCAACCGGGTCATGTCTTTCGCAAGTTTCATGCCGCTTCAGGCCTTCCTTATGAAGTCACAAGGAAGGCGAATCTAGCATATTCCATAACTAATTACAACAAATGGAGGGGATGGCCGCGCGGTCGCGTTTAACGCTCTCAGGCGAAGGCTTTCAGCGTCTCGCGCAGGCGCTCCGAGGTGGACTCGGCAAGGTCGATGCCGGCGCTGATGGCCTGCAGCTTGCGGTCCAGCTCGCCATCGTTCTGGGCGTCCTGGCCGGCGAGAATGACGGCGTTAAACATGAAGATCTCGGTCTGGTTCTCGATCTTCTTCAAAAGCTTTTGCCCCTGCTGCAGATCGGCGGCCGAGGGCTTCTGGCCCTGCGCCATGGACTCGTTCAACTGGTTGATGAATTTTTCGGCGGCGGCAATTTGCTTGCGGGGCAGGATAGCGTTTTTTGCGAATTCGGCACGCAGTGTTGCTTTAGCAGCAGAGGTGTCGGTCATGAAATCCTCAAAAAAAGAATGTCTCGATAACTCCAAACTATCAGGAGTTCCTTAAGGGACTGTTAAAAAAGCCAGCAATTTGAGGGTTTTCAGAGGGTTTTTCTAAAACAGGCGTACAAGTAGCAATTTTCTTGCGCTGCTTTTAAGGCGCCGGCGGCTTTTGCGGCGGTGCCGCATGGTTTGTTTTGCCGCGGCGTTCGGCTTCCGCCTTTTCGGCTTCCATGCGCCGCACCCAGTCGCGGATGCGCATTTCAACCATCCATTCCGGACTGCCGTGCGGATAGTTGATCGGCTGGGCGCCCTTGATGCGTTTGATCTCCTCCTGCTGGCGGTCCGCATAGCGCTCTTTCAGCTCATGCAGGGGCCCGGCGTCCGGGTCCGGCGCGACGGAGCGGATAAAATCCTTCAGCAAGGGCGGCAGAGGGTTCATGGAAGCAAGTATAGCGTGAAGCGGCTCCCGAGGGCCATCCGGCAAAGGGGCCTCTAACGGACACTAAAAGCTGTTAAATTATTTAACGTAATATTGGGGGTTAGTAGATTGGCGAACCTTGGGTCCGACGTGCAAATTTTATGCGTGGCCTTGTGCCAATAATTTTTGCCTAAATTACTTTATGCGGTTTTGCGGATTGCGGGATTGAAGCCGTATTCGAAAGTAAAGGGCACCAGCTTATCCGATTTCTCCAGGTGAATATGCCATTTTCCGCCGCCGACGATGTTGTTCAGGCACACAAGATTCTCGACGTCGAACTGATAATCCTTGTGGTGGCCCTTCCAGTTAAGGATGGTTTTCAGCGCCCGAACTTTCGCCTTTGATTCCGTCGGCGCGACGACAAAGACGTTTTTGGCAGGTTCGCTGAATTGATCGGGGTCGTAGCCGCCCAGGTTGACGAACCAGAGTTTATCCTCGCCGGCAAAAGGCTCCTGGCGAAGCATGATGTTATGGCCGTCGGCGGATGTCAGCTCGCCCCAGCAGTCTAGGTGCAGGCTTTCCGGCGTTCCCCACCAGCTGTCGCGAATTTGGCCATAGCAATCCTCAATCGAGCGTCCGGCAATAATGCGGACATCGTGCAATTCGATCAGCGAGGTCGGCGTGCTTCCGCCAATGTAAAAAGCGAAGAGTTTCATGGGTGCGCCCAGTGAGTGATAATATATATCTTATAACAAATAGATGGTATCATGGCCTTTGTGAAACAGTATAGACCTCGATGCCGAAACCGACGCCCAGCTCAGCTAATTTTGCCAGCGTCGCTGATTGAATTTCATCGCCAAAATATCCATCACCTAGAAACTGAACCAGCACGCAGACACTACCATGCGTAGAGACAATGTTTTGAAGAAATGATTTGTGCGGCATCAGGCGGTCTACCAACTTTCCAATCGGTGATACGAACCATTGGCTATCGACAGTATGGCGCTCGCTATAGCGCCAGCGGGTATCAGGATAGTTACCCTCGAGAGGCGTACCTTTCGGCGTATGACGCCGGTCCCCGACGTTCCAGGCTATGCGGGGCTTTAACCCTAGAGCCGCTGTAATTTCTTCGGACTTCATAAATGGATGTACTATAAACAGCTCAACATCGAACCGTCGTTCTTCATCCCCGGTTATAGTTTCAATTTCCGACATGTCGTCAGCCTACCGCGCTGCATGCAGAAAAACACCCCCGATTGTGGCGGGCCAGGTCCTTCGGTATAATGTGTGATAATAAAATAGATTGTGGAAAACGGGCAGCGCGTGAAGATCAGCTGGAAAAGCCTGAAGTGGCGCGCGGCGACATATGCTTTGATTGCCAGCTCACTACTAGTATTGCTAATGATCTGGCGAACGGAGCGGATTCAATCTCAGCTCGAACAGACGCGTCCGAACCCCAATATGAAGGCTCTATATAGCGAGCAAATTACGCCCTATTTTCACTGGAATTGGTATATGCACCTTGTAGCGACACCGGGTGCGTACGTTAACCTTTTTTGGCAATGCAAAATTGTGGGTCGGCCCTGTGGCGCCGACTGGATTACACCAGCCAACATGCCGCTCATATACACTGCTAGTTTTATGTTTTGGACAGGAGTTTTTTATGCTGTATTTTTGGTTCTGAACAAAACATGGCAATGGCCACGACCTCCGTAAATTAGCCATGATTTGTCGGAAGATTAATTTATCACGCATTTAAACTAGGCCCCCGGCCCGCATGAAAATCAACTGGAAAAGCCGTAGGACCATTGGCACTTTGACTTTGGTAGCGCTGTGGGGATTGTGCTTGGCCCTCGGGGGCTACAATACTTGGCCGCGCTTTATATTGCTGGTATTCGTTCTACCGCTACTGCTTCCAACTCTTATTTTGCTTCTGATGCCAGGTAAGAAGTCCCTCATCGGTGCCACCTGCTTGTTGCTGGCATTTTGCGTCTGGGGCCATTACGACGCCGCAAAGGCGCACGGCGGGCCTGCCTGCCTGGCGTGCGGCATTCCCGACTTCGTGCTTATCTCTACCATTTTTGGATTCTGCGCGAGTGCTGGTATCATGTTCTATAGAAACAAACTTCGGAATTAGTCGTAAAAATCATTATCACACATCGAGCGGCACGCCTACATGGACACTGTGTCAATATTTGCCAAGGAAGAAATATCCCTTGAGGCCATCCGGGCGCAGCTGGCGAGCTCAAAGTTGTTACCCAGGACTGTGCGGGTCTATGACCAGAAAGAGCCTGTAGTCGTCGAAGAGGGAAATAGTCGCGTATATATCAATCACGCGCGCCCGAATGAGAATCCAAAAGAAAAAATTTTGACGGAGCTGTACCTGGATTATTCTTCTCTGGCTTTGGTCAAAACGGTTATTGTGATCATCGCCGATAATCCGGAATTAACCGTCGAGAATGAATACGGCACCTCTCTGCCTGGCGATAAATTCGTAGCTTGGATTAAGTCTGAGCCAAACCTAATCTGGCGGGGCCATCATTCGTCATAACGGATATTATCACACATCCGACGCGGCGACTCTGCGCTTTAGCTTGGCCAAAACCTTGACGCGGGTGGCGGGTTCTCGACGATGCGCACCCTCACCCGCACCGGCATCGCCGGTTACCGTGCCAAAGCCGCTCCGGCTTTTGCGCAATCCTTAATTAAAGCGATTGTTGTTGCTGCGCTTGCGGGCCTGGCGCTCTTCGGCGGCGCGCTTGCGCTCGGCCGAAAGCTCGCTGCTGTTATTGTTCACCGGCTCGGCCGAGTTTGAGCTGGTATTGAATTCGAAGGACGCGGCTTTCGCTTTCGGCGTGAACACCTGGCCGCGGTCGATGGGCTGGCCGTTCGGCTGCGGCTTCTTGAATACCGGGCGGTCGGGGTTGCGCGCATAGGCGGTCTTGTTGCACCAGGCCATCGCCGCGATGCCGACCGGAATGGCCGCGACCGCAAGGCCCGTCACTGTCGCGACGGCGGCGGCAGCCGACAGGCCGACAACCGCGCCCGCGTGGGCGATGCCGCCCAGGATGCCGGTCGCGGTGGCGCCGGTCGAAAACGCGGGAACGCCCGCATAGCTCAGGCCCGCGCCGATGCCGACGGCGGCGCCCGCGGCAGCGAGACCGCCGCCGATCCACTTGCCGGCCTTCACGACCGACAGCGGGATGCTGGAACCGAAGTTCGCGATTTTATCTTTCACCGATTTCAGGCCGCGCTGGAGGAAGTTGCCGTCCGCTTTCCGGTGCAGCCACTGATTTTCCTTCTCGCGCACATAACCGTAGACGAAGCTGCTGTTCTTCAGCATGCGCATCTTCTGGAAGCCCTGCCAGCCGAAGTTAATGGCGACCGAAAAACCCACGAGCGAAACCAGCAGGGGCACGAGCGGCAGCGCGGCGATCATGCTGACACTCAAGACGCCCTGGGTAACGGCGGCGGCGCCGACGAAAATGCCGACGTCCTTGCCCGCCTTCTTCGCATCCTTCTGGGTCGAATATTCGAAGGGCGTGCGCAGCATGGCCTTGGTGTTCTGCCAGAAGTACCAGAGCTTGCCGGGAGATTTGCCGTCGTATTGGATCGCCATGATCTTGTGCCTCGCTGAATGTGACCTAAAGCTATGAACGCTTGAAACGCGGGTCAGTATATTGCCATAAGATGAATTGTCAAACGCCTTTTGGCGGCTTTGGGACGCCCTTTGGCGCGATTTCACCCCTTATGTAAATCAAGGGGCACTTTGTCCTGAAAAAAGCTTAGAAGCCTTTCCGGCGGAAGGCAACAGGCTTGAGCGGCACGACATCGCGCTGCAAAACGGTCGCCTCGCGGATGACCTGTTCTTTCTCGCGCTGCGCCTGTTCCGCGGCGGCCACGGCTTCCTGGCGCAGCTTCTCGCGGCGCCTTTCGACGCAGGCCTCGAACAGGGCGACATCCTTCGGGATCATCACCCGGCGCGCCAGCATCAGGGCGTTCGCGCCCTGCGCGTTGCGAAGATTGTCGGCATCCGCGCCTGCCTCGACCAGCTTGCAGGCGGCCCAGCCGTCGCCCGCCGCGCAGGCCATGATCAGGGCCGTATTGCCGTGCTCGTTCTGCACGTCGACGGCGACCTTCTTCTGCAGCAGGCGCTGCACAATCTCGGGGGTTTTCGCGCCGCCGGCCTCGAGAAGCGGCGTGGATCCGCTCGCATTTTTTTGTTCGGCGTCGATGCCGCGGTTCAGCAGCAGGGCGGCCATCTCGGGCTGGCGACCCTCGATCGCATACATCAGCGCATTGTTGCCGGCGCGATCGACCGCATTGATGTCGTATCCCTCATCAAGGCATTGCAGCAGCTGCTCATAGGCGCCCTGCCGCGCGCTTTCCATCAGCAGCGTGGTGCCGTTCGAGTCACACTTGTCGGTGACGAAGGCGGTCTTCAGGCTTTTTTTCATCCGCGTGCTTGTGGCTTAGGTGGTGGAATTCCGCCCGACTATATAGGTATTACGGAAAGAGTCAAGCAAAGGGGCCTATCCTGCTGAAATTCAGGGGGTTGGCGGCTTTTGTGGCGGCGTGATAGCGGCGGCCGGTCCATTGTCGATCAGCGCCGTCGTAATCTGTGGCACGCTTTCCAGCGTCCGATGGACTGGGCATTTGTTCGCGATCTCCAGCAGACGCTGGCGCTGGGCCGCGTCGAGCGGGCCTTCGAGCTGGATATCCCGCGTGATGACATCGTGCTTCTTGCCGTCGGCGCCCGTGACCTTCTCATGGGTGAGAGAGACAGTCACCTTTTCGAGCGGCCATTTCTTCTGGTTTGCATACATGCGCAGGGTCATCGAGGTGCAGGAGCCCAGGGCGCCCAGCAGCATATCGTAGGGGTTCGGACCCTTGTCCAGCCCGCCCACGTCCACCGGCTCATCGGTCGTGATGATATGCGGGCCGGCCGTGACTTCCTGCGTATAGGTGCCTTCGCCGGTTTCATGGACGGTGACGGTTCGTTTATCGGTCATTTTGAAGACCTCGCTGTTGTCAGGGCGCGGGCGGTTTGGGCGCGTCGGGCTGTTTGTCGGCGGGCTTTTGTTCTTTCGACTTGGCTTCGAGCGCCTTGCGCGCGCGCTCTTCGGCCATTTTGCGGGCGAGGTCGGCGAAGGCCGAGCCCAGCGATTTCTTTTCTTGCTTCTTCGCTTCGGGCTTGGTCGGTGCCGCCTGTTTATCAGTCGCGGCAGGTTGCGGCGCCGGCTGTGCCGCAGTTTCCGGCTTCGGCGCGTCCTGCTTCACCTCGGGCTTTTTCGCCTCCGATTTCGCTTGTTCGGGGGCTTTCTGTGCGGGGGCGTCTTTCTTTGTCTCGGCTTTCTTCTTGCGGCGCTCATCGAGATTGCGCTGCCAGGCGGCTTTCAGCTCGCTCATTTTATAGTCGAGATATTTCTTGCCGACTTCGCCGCGCAGTCCGGGCAGCGTTTCCGTCATGAAGCGTCCGACATGATGCTTCGCCCTGAAGCCCGAGAGGATCGCCGCGCCAAGGGCGGCCGCGCCTGCCGCCGCCATCGGGAGGGCGAGCGGGAACAGCATGACGGCGCCGACCGCGCCTGCGATCAGCGCGCCAAAGCCCAGACCCGCGTGAATGGCGGCGCGGCCGATCGTGTTGTGAAAGCTTTTGTTATCCTTCACGAATTCATAGGCCGTCTTCAGGATCCATTTGTCAGGGGGCAGCAGCGCCGAATTGGCGTCGATCTGCGGCAGCAGCAGGCGCGCGATGCGCGTCTTTTGTTTTTTGGCTTGAGGTTCTGCGGTGGCCGCGGTCAAGGGCGTGGTCCTGTTCAAAAATGCGATTGAGTCGGCGGCAACTGTAGCACGCCTGCGCAATATGACAAGAGGGTTTATGCCGCCGGAGGCGGGGGCGGCGCCGGCTGTTTCGCGGCCGGGACAGCGACCGGGCCGTTTTCCGGCTTTTTCCCGGCGTTGTCGTTCGCTTCCTGCGCAAAGGCCTTGGACAGGTCGGATGCGGATGCCGGTTTCGCGGCGGGCTTTTCAGGCGGGGGCAGGGCTTTCAGCCGGTCGAGCAGCAGGGGTTTTTCGCGCGCGGCCTCTTTGGCTTCCTTCTTCTCGCGGCGCTTCTTGATGATGCTTTCCGCCGTCAGGTACATGCCGTAAATGCCGCTCGCGAAGCAGACGGCGACTTCAGCGGTCGCCCAGGTCAAAAGGCTGCCGACCGCGACGACGGGGAGGACCAGCACCTGGGTGGCCAGGACGGTCGCGCCCAAGGCGAGCGTCACGACGGCACCGCCGACCGCCATGCTGGTCAGGATCGTGTCTTCCCGCCGCTTGGTGAATTTCTGGGTCATGCGCCAGGCGCGGCTCTGGAAGATCTTTTTGGCGGTCGGCGTTTCGACCGCCTTCTTGACCCACTTCATGCAGGCGATGCGCTCGATGATGTCCTTGCGTTCCTTATGGGGCTTGATCTTGGGTTCGCGGCCCATGACGCGGTTGTAGACGTTGGAGATGCTTTCCCAGGCTTTCGCGCCGGCGGCGGCGCAGCTATATATGCCGATGCCCAGCAGCGCGCCGCATCCCGCGATGACGCCGGCGGCGGCGAAGAACGGCAGCGCCACGACGGAGGACAGGCCCACTACCCCCGCGATGATGATGGCGGACGCGCCGCCCTTGACGGCCAGGGCCTCGATCCAGAGATCGTGTTCGTCCCAGGCTTCCTTGGCGAAGGTCCAGGTGGTGCGCATTTTGCCGCTCATCGTCCTGGCGCGCGCATGTACACCGGCCCAGAAACCGGTTTTTTCGGCGTCAGCATTTGTTTTTGACGCGGGCGCACTATTTGTGTCTTGCGGCGGGGCGGGCTCGGATGCGGCGGGTGTCGGCGCGGAAGAGGCGGCTGAAATGCTTTGCTTCTCGGGAGCGGGAGGCCTGGATGCCTGCGGATCGTTATCCATGATCGGGCGAATGTCTCTCTGCTGTTAAGAAGATTGCCGGAATATTAGCCAAGGCACCGTCAATTCTAAAGTCCTTCGGGGTCAAGATTCGGTAGATCGCTAACAGTTTGTAATTTAGGACAAAAACTTTCATTATGTCAATATCAAGCTGGGGCAGTGCGGCGACTCAAAGCCAAAAAAAGCAAAAAAAAACCAAAAAACTCAGGATCGTAACCAATCATTAACTTTATTGCCATAAAGTCTTATATAGGATTTCCGAGAACACCAAAAATAGATTGGATTTTAGGGAATTAGGATACCAATCGGACCGGAGGATACAATGACACTCGTGTTCAGCAAGACAGTCTTCGACGAAAACGCCAACAACGGCCTGGGCGAATGGAGGGCACGTTTCGATCCCGACGCCGGCGTGGCGAAAGCCTTCAGGAGCGCCGCCGCCAAGCCCGGCATCAAGGAAAACCGCGGCGTGACCATGAGCGCGCATCAGATCGATCAGCGCATCGGGCAACTGTCGGAAGGCATGGAAAAGCTGGATGCCGACAAGGCGAAGGTGGCGCGCGAAACCATCGCGCAGCTCGAAACAGGGCGCCGCGCGATCGAGCACAGAGTATCGGCGCCCAAGGCAACCGTTTCCACCGTGTCTCCCGCGCGCGGTGTCGCATAAAGTTTTTGTTGGGGTATGCGTCTCTTCATTGAAGGCGCAAAAAGAAGAAGGGCTGCAGGTCAGGGGATGAAACTGCAGCCCTTATCTTTTTAGAAAGTTATCAGCCTTAATTTAGTACTCGTTGCTCCGCATGGACGGGGTGCCGCCGTTGCCGACGATACCGTTGGTGCAGGTCAGGCAGGTCGAGCCATTGACGTTATTCGTGTCGATGGCCACGAAACCGCCGGTTGCGCGCGTGCGATAGACGTCGGTCGTCGTCGTGGATTCAACCACTTCGCCGCCCGCTGCCGGTTCGATGTCCTGCGGTGCGCCGTAAACGACGCTCGAAGAACTCCGCACGTTCAGCATCGCGAGAGTTTCGCTCGTAGGCAGGCCGTTGGCGGCCAGGCCTTGAGACGACTGGAACGACGACAGCGCGGAGGCGGTCATCGGGCCCCATTTGCCGTCAATCGGCCCTCTGTAAAAGCCCTTCGCGGCGAGGCTGCTTTGGATGGAGATCACATCCGAGCGGGTCAGCCGCGTCTGCGTCACGGAACGGGAAGTAACCCCGTTGCCGTAGTAGGCATGGTTAGTGCTGAAAAATCCGGCGTGCGCCGGCGTCACGGCCATAAAGCCGCAAATCGCCGTCGTAAACAGCATAGTGCCGATGACTTTTTTCATGGTTTCATACTCCTTTTAAGGCTCCCTTTGCCGTCAACGTGCAGGAAAGCCGCGTGGTTCCGGCCGAAACGCGCATGCGCCTTCATCTCTAAAGGTGGAGAATGCAACATAAAATGCGCCGGGAACCAAAAGGGGGCTTAAAACGTTTCGGCGCGCCCTCATGTTGGGCGATGGCGCGACCGGCGGGTCATGACCCCGCCTACGATGCTGAAGACCGTGCCGAACAGCAGCAGCAGCACCGGCCCCAGGTAGTTCGCCGTCCCGCGGTCGATCATCGCGCTGTGCTGCGGGTCATGCGGCAGGTACAGCACCGTCACGATATCGCCCGCCTGGAATTCGGGCGGGTTCGTGCTGATCGAATCCTCGAACTGCCGCTGCGTCCCGCTGGCGTCGGTGAAGGCGACGACGGCGTAATAATCGCCCGACGCGCTGGCGCGGCTTTGCATGGCGACGACCTGGCCCTTTGCCGTCACGCCGTATTGCAGCAGTTCGGCGAGCGAGGTGCCGATGTGCACGCCGCCCCAGATCATCAGCAGCCCGCCGATCAGCAGCAAGGGCCCGGCCAGGCGCATGTTTTTCGCCTGCCGGGCGGCCATTTTCTGCGTGCTGCCGGGCGGCACAAGGTCTTCGATGCGCTGCACGGGGATGCCCTGCATCTCCTGTTCGTGCCTCTGGCGCATCGCCGCCTTCCAGCCTTTCAGCGACAGGTTGCCGGTCTTCGCGAACAGGATGCGGTGCAGCTTCATCCCGCTGTAGCACAACATGGCGGTCGCCACATATATCGTCATCTGCGTGATTGCATAGCGCGTCAGCGCCGCATAGATCAGCCAGGCGGCGGGCAGCAACAGGATCAGCCCGACGGCGCCGAAGGCCCAGCTGCCCGAGGCGCGCGCCTCGTTCGGCGTGTCGGTGAAGACCAGCAGCGGCACCATCCGCCCTGTTTCCTTGCCGGCAAGGCCCGCGGACCCGATGTTCGACGTCGCCTCCTGGACCTCGCCCGTCGGCATCTGATAACGATAGACGGGATAAAAAACATTTCCCTTGTGCCGCACGCCCGCGATGATGCCCGCGACATGAATCGCCCTAAGGCGCCAGTAAACTTCGTTGCCGACAAGCAGGATGCCCAGCGACAGGCATATGAATCCGCCCGCCAGCATCAGGAACTGCTGGTATGCCATCATGCCGCTTGCGATCGTATCGAACATGAAAGGGGTTCCCCTTCGTCTCCACGCCCCGTCCTTATTCTAGAAGGAACTTGAGCAAAACCACAAGTTTGTTAAACTCCTCGCGAATTTATTCACGGAGGCCGCCATGTCTTATGACAGCAATAATATCTTCGCGAAGATCCTGCGCAAGGAAATCCCCTGCAAGCCGGTGTACGAGGATGAACATGTGCTGGCGTTCCACGATATCCACCCGCAGGCGCCCACGCACATCCTCGTGCTGCCCAAGGGTGCCTACCGCGACATGAACGATTTTTCCGCGAACGCAAGCCCCGCGGAAATCGCGGCGCTGTTCCGCGCCGTGGGCAAGATCGTGAAGGAACTAGGCGTCGAGGAAAGCGGCTACCGCGTTATCTCCAACTGCGGCGCCAACGGCGGTCAGGAAGTTCCGCACCTGCACCTGCATATCCTGGGCGGACGGCGTCTGGGCCGCATGCTGCAGCCGGCGTGACCAAAGAAAAACGGCCCGCCGCCGAAAGCGGGCCGTCTTCGCCGAAGCTATTTATTTCTTGTGGGTCTTCTCACCGCAGGCGCTGGGGCCGCAAGCGCCCTGGCCGCAATTCATGCCCAGCTTCATCTTGAAGATGCCGCGCCCCACGATGGCGCCGGTCAGCCCGAAGGCAATCACCTCGTCGGCGATGCCCGTCAGCGTCCAGCTAACCGGGAAATGATAGAAGATATAGTTCGGCGCGAAAGCCGCGACGCCGACAAGAAGGCCGGTCTTGACCGAAAACAGCACGGGGCAGAAGCCTTCCACCTTCTTGCTCAGCAGGCAGCTTAAGAGTCCCGCCATCACGACCGACATGACGAAGGCGCTGATCATCATCGAGACCATCGTCCCTTTCACATCCACGCCGGGTGCGAAGACCGAGACGAAGGCGAAAGGCTTGTCGGTCGCCTGCTTCACCTGGCCCATGTTGGTCCAGGGAATGACGTAAACGCCTGAGTCACTCTTCGCGAGCGCGCCCGCGACTTCCGCCTCGTTCTTGAAGCCCATCAGCGAATTGGCGTGCCAAGGCAGGAAATGCCACGACACCGAAAACCAGATGAACATGACGAGGCCGCCCAGAATCGCGCCCTTGATGATTTTTCCGCAGCAGCTTCCGCCTGCCGCCGTGACTGAACAGGATCCTTGTTCCATATTTTTAAAACCTCCGCTTTCCATTAGGTATGATCTTGTTTTCCAGTGTATCCATCCGCCGGAGTGCAGGAAAGGCAAATGATTGAATTTCCTGATCTTTTCTGTGTTAAGTTCCCGTAGCGGTTGTGCGGCCGCCTTTTATCTTGTCACAGTCAAGATTCACAATTTCCGGAAGCGATGTTTCATGCTACGGTCGATCACATTCAATTTCTCGGATTCGCTTAAAAAAGGGTAGCCATGAAAGCCTGGCGCCGGCTGCGTGATGTTTTTAACCGTAAAAGCCTGAAGCGGGCGACGCTCGCTTTCGCCGGCGCCATGACCTTGTCGACCAACGGCCTGGCCCAACAGGGCCCGGTGGTGCCGCTGAATTGCCCGCCCACCGTGGCGCGGGTGCCCCTGACACCGGCCCAGCCGAACATCCCTTATGACGAGCGCCTGCTGCGCGGGAACGACGACCAGCCGCCCTCCGCGGAAGTGCTGGCGATGACGCCAGCGCAGCGCCTGCAATATTACATGGACAAATACTGTTTCACCGCCGACCAGATCGCGAACGACAACCGGGCGAGCGACAGGGCGATGGTCAGCGCGGTCAGCACGCTTTCGGGCGAGACCTATATGGGCAAGCCGCTCATCGATCTCGCCAACCAGGAGCATCTGAAGTTCTGTGCGATCAAACACCTGCCAGCCGGCGTCGGCGCGCAGTACGAGACGGGCGACCGGCTGGTGGTTTCGGGCGCGCAGGAGAACGCGATCGCCCAGGTGCCTTACATCGCGCATGAACTTACCCATGCCGCGCAGACCAAGCATGGGCTGATGTCGTATTATTTCGACTGGGACATCCAGTCGCGCGTACGGCGCAACCTCGTCGTCGAGGCGGCACCCATCGCAATGGAATTCTCCGTCGCCTACGAAAAAAAGCTTCAGGGCGACGACCGCTACTGGGAATACCTCAAGACGCATAACGCCAGCTCGGCCTATACCAATCCCGACAATTACCGGCTTTTCGAGCGCACCTATAAAGACAATATCGCCGGGGGCGCCACGCAGAACGACGCGCTGCACGCCGCCGCCCACGCCCTGTTCGAGCGCGTGTTCGACAGCGCTGACTGGCGCCGCTTTTACATGACCTCCGAACTCAATTCATATATCGCGGACATCGCGGGCGGCAGGTACAAGGACCGCGGCCCGGTCATTCATGACGGTTTCGGCCAGGACAAAATCGACCTGGCGGGCGCCATCGGCGACCTGCCCAGCTACACGAAGGGCGCGCATGTTCCCGATTATGCCGATTTCTTCAAGGGCGAAGACCGCAAGCTGCAATGGGCTTACGAGGCGGCCGATCTCGCCCGCTACCGCCAGCAATTCGGCGCGACGAGCCCCGAAGCCACTGTCATGGAAACCGACGCGATCCACAACAAGAACCCCTATATCAACCTCGACATGGCCGAGCTCAGCCGCCGCATCGACAGGGCGAACTGGAGCGGCCATTTCCAGACGACCTGGCAGGTCATGGACCAGATGGTGAAGGACACGGCCGCCGTTCCCTCTCCTGGCTGCCCGGTTGTGCCGCCAGCCAAGCCCATGTCGGCCATGCGCACGCCCCATTTCTGACCCGAATTAATTTCCCGCGTAAAACCCGCATAAAGAAGGGGCCCCTTTCGGGGCCCCATCAGTCTCACCAAAACACCTATAGTTAAGGTGCGATCTTTTTCGGCTTGGCAGCTGCCGCAGGCGTTGCGGCGGTGTTGTCGTTCGACACCTCCTGCGCGGGAGCCGTTGCCACGAGCTTGGGCTCGAACAGCGCGCCGATCTTGTCGATGACGATCCTGGCGGCGCCGTGCTCGGCGACGAACTGGACCACTTCCGCCTTGTGCGCCATGAGCCAGCCGCCCAGCGGGTTCTGGATCTTCTCGCGAACCTCCTTGCGCAGCGGGCGGGCGCCCATGTCGGGGCGGTAGCCGTTCTTCGCGATCTCGTTCTTGACGTCGTCGGCAACCTCGAGCGTGACGCCCTTGAGGCCGACTGCCGTCTTGTCGTTGATGCGCTTGTTGACTTTGTCCAGCTCGCGGTCGACGAGCTTGCGGATCACGACTTCGCCCAGCGGGACGAAGGTCACGAAGCCGCCCAGTTCCTCGATGCGGTTGATCATCTCGGGACGGAAGAATTTGTCCCGCGCTTCCGCGTATTTCTTCGCGAGGATCTCGGCCTGACGCTCCGGGGACGCGTTTGCGCTCGCCGTATCGTCGAAGGAGCCGTTCGAGCCGCCTTTGAGGGCCGCCATGGCTTCTTTCGCGCCCAGGTTCGACGTCATCATGACGATGACGTTGTTGAAGAGGACCTTCTTGCCCTGGTTGTCCGTCATCTTGCCGTCGTTGAGCACGCCGAGCAGGATGTTGAACACGTCCGGATGCGCCTTTTCGACTTCGTCGAGCAGGAGGATCGAGTAGGGACGCTGGCGGATGCGCTCGGTCAGGGCGGGTTCGGCCGTATCAAAGCCGACGTAGCCCGGGGGCGCGCCGATCAGGCGCGAGACCGTGTGCTTCTCGCTGTACTCAGCCATGTTGAGCTGGATGAGCGCGTCTTCCGAGCCGAACAGGTAGCGGGAGAGCGCTTTCGCGGTTTCCGTCTTACCCGTGCCGGTGGGACCCTGCATCACGAACGCAGCCCAGGGCTGGTTCGGATCGTTCAGGCCCGAGCGGGAGCCGATCAGGCCGTCGACAATGCGTCCGAGGCCAGGCTGGCCCAGAACTTCGTTCGGCAGCTCTTCGCGCATCTTGAGGAAGCGCTCGTGGTCCGACTGGTTCAGGAACTCCGGCGACAGCTTCGACATCTGCGCGACCGCCGTCACCATGTCCTGCTTCTCGATCACGTTCGAGTGGCGGAACTTGGCCGAGGCCGCCGCCATGTCGAGGCACTTTTCGCCTTTGCGGGGCTGTGCTTCGTTGGGCGCATAACGGTTCGTCATCGTGATGATATAGTCGAAATCATCGTCCGCCAGGTCTTCCGCGAGGCCGTGGTGTTCCTTGATCAGGGGCCACAGTTTCTTGAGGATGATCTTGGTCGACGCCGGATCCGGGCTGTCGAGGTTCTTCTGCTCGAAGCGGCTGGCGAGAGCGTTATCCTTCTCGATGTGCTTCTTGTATTCCTCGCCGGTGGTGGTGCCCATCACCGAGATGCCTTTCGCGGTCAGGAACGGCTTCATCATGTTGCCGGCGTCCGTGCCGCCTTCGGCCTTGCCGGAGGTGAGCTGGGAGTGGATCTCGTCGATGGCGAGGATGATCTTACGACCTTTGAGCCAGCCTTCGCGCTCCTTCAGGCCGTCGATGAGAGGTTTCAGCTTCTCTTCGAACTGGCCGCGGAATTTCGCGCCGGCGTTCATGGCCTGCAGGTCGAGCGACAGGACGCGCGCGCCGCGCAACGAGTCCGGAACGTCCTTATCGTCGGCGATATACTGCGCGACGCCCGCGAACATCGCGGTTTTGCCGACGCCCGCATCGCCCGTGAAGCAGACGGAAGCCTGCTTGCGGCGCGACAGGATCTTGATCGTGTCGATGGTTTCCTGGTCGCGGCCCACCACGGGGTCGAGCTTGTGGTCGGCGGCCTTGGCCGACAGGTCATCGCAATACTGGCGGATGACGGCTTCGATCGCGGCATCGGGCACCTTCGGCCGCTCGGGCGGCTTGGGCGCGAGCGAGGGGTTGCTCGTGTTGTTGAAGGTGGTGGTCGGCTTCGACGGGTTCGAAGGCACGGTGTCCGGCGTGTCTTCGGCGCGCGGCATGACCGTCGGGGTCGATTCCAGCGCCTCGATGTTCGCGCGCGCGATCAGCGCGCCGCCGTCGTGGTGCGGGGGGAACGACAGGTTGCGCAGCATCGAGGGCTCGATGGCATAGCCGTTCGCCGTGCGCTGGATGCCGCGGTCGCTAAGCGCGATGTCGCTGTTCGTGAAGCTGGCGGGGAAATTCGCCGCGAAATCGTTCTCGGCGAGGATTTTCTTCGATTCAGCGGTCAGCGTGTACATGACTTCGAACTTGCCGGCGTTGGCGCGGAAGTTCACATCATATTCGATGCCCTGCTGCTTAAGGCCTTTGGGCTCGCCGTTGGCGCCGATCTTGATCTGGAACGCGACGGTCGAGATTTTCGCCTTGCCGGCCGACATGGTCAGTTCGGCTTCGTCGTCGAGCGCGAAAACGGTTTCATTCGGCTTGAAGCTGCCTTCCTTCGAATTCACTGCGAAAACGTGGATAGGCTTCTGCGGGCGGCCGTTGTTATAGACGATCGCGTACTGGCGCGTATTCTCCGCGTCGACGAGATATCGTGTGCCGTGAAAACCGCTTTCTTCTTCATTTGCCATGACTGTGTGGCCTCCTAGCAGGGTTTTGGTGTTTATTATGATTTTTTATCGTTTCCGTAAGGTACGGCTGTGAAAATTTTTTAGCAAGGTAAAATTACAGAAAGTGTAATTCTCTCGGCGTAAAATTCTAAAAAACAATGAAATATAGAAACTTTATTACAAAAATCTAGAATTATGGAAATAATACCCTGAATTTACAGGATAATTATAGAAATTGGGCGGAATTTCGAGGGGAGAATCAGATGGTGGTTTCGCGACTCGCGCTAATTATGTGAATTAAATCAATGATGTTCACATTATATGAGTCGCTGTCAACAAACCGGAAACGGCGATTTTCACGGTTGAAACAGAGGGCTGATGATTTTGGTGTAATAATGCCCGGCAATGATGCGGTTATTCACGAAAGCATAGGCGGGGTTGGTGCCCCAGCGGCGGTAGCCCATGGCTTCATAGAGGCGGATGGCGGCCTCCTGCGTTTCGCGGACGTCGAGGTTGAGAACCTTATAACCCATCTCCAGCGCCAGTTTTTCGGCGGTTTCGATCAGCTTGCGGCCCGCGCCATGGCCGCGCGCCCAGGGCGCCACGAAGCTTGCCAGCACCTGCGCCGAGAAAGATTGCGCCTCATTGTGGCGGCTGGGCTCGACCAGTTGGGCCGCGCCGCAGACGACGCCGTCCATGCGCGCCAGCATCAGGTGACGCTCGGGCACCACGAGCACGCCTTTCCAGTAGCGCTCCAGCACTTCGCGCGCGGGCAGGCTGACCCAGCCGAAGCCGCCGCCGCCCTCGATGGCCGCGTCGGTCGCGTCGCAGAGGTCGTTGAGATCGGCAGGGGGCAGGCGGTCCATGATCTCGATAGTCACAAACGGGTCGGCCTGCACGGCTTTGCGCGATTGAGCCTGCGTCATGGAAGATCTGCCTTTCACTTGCTTTGATGTGCGGAATATAACATGAAATTCCGGCGTCTTAAATGGGCCGTTTTGTTTTCAGAACAAGAGGGGTGGTGGGGAAAATAGAAATTTCGGGGGAGAGGAATGCCGTTTATGCCGATGCCATCGGCATTCCCGGCATTATCAGGCGTTTTGCGGTCCGTTGGGCTTGCGCTTGCGTCCGGCCGCGAAGCCGAGCATGAAGCTGCCCGCCAGCGCCATGCCCATCAGCGCGCCCGCTTCTTCGGCGGTCTGCAGGCCTTCATGGTCTTTGGCGGCATAGGCCAGCATGCAATCCTGCGTGCGCTCCGCCGTTTCCACGCGGTCGCGCGTCAGCAGCACGTCGTTCAGGGCTTCATTGCGCTCGCGCACGCTCAAGGGGTTCTGGTCCTGGAAACGGAAGACGACGC
This sequence comes from Alphaproteobacteria bacterium, assembly GCA_025934695.1. Classification (GTDB taxonomy): domain Bacteria; phylum Pseudomonadota; class Alphaproteobacteria; order Micavibrionales; family UBA2020; genus JAPWJZ01. The sequence goes on from JAICWS010000002.1 coordinate 251,435, forward strand.
CGTCGTCCGCGCCCAGCTTGTTGAACCGGTCGGCCAGCTTTCCGACATCGGCCTCGCTGATCGTCCGGTCCAGGATAACATCGGAAATGAAGGCGCGCTTCCAGCGCTCGAGCTTCGAGCCCGCATCCTCGTCTGAACTTTGGGCGAGGCTCAGCTGCTTGTCCGCGATGACCTTGATGCGGTCTTCGTACACGGCGACCGCCTTGACGGATTCAGGCGAATGATGCGCGTCCAGCGTGCCATGGGTGGAATGATAGCCATAGCCGCCAAGGCCCGCGCCCGCGATGCCCAGCGCGATCACGGCTGCCGCCTGGCGGAAGGCTTTTTTCAGGTCGAAATGCGCACTCATGCTTTGTGGCCTTGGGCTGAATCACTGCAGGGTTTAAAACTGGTCTAAGTTAATATCATTGCCATAATATAACAAGCACTATTTTGCGGCACGGCATGCGAATGGTAATCACTTGATCGCAAACATGATTTCAGGAGACTCCTTTTATTGACATAAGTTTGGTCAATTCGTATGATGACAACGACGCCGAACTTTGGAAAATAAGAGGTTCTTCAAAAGCCGCTATGGCCGCCCTCGACGCGAAACAACAGGCCTCCCTGAACGCCGTACTTTATGACGCGGTCATCAGCCGTAACCTGGACCGGGTCAAGCTGTGCATCTCCCGCGGCTCCCAGCTGGGACCGGCGGACATGGGGAGTTACTTCAGCGCGCGCAGCGAAAACCCGGTCCCGCTGGCGCATCTCGCCTACCGCTATCACAAACCCGAAGTGCTCGAAACGCTCGTCAAAAGCGGCATGCCCATCGATCAGCCGGATAGCGGCGGTTACACCGCGCTCGCGCGCGCGGTGCGCGACCAGAACCTCGCCTGCGTCAAGCAGCTCCTCGAACTCGGCGCCAATCCGCTTTCGGCCTCCTCGAACGGCTGGACCATCCTTGCCATGGCGCGCGAGGACGATAATCGCGGCGCGGGTCACGACGCGATCATCGACGCGCTCCTGAACGCGCTGCCCGCCGCGGGCGGCGACTTCAACGCGGCCGCGCCCAACGCGCGCGGCGTCGCCACCTCGGAAGACATCCAGGTCAGCAAGCCCATCAGCCTCGCGCCGCACCGGAAAGGCGGGTTCGAGCTATGACGCTGGACGCCAAGCAGCAGGCGATCATGGACAACCTGCTTATCGAAGCGGTGGGAAACAAGGATCTCGCGCACATCAAGGCCTATGTCGCGAAGGGCGCGAACGTCCACGTCAAGGTCAACGCGAACCAGACCGTGCGCATGAGCGGCACCTATACGTCGAACGGGACCGCGCCCTTGTATCACAAGATGTTCGACGAAGCTTTCACCTACGACGTCTCTGACTTCTTCTTTGCCCAGGGCGTCAATGTCGACGTCAAAAATTTCAAGGGCAATACGCCGCTCATGCTGTCGGTCAAGAACGGCAATCTTGCGCTCGTCAAATACTTCCTGCGCAAGGGCGCCGATCCGCTCGCCACCAACGACGACGGCCAGATCGTCCTCGACGAGGCGCGCAAGCTGAGGTCTTACGACTGCAGTTTCCGTCAGAATATCATCGACGAGCTGGTGGCCGCGATGTCGGCGTCCGCGGCCGCCAAACCCGCCGCGCCGGTCCCGGCCAAGGCGGCGGAGGCGGTCGAAACGACCCGCGACATCCAGACTCTCAAACCCATCGAATTCGCGCCGCGCAAGAAGACCGGCGGCGGCTTTAACCTGTGAGGAAGGCGGCTTAACGTGGACCCCCATTCGATATCCGAATCCCAGCAGAAGATCGTGGACGAGAATCTTATCGCCGCCATCTGGGATGCGGACCGCGAAAAGGCCGACCTCTGCCTGCGCAAGGGGGCCAACATCGACACGCGGTCGACCTGGTACGGACGCACGGCGCTCATGATTGCCGTGACGAGGGGCAGCGAGGACCTCGTAACTTTCCTCCTCGAGCGCAAGGCGGATGTCTTCGTCAAGGACGAGAACGGAAAAACCGCTTTCGACCTCGTCTCGGAAATCAGCGATTCCACGCGGAGAAAAAAAATCAACCGGCTGTTGCTCAACGCGCTTCCCGACGCGGAAACACCCGCCGCGGAAACGCCTGCGGCCCGCGACGATATCGCGGTCCTCAAGCCCATCGAATTCGACCGCCGCAAGAAAAGCGGCGGTTCGTTTCAACTGTAGGAGAAACGGCGTGGTGGCGCAGGACGATATCGATCCAGAACAGGCAAAGATCGTTGACGCCATGATCCTCCAGGCGGTCAGCGACGTGAATTACGAGCGCGTCGACCTATGCCTCAAAAAAGGCGCCGACATCGACGCCCGCAACGGCCAGGGACGGACGCCGCTCATGATGGCGGTCTGGAACGAAAACCCCAGCATGGTGCAATATCTTCTGGCGCGCCGGCCGTCCCTGTTCCTCAAGGACAGTTCGAACAAGACGGCCTTCGACCTCATCACGGACGTGCGCGACGCCGCCAAGCGCCAGAAAATAACCGATATCCTGCTGAGTGCGCTGCCCGACCATGTGCGCAAGCGCGCAGCCTCGCCCCAGCAGGTGGCGGCGCTCGCCGAAGCGGATGCGCAGGCGCGCGAAAAATCGATGTCCGACGTGACGACCAGCGCGGACATCACGGTGTCGCCGCCCATCGTCCTGCCGCGGCGCAACCCGCCCAAAGGCTTCACCCTATGACCGACCTGACGCGCGAGCAGAAAGAGGCGCTGGGCCGCATGATGATCGAGGGCGCGAAGAAGGGCGATCCCGACATCGTGCGCGGATGCCTCAAGCGTGGGGGCGATCCCGACGTGCCCGTCCAGGACGGGGACGGCGGTCCCAAAAGGCCGGTGCTGCACTGGATGACGTCTCATTTCAACGAGGCGGCCGCCCAGGCGCTTGTCGACGGCGGCGCGAACATCGAGGCGCGGGACGCCGACGGCGAGACGGCGCTGTTCGGCGCGATCCGCGCGTACAACGCATTGGCGGTCGAATTCCTGATGAAAAACGGGGCGGATCCGCTTGCGCAGAGCGCGAACAATACCGTGGCGCTCGATGCCGCGCGCCGGCTCGACACGAATTTCCAATCCTACCGCGAAAATCGCGACAGGATCATCAAGTCCCTGACGAAAGACCGCGGCCCGCCCCCGGAGCGCGTGAAGAAGCCTGCGGCTAAACCCGCGCAGGACACGCAGAAGGACATCCAGGTTCTCAAGCCCATTTCACTGCAGCCGCCGCACAAGAAAGAGGGCGGCCTCGGTTTTAATCTTTAGGAGTAAGCTATGGCTTTCAGCATATTCAATTCGCGGGCGCGCGCGCAGAAGACGCGCAACTGGGACTTCCTGGTGGCTTGCGAAAGCGGCGACTGGATGGGCGCAGTGAAGCTGCTCAACGAGGGCGCCGAGCTCGAAACGACGGACGCTGCGGGCGACAACGCGTTAAGCCTCGCCGCCGCCGCGGGGCAGGCCTTCGTCGCCGACAACTTGCTCGCGCGGGGCGTTCCCGTGGCAGGGCGCAACCAGCGCGGCGAAACCGCGCTTCATAAAGCGGCCGCCGCGGGCGCGGTCGACTGCATGCGCCTGCTGCTCGAGCACGGCGCGGCCATCGACGCCGTCGACCAGTCGGGAACGACGCCGCTCGGCGCCGCCGTCGGGTCATGGAATTTCGATGCGGCTCGGCTGCTTGTCGAAAAGAAGGCCGATGTGAACCTGCGCATGGACGGCACCACGCCCTTGCTGCGCGCGGCTGAAAAAGGCCGCAATGATTTCGTCAAGCTGCTGATCGACGCGGGCGCGGATGCTTCCACGATCGGAAAGTCGCGGCGCACGCCGCTCATGGCCGCCGCCGCGGAGGGCGCGACCGACCTCGTGCGCCTGTTGCTCGCCGCGAAGGATTGCGGCCTGAACGCGCGCGACGGCGACAACTGGACGGCGCTCGCCCATGCCGCGGACAACGGCCATTACGATGTCGTGAAGCTGCTGATCGACGCGGGCGCGGATTTCGATACGGTGGATAGTGACGGCCGCACGCCCTTTTCCCGCGCGACCTCCGACAACCGCACGGAAATCATGACGCTGCTCCACGACCGCGGCGCGCGCCTCGACGTTCGCAACCGGGACGGCAACACGCCGCTGCACATCGCGATCTCCAATGAATATAACGAGGCCGTCCGCCTGCTGCTGCGGTGGGGCGCCGATCTCGACATCCGCGACAGCGACAACCAGACCGCGGCCGAAATCGCGGAATCCGCGAACGAGGACATCGAGAACCTTATCAGTGACGAAGAGGAGCTGCGCCGTTGCGGCCGCGCTCCATCACAGCAGAAGAAAGAACCCGCGCCGGCGGCGGCTGTCGCTCCCGAGTCTCCCGCCGCCGTGAACGAAAACGATCCGGCATCGCCGCGCCGGCAGTTTCGTCTCTGACAATTTTTTGCGCGGGTCCAAAGTGCCTTGCGGCCTATCCTGATTATGCTCAATTGGCAGGCTCTAAAAGACTGGCGATGGGGCATTCATTGGACAAAAATGCCTAGTTAACCTATTGTATATAAAGGTAATTAATTATTTCCCCTTTACTCGCGGCGGGTCGGCATTATGTCGTTAAACTCAACGATGCTATAATGGAGGATATCTTCATTCGGAAATCCTCCCCCGGTCGGGCAGACCTCGGCAATGTCCAAAAACTTGTCCGCCGGGCCAATATTGATTAGTTTAAGGTGCGTGGGTTTTTGATCGTTCCGGGGACGCCGCTTGTCAGGCGGCAAAGAGGGTAGCTGTTGTTAAAGGGCAAAAGCTTGAAGAGTTTCGTGGTGACGATGATGCTGGCGGTGATGCTGGCCGTGGCAGGTGTTGCCGTGGCGGACAGCGGTTCAGCGCCCGCGGCGAAAGCATCCTCTCCGGCGGATAACCCTGCGTTCAAGAAGTTTCTGGACGAGGGTGGGCGGATCGAATTTATCGGCCATGCTTACGGCGTCGACGGGTGGCTGCTGATCCACAAGGACAACAAGTTCACGACGATCTATACGACGGCCGACGGCGGATTTATCAAGGGCGGCCTCTTCGACCAGCAGGGCCAGCCGGTGACGGCGCAGCAGATCGCGGCTTTCCGCGCCCGCATGAACGGCGCGCAGGGCGCGGTGCCGGGCGCCGAGAAGGGGAACGGATCGAAGGCCGAGGCCGTTTACGCGCGGGTTGAAAAAGCGAACTGGGTGCGTGTCGGCAGCAAGGATGCGCCCTATCTGTATATGTTCATCAACGTGGGGTGCCCGCACTGCCAGGAACTCTGGAAGAAGCTGCAGCCCTCGGTAAAGGCAGGGACGCTGCAGTTGCGCATCGTGCCCTTCGGCGAAAAACCTGAGAACCGCGAAGGCGGCGCCGCGCTCCTCTCGGTCGACAAGCCGGGCGAGGCCTGGCAGGACTATATGGACGGCAAACAGGATGCGCTGGCGAAAGAAAAAATCCGCGGCGACGCGCTGAAGGAGATCGACGAGAACACGAAGCTGGTGCAGGCGACGGAAATTCCGGGACCGCTGCCCTTCACGATCTACCGCAAGCTGACTGACGGACAAGTGACGGCGATTGTCGGCGAGCCCGACAATATAATGGTGGTCCAGGCGGACCTGATGAAGAACGACTAAAAGTCTAAAGAAGAAAAAAAAGGAGGGTCGATATGATCACAGCTCAGGCGCTGGCGCTTTGCATTTTTACTGCGGCCCAGACCTATTCCGTGCCGCCAACCGTCATCCTGGGCGTGCTCAACGTCGAGTCCGGCAAGGTCGGCATGGCTCAGCCCAACACCAACGGCACCTACGACCTCGGCCCCATGCAGATCAACACGATCTGGGTGCCGGAGCTCGCGAATTACTGGCGCGTTCCCGAAAAGACGGCCCTGCGCTGGGTGCGCGACGACGCTTGCGTCAACGTCGGCGTCGGCGCCTGGATCCTGCGCAAGAAGATGAACGAAACCGGCAGTCTCGCGGGCGGCATCGCGGGCTATCACTCCGGCACGCGCGGCATCGGCGATTCATATCGTAACAAGGTGCTTGCGGCGATGCAGCGCTACAGGCTGGTGCGCCAGCCCTCCGATCTCGTTATGGGTTCCACGAACCGCGGATCGCGCCGTACGCCGACCGGCTGATGCGGCGATTTGCCGGCGAAAATTTCCGATAACAAATTTTTTGGCGGTCAAGTCTCGCGGCTTGCGACTTCCGCGTCCCGCCATTGACGGGAAAGTTTTCCAGATTAGATTCATTTGAAAAAACTGGCGAAAACAGACGGTTGCCTGTTTGCTTTGCGGTCGAAACTGGTTAATATCGTTTACTGACGATATCTCCTCTAAAAAGTTTTGCGCAGTGATGGAAAAAGCAATCATGAAAAAACTAATTCCTCTTGTCGGCGCCGCGGGCCTCTCGCTCCTTCTTTCCGCCTGCACGGTCCATCAGAAAGTGGATCAGCAACTCGTTGCGGAACCGGATCCCGTCGGCCTGCGTTTGGCGAACGCGGTCGACAAAGCGTCGGCGGCTCTGCAGACCCTTGCCTCCGTCGAACAGGCGCGCAATCCTAACGCCGCGATCCAGCAGGTGCCCTATGCGCCGCAGGAACTGCGCCGCACCGTCACCGTCACCTGGGTCGGCCCCATCGAGCCGATCATGCGCCGTCTCGCCGACCGCGCGGGCTATGACATGCAGGTCAACGGCGACATGCCGCCAGCGCCCGTCGTCATCAGCCTGAACGTGCGTGAAAAATCCGTCATCGAAACGCTGCGCGACGTCGGTCTCCAGGCCGGTCAGCGCGCGGATGTCGTCGTCGATCCCGAACATCGTATTGTGGAGTTGAACTATGCGCCTGTTTCCGGCGACTAAGACCGCGATCCTGCTGTGCTGCGCCGTTCTCGCGTTCGGGGCGCCTTCCGCCCGCGCGCAGACGATGCCGCTCGGCACCACGAGCGGCAATACGCCGCCGCCGACCTTGGGCGGCGGAGGGCAGATGTCCCCCGCGGCCGCGCAGGCTTACGCGCGTCAGCTGTCGCGCATGATGCAGCAGCAGGCGGCGCAGCAGCAGACGGCGACGGCGACCCCCGTCGCCCCGGTGACGCCCGCGATGACGCAGGCCCAGCTCGACAAGGCGCTGCAGGACCCGGACAGCGCGGCCTATAAGGCGAACCAGCTCGCCGACCAGGCGAAGGCGGACCGCTCGCTCGACCAGTTCGGCCGCGCCCAGGAGCTGCCGAAGCCCAATCCGCTCGACGCGGATCCGACGCCGCCGGCGCTCGAGCATCTTCAGAACATCAACAAGACCGAGGGCCAGAATATCTCCGACGACATCGTCGGCAAGAAGATGGCCACCGACATGCGCCGCGAAAGCCAGCGCGAGGCGGCGCTGTCCTATGGGGCGCGCGGCGGCCTCGCCAAGCGCTCGTACGAAGTGCTCGAAGAGCTGCGGGGCTACGAAAACACGCTCGACAAGGTTTTCAATTTCCGCGCGCTCCTCGTCAAGGCGCCCTCGGGCCTCCTGATCGAGCCGCCGATCGTGCGCGAGTCTCTCGACGCGACCACCATCACGGAAGGCGGCAACGAAGCCGCGGTCGCCGACCAGATTCTCCAGATCAACAAGCAGGCGAAAATCGTCACCGCGCCGCGCGACTGGCGCCAGTATCTCGAAATGAGGTATGACACGATCATCGCGCCGCCGCCGAAAATTCTTTGGCCCAAGAACGAAAAAGAACAAGCCAGCTGGAACGAATGGGTCAAGGAAGGCTGGCAGGCGGGCTATGAGCAGGGCGAACAGATTTTCGAGGCGAACATCGCCCAGATGGTGGCGGATTACAGCGGCATGGTGCGTTACCGCATGCTGCTGGCCGAAGGCAAGATCTCGCAGCCCTATGCGTTGCAGGAAGACCGGGGCGTGACGGGCGGAAGAAACGAAATGCGGGTCGGTGACCGCGCGCTTCGGATTACGGGACCCTCACAGTTCCTGACGGGGGCAGACCTATGGAAGCCGGCAGACCGGTAAGTCTACTTAAAAAAGGCGTCGATGATCTCAAGGAAACCTGGCCGGGCGAACCCGACCGTTTCCTCGAGCATCATATCGACCCGTTTTTGCTCTGGTGCGTGAAGAAAAACTCGTCCGATATCACCTGGCAGTCGAACCGCCCCGTGATGTGCGAGATTTACGGCAGCCTTTATCCCTCCACCTACCGCGCGCTCGATGCCGCCGACATGACCGCCGCGATCACGCGCCTGTACGGCACGGAAGCGCTCGCGATCCTCGCGGGTGGCGCCGACATCGACTTGTCCTACGAAATCATGATCGACCGCTTCACGCGCGTGCGCTTCCGCGTGAACATGACCGCCATTCTGGCCGACGGCCGCGACGGCGTGCAGATCACGATGCGTACCCTGCCTTCCGCGCCGCCGACCTTCACGCAGCTCGGCATCGAGGAAGGGATCACCAAGAACTGGCGCCCGCGCCAGGGCATTGTGCTTGTCACGGGCCCCACCGGCTCGGGTAAATCCACGCTGCTCGCGGCGGGCATCCGCGGCCTCATCGAAAGCGTGCACGGCTGCGGCAAGCTCCTCACCTACGAGGCGCCGATCGAATTTACCTACGATACGATTATTTCGCGGCGATCGCTGGTCGCGCAGACCGAGATCCCGCGCCACCTCCCGACCTTTGCCGCCGGGGTGCGTAACGCTCTGCGCCGCAAGCCCGAAATCATTCTGGTGGGCGAGTCGCGCGACCGCGAAACCATCTCGGCCTCGATCGAGGCCGCCCAGACGGGCCACCTTGTGTACTCCACGGTCCACACCACCGGCGTGGCCTCGACGGTCCGACGCATGGTCTCTACCTTTGAGCCCGGCGAGCGCAACGAACGCGCTTTTTCGCTCATGGAAACCATCCGGTTAATAATTACGCAAACATTGGTGCCTAAAATAGGAGGAGGACGGGTCGCGCTCCGGGAGTACATGGCTTTCACCGAAGAAATCCGTGAAACACTCCTGAACATGACCTACGACAAGTGGCCTTACGAGCTTATGCAAATGGTTGCCAAGACCGGAAAGACCATGGAATCATCCGCGAAGGACGCTTACGAGGCTGGTAAAATCGAAAAGCGCCACTACCTCGTCTACATGCAGGGTTCCAAAGCCGCGCGTAAGGCGATGGGCATGGAGGTTAAGGACGATGAGGAAGAAGAAGCGGGCGGCGGGGGGCATTAAGGCATGGCACAGATAGTCGTCGAAACCGCGAAGTCGTGGCACTGGCGTAACACCCAGAAAACAGTGCGCTTTTTCATCTTCGATGCCCGCGCCGGTTTCTTCGTGGTGCTCGTCCTCGTGCATGCCCGCCTGTGGACACTGGGCCTCGCGGCGATCGTCATGACCATTTTTTATTTGCTTGAACGCAGAAGCCTGTCGTTTCCGGCCGCGCTGCGCGCGTTGCGCGTCTGGATCATCGGTCCGCGGCGTCCGGGGTGGATTTTCAGCCGCCGGCGCAAGCTTCTGGACACGGGTTCGCGCTAGTTAAAATAGCGGTTTCCCAAGGTTTTTTTGACTTCCGGGGCCTTGCAACACCCCGGATTTTATCGCATAACTGTTGTAACGAACTTCAGACATTCTCGTGTAAATGCAGGGAAAAAACATGACAAGCAAGCGCTTCTCCAGGCTCGCGTTTATCCTCTCCGGCGCGGCAATCATCTCCTATTCCGCCGCCGCCCATGCGGGTTTCGAATGGAAAGGGCCGCTTGAAGCGCCCGCGCCGCAAGCCGCCGCACCCGCTCCCGCCGATACGGGAAGCATGGGTGATCTCGCGCCGGTCGGCGCCGAAGGCGCTGCCGCCGCTGCTTCAGCGCCGCAAGCCGCAGCCCCTGCCGCAATGCCTGTCGCCGCTCCCGTCGCTCCGGCCCCGGCTGGCGCTGCCGGTGATACCCTCGCCGGTTTCGCCAAGGACGTCCCGCTCGTGATGGCGCTCCAGCAAATCGTCCCGCCCGGCTATCAGTATTCCTTCGCCTCCGGCGTCGATGCCGGCACTTCCGTGTCGTGGGAAGGCGGCAAGCCCTGGCAATCCGTGCTTTCCGACATGCTGGGCTCCCATGGTCTCGGCTACACGCTTCAGAACAATACCGTCGTCGTCGGCCCGTCTCAGGCGCCAGCATCGAAAGAAGCCTCGGCTGCTCCCGCGCCTGCCGCCGCGCCCGCGCCGGATTCCATGATGACGCCGATGCCGTCGGATTCGGCTGCCGCCGCGCCCGCCAACTCCTCCGCGCCGCTGAACATCGTTTCCCCGCCGCCCGGCGAGAGCGCGTCGAACGCGCCTGTCGCAGCGCCGGTCGCGCCCGCCGCCGATGCGAATGCCGCGCAAACGGCTTCCGCCGCGTCCGCGCCGAAGAAGGAAGAAACGGTCACCATCCATCGCGACAAGCCCAAGTCGCTGCTCGAGCGCCTGGGTTTCGTGCATCACAAGAGCACGACCGATACGGCGGCTGCATCGTCGGCCCCGGCTCCGGCTCCGGCTGCGGCGACCGCCGCGGCGCCCGCCGCCCCCACGCCGCAGTCTGAAAAAGTCGCATCAGCCGATATGCCTGTCGCGCCGACTCCCGCCGCATCCCCCCCGGTCATGAGCGACGCTCCGGTGGCAACGGCCCAGCCCGCCGCCGCCATGACGGCGGTCGCGCCTTCCGGCACCTGGCAGGGCGCGAAGGGCGCCACGCTGCGCGATGTCCTGAAAGCCTGGTCGGACAAGGCGGGTGTCGATCTCTACTGGTCGATTGATTATGACTATCGCCTCAGCGAAGATGTCGGCATCTCCGGCTCTTACGACGAAGCGGTGGGCAACCTGCTGGACAAATTCGCCTCGGTGCGGCCGCAGCCTTACGGCCAGCTCCACCAAGGTGGCAACGGTCCCAGAGTCTTGGTTATTAAATCTTACGACCTGACGCCGTAATTTCCATTAGCGGTTGATTTTCCTTATCATTTTCGAATTTTGTCACATTTTAACTAAATGTGATACAATAAAGGAATATGGTCGAAGCAGCAGTTCCGCCTGTCATTAGGACGTGGTTGGCTGTCTGTCGTTGGGGTTTCTTTGGTCATGTTCAAGTCAGGACGTCTGAAATCTGCTCTTATCGCTGTCGCCTTCCTGTGTTTCGTCTTCACGGGTTTCGTCAGCGTGAACGTCATGACCTCATGCCGTTCCGAAGCGCAATGCGCGGTTTGCGGCGATCCTTGCATCGGCGCGGTTTGCGGTCTTGCCTGCGTCATGAACACGCAGATCAACGGCCTCGTGCTCTTCCCCGATATCGCGATCACCGTGGCGGAACTCTCGCTGCACATGGACCTCGCCCTGCAGGGCTTCCAGGACGCAATCGACGACAAAATATATGAAGTCACCAACAACATCGTCGGCTGGATCGATACCTTCTGGTGGTACAACCTGCGCCCCGCCATGCAGGCCCAGACCCGTCAGCTGAACACCTTCGACTCTTTCAAGGATGAAAACGAGGGCGGTTACGCCGACGCCTCCGACGCCAGCCGCGTCGACAACGAATATACGCGTCGCGACATCGACAGCCATCGAGAACAGCGCCCGTCGCAGCAGGTCTGCGTCGCAGGCACGATCAGCGGCGGCATGACGCGCACGGCGGTGTTCCGCCGCGCCTATGAAACCGCCGCTTCCGGCGAACGCGCGACCCGCACGTCGAACGACACCTCGGCGGCCAGCGGCGCCCCCACGAACAACAGCCAGGGCGCCGATCAGCAGGCGCGCTGGAAGAACTACACCACCAATTACTGCAACAAGGACGCGAACGCCGGCTACTCGGGCTGCACCGCGAACGCCGCCCAGGTCGACCGCGACATCTCCGTCACTGACGAGATTTTCGCCAAGGACACGATCGACCTGAAGACGCCGGCCACGCAGCAGGCGATCGACGACATCCTGCAGAACATCTCCGAGCCCACGATCGAAGACCCGGTTCCCCCCAGCGCGGTCAACAGCACGATGGGCCAGGAAGCCATCCTGCAGGGCCAGGCCTACAAGGCCAAGCGCCAGGCGATTTACGACGCGCTCTATTACATCGTGTCGCGCCGCGCGCCCGGTTCCGTGGGCACGACCGGTTCGCCCAACTTCCTGCAGGACATGCGCACGGCGTCCGGCGTCGACCCCAGCTACTTCTCCGCCAACCCGTCGCATAACGAGATCATGGAAGTGATGATGAGCGAGCGCTTCCGCACCGGCCAGTATTCCATCGAGCAGATCGACGAGCCCGAGAACAACCAGCGCGAGATGGTCACGCAGCAGGCCTTCCAGGCGATGCTTCTCTCGGATGAGCTCGACCTCCTCGACCGCTACGGCCTCGTCCTCGCCGCGCAGGCCAGCGGGGAAGTCAAGGCCGACAAGCCGCACCGTCCACAAGCAGAGTTTGCGCCCGTACGATGACAGAGCCGTTGAAAAATCCGCCTGAGAAGAAAGCGTCCCGGAAGTTCCGCCCGGGCCGCAAGGCAATGCTCGCGCTCGTCTTCGCCGCGTTCCTGATCGGCTACACCTCCATGGTTTCACTGCGCGGCAACCAGTGCAACGCGCAGGCGATCCTGCCGCCGCCCGTGGGCATCGTGGTGGCGCCCGGCGTTTGCATCATGGCCGTGGGCTTCGGCGTCTGCGTCGACCTTTGCGACCCGATCAGCACCTCCACCTTCGTGAAGACAACCGACGAAACGACGATCGACACGCTGCTTCAGAACCTGACGGTCAGGCTGCCGCCGTGGATGGCGACGATGACCGGCGGCGGCCTGACGCAGACCGGCGGCGGGGACGACGGCTTCATCGGCGGCGAGATCGATTCGATGATGCAATCGCTGCTGTTGCGGCTGAACGACATCGAACTCGACATGATGGACTGGTGGGACACGATGTGGTGGTACAACCTGCGCCCCGCCATGCAGGCGATGACGCGCCAGTGGAACACCTCGAACTCGCAGCAGGCCGAGGATTTCCAGAGCGGCATGGACGCCTTCCAGGAAGATGAAACCAACCTCGAGGACATGAACACCGACAACAAGAACCACCAGGCCACGCGCGTGTCGGAAAACGGCTGCGTCGCGGCGACCGCCGCCGGCGGCTTCGGCCGCCAGCAGAACTATAACCGCGCGATGCGCCAGGCCTGGCAGGACGATGACGCCAGCGACGGCCAGAACCGCCTGCACCAGACCGGCACCTCGGGCACGACGCGCGCCGCCGCGACGGGCTTCGCGGCCAAGCTCAAGCAGGACGCCCAGACTTTCGAAAGCACCTTCTGCGACCCGAACGACAACGGCGGCCATAACGTCACCGGCTGCGCCGCGCCGAACGACCAGTACGGCAACTCCTACGCCAATGCCGACGTGCAGGTCACCAAGAACCTCTACAACAAGCTGACGATGCAGGTCGACGACCCGACCGACGGCCCGAACGAGACGAAGGTCGCCAAGGCCGTGGTCGACAACACGATGGGCGACCCCACGGGCGACCCCATCCCGACGCTCGAGATGAACTCGCCCGCCGGCCATGAGGCATGGCTGAGCCGCCGCTCGTACCTCGCGCGCTACGCCGCCATCCGCACTGTGCCGCAGCTGATCGCCGGCTGGCGCATGCCGGGCTCGAAGCTGGGCCAGTGGATCCAGGAGATCGAAAAAGACGCAGGCGTGCCCACCGGCCAGGGCGAGATGTCGAACAACCCCAGCTACCGCGAAATCGTGCACGCCGTGTCGGTCGACCGCTTCAACAGCGGCAAATACGCGAACAACCTGATCTCGGATGAAGGCGAAATCGAGATGGAGAAGCTGACTATCCAGAGCTTCTATCTGATGCAGCTGCGGGACTATTACGAACTGCTGGAACGCGAGGCGCTGACGCTGGCCGTCCAGGATGCGCTGCTGGCTGAAAAGATCGTCAGGCCGGATACCCACGAAGTGCAGCCGGTGCGATAAGGGAATATGGTCATGAGGAAGTTATTCGGGAACGGAGGCGGCGGACTGAACGGCATCGGCAAGGCCGCGGTCGCGTTCATGACCGTGGCCGGCCTCGTCGGCATGATGTTCGTCGCCTCGCAAAAAAACGCGAATGCCCAGTGCGAAGACCCTATCACCATGGCGGCCGGCGTGTCGGGCGCGATTATCGCCCAGGTGACGCTGATCACGAACACCTTCATGTCGTCGGCCCTGTGCCCGACGGCGCCGCCCGTCTGCGGCACCCTGCCGAACCTTTACGCGATCGCGATCGAGAATACGCAGAATTTCCTTCTCGGCGACCTCAACACGATGGAAGACACGATCCTGACGCGCCTCGAAAAATTCTGGGACGCCTGGCTGCTCGCGCTCAAGGACGAGACGGCCCAGCTGTCGGGCAGCACGCAGGACGGCACGCGCCACCTCGACAGCCTCTTCGACTCCTCCGACGAGACGCAGAACGAGCGCCTGCTGCAGGAAACCGAGCATACGGCCAAGAAGCAGTACCAGACCACCGACCAGGGCTGCCGCTTCGACACCGCCGCGCGCTACATGAATTCGAACATGCGTAACGGCACCTTCATATCGCAGGGTATTGCGAAGGACAACGACGTCCAGGGCTCGAACAACAGCGCGACGCCCGCGGCCGCCGGCGAGGGCCCGGTCGACAAGGCGCGCTTCAACACCTATTCGTCGACCTTCTGCGATGCCGTCTCCAACGGCGGCTATCCGGGCTGCGCCACGGCGGGACCGCTGGCGAACTACGACACGCTGCCGGGCAAGACGCTTTTCGGCAAGGAAACGCTGGATAGCCCCAGCGCCCCCGGTTCCGTCGACAAGAACGAGCGCGCCGCCATCGAGGCGCTGACCTATAACATCACGGGTTTCGACGTGCCCGACCCGTTCCAGCCGGGCGTGCTGGAAACCGCCGCGGGCAAGGAACAGCGCGTGACCGACCGCCAGTACCTCGCGCAGATGGACGCCGTCAGCTCCCTCGTCACCTCCCTGGTCGGCGAGCGCATGCCGGGCTCCAAGCCGACCCCCGAAGTGCAGCAATTGCGCACCAAGCTGGGCGTGACCGACGCCTCGCAATACGCGAGCGAGCGCGAAATCCGCCAGTCCGTGGTCGAGCAGCTCTGGGATCCGAACTACTGGGTTGACCTGGGCGACTCGCCGGGCTCGGTCTCGCAGAAAGAGGTTTATCTCCAGGCTTACAACCTGCTGATGCTGTACAAGATCATCGAGAAGACCGAGAAGATCGCGAATACCTATGCGATCGAGACCGCCGACATGCTCGAGAAGAATCACGGCAGCGTGCGCTATACGCGCCAGGAAGAAACGCCGACAAGGTAAGTGTGACGCCATGCTGAAAAAACTGGTTATGGATGGTACGGCAAAGAAGGCGGGCAGGCTCTTGTGCTCGGCGGCGGCGCTCATGATGTTCTGCGGCGTGTGCCCCGAGAAGGCGCAGGCCTGCGAAGACCCGGCTTCCGCGGAATCCAACATGATCGACCTTGCGCAGTGGATCACCAACGAGCTCACCAACTACATCACGCAGGAAGAAAGCCTCATCGACGAGAAGCTGACGCAGGAAGCGACCTACGAGATGGAAAAGCGCCTGTGGGAATTCGACACCAACATCCGCGACGGGCTGTCGTCCCTGTGGCAGAACAAGTGGCTGCCCGCCATGATGGACATGACGCGCCAGCTGGCCGCCGTGCGCGTGGACAATGCCCGCACGATGGGCAGCCTCGGCGACGCCGAGACGATGAACGAGAACCTCAACCTCAAGCAGAAGGAGCAGGTGGACGCCTTCCGGCGCTACCAGCCCAACGAGATGGTCTGCCAGGTGGACTCGCTGATGCGCGCGAACACGGACTGTAATTCGCTGGGTTCCGGCGGCAAGGGCTGCGGCCCTGAAAAGGCTGCGCGCATGGCCCGCGCCATGACCGGCGGCTACGAGAAAGAGGACGAACTGCACCGCGCCAACTACGCGGGCACGCCCGCGGCGGCGGGCAAGGCCGCGGACCAGCTGTCCGAATGGCAGGAATACACCCAGTACTGGTGCGACCCCGCGCGCGGCGACCAGGGCTGCACGACGGCGGGCACGCTCCCCGGGCAGAACGTGGACCTGGGCGGCCTGCTGTGGGGCGATACCCAGACGCTGGATACCTCGAAGCCGGACGTTCGCCGAAGAATCGAAGCCGTGCAGCGCTACCTGATCTCGCCCAAGACACCCGACCCGGTGCCGGCCTCGGCCGTCGACTCGCCTTCAGGTCAGGGAGAATTGCTGGAGCGCCGCTCGATGGACGCGCGCTATAACGCCATTTACAACGTCGTCGCGCAGATGATCTCCGAGCGCTCGACGGGCACCGAGGTCGACACCTCTTCGCTGCGCCTCGCCGCCGGCCTGCCCGCCAATGCCGTCGCCGACTCCGGCACCATGCCCCACGGCGCCAGCTATCGCGAGCTGATGGAGTCGCTCACGCGCGACCGTTTCCTGAACCCTGAATACATCGTGCGCATGGTCAACGCGCCCGAGGAAGTCGTGCGCGAGCAGGGCGCCATCAACGCTTTGAAGATGCAGCAGATGAACGACATCTATAAGCGCATGGAAGAGATGGTGTTCATGGAGGCCTCGGTCTATGCCGAGGAGCTCGACCACAACAAGCCGCCGCGCGGTCTCGAAGGCCAGCCGCTTCACTGATCCTCACCCGTATTTTCCTTTGTTATGTCATGGGGATGAATTTCCCATCCCTCTGTATTCAAAGCATTTTTTGAACGACTGTTCGGTTGCCGTATTGATAGGGCGCATTTTCCCTGCTACAGTCGAATCGCTTTAAAACATTTAGGAAAAATCCTCCATGCAGCTTTCCTGGTCGGACAGGGACAGTATCGCACGGGCGCTCATCCAGACCTATCCGGACACGGATCGGATCGCGCTGACGCTTGACGAGCTCAAAGGCCTGGTCACGACGCTGCCAGGCTTTGCGGGGCCGCCCGAGCCGCCGCGGAAAGCGCATCTCGAGTCCATTCTCTGGACCTGGATGCGGCTTGCAGACGAGGACGGCGGATAAATCATGGCTCCTCCTTCCGAACAGCCGCCTGAAAAAAAAGACGACACCGGAAGGACTCTGCACTGGCATTTGCTTGGCGGCAACAACAAGCACCGTATCGGCGCCAATTCCGGGCTCTGCGTCTATGAAGAAACCGATCCGATGGGCGAAAAGCAGACGAAGCGCCTGCTGTTCGACGCGGGCGTCCTCCTGGGCGACCGCCGCTTCCCGGAGTATCCCGAGCTTGCCGACTGCGACAACATCATCGCCGATTACAGCCGCTTCCTGAAAAAACGCGACGCGGCGGAGGCGCCGAAGGAACAGATCGACGCGGTCTTCCTCACCCATAACCATGTCGACCATCTGGGCGCGCTGCCCTTCCTCGCGCTGATGGGCTACGAGCTGCCGAAAGTCTACGCGACGCCCTATACGGCCAAGCGCCTCGAGCAGGAATTCTCCAACGCCAACATCCCGCCCGAGGAATGGCCCGAGATCATCTCGATCGCGCCCGGCAAGCCGGTCCAGGAGGGCGCGGTGAAAGTCTCCGCCTTCTGGGTGTCGCATTCGACGCCCCAGGCGGTGGGCTTTTTCATCGAGACGCCCGAAGGCAATATCGTCAACCCCGGCGATTTCAAGCTCGACACGACCGTCGTCTGGGGCCCTTCTTTCAGCGAGGAACAATACAAGAAGCTGGCCGGCAAGGGCGTCGATCTTCTGCTGCTGGATTCGACGGGCGCGGACCGCGACATCGTCCCCACGACCGAGGAAGACGTGCGCGAGACGCTGCGGGATCTCATGGACAAAAATCCCAACAAGCGGTTCGTCATCGCCGTCATGAGCGGCTTCGAGGAAAACGTCGCCTCCATCGCGAAAGTCGCATCCGAATACGACCGCACGCTGTGGATCTCCGGCTGGTCGCACGAACAATCGCTTTCGGCCCTGCGCGAAACCGGCATGGCCCTGTCCGACCATGTCGGCAAGGAGCTGGAGGTGAAAAGCCTCGGCACGCAGAAATCCGCGCGCGACCTCGCCGCCAAGAAACCGGGAAAATCCGTCGTCATCGTGACCGGCGCCGCCGGCTCGCCGGGGTCGACGCTGCCGCGCGCCGCCGACGGCACGCATCCCGCGCTCAAGCTCGACAAGAAGACCGACATCATCGTGTTCTGCGCGCCCTCGATCCCGGGCCAGGAAAGCTCGCGCGAGAGAATGCTGCACGTGCTGCGGGCCAAGGGCTTTACGGTCCTCACCCGCCAGGACGCCGAGCTTTACAGCCAGGCCCATGCGCGCCTGCCCGAACTCATCGAATTCGCGAGGATGACGAAACCCAAAATGCTCATGCCCATCCACGGCGACGAGCACCTGCGCCGCGCCAACGCCGAAGCGATGGACAAGCTGGGTGTCAAGACCCTCGAAGCGGACAACGGCGACGTCATCCGCGTCACAAAGGATGGCTGCTGGTCCGTCAATCCGGAAAGCAAGGGCAGGCCGACATTCGTCGGCTTCAAGACGCTGCAGGGCAGCGCCTGGAACGACCGCAATTACCTGATGATCACGGCGCCCCAGGAAAAGAAGCCCGGCGCGCCCAAAGAGCCCGCCAACGGCAACCAGAAGAACAAGCGGCCGAAGATCTTCAACGTCAATCCGAAATAAGGTTCATCCCTTCGGCGGCAGCCGGGGGTTCGAGAGGAACAGGATGTTCAGCTTCGCCTGCGCCTGCTGCGCGGCGGCGGGGCCCTTCGACAATTGGCTGCGCAAGGCGTCGGTCATTTCCTGGCGGGCCTTCAGCTGGTTGGCCAGGCTGCTGGGGTCGCCCAGTTCTCCCGCCCGCTTTTCGAGGGCGGCCGTCATGTCGGCCTGCGCCGCGGGATTTTCGCGCGCCGCGTCCTTGCCGGCCGCGATCTCCGCGGGCGTCGCCGGGCGCACGGTCTGCGCCGCGATTTCCGCCAGCTGCGCCACTTCGCCCTGGAAGCCGGCAGGCGCCTTGCCCGTCGCGTAATAAGACCAGAGGCCGGCGGCCTCGGTGAACTTCAACCCATGGGCCTCGACGATCTCATAGTCCAGGTCGCGCATCTGGTCGCGGTCGAGCTTGCGGAAATTATCGATGCCCATCTCCTGGATTTTCTCCTTCAGCGCGTAAAGACCGGGCTGGGTATTGTAAACGATGCTGAAAAAATGGCCTTCGTCATCTGCGGCAGTCCGGGCGCGCGCAGGGCCGGTCAGGAACACCCAGGCCGCGCGCTCCGCCGCGATCTTGTCGATGAACGACAGGTCCGCGCCGTGCCGGACGGCTTCCATCGCGCCGCCGATGTCCGCGAACATCTCCGCATGGTTGTCTTTCGCCGCGCCGATCAGCCCGTCGCCCCTGTCGGCACGGTAACGGTAATCGAAGCAATGCCAGGTTTCATGGGACGCATTGAAAGCATGGAATTCCTGCTGCGTCAGTCGCAGGACCACGACTTTGTCTTTCAGCAGCAACTGGTCGCCGACCTGGAAGCCCGCGGCATAATAGCTCTCGAAAGTGGATCCCGGATATTCGGGGACGACGACGCAGGCGGTTTGCGCGCCTGGGCCCGGCGTCAGCAGATGGCCGTTCAGCGACGTGGGCTGCTGGCCGTTCATGGCGGTGAAGACCATTTCGATCGTGCCCGTGTCGAAGGCCTTTCCGGTTTTCGCTTTCAGGTAATCGCCGATCGCGCCTTCGATATCCGGCGCGTCCTTCCGCAATTTCGCCCAGGTTACCACCTGGTCGTAATCGACATAGACGATCGGGCCCACGCCCTTCGGCCGCTCCTTGTTGAAGTCCGCGGCCATGGAATTCAGCGACTGGCTTGCCGCCGTATTGTAGTCCTGCAGCACGGTCGCGACCGTGGGCTGGCTCTCGGGCGGTCTTTCGGCGGCCATCGAATTGCGCGCGGAGCAGCCGCCGAAGAGTATCGCGAGGCTCGCAGTCGTCGCCAGCAGCAATTTGCGCGGCATGCCCATGGTCACGCCATATTCGAGCGGCCGGGGCCCTGCGGCGGCGCGGGCGGCGGCGCTTTCTCCATCATCGGGCTGCTCAGGAAGATGCCGTTGAGCATCTGGATGATGATGCCCTTTGCTTCCGGATGCTGGTCCATCAGCGCACGGGTATGATCGATCATCTCCGCATGGACGCGCAGGCGTGCCGCCGGATCGCCGGGATCTTTCTGGACGTCCTTGTCGGCGAAAATATTCTGCTGGAGATAATCATACAGCTGGCGCGGCGTCACAGCGGGGACCAGCGACTGCCGCATTTCCTCCGCTGTCATCGGACGGATGGAGCGTTCCACCGCCGCATCCTCGCGCGTCATCATTTCGAGGATGATGTCCCGGGCCGACTGGATGGCCGCGGGATCGGCATGCGCCACTTCCAGCGAGCGGAAATATCCCTGGCCCAGCATCGCAAAGCCCATGATATGCGTGGCCTGGGCGGGGGTCAGGGAGGCCTTGTCGGTGATCTCGCCGGCCATTTTCACCATCTCCTCGCCCGACAGGGCGCGGAACTTCTCGACCCCCATGGCGTCGATGCGGGCCTTGAGCTCGCTCAGCGCGGGCGCAGTTTCATCGATGACCGATCCGTAGAAAGGAACATCTTCCGGCGCAAACACACCGGCACGCGCCTGCGCCGTCGCGGCGGCGGCGGTCGCGCGGAAATCCGCGAAGGCGGAGATCAGCTTGGTATCCGCCCCATCCCTGACGGCCTGCATCAGGCCGCCCACGTCCTGGAACACTGCGAGCCGGTGCAGCGCCATGACGCGGTCGAAATCCTTCGTCTGCGCGACGGCTGCGGCATAAGAGGGGCCAAAACATGACCAAGCCTCGCGCGCGTCGATAATCTCTTCCATCTGCGCGCGGGTGATGGGGATTTGCAGCATCAGGCCTTCCGCCTCATCCTCCGTCTTTCCGGTGCGGGGATTGCTCAAGGTGAAAGCCCGGCGCATGAAGCTCTCGGCCGGCATGTTGGGGCTCAACGGCAGAACCACGCAGTCCGCCTGGCTCAGGTCCGCACCCGGCGCGGCCAGCGGCGCGAAGGAGCCCGTGCCTCCCGCGGCGGACAGCGTGGCGACAGCCAGGATCTGCTGGTCGTTGTAGCTCGTCACGCCTTTCGACTGGAGGTATTCCTTCGTCATGCCGGGGAAGGCGTCCATGCTGCCTTTCAGCTGCAGCCACGTCGCCATGATGTCGGGATCGACATAGACGATGCGCGGTGCGCGGGCAGGGCGTTCCTTGTTCATCCGCGCTTCCAGCGCCCCGAGCGCCTTGGAATCTTTTGTCTGATAGACCGATGTGATCGTGGCAAGGTCAGGCGTCGCCGGCGTTTTCTTTGCCTGCGCCGACGCCGCGTCACCGAAAGCCAGCACGAGACCCGCCGCAGCGGTCGCCAGCAATTTCACCTTGAAAGGTTTCATTTTTATCATTCCCCCGATACGCATTACGTCCTAAACGTTCCATATATTATAAAGTATATATGGAAAATAGGCAATGGCCATTTAAGCCCTTTCTTTCAAAGGCTTAAAGGGGAATTTTTTTTAAAGGAAGTTCACCAGCGACAGCTTGCTTAGCGTGCTGGTGACGTTATAGGAGGCCTCCAGCTGCGTCTGCAATGCCTGCAGTTGGGTGACCGCCTTGGTCGTGTCGGTGTTTTCGGTCGTGCTGAGATAGCTGTTCAGCGTCGCCTGGTCCTGGCGGTGGTCGTCCTGGATGTGGGTGATAAGGGCGGAGGTGTTGCCGAGCTGCCCCTGCGACTGCGCCAGCTGGTCCACGCCGCTCTGCGCGAGATGCGATACCTGGCTCAGCATCTTGTCGAGATCGTCTGTAGTCGGCACGTCAGTGCCGGAATTGGGAACCTTCAGGTTCGCGAGCAGCCCCAGCGCCTGGATAACCTGCTGGAACCCGCCCGTGTCGGCCTTCACCGTGTAGTCGATGTTCGTGTTCTGGTCGATCTGGGCGTTCACGGCGCCCGAGGTCGACAGGGCCGGGTTGAGACCCAGCTGCGTCGACGAAAAGCCCGCGACATCGGACTGGAACTGCGCCGTCGTGATGGTGCCGTTAAGCCAGTTCGTCACTTCGCTCTGCATGTTGGCGTTGAGCTGGGCATCGTCGGTCACGGGCTGCGCCGAGGTATCGGAGCCCGCAAAGAGGTAACGCCCGTTGATGTTCAGGTTCGCCAGGTTCTCGATGAAGGGCAGCGTGCTCTTGGCGAGGTCGATGAGGGCGGGCACGTTCGCCGTGCTCTGCTGGATCGCGGATGAAATGCCATTGATGACCGTCTGCGCCGCCGACTGCGCGCTGGTCAGCGCCTGGTTCATCTGGCCGATGCGGTTGTTGACCGTCGTGATATTGTCGAGATAGGACTGGAGGTTGCTGGCGTCGACGCGCGTCTGCAGGACGCTTTGCGCCACGGTGCCGCCGAAGCCGGCGAGCGTCGGGTTCTGCTGGCCCGACGAAATCTGCTGCTCCAGCGTCGCGATCTGGCTGTTCAGGCTGGACAGGCTATTGTTCTGCGCCGTGGTCTGCGCCAGGAATGAAATGTTCGAAATGGTCGTCATGGCTTAAGGGCCTCCTTGTCAGACGGCATTCATCAGGTCGTCCAGCATTTTCTCGGACGTCGACAGCATGTGCGCGGCGGCGTTATAGGCTGACTGGACGCGCGTCAGGTTCGCGAGTTCCTGGTCGAGGTTCACGCCGCTCGTGTTCGAGTTCTGCTGGGTCAGCGTGTTCAGGTAATTGGTCTCCTGCGTCGAGGCGTCGCCGGCGATGCTGGCGTCCTGCGCCTGGCTCGCCATCGCGTTGGTGGCGAAGTCAGTGATCGATCCCGTGCCGGGAAGCCCCGTCGACAGGTTGGCGCCGGGGCCGAGATTGTTCTGGCGGAATGCCGTATTGGCGACGTTGCCAACGGTAAGGCCCAGCGCATTTAACGGGGTGCCCGTGAGATTCTGCAGCGCGAGGCCGCCGCCTTCGGTCGGCGTGAGGACAAGCCCGCCGCTGCCGTTCAGCGTGGCGGAAAGCCCCGGGACCGCGTTGAGTTTTGCCAGCAGGTCGGTCGACGTGTCGGTCGAGGCGATGGAGATCGTCACGGCCGACTGGCCGCCTACCTGGACCGAAAAGGACGGATCCTGCGCCACCGTGGTGCCGAAGCTCAAGCCCAATGACGCGATGCCCTGCGCGCCCAGCGACACGTCGCCGATCGTGATGTCGGCGCCCGCGCGCAGCACCAACTGGCCGCCGCTGCTTAAAGAAGCGACATTCGATCCCAGCGCCGCGTTGATGTTGTTGACCAGCGTCGCCGCAGTGTCGCCGGAATTGATCGTGATCGTCTGCGGTCCGCCGCCCGCGTCGATCGTGAACTGCGCCGGCGCGGTAATGCCGGGGGCCGTGCCAAGGTCGGTATAGGAGGCGATGTTCTCGTTGCCGTCGACCTCGTTCACTTGCGTAAGACCGGCGGCCGAAAAAACCGTGCCGGAAGAAATGTCGGTCGTTCCCGTGCCCTGCTGATAGGCGTTGGGGCCGAAGGTGTACTGCAGGATTTTGTTGATGATCTCGTTCGAACCCGAGGGCACGACGTCGCCATTCGTGCCGCTGCGCAACAGCGAGGGATTCGAGGCGACCTGGCTGTTGACCTGGATCTGTCCCGCGAAGCCGACATAGCCGACTGCGCCGGGCGGCGCCACGTTCGCGGGCACGTTGCCGTTCCCGTCGGTGAACAGCGCCAGCCCTTCCTGCTGGAATCGCGAGGCGGTTTTCTGCGCCAGCTCGTCGATCTGCGCCTGGTAGGTGGGCAAGGTGGTGTCGCGCAGCGTGAACAGGCCGCCGATTTCGCCGCCGATGGAGCCCTGCTTGACTTCCGGCCCCGTCGGGCTGTCGATAAAGAGGCCGTTCAGCCCGTTGCCGGGATAAGACGAGCTCGCCGTCATGTTGGCGTTGGGCTGGAAGACGAGCTGGTGCGCCTGCTGGTCGGCCAGCGCCTGGCCCTGCATCGTCTGGACGACGAGAAGATTGTTCTGCCCCTTGAAGGTCGAGACCTGGATGTACTGCGACAGGTCCTTGACCGCCTGGTCGCGCTGGTCCTCGAGATCCGCCGTCGACTGGCCGCCGCCCGACATGCTCTGGATCTGCGCGTTCAGCTTGGCGATCTGCTGCAGGTCGAGGTTGGCCTTGGCGACGTCCTGCGAAATCTGCGTTTCCGTACTCTGGCGCTGCTGCTGGATGAGGTTCGAGAAATTGTTGAAGGTCTTCGCCACCTGCTGCGCGGCGTTCACCGTCTGGCTCAGCGCCAGCGGGTCGTCGGGCGAGGCCGACAGCGACGAGAAGGAGGACTCGAGGTTGCCCAGCATCGCCGCGATGGACTTTTCATCGGAAGACGAGCCGTTGAAATTCTGGATCTGCGTGAGGTAGCTCTGCGCGACGCTGGCCGACGAACTCGTGCTCGTCTGCTGCCACAGCGCGCGCAGGAGGTTCTGGTCGACGCTGCGCGTGACCGCGTCGAGCGTCACGCCCATGCCCGCGCCGCCGACGACCAGCGTTTCCTGCGGCAGGATCTTGGCCGTATATCCCGGCGTCGACACGTTCGAGATATTGTCCGAGATGGTATTCAGCGCGGCCTGGGCCGCTTTCAGCCCACTTACGGCAGCATCGAGAGATATTGTCGTCATGGTTTTTACCTAATAAAAATCCGAATACACTTCTCCACCGGATATATAAGCAAGCGCCGTGCCAGATGCAGGCGGCAGAATATTCCATATAAACCCAGTGTTCCCGTCAATAAAATCAAGGGCATCCGCTGGCATGGCGCTTGCAACTCCTTTCCTCTGGGGATGGAGTGGAATGATCGATCCGCAAGCCTACAGCGCCAGCGTCAATAACCAGGGTGAAGCCCGCACGGCTGGCTATATGCCTGTAATCGGCCAGCAAAAGGCCGCTTCCGAGGCGCAGAATTTCGCGCAGCTCGTCAATCAGGCGCAGAAGGGCACATCGTCCCGCGGATCAGCATCGGCAAATACTGCCGCCTCCGCCAGCTCTTCCTCCGGCCATTCCCCGGCCACGCATCACGGCCTCGGCGATTTCCTGATGACGCTTTTCGACATCATCAATCCGCTCGAACATCTGCCGGTCATCAGCACGATTTACGAACATGTGACGGGCCATCACATGAATCCGATCGCGCGCATTGCGGGCGACACGCTCTATGGCGGCCCGATCGGCACAGCGGTCGGCGTCGCGAACGTTATTTCCGAGCGCAAGACCGGCAAGGATATCGGCGACAATATGCTCGCGATGCTCAGTGGTAAAAATCACAAGGCGCCCGCGTCAGCGGATACGCAGGTCGCGCAAAACAGTCTGCCCACGGCCCATATCGTCTGGAACGACGCCTCGCAGCCCCCTTCCGCTGCGCCGACGGCTGTCGCTTCGGCGGGCACGGCACCGCGTATCGAGCCGTCTTCCGGGCCGGAGTCGCAACAGAAATCTTTGAGACAGAATTTCCCGTCCCTTGCAGCTACGACGTCCCACGGCGCGACGGCGGCGGGAAAAACGCTGGCGGATGATGCCGTTGTCCGGACTCCGCCGGTCACCAGCGCGGTGGACCGCGCATCCGCCATCGGCGGCTGGCCTGACGGCCTCGCCGCTCAACAGACGGACTCCACACCCGGTCCTTCGACGCAAGATGCCCCGACGGCCGCGCCCACACGCGTGCCGCCGGGGCAATTTGCGAAAGCGATGATGGACGGACTCGACAAATACGCCGCCCTCAAGACGCCGCAAATGAACCCCGGCTATTCGGCCGTTTTCTAAAGCCATTTTGTCTTTGCCGCGCGGCTGTGCGATGATGGAATCATGAGCAATACGATCATCGTCCAGCCTAAATCCTTTACCGCCACGACGGGTACGCTGATCGCGGGCGGCAGCCGCTATGACTGCACGCTGGGCCGCGCCGGCGTCGCGCTCGAAAAGGCCGAGGGCGATGGCAAGACGCCGATCGGAACCTATCCCTTGCGCAAGCTGCTGTACCGCGCCGACCGGCTGGCGAGACCCGAGACGCAACTTCCTGTCGAAATCCTCACGCCTGAGACGGGATGGTGCGAAGATCCCTCCCATCCCGACTACAACAAGCAGATCGTGCTGCCGCATCCTTCGGTGCACGACCGCATGACGCGCGACGATAACCTCTATGACCTCACCGTCATCATCGGCTATAACGACGACCCCGTTATTCCGGGCAAGGGCAGCGCGATCTTCATGCATCTGGCGCGGCCCGACTTCACGCCGACCGCCGGCTGCGTGGGGTTGCGCCAGGATGATCTGCTCGCCGTGCTCAAGGCCTGCGACCCCTCCAGCCACATCACGATTTTGCCGCCCGCTGCCTGAATTTTCGCCGGGCCGCGATTCGTCATATTGACGTCTCGCCCAAAAGCCGTATGATGCCTCATTCCGAAAAACATCATGAATCGAACCGGGGTCTCGTTATGACTAAATCGAACCTGAAAACCAGAGAAGACGACGTTGAAGCTGACGATGAAGAGCAAGGCAATGCAGCGCCCGCGAATGTTTCCGGCGCGCGGCTGAAATCTTTCCTTGAGCGCATCGAGCGCATCGAAGAGGAAAAAAAGGCCCTGGCCGAGGACATCCGCGACATTTACAGCGAAGCGAAGTCGACCGGGTTCGAACCCAAAATAATGCGTAAAATCATTTCATTACGCAAAACGAACCTGGAGAAGCGCCGCGAAGAGCGCGAGCTCCTTGATCTCTACATGTCCGCCATCGGCATGGTCGAGTAAGTACCTGAATTGGAAAAAAGATTAGGATTCTCCCGGCAAAGGCTTTTATACTGGCCTTTGTCACACTATCTTTATTCCGTGACACGGGTACTGGGGTGATCAAGAGCTGTCGGGGTTAGCAAGTCCATCCATGAAAAAGCGTCTTTTTTCCACTCTCCTGGTGGCAGTCTTCCTGCTCCTCGCGCTGCCGTCGCATTCCGCGCGGGCGCAGGGTTTCGAGCCCAACTTCGATGAAGGCATGGCCGCC
Organism: Alphaproteobacteria bacterium; assembly: GCA_025934695.1. Classification (GTDB taxonomy): domain Bacteria; phylum Pseudomonadota; class Alphaproteobacteria; order Micavibrionales; family UBA2020; genus JAPWJZ01. The sequence goes on from JAICWS010000002.1 coordinate 278,507, forward strand.
TTCAATTACGGCGACAACGAACTCGCGCTCCGCCACTTCATGCGCCTCGCCAACGACGGCGAGCCCCGCGCGCAATATTATCTCGCCTACATGATGGATTCGGGCCTCGGCATGGGCAAGGACGTCTACGGCGCCTCCGGCTGGTACGCCAAATCGGCCGCGCAGAACTACCTGCCCGCGATGGTTTATATGGGCTATATCGCCTCGGCCGGCCACGGCATGCAGGCGGATCCGAAGAAGGCCTTCGACTGGTATACAAAAGCAGCCCAGATGGGCGATGCGGTCGCGCAGAACAACCTTGCCACCATGCTGCGCGCGGGCAATCCCTACCAGGCGGACAAGCCGCTCGCCGCGCAGTGGTTCCTGCAGTCCGCGATGCAGGGCAACATGCGCGCGCAGTATAACCTCGCCACGATGTACCGCACGGGCGACGGCATCAAGAAAAACATCGCGGAAGCGCTCAAGTGGTATAACTACGCCGCGAACCAGGGCGACATGTACGCGCAATATGCGCTGGGCTATCTTTACTTAAGCAACAGCAAGGACGCCGCCGCCAAGGCCGACGAGGCAAAAGACGCGGCGAAGGCCGAAAAGGATCCGGACAAGCAGAAAACGCTGCAGCAGCAGATCGCGTCCGACGCGAGCGAGGCCGACAGCGACCGCGACCAGGCGCTCGAATGGTTCCGCCGCGCAGCCGAGCAGGGCGACACGGCGGCGCAAATGGCCGTCGCGCACATGTATGAAAGCGGTGACGCGGGACCCGACAAGGGCATCGAGGACGCCGTCATCTGGTACTTGCATGCTGCCGAAGCCGGCAAGGCGGAAGCCATGCGCCGCCTCGGCCTGCTCTATGAGGTCGGCAAGGATTCGAAAGGCAACGGCCTGACGCAGGACGTCCGCCAGGCCTACAAGTGGTACCGCAAGGCCGCCGACGAAAAAGACGACAAGCCGTCGATGATCGCGCTCGGCCAGATGTACGAGAACGGCGAGGGCAGCGGGGCCGAGAGTATCCGCCGGGACCCGAAAAAAGCCTTCGGCTGGTATATGCACGCAGCTGAAACGGGCGATCCGCTGGGCATGATCAACGTCGCGCGCATGTATCACGACGGCACCGGCACCGACAAAAGCCTGAGCGCCTCCTACAAATGGTACGCGCTGGCCGTGAAGCAGTACCAAAACACCGCCGACGCCGACGGGCTGACCGATGCCATCCGGGATCGGACGAAGGCCCGGGTCGAGCTCGGCTCGCCCGGGGAAATCGCGGGCGCCGATGCCGAGGTCGCCAGCTGGCACCCCGTCGTGCACACCGTCGCGGGCATCGCCAAGAAAGACGATAAGCTCTTCTACGACGAGAAATAACCGGCGGGTAAGCGTCAGGGCATGAAATCGCGCGCGACACAGAGCCAGAACCAGGAGCAGGCGATCCTCATCGGCCTCTCCGCCACCATCGTCTCCGTCCAGAACCACGAACCCAAGGTCTTCATCGTGCGCGGCGCCGAGCATGCGCTCTCCGCCGGCGTCCATCCGACGAACGAGGAAGGCGACGCGCTGCCCTTCGGTCCCTTTGAACCCGCGAAGCACGCGACGCTCGAGCTCGGCCTGCGCTCCTGGGTGCGCAGCCAGACCCCGCTCGACCCGGGATATGTCGAGCAGCTTTACACCTTCGGCAACCGCGGCCGCTACGCGGGGCAGGCGGCTGAATCCGCCCGTGTCGTGTCCATCGGCTATCTCGCGCTGACGCATCCCGAGGTGACCAAAAACACCGACAAGGTCTTCTGGGGCGACTGGTACAGCTATTTCCCCTGGGAGGACTGGCGCCAAGGCCGCCCCAAAGTGATCAGTGACGTGATCGAGCTTGGCCTCAAGCGCTGGATCGCCGCCGGCGAGACCAAGGACGAAAAAGCCAACCGCCGCATGCGCGCCGACCTGTGCTTCGGCCTCGACGACATTCCCTGGGACGAGGAAAAAGTCCTCGAGCGCTACGAGCTTTTGTACGAGGCGCGCCTCGTGTACGAGTCGATCCGCGACAAGGGCATCAAGGTCGACTATGTGCTGGTGCCGGGGCGCTCGATGCTCTACGACCATCGCCGCATCCTGGCGACCGCAATGGGCCGGTTGCGCGGCAAGCTGAAATACCGCCCGGTCGTCTTCGAACTGGTGCCCGCCGAATTCACGCTTCTCTACCTGCAAAAGACGGTCGAGGCCATCGTCGGCCACACGCTGCACAAGCAGAATTTCCGCCGCCTCGTCGAAGGCTCGGGCATGGTCGAGGAAATCGTCGGCAAGAAATCGGCCGAGGCCGGCGGGCGCCCCGCCGCGCTGTTCCGCTTCCGCCGCGACGTCGTGTTCGAGCGACCCGCCCCCGGCGTCAAACTGTCGCCCGCGTCGGTCTGATCAGCTTTTAGGACGTCCAGCCGCTTTCTTCTTCAGATGAATGGCATGCACCTGCACAGGCGCGTCGAGCCCGTCTTCGATGACCTGCACGGCCTTCTCGGTCGTGGCCGCGCGCCGGTCTTCTTCCCAGGCGTCGCGCTGCTGCCGGAGGGCTGACAGGAAGGCGTGATTTTTTTCCTCTTTCGCGTCCTTGATCGCCTCGTCCAGCCGCTCGATACCGAAGTTGACCTTGCCGCCGCGCTGCATGATCGCGAGCGCGAGATCGAAATAATGCGACAGCACGGCCGAGGTCGCAGGCGTGATGCCATGCTCGCTCTGCGCGTTGATCTCGGCGCCGCGGTCGATCAGCATCCTGACCATTTGATCGCGCCCGCAGGCGGCGGCATTAATCATCGGCGTCTGCTGGTATTTGTCGCGCGGGTCGATCCGGACGCCGTGATCGAGCAGGAATTCGGCGACTGCCGGGCTTTCGCGCGAGATCGCCTCGCCCAGAGCAGTGCTTCCTTCGCGGTCCTCGTCATCGAGGGGCGCGCCCGCGTCCATCAAAAAGGTCAGCACGCGCTTGGTTTTCTCATCTTCCCCCGTCACCGGGCCCGCCAGATCGGCTAGCGGCTGGCGGCCGAAATAGTCGCGGTCCAGCAGCAGGCTTTTGTCCTGCGCGATCATCGCTGTGGCAGCGGCATATTTTTCGTTCTGCAGCGCATAGCGCAGCGGCTCCTCGGGATAGGCGTTCAGCTCGCCGCGCGCCGCCTTCGGGCATTTCTTCAGGATCTCCGCGACACGGGCGGCATCATCGCCGTCGATCGCGTCTTTGAGCGGCGCCAGCATCGTCCAGACCGGGTGCACGCCCGCCGCCGCAAGCGCCTTTTCGAAAGCGGCCTTCAGGTGGTTGCCGAGCCAGATTTCCGCCGCAGTCGGTTTGTATTCGTCGGAGGGATTGAAAAACATCATGGCGCCGCCTCGCCGCGCATGTGTGCACGGTCAAAGCCGCCCACGGGCGGGATATGGGGAGGGACGGAGCGCATTGAAAACCTCCCGGTAACTATAACAAAAATTATGAAAAATAACAAGGTTTCGTAAGGACAGTTATGCAACCGGGCGATTCGAGCGGGCCGGGCTGGGATGGGCCTGAATTTTTTATCCATTATGACCAAAAATTGAAGGCAACCAACTGATATTACATAGGAATAAATTATGCTCAACTTAATCATATCTTCATTGACTTATGCTCTAATAGAGTATAGGTTATACTCAGCAAGAGCAAAAAGGGCCCGGCATACATTAGAGGCCCTGAGCAGATGAAGGTAAGGAGCTACTCCCATGTTCGACACAGTCACCCATGCAGGCCTCCAGCTCAGCTACACCCCGGCGGTAGCGAAGGAAACGGCCCCCCTCTACGACAAGGTCAAGCGCGTCGTTAACGAGCTCGACTGGGCAACCCATGCCCCCTATGTCCTCGAGATTAACCGCCTCAAGAAGCAGATGGGTGCGGTCGTCCTGGCGCATAACTATATGACGCCGGAAATTTTCCACTGCGTTTCCGACTTCTCGGGCGACAGCCTCCAGCTCGCCCAGCAGGCCGCGAAGACCGACGCGCAGCTCATCATCCAGGCCGGCGTGCACTTCATGGCTGAGACCTCGAAAATCCTCTCGCCGGAAAAGCGCGTGCTGATCCCCGATATGAAGGCCGGCTGCTCGCTTGCCTCCTCGATCACCGCCGCCGACGTCCGCCTGCTGCGCCAGAAATTTCCGGGCGCGCCCATCGTCACCTACGTCAACACGTCCGCCGACGTGAAAGCGGAATCGGATATCTGCTGCACCTCCTCGAACGCGCTGAAAATCGTGGAATCTCTCGAGAGCGATACGGTGCTGATGATCCCCGACCAGTATCTCGCAAAAAACATCGCCAAGCAGACGAAAAAGAAGATCCTGACCTGGCAGGGCGCCTGCGAAGTGCACGAGCGCTTCACCGCCAACGACATCATCAAATTCCGCAAGGCCTATCCCGGCGCGATGGTCCTCGCACACCCCGAATGCCCGCCCGAAGTCTGCGCCGAAGCGGATTTCTCGGGCTCGACCAAGGCGCTCGCCGACTATGTGGCCCAGAAACAGCCGAAGAAAGTCGTCCTCATCACCGAATGCTCGATGTCCGACAATATCGCGGCCTTCAGCCCCAACACCGAATTCCTGCGCCCCTGCAACCTGTGCCCGCACATGAAGCGCATCAGCCTGCCCAAGATCCTCAACTCGCTCCTGACCATGACGACGGAAGTGACGGTGGATCCGGCGGTGTCGGTCCGCGCCAAGGCGGCGGTCGACCGGATGCTGGAAGCCTCGAAGTAATCAAGAATAAGAAGGAATGACTATGATGACCGCAGAAATCAAAGACAGAGCCGATGTTGTGATCGTGGGTTCGGGCGCCGCTGGCCTCTTCGCCGCGCTGACCTTGGCCCCGCGCCGCGTGCTGGTGCTCTCGGAAAAGCCGCTCGGCGGCGTCTGCGCCTCGGCCTGGTCGCAGGGCGGCATCGCCGCCGCCGTCGGCAAGGAAGATACGACCGACAGCCATATCGCCGATACGCTCAAGGCCGCGGCCGGCACCGCCGACACCCAGGTCGTCCGGACGCTGGTCGAATCCGCGCCGCGTTACATCCAGATGCTGGACAAGCTGGGCGTGAAATTCGAAAAGGACGAGCAGGGCAACTATAAACTCTCCCGCGAAGCCTGCCACGCCCATCGCCGCGTGCTGAAAGCGGCTGCCGGCGACGGCTTCGGCGCGGAACTCATGCGCGCGCTGGTCGAAGTTGTGCGCCACACCCCCTCGATCGTCTTCGTCGACGGCGTCTCGGCCGAGCGCGTCATCCGCCGCGATGGCGTCAACGCCGGTCCGGTGCAGGGCGTCCTGTGCCGCCGCCTCAGCGATAACAAAGCGGTCGTCTTCGCGGCGCCTGCCGTCCTGCTCGCGACCGGCGGCATCGGCGGCTTGTTCGCCGCGACCTCGAACCCGCTCCATGCGATCGGCCGTGGCGTCGCCATGGCGGCGCGCGCGGGCGCGGTTCTCTCCGACCTCGAATTCGTGCAGTTCCACCCGACGGTGCTCGATATCGGCGAAGACCCGGCGCCGCTCGCGACCGAAGCGCTGCGCGGCGAAGGCGCGCACCTGCTGAACAGCCGCGGCGAACGCTTCATGCTGGATTACCATGAAGCCGCCGAACTCGCGCCGCGCGACGTGGTCAGCCGCGGCATCTTCGCCCAAATTCAAAAGGGCCAGAAAGTCTACCTGGATTGCCGCCACATCGATACATCGCACTTCCCCGCACTGCTCTCGGCCTCGGCCCGCGCGGGGTTGAACCCGAAACGCGACCTGATCCCCGTCATGCCCGCTGTGCACTACCACATGGGCGGCGTGGCGACCGACCTGAACGGCCGCGCCTCCGTCCACGGCCTGTGGGTCGCAGGCGAAGCGGCGGCGACCGGCCTGCACGGCGCGAACCGTCTGGCATCCAACTCGCTCATGGAAGCGGTCGTCATGGGCGGCCGCGCCGCTGAAGACATGATCCGCTTCATCGCGGCGGGCCAGGAACCGGTGCGCATTGACCTGGCATCTCTGCCCAAACTGCATGCGACGAACATGGAGGCCGAGCGCGACCAGCTGCGCCACATCATGACCGACCTCGTCGGCGTCATCCGCCACGAAAAAGGCCTCAAAGACGCCATCCGCGACCTCGCCATCCTCGGCGCGAATGCCGAAGGGCGCGATGCCAAAACGGCGGATATGGCGCTGGTCGCCCGCATGATCGCGGTCAGCGCTTTACGCCGCACCGAAAGCCGCGGCGGCCATTGCCGCAGCGACTATGCGGCTCCGGTACGCAGCTGGCAAAAACGCAGCTACGTGACGCTGAAAGAAGTCGAGGCGCTCACCGCCGATGCGCTGCTGACCCGCAAACCCGCGCGCGAAACCGCCGCTTAAACTTACGTTCCCTCTCCCGCGCTTGTCGCGGGGGAGGGTTAGGGAGGGGGATTGTACCGGACGTCGAGTTCAGGACAATCCCTCTCCCCAGCCCTCTCCCAACATGCGTTGGGGGAGGGGGTAGAAAATGAGGTAAACATGTCCACGACTGCTCCCTTGCCGAATGCCATTCTTGAACCGCTCGTGAAAATGGCGCTGGTGGAAGACCTGGGCCGCGGCGGCGACATTACGACGAATTCGACCGTCCCGGCCGAAACCCGCGCGCGCGTCGTCATTGCCAGCCGCGAAGACGGCCGCATCGCGGGGCTTGATCTCGCCGAGCTGGCCTTCAAATCCGTCGACCCGGCGCTGAATATCAAACGCCTGAAGCCCGAAGGCGCCGACGTCAAGAAAGGCGACGAGGTCATGGAAATCGAAGGCCGCGCCCGTTCGATCCTGACGGCCGAGCGCGTGGCCCTTAATTTCATGGGCCGGATGTCCGGCATCGCGACGCTGACGCTGAAAATGGTGCGCGCGGTCGGCAATCATAAGGCCAGAATTGCGGCGACACGTAAAACCACGCCGGGCCTGCGCGCGGTCGAAAAATACGCGGTGCAGGTCGGCGGCGGCATCCCGCATCGTTACGGACTTGATGACGCTGTTTTGATCAAGGACAACCATATCGCCATGGCGGGCGGCGTGCGCATTGCGATCCGCAACGCCAAGCAGAATATCGGCCATACCGTCAAAATCGAAGTCGAGGTCGATACGCTCGAACAGCTCAAAGAGGTGCTGGACGAAGGCGTCGACATCGTCATGCTGGATAACATGAGCCTCGATGACATGTCCGCCGCCGTGAAACTGGTGGCGGGCCGCGCCAAGGTCGAGGCTTCGGGCGGCGTCACGCTCGACCGCATCCCGAAAATCGCGGCGACCGGCGTAGACCTGATTTCCTCGGGCGCCATCACCCACAGCGCGCCCAACTTCGACGTCGGCCTCGACTGGAAGGCCGCGGCTTAAAGTTTTACCTATACCTTCATCGCCTTGCGCCGCAGCTAACTGCGGCGCTTTTCTTTATTATTGTCATTCCGGGCGTAGCGAGGAATCTTTCCAACCGTCAGTCTTTCCGATTGCCGAAAGTGAAAAGATCCCTCGCGACGCTCGGGATGACAATAGATATTAAGTTTGCTAGGTTTTGGGCATAAGGAACAAATCATGCCGAACGAAAAACATTACCGCCGCCTTGAAAACATGCACCACGCCGCGGCCTGCAACCGCGTCTACTATCCCGACATCAGGATGATCGTGTCGGAAGGCAAGGCGGAAATCACGCTGCCCGTACACGAACGCTATTTCCACGCAGCGAAGGCGGTGCATGGCTTCGTCTATTTCAAGCTGCTCGACGAGGCGGGATTTTTCGCGGCGAATTCATTGGTCGAGGACGTGTTTGTGCTGACCACGGATTATCACACGAACCTGCTGCGTCCCATCTCATCGGGTATCATGCGCGTCACGGGCCAGGTCGTGCACCAGAGCAAGAGCCAGATCCTGGCCGAGGCCGTGCTGTACAACGGCGAAGGCAAGCAGATCGCGCGCGGCTCGGGCACTTTCGTGAAAGGCCCGACTCCGCTGTCCGCCGATATCGGTTATGCCGACTGATTTTGCTGCACCAGCGATAAACTAAGGGTTTGAAATATCATAGGAATAAACATTATTAAGCGGTGTTTATGAAAAGTTAAGCTGTTCTGTCCTAAAATAGGGGCAACGATAAATAACGTTGGTTCCTTTTGGAGGCAAAATGGCTCCTGACAATATTCCCGTCGCCGTCCTGGATTTTTCGCGCGGCGTGGAAATCCGCAATCCGTCGCTTGTCCAGGACGCCCTCAAGGCCGGCGTTCAGCCCGATACCGCCATCCGCGGCCGCCATCCATTCTGGATCCTGCTCAGCTCCGGATACGAGGATCTTCCCGAGAGCCTTCAGACGGGGATGACGCGCAAGGAATTTTCCGCGCGCACCAGCCAGATCGTCGACGAGTTGTTCAAAAGCGGCGTGAAAGTCGCCGAAGAGGGCGCCTATGCAACGCCGACGCATCCGTATCTCGCCGACCGCTTTCTCTTGAGTCCCGACGTCGATGACGCGGCCACCATCACGCTTCACGCGATACAGGAAACGCTGCACGACAAGCGTCCCGTCTACAAGCCGGATTTCACCCGCCTGACCGCCGCGCTGCTGGCGAGCGGCGCGGTGCCTGAGGACGCGGATTATCACGCTATCCTTGACGGCATGGTGGATCGGGTCGGCAGTCTGCACGACGCCGTGCGCGAACGGCTGCTGAAGCCGCAAAGCCAGATCGAGAAGGAAATCGCGGCTTCCGGCGAGGTGCAATACTGGATCAGCCCCATGCAGCGTCCCGATATGGCGCGGCTGCTGGCCGACATGGGCTTGAGCAGCCATAGCAGGCGCCATTCTATTGCGCCCGGCGGTCAAGGGCCTTTAACCGAAACATTCGAAGCCGAGGCGGAGCCTGCGGCCCCCTTCGTGGTAAAGCTGGCCAAAAAGTCCGCCAAGGATGTCCTGACCGAAATGAAGGATGAACTTGTTGGTCTCGATGCGCTCAAGAATGACGCGAAGCGCCTCGCCTTCCGCCAGAACTATAACGACGCCCGCGCGGCCGAACAGCTGCCGCCCACCGACGCGCCCGAACTCAGCACGGCCTATATGGGTTACGACGGCGTCGGCAAAAGCAGCTTCGTGCGCAAGCAGGCGGAACTCCTGGTCGCTCTGGGTCTCGCCGGCGACAACATGGTCGATATCAATCACGACAACATGGGCAAGGTGATCGGCGGTTATCCGCCCAAGGCGCTGGCCCGCTACTTCGCCGACGCCGATATCATTCATATCGAGCTGTCGGGCGGCGAACGCGACAAGGAAGGCAAGCGGATCGAGGATTATATCCTGGATGCGCTGCAGGTTTCGCTCGACGATCGTAAAAAGCCGCCGGTCGTTTTCCTGACCGGCTGGCGCGAGGACATCGACACGGCGCTCGCCAACAATCCGCCGGTCCGCAACATGATCAAGAAATTCGTCAATGTCGAGGACCCGACGCTCGCGCAACTGGGCGAAGCGCTGGAACGCCGCCTCGCGGGGCCAGGCGGTACGGAAAAGCCGGCTCTCCTCATCAACAAAGATGCAAAAGACCTTGTGCTGCGCGAATTCGCGGAAGCGCGCAAGCGCTTCGGCTCCAAGGGCTTCCGCAACATGCGCGAGGTCGACGCGGTGGCGGAAAATGTCCCCGACGCCATGGCCGAGCGGATCTTCGGCGCGAATGAAAGCGAACCCGCGCTCAGCGGCGATGACCGCAAAAAGCTTCTGACGACCGTGACGATCGAGGATATCCGGGCCCTCAATCTGCGTAAGGTGCTGGGCGGCCCCGCGCTTGCGCGGAAGCCGGGAATCGGCTTCCACGCCGACCTGTAAGCGGCGCTCTAGCGAAACCGCTGATTTAACGGGTTTAGCCTTCTGTCATTTTGGGTTTAAAAACGGCGGATTCAGGCGTATAGTCTGCACCCGTCGAGAGTGAAAACCCCTTCATGGCCGCAACACCACCGATTCCCGAAATCCTGCTCCTGCTGCTGTGCATCGGCGGCGTCGGCGGCTTTCTGTCGGGGCTCCTGGGCTTGGGCGGCGGCATCCTTTTTGTTCCGGCCCTGTATTTTTCGATGACCGCCTTCGGCGTCGACGCCGGCCACGCGATGCATCTGGCGGTCGGCACCTCGCTCGCCATCGTTTTCGCGACGGGATCGATCTCGGCGCTCAGTCATCACAAGCGCGGCGCGGTCGACACGGTAATTGTCAAATCCTGGGGGCTCTTCATCGTCTCGGGCGTCCTTATCGGCGCCTATTTCGCCAGCACCGTCGACGGCGAAGTCCTCAAGAGCATCTTCGCTACCGTGACCTTCCTCCTGTCCTTCTACATGGCCTTCGGCAGGGAGCGGAAGGCGAAACAAGGCAAGCAATTCATGACCGTGAAGATCCAGCACGCGGTCTGCGTCGGCATCGGCGCGCTGTCATCGATGATCGGCGTGGGCGGGGCGATCATCACCGTCCCGATGATGAGCTATATCGGCATGCCGACGCCGCGTGCGATCGGCACCGGCGCCGCGCTCGGCATGCTCATTTCGCTGCCGGGCGCCGTCGAATATATGCTCGAAGGTCTTCGGCATGTGGGCGAGCTGCCGCCCTTTTCCGCGGGTTATGTGAACCTGGCCGCGGTGGCGCTGATCATTCCGGCCTCGATGTTCATGGCGCCCTATGGCGTCAAGGCCTCGCATGCGCTGCCGCACGTGTTGCTGCGCCGCGTCTTCGCCGCCGTGATGCTGATCGTTTCCATCAAGATGTTCAGGGCGCTATGAGCGATTTCGACATCCATCTGCCGCGCCGCCGCAAGCCGAAGGCGGAAAGGAAACGGGTCCCGCCGTCGCGCCTGGCGCTCTGGCTGTATATCTGCGCGGGCGCGGTGTTCATCATGGCGCTGATCGGCGCGGTCACGCGGCTGACCGAATCCGGGCTTTCCATCGTCGAATGGAAGCCCATCACCGGCGCGCTGCCGCCTTTGAACCCCGCGGAATGGCAGCATGAGTTCGACCTTTACAAAAAAAGCCCGCAGTTCCTGAAAGTGAACCGCGGCATGGCGCTGCCCGAATTCCAGCATATTTTCTTCTGGGAGTGGCTGCACCGCCTGTGGGGGCGCATCATCGTCGGCGTCATCTATTTCGTGCCGCTGTGCTGGTACTGGCTGCGCGGCCAGATCCCCGACGAGAACAAGCCCGCTTTCGCCTTCATCCTCGGTCTCGGATTTTTCCAGGGGCTCATGGGCTGGGTCATGGTCAAAAGCGGCCTCGTCGACCAGCCGGCCGTCAGCCATTACCTGCTGGCGGCGCACCTGATGCTGGCATTCCTGATTTACGCCTCGATGTTCCGCTTGGGCTTATCGATCGGCCTGCCGCCAGAGCGCGACGCGGGGAGGATGTCGCCGGTGCGCAGTTTCGTGCAGCTGACGCTGTGCGCCGCCGTCGTCACCATGATCTGGGGCGCCTTTACGGCGGGCCTGCGCGCCGGGCATCTGTACAACGACAGCTTCCCGATGATGGGCCGGTACCTGTGGCCGATGGAAGGCTTCAGCTGGCAGCCGCCATGGCAGGCTTTTTTCGCCGAGCCCGCGACGGTGCAGTTCACCCACCGGGTGCTGGCGGTCACGACTTTTTCGCTCATCATGGCCCTGTTCGCCAAGGCGCGCGCCTTTAATCCGCCGTCGCGGCTGCGCAAAATCCTTAACGCCCTGTTCTGCATGGCTTTCGTGCAGGTGGGGCTGGGCATTTCGACTTTGATTTCACATGTTAATATCGTCATCGCAACCGCGCACCAGGCGGGCGCCCTGACCCTCTTGACGCTGCTGGTCTGGCTGTTGCATGAAATACCTTACATACCGCAGGAGAAATGACCCTTGGACTATTATCATCAGCTTGTCGAACTGCTGCACCCCGCGATCGCGCGTTACTATGTGTCGGTCGTCCTGGTCCTGTTCCCCACCTTGCGCATTTTCCGGCGCACCGGCGTCGGCGTCTGGCCGGTCGCCTTTCTGCTGATCCCTTACGTAGGCTATATCTTTTCCGCGGCGGCGCTGGTCGCCGTCAAATGGCCGCGCTCCGTAGTCAAAGGAGGGCAGGCATGAGCTGGACCGATCTCCCCGTCTGGGCGCAATATTTAAGCCAGGGCCTGATGCTCTTCGCGCTGATGTCCTTTTGCGCCGTGATCCTGAGCCGCGCCGGCAAGAGCCCTTACTGGGCGCTCTTCACCGTCATCCCCTATTTCGCGGTGATCGCGATCTGGGTTTTTGCCTATGCCAAGTGGCCGAAGCTCGATGAAGCCGCTTAAGAAAAAGCTGAAAGCGGCGAAGAAGGCCGCCTCGTCCGTCAAAAAGACAGTGCGCAAGACCGCGAAAACCGCCGCGAAGAAAATCTCCGTGAAACGCAACGCGAAGAAGAAGCGCACGGATGGAAAGCAGAAGCACGTCGTCGTGCTCCACGGCATTGCGGTGAACAAGCTGTTCATGACCGGCATCGCCGGCCACCTGAAAAAGCAGGGCTATACCGTCCATTCCATTTCCTACCCCTCGCGCGCCAAGAGCTGGGAAACGCTGGTGGACGAGCATATCGCCCCCATTATCGCGGCGATACCCGCCGCGAAAGTGGACTTCGTCGTGCATTCCATGGGCGGCCTGCTGACGCGGGTCTACGCTTTGAAATACGGCGCGGAAAAGATCGGCCGCGTGGTCATGATCGGCACGCCTAACCACGGCAGCGACGTCGCGGATTTCCTGCGCAGCTGGCCCATCTATCAATGGTACTTCGGCGAGGCGGGCCAGACGCTCGGCACCACGTCCGACGGAATCCACGCCAAGCTGCCGCCGGTCAATTTCGAATGCGGCGTCATCGCGGGGGAAAACCACCTGTTCCGCTTCGTGCGCAATGCGATCATGCCGAACCTGAAATATCCGCATGACGGCGCCGTCAGCGTCGAAAGCACCCGCGTCGACGGCATGAAGGATCATACCATCGTCGACGGCGATCATTCGCAAATGGTCTGGATGCCGCGCGTGTGGAAACTCGCGTCGTCCTTCCTCAAGAACGGCAAATTCGCGGCTTGAAGTTTAGCGGGATTTATTTGTTCGCGCCGGGCGCCTGCACTTGCACCTGCACCGCGGGCACCTTGTGCTGGTAGAATTCCACGTCGCCGGCGATGTGACCGACTTTGCCCACGACATGTTCGACCTTCTCGCCGACGGCTGCTTTCCAGGTCGGCGGCGTCACCTGCTGATAGGTGCACCAGGTCGCGAAGGTGAGGAAGGCCGCCTTCAGAAGGCCTTTGCGGAATTTGTGGCCTGAAGCTGCCTTAGGGTATGTCGCCATGGTTAATCTTCTCCTTGGGAAGGTTGAAGTTATGACAAAATACAAAGTGGTGGCGGTTATGTCAATCCATAATTCCGGGCGGGTTTTCAGTTACTTGGCGTAAAGGGTGGTCAGGGTGGGCAGATGATCGCTGGCCACATCGGGCCCCGTGCCGAAAGAGGCGACGCCCAGATTCGCGCTCACCAGCACATGGTCGATGGGGATGCGAAACAGGAAGGGCAGCATCGCGGGCCAGCTGGTGTTGATGCCGCGCCTTTCCCGCGCGTTGCGCAGGCCTAAAGTTTTCGTCAGCTGCTTCATCGCCGGGCACCAGGGCGTGGCGTTGAAATCGCCGGTCAGGAACAGCCGCTCGGGCCTTTCGGCAGAGAAGCGCGCGGCGATGGCCGCGAATTCATCGTCACGTTTTTTGATATTCTCGTTCGGCGTGTAAGGGTGCAGCGATACGGCGTCGATCGGCTTGCCGCCCAGTTCGACGCGGAAGACGATTGCCTCGGTGCGCGCGCCGCCGAAAGCGGCCTGTTCGATTTTCAGGAAGGGCAGTTTCGAGATTACGGCGACGCGGTAAGAATTGGTGCCGGTGGTGACAAGCTGGTGCGGATAAACGTTTTTCAGCCCCTGCAGCATCGCCGCGAAATCCGGGTTGACCTCGCAGCAGGTCACGATATCCGGCTGCTCCTTGGCGATGAGGTTGCGTAAGAGTTCCGGCGTGCGGTTCGATTTCAGCACGTTGACCTGCAGCAGCTTGAGTTTCGGCGCATCCGGCATGGGCGGCTGCTGTGCGGGAAGCAGGTTCTTCAGCTCGATAAAGCTGATGCCGAAACAAAGGACCGACAGTGCTGTCGCGAGCCAGGCCTTGAAACACAGCGACAATATAAACAGGATGATCGCGCCCGCGCTGTACTGCACGACGAAATGGCTGGGCAGGTCGATCAAGAGGTTCGGCCGGGCGGGCAGGCGCGGCGTCAGGTTCAGCAGCAGCAATCCCAGTGCCGCGATCAGCAGCAGCGCCGTCATTTTACCGCCGCCAAAGTGGAAATAACAGGCAGATGATCGCTGCCGATCTGCGGGCCCAGTCTGTAATCCAGTACCATCATGTCATCGCTGAACAGCGTCTCGTCGATGGGGATGCGCATGAAGGCGGGAAAGAACGTGGGCCAGCTCAAGAACAATCCGCGATGTTCGCGCGCGTTGTGCAGGCGGGGATTGCGTTCCATCACGCCCCGCAGCGCCGGGCACCAGGGCGTCGCGTTGAAATCGCCCGCCACGATCACAGGGCCGGAAGCATCGGCGACTTCCTTTTCAAACCCTGTGAAGGTCGCATCGCGCCCGGCGATATCGTTCACCGGGTTCGGCGTATGCAGGCTGACAAAACGCACCGTTTTCTTATCCAGCGCGAAGGAAAACACATAGGCCGGCATTTCCGCAGCCGGCCAGGTGACGGTGCGCAGATTTTTTAGCGGACGGCGCGAGGCGACGGCGAGGCCGTCCGCGCCATGGTCATCCGGCTTGGCGTCCTGGTAAGGGTAATTATTGCGCAGGCCGCCCAGCATCCTGGTGAAGACCGTATTCGCTTCGGCCAGGATGATGATATCTGGCTTCTCATCGACGATCAGCTGGCGCAAACGCGCTGGGTCCTTGTTCAGGAACAGGACGTTCGCCTGCAAAATTTTTAACGGGCTGCCATGTGCCTGAGCCGCCGGCGGTGTGGCAGGCAGCCAGGGCGAAAGCCGAAAGAAGCAGAGTCCCGCCGCCACGGCGAGGACCAGATACCAGCGCCAGCCGATCCGCGCATAAAGGCCGACGAATGCCAGCACGCCCGCGCCGATCAGGTACTGGAGGATGAAATGACTGGGCAGGTCGATCAGCGCATGGAGCCCGATATAGGGCAGCCATGCGGTCAGGCTGAAAATAAACACCAGCGCGACGCCGATGCGCGTCCATCGGCGGAGGATCACGGCAAAGAGGGACAGCGGCTGGGAGGTCGTTTCGGCCATGGCTCCTGTATAGGGCGAAAGCGGTATTCCCGCAAGTTGTGCCCCTTTCGGATGAAAAGAGCCCGGTTCGCGGTCGGAGGTCCGCGAGCCGGGCTGCAAGGAGGGCCATTCATCCTATAAAATCATGAACTCGGGACCGCGGGCCGCGCGGGCGGCGGCACCTGCTGCAAGGGGCGGCCATAGCCCGTGCGCGCCTTGAATTCCGTGCCCCAGGAACCGGCCTGGATGCCGCCGTTCGTGTTGATCGTGACCTTGTTGCCGATCGCGCCCACCACCTTGACGGCGGGGCCGGGATCGTTCGGATGCGCGAGCCCGTCCTCGACGGTGCTGGTGACCGGCATCGGCATCAGGTAAGTGGTGGTGCAATTGGTGCCGCAGGACATCGACATCGGCATCAGCACGATGTTCGTCTCGTCGTGGGTAATGACGGGCAGCTGCACATCCAGCTTGTCGCCCGAGCCGACATTGCCGGTAACTTCCAGCTTGCCGTTGCTGACGTCGATCTCGGTGTTGGCTGGCACATCGCCTTTGACAACCAGCGAGCCGTCGTAGACATAACGGCTGTCCGTCTTCAGTGCATGCGCGTCGACAGTGAGCACTTTCTCCGGGGCCGCGTCCTTGTAAACCATGGTGACGACCGTCGCTCCGTGCAGGCCGGGATCCTTCGCCATGTCGCCAAGATGCTGGGGCGAAGGCCCGCAACCGGTCAGGCTGGCGGCCAGGAAGCAGGCGGACAGGGCGATGCCGGCTTTTTTTGCGGCGCGGGAAAATGAATGTTTCAAGCTCATGGCCTTGCTCCTGTTCCTATATCATATCAAATAGATATGAATTGTCAAAAACAGGCCGATAACATACTGATATAATAGGAATTAGCGGCAACGAAAACGGCCCCGCAGGGCCGGAATCGGTAGTCGGAAGAAGAGATTTCGCGTTAGTGAGTGCCGCCCGTGACGCTGACCGCGTTGCCGCCGCTGGAACCGGTCACGCTGACGCCGCTGGACGAATTGCTTCCCGTGACGCTCTGGCTATCGCCGAAGCTGCTGATGGCGATGCTCTGGCCGGTGCTGTTGTTGCCGGCGACGCTCGTGTTTCCGATCTGGGAGGAGCCGGCAACGCTGGTGGCGTTGCTCTGCGCGAAGCCGACACTGGCGTTGGCCTGCAGGTTGCTGGGAATGCCCACGCTGGTGTTGGAGCTGACGCCATCGGGGCAGGCCGCCACGACCGGGCCGCTCTTGCAGAAGGCGATCGATCCATCCGCCTGGGCATGCGCGGAAACCGCAATGGCGGCGAGCAGAACGACAGTGAACAGCGATGCTTTCATGGCTTAAACCCTTTTTTAAAAACGATGTCGAAAACTGCCGGCTATAATGCCTTAAATAATATGTAAAGTCAAGGCCGGCTCTACCAAGGACAGCTTACTTGCTGACGGTGCCCGCCACGATCTGCCAGCCTTGCGGCTTTTTCACCCAAACCCGCATGAATTTCAACGAGAAAGCGCCTTTCGGGCCCTCGTAATGCCCCCGGCACTGGACGACGGCGGCACTGCCGTGGTCGATGATATCGAAGTCCGACATTTCGACCTTCGTGAACTTGACGGGGCCGCCGGGCTGGTGGGCGGCCACGACCATCGCTTTCGCGCGCTGCCCGTCCAGCAGGGCGTCGTCGGCGAGATGGGCCTCGAAAAAAGCGGGATCGGGGCCCAGCTCCGCCAGACGCAGGCGCTCTTCGAGCGCCTTGATATCATCGACCGTGCTCAAGCCGCCTTGCGCATCGCGACGTTCAGGTTCTGGATGAGTTTATCCATGAACTGCTCCGTCGTCAGGTGCGGCTGCTTTTCGCCGATGAGTAGCGCCAGGTCCTTCGTCATGTCGCCCGCTTCCACGGTGGAAACGCAGATGCGTTCCAGCGTGTCGGCGAAATTCACGACGTCGGGCGTGTTGTCGAACTTGCCGCGGTACTTCAGCCCTTGCGTCCAGGCAAAGATCGAGGCGATCGGGTTGGTCGAGGTCGGCTTGCCTTGCTGGTGTAGGCGATAGTGGCGCGTAACCGTGCCGTGCGCGGCCTCGGTTTCCACCGTCTTGCCGTCAGGGGTCAGCAGCACCGAGGTCATCAGGCCCAAAGAGCCGAAGCCCTGCGCGACAGAATCCGACTGCACGTCGCCGTCGTAGTTCTTGCAGGCCCAGAGGAAGCCGCCGTCCCATTTCATGGCGGAAGCGACCATGTCGTCGATGAGGCGGTGCTCGTAGGTCAGGCCGGCTTTTTCGAACTGCGCCTTGAACTCGGCGTCATAGATGCGCTGGAAGATATCCTTGAACTCGCCGTCATAGGCTTTCAGAATCGTGTTCTTGGTCGACATATAGACCGGGTATTTGCGCTGCAGGCCGTAGGTGAGGCAGGCGCGCGCGAAGCCCTCGATCGACTCGTTCGTGTTATACATGCCCATGGCGACGCCGGGGCCGTCGAACTTGTGGACTTCCCAGGTCTGCTTCTCGCCACTCTCGGGCTCGAACACCATCGTGAGCTTGCCGGGGCCTTTGATCTTCACGTCGGTCGCGCGGTACTGGTCGCCGAAAGCATGGCGGCCGATGACGATCGGCTTCGTCCAGGAGGTGACAAGGCGCGGCACATTCTTGCAGATGATCGGCTCGCGGAAGACGGTTCCATTGAGAATGTTCCGGATCGTGCCGTTGGGCGATTTCCACATTTTTTTCAGGTTGAATTCCTTGACGCGCGCCTCGTCGGGCGTGATGGTCGCGCATTTGACGCCGACGCCGTATTTCTTGATGGCGTTGGCCGCGTCGACCGTGATCTTGTCGTCGGTCTTGTCGCGGTTCTCGATGGACAGGTCGCAGGAAATCAGCTCGACGTCGAGATAGGGCTTGATCATGCGGTCGATGATCATGTCCCAGATGATGCGGGTCATTTCATCGCCGTTCATCTCGACGAGCGGGGTTTTTACCTTGATCTTAGTCATTGTAGTGGAACTCCTTCCTTGTATCTTCCGGTTCTTTCACGGCCGTTTTATCGTCCTTGGCCGCTTTTTTTTCTTTTGCGGCGTCCTTCTTGTCTTTCCCGTTTTTTCCATCGTCCTCGCCAAGATCGGGCGGCGGCAGCGTTTTGCGGGCGTTCGCTTCGTCTTTCAGGATCACGGCCATCGCTTCGGGCTGGCGCTTCAGCCAGTCCTTCGCACCCTGCCGCGCTTCGCGGAATGCGTCCGGCGCCAGGCTCTTCGACAGGCGCTGCAGTTCCGATTTTGACCAGGCGGCTTCCTTGCCGGTCGAATGGTCGGCGTCCAGCGCGTACCACTGGCAGGCGAGAACGTAATCATGGTTATGCTTGGCGAGCGCACCCAAACGGAAGAAGGCGGGCGTAAAGCCGTGGCGCGCCGAAATCTCGAACCAGTAATGCGCCTTCACACGGTTCTTCTCGAGGCCGCCCTTGCCCTTGCTGTACAGGTCGCCCAGGATGAATTGCGCGCGCGCGTCGCCTTCGCTCGCCAGCGTCATGAGGTCCTGCATCGGGAGCTCGTCGTCCTTGTTCAGCTTCACGTAGACGGGGTCTTCGTAATAGCGGATGCCGGCCGCAAGCGCGTCGGTCGCAAAGAAAGCAAGGCAGCACAGGGCAAGGAATAAAAGGCGCTTCATTTTTGTTCTTCGAAGATTTCCAGCACGTCGCTTAAGGACGAACTCTGCTTGAGCGTTTTGTTACCCGAATATACCGCATATTGCGAGGGCTTCAAGAAACTGCGCGACGGGATCTTGGCGATGGCGTAAAGCGGATTTTCCTGCGCCGAGCGGTAGACCGAGAAGATCGCCATGTCGGGCAGGCTGTCGATAGCATAATCCCGCCATTCGCCGCGCTTCACCCGCTCCCCATACACCCCCAGGATGAGGCTCAGTTCCCCCCTGCTGAAGGTCGGTTTTCCGGCACGGAGTCTGTCGCGAAAATAAAGGAGCATCTTTCGTAAATAAGCTCTTGAAACGAGGTGGGGGTATCTTAGTCTTAACGCTGCCGAAAGCAAGGTTTTATAAGGAGATTTGCCCCATGCCCCCGATGCAGACCCCCGCTTTTCAAGCTGGCGCCAGGCCGCATGATTTCAAGCTCAAAGGCATCGACGGAAAGACCTATACGCTCAAGGACGTGACTGGCCCCAAGGGTACGCTCGTCATGTTCATCTGCAACCATTGCCCCTTTGTCAAGACGATTGCCGACCGCCTCGCGGCCGACATGAAGGCGCTGCAGCAAAAAGGCATCGGCGTGGTCGCCATCATGCCCAACGACGTCACCACGCATCCCGAAGATTCCTTTGAAAATATGCAGAAATTCGCAAAGCAGCACGGCTTCACCTTTCCTTACGTCATCGACGAGAAGCAGGAGACCGCGAAAGCCTATGGCGCGGTCTGCACGCCCGACTTCTTCGGCTACAACAAGGACGGCGAACTCCAGTACCGCGGCCGCCTCGATGCCGTGAATCCCTCCAAACCCGCCACTCCCGATACGCGCAAGGAACTGCTGGAAGCGATGACGCAGGTCGCCGACACCGGCAAAGGCCCGGCCGAGCAGATCCCCTCCATCGGCTGCGGCGTGAAGTGGAAGAAGGCCGGATAGTTTTATCTAGGCCCTCGGCGCGAGTTTGCGCAGCGCCAGATACACCGCAAAGGCGATCCCGAAGCCCGCGAACCACGCATAGTTATAGACGCCGTTCAGCGCCGCGGGAATGCTTGCCGCATCGAGCATCTTGATGTTCACGAGGAAGCCCGGAATGCTCGGCGCCGCACCCGCGACGAGCGCCGCGAGCGCCACGAGGCTGATGCCATTGCTATAGCGGTATTCGCCTTCCGCGCGATACAGGCCCGGCAGGTTCAGGCTGCGGCGGCGATAGACGAAATAATCCGCGATCAAAATCCCGCCGATAGGCCCCAACAGCGCGCCGTAGCCGATCAGCCAGGTAAAGATGTAACCGGAAGGATCAGCCACGAGTTTCCACGGCATCATCAGGATGCCGATGACGCCCGTGATATATCCGCCCATGCGGAAGGAGATTTTCTTCGGCGCCAGATGCGCGAAGTCATTCGCGGGTGAGACGACATTGGCCGCGATGTTGGTGGCCAGCGTCGCGATGCAGAGCGCGACCATCGATATGACCAGCGCCACTGGATTGCGAAAGCGCGTCAGCACATCGACCGGGTCCCAGATCGCCTTGCCGTAGATGATCGCCGTGGCGGAAGTGACCGCGACGCCGATAAAGGAATAAAGCGCCATCGTGGCGGGCAGGCCCAGCGCCTGTCCCAGCACTTGGTCCTTCTGCGACTTGGCGTAGCGCGAAAAATCCGGGATGTTCAGCGACAGGGTCGCCCAAAAGCCCACCATGCCGGTCAGGGCGGGAAAGAAGTAAGCCCAGAATTTCCCCGCCTGCGGCTGGCCCGCATCGAAAGCCGAGGGCTGCGACAGGATGGGACCAAAACCGCCCGCGGCATTATAAGCCCAGGCCAAAAGCGCGAGGCCCAGCGCGATCAGCAGCGGCGCCTTGATGTTCAAAAGAACGCGGATCGTGTCGATGCCGCGATAGATCACGAACATATTCACCGCCCAGAACAGCAAAAAGCATCCCATCTGTCCTGCGGAAATGCCGAGGATATTGTCGGTGGGCCCTTGCTGGATGCCGAAGACGACGCCCATGATCTTGTAAATCGCTTCGCCGCCGATCCAGGTCTGGATGCCGAACCAGCCGCAGGCGACCAGCGCCCGCAACACCGCGGGCACGTTCGCGCCCAAGGTGCCGAAGGCCGCGCGGCAATAGACGGGGAAGGGGATACCATAGCGCGTGCCGGCATGCGCATTCAGGATCATGGGAATGAGGACGATCAGGTTGCCGGCGAAGATCGTGGCGACGGCTTCCCACCAATTCATCCCGCCGCCGATCAGCGACGAGGCCAGCATATAGGTCGGGATGCAGGCCGACATGGAGATCCACAGGGCCGCGAAACTCAAGGTGCCCCACTTGCGCTTCGTCATGGGCACGGGGGCCAGGTCGTCGTTGAACAGGGCGCTTCCGGTGAGCTCCTTCGCCTCGAACGCCGAAATTTCGGCGGTGGCGGAGGCGCGCGTGGGGGAAAAATCCGTCTCCTTCAAGGCAACAACGTTTTCCATGTCAAACTTCACTTTCTTCCGGCCTTAAAAGCGGCGGGAGCGAATCTCATAAAAGGGGCTTTAATGCTTGGCGAAGTAAATCCCATAAGATGGCATTTATCAAGGCCGCGTCATGGCCGAGCATTCAGCATTTTCATTATGTAAAAATAGATTGTCTATTCCCCGGCTTGTAACGCTATGGTAATTATCTTTCTGACAATAACATCATCAAAAGCCGTCTCTATCATGTCCCAGTGGGAAGACCTCGACCCTGAACAAACGCGCCGCCGGATGCTCGACGATCCGGCGCAGGCGGACGCGTTGATCCGGGCAGACAGGAATCTCATCGCGGCAATGATGCGCAATCCCATCGACCATAAATCTTTAGGCGACGCCCTGCGCGATCACGCCAATCCCGACCGCCTCGTCATAAATGGAATGCCGGCCCTGCATGTCGCCGTCCACAAACGGGACATTCGCGCGCTGTCCCTGCTGCTCGATCACGGCGCGCGCGTCGACGACTGGGACGCGGAAGGGGCGACCGCGCTCGACGAAGCCTATCGCAAGGGCTTTGCCGAGGGCGTCAGAAGGCTGAAACTTTTCCGCGCCGAAACGCGGCTGATCGCCGCATCCGGCGATGAAGAACCGGAACCGGTCGAGGCCGCCGCCTATCAGATCCGCATGAACAAGCACCTGCTGAAAATGATCGAGCGCGGCGACGCCGTGCAGGTGCGGCAGGCGATCGACCTCGGCGCGGACGTCAACATGATGGACGGTTACAGTTTCATGCCGCCGCTGCATGCGGCGGCCGTGCGCTGCCAGCCCGACAAGGTGAAAATCCTGCTCGACGCCGGCGCCGATGTGTTCCGGCATACGAAAAACGGCGAAGACGTGCTCGACGCGCTCTGGCAGGCGCCGCCGCGCCAGCTGTTCGGCCCCGAATGGCAGGCGGTTTACGATTGTTTGCGCGAGAAAGGCTATAACAATCTTTTCCCGCGCCACCCAGCCGACATGACGCTCGACGATCTGCGCCAGCCGCTTCCCGACGGAAAAAAGGACGCGCCGACCCTGCTGCATTACCTCGTGCGCTGCGGCCACGCGGATGTCGTCTTCGACGTGCTGAAACGCAATCCGGATGACCGTCTTACCGCCGCCGAGATGCTGGCGGTCGCGCCGCGCTACCGCAAGACGCTGGTCGAAGCCTTCGCGGAAACCGGCCGGCTCGCGGATGTCTTCACGGCGGATGTCTGGCAGGGACGGCTTGAGGAAATGATGTCGCTCAAACCCCATGCCGATAAAGCGTTTTCGTTCCAGAAGGTGGATTTCGACAAAGCCGCGGCCGACGTGCGCGCGCGCCGCCTGCAGGACCTCAAGATCAAAGCGCCGAAACTCAAACTGAAGCCGAATTAAGGAGCAGCCATGTCCAGCATCCCCTCCGAAAAGGAAATCGACAGCGCCTTTCAGGCGAAGGATGTCGCAGGCCTGCTGCGCATGCTTGACGGCGGTCTCGATCCGAACTGGACGAATGCCTCCGGCGACACGCTGCTCCACGGCGCGGCGAAGCTGGGCGACCTCGGCCTCGTCGAAAAGCTTCTCGAAAAAGGCGCGACGGCGCGCGCGTATAACCGCGAGACCGAAACGCCCTGGGATATTGCCGTCAGCTGGGGCAACGACGATGCGGCGAAAATCCTCAGGAAACATATCGCCGATGAGACCCTCACGCGCGGCAATGACCCGATCGCGTTCCAGTCGCTCGCCGATATCCGCGCGACAGCTGAAGAAACCGGCGTCAGCCCCTTGCACGAGATCGCGCGGCGCGGCCAGCTCAACCAGCTTCTCGCCCTCAAAGACGCGCAGGATTTAAGCGCCGGCGATCTGCTCGTCCGGAATCTCGACGGCGATACGGTACTGCTGAACATCTGCCAGCATGGCCAGTTGCCGCTGCTCGCGAAGACGGAACTGTGGATGAAGCGGCCGCAGGACTTCCAGCAGCTCTGGACCCATGTGCCCGCGCATTATAAAAAAGAAGTTGACTATGACGCCTTCATCGCCGCGTTGCGGCAGGCGAAACTTCAGTCTTATGGCAAGCCAAAGCTGAAAGGCTTTCAAAAATAACGAAGTGATCAGCGTCAGGATATTTTCCTGAACCGTGCAAAATCTCTTTCGCCAAGAGGGATTGCAAAACGTAACCCGCATCCCTACCATAACCGTTATGTTCAATTCATAGATAAGGGATTCGTACCTTAACGGGGCGGGGCGACGCATGTACCTGAATGACGATCAGGAAGAACTGCTGGATGCCGTTTCAAACGGCAATACGCGCAAGGTCAACGCCCTTCTGAAAAAAGGGGTCGATCCCAATTTCGAGGATGATTACCGCGGCACTTCGCCAGTGCTCGAAGCGATCCGGGGCGAAAGTCTCGCGATCCTCAAGGCGCTGGTCGGCGCAGGCGCCGACGTGAATACCGGCAGAACGACCTGGGAACGGCCCCTTGATGTCGCCGACCGCCAGAACAGCGCGAAGATCATCGACTATCTTGAATCCGTCGGTGCGCAGTCCGCCGACGCACACCGGCTGACGCGTCAGCAGAAGGCGCTGATGGACGCCATCGACATGGGCGATACGCGCAAGGTGCGCGCGCTGCTCGACAAGGGGCTCGACCCGGACTTCACGGACGACATGGAGGCGACGCCGCTCGACGCCGCGATCCATTTGGGGAGCGCGACCATGGTGCGCGACCTGGTCGACGCGGGCGCTGATGTGAACCGCGTTAATTCGTACAAGGAAGCGCCGCTCGATGTCGCGAAGCAGGCAGGCGAAACCGCAATCGCGCAGTACCTTGAATCGGAAGGCGCCGTCACCGGCAAAACTGCGAAGCCCAGGCGCACCCAGCCCGCCCTGAAGAAGGGCCGCGGCAATTCGGTCGGCGTCCAGCAGGATTTCGACGACGATTACTATGACGACGATAAATACTATTTCGGCGCCGACGAAGGCGCGGGCCGCAAGAACAGCGCGGGCAAGCCGCGCGTTACGCCCAAGACGGCGGCGATGCAGCAAAAAGGCGGCGACGCCATCCATGCCCCCGTGGTCAAGCCCAAGCCCGTCTTCCGCGAAGACACGCTCAAAGATATTTTCAACGCGCAGAAGTGGGTCGGCAAAATAGACGAGATGGAAGAGCTCTGGAACGAGGTGCCCAAGCGCCTGCAGAAACATTTCGACTTCGCGGCGGCGCTGGCCGAAGCGCGCCGCGGCACGCTCAAGCAGAACGCGCCCAAGATCGTGCTGCAGAACCTGCATCCCCAATGCCCGCCGCAGCATGCCGCGAACGAAACCGAAGCGGCCCCGAAAGCGCCCAAACCGCCCGAGCCGCCGAAGCCGGTTTAAACCGGGTCCTTGCTGGGAGGCATGGCATCTATAGATCACCCGGACTTCAGTCACCCCGGATCTATTCCGGGGTCCAAAAGGCCGTCCGGCCGTCACATGAATCGAAAAATTGCCGTTATGTGACGCGCTGACGCGCTTTTGGATGCCGGAACAAGTCCGGCATGGGAATGTTCCAAAATTGAAATCTGCCTTTAAGGCGACGGCGGCTTGGGGTGGCCGAAACCGCCGGGCGTCGGCTTGAACTTGTCGGGAAGCGCGAACATGCCGGTTTTGCCGCCGCGGCGGGTTACCTGCTGGATGACGTTCTCGTACTGCTCGACGCGGTTCTGCGCCTTGTCGACGGTGCTCTGGAACGAAAAGCGCGACGACAGCTTGCGGTCGAAATCCTGCTCGTAAAAGGCATGACTCAAAATCGCGTAGTCGAGCGGCGTATGCCCGTCGTCGTCCTTGGCGCGCACGTCGGCGCCCCTGTCGAGCAGGAAGGCCACGATCTCGCTCGCGCCCAGCAGGCAGGCGGCATGCAGCGGCGTGGCGCCCGTCGAATAAGGGACGCTGCCCATCATGCTCCCGAAAAATCCGCGGCGCGTGGTACGGGCATCAAGGCGCGCGCCGTCATCGAACAGTTTTTCGACCTGCGCCAGCTTGCCGGATTCGATCGCCTGGAAGAACATGTTCGTGCCCTGGCGGTTGGCCTGGTTGATGGCGATGCGGCGCTGGCGGGCCTTGGGGTCCTCGCCCGCTTTCCTGAAGACGTCCTTTGCCATGGCGGCGGCCTCTTCTAAAAAAACGCGATTGTAAAACGATGCTGGAAATATTTATGACCGCTGCCCAATTAATATGCAAGGCTTCCTCTGTGCGCGAATATGCGTTATGAAAACCAAAGGGGGCGGTTTTCCTTGACCGGAATCACCGTTTTTGGTGAGTATGAAGCCCAAGAATTACAAGGAATAAGCCCATGTCCGAGTTAATCCAGGAAGTCAACGACGAGCTGCGGCGCAAGGACCTGGAAAGGTTCTGGAAGGAAAACGGCAGCTGGATCATCGGCTGCATGGTTCTCGCTGTCGTCTTTACGGCCGCGATGAGCTGGTGGCGCCAGCATACCTACGAGCGCAACATGCGCGAAACCGCCGCGATGATCCAGGTCATCAAAAACGCCGACGTCGACAAGATGCTGGGCTTCGCGGCAGCGACCGACAAGGATCATGCGGTCGTCACGCGCTTCGCCGCCGCGGCCGTCTATGCCAAGCGCGGCGAGGCCGACAAGGCGGTCGCTATCTATTCCGACATCGCCAACACGACTGGCGTCGATGCGACCTATCGCGATCTCGCCCGGCTGCTGAGCGCCAGTCAGCGCCTGACCACCGGCGACCCGGCGGCGCTGCACAAGGACCTGTCGGAATTGACGAAGCCGGGCGGAACCTGGCGCTTTTCCGCGCTGGAGCTCGAGGCGCTTCTCTATGCGCGCGAGAACAAGATGAAGGAAGCCGCCAACGACCTCGCCGAGATCGCGGGCGATTCCAACGCGCCGCAGGACCTGCGCATGCGCGCGTCCACCTTGCGCGAATTCTATATCGGCGCTGCCCCCGACGCCTCCAAAAAAGGCAAGTCTTAAGAGAAGGATGACGATGCCCATGACGCCTTTCCGGCGATACGCGCTTCCGGCGCTCCTCGTGCTTGCCGCCGTCAGCCTGTCCTCCTGCGACACGTTCAACACGCTGTTCACCGAGCACAAGGACCCGCCGCTGAAGGGCGAGCGCATTTCCGTTCTCCAGCTCCAGCGCGACCTCGTCGCGAACCCTGAGCTGAAAGACGCGCCGGTGCAGCTGCCGGAAATGTGGTCGAACCAGCTCTGGCCGCAGGCCGGCGGCTACCCGAATCATGCGCCGGGCCACCTCGCGCTGGCTGACCATATCCGGCGCGTCTGGAGCGCCTCCATCGGTTCGGGCGCGAATGCCCGCACGCCGCTCACCGCGTCGCCCGTCGCGGCCGAAGGCCTCGTCTTCACGCTCGACACCGAAGGCGATGTGCGCGCCTTCGACATCAAAACCGGCAAAAACAAGTGGACGCAGTCGATCATCCCCAAGGGCGAGCACGGCTCGGGCGCGCTCGGCGGCGGCATCGCCTATGACTCGGGCAAGATTTTCGCAACCAACGGCTTCAAGCAGCTCGTCGCCCTCAATGCTTCGAACGGCGCGATGGCCTGGAAGGCCGTCATCCCGACGCCCGCGCGCTCGGCGCCGACCGTGATGGACGGCAAGATTTACCTCATTACGCTCGACAATCACCTGATCGTGCTGAACGCGAGCGATGGTTCGCTGCTTTGGACCTATAGCGGCGTCAGCGAAACCACCAACCTGCTGGGCTCCGCCTCGCCCGCCGCCGACCAGTCGCTGGTCGTGTTGCCGCTCTCCTCGGGCGAAATTTTCGGGCTGCGCCCTGAAAACGGCCAGGTCGCCTGGGAAGACAATCTCTCCGCCGTGCGCCGCACCGGCTCGCTCTCCTCGATCTCCGACATTCGCGGGCTGCCCGTTATCGACCAGGGCGTCGTCTATGCGGTGAGCTTCTCGGGCCGCATGGTGGCGCTGGATGAAGTGTCCGGCAACCGCATCTGGCAGCGCGAAATCGGCTCGGCGGAAATGCCCTGGGCCGCGGGCGACACCATCTTCATCATCACCGACGAGCAGCAGGTCGCCGCGCTCACCCGCCAGCAGGGCGACATCCACTGGGTCTCGCAGCTGCCGCGCTACAAGGACAATGACAAGACCAAGCCCATCGTCTGGGCGGGCCCGGTGCTGGCCGGCAAGCGCCTCTTCGTCGTCAGCAACATGGGCGAGATGGATGAAATCAGCCCGCTGGACGGCAAGATTCTGTCCACCGAGCGTTTAGGCTCCGACACCAGCATCGCTCCCATCGTCGCGGATAATACGCTTCTCGTCCTGACGAACGATGGCGAACTTTCGGCGTGGCGTTGACATCATGACCTTCACCCTCGCCATCGTCGGCCGGCCCAACGTCGGCAAATCGACCCTGTTCAACCGCCTCGTTGGCAAGAAACTGGCGCTCGTCCATGATACGCCGGGCCTCACGCGCGACTGGCGCATGGCGGATGCCGATTTCCGCGGCCTCAAATTCCGCGTCGTCGATACGGCGGGACTCGAGGAAAGCTTCGATGCCTCCATCGAGGGCCGCATGCGCAAGCAGACCGAGCGCGCGCTGGAAAAGGCCGATATGGCCATCCTCGTCGTCGACGCCCGCACCGGCATCACGCCGATGGACAAGCATTTCGCCGAATGGCTGCGCAAGCAGAAGATCAAATCCGCCCTCATCGTCAACAAATGCGAAAGCAGGGCCTCGCTCGACGGCATGTACGAGGCTTACGAGCTGGGCCTGGGCGAGCCGCTTCCCATTTCCGCCGAGCATGGCCTTGGCATGGACGATCTTTATGACCTGATCGTCCCGCATCTGCGCGCGGCGGGCGGCATGCCGGAGCCCACGACCGAGGAAGAAGACATCGAAGCCTACTTCCAGAAATATCACGAAGGCGACGAAAAAGGCTTCGGCGACGAAGAAACGCCGGCGGAAGACCCCGAAAATCCCATCAAGGTCGCCATCGTCGGCCGCCCGAATGTGGGCAAGTCGACGCTCCTCAACGCGCTGGTCGGCGAAGAGCGCTCGATGACGGGACCCGAGGCCGGCATCACCCGCGACGCCGTGCATGTCGACTGGGAGTTCGGCGGCCGGAAAATGCGCCTCGCCGATACGGCGGGCCTGCGCCGCAAGTCGAAGGTCGTCAATACCATCGAGCGCATGGCGGTCGACGACAGCCTGCGTGCGATCCGCCTGGCGCAGGTTGTCATCCTCGTCATCGACGCGGAACTGGAATTCGAAAAGCAGGATCTCATCATCGCGGGGCATGTGGCCAACGAAGGCCGCGCGCTCGTCATCGCCGTCAACAAGTGGGACAAGGTCAAAGACCGCGAGGAAAAGCTGGCCGAGCTCAAAGACCAGCTCGAGCGCCATCTCGCCCAGGTGCGGGACGTGCCCATCGTCACGGTCTCGGCGCTCAGGGGCCAGCGCGTGGACAAGGTCATGGAAGCGGTGCTCGAGGTTTACGCGCTCTGGAACAAGCGCGTGCCGACCGGAAAGCTCAACCGCTGGCTGCGCGGCATGGAAAGCCAGAACCCCGCGCCGCTCAACCAGGGGCGCCAGAACCGCCTGCGCTATATCACGCAACTCAAGGCCCGCCCGCCCACCTTCGCCCTGTGGCTCTCGCGCCCCGACGTCTATCCGGAAACGCACGAGCGCTACATCATCAACGGGTTGCGCCGCGACTTCGGCCTGCCCGCCGTGCCGGTGCGCCTCGTGCTGAAGGCGTCGAAGAATCCTTACGTCGACTAGATCAGCTCGTCTTCAGCGGAATGATGTTGTCCAGCCGGTGGTCGTCGATGCCGGCGGGTTCCTGGTGGATCAGCACCTCGGACTTGGGGAAGGCGTCGTAAAGGGACTTCTCGACTTCCTCGGTGATGGCATGGGCGCGGTTGAGCGAGAGGTTGCCGTCGACCTCCATGTGGAACTCGATGAAGATACGCTCGCCCGTGTTGCGGGTGCGCAGGTCGTGCACGGCGGCGACATCCTTGTGCGCGCGCACGAGGTTGAGGATCTTCTCGCGGTCCTCGGCCGGAATTTCCTTGTCCATCAGGATGTCGAAGGACTCGCGCGTGATCGAATAGGAACCGTAAAGCAGCACCAGCGCGATGGCGGAGGCGAACATCGGGTCGTAATAGGGCCAGGGGCTGTAAAAGCTCAAGGCCATCGCCACGAAGACGCTCAAGTTCATCACCAGGTCGCCCTTATAGTGCAGGTGGTCGGCGGAAATCGCGATGGATTTGGTCTTTTTGATCACATACCACTGGAAGGCGATCAGCACGGCCGTCAGCACGATCGACAGCGTCATGACGTAAATGCCCACGTCCGCGTCATGCACATGGACGGGGGTGAAGAAGCGCCGGATCGACTCAAAAATCAGGAAGCAGGCGGCGCCGAAGATGAACACGGCCTGGGCCAGCGCGGAGAGCGCCTCGAGCTTGCCATGGCCGAAGCGGTGCTCCTCGTCGGCGGGCGTCGCCGCATGCATGACGGACATCATCGTGATGAAGGACGCGAAACCATCGAATGATGAGTCCATCAGCGACGAGAGGATGGAAACCGAATCCGTGCGCAGGAAGGCCACGAACTTCACGGCGACAAGGATGATCGCGACGCCAAGGCTGGCGACCGACGCCCAGCGCTTCAGGTTCAGCGCCTTCTTGTCGTCGAGATTGCCGTGGAGATAGGGGTTCGCGATGTTCATGGGGTTTTTACGCCGCCAGCACGATCTTGCCGGTTGCGGCGCAACCGGGCGCCGCCAGCTCGATGAATTTTTCCGTGATGGATTCGGGCGACGCTAAGACCGTCTTGTCTTCCGCCGGGAAGGCTTCGGCGCGCATCGCCGTGCGCACGACGCCGGGGTCGATGATATTGACTTTCAGGGGGCTATAGGCGGTTTCCGCCGCATAGGCGGCGACCATGCTTTCAAGGGCCGCCTTGCTGGCTGCATAGGCGCTCCAGAAGGGCGTCGCCATGTGCGCCGCGCCAGAGGTCACGAATATGGCGCGCCCCGCGTCCGAGCCGCGCAGGAACGGATCGAGCGCGCGGATCAGGTGATAGTTGGCGAAGAAGTTCAGCTTGAACACGCCTTCATACAGCCGGGCATCCGACATGGCGACGGGGCTTAGAGGGCCCAGCATCGCGGCATTGCCGACCAGGATATCGAGGCGCTTGAACTTGTCGGCGATGGCGGGGGCGATCGCCTCGATCTTCTTGGTCTCGGCGAGGTCGAAGGGCATCAGCGTGGAGGTGCCGCCGCCCGCGCGGATCGCATCGTCGGTTTCTTCCAAAGCACCTTGGGTGCGGGCGAGCAGGATCACATGTGCGCCTTCGGCCGCGAAGGCTTTCGCCACGGCGGCGCCGATCCCGCGCGATGCACCCGTCACCAGGGCCACGCGATTGATGAGGCGCTTGCCGCCCTGTGAGGCCTGCTTTGTCATGGGCTCTTGTCGCCATTGGTGATGAGACTGTCCAGTTTCGTGCGGTCGTCCTTCGGATAGCCCTGCTGCTTCATATCGGCGTTCGCGTCCGGCGCTTCAGGCGCGGCAGCCCCATGACGGCCGAGGACGGAAGAGGTTGCGGCGATCGCCGCGTCGCGCTCATGGTACACTTTGGCGACATAAGTGTTGTTGCGCACCGCGGGCGGGAGGTCCTTGCGGTCGAACAGCGTGATCACCGCCGCGAGCGTGCAAAGGCCCACGACGGCCCAAGTGAAGATGCGAGTGCGCACCGGGTGCGGTTTCGGCGCGGCTTGCTGCTTCTGGCGGGGATTAGGCTCCTGCCGCGTCATTGCGGGGGGCCTTTCTTTTCTTCCTGCTTCAGTTCGTCCTCAAGCTCTTTCTGGTCGCTGGAGCGCTGTCCCGCCATATCCGGGCCGCTGCTGTTCTGCGCGTTCGCGTCCTGCGTATTCGTTTCCTGCAACGCTGCCTTTCCCTTGGCTTCCATCTTCTGCGCGCGGTTCTGCAGCTTCTTCGCGATCTCGTCGCCGCGCTTCTGGATCATCTGCGTCATGCCGAGGTGGTCGTCCGCGAACTCCACGGCCTTGTCGAGCACCGGGACCGAGACCGAATTCTTCGCCCAATCCGGCATCGGCTCCTTGTTGCCCTGGTAGTAATACCAGACCGGCAGGTAGAGGAGGAACACGACGATGAAGCCGCGCGCAAGACCGAAGCCCGCGCCCAGCAGCCGGTCGATAATGCCAAGCCCGGCTTCGGCGACCGCCCGGTTCAGGAAGAAGCCGATCAGCGACATGACGAAATAGATGAAGAAGAACACGGAGGCATAGGCGCAGATCTGCGCCAGGTGCTCATGCGCGATGATGCCGAGCGCGAGTTGCCCCTTGGCGAGCTGGGCGTCCGTGCCCTGCGCCGCCGCCGCCTTGGAAACGGCGGCTGCCGCCTGCTGGTCGGCAATCTTGCTGGCGTCGCTGTCGACGTGCAGCCATTTCTCGAACGGCGGGATCATCAAGGGACCGCCGATGTAGGACGCGCCCATGGCGGAGACCAGCGCCACGATGGTGAAGACTTCGCGGATGATGCCGCGGAAATAGGCGATCAGCATGGACAGGAGCAGGATTATGCCGACGGTGATATCGAGCGCATCGGGGGTCATGGCTTAGTCGTCTCCTTCCGAAAACAGCGGCAGAATGTCTTTAAGCTGGCGCGGCTGCACCAGCTTCATGTTCCCCGCGTTCGCGGGTTTCTTTCCCGACAGGCCCGGGATCAGCGCGCTCTTGAATCCAAGTTTATAGGCTTCCTTCAGGCGGTTTTCAATCTGCCCCACGTTGCGGATCTCGCCCGACAGGCCGACTTCGCCGAAAATCACCATGTCCTGCGGCACCGGCACGCCGGTGAGCGAGCTCGCCAGCGCCGCCGCGACGGCCAGGTCCGCCGCCGGTTCCGCGATGCGCAAGCCACCCGCCACGTTGAGATAAACGTCGTTCGGCCCGATGGTTACGCCGCAGCGCGCTTCGAGCACCGCCAGCACCATCGAGAGGCGCGCCTGGTCCCAGCCGATCACGGCGCGGCGCGGCGTGCCGAGTGGCGAGGGGGCGACGAGCGCCTGGATCTCGACGAGCACGGGGCGCGTGCCCTCCATGCCGGCGAAAACGGCCGAGCCGGAAATCTCCTGCTGGCGCTGCGACAAAAACAATTCAGACGGGTTCGGCACTTCGACGAGGCCCTGTTCGGCCATCTCGAAAACGCCGATTTCGTCGGTAGGCCCGAAGCGGTTCTTCACCGCGCGCAAAATCCGGAACGTATGGCCGCGGTCGCCCTCGAAATAGAGAACGGTGTCGACCATATGCTCCAGCACACGCGGACCCGCGATCTGGCCTTCCTTCGTCACATGGCCGACCAGCAGCAGGCAGACGCCGCGGCGCTTGGCGGCGCGGATCAATTCGGCGGCGCAGGCGCGTACCTGCGCGACCGTGCCGGGCGCGGAATCCAGATTGTCCAGATACATCGTCTGGATAGAGTCGATGACCAGCGCGTCGAAATTTTTCTTGTCGATGGTCTCAATGATGTCGCGCACGTTGGTGGCCGATGCCAGCTCGACCGGCGCCTGCGCTAATCCTAAGCGCTGGGCGCGCATGCGTACCTGGTCCAGCGACTCTTCGCCCGACACATAGGCGCAGCGTGCGCTCTTCGACAACAAGGCGGTTGCCTGCAGGAGGATCGTGGATTTGCCGATGCCGGGGTCGCCGCCGATAAGCAGCGCTGAGCCGGGCACCAGTCCGCTGCCGGTGACGCGGTCGAATTCCTCGATGCCGGTCCTGCGGCGCTGCACATGTTCCGAAGCACCCGACAGCGGCGCGAATTCGATGACCTTGCCCTTGCCGCGGCCCAAATTCTGGGTCGGGCGGTTCTGCATGCTTTCCTCGACGATGGTATTCCATTCGCCGCACGCCTCGCACTTCCCTGCCCACCGGTTGTGGGAAGAGCCGCAGGACTGACAGACATAAAGCGTTGCGGGACGGGCCATATTTTCTAATTAACCAGATAGATTTCGCGGTGGCAAACGATAAGCCGATTCTGAAATATTAAAATTTGACAGCCGTTCCAGGTTCTAATATTGCTTTTGTTAATCAAAGGGATAATATTCAGCCGGTACCTGTCTTTGACATAATAATTAAAAAAGGGTAAACTACTATGATAGACCGAAACGACTGGACCGAGATCGGTTAGAGGGGGTTAACGAAATGGCGAATGAGAACAACGAACCGGGTGCCCATATCACCAATTTCGGCACCGGCCCCGACCCCAGCAATCCCGACGATCCGTCCAAGTGGACCGGCTGGCAGCCGCCGCAAGCCAGCAAAGGGGATGTGATCAAGCACAAGCTCGGTCTCGATGTACGCTTCCCGCCTTCCCTGTGGCTCCGCAAATGGTGCGAATACTGGGGTGAAAAACCCAAGCATAGCTGGACCGTCGGCGGCCTGTTCACGAAAAACAAATTTGTCGTCTGGCCCTTAAGCCGCGGCGCCCGCCTGGCCGAGCGCGTGATGATGGCCAAAGGCCTTCTCTTTGCCGCTCCCATTATCGTCGCTCATCCGCTGGCGCTTCCGATCGTGATTCCGCTTATCCTCAGCGCGAAATGCGAGGCGCTGGGACTGGGCATCGTCGCGCAGGGTTGCACGACGGCCTCGCGTTTCGTGGTGCAGATGTTCGACCAGATCATCAACGGCCACGACGACCAGCGCAGGAAAAAGGCCGAGGAGAAGGGCATTATCGTTCCCGAGCCGACACAGGCCAACGTCTTCGACCGTCTCATCAAATACGGCAACACCGGCCACTCCCCCACCAATCAGTTCAACAGCAACGCCGCGCCGGGCGGCAGCAACGATCCGTACAATATCGGCAATACCGTCATCTGGGGCGCCGCAGGCAGCGCGCCGCAGCCCGGCAACGGCCAGAAATACGAGGAGCCCTTCCAGGTTCCCTCCGAAGACACGGTGCGTGTCGGCAGCTCGGGCCGCGAAAGCGGCTGGCAACACAACCACCACATCGGCAGTTCGGGGCCGCGTCCCAGCCACGGCCATGGCGGCGGGGGCTGATTTCCACCCATTCCACCGGCATAAAAAACTTCAGGCCCCTCGTGCGAAACCGCAGAGGGGCCTTCAGTTTATCTTATCGCGGAAAAGACGCTCTTTAAGCGGCTTTTTTGCCGGCAGCGGCTTTCGCCTGTTCGCAGATCTTGCCGAAGCCTTCCGCATCGTGCACGGCGATATCGGCCAGCACTTTGCGGTCCAGCGTGATGCCGGCCGCCTTCAGGCCGCCCATCAGGCGGGAGTAGGTCAGGCCGTGCAGGCGCGCGCCCGCGTTGATGCGCTGGATCCACAGGCCGCGGAAATCGCGCTTCTTGGCGCGGCGGTCGCGGTATGCGTAGCGCAGCGCCTTTTCAAGGCGCTCGATAGCGACGCGATAGCATTTGCTGCCGCGGCCATAGTAGCCCTTCGACATGCGAAGGACTTTCTTGTGGCGGTTGATCGAGGCTGTGCCTCCCTTGACGCGTGCCATTATGCAGCCTCCTTCGCAGCTTTACCTTCGTAACGGCGCTTTTGGCGCTTCAGCTTGCGCTGGTACGGCAGGTAGTTGTCGAGAAGGATTTTGCCGTCAGCTTCACACATGATCAGCGTGGAGCGGCCTTCCCGTTTCATTCTTTTGGATTTGTTGGTCATCAGGTGGCGCTTGTGTGCGGCGCGAGCCTGCACTTTACCGCGGCGGGTGACACCAAAGCGCTTCTTCGCGCCCGAGTGCGTTTTCATCTTTGGCATTTTGTTTTCCTTTCAATAATGAACCGTCCTCGAGGCAGCCAAGACGAGCCAGAGGGCGGGTGCGGCTTTAAAAAATCCGCTTTATCGCCACAGGTTATATGCCGCCGAGACGTTTAAAGTCAAGCAAATCTGGTGCTTTATGATAAAACACCCACCATTATTTTACATAATCTATGATAAACAGCCTCGTCGCGCATTTGGCTTTTATCCACACCGGTCTTATAATGGGCGCGGGGATGTGCAGATGAAAAGGGGACGATCATGATCAACAAAATTCTTGAGAAGTTGGGACTAGGCGACGGATCTCTTTATCAGAGCATCGACACGCGCCGCAAGCACATGCGCCATGAAGGCGTCCAGGGCGAAGTCCTCGTGCAGGACCGGACCTACGGCCTGAAGGACTGGAGCATGGGCGGCATCTGCTTCGAAAGCCAGCTGGGCCCCGGCGTCTCGGTCGGCGACAAGGTGCATTTCACCCTGCGCTTCCGCCTCCCGCATGAAACCGTGCTGATCGGCCAGACCGGCCGCGTGGTGCGCGCGGCGAAGCGGGCCGTCGCGGCGGAATTCCTGCCGCTGTCGCCCGAGGCGCGCCGCAAGTTCGCGCGCGTCATCGACAGCCTCCACGCCAATAACTTTCTTGAGTCGCAGGTTGCCTAAGCCCTGAAAAGACGCTACATATAATGAGGTTTTTCCAATGTTTAAGGAGCCTCATTCATGGGTCCCCTCGTCGGAGTAATGTGCTTTCTGGGCGCCGCGATCGCCTGGGCCTTCTTCGCCTTCCAGCCTGAATATGCCAACAAGAGGGCGCTCAGCGTCTTCAACTGGTCGGTCCTGGGCGCGGGCAGCATGATCGTCCTTGCGCTCATGTTCAACATCGACATGTTCCTGAACATGATCCCCGATGCGGGCAAGTACAAGATCGGCTTCGAATTTGCGGGGGCGCTCGGCGTCGAGGTCATCTGGCTCAGCATCATGTTCCTGCTGCGGAATTTCTGGATTTTCAAGCCGCCCCGGCGTCCGGGCGGATGGGGTTAAGACCATGACCGTGAATTTCGACCGCTCCGCCGCCGCCGCCCGCGTCGCGAACCTGCTGCTCGACATCGGCGCCGTCAACTTCGACGCGGTCAAGCCGTTCATTTTCACTTCCGGCTGGGCCAGCCCGGTTTATATCGACTGCCGGCGCGTGATCTCATTCCTGCCCGAGCGCCGCGAGATCATCCGCCTCGGCGGCGAGCTGCTCAAAGCCTCCTGTGATATTTCAAAAGTCGATTATATCGCGGGCGGCGAGACCGCGGGCATTTCCTATGCCGCCTGGCTGTCGGAAGCCCTCGACAAGCCGATGCTCTACGTGCGCAAGAAGCCCAAGGGCTTCGGGCGCGGCGCGCAGATCGAAGGCCATATGCCCGATGGCGCGAAAGTCCTCCTCGTCGAGGACCTGGCGACCGATGGCGCGTCGAAGGTCGCCTTCGCGAACGCATTGCGCGATGGCGGCGCCCAGGTGTCCGACGTCTTCTCGGTCTTTTTCTACGGCATCTACCGCGAAAGCGCGCAGATTTTCGCCGATGCGCAGCTGACGCTCCATGCGCTCGCGACCTGGAAGGACGTGCTGGCCGCGGCCAGGGCGCGCCGGCTGTTCCCGGCGGCGGTCTTCACTGAGGTCGAAAAATTCCTCGACGCGCCGGCCGAATGGTCGCGCGACCACGGCGGCGCTTTCGAGCGCAAAACCGCCGGGTAATTATCCATAATCCGCATAAATGTAACGCCTGGCGCGGAATTTGCCGGATGAATTGACATATCCCCAAAATTGCGGTTGAATTGCCCATCTTAGGGAAAAGGTGACCGCATGGACGATTATTACGCCCGCCGCGCCTACGACAATACCAACGAAATCCAGCGCGACGTCCGCCGCCTGGCAGAGGCGCAGCGCGCGAATCATGCGTCGCTCGCGACGGCCTTCAACCGCATGGCCGATGTGCTCGAAACGCTCGTCCACGAAGTCCGCCAGCTGCGCGAGGACCTGAACCCGAAGACGCTCGACAAGCCGCAGCTGCCGCGACCCGAAGGAGGCGCGTAAGCCAATGGCTCTCGACGCGAACGATTACAATCTGCTCAAATCCCTGCGCAACGCCACGCGCGAAACGGGAGAGGCGACGGCGCAGCGGCTCGATAAAATCGTGGACGCGCAGCGCACGCTCATTTCCGCAACGGAAAAATCTCTCGGCAATGACGAGCGCCTGATCGAAGCCTTCAACCGTATGGCCGAGGCCGTCGACAATCTCGCGTCCGAAGTGAAGCAGCTGCGCGCAGACCTCGCACCGCCCGTCGACAAGCCCAAGCGCTTGCCCCAGCCGCAATAGCGTAGTTTATTCGAAGATCCGGAGTTAGCTGCTTCATAAAGATCGCGGCGAAGCCGCAATGGATTGGCACGAAGTTACGAAGTAACGAAGTTTGCGGCGTGTATCTTCGTGACTTCGTAACTTCGTGCGGCGGACTGCCCTATGATAAATGCGCTTCGCGCGAAGCAGGAAAGAACTCTGGCTCTCCGGTTCTCCGGTAAAATTACGCGGTGCGGCTGGTGATGACGGGCTTGTTGCTGTCGATTTTCATCGTGATGGACAGATAGGCCGCGAGATCGCGGTAGGACACGATGCCCAGGAAATTCTTTCCGTCGGCCACGAGGACCTGCTCTTTGCGCAGGCGCTGCATGAGGTCGAGGGCGTCGGCGGCGTTGTAATCGGGCCCGACCGAGTTCTTGTCGGTCAGCGGTTCCATGACACTCGCCACATGCAGCCAATGCCACTTGTGACGGTCGAGCGACAAAATCGCCTGCAGGGTGATAATGCCCGCCAGCTCGCCACGGTCGACGACCGGGAAGCTGCGCTGGTAATGCTTGTAGACGTAATTGTCGACAAGGTCAGAAATGGTGAGGTCCGGGGAGACGGTGACGACCTGCGGCTGCAAAAAGCGCGACACGGTCTCTGTCCCGAGGAGCGAGCGGCTTTCGGTCTGCCGAACCGCATAGGCGCCCGCGCCATGCACGAAGAATCCCAGCAGGCCGAACCACATGCCCGACAGCATGTCGTTGAACCAGACGATGCGGTAGCAGGCATAGGCAAGCAGCAGGTAAGCGAAGCAGGCGCCCATTTCAGATGCGATGCGCGTGGCAAGCACCAGGTTGTCCTTCATCTTCCAGATGACGGCGCGAAGCGCGCGCCCGCCGTCGAGCGGGAAGGCCGGCACGATGTTGAAGACGGCGATCAACATGTTGAGCCCGCCGAGATATCCCAGCACCTGCCAAGCCGCCGTCGCGTCCGGGAAATACATCTGCACCAGCGCCTTCGCCGCCCAGAAGAACAAGCCCATCAATGCGCTCATGATCGGACCCGCGATCGCCATCAGGAACTCGCCCTTGGGATGGCTGGGGTCGCCCTTCATGACCGCCACGCCGCCGAAGATGAACAGCGTGATGCTTTCGATCGGCATGTGGTAATATTCCGCAATCACCGCGTGTGCGACCTCGTGGGCGATGATCGAGGCGAAGATGCCGCAGATCGAGGCGAAGCCCATCATCTGATAGGTCTGAGGGCTATGGCCCGGATAATCGAGGGGAAAGGCCTTGTTGATGAGCGTCCAGCAGATCAGCACGGACAGGAACAGCCAGCTGCCATCGGCCTTCACCGGGAAGCCGAAAAAGTGAAACAGGGTGACGCGCCTGAAGAACACCGTCTTGCCTCTATGACCGTATTGCGGAAAAAGCCGTTCCCTCGCCGAGGAAGAGGCCTTGGCTTCCCTTGCCACTTTCCATTAAAATATACCCCGATGGGGAAAGACAAGACATGAAAATCATGCACCCCCGCCCAAGAAGGGCGATGTTTGCCCTGACGGCGGCGCTTTTCTTAGGCGGCTGCGCCAACCTGCCGCCCTGGTTTCCGGGACAGCAGTCGCAGCAGTATCATCCGCTGGACAGCGAGGTCGCCCAGATGGCGGCGCCTCAGCCGCCGCCGCCCGCGACGCCCCCGCTCTATTGCCGGATCGGCCGCGGCGACGCGCATTTCGCCAAAGGCTGGGCCGGCTACAACGAAGCCTTTTTCAGCCTCGAGCCTGATGCGCGGGTGACCGTGCCCATCGTCGAAAGGAAAGGCGGCGGCATGGCGCAGGTCGTGGGCATTTTCGACACGGGCGGGCAAAAGCTCATCTTCTGCCCGATGGTCGACGGGCCGCCCGACAAGCGGATCGCCTGCACCAGCCTTTACGCGCTGGACGACGACCTGACCGCGGGCGTCAAGCGCACCTTCGACATCCCCTCGGCGCTCCGCGGGGCCTCGATCACCTGCGCCTACCGGCAAGATGCGCTGCAGAAGCTCTAGCCTTGCGCGCCCCGGTAAGCTTGCTGTAAGAAAAACGAGCCATATTTTATGTTTTTAAGAGTATCGAAAGCCCTTTAAGGAAGGCGCCACTTTGCGTATCTTACTCGTCGAAGACAACCGGCGGCTGTCCGAAGCCGTGCAGGAAAGCCTCATGAAGGCCGGGTTCGAGGTCGATCCCGTCCACGATGGCGACGGTGCGCTCGCCGCCGCCTCCGGCCAGCAATATGACGCAGTGGTGCTCGACCTCGGCCTGCCGGACATGGACGGCATCGAGGTGCTCAAGAAACTCCGCGCGCGGCGCGACACGGTGCCCGTCCTGATCCTGACCGCGCGCGATGCGCTGTCCGACCGCGTCGATGGCCTCAACAAGGGCGCGGACGATTACCTCGTCAAACCTTTCGAAACCGAAGAGCTTGTCGCGCGCCTCAAGGCGGTGCTGCGCCGGCCCGCCCGCGCGCTCGACGCGGTGCTGACGCTCAATAACCTGTCCTTCGACACCATCAGCCGCGAGGCCGTGGTGGGCGCGTCGCGCCTCGGGCTGTCCCGGCGCGAAACCGACCTCCTGGAGCAGCTGATCCGCGCCTCCGACAAGATCGTGACCAAGAAGGCGATCGAATCCCGGCTCTACAGCTACGAGGAAAAGGGCTCGGTCAATTCGGTCGAGGTCCTCGTTCACCGCCTGCGCAAGAAGCTGCTGGCGCAGGAAGCCGGCATCGAGATCCACACCCTCCGCGGCATCGGCTACATGATGACGGGATCGAAGGAATGCTGAAGACCGTCGCGGGCAATTCGCTGCAGGGGCGGCTGCTGCGCCGCATTTTCGCCATTTGCATCATCGCCATTGCCGTGACGTTCCTGACCGTCTACACGCAGATGGACCGCTCGCTGGACATGTTGCGCGACCGCACGGTTGAAGAACAGGCCCGCGATCTCAGCGCTTACCTCGTCCCGGGGCGTTCGGTGAACAAGGCCGCTTTCGCGTTGCCCGACCGCATCCGGCTGTTCTACGCCAAGGCGGGCCCCGCATACCAATATCTCGTCCGCGACAAGGGGGGCCAGATCCTGTTCCGTTCCCCTTATGCCTATGCCAGCTATTTCCCGGCTGTTCCGGCGCAGGACGGCAAGTTCAATTTCGTGGGTCCCAGCGGCTACGCCTTCAAGGGCTACGCGCTGCGCGAGACGCTGGGCGGCAACGACTATGACATCGAGGTGGCGCAGACGACGCGCGCCGCCGGCATGATGTCGGACCAGATCAGCGACAGCTTCATGCGGCACCTGGTGTGGATCGGCCTGCCCTTCTGTCTGGCGCTCCTCTACATCATCATGTCGACAGTGCGGCGCAGCTTCGGGCCGCTGGCCGCCGCCGCGCGCGAAGTGGGCCGCGTCAGCATCACTGCGCCCGAGCTGCAGGTCCGCGAGGAGGAGCTTCCCGACGAAATCGTGCCCTTCATCAAGGCCATCAACTTTTCCTTCCGCCGCCTCGCCAAGTCCCTGCGCGAGCAGAAGGAACTCACCGCCAATCTCGCCCACGAGTTGCGCACGCCGCTCTCCGTGCTCAAGACGAACATCGAAATGCAGGGCAAGACGCCGCAATCCGCGAAAATCCTGCGCGACGTGGACGCGATGATCAAGCTTGTAAACCAGATGCTCGACATGACGCGCCTGGAATATGCGGATACCATCGAAATGAAGGACGTCGACCTGTCGTCCATCCTCAGCCAGGTCTGCCAGGATCTTTGGCCCTTGTTTTTGAAAGCGCATCGGGAACTTCGCGTCAGCGGCGTGGATGCGCCCGTCACCGTGCGCGGCGACCAGGACCTGATCTACCGCGCGATCCGCAACGTGCTCGACAACGCGCTGGAACACAGCCCGGCCAAGACGCCGGTCGAGGTCTCCTTGAGCGGATGCGCGATCCGCGTGCGCGACCACGGCGCCACGATCCCCGAAGGCCTGCGCGAAAAAATCTTCGACCGCCTCCAGCGCGCGCCATCGGCGGCCTCCCGCGCGGGTGCGGGTCTCGGCCTTTCCATCGTCGCCCGCACCATGGAAATCCACGGCGGCCGTGCCGGCCTCGAGCCCGCGGCGGGTGAGGGGAACGTATTCCTGCTTGATTTCGGGACGGCGCAGGGACGCAAGGCCGCGGCCTAAGGCTTATTCCTTCGAACCCGCCACCAGCGCTTCCGCCAGCTTTATCGCCACCGCCTCGATCGGCCAGCGCGCCGCCGGCCGCGGTTCGGTGCAGGCGCCCGCTTCGAGCTGACGGGCGATGCGTTCGGCGTGAATCGCCGCCAGCCGCCGTACTTCGCGCGAAATCGGGTTTTCAGGATCGGGGTCGAGCAGGGCGGCCAGCACGACGGCCTCGCTCAAGGTTTGGAATTTCAGTGCTGGTTCATCGTCCACGAATTTGACACTCCGGCTGCCCTCGGGGTGGTTCTCGGCATCCCTGAAAAGAAAAACCGGTTCCGGAAGAAAGGTTCCGGAACCGGGTTCTTCACGAGAAATATGCGCCGTCCTCAAGCCCCGCGCGAAAGGATGATTTTCCGCAGCCAGGGCCGGCGCATCTTCAATTTAGCCAGAGCGAGCTTACGCGAAGCTTACCGCCGCGTTCTGGCAAACGCTTCGGCGGAAGACGAAGGCCTCAGCCGAAGTTGAAATCGGTGCCGGGCTTCTTGCGGGGCGGCAGGCCGGAGGCGTCATTCGCCGGCGGCGGCAGCATCTTCTTGGGCGCATGCTCGGCGATGAATTCCTGCAGGGCCTGGACCTTCTGGTTGAAGGCGGTTTCCAGCTCGGGCGCGTCCAGCGTGCCGAAGAGGGGGCGGACGGCGCTCTGCGCGGCGGCGGAGACGCCCTGCAGCTGCAGCACGGCCTGGCGTTCCATCATGCGGCCGACCTCGGGCGGCATGTCCATGCCGGGCGGCAGGCCAAGCGGCGGGTTCTTGAGCTGGTCGAGCATCTCGGTCACGCTTTCGCGCACATGGTCGAGCTTCATGGTCAGGTCCGCGACCATGATCTGGCGGAATTCGACGGGCGCCGATTTCAGCACCGGCAGCGGGCCGGGGTTGTGCACGGTGTGGTTGCGCACGAGATCCAGCACGTCCCAGTCCAGCTTCTTCTCGAGGAAGTTGAAATCGTCGGTGTTGAGGTCGCGGATGCCGACATCGAGCAGCGCGCCCGCGACGGCGAGCGCGTTTTTCGACGCAGGCAGGTCGGACAAGAGCTTGCCCGCGGCCAGCGCGCCTTCGAAATCCTCGGGCAGCACGCGCGGGTTGTTCGTCAGCACCTCATAGGCGGCGCGGACTTTCGGTTCGTCCAGCAGGCCGGTTTCGTCGAAGGACGGATAGCGCACGTCAGCGGGCGCGCCCATCGCGCCCATGCCGGGACCGGCCACCATGATGCCGATCTGGGCCAGTTTTTCCTGCTGCTCCTGCTGCGAGATCTTGAACTCCTCGACCTTGTCGGCGAAAAGCTGCTCGAGCTGCGGCAGGCTCGTCTTGCCGTCGAGGCTGGTGGCGAGGCGGCCGTAGACGCCGGTGTCGGGCAGCATGCCCTGGATCATCGGCACCAGCGATTCGAGCTGGCGCGGGTCGGTGATGCCGTTCTGCAGGCTGCTCAGCATCTGGTCCATGCGCTCGCCCTTCTGGCGGATCTCGTCGAAGACCGCGATCGCGTTCGCCATCGCGAGCAGTTTCACGGGATCGCTCGCCTGGTCGATATAGGCGTAGCCGGTGCGGCTGTGCCTGACGGACTCTTCCATGTCGCGGACGATGTCCTTGCCGTAGGAACGCTCGAACAGGCCCCAGGCCGCGGGCGGCGTCGTCGACAGAAGGGCCAGCACCAGCATCTGCGGATCCGCGCCGGCGTTGTTCAGCGTCTGCGCAATATGAATGCCGAAATCCTCGGACATGCCCGTTTCCTTCGCCATGTCCTTCGCATTTTTCGCGTAGGTCGTATAGGCTTTCAGGACGTTGATGTCGTTTTGCGGCAAACCTGCGGCGCGGTAATCCATCATGGCGGGGGCACTCCTCAAGGGGCTGAAAAATCGTACGGGACTTAAACCCGTATCATGTTCTTTTTATGGCTATATTTTTTAGCACCCGGCTCTTCGATATGTCAACGAAGTTATGTGAACAAAAGCGGCGCACGCCTGAGGACCAGGCGGCGCTTTGAATTGAATTTCAGGCTGTTAGCAAAAGCTCAGCAGAAAACGCCGCTGAATTCTTTATTTGTCATATAGTCGGACCAGATCCCGGGCGGCGCATGCGCAGGATCGTGCGGTTGCCGTTGGCCGCTGCCGCCGCGGGCGCATGCGCGGCCACGAACTGGTTCATGTCCTTCAGATGCGCGTCGAAGATCTGGTCGAGCT
This sequence comes from Alphaproteobacteria bacterium, assembly GCA_025934695.1. Lineage (GTDB taxonomy): Bacteria > Pseudomonadota > Alphaproteobacteria > Micavibrionales > UBA2020 > JAPWJZ01. The sequence goes on from JAICWS010000002.1 coordinate 322,474, forward strand.
CCTTCGAGCCGGTCTTGTTGTGAATGGGGGCGAGGGCCTCGGGAATGATCTTCAGCAGCATCCGCAGCGGCTGCAGCGATTCCGCTTTCATTTCCGCGGCCACGTTTGAGTCCATCAGCTTCTGGCGGCGCTCGAGGAATTCCATCAGGTTTTCGCTTTCCTTGCGCGCCCAGTCGAGCGAGACGATGCCCTTGGCCACGGCCAGCTGGCGCACCGGTTCCGGCGCATCCGCGATCGGCGCCGCGGATTCCATGCAGGCGTCGCTGATGTTGTATTTGCCGAGGATATCCATGACCGCGGGCGGCAGTTTCTTCGCGAGGAATTGATTGTCGTCGGGCGTGCGGCGGGTCAGGCCGGCATCAAGCATGCCGGCGGCGATCGTGGCCGGGTTTTTCGGGCCCGCCAAATCGGACATCAGGCGGCCAATCGAGAGCGCGGCGGCAAGCGGAACCGCGGTGACGCGCGTGTCGTGGTTCAGGATCTCGTAAGCCTGGCGCACTTCGGGCGCATCGAAAAGCCCGTGATCTTCGAAACGAAGCGCATGTATTTCCGCTTCATCCTTCTCGTCATCGTCGCCGATGCCGATCTCGGAGAGCTGCGCGTCCATCTCCTTGCGCGCATCCAGGTATTCGGCGAGCTTCGCCGTATAGGCTTTTTCGAGTTCGGGATAGGCCGTGCCCTTGAGCTTGTCTTCCAGGCGCGCGTACATCTTGCATTCGGGCATCCGCACCGCGTGCAGGATCTGGACCGGGCTTTCGCCCAGGTCTTGCAGTGACAAGGTGGTGCCCAGCTCGCCCGCGGTCTTGATCAGCTTGTCGAAAGCGACGATGGCGGCACCCATCGCGAGCCCCTTCACCTCGTCACTCGCCTGTTCAGCATAGGTATAGCCGGTGCGCACGTGCTTCCAGGCTTCGTCGAGCTTGTCCATCCTCTCCTTGCCGAAGCGTTTTTCGATGACGCTCCAAGCCGTATCGGGCACCGACATCAGCAGCGCGAGCGCCATGAGATCGTAGGCGGCGGGACTTGCTTTCTGGATCGTTTGCGCGACCTGTACCGGGTAATTCTCATCGAGGCCCGAGAGGGTGGCGAAATCCTTCGCGTTGGTGCGCCAGGCGCAGAAGGCTTTGAATACATCGCCCTGCGTCATCGGCAGTCCGGTTTCGCGACATTCCATCATCGGTGCACCATTGTTGTTCAACAAAAATCTCGAGGCCGTTCATCTGTCTTGTGACGGCATTATCTTTAGCACCGGAGAGGTTATTATGTCAATGAAAAGTTATGTGAAATAATGTTTCATTCCGCCGCGGCCGGGGCGGATTTTTTCTTTGTGTATTCAATAGCTTGCTTGATTAAAACGCGCATGTTCCGGCGCGTCTGCTCAAAGCCTGCGGTCTTGCGCCTTGTTTTCTCGTCCATGTACAGCGGGCGGCTGATTTCGATCTGCAGGCTGTGGCGATTCCGCGCCGGATCGGCCCATTTGCGCACCAGCTCCACGCCTTTATAGGGTCGGTTGATGGCGACGCGATAGCCCATCTGTTTGAGGGCCGCAGCCATGTAGCGCGTGAAATCGCCAGCGCAGCAGGTGCCATCGCGGTCGCCTAAGACAATGTCGGCGGCGGCGGCCGAGCCGCCCGGCATCGAATGGCAGTTCAGGTGCCAGACGCCGCCGAACGCTAAAAAAGCCTCATCCAGCAGCGTTTCCAGCGTGTCGTGATAGGGCCGGTAATAGCGCTCGATGCGCTTGCGGATTTCGACGGGGCTCAGCCGCCGGTCGTAAATCGGCTCGGGCCGGCCCGCCTTGTAGAGCCGCCGCACGAGGCCCATGCCCATATCGGAGCGCGTCGTGGGACTGGCTTTTCCCGGCCAGGGCTTGTTCAGCAACAAGGGGTCGATATCGTCTTCGGCCCGGTTGGGGTCGATATAACAGCGCGGGAAGGTAGCCGCGAGCAGGGGGATGCCCATATCGGGGGCGTCGCCAAAAAGTTCGTCGACATAGGCGTCTTCGGACTCACGCAGCCAGGCCTTCGGGCAGGCATGGCGGAAATCTTTCGGGTAGAGGGTCCCGCTGTGCGGGCTGTCGAGGACAAGCGGGGCCGCGGATACGGGTGGTTTTTGACAAATGAGCACTTTATCCAAGCCCATGAACCTCTTCAAAACAGGCGAAATTGCTGCTAACAAAGCAGGTGGAAAGCCTTTAAATTCCATTATACACCAAAGCGAAAGAGCGGCGCCATCATGACCAAGACCGTCCTGTCCTCCCAAGAGATGCTGGCCAAGCTCGTCAGCTTCGACACCACGAGCGTGAAGACAAACCTCGAACTCATCCACTGGGTTCAGAATTACCTCAACGAATACGGCATCAAGTCGACGCTCATCCACGACGAGACGAAGAATAAGGCGAACCTCCACGCCGTCGTCGGCCCGGCCGAGAAACCGGGTGTCGTGCTTTCCGGCCATACTGACGTCGTCCCCGTCGAGGGACAGGCCTGGGACAGCGACCCGTTCAAGTTGCGCGACCACAACGATCACCTCTACGCGCGCGGCACCTGCGACATGAAAGGCTTCATCGCGGTCGCTCTCGCAAAACTTCCGGAGATGGTGAAAAAGCCGCTTCAGGCTCCGGTACATTTTGCCTTCTCCTACGACGAGGAACTGGGCTGCCTCGGCGCCCACAGTCTTGCCGAATACATCGGCAAAATGCCCGTCAAACCGAAGCTTTGCGTGGTGGGCGAGCCCACGCTCATGAAAACGATCACCGGCCACAAGGGCATCTGCGACCTCGAGTGCACGGTGCACGGCAAGGAATCCCATTCGTCGCTGGCGCCCTACGCCGTCAACGCGGTCGAGTATGCGGCGGAACTCGTCGCCTACGCGAAATCGGTCGCGCGCCGCATCGCGAACGAAGGGCCCTTCAACAAGCAGTTCGATCCACCCTTCACCACGGTGCATGTCGGCGTCTTCAAGGGCGGCACCGCGCTCAACATCGTGCCCAACAGGTGCGAATTCTCGCTCGAGGTGCGCAATATCCCCGAGGTCGATTCCGAAAAGATCATCGAGGAAATCCGCCAGTACGCCTTCAAGAACCTCGAGCCGCGCATGAAGGACATCGACCCGAAAACCGGCTTCGAGTTCAAATACACCGCCGGCGTCCATGCCTTCGACATCGCCAACGACAACCCGATGGTCGACCTTGTCCTGTCCCTTTCCGGCGCTAATTCAACCGAGAAGGTCAGCTTCGCGACGGAAGCGGGCATCTTCCAGCACGAAGGCATCCCGACCGTCGTCTGCGGCCCCGGCTCCATCGCCCAGGCCCACAAGCCCAACGAGTTCATCGCCAAGGAACAATTGGTCAAATGCGAGAACTTTATGGACAGACTGGTTGACAAATTGAGGACGGCAGCCTAAAACAATCTTTCATTTCAAACCCTTGCTTTATTGGGGCAATCATGACAACATCACAGCAGGCAGTACGGCAATCTTCTGACAAGGCGGGTGGCAATATGTTCGATCAGTATAACTGGCAGAAAGTGACAGGCGCCCAGCTCGAGCCGTTCCTGAAGCTGATCAACCCGATCCAGGGCAAGCACAACGCCAGCGCCGCGACCTCGACCGCGGAATGGTGCCAGCTCCCCTTCTACAATTCCATCGGCCTCGTGCGCGTGAACGACACGGCCTGGCCCGCGAACACGGGTCCCTTCTGGTTCCTCGCCAAGCAGGGCCGCATGTTCCTGCTCGACGGTTCCTCCGCGCCGATCCATGACGCGAACGAAGCGGATCCCATCAAGGTCACCGAAGCCAACACGCTCGATTACCTGCGCTTCTTCTGCTACTTCGTCCACGGCGACGAAGGGCCCTTCCTCATCGTCGAGGACCTCAACCATCCGGCTCTCGACCAGACCAAGCTCGACCCGAACACGAAAAAAGTGATCGAGGGCGCGATCCGCCCCGCCGCTTTCGAAGGCCGCACCGCCGAAGGTGCCTATGAGGCCTCGGCCATGGTCCTTTACGGCAACGCGCTCTTCTCCGCGCGCTTTTCGATGACCGAAAACGGCATGATCGAAATGATCGACGACGAACCCGTCGCCGCCGACCTGCCGGTCAAGAAGATCAAGCCGAATTATTAATTCGCAAAGCGTGCCGCAAACGCACGGCTGATCCTCAGCGGTTTCCCGACTGAAAAATCCTTCTGCATGACGGGCTGCCTTTCCGCCCGGCCATCGCTGTGCCGCGCTACCGAAGTTTCCGGGAGGGAGCAGCTGTTACTTACACAAGGTCAGGAACGGGAACGTGTAAGGCGAATTACTGGGGCTTTTGGGTTTGGGAGGGGCGGCCTTGTGCCCGGCCGGACCATTCGACGTGGGTACCGGCCCGATCATCTCGTCGATATTGACGGGGTGGTTTCCTTCCAGCGCGAGGCGCGTCTTATGCGCCTGCGGAAAACGGCTTTCCACGACGCGCGCAAGCAGCGCGTCGTGCCGCGAATGCCTCGCCTGCACATTGGCAGGATAAAGCCAGCGCTTGGAATAGTCTTCGACGATATCCGCCTGCTGCTCCACGCCGAAGTCGCGCCACTTCGATTGCGCGTCCAGCGTATAGGCATAGACCCCGAAGTTGCGGAACGAAAACGCCAGATGCTGGCCCTGCCAGGTATGCGTGGCTTCATGCATGAAGAAGCCGTATTTGTATTGGCCGTCCTTGCTGTAATCCCGCGACCAGTTCTCCGGCCCGTAGAAATCGATATGCGAAAACGGGGGCAGCACCATGCCGCCGGCGCCGGGCGCCACGCAGTGCTGGATATCCTTGTCGCCCCTGAAATGCTTGCGCAGCTTTGACGCGTTGATCTCGGGCCCGAAGACCTGCTGGACCATCTGTGTTTCGCCGGGGGTGAGTTTTTCGCCGCGGCCCGTATAATTCGCGCCGATCCAGCCCCCATAGAGCAGGCCCGCGCCCAGCACGAGGCCCACGACGACCTTCGCTGCCGCTTTCGCGAAAGCCTTGATCAAAGACCCTTTGCGCTTTTCAGCCATGCAAAAGTGCGCCTGTCCCTTGCGAATCCATTCTGTTTGAAGGTTCCAAGCGTAGTACACTGAGGCCATCGCCGCAAGACAGCATATTTCCATGCGATTTCAACGAAGCCTCCGGCGCTTGTGTCGGCGGGGCGGGGGCGTTAAAACAAGACCATGAAAGACCTGCGGGCGGACATTCTGATTATCGGCGGGGGCCTCTCGGGCCTCACTTTGGCGGCCGTGCTCGGCGAAGCCGGGGCGGAGGTGATCGTGGCCGACCGCGAAAAGCCGGTCACGCAGCTCGGCGAAACTTACGACGGCCGCACGACCGCGATCTCTTACGCCTCGCATCAGGTCATGAAAGCGGCTGGCGTCTGGGAGCTGATCGAGACAGATTGCGAGCCAATCCTCGATATTCGCGTGGCCGACGGCAACGCGCCCCTGTTCCTGCATTTCGCGACCGACGCCGATGCCAACGGCGCGCCCTTCGGCTGGATCATTGAAAACAATATCCTGCGCCGCCGCCTGTTTGAAAACCTGAAACGCTTCGACAATGTCACGCATCTCGCGCCTGTCGAAATCGCGGAATTCTTCAATGAAACCGGGCATTCCGGCATCGTGCTGAAAGACGGGCGGACATGCGCCGCCCCCCTGCTGATCGGCGCGGATGGGCGCGCCTCGGCCGCGCGGAAATGGCTCGGCATCGGCGTCGCCGAATGGTCGTATAAACAATCGGCCATCGTCTGCAACGTCGCTCACGAGCATGACCATGAAAACGTGGCGGTCGAGCATTTCCTGCCTCAGGGACCTTTCGCCATCCTGCCGATGACACGGAGCGCCGCGGGCGAATATCGGTCTTCCGTCGTCTGGACAGTCGAGGAAAGCCAGGCGGCCAAACTTCTGAAGCTGCCCGCCGAAAAATTCGACGCGGGGCTGCAAAAGCTGTTCGGCGAACACTTAGGTCGCGTGCGGCACGTGTCCAAGCCGATGGGCTACCCCTTGCGGCTGCTCCATGCGAACAACTATACCGGTCCCCGCGCCGTGCTGATGGCCGAGGCCGCGCATGTGATACATCCCATTGCGGGGCAGGGGTTGAATTTGAGCATGCGCGACATCGCGGTGCTGGCCGAAATCATCGTCGATCGGCTCAAACTGGGACTCGACCCCGGGGTCCCGGCGGCGCTCGAGACTTATGCGGCCTGGCGGCGCACCGATACGCTGCTGATGGCAGGCTTTACCGATGTGCTGAACCGTCTCTTTTCCAATAATCTGAAATCAGTTGCCGTAATACGTGGTTTGGGGATTGGAATTGTTGATAAAATACCCCCCCTGAAGGGGTTTTTCGCGCGCCAAGCGATGGGACTGGGGGGTAAATCGCCCCGTATCATCCGCAACGGACGGCTTTAACCTTTTATTCATTTGATTTCTAAGAGTTTTTCTTGACGTTTCTTGGATTCTTCGACTACCCTTAAATGGTGCTTTGAATTTTCACGAGGGATAACAAGCCGCCATGACCAAATCAGAATTGATCCTCAAGCTCGCCGAGCTCAATCCGCACCTCTACCAGAGCCACGCGGAGCAAATCGTGGACACGATTTTTGAAGAAATTACAAAGGCATTGGCGAACGGTTCCCGCGTCGAGCTGCGGGGCTTCGGCGCGTTCTCGGTCAAGCAACGCAAGGCGCGCATGGGCCGCAATCCGCGCACCGGCGAAACCGTGAAAGTCGAAGACAAGCGCGTTCCCTTCTTCAAAATCGGCAAGAAAATGCACGAGCGCCTGAACGGCATCGTTTCCGATGAAGAAGACGATATGAAGGATTAAGCCTTCAAGGCTCCTTTATCCCGCTTTTTTAAAGCTCTTTTGCCGGGAAGATGAATGGCTTACCTGACGCTCATCATCACCATTCCGCTCACCCTCTTCGCGCTGGCCTTCGCCGCTTCCAACAGCGCCACCGTCAAATTCGGACTCTGGCCGCTCGACCAGACCTGGGAAGTCCCGTTAAGTATTTTGGGCCTCGGCATGCTGGGCCTGGGCTTCCTAAGTGGTTCACTCTTCATATGGATTCTCTACCAGCGGCTGCGTTTTCGCCATTGGCAGCACAGCCGGAAAATTTCCCGGCTTGAAAAAGAACTCGACAGTTTAAATAAAAAGGTGGAAGAAGGTGCCCGGACTGACAGGAATCAGCCGACCGGCACCTCCCTCGTCCAAAAGTAAACCTTGTCGAAGAGTTCAATCGCATGAAGCGCGTGCAGAAAGTCGTGGCCTATATTACGCTCGGCTCGCGCCTGCTCGTCTTCACCCATCGTGATTATCCTGAATCCGGCGTGCAGGTCCCGGCCGGCACCGTGGAAGAAGGGGAAGCGCTTGACCGGGCGGTCCTGCGCGAGGCCGAGGAAGAAACCGGCCTCAAGAACCTGAAGCTCGTCAAGTACCTGGGCTCGCGGGACTTCGACGCCGCCGTCTCCGCCAACCCCGGTGAAATTCATGAGCGCCATTTCTTCCACCTGGAAGCCGCCAACCCCGCGCCCGAAAAATGGCGCCACTGGGAAATGACTCCCCATGGCGAGGACAAGACGCCGGTCGCCTTCGACCTCAGCTGGGCGGAAAAAAACAACGCCGAACTCTTCTACGATTTCGGCGCCCTGCTCGAAAAAATCGCCTGAATAATTTTTAAGCCTTCACGGGAAAGGTAAGTACGCTTGTCGCCGGCCTGACGTAGCCGAGCGCGCGCAGGGAACGCTCGAGGGCATCACGCGTTTCACGGTCGCGTTCCTGGTCGAGCTGGCTTTTCAGCCCCTCGCGGATGTCCGTTGCTTCGACGCCATTGCGCGCGCAGTTCATCAATCCTTCCGTGATCATGCGGCGGTGATGCGCTTCAGGCTCGCCCTGCAGCGCGCCCAGCAAAACCTTGCTGCAGGTTTCCGCGGCGGGTCCGCCCTGATCGGCGAAATGCGACAGCGTGCAGATATAATTGCGGCGGCGGTCCTTGTTCGCGGCGCCTGTGTCGCGGAATTTCGCGTAATCACTTTCCATCTGCACGATGACCGGCAGCGGGTGCTTCTCGCCGATCTGCGCGAGGGCGCTGGCATAGGCGGCGACGCCATCCGAGCCGTTCTTTTCAGCGACGCCAGCGGCAAGCGCGGCGATCGCCTGCGGCAAGGAACCCTGGTGGCGGCCCGCGATCTTCGCGATGTTCTGTGTGACGTTGCGCAGCGTGCCGGCGTCGGCTTCTTTCTTTCCGGCTTTCGACAGGCTGGTCACGACGGCGCCCGCCTGCGACGCGTATTTTAAGGCCAGGTCGCGCAGATCGTTCGCGAGCATGATGCGCGAATAAGGATCGGCTTCTTCCAGAAGCGCTTTCGATGCGCCCGCCACGGCAACCGCGCCCGCGGCTTCGTATTTGATGCCCAGCGCCATGAGCGAATTTTTCTCGGCATTGCGCGCATAAGGATCTTTTTCTCGGGCCAAGGCGCCCGAAATGGCCGCTGCCGCCGGAACGGCCAGTGCTTCATGCGCGATGCCAATGTCGCGCACCAGTGCCGCCAGCATATAGCGCGTGCCCGGGTCCTTTTCTGTGACCAGCGCGGCAGACAAGCTTTGCAGCGCAAAGTCGCCCTGCGTTTCGTCCTTCAAGCCGGTCTCTTTGAGCATGCGCGCGGCGATCCAGCGCGAACCGTAATCCGCCATGCCGGGCAGGGCCTCGGCCAGTTTTTCGGCGACGGGCGCGGCCTCGCCGTTGAAGGTCAGGGCCATGTCGGCCAGTTTCTGGCGCTCGGCGGCGACGTCGCTGATGCTTAAACCCTGCCGGCCCGCCAGCTTGTTCAGGATATCGCTGAGGCGGGTCAGGCTGTCGGTTTCGGGTTGAGTAAGGGTGTCGGTCATGGAGCGCCTTTTTTTAGTGTCCGGAATGTCCATTAAGGATTGAAAACACAGGGGGTGCCCGACAGGGGCAAGCCCGTTTTCAAAAACATCGTACTCACCACTCTACGCTCATTCATGCATTATGTCAAATTAACCAAAGTAAACAGGTAGTTGTTTTCCATATTTGACGATAATAATTCAATATGATAGGGTGTGCGCAGTTTTTTAAGGGCCGGGACTTCATGACCAAACTCCATACCGCGCTGATGCAGGGCAAGGGCAGGGAAGCCCTGCGCGTGATCGAGACGGGCGAAGCCCCCCTCGACGCGCAGGACGATGCGGGACGCACCGGCCTGATGCTGGCGATCGCGCAAAGCATGAACAGCGTCGCCGAAAAATTGCTCGAGAAGCAGGCGCGCACCGACCTGACCGACAAGTACAACCGCACGGCGCTCGACATGGCAATCGACTGCGAGAACGAGGCAGGCCGCAACATGCTGTACCGCCGTCTCGACGCGGCGGGCATCCAGGCCGAGACCGACAAGGCCGCCCGGCGCGGCGATGTGAACGCGCTCGCGTTCCTTGTCGATGAGATGGGCGCCTCCCTCGTCGCGAAAAACGCCCGCGGCAAATCCGCGCTGGACGAGGCGCATCTCGAAACCCAGTTCGACGCCGCTGCCTATATCGACGACAAGATTGCCGCTTTGCCGGACGAGGTTGCCCATACCCTGCGCGCCGGCGCGCGCAAGCCCGTCAAGCCGATGAAGACGATCGTGCTGAAGAAAAACTAGCCCTTATGAATTTGTGATAAACCCTGCCAGGGTCTTATTGAGATTAAGATAAGAACCCCACCGATGAACACAGATAGACACGGATAAAAAAGTGCCGCAGGCTTTTTCCTTCCTTTCGAATTAAGGACCACGGATGGATGAGATCGGCACTGATATTCTTTCTTATCCGTGTCTATCTGTGTTCATCTGTGGGATTGTTAAAATGCCTGCGGCGCAAGAATAGACTTTCATTCGTGTCTATTCGTGTTCATTCGTGGGGTTCTTTCTCGCCATCAGCAAGGCAAGCGCGTGAATGTAACAGGGCCTGAATTAGCCGCCCTTGCCGGATTTGTAGTTGTCGAGGAAGCCTTTGAACATGTCGACTTCGCCGGTTACCTTCAGGATCGTCTGGGCGTCGGAGAGTTGCGACCCGGCGCTGGTGCGCGTCACGACGCTGAAAGTGGGCCAGAGTTTCGTCGGCTGCATCGCCTCCGCATAGATCGACTTGATGCGCGCGACGTTCGCGGCATCGCCCGCCAGCTTATAGGCGACCGCGGAATTTACGACCATCTGTGCGTCATCGTCCGATAAAGGTTTTCCGGCGGGCGGCAGCAGGGCTTCGATGGCGGCGGCCGCCTGGTCCCATTTCTTCGCGTGCCAGAGCACGTCAGCCTTGAGGTGCAGCGCATCTTTAGAGCCCACCTGCGACAGGAGCGCGATGGCCTCGTCCGTGCGATTCATCTGCGAGAGCGCACGGGCTTTCAGCAGCGCGCGTTCCTGCTTTACGCCTGCGTCGCCCGCGCCTTCGGTGGTTTGCAGCGCGGACAGTGCCTTCTCGGCCGAATTATCCAAGAGATAAATCGTGGCCAGCTTCGCGCCCACCGCCGGCACCTTCGCCTGCGGCACCTGGCCGCCCTTGAGCTGGCTTTCGAGGATCTTCTCCGCCTTGTCGAGCAGGTCGATGCTGATCAGGCTGTCGGCGAAGGACAGCGTCGCGACCGCCGCGTCGGGCCCTTGCGGCATCAGGGAATTGAATTCGGTGTAGATCGACACGGCTTCGAGGGGCTGGATGTCCTTCGTCTCGCCGCCGACGAAGATGTTCGAGAAGACCTTGCCCATGTCTTCCTTGATCGGCTGGCTGTCGTCGAGAATTTCATCCGACAGCGCCGCCGCCGTCTTCATGTCCTCGAGCCCCGACAGGTACTGCTTGTTCTGGACCTTAAGCTCGCCCAGGTTCTGCAGGATCGCCACTTCGAGGGCATCGCCGCGCCAGGCGAAGCGCAGGGAATCGACGAGGTCGATCGCCTGCTTCAACGAGATCTTCTTGTCTTTCAGGCGCAGGTCGGCCAGCGCCAGCGAAGCCTTGGTGTGGTAAAGGCGGTCGAGCCCGAAGGCGACCGGCTCCCACAGCTTGATGGCATCGTCATCCTTGCCCTTTTGCCGCGCGGCTTCGCCCTTCAGGTACTGGATGGCGGCTTCGTAATGCTCGTTCAGGCTGCCCGACATGGAATCGAGCGTGGACAAAAGGTCCGTGGCGCTCGCGGTGTGGCCGAGACGCAGGGCCGATTCAGCCATGTAGATCGTGAAGGGCACCGCGATATTGTCGGGATATTGCAGCAGCAGCCGGTTGCTGGAGGGGAAGGACTGGTTCGCCTTGTGCCACTGCTCCGACGCCGCCGCCGCATAGCCGATCCACAGGTTCACTTCCGGGTTCTGCTGCAGCAGCGGATGCGACAGGTCCTGCATGGCGTCCTGGTAATGGCCCGCCATGGCGCTCGCCGCGCCGCGCAGCGCGATGAAGTTCGGGTTCTTGTCCATGTCGGGATTTTCCTGCTCGATCAGCCTGAAAACCCCTAAGGCCTCCTGCCCGAAGTTGTTGGAGAAATAGAGGAGCGCCAGCTTCATCAGCAGGTCCTGCCGCTCTTCCGGCTTTGTCGCGGCGGCGGCCTTGTCCTCGAGGATGCGCACGTTGCCGTAGAGCTTCGCGACGCCGCCCTTGCGCCAGGACGGGAAGTCGAACAGGCGCGTCGCGTTCTGGCCGTCTTCGCCGCCTTTGCTTTCCTCGATGGCGCCCGGCGTCGCGCTGATGCCATTAGGTGCGCTTACGATGATGAAATTTTCGAGCCGGTTGACATGGATGTCGTCGGACAAGGGGCGGATTGCCATGCCGATGGCGGCGGGCAGGATCTCCACTTCGGGGAAACGGCGCGACTGGTCGATGCGCTCATCCTGCTGCAGCGTCGCTACCACGTACATGGTATCTCCCGATGCCGGGTCCGGGACTTCCATGGGCTCGCTCGGGTCCTGCAGTTCCGCCATCAGCTTCGCGGTGCGGCTGGACTCGTCGTAGTTGACGTTGACCGCGGCGTTCGACGGCGACTGCGTTTGGTTGGCATTGATGTAAACGTCCCAGGTCAGGCTGTGCTTGGCGATGCTCAAGTAACGTTTGGGCGGCAACGTGTAGCGATAGGCCGTCCCGCCCTTGAATTTGACGATCTGCGCCGTGCCCAGGAGCCCGGCTTCCGGCCCGCTCACCTCGGGCGCTACGGCGCCCGCGGCCTCGGAATTCAGTACGATCCACAGCATGTCGAAGCGCGAGAAGACGGCGATGCGCGTGGGCTCGACCGTCGAAATCGACACCTTGGTGGGCTCCTGCTCGACAGGCGCGACCGGAGCGGCCGGCATCGGCGGCGGCTCTTTGTCGACGAGGATGTTTGGCGCGGCGACTTTCGCTGCGACGGCGGCGACGCTGGGCTCGGCGGGTTTTGCTTCCGGCGCGGGAGCGGGCGTGGGTTTGGCTTCGGCTTCGGCGGCTTTTGTTTCGCCCGTGGGAGCCTTCGTTTCACTCGCGGCGGTTTTCGTTTCAGGGACGGCCTTGGTTTCAGGCGCGGTGGCCTTCGCCTCGGCGGGCGGTATCTTCGCGTGCTTGTGCCGGAGCGCTTTGGGCGCGGCGGCGGCCAACTGCGGCGCGGCGTGCGGATGCGCCGAGGCATAGATGTCGACGAGAACCTTGTTATTCAGCCGGTAGTCTTTCACAGTCGCGCCTTCGGCCAGCGAGAGCGCGATGCGCAGCGTGCCGGCATCGGGTTTCGCGGCCTGCATGCTGTCGATGAGGCGCAGGCGACGGCCCGGCAACGCGACATTCGCCGAAGTGTCGAAGGTCAGCACGAGAGACTTGTCGGCGCGCTCCGCGCGGTAGGCGGTCAGTTGCGAGAAATCAAAAACAAGGCGCGTGTAATCCGCATGCTCGCCCACGCGCAAGGACGCGCGCGGTCCCGGCGCGGGCGCGAGAGGCGCGGCTGCCGGTGCCGCCGCGGGCGCTGCCGCAGACGCTGTTTGCGCCGCCGCGGTCCCCGCATTCAGGCAAAGCGCCAGCGTCGCCGCCATGCAAAGCGGCGCGAAGCGCAAGGCCAGGTTTTTCAGGCGTGACAGCATCAAAAAAAGGCACCCCGGAAAGTGCAGTTCCCCACGGTCAAGAATACACGAAAAATCGTTGAAAATCAGTTAGTCAATAAAATTGACATAAGGTTTGGGAGGCGGGGTTCAAGAGCAATCAGAAATCCCCGAAGACGGTGACGAGCTTGCTCTTGAGCGTCACCGCGTTATAGGGCTTCACGATGTAGTTGGTGACGCCGGCCTGTTTGGCCTCGATCACGCTTTCCGTCTTGTTCTCGGCGGTGACCATGATGAAGGGAACCTTGTTGCCCTGCGCGCGCACCTGCTTGAGCAGGTCGAGGCCGGAGATCGGCTCCATGTTCCAATCCGAGATGATGAGGCCGTACTGTTTTTCCGACAGTTTCGTCAGCGCCGTGCCGCCGTCGCGCGCTTCATCGACATTCTTGAAGCCGAGGCTCAGAAGCAGGTACTTCATGAGCTGCGTCATCGTCTGGAAATCGTCCACGACCAGGATGCTGATGTTTCTGTCGATCATCCCCTAAGGCTTACCCCGTCGAGTATCTCTTCCGGGCCGTTTAGAAGAATGCCGCTCTTCCAAAGGCCTGCTTCCCCAATTCTATTGTGCCCTGCGATCGGTTAAGCTTTTGTAAACCAAGGCGTTAACGATCTTTTCCGTGGCGGCAGAAGGGGTTAATGGGCGGGGGCGGCGAGGCCTTGCTGCTGCGCCTCTTTCTTGATCGCGGCAGCGGCGGGAAGCTCGCGCTGCTGCATGAGGCGAATCGTCACGAGGCGGGCCTTGTCGGGGTCCATGGCGGCCAGAATGGGGCCGACCTTGCGCTGGTCTTTTTCGCTCATCCGGCCGATGACAGCCATGAGCACGTCCATGTCGAGCGTGTTGAAGATCGTCGCCGCTTCCTTAGGCTTCATCTCTTCGTAAATCTTGACGAGGCTCGTGATGCGCTCGTCCTGCTCCGTCTGCTGCTGGCCGAGAAGGTTTTCCAGCTCGCCCTTGAGCTTGTTGAGCTCGGTGATCTTGTGGTCGACCTCCTGTTCGGCGGCGGACAGGAGGGCCTCGCGCTCGGCCAGGCTCTTCTCGCGCTTGTCCAGCTCGTCGCGGCGCTTGGACAGCGACTGCAGGACCTCAACTTCCGAGGCGCTGAAACTCGCATTGCCGTCGGGCGGAGGCGGCAGCGCATCGTCCTTGTTCGCATCCTTCACCGGCACGGGCGCGGCTGAAGGCGCAGCGGCCGCCGAAGCCGCGTCGTCGGGCGCATGCGCGCTGTCCTGCACTTTCTTGTCGAGATCCGCCTGGCTTGGCGCGTCTGACTCGGCCGGCGGCGGGGGCGAATGAAGCTGCTGCGGGCTGAAGCCGCCGGCATTGGCCGGGCGCGTGAGGCCGATGTCATCGCCGGATCCCTGGCCCTGGAAGGTCGCGACGTTGATGAGGCGGAAAACGAAAGCGAAAGCCAGCGCGACCGCGAGGCCGGTGAAAATATTGGCGGGCCGAAAGATTTTCATGTCAACCCTCCCTTATTTTCAGGACGAGTGTTGCTTGGCGCGCAGGGCTTCCAGCAGTTCTTTTTCGGCACGCGTGCGCGGCATGCCGGTGGATTGCTTGTCGGTCTTTTCCATCGCGGGCTTTTCGGCTGCCGCTGCGGTTTCCTTCGGCTGCGCGGGCCCGCCACGGCGCGCCAGCGTCTCCAGGCGCTCGGCCAGGCTGTCGCCCGCTTGCACGATGATCTCGAGCTCGTCGGCCAGGCCGCGCGCGGCATTGATCTTGTCCTGCAGCCTGTCCCCGCTCTGCTGCGCGGCTTCCCTTAAAGACCGGGTCGCTGCGTCGGCGCGCGACGTCGCGTTGTTGATCGCCTCGATCAGTTTTTCGAAGGCCTTGCGGTCCGCGCGCATGTCGTTGAACTGGCGCGACAGGCGGCGCGCATAGATGATGGCAGCGGCCAGCGCTGCCAGCGTGATGACGTCGAGAATGAGGGTGACGTAAGGATTCATCACATATCCTCGCTCTTCTCCTCGGGCTCGATATATTCCTCGATCGAGCAGGCGATCTGGCCCTGCTTCTGGCCCACTTTCGCCATGAACATGGAATGGTCGCCCACGCGCATCTCGATCAGGTCCTCAGGTCTAGTGTTCAGGATGACGGTCGAGCCGACCTGCCAGTTGACGAGGTCGTCGAGCGATACGGTCGTCTCGCCCAGGATGGCGGAGAGCTGGATGTCGGTCTGGAACAGCTCGCGCGTCAGGTGCGTCTCCCAGATCGTGTCGCGTCCGAATTTTTCGCCCATGAACATCTGCAGCAGCAGCTCGCGGATGGGCTCCAGCGTGGCGTAGGGGATGAGAATTTCGATGCGGCCGGAACGGTCGCCCATATCGATGCGCAGGCGCACGAGCACGCCCGCGTTGTTGCTCTGCGTGATGGTGGCGAAGCGCGGGTTGGTCTCGATGCGCTCGAGGCGGAAGCTGACCGGCGAGAGCGGGTCGAAGGCCGAGGACAGGTCGTTGAGCACGACATGCACCATGCGCTCGATCAGCTTGGTCTCGATGGTGGTATACGGACGGCCTTCCACCCTCAACGCCGAGGTGCCGCGCCGGCCGCCCAGCAGCACGTCGACGATCGAATAGATCAGGGCCGAGTCCACGACCATCAGGCCATGGTCGTCCCATTCCTCCGCCTTGAAGATGCTGAGCATGGCGGGCAGGGGGATCGAGTTCAGGTAATCGCCGAAACGCACCGACGAAATATGGTCGAGGCTGATCTCGACGTTGTCGGAGGTCAGGTTGCGCAAGGAGGTCGACATCAACCGCACGAGGCGGTCGAAGACGACGTCGAGCATCGGCAGGCGCTCGTAGTTGACGAGCGCGGAGTTGATCAGCTCCATGATGCCGGTTTTTTCGGATCCGCCGCTGTCGTCGAAGCCCAGCAGGCTGTCGATTTCCTTCTGGTCGAGGATGCGGCCGTCTTCGGTGACCGCCTCGGCGGGCGGCGTATCGTCGGCCAGCTGGTTCCATTCCGCCAGCTTGTCCTTGTCGTCGGCCAGCGCCACGTCGGTCGGCAGTCCCTTGTCGGTCGGCTTGTTCATTGGACCAGTATCTCCTGGAACAGCACGTCGCGGACCTTGACATCGGGCGCGGCGGCCCGGACGCGGCTTAACAGCTCGATTTTCATGCGGTACATGCCCGACGATCCTTTCAGATCCTCCAGGCGCAGTTCACGCAGGTAAGTCTGGAACTGGTCGACGACGCGCGGCTCGATGCTGCTGAAGGCTTTCGCGTCGTCCTTGCTCTCCAGCTCGACCTGCAGGGTGATCTTCAGATAGCGCGGCGCCTTCGACGTCGTCTGCAGGTTCACGATCATGGGTTGCAGCTCGACGAACTGGCCGGGCGGCTGCGCCGCCGTCTGCTGCGCCAGTTCCTGGGCGCAGGCGGCGTAATCCTTGCTGTCCTCGGTGACGGTGCTGCAATCGACTTTTTTCTGCTGGAATTTCGCCAGGAAGCCGCCGTAATAGGCGACGGCGCCCGCGATCGCGATAATCAGGACCGGCGCCATGACGAAGAGAAGAAGCTTCTTTTTGGAGACCGGGCCGCCGCCATCGGCATCGCCGCCATCGGCGGCCATATCGTCAGACGGCGCGACCATATCCTTGTCGACCGCCTTCAGTTCGGGCTTCATAGAAGCCTTGTCGCCGTCCTTCTTGGCTTTCTTGGTCTCTGCCATCCCCGGCCCCTTATGACAATCCAAAATCAGGGACTGCCAGTAAACTCCTCATAACCCTGCATATATCGTGCCACGATTAATATAGTTTGTCAGTTTCATTTTATCAGGAATTGCGGGCGCGATTGTAATCAGTTTTCGTAAAAATCACGGCAACCCGGAAACGCCCATAACCGATGTTTTGGAAAAAATTTCCGCCCAGGCCGAAGGCGCGTGCCTTGCCCGCCGCGGTTTTGCCACGCACGAAGCCCGTTGCGCTGTTGCTAACATACTGAAAAATAGAACCAATCAGGTTTGGCATGGTTTCTGCATTACCTTTCTGCGGGTTAATCGTGACCGTGTCCTCAAGCTGCAAAAAAACAAATTAGGGGACGCGGGCGGATAAGAAAGTCAAAGGTGGTCCAACAATGGAAAATATCTCCTATGTCGGAGCGTCACAGCAGGTGGCGCTTGCCCAGCAGATCGAAGTGACGGCGAACAACATCGCCAACATGAACACGCCGGGCTTCAAAGCGAAGGAGATGCTGTTCACGGATTACATCACCACGCCGAAAAACGGCGCCCCCATCCATCAGTCCAACGACTACGCGACGTATCGCGATCTTTCCATGGGGAACCTCAGCCAGACCTTCAACCCGCTCGACGTCGCCATCGACGGCAAGGGGTATTTCGTGGTGCAGACGCCCGAGGGCGATACCCGCTACACCCGCGCCGGATCCTTCTCGCTCAATTCGCAAAGCCAGCTCGTCGACCAGTCGGGCGATGTGGTCCTCGGTGACTCCGGCAGCCCGCTCGTCGTCCAGACCAGCGCCAAGCGCGTCACCATCGGCATCGACGGCAAAATCGCGTCGGAACAGGGCGACATCGGCAGGCTCAAGGTCGTCAGCTTCGACAACGAACAACAGCTGATCAACGTCGGCGACAACCTCTATGACGCCGGCTCCCAGCCCGAGCAGACGATCGACTCGGTGCATGTCGAGCAGGGCGTGCTGGAAGGCTCGAACGTGAACCCGATCTCCGAGATGAACAAGATGATTTCACTGATGCGGATGTTCCAGGCCGCGCAGAACATGCTGCAGGACGACCACAACCGCATCACCGACGCGATCAGCAAACTGACGCAAGTGTCGGCCTAAAGGAATTGAAGGAGGATAGACAATGTCACTGACCCTCGACATCGGCGCCACCGGGATGCTCGCGCAGCAGCTCAACGTTGACGTGATCTCCAACAACATCGCCAACATGACGACGACCGGCTACAAGCGCCAGCGCGCCGAATTCCAGGATCTGCTCTACCAGACGACGATCCGCCCGGGCGCCCAATCGTCCGAACAGGGCACGACGATCCCCTCGGGTATCCAGCAGGGTCTCGGCGTGAAGACCGGTTCGGTCTACCGCATCAACGAACAGGGCTCGCTCCAGGTCACCGGCAACAAGCTCGACCTCGCGGTCCAGGGCGCGGGCTACTTCCAGATCCTGATGCCCGACGGCACCACCGCCTATACGCGCGACGGCTCCTTCCAGGTCGACCAGAATGGGCATATCGTCACCTCCCAAGGTTACGAGCTCGAGCCCGGCATCACCATCCCGACCGATGCCGTGGACGTGACCATCAACTCCGCCGGCCAGGTGCTCGTCAAGCTGCAGAACCAGACCAACCTGAACGTGGCGGGCCAGATCCAGCTCGCGGTCTTCCCGAACGAAGCGGGCCTCGACGCGCAGGGCAACAACCTCTTCAAGGACACCGAGGCCTCGGGCAAGGCGGTCCTCGGCAATCCCGGCGACACCGGCTACGGCACGCTGCAGCAGGGGTCGCTCGAGTCATCGAACGTCAACATCGTGCAGGAAATCACGTCGCTCATCCAGGCGCAGCGCGCTTACGAAATGAACTCGAAGGTCATCCAGGCCGGCGACGACATGCTGACCACGATCACGCAGATCCGCTAACCAGGGTTTTGGGAGTTAAGGGGTAGGGAACATGTTTCAGATCGACAACGTCAAAAAGCCAGATATGAAGCGCCTGATGATGGCGGTCGCCATGGTGGCCTTCGTCGTCAACAGCGCTTGGGCCGCCGACCTCACGCCGAAAAGCGACGTAACGCTCACCTCCGACAGTCTGACGCTCGGCGATATCTTCTCGGGCGTCGATCACGACTCATCCTATGTGCTGGCCCCGGCCCCGGGCTATGGCCATACGCTGACCCTGAACGCGAAGGACCTGCAGCGCGTCTCCGAGGCCTTCAATCTCGGCTGGGCACCCGTAACGGGCCACGAGCAGACGGTCATCCACCGCTCCTCGCACGACGTCGATCACTTCGCCATCGAGGCGGCGGTCGGCAAGGGCATGTCCGACGCGGTCAAGGGCCAGCGCTTCGACGTCGAACTGTCCGACCGCAATATTTCCTTTCACGTGCCCGAAGACCAGCCGACGACGGTCCGGGCCGACAACCTGCGTTATGACATGGCGGCGGGCACCTTCAGCGCCACGATCGAAGCGCCCGCCAGCGGCGCGCATCAAGCGGTCAAGCGCGACGTCAGCGGCAAGATCTTCCCGCTCGTTTCCGTGCCCGTGCTGCATAGCGCGATGCGCCAGGGCGACACCATCGCGGCTTCCGACATCGACCACATCGACATGCGCAGCTGCAACGTCGCCGCTTCGACCATCGTGGAGGATTCGAAACTGATAGGCATGTCGCCGCGCCGCGGCATCATGCCGCTGCGGCCCATCGCCGCCAGCGAAATCACGCCGCCGCAGCTTATCAAGAAGGGCGATACCGTCATCATGGAAATGAAGTCGGCGCTCATGACGCTGACCGTGCAGGGCAAGGCGCTCGACAACGGCGCCGAAGGCGACAGCGTGCGGGTCGAGAATCCGACGTCGAACCATGTCGTCCAGGCCATCGTCACCGGCGCGAAGACCGTCTCGGTCGCGGCGCCCGCGGCGGACAGCGGCACATAAGAAGAATTCAATCGAGGGAGTAAGGGAAAATGAAAAACAAGAACACGAAAATCTGGGTGGAACTGTCGAGAAAGACGGCGCTGGCGGTGTCCTGCGCGGCGCTGCTGTCGCTCACCGCCTGCAGCGGCGCGTTGGACCAGCTGTCGCGCGTCGGCAAAACGCCGCCGATGGCTCCCGTCGACAACGCCTACCAGCAAAGGGGCGCCTACCGGCCCGTCGCCATGCCGATGCCGATGGAGGTCGCCGTCAACAAGCAGGCGAATTCGCTGTGGGAGCCCGCCCGCCAGACCTTCTTCAAGGATCAGCGCGCCAACAAGGTGGGGGATATCGTGACCATCCTGATCGACATCAACGACCTCGGCAACCTCACGAACGAAACGAAGACGACGCGCACCAATACAGAGGACCAGGGCCTGTCGAATTTCCTGGGCCTCGAAAGCCTGGGCAGTAAAGTGTTGCCTCATACCTATGATCCGTCGCACCTGGTCGGCCTGAACTCCGACCAGGAGAAGGACGGCAAAGGCACGCTCAACCGGCAGGAGCAGATCCAGCTCAAGCTCGCGGCGGAAGTGACGCAGGTGCTGCCCAACGGCAACTTCGTCATCAAGGGCCGCCAGCAGGTCCGCGTCGACTACGAGTTGCGCGACCTGACGCTCGACGGCGTCATTCGGCCCGAAGACATCCTGAACAACAACTCGGTTTCTTACGAAAAGATTGCAGAAGCCCGCATTTCCTACGGCGGCAAAGGCTCGATGAGCGACATCCAGCAATCGCGCTGGGGCGACCAGGTCATCGACGCGGTGTTCCCCTTCTAGGAATATCGATCAAGCAGAATACGATTTGGAGAGATTAACCCTGACCACCCCAACTTTTTCAGGTTCTATCCTGAAACGGGCCGGCGCAAGCCGGCCTTTTTTCTTTTTAGCGCGGGCGCGGCAGCTTGCGGTGTTTTACCGGATCGACAATCTCGGGGCGCTCCCAGCAGATGCCCGGTGGCACGTTGGTCGTGAGGCCGGTCGTCGGCAGCAGATGGTCGAGGTCGATCTTCTCGGAAATGCGCCCGATATCGGGAATGGTCTTCAAGGCGGCCAAGCCTTTGTCGGTTGTGATCACCCAGATCATGTCGTTCGACCCGCCGTCATAGCCGGAACCGTCGTTGACAATCCGGCCGCCATGTTTCGTCGTCACGCGTTCCTCGACCGTCTGCGCGAGGCTCATCAGTTTTTTGCGCAAGGCCGCCCGTTTCCACGGCTCGCCCACCGCGGGGCCTTTCGCGCGGATCTCGTCCGGCAGTTTGGGATGCGCGGTGACGATCAGGTAGTCCTTCATGCCGTCATTGGGATCTTCGATGCTCAAAATGGGCCTCTTCTAATGCAGCCCGATCATAACTAATTTACATAACAAGTCAATTGAAAAATAGGGAGCAGCTGCGCCCTATCGCGGCGATGAACTGGCGAAAAATGAGGTGGGATTAACCCCGCGCGTCGCCCTTGAAGCGCAGGCGGAAGGGCTGGCCCTTTTTCCAGACCAGTTCGGGCGTGTCGATGCGCATGGAGTCGAGGAAGATGCGGCCTTCCTGCGCCAGACCCGCGTCGCAGACTTGCGTGAATTCGACCGCCTGTGCCAGCTCGCCCTTGATCTTGTGGACGCGGTTGGCGCTGTAATTGAAGACATAGGTCAGCGGCAGCCCATCCTTGTCGCGTGAGCAGATTTCGACCTGGTCGGCGCCGGGTGGCACCACGGTGCCATCGTCATTGGGCAGCCAGCGCTCGCTGCTCTTCCAGCCGCGCGCGAGGCTCTGGCGGTAAATTTCCTTCTGGCCGTTCACGCGCACTTCCACGGCGGCGGCTTCTTCGGCGAAAGTCTCGTCGACGATGCCGCGATGCTTCAACCAGTCCAGGAACGGCTTGCGTTCTTCCGCCGTGATGTCGCGGTCGCCGCCGAAAACGCGCTGGTAATAAAAGCTGTTCATGTAAGCTTCGACGAACTGCCGCGGCTGCAACAGGTTGTTGTCGAGAATGGCGTCCAGATGCGCCTCGTGCCCGCGCGCGGCCGCGCGGATGGCGGCCTGCGCGAGCATCATCTGCTGCTCGGCGCGGTGCAGGGTAGAATGGCTGTCGGTCAGCTGCGCGAACGTCTTTGCGATCAGCGCAAAGACGCCGCTGCCCGGCTTTTCCGCGGCGGGGATCAGGGTGCTGCGCGTATAATGCTCGATCTCCTGACGCACAGCATCGTCGGCGTCCGCGCAACTGGTCTGCTTCTTCTCGGCGAATTTCAGCAGCAGGTAGGCGGCGGTGACATTGTCGGTCTCGGCGGCTTTCGCCAGACCTTCGGACACACGCAGGTTGCCATCGAAGCCCAGGCTCTTGACGCCGCCCAGCAGCAAATGCCCGGTTTCGCGCAAAGGCCGGTTTATGAGGTACCAGACGCGCCAGTTCTGTCCCGTCTCGATGGCCGAGATCAGCGCGCTTGCGACATCGCCGGTCGTCGCATTGCGGATTTTACGGGCCCAGCGGCGGTCGGCCCGGGTGGGCGCCGGCACGCTGATATCCTGTTCCTGGCCCGCGATGTTGAGGTAGGACGAGGGTTCAGCTTCAGGCGCGACCTCGCTGGCGTCGCGTTTGAACTTCTTCCAGATATATTCCAGCATCGGCTGCCCGAAAAAATGTTTGAAAAGATGGCCCATAATACAGGGCGGGGGCCTTTAGTCAATCAGCGGGGGAACGAAGAGGGCGCCGGAAAACCATTGAAATCATTGTTCAAAAAAATCATTGCCCATAAAGACGGAATAACTTATGAATATTGTTATTCCTGATCAAAACCGGCCAAACGGAAAATGCACAAGCTGCTCACATTCGAGGAGATCAAGCACGCGATCATCGCGAGCCTGTCGCCCGACCTGCTGGAAAAACAGTATCGCGACAAATTGTCGCCGGACGACCCGCCGGAAACGGGGCACTGCGCCGTCGCGTCGGAAGCTTTCTATCACATCGCGGGCGGACGGCAGGCCGGCTTTATGCCGGTCGTCTGCGGCTATGCCGCCGACGCGGCGGGACATATGAAATTCGGCGCCGAAAAACTGCAAGCGCTGAAAACGCCCGGCTGGGAAAAGGAAACGCACTGGTGGATCCGCGGCCCGAAAGACGGGCGGCGCGGGGCGGGACAGATATTCGACGTCACGGCGCGCCAGTATCCCGAACCCTATCCGTACCAGCATGGGCACA
Organism: Alphaproteobacteria bacterium; assembly: GCA_025934695.1. Classification (GTDB taxonomy): domain Bacteria; phylum Pseudomonadota; class Alphaproteobacteria; order Micavibrionales; family UBA2020; genus JAPWJZ01. Next base: position 345,415 of record JAICWS010000002.1, read on the forward strand.
ATACCGGCTTCATGCAGCCGCAGCAAAAGCCCTCGAAACGCGCGCAGGTGGTGATCGACCGCGTGATTGAAAAATTAGGCGCACAGACGCTCAAAAACTATCGCGCCGCCAATATCGCGGCATTCCGCAAATATCCAAAACCAGGTAATTCTCCCCACATTCCAAGACCATAACCGCCTGACCTCAGGGGCGCAGGATTCCCAAACCGCGCCCGTGTCATATATTATATAGCCTGTAACGTCAGGGGTATCGCATGAGAACGTCCGATGCATTCACCGCGGCCACCCGTTTCGGGCTGGGCGCGCGCAAGGGGGATTTCCAGACCATCGCGTCCGATCCGCGCGGCTGGCTCGACGCGCAGCTCGACGCGCGCTATGTGCCGAGTGCGGCTTTGAACAAATTCCCCTCGACGATGGATTCGATCCGCTACATGCGCGACGAAATGCAGATGAAGCGCGAGCAGAAGCAGGAGAAAAAAGAGGCGCTGGCGCAGAACCTCGACGCGGCCGCGAAGATTAAGGGCGCGCAGCAGGAACTGCGCCAGGACTATGTGACGCAGGTGGCCGAGCGCACGCGCGGCATGGCGGATTCACCTGCCCCGTTTTTCGAGCGTCTCGTCCAGTTCTGGAGCAATCATTTCACCGTCTCGACGACCAAGCAGCAGGATCTTGCACTCGTCGCTGCCTTCGAGCGCGACGCGATCCGCCCGCACGTGCTGGGAAACTTTCATGACATGCTGCGCGCCTCGACGCGCCACCCGGCGATGGAGATTTATCTCGACAATTTCCGCTCCATCGGGCCGGATTCCCTGGCGGGGCGCCGGCGCGACAAGGGGCTCAACGAAAACCTCGCGCGCGAGATCATGGAACTGCATACGCTCGGCGTGAACGGCGGCTATACGCAGAAGGACGTGACCGAATTCGCCAAGATCCTGACCGGCTGGACCGTCGACGCCGATGGGCGCGGCGACGGCAGCGGCTTCTTCTTCGCGCCGAACCTGCACGAGCCGGGCCCGAAGACGCTGCTTGGCCAAGTCTATTATGAAGATGGGGTGAACGAGGGCGAACGGGCCCTGTCGGCTTTCGCGGCGCACCCGTCAACCGCCAAATTCGTCGCGACCAAACTGGCCCGGCATTTCATCGCCGACGATCCGCCGCCTGCTGCCGTCGATATGCTGACGGCGACCTTCAAGCGCAGCAACGGCGAACTCCTTCCGATGTACCGGATGCTGATCGTCATGGACGATGCCTGGGCCAACCCGCTGGCCAAGGTCAAGACGCCGAACGATTTCATTGTCTCGATTCTGCGCGCGACCGGTGTCTCCCAAACGACAGACGATAAAACGATCGCTGGCGCGTTCCGCACGCTGAACCAATTGCCGTTTTCCGCCCCGTCGCCGGCGGGCTGGAGCGACAAAGGCGGCGACTGGATCGGCGCCGAGGCGCTGCTGCAGCGCATCGACGTCGCCCGTTATGCCGCGCGCGGCATCTTTGCGCATACCGACCCGGGCCAGCTCATGGAAGACACCATCGGCCCGATCGCGTCCGACGAGACAAAACGCGCCGTGGCCCATGCCGGTTCGGCGGCCGAAGCCATTACGCTGCTCTTTGCCAGCCCCGAATTCCAGCGGAGGTGATGCTTGGGCCCGCACATGCAGCCGCTTTTCGGGGATTGCCGCGCGCCTTTTCCGCCCTGTATCATGACAGAGGGGGAAGGTGACATGGCTGCGAGAGTGCAGGGTTTTATCGCCGCGACAAGATTCGGCCTCGGCGCGAAGCACGGGGACTTTGACGTCATCGGCAATGATCCGCGCGGCTGGCTGACTTCCCAGCTCGACGCCAAATTCATTCCGGTCAAAGATATTCCCGCGCCGCCCGATGCGGGCGCGGTCGCCGCCGAGCCCTGCGTCATGAGCTGCGATGCGCCGGCCGCCGACCAGCCGGATGAAGCACGCAGCGAAAAGCTGAAAATCATCCTTGCGGAATCGAATGCGCTTTACACCAGGGTCGCCGCCGCCCGCACCCGCGCAACCGCGCTGTCGCCCGCGCCCTTCTTCGAGCGCCTCGTCCAGTTCTGGAGCAATCATTTCACCGTTTCGGTGACAAGACGGCAGGATTTCGGCGTGCTGGCGTCCTTCGAGCGCGACGCCATCCGTCCGAATGTATTAGGTAGCTTTCACGATATGCTGCGCGCCTCGACGCGCCATCCCGCCATGCTCGCTTATCTCGACAACCGCATGTCGATGGGCCCTCATTCTGTCGCTGCTCAAAACGGTGGTGCGGGCGGCGGACTGAACGAAAACCTCGCCCGCGAGATCCTGGAGCTGCATACGCTCGGCGTGAATGGCGGCTACAGCCAGGCGGATGTGACGGAATTCGCCAGGATACTCACCGGCTGGACCTCGCGCCGTGGCCTGGAAGCAACGGACTTCGCTTTCTCGGCCCAGCTGCATGAGCCGGGCGACAAGAAGCTTCTCGGCGACACTTACCATGAGGCGGGCGAAGATGAAGGAGAACAGGCGCTGAAAAAACTCGCGCAGCACCCGGCGACCGCCAAATTTATCGCCATCAAGCTGGCGCGCCATTTCATCGCCGACGAACCGCCGCGAGGTGCGGTCGATAAACTGGCATCGGCGTTCAAAGAGCATGAGGGCGCCTTCGTGCCGCTCTATCAGGCGCTGCTCGCGATGGACGAGCCGTGGCAGGATCCGCTCGCCAAGCTCAAGACGCCTAACGACGTGGTGCTTTCCGTCCTGCGCGCCACCGGCATCGCGGCGGATCTGAGCGACGCCAAAATCATCGAAATCCATAAACAATCGGGCCAGATGCCCTGGGCAGCACCCTCCCCCGCCGGCTGGAGCGACAAGGCCGCCGACTGGATGGGCGCGGAAGCCTTGCTGCAGCGCGTGGCTTTCGCCCGTTTTGTCGCGCGCGAAGTGCATACGAAGCTCGACCCGCCGGTGCTGATGGACGATACCATCGGCCCCGTCGTCACCGCCAATACGCGCGCCGCCGTCGCCAGCGCCGGCAGCGCCGAAGACGGAATCACTTTATTGTTCGCCAGCCCGGAATTTCAGAGGAGATAGGCCATGAAAGACATTCATATCTCGCGCCGCAGGTTATTGCAGGGCATCGGCTGCGCCGCTTGCGCCACCGCCTTCTCCGGCATCCGCGTCGCCTTCGCCGCGGCGCCCGTCGACCAGCGGTTCATCTTCGTCATCCTGCGCGGCGCGATGGACGGGCTGAATGCCATCCCGCCCTATGGCGATCCGAACTACCAGTCGGCCCGCAACGGCATCGCGCTCCCGGCGTCGGCCTATACGCCACTCGACACTATGTTCGGCGCGCACAAGAATTTCGAAGCCTTCACCGCCATGTTCAAGTCCGGCGAAGGCGCCGCCGTGCAGGCGGTCGCCACGCCGTACCGTGAACGCTCCCACTTCGACGCGCAGAACGTGCTGGAATCGGGCGGCACCGGCCCGCACATCATCAATGACGGCTGGCTCAACCGCGCCCTCGCGCTCTACGGGCCGCAGCAGGATTCACTCGGCCTCGCGGTCGGGCAGACGATCCCGCTCGCGCTCCAAGGCGGCGTGCCGGTCGGCACCTGGGCGCCTTCGGCGCAAGGTTTGCCGGATGAAACCATGCTGCTGGCGCTCGACAAGCTTTACCAGCACGACATGCTGTTCCACACGGCCTTGTCGCAGGCGGTCGACGTGCATGACATCGCCGACCCTGCCCTGCAGGGCACTGACATGAAGGCAGCGGGCGGCGGAAAGAACCTGCGCAACGCGGGCGCCATGAAAAACACGGTCGAGGCGGTCGGCAAAATTCTCTCCGATCCCAAGGGTCCGCGCCTCTGCACCATCGAGCTCGGCGGCTGGGACACGCATGCGCAGCAGGGCACCGACAAAGGCATCCTCGCCAATAATTTTGCCGCGCTTGACGCCGGCTTCGGCGCGATGAAGGAGGCGCTCGGCGAAAACTGGAACAAGACCGTCGTGCTGGCCGCGACCGAATTCGGCCGCACCGTCGCGCAGAACGGCACGGCGGGCACCGACCACGGCACGGCTTCCGTCGCCTTCCTGCTCGGCGGCGCCATCAACGGCGGGCGTGTCTACGGCCAGTGGCCGGGCCTTTCCAGCTCGCAGCTCTACCAGAACCGCGACCTGCGTCCGACGACCGACCTGCGCTCGCTCGCCAAGGCGGTCCTCACCGATCACCTGCGCCTGCCCGCGCGGGAGGTTGAAGCGAAGGTCTTCCCCGGCAGCGACACCGCGCGGCCGCTGGAAGGGATTATAAAAGCTTGAAATCCTTAGCCGAATAATATTTGACATAACGCGAGAGGTTTGATTATAGTGACACCTGTTGGAGGCCCTAAACCGGGCCTTTCGCCAAAAATGAAAAGGGTGTCACGCATATGGAACCGGTCAAATCAACCTACATCGCCATCACCGATTATAATTTCCGCAGCAGCCGGGGCACGCCCGTCACCGACGAGCGGGACGCGGTCCAGAAAGCGCTCGCGGCGCACGGCATCAGCTTCCAGACCTACGAAGTTTCTTCCGTCACACTCGGCGGCAAGGAGCTGAAGGGCGAGCCCGAGAATTTCTCACCGCGGCGCTGGGTCGGCATCGACCGCGTCTATACGCGTGATGAAGTCATCCAGTCGATGAAAGACGACATGGCGCGGGAGCGGGATTCCTTCATGAAAGGGGCGATCAAATCCGTGATCGGCGAATACGAAAAAATGCCGGCGGATTCGATGCACATTACCGGTCTCGAACGTCAGGGTGAATTCATCACCATCGGCAAGGATGAAAAGGTTTTCGACCGCCAGGGCCAGCAGGTCTGGCCACCGGCGCCGCCCGCAACCGTGCAGGTCATCAAGCCGCTGAAGAAGATCCAGCTCAAGCCGGGACCCTAAAGCGCCTTTTCGCCTTTCAGCAACGCCAGCTTGATGGCCGGACCCCAGCCGTAATTGATGCGGCCCGAATCCTTGTTCACGACACGGTGGCAGGGAACGACGATGGACACCGTGTTGCGCCCGACGGCGGAGCCGACCGCGCGCACCGCCTTCGGCGCGCCGATTTTCCGCGCGACCGCCTCATAAGTGCTCAACTTTCCGGCTTTGATCTTCAGCAGCTCTTTCCACACTTTGAGCTGGAACGGCGTGCCATACAGCACGAGTGGAGTGGAGAGCTGCTCGAGACGATCAGGCCACAGCTTCGCGATCTCAGCCGCGATTTTACGCGTGGATTTGGCGTTCTCGACCAGTTCGGCGCCGGGCCAGTCCTTTGCGAGGCGGTTTTCATCGCAATTGATGCCCAACCAGCACAGGCCATCGTCGCTCAAGGCTACCAGGATATCGCCGACCGGGAATTCATGGATGCCCCAGCTCAGCGTTAACCCGCGCCCGCGCTTTTGTTTCGACGCGGGTCTTGCGATGACTTTCATTTTCCGCTCCGCCGCTATAATTTATGAAGCGGAGTATCGCATGAAACCCGACAAAATCGAACAGTTCTTCGCCCGCCTCAAAAAGCAAAATCCCGAACCCAAGGGCGAGCTGGAATATACCAATCCCTACACGCTGCTCGTCGCCGTCGTCCTGTCCGCGCAGGCGACCGACACGGGCGTCAATCGGGCGACGAAGGGACTATTCAAAATCGTGAAGACGCCCGAAGACATGCTGAAGCTGGGCGAAGCGAGCCTCATCGAACATATCAAGACCATCGGGCTTTACAAGAACAAGGAGAAATTCGTCATGGCGCTGTCGCGCCTGCTGATCGAGCATCACGGCGGCAAGGTGCCGAAGAACCGCGAGGACCTCGTCAAGCTGCCGGGCGTGGGGCGCAAGACGGCGAATGTCGTGCTCAACATCGCGTTCGGCGAGCCCACCATCGCCGTCGATACCCATATCTTCCGCGTCTCCAACCGCACGGGTCTCGCGCCCGGCAAAACGCCGGAGCAGGTGGAAGAAAAGCTGGAGAAAGTGGTGCCCGACAAGTACAAGCATCACGCGCATCACTGGCTGATTTTGCATGGGCGCTATGTCTGCAAGGCGCGCAGGCCCGAATGCGCAAGGTGCGTGGTGTACGACCTCTGCGCCTATCCCGACAAGACGGCGTGACGGACGAGCGCGGTTTTCGCTTTCAGGCGCAGGCGCAGGGCGCGGCCGGCAGGTGTTTCCGCTTTCTTTTCGTCCGCTTTGGCCAGGAACGGATTTTCCGCGCGTCCCGCCAGCATCTGCCGGGTGAATTCTTCCATGCCCTCGTTATTGCCGAGCCGCGCGAGTTCCAGCAGGTTCGCGGGTGAACCATCGGTGCGCGGCGCCTCAGCGTCGGCGCCGAGGTAAAGCAGCTTGGTGACCGCCTTGCGGTTGCCCGCCTTCACGGCGGCCTGCAATGGCGTCATGCCGGTGTCGGCGGAACGCAGATTGATATCCGCACCGGCATCCAGCAGCGCGTCGATCAGCGCGTCGCCATCCTTCCTCAGAATGGCGCGTTGCAGCGGCTGCTCGGCGAAGGCGGCCCCGGCGTCGGGAGAGATGCCTTGGGACAACACGCGGTTCAGCGCCGCGAGGTCATCATTCATCGTGGCGTCCGCAATCATGCGCGCCTGTTGCACCTCCGGCACGATTGCTAACAGCGACGGCGCCTGGTCGAAGATCAGCTTCTCTTCCCGCAGACCCAGCGCCGCGCCATGGTCCAGCAGCAGCTGCAGGCAGTCGCGCCCGCGCTGCGGATTATCCTTACAGGTATATTCGACGCGGCCGATCAGCATGGTTGCCGCGGTGGATTTATGCTCTTTCGTCACCGCGTGAATATCCGCGCCGGCCTCGATGAGCACCTTCAGCGTGTCGTAATGGCCTTCCAGCGCCGCATGCATCAGGGGCGTGAAGTCCTGCGAACCTTCCTTGATGTCGATGTTCGCGCCGGCTTCGATCATCTTCCGGACAACGCCGGCGCGGTTCTTCCTGGCCAGGACGGTCAGGGCAGTGCCGCCGGTGCTCCCATGGGCGTCAATATTCGCCCCTTTCTCGAGATACCGTTTGCGCAGCAGCTCCCAGAGCCCATCGTCGGTCTTGATCTTGCGCAGGTATTTTCTGTAGGTCTCCTCCGAGCCCGCGAAGTCGGCGTCGAAGACGAGATCGTCGCCAAGACTCTTTACCCGGTTCTTGAAAACCCGGTTCGCCAGTTTCGACAATGCTCCGACCTTGATCTCCATGGGGCCCCTTTTGCTGAAGTATTATACATAATACTTGAGTGTGTGACAAGCGAAACCTGCATGGATTTCGTCTATAAAAATCCGGCTTTACAGCGGTTTAATGGAAGGAATGGTCAGCCCGCGATCTTTTTCAGGCACTTCGACTGGCTCTGCAGCGCGATGGGCGCGGTGCGCGGCGCGGCGCCGGGAGCGAGATCGTCCTTGAGCTGGAAGTCGACATAGGCGACGGCGCTTTCGCCTTTTTTGCCGGGCGTGTCATAGAAATAAAAGTCGACGACGCAGGCGCGGCTCTTGTACTGCCAGATGCGGGCATCGGCATCCTGGCGCTGCATGGCCGGCACGCCGAACATGAACCTGATTTCCTGCTCGGTCAGGTGCTGGAGCGACGAGGGATCGCCCTCCACATAGCCGCGGGCGCGCGCGACATAGCCGGGCGCCGGATGGTAGTCCGCGTCGCGGGCAATCACCCGGTCGGGGAAAAGCGCGGCGCGGATATGGTCCATGCCCTGGAACAGCTCGTTCATGCCCGAGGTCTGCGAGGTCTTGCAGCTGCCCACCAGCAGCATCATGAGCGGCAGGAAGGCGATGACCAGGCGCGTGATGCGGCGCGCATTGCGGCGCATATGGGCATAGAAGGCCATGAACCCTTCATCGGCAGCCGCGAGCAGCCGCGCGGCGGGGTCATGGTCCTGCAGCGTCCTGAAATGGAGCGTGGGGTTCTTCAATTAATACCCAACCGCCCGGCGGAAGACACGGGGGCGTTCCTCTGTCGATTCTTCGTCAGAATTGTCAAACAGATTTTCCACATTGTCGTTGTCGCTCGCGACGGAGGCCGCGGGCGCGGGTTGTTCTGCAGTGGCGGCGGGCGCCGGAATGACCGTCATGCGGCCCTCGATCTTCGCGCCGGCTTCGCATTCGACGCTGCCGTATTCGACTTCGCCCGTGACACGGCCGGTCGACTTGATGGTCAGGCGGCCCGACACGGTGAGCTTGCCCTCATAGCGGCCGGCGATAACGGCGTCCTGCACATGGGCGGAGCCAGCGAAGACGCCGGCTTCCAGGATGTCAACGCGGCGCGCCGAGAAGCCCTGCGCATTCACGGTGCCTTCGACAACCAGATGGTCGCAGCAGCCGATATCGCCATTCAGGCTGATCTCGCGGCCCACGATCAGGCGGCGGCTTTCTTCTTGGCTGGAAGCGGCATAGGTATTGGAGCTGTTCAGCATGGAGCTGTGACCCGGAATATCGCTGCGGATGGTTTTCTTTTCGATGGACATGGTTATGTGCCTCATTCTAATCGGGACGCCCTTTTTGCCAATACCCAATCATCGATGGACGAAGATTATGTATTCATGCGAGGGAACGGAGGAATCCATACCACGGCGGGGTGAGCGGGGCGACTCATTGTTTTTTGATTAAACATAATACGAGCGTTTATTTGCGCGAATGACGGAGTGCCCTGTGGAATGTCAGGGGGATAGGAATTTGCGATTCAGGATTACATAATGCCGGAATTTTTTCAGGGGAAGCGCGCGGCGGATGGAATCGCGCGGCGAATCAGCTGTGGCTTTTTGGACTCATTTGGCGAGGAAATCGTTCACTGACGTCATTCCCGCGAAAGCGGGAATCCCACTGAATGAAAACCGTTGCGCATAATTTTCACGATCCCCGCTTTCGCGGGGATGACGGGAAAAGAAGAGGATGACGGAAAAATACGAATGTCATCCCGAGCGAAGCGAGGGATCTTTTCTCGCGCCGCCAAAGATTCCTCAGTCGCGCGACGTGCGCTCCTTCGGAATGACAGGCTGAAAATTATTTCGCCGTGTGCCGCAGCGTCGGGAAGGCGATGACGTCGCGGATGCTCTGCGAATTGGTCAGCAGCATCACGAGGCGGTCGATGCCAATGCCGAGGCCGCCGGTGGGCGGCATGCCGTATTCGAGGGCTTCGACGAAATCCTCGTCCAGCATCTGCGCTTCCTCGTTGCCCTTTTCGCGGGCTTCCATCTGCGCCTTGAAGCGCGCGAGCTGGTCGAAGGGGTCGTTGAGCTCGGAGAAGGCGTTCGCCACTTCCCAGCCGTTGACATAGGTTTCGAAACGCTCGGTCAGCTGCGCGTCGGTGCGGTGCACCTTCGCGAGCGGCGAAATATCCTTGGGCAGGTCGATGATATGCACGGGCTGGATCAGCGTATCCTCAACCTTTTCGGCGAAGATCGCCTCGACGACCTCGCCCCAGTTCGCGCCGTCCTTGACGTGCACGCCCAGCTCGCCGGCCTTTTTCGCGGCTTCCGCGGCATCCGCGATCTTCGAGAAGTCGACTTTCGTCGCTTCCTTCACCAGCTCGACCATCGTCTTGCGCGGCCAAGGGGCCTTGAAGTCGATTTCGTTCTCGCCGAACTTCACTTTCGTCTGGCCGCCGTTCACGGCTTTGGCCGCGGTTTCAACGAGGCGCTCGGTCAGCGCCATCATGTCGTTATAATCGGCGTAGGCCTGATAGATTTCGACCGAGGTGAATTCCGGGTTGTGCTTGACCGAAATGCCTTCGTTGCGAAAGCAGCGGTTGATCTCGAACACGCGGTCGAACCCGCCGATGATCAGGCGCTTGAGGTACAATTCCGGCGCGATGCGCAGGAACAGTTTCATGTCGAGCGCATTGTGATGCGTGACGAAAGGCTTGGCAGAGGCGCCCCCCGGGATCGGGTGCAGCATCGGCGTTTCGACTTCCATGAAACTCTCGGCGGTCAGCACCTGTCGGATGACCGCGATGATCGCGCTGCGCTTGCGGAAGGTCTCGCGGCTCTCCTCGTTCATAATAAGGTCGAGATAGCGCTGGCGGTATTTGATCTCGGTGTCGTGGATGCCATGGTATTTTTCGGGCAGCGGACGCACCGATTTGCCCAGCATCTCGACTTTTTCGGCGTTGATCGTGAGTTCGCCGGCGGGCGTGCGGCGCACGATGCCGGTCACGCCGATGATGTCGCCGATGTCGTAATGTTTCATCTGCTCCAGCACATCGGCGGGCAGGCTCTGCTTGTGCGAGAAGATCTGGATCTTGCCCGTCGTATCGCGCAGGTCGACGAACATGCCCGAGTTGCGGTGCGCCATGATGCGCCCGGCCACCGACACCGTGTCCTTGGTGACCTCGCCGTTCTTGAGGTCGGCATATTTCTTCTGCAGGTCGGCCGCCATCGCGCTCACGGCGAAGCGGTAGGGGAAGGGATTGATGCCGCGCACCTGCAGCTGCTTCATGTTCTCGATCTTCGCCTCGATCAGCGCGTTCGAATCCGTCGCCTGCGGCGCGGGGGCGTTCTGGCTTTGCTGTTTCGACATGTCCGTTCTCTCTCTTTATTCCTTGTTCCCTCTCCCGCAACAGCGGGAGAGGGTTAGGGTGAGGGGCTTAGCGATGTTGAAACATCAAATACGGCTAAGCCCCTCATCCCCCGCCTTCTCCCGCTATCGCGGGAGAAGGAGCCTTCGTTTATTTCTCCAGCACCATATCATAATGCGGAATACCCGCATCCATATATTCGCCGCCGCGGGTTTTGAAACCCAGCTTCTCGTAGAAAGGCACCGCGTGGCTCTGCGAACTCAGCTTGAACAGATGTATCTGGCCGTTCTTGCGCAGCTCGTTCATGATATAGCGCATCAGCACGCGGCCGATGCCCTTGTTGCGATAGTCCTTCAGCACCGCCACGCGCTCGATCTTGGCGGCCGAGCCCAGGAAGCGCACGCGGCAGGTGGCGACCATTTCGCCGTCGGCTTTCGCCGCGAAATGCCGGGCGGCTTCGTCCTGCCCGTCGATCTCCAGCTCCGCCGGCACCTGCTGCTCGCCCACGAAGACCTCCGTCCGGATGAGGAAGCACAGCTTCATATCCTCTGGCGTCACGACGGGAAAGCATCTGACCTGCATGGCGGTTCCTTTAAAACTCGTGGGGAATTGTTGCGAAAACAGGCAGTTGACGCAAGCAGCGATTGGATTAAGTTTATTGCCATAACCAAGGCATCGTTCTCCATAAGCATCGCGCTAGTTAATTGTATATGGCCCGATTTGCCAAAATCGTCTAAAACAAAACGAGAACTGACACCCAAGCGAAGTAGTGATGTCCCAAGCCGCCGCCCCGACCCCGGCAACCGCCCGCCGTTTGCTTATTCCGAAGGCCCCCGTGCTGGTCATGGGCGGCCACAGCCTCTATTGCCTGACGCTGGACGGGGAGCTCAAGCGCCTGTCGGACGATGAAGCGCGGGCGACCGTCAGCCAACATATTCCAATCGCCTGTAACGCGCCCGCCATCGCGCAGCGGCTGAAGGTCGAGCGGTTCGCGGCCTATGACCTGCTCGAGCTTTACGCCTTTATCCATCCCGGGCGTTTCTGTGTGCCGACGCCCAAAGGCCTGGCGCGCGCGCTGAACCTGCTGGAACCGGCGTCGCCCGAAGATCAGTGCCTGTCCTTGCGCGACACCATCCGCCACCTGCTGGCCGACCTCACCCTCCCGGGCCGCGAGGAAAAGAGCGACCCTGCCGCGCTCGCCGCGATGATGGGCCTGACCGACAGTGCGAACGATGAAAACCTCGGCTGGCCTTGGGCGCCGGTTATTCTGGCGGCGCTCGGGCGCGATGTGAACAAGCCCTCGCGCGGCGAAATGAAGGCCGCGATGCGCATCTGGGATAAACTGCCCGAATGGGCCATCCATGCGCCCGAACCCGCGCCGGGACATTTTGGCGTTGAAGAAAGCGAGGCGCTGGATCGGCTGTCGCGGCTGCTCGAACGCCAGAAAAAGGAAGACCGCGAGGAACAGCGCAATTACGCCGCGACGCTCGCCAAGGCCTTCTCGCCCTGCGATCACGAAGAACAAACGCATGTCGTGCTGGCCGAGGCCGGCACCGGCACCGGCAAGACGCTGGGATACTTGTCACCCGCGACCGTCTGGGCCGAGAAAAACGGCGGCGCGGTCTGGGTTTCCACCTTCACGCGCAACCTGCAACGCCAGGTCGATGCCGAACTCGACAAGCTTTACGACGACCCGGTCGCGAAATCGCGCAAGGTCGTGGTGCGCAAAGGGCGCGAGAATTACCTGTGCCTGCTCAACCTGGAAGATGTGGCGCAAGGTCACGGCATTCTCACCAACGGCTTGAACGCGACGGCGCTGGGCCTGATGATCCGCTGGGCCGCGGTGACGGACGACGGCGATCTCGCCGGCAAGGACTTTCCCGGCTGGCTTATGAGCGTGCTGGGCTGGAATCGTGTTAACGGATTTGCTGATCGCCGCGGCGAATGCATCTATTCCGCCTGTCCGCATTTCAACAAATGCTTCGTCGAAAAGAGCATCCGCAAGGCCAAGCGCGCCGATATCGTCATCGCCAACCATGCGCTGGTCATGCACCAGGTGGCGGGCGTGGGGCCCGACGACGTGCTGCCAGGCCGTTACATCTTCGACGAAGGCCATCACCTGTTCGAAGCCGCCGACAGCGCTTTCGACGCGCAGCTCAACGGCCACTGGACGGCGGATTTGCGTCGCTGGCTGCTGGGCTCGGAAACCGGGCAGAAAAGCCGCGCGCGCGGCGTGAAGCGCCGTCTCGACGACATCATCGCGGGCGATGAAGAGGCAATCAAGCAGGTCGAACATCTGCTCGAGGCCGCCCGCGTGCTGCCGGGCCCGCAGTGGCGCCAGCGGCTGGCGGAAGGCAATCCGAAAGGCGTGCTGGAGCAATTCCTGCTGCTCTGCCGCCAGCAGGTCTATGCCCGCAACAAGGAGCATGGTGGCTTTTATTCGCTCGAAACCGAAACGCGCCCGCCGATCCCGGGCCTGCTCGAAGCCGGCACGGCGCTGGGGCTGCGGCTGAAGGATTTGCAGAAGCCAATGCTGGCGCTGATCAAAATCCTGCAGCAGAAGCTGGAGGATGAGGCCGAAACGCTCGACAGCGCGATGCGCGAGCGGATTCATTTTGTCAGGAACTCCCTCTACCGCCGCGCGCAGTACGAAGTCGGCGCCTGGATCGAAATGCTGGCCTCGCTGAAAAATGAGAAAACCGAAGGCGTGGTCGACTGGCTCGAAGTCACGCGCGCCGACGGCAAGGACGAAGATATCGGTTTCTACCGCTATTACGTCGACCCGGTGCGCATCTTCGCCGAAACGCTCAAACCCCATGCGCAGGGCGTGGTCATCACCTCGGCCACTTTGCGCGACGTGTCGGAAGAAGATGCGGAGGGATGGAAAAGCCCCGCCTCGCGCACGGGCTTGAAGTTTTTGTCGGAAGAGCCGAAGCTCTTCAACGTCGCCTCGCCCTTCAATTACCCGCAGCAGACGCGCGTCATTATCGTGGGCGATGTGCGCAAGGATAATCCGGGCGAAGTCGCGGCGGCCTTCCGCGAATTGTTCCTGGCGGCGGGCGGCGGCGCGCTCGGCATTTTCACCGCGGTGCAGCGCCTGCGTTCCGTGCATGAGAAGCTCGTTCATCCGCTGGAGGAAAAAGGCATCCATCTTTACGGCCAGCATGTCGACCCGCTCGACACCGGCACGCTCATCGACATTTTCCGCGAAGAAGAAAACGCCTGCCTGTTAGGGACGGATGCCACGCGCGACGGCATCGACGTGCCGGGGCGCTCCCTTCGCCTCGTCGTCTACGACCGCGTTCCCTGGCCGCGTCCGACGCTGCTCCACAAGGCGCGGCGCGAACATTTCGGCAAGGGCACCGACGACATGCTGACGCGCTTCAAATTGAAACAAGCCTACGGCCGCCTCATCCGCCGCGCCGACGACAAAGGCGTGTTCGTGATGCTCGACGGCGCGCTGCCGACGCGCTTGCTCACCGCCTTCCCGCAAGGCGTCGAGGTGCAGCGCATCGGCCTCGCCGAGGCGATCGGGATTACGAAGAGCTTCCTGAAAGAATGAGAATTGTAACCCCGGCGAAAGCCGGGGTCTTGGCACCATCAGCACAAATGGCGGAAATCGCCTTTGAACGATGACCGCCATTATTCCTGATAGATTTTAGACCCCCGCTTTCGCCGGGGTTACAGGTGTTTCACGCCGCCATAATCGCCTTCTTCGCGGCGGCGAGGTGGACGTTGTATTCGTTCTCGAGGTGGTGTTCGGTCATCTCGACGCCACCAGCCGCGAGGTCCTTTTTCACTTTTTTCAGGACGTGGTGAATGCCGCCCTTTTCGAAGTCCGCTTCCAGCACTTCATCGGCATATTTTTCGGCGTCAGGGCCTTTCTTGCCGAGCTTAACGGCGACCCACTGCCCGAAGTGGCGCACGGCACGGGATTCCACCTTGAAGCGCAGTTCCTCGTCATGCTTGAACTTGTTTTCGAATGCCTTCTGGCGATCGTCGAAAGATGATGTCATGACTTTTGGCCCTCTGTTTTTAAAACTTTGACTATTTTAGCCGCGCGGCCTAGATAACTCAAAGCAACATTAGACATAGCTAAAAATGGCTGAAAAACAAGAAAAAAAGCCGACCAATATCTGGTACCAAGGCCCCTGTTATCTGCACGATTTACCGGAAATCGGCAAGGGCCTGAAGCATCTCGGCAAAAATCACCCCGAGCTGAAAGCGGCGCACCGGCGCATCGGCACCCTGCCGTGGCGCAAGCAACCGGAAGGCTTCGAGGGGCTGGTCTATACCATCCTCGGCCAGCAGGTCTCGGTCGCGGCGGCGGCGCATATGGCCGCGCGGCTCAAAGCCGCGATTCCCGAAGTCACGCCGCGCCGCTTCATGAAGCTCGATGACGCAGCCTTGCGCGAAATCGGGCTCAGCTATGCGAAGATCAAATACTGCCGCGATCTCGCCGACCGCATCACCGGCAAAAAATTCGTGCCCGCCGACGTGGCGCAGATGGACGATGCGGAGGCCTTCGCGGCGCTGGTCGATCTCAAGGGCATCGGCCCCTGGAGCGCCGAAATTTACCTGATGTTCTCGCTCGGCCGCGCCGATGTCTGGCCGGCGGCGGACTTAGGCATCCAGGCCGGGTTGCAGCGGCTCTACGGCCTCAAAACCCGTCCCGACACCAAAAAAGCCCGCAAAATGGGCGATATCTGGGCCCCGCACCGCTCCGCCGCCTCCCTCATTGTGTGGCGCGCCTGAAAAATGCTATAGACTAGCCTATGGCAACCAAGAGCAAATTGTCCGTCGTCGAAGTCAAACGCCCCTCGCGCGAGGAGGCGGAGGCCGCCATTTCCACGCTCATCCGCTGGATCGGCGAAAATCCCGAGCGCGAAGGGCTGAAAGAAACGCCGCGCCGCGTCGTGAAGGCTTTCGAGGAATATTTCGAAGGCTACAACATGAAGGCCGAAGACATCCTCGGCCGCACCTTCCGCGAAGACATGGGCGGGTACAACGACCCGGTCCTCATCCGCAATATTGAGGTGGAATCGCGCTGCGAACACCATATGGCGCCCTTCATCGGCTTCGCGCATGTCGCCTATATTCCCGACGGGCGCATCCTCGGCTTGTCCAAGCTCGCGCGCATCGTCGACATGTACGCGCGCCGCATGCAGGTGCAGGAACGGCTGACCTCGCAGATCGCCAACGCGCTCCAGCAATTCGTCAAGCCCAAGGGCGTTGCCGTGCTGATCGAGGCCGAGCATTTCTGCATGAAGATCCGCGGCGTGCGCAAGGATCACTCCAAGACCATCACCACCCGCTATCTCGGCGCCTACAAGAAAGACGCAGGGTTGCGCGCGGACTTTCTGCAGAAGATCAAAGGGACTTAAAAGCCAAAAATTTTTGCGCAAATCTCCTCTCCCAGAGGAGAGGATATTGGCGCTAAAACTGCATTTTTCTTTTTTGCGCCGCGCTGTCGTTCTTCGGCACAACATCCTTCTGCATAAATGCCGTCACATCCGCCAGCGTCTCGAACTTCTGCGCAAAAACCTTCGCGTCACAATTGCCGGTCATCAGCACATCCATCAGCCGCGCCATGTCTTTCTGCGGCGCGTTGGCGTAGGTGGCGAGGATGCCGGCGACATCCTTGGCGAAGTCCATCAACCGCCCCGTGCCGAAAGGGACATCCATGAACTTGCCGCCGTTATTGACCGCCGCGTCGCGGCTGGCGAGGAACAGCGGCGCATCCGCTTTAGGATTGCCGGTGAAGCCGTAGTCTTTCAGCAGTTCGTCGAAAGCTTTCGCCGCCGCGCTTTCGGGCACGAGTGTCGCGGACAGGATGACAGCCATCGCCGGTTGGTCGATGCCGCTGTCCGCGCCCCGCACTTCCATGCGCTTGCCGATGGTTTTTCCCTGTTCGTCGCGCAGGTTGCAGACCTTCACGTCGTTGTAGAGGAAGGTTTCCGCAAGGTCATAGTTGGATTGTGTATTCAGCCCGCGCTCGATCAGCTTTTCGAAGGTCAGCCGGTCATTCGCGGTCGATGGAATAATCGTCCCGTCGAGGTCATAGGCGAAGTGCATCGGCGCTTTGAACACCGCCTCGATCTGGTTGCGGACGAATTCCTGCCCGTTCGACGCCTTCAGGAACGCCGGCGAAATCCCGCCCGCGTCGCCGTAGCCGAGGTAATATTTGCCGCGCGGCAGGTAATCGAGTTTTTTGTTCTCGTTCACGATGAAGCCGCTCGACGAGGCGGTAGCCACCATCAGCAGCGGCGTCAGCGCGTAGGCGCGGTAGACCATGCGGAACATTTCATCCGCGTCCTTGGGTGAAAAGCTGGTCTGCACGCTCGAGGTCAGCATCGGCAGGCGAAGCGTATCGGCGTCGAAAAGCTCTTGCATGGCCTTCAGGCTCACCTGCAACCGCTCGCGGCTGACCATGTTGCCAAGCGCTTCTTCTTTCGTCGTCGTCGGCACGATGGAAAAGGGCGAGCGCGTGAGACCGTCATCATTCGCGGCTTTTTCAAAAACACCGAGATCGGCTTTCATTTTCGCCAGCAGGCCGGTGATATCGTTCGCGGCGAAAGGCGGGCCCGCATATTCCAGCACGCCCGCCGGTTCCAGTTGCGCGTCGAAGCCTTGGCCTTTTAGTTTCGCCTGCAACGCCTGCATCTGCGGCGCGGGCGGAACGGCGGGCTTGGTTACGCCGGATTTGATCAGCGGCATCTCGACTTCGGCGCCCATCTTGCCGGTATATTCGACGGGCGGAGGGGCATAGAGGGGCAGCGCCTCCTCGATTGAGGAAATTTTTCTGGTGTTGGTTTTCTGTACGTCGGTCATGACGAAAATCCTGTTTCAGCCCATCGCTAGGGCGGTTGATCATGCGGTGATGTAAGGGGACGGGCTTAAGGCCCGTTAAAAACAAAACTGGCTCAGCGCCAGTGATGATGGCGATGGGAATGCAGTGCGGAAATTTGTTGCATAAGGTTCGTCATGGCGAAGAGTGTCGCTGATTTACGGTGATTCTGTCAATGAAATAATGTTGCGGTGCTTGTTTTGTTCAACAGCATCAATGTCGTGCGCAACTTCCCCTCTCCCGCCGAAGGGCGGGAGAGGGTTAGGGAGAGGGATTGTCCTGCATGTTGAGTTCGGGACAATCCCTCTCCCCCTGCCCTCTCCCAACATGCGGTGGGAGAGGGAGCAAGGAGCGCTAGTCGATCACGTCGAACGAATGATTGTCTCTTTCGTCGATGCGGCGCTTCTCCTCCGTCGCAGAAGCGGGGGCGGTTTGCGGGATCTTCTCCAATTCCTCATGCAACATGGCGCACCTGTGCCTTGGGCTGGTTGAGGTTGGCGGCGAGGGGTTTGCCTTTTTGCAGTTCGGCGGTGACGTCGCTCAGCGTCTTGTACTTCGCAGCATGCAGCTTCGCGTCGCAGTCGCCGGTGAGCAGCACATCGCAGAGCTTCGCGACCTCGGGCCCCACGGTCTTGTCGTTCGCATAGTGCGCCGACATAAGCCCCGCCACATCCGCTGCGAAATCGCGCAGGGACAAGGGCTGGCGCGTGACCGGGTCGATGCCGAACGGCACATCCATGAACTTGCCGCCATGCTCGACCGCGGCCTTGCGCGCGGATAGCAGGAGCGGCGCATCCGCTTTCGGATTGCCGGTGAAGCCGTAATCTTTCAGCAGGGCATCGAAAGCCTCCGCCGTCCTGCCGTCGGGGATCAGCGCGGCCGTCAGCAGCAGCACGCTCGCCGGCTGGTGCAGGCCGGAATCGGCCGGGCGCACTTCCACCCGCTTGCCGACGACCTGGCCTTCCGCGTCGCGCAGGTTGCAGATCTTCATGTCGTTGTAGATGAAGGATTCCGCCAGCTCATAGTTCGACTGGGTGTTCAGCCCCTTCGCCGCGAGATTACGGAAGGTGAAGCTCTCGCCTTTGCCCGGGCGCATTAATTTACCCTCGAGGTCATAAGCGAAGAACATCGGCGCGTCGAACACGGCGACGATATGGTTGCGCACCATGTCATCGGCGGTCGAGGATTTAAGGAAGCTCGCGGCGATGCCGCCCGACGGGCCGTAAGCCTCATAATATTTGCCGCGCGGCTGAACATCCTTGCGCTCGGGTTCGTTACAGGAAAAACCGGACGAGCTGTTCATCGCGGCGTAAAGCAGCGGCACCAGCGCATAGCCGCGCTTGAGCATGCGGAACATCTCGTCCTGGTCCGCGGGGCTGAACGAGGTCTGCACGCCGGTGGTGAGCAGCGGAATATTTTCCGTGCCGCGCGGGTAGGATTCGGCAAGGGTGGCCAGGCTCGCCTCGAGGCGCTCGCGCCCGACCTTGTTGGCCAGCGCCTCTTGCGTCGTCGTGGTGGGAAGGATGCAGAAGGGGGCGCGGGCATAGCCGCGCTCGGCGGCGGTGGCTTCGAAAACCGCCATATCTTTCTTCGACTGCGCCACCAATTTCGCGACATCCGATACCGCTACGGGCGGGCTGGCATATTCGAGCACGCCTGCCGCCTCCAGCTGCGCGTCGTGGCCTTTGCTTTTTAATTCCTGCGCCATCGCGGTCATTTCGGCGGCGACGGGAATGGCGGGCTTGGCGGCGCCCGGCTTGTACAGCGCCATTTCAACTTCGAGGCCGACCTTGCCGCGATATTCGGCCGGCGTCGCGGTGTATAGGCCCCGCGCCTCTTCAGGTGAATTGATTAAACGGTTTTTGTTGCGGACGACGTCCGTCATGATGAATGCCCTCGTTCAGGGCCGCTCTTGTTCGAAGCGGTCTTTTAATTGGATTTCGGTGATGTGGCTGGCGGGTTAAACCCGTAAACGAGAATGTCTTTGGCTGTTAGCAGCCAAAGTAGGGATAAAAGAAGAAGTTGTTGTTCCACACATTCGTCATAATGGCGAAAGGGTAGCACAGGAGCCCCTGCTGTCAAGTATTTTTCGTAAATACCCAGCAGGAGCATTTCTCTGCGCATTGAAAACAATGGTTTTTTAAAGAAGAAAACCCTGTTTTGCAAAGAGGGTTCTGTTTAACGAAACGCTTTGCTATAAGTCGTCCCGTGATTCACGCCATTTTTATCGATATGGACGACACGCTGATCGGAACGACGGCGTTGTACGAAGCCGCCAAGGACGCCTTCGACGCCTATCTCGCGCCCTACGGCGTGTCGCGCGACGAACTCGAGCGCATCTACGACCAGGCGGAGCGCGATCTCTTCGCCGTCCACGGCTATTCCCGCGCGCGGTTCCCGGCCTCGTTCGAACAGACGCTGAAGCACTTTATTCCCGATGCGACGCCGGACATGATCGCCGAGGTGCGCGGCTTCGGCGAAAAGGTGTTCGACACGCAAGCCCCCCTGTTGCCGGGCGTCGATCAGGCGATGGAGCTGCTGTTCGCCAAATATCCCGTCTATCTCGTCACGCAGGGCGATAAGTCGGTGCAGGAAGACCGCATCGCGCAACTGCCCTTCCGCGACCGTTTCGCGGGCGTCTTTATCATCGACCAGAAGTCGACCGAGACCTTCGAAAATCTCGCGGCGCAGCTCGGTTATGCGCCGGATGACATCGCGATGGTCGGCGACAGCCTGAAATCCGATGTCAATCCTGCCGCGGCGGCGGGGCTGAAGGCCTTCTGGGTACAGGGCGCGAACTGGGAAATGATGGAGAATTCCGACCGGGAGTGTCCGCCCGGCGCGAAGAGATTTTCGAACCTGCTGGATGCCGCGCGCGATATCTGCGGCGACGCCGCGCCCGTCGCCACGCCGAAGCAGGCGCCGAAGCCTTAAGGCATAAACTGTTCCTTGATCATGCGCTCGTCGAGGTTCATCTCGGGGTCGAAAAGCAGCGATATTTCGATGGATTTATCCTGCCAGCACTCGACCGTTTCGACGTCGCGGATCTCGGTGAAGTCGGCGACCGCTGACACAGGGCGGTTGGGCGCTTCGAGCGCGGTGATCTTCAAAACGGCGGAATGCGGCAACAGCGCGCCGCGCCAGCGGCGGGGTCTGAAGGCGCTGATCGGCGTGAGCGCGAGGATATTTGCATCGAGCGGGATGATGGGCCCGTGCGCCGACAGGTTATAAGCGGTCGAGCCCGCGGGCGTGGAAAAGATGATGCCGTCGCAGATAAGTTCTTCGAGGCGCTCGACATTGTCGATGGTGATTTTCAGCTTCGCCGCCTGGCGCGTCTCGCGTAAGAGCGAGACTTCGTTGATGGCCAGCGCATCGCGCATGCGTCCGGTCATGGTGGTGACGCGCATGCATAAGGGATTGAGTTTAACCGTTTGCGCGCGCTCGAGGCGTTCCTTCAAGCCTTTTTCGCGGTATTCGTTGAGCAGGAAGCCCACCGAGCCGCGGTTCATGCCGAACACGGGTTTCTTGTGCTTGATGGATTCATGCAGCGCGCGCAGCATGGAGCCGTCGCCGCCCAGCGCCACGACGCAATCCGCATCTTCCAGCGATGTGTCGCCATAGGTCGAGGCCAGGCGCTTGCGCGCTTCCTGCGCCTGTGCGGTTTCGGCGGCGAAGAAATGGGGTTTCATCATCTGTTCCCTCTCCCGCGCTCGTCGCGGGGGAGGGTTAGGGAGGGGGATTGTCCCGCATGTCGAGTTCGGGACAATCCCACTCCCCAACCCTCTCCCAACATGCGTTGGGAGAGGGAGTCAGCGCCTCTCTTCAACGAAACCGAGTCAAACATTCGCCCCCGACTTTGCATCCAGCTTTTCCACGAACGAACACAACTCCTGCACGACCGACGTCACCAGCTTTTCATCATCGCCCTCCGCCATCACGCGGATCAGGGGCTCGGTGCCGGACTGGCGGACGAGGATGCGGCCCGATTTGCCGAGGCGCCCTTCCGCCTCGCGGATCGCGTCCTGCATGGGCTTGGCCTCGAGCGAAATCGGCGTCTTGTAACGCACGTTTTTCAACAGCTGCGGGACCGGCTCGAACACCTTGCAGACTTCGGACGCCGGCTTGTCCAGCTGGCGGATGACGGCCAGCACCTGCAGCGCCGCGATCAGCCCGTCGCCGGTGGTGGAATAGTCGCCGAGGATGATATGCCCCGATTGCTCGCCGCCGACGTTGTAATTGTTGGTGCGCATATGGTCGACGACATAGCGGTCGCCGACGGGCATGCGTTTCAGCGTGAGTTTGAGCGAGCTTAAGAACCGCTCGAAGCCGAGGTTCGACATGACGGTCGCGACCACGCCGTTGCCGATTAGCTGGCCGGACTGGTGCCACGACCGTGCAATGAGCGCCATGATCTGGTCGCCGTCGATGACATGGCCCGTCTCGTCGCACATGATGACCCGGTCGGCGTCGCCGTCGAGCGCGATGCCGAGGTCCGCGCCGTGTTTGACGACCATTTCCTGCATGACCGCAGGGGCGGTCGCGCCGCATTCCTTGTTGATGTTGGTGCCGTCTGGCGACACGCCGATCGACACGACCTCGGCGCCCAGCTCCCACAGCACACGTGGGGCGACCTTGTAGGCGGCGCCATTTGCGCAGTCGACGACGATTTTGAGGCCGTCGAGCCGCAGGCCTTTGGGGAAGCTGCTTTTCACGCTTTCGATGTAGCGCCCGCGTTCGTCGTCAAGGCGGCTGGCGCGGCCCAGTTCCGCCGAGGCGACGCGGTTGGCCGACAGGTCTTCCGCCACGCGGCGCTCGATGCTCGCTTCCACATCGTCGGACAGTTTATATCCATCCGCGCCAAAAAACTTGATGCCATTATCCTGGTAGGGATTGTGCGACGCGGAAATCACCACGCCGAGGTCCGCGCGCAAGGACCGCGTCAGCATCGCGACCGCGGGCGTCGGCATGGGCCCGAGCAGCATGACATCGACGCCCATCGAAATAAACCCGGCGGTCATCGCGGGCTCCAGCAGATAGCCGGACAGGCGCGTATCTTTACCAATGACAACGCGATGTCGGTGCGGCCCGCGCTTGAGCTCGATCGCGGCGGCCATCGCCACCTGCATCGCGGTCTCCGCGGTCACCGGCGCCACATTCGCCTTGCCGCGAATGCCGTCCGTGCCGAATAGCTTGCGTGTCATTTATTCTCCGATCCCTTGAACCGCCGTCGCTTCTAGCACCATGCCATATATGGCGCAAAAACGGAACCTTACCAGTTTTCATAAATTGAACACAAGTCGTTACGGAGTGATGCAGCTTTTGGAAGATTGAGAGCGGACAGCGCAAATCGCGCACTGGAGTCCCTCTCCCGCGCTAGCGGGAGAGGCGGAGGAGAGGGGCTTAGCGGTGGTAATTCAGCACAGCGTATCGATGAACAGAAGGGTCTCCCTTCATCAGCGCCACGAGCAAAACAACCTCGGTTAAGCCCCTCACCCTAACCCTCTCCCGCTATCGCGGGAGAGGGAATAAGTGCGGAAAATTTTGCGGTGCGCCCTCTTCCGTCACATGGCCGGAGAGGGGATGGTAGTGAGTTCTCCAAACGCAGAAATTTTGCTAGCGTGAAAATTGTGAGGCAACATGTCCAAGGGCAATCCAAAAAAATCTCGAGAAGAAGACCCTCGTTGGCGTCCCGCAGAGATTGCCTTTGTTATTGTAGCATTTATTGGAATTTTGGCCTTTGCCGTCTATAAGTTTAAGATCTGGTTTATTGAGCTAAGCATGGGCTTTTAACAACCTGCCAATATCCTCCCACACATACGTCACATCGGGCAGCTCGAAACCGTCGTACTTGAAAACGCCGGTTTTCACCAGCTTGCCGCCCAGCTTCTCGTAGAACCGCCGCGCCGGCGCATTTCTCTCCAGCACGTTCAATTGCAGCGAGGTATAGCCATTCGCCGCCAGCTGCTCGGCCATTTCGCACATGAGGTTGCGGCCGATGCCCTGACCCTTGGCTTCGTCGAGCAGGTAGATCGCGTAAATCTCGCCGCGTTTGTCATCGGCCGCTTCGCGCGCGCGGCCGCAGGCGCCCATGCCGGTGATTTTGCCGTCGGTTTCGACCACGAAGCGAAGGGTCTTGCTCGCAGCGTCGGCCAGCGCGGCTTCGACGCGCAGCTTGTCGGCCTCGATGTTCAGTTTCTTCAGCAGCTCGTCCGGCACGATGCCGCCGTAGCTTTGCCGCCATGCAGTAATGCGCACGCGGGCGATGTCGGCCGCGTCTTTCAGCTTGGCGCGGCGGACGGTGAAAAACTCCATATCACATAATCCTGTTATAAAATTGCATATTTGAGGCCTTTTTGGTCAAAAAACAAATAGGTATAGTGGACGCTCATTCACATTCACGCGTTTGTGCCGGCATCGGTATGAACCCGGAGCATAGTAAAATGACACAGGCTGCAAATCAAATTCAGATGGGCGCCGAACAAGGCGCGCAACCTCTTTTCGAAAACGGCAAATGGGTCTGGGAACGCCACTATCCCGAAGGCGTGAACTGGAAGACGCCGATCGCGAAAAAGCCGCTGTTCCACATCATCGACCAGGCGGCGGATAAATATCCGCACAACACCGCGATCGAATTCGCCGGCAGAAGCTGGAATTACGCCGAGCTGGGCCGCATGGTCAATCGCGTGGCGGCGGGGCTGCAGGATTTGGGCGTCACCAAGGGCACCAAGGTCGGGCTGTTCCTGCCGAACACGCCTTATTCCATCATGTTCTTCTTCGGCATCCTGAAAGCCGGCGGCACGGTCGTGAACTACAACCCGCTCTACGTCGAGCGCGAGCTGCAGGGCCAGATCGAGGACAGCGAAACCGATATCATGGTCACGCTCGACCAGCAGCCGCTCCTCGACAAGATGGAGACGATGCTTAAAGTCACGCGCCTGAAGAAACTCATCGTCTGCCCCGCATCCGGCGTGCAGCCGTTCGTGACGCAGATCCTGGGCATGATCACCGGCAAGGGCCGCAGTCGCATCGCGGCTGACGAGCGCCATGTGCTGTTCGACGATGTTGTCGACAATGACGGCGCGCCCGCCCATGTCACCATCGACCCGCTCGACGATGTGGCCGTGCTGCAATATACCGGCGGCACCACCGGCATTCCCAAGGGCGCGATGCTGACGCATGCGAACCTTTACGCCAACATGATGCAGATCGTCACCTGGGTGAAAGATCTGCGCTTCGGCCAGGACAGCATCGTGGGCATCCTGCCGCTGTTCCATGTTTTCGCGATGACGGTGGTGATGAATTGCTCGATCTACGCGGGCCTGAAAATCCTCCTGTTCTCCAAGTTCGACGCGAAAGAAGTGATGGAGGCGATCGAGAAGCACCGCCCGACGCTCTTTCCCGCCGTGCCTGCCGTCTTCAACGCGATCGCGAATTCGCCGGAGGTCGGGAATTACGACTTCTCGTCCTTGCGCTTCTGCATTACGGGCGGCGCGCCGATGGCGGCCGACGTGCAGCGCCTGTTCGAGGAAAGAACCGGCTCCGCCTCGCTCGCCGAAGGTTACGGCCTCACCGAAGCCGCGCCCGGCTGCACCTTCAACCCGCCCATCGGCCGCAAAAAAGCCGGCTCCGTCGGACAACCGGTGCCGGGCACAATTGTCGAGATCCTCAGCCGCGACGAGCCGCATCGCGTGCTGGGCGTCGGCGAAAAAGGCGAAGTCTGCATCTCGGGCCCGCAGGTCATGAAAGGCTATTACCGCCGTCCTGAAGCGACCGCCGAGCAGATCAAGAACGGCCGCCTGCACACGGGCGATGTCGGTTACCTGGACGAGCATGGCTACCTTCACCTTGTCGACCGCATCAAGGACCTGATCCTCGTGCGCGGCTACAATGTCTATCCGCGCATCGTGGAAGAAGCGATCTACTTGCACCCGGCGGTCGAGGAATGCATCGTGGCGGGCGTGCCTGACCAGGAGCGCGGCGAAAACGTCTGGGCCTGGGTCAAACCGGCTGCCGGCAAATCAGTCTCGCCCGACGCGCTGAAGGAATTTTTGATCGACAAGCTTTCCCCCATCGAAGTCCCGCGCAAGATCATCGTGCGCGAAAAACCGCTGCCGAAAACGGCGGTCGGCAAGTTGTCCCGCAAGGACCTGCTCGCCGAGGAAGGGATCGTCCGCAAGTAATGTCAGGAGCCGCTCTGAAAATGTCGCACCCCGCGCCCAAGCATAGTGAAAACGATCACCTCTGGGTCCGCAGCTATGCGCCGGGCGTGGCCTGGGACATCAGCGTGCCCGACCAGCCGCTGTTCACCTTCTTCGACAAGACGGTCGAGCGCTTCCCCGATAGGCCCGCCATCCACTTCGGCGGCCATGTCTATGATTACCGCACGGTGAACCAGCTGGTGTCGCGGGCGGCCAAGGGCCTGCAGGAAATCGGCGTCGGCAAGGGCGTGAAAGTGGGGCTATTCATGCCCAACACCGCTTATTCTGTCATCATGTATTACGCGGCCCTGAAAGCGGGCGGCACGGTCGTCAACTATAACCCCGTTTATATCGAGCGCGACCTGATCGTGCAGGCCGACGACAGCGAGACCGACATCATCGTCACCGTCGACCTGCCGCCCCTCGTCGACAAGATCAAGGCGCTGCTGGAAAAAACGCGCATCCGCAAGGCCATCGTCTGCCCGGTCAAGCAGAACCTGTCCTCGACGACGAAGACGCTCGACCTGCCGGCCATCGGCACGAAAGACGCCTGGCTCTGGTTCAGCGACATCACGCGCAACGACGGAAAATTCTCGCCTGCCGCGATTAACCCGTCCGAGGACGTGGCGGTGCTTCAATATACCGGCGGCACGACCGGCATCCCCAAGGGCGCGATGCTGACGCACCGCAACCTCGTCGCCAACACGATTCAGATCGGCCAGTGGTACGCGGGCGCGGAAGACGGCAAGGATAGCATGATCGCCGTCCTCCCGCTGTTCCACGTCTTCGCCATGACGGTCGTCATGAACATGTCGATCATGAAGGGCATGGAGCTTTTCATCATGCCGCAGTTCACCGTCCCTGAGCTGCTCGAGCTGATCAAAAAAGAAAAGCCCGCCTATGTTGCGGCGGTGCCGACCATGTATATCGCGATGGCGAATTATGACCGCATCGGCGAATACGACTTCTCATCGATCAAATTCTGCCTCTCGGGCGGCGCACCGCTGCCCGCGGACGTCAAGCGCGTCTATGAGCAGCGCACAAAAGCGAAACTGGTGGCAGAGGGATATGGTTTGACTGAATGCTCGCCGGTCGTCACCTGCAACCCGATTTCGTCGAAAGCGCGCGCAGGCTCGATCGGCCTGCCAATCCCCGGCTGCCTGGTCGAGATCGTCAGCCTCGAAGACGGCAAAACTGTTTTAGCGACCGGGGAAAAGGGCGAAATCTGCATCTCCGGCCCCCAGGTCATGAAGGGCTATTACAAGAACCCGGTCGAAACCGCGAACGTCCTGCGCGACGGCCGCTGCCATACCGGCGACGTCGGCTATATGGACGAGGACGGTTTCGTCTATATCGTCGACCGCGTGAAGGATCTCATCCTTGTCGGCGGCTATAACGTCTATCCGCGCCATGTCGAAGAAGTCATCTATGCCCATCCGGCGGTCGAAGAATGCATCGTGGCGGGCGTGTCCGATAAGCTGCGCGGTGAGGCGGTGCATGCCTGGGTCAAGCTCAAGGCGGGCGAATCCGTCAGCGTCGATACGTTGCGCGCCTGGCTGCACGACAAGCTGTCGCCCATCGAACTGCCGAAGAAAATCCACATCCGCAACGAGCCGCTGCCTAAAACGGCGGTCGGCAAACTGTCGAAACGCGACCTGCTGGTGCAGGAAGGGATTCAGAAGCGGTAAGCCGTTCGTTTCTTTTTTGAAAATCTTTATTTATGAAGTCGTGCCGTTATCTGACGCGCCGAAGCCCGACTGTTTTGCGTTATGTTCCCTCTCCCGCGCTAGCGGGAGAGGGTTAGGGTGAGGGGCTTAACCGAGATTCTTCTGCTCCTCGCGCCTACAACGAGGGGTCAAATCTTTCTCCTCGTCGCTGCCTGCTGAATGACTACCGCTAAGCCCCTCACCTCCACCTCTCCCGCTAGCGCGGGAGAGGGACCCTGGCGCACCATTTGCGTTGCCAACTTTCGGAAGATCCGCGTCGACGCGCTTTGATATCGAGGGAAGTTTCGAAATTATCTATATTTTTCAAAAGCTTGCAAAAACCCCGGTTATCATTTCCATATAAATATGATACTATATGGCAGAGCCTGAAAAATCAGGCGTCGCAAAAAGGCGGAGGTTGGTGTGGCGGGTGCATTGAAAAAAGGCATGTTGTGCGTCGCGTTTGCGGCGGCGGTCGGCGGTCTTGCGGGCTGCGATAATAAACCGGCGCAACCCAAAGTGAACTTCGATGGGCTTCCGGTCGTTTCCCAGCATGTGAAGGCCCAGGCATCGCAGGCCGCGCTTCTCGAAATGCGCACCGAGGGCGAAGCCAAGATGCTCAAAACTCACCAGGTCACGCAAAAAGAATATGACGAAGACAAGAAGGACGGCGATTCCCGCATCGCCCTCATGCGTAGCGAATTCGTCGGCGCAGACCAGGCCGCCTTCGACGCGTACTTTCGCAGCGAACTAAAGCAGCGCGGCTTCCCCGGCCCCGGCGACAAAATGCCGGGCGAGGCGGCGGCGCCCGCGCTCAGCGCGTCAGCCCAGGCACAAGCCGGGACCATGCAGCCCGCCGTCAAGATGCTTCTCGCCAACAGCAACCATGTCATCGGGCCCGGTGGCACCGAGAAACCGCTCGCTGGCACGACCACGCGCGAAGCGATCTTCCCCGGCGGTCCGCAGGAAAACGTCACGCGCATCGACGCGGGCGCCTTGCAGCCGGGCCAGAAATATTTCTTCGAGGGCAAGCTGTTCGTCGACGGCACCATGAAATCCGGCGTGACGCTGAACGTGGCCGGCAAAGTGGTGCTCAACGGCACCGCGCCCCAGAACACCACCATCAACGTCGTCCAGCCGACCAAGAGCGTGGGCGGCAAGGACGTGCTGCTTTACAACGATCCCGACCCCGCCATCCGCATCAATGGCGGCGTCGCCCCCAACGTGACGCTGCATACCAACGGCGGCAAGACCGTCTTTGGCACGCCGTTGCAGCCCGCGCCGAAAGCGCCGGGGCGGTAATTCTCAGCGGCGGTTTCGCTACCACCCGTTTATATTTTCGCGCGCAAGCGCGGCTTCCGCAATTCCCTCTCCCTCTGGGAGAGGGCAGGGAGAGGGGAGCGGTGGCATGGCCGGAAACCCCAATTATTTTTGAAGCACGGTAGCGGGTCCTCTCCCCCCTTCTCCCATGGGGAGAGGGGCTATAAGGCCGCGCTTCGCGCGGAAATAAAAAAGCTCAATTGTGCGCCGATCCGCTTCGGCAATCCGCCCATCCGTTCAAGAAAATTATGTAATCAAAAATACCTTTCTTGACATAACTCGTCCTTATGCTAAACACACCATGCTTTGATTTTACCCTAATCATTTTTCAATGGAGAAACGGCAAATGGCTAAAGACGGTGTGGAGCAGGAAATTGACCATGGTCAGTACCTGAAACCTGAAGTTCAAAACGCGATCAAGCTGACGCTGGCCTTCGCGAAGGCGGTGGGCGCGCATCAGGCGGATAAAGGCGACAACCTCGTCGTCTCGCCCTATAACGCGCAGGCATGTTTGTCGATGGTCGCCAAGGGCGCTGATTCGCTCACCCGGGATGAAATGGCGAAGACGCTGTTCGGCACCGACGGCGCGGGCCTCGATGCGGCCGTGGCCGATTACGCCAAGCTGAACGATGAAATCCTGAAAGCCAACAAGGGCCAGGTCGAACTCACCACCGCCAACGGCATCTGGACGAACCAGAATCTCGTCACGCTGAAACAGGCTTTCGCGGACGACATGAAGAAAAACTTCGGCGCCGAAATCTCGGCTGAAGACTATGGCAACCCGGCGACACTCGACAAGATCAATGACTGGGCGGCGAAGAACACCAACAATCTGATTACCAAGGTTCTCGAAGAGCTGAACGCCGACGATGCGGCGGTGCTGGCTTCTGCGCTCTACTTCAAGGGCAAATGGACGAGCCAATTCGACGCGAAGCTGACGGAAGAGAAAACCTTCACGCTCGAGCAGGGTAAACAGGCGCTCACGCCGACGATGCACCAGGACGTCTCCGATGACGGCGTCATGCAGTATGCGAAAGGCAAGGACTATGAAGCCGTCACGCTCACCTACGGCGAAAAGAACTGGCAGGAAAACAAATATCCCTCGATGCGCCTCGTCATGGTGCGCCCGACCGACGAAACGGTCAGCGCCCGCGACTGGCTGTCGTCGCAGGCGAACGGCAAGGTTCCGGCCTGGCTCGATCCCTACGCCTACCGCGACGCCGTCGGTTCCATCGAGCTGCCGCGCCTCGATATCAAGCAAAAGCACGACCTGATCCCGCCGATGCAGGATATGGGCGTCAAACAAGCGTTTGAAAAAGGCGCCGCCGATTTCACACGCATGATCGAAAAAGACGGCAAGCATCTTTTTGTCAGCCAGGTCTCGCATGACGTCGTGTTCAAGACCGACGAAAAAGGCTCCGAAGCCGCGGCAGTCACGACGGCTGTCATGACGCTGGAATGCTGCCATGCGCCGCCCCAGCAGGTCGACATCAAGCTCGATCGCTCGTTCGTCTTCGCGCTGCAGGATGTGCGCACCAACGCCGTCCTGTTCATCGGCGCGGTGTCGAAGCCCAACGAAGAGATGAAGCCGCTGGCGCCGCACGCGTCGAACGGCGCCCAGAAGCGCAAGCAGCACTTCGAAGGCCAACGCGGTCTCTAAGAAGCGTTGATTTCAACCCATAACCTTATTCAAGGGAAGCATTACCCATGTCTAACTCCCATCAACGTCCCGCGCCCGGTCTCCAAGGCGAGGAATTCCCCGCACCCCAGCCCGGCGCGCAGTTTTCGCCGGAAGTAAAGAATGTTATCAGCCTCACGCTCGCCTTCACCAAGGCGGTCGCGGCCAACCAGGACGACAAGTCCGACAACCTCGTCATCTCGCCTTACAATGCGCTTGCCGCCCTTTCGATGGCAAGCCAGGGCGCGGAAGGCACGACGCGCGAGGAACTCGCCAAAGCGCTTTACGGTGCCGGCGGCAAGGGCCTCGAAACCGCGTCGCAGGCCTACGCCGACCTGAACGAGAAAGTCCTGGCCGCGAATAAAGGCCAGGTCGAACTGACCACCGCCAACGGCATCTGGACCAACCAGAACCTCGTCGAGCTGAAAGACGATTTCGCCGCGAACATGAAGAAGGTTTTCGGCGCCGAAATCTCGGGCGAAAACTTCGCGGATCCCGCGACGGTCAAGAAAATCAACGACTGGGCGGCACAGCACACCAACAACCTGATCGACAATGTGCTGGAACGCCTGGAGCCGCAGGACGCCGCCATCCTTGCCAGCGCCCTCTACTTCAAGGGCCAGTGGACCGAGAAGTTCGACAAGAAAAAGACCAAGGAAGAAAGCTTCACGCTCGACGGCGGCGACCAGGCGACCACGCCCACGATGCACCAGAACTTCTGGGGCAGCAAAGGCGATGTCCAGTACATGAACGGCAAGGACGCCGACGCGGTCGCGCTGACCTACGGCCAGAAGGACGAAGAGGCCGGCAAGCTGCCAACCATGCGCATCATCCTCGCGCGCCCGAAAGACGGCGCAGAAACCGCCCGCGACTGGCTGTCCAAACAGGCGGGCCAGGGCGTTCCCGCCTGGCTCGATCCCGCGCAGTTCGAGGAAGCCACTGGCTCCGTCGCGCTGCCGCGCCTCGACATCAAGCAGCGCTTCGACCTCATTCCCGCGATGAAGGACATGGGCGTCAAGCTGGCGTTCAAACACGCTACGCTCACTGAGCCCGGCGCCGATTTCAGCCGCATGGTCACTGAAGGCGGCGAAGCCCTCGCGATTTCGAAAGTACAGCACGACATCGTTTTCAAGACCGACGAAGAAGGCTCCGAAGCCGCGGCCGTGACAACCATCGGCATGAGCTTCGCGACCTCGATCGGCCCCATGAAGCCGCATATCGACCTCAAGCTCGACCGTTCGTTCGCCTTTGCTCTTCAGGATATCGAAACGGGCGCGGTGCTGTTCGTCGGCGCGGTCAACAAGCCCAACGACGAGATGAAGCCCGTGCAAAAAGCGCAAGGCCCCAAGCCGTAAATCACTTCTAGAAGGAGATAAGCAATGCCCAGAAGAACTCCCCAGGTCCTGCGCGGCCAAGGCAACCCCGGTGTGGAATTCGATCCGTCGAAAGGCCACGGCCAGCACCTCGGCCCCGCGGCGCAAAATACCATCAAGCTGACCCTCGCTTTCGCCAAGGCGGTCGCCTGCCACCAGGATGACAAGGCCGACAACCTTGTCGTTTCGCCCTATAACGCCATGGCCGCCCTGTCGATGGTGGCCAAGGGCGCCGAAGGCCGGACGCGCGATGAAATGGCGAAGACGCTGTTCGGCGTTGATGGCAAGCAACTCGATGCGTCCGTGACGGATTACGCGGCGCTCAACGGTCGGATCCTGGCCGCTAACAACGGACAGGTCGAACTGACCACCGCCAACGGCGTCTGGACGAACAATAAGCTGGTCGAGCTGAAAGACAGCTTCGCGGAAGGGCTGCGCCAGGAATTCAGCGCCGAAATCTCGGGCGAAAATTTCTCGCCTGCGACGGTGAAGAAGATCAATGCCTGGGCGTCGAAAAACACCAAGGGCCTGATCAACGAAGTTCTCGATCAGCTCAATCCCGACGACGCAGCGGTCCTCGCGTCGGCCCTTTACTTCAAGGGTCAGTGGACGCACAAGTTCGATAAATTGCTGACGGAAGACAAAGACTTCACGCAAGACGGCCAGACACCTGTCCATACGCCGACCATGCACCAGGACTATGGCCGCAGGGACGATCTGACCTTCGTGCGCGGGACCGATTACGACGCGGTCGCGCTGACCTACGGCGAGAAAAACGCCGCTGCCGGAAAAAGCCCGACGATGCGCATCGTGCTGGTCCGCCCGACGGACGATGGCCAGAGCGCACGCGACTGGCTGCGCGGTCAGGGCAAGGGCATTCCGCAGTGGCTCGACCCCGCGTCCTTCGTCCAGGCGACGGGCTCGGTCGAACTGCCGCGCCTCGACATCAAGCAAAAGCATGACCTCATCCCCTCGCTCAAGGACATGGGCATCAACGCCGCTTTCACCGGCCAGGCCGATTTCGGCGGCATGGTGAAAGAGGGCGGGAAGGAACTGTCCATCAGCAAGGTCACCCACGACGTTGTGTTCAAGACGGACGAGGAAGGCTCCGAAGCCGCGGCGGTCACCTTCGTCGGCATGCGGCGGTCGATGACCGCGATGCCGCCGCCGATGCCGCATATCGACCTCAAGCTTGACCGTTCCTTCGTCTTCGCGTTGCAGGATGTGGAAACCGGCGCGGTGCTCTTCATGGGCGCCGTCAACAAGCCCAACAACGACATGAAGGCCGGCCCTGCCGCGCCGAAGGCGCCGCAACGCGGACGCTAATATAAAGTTGTGTAAGCAAGGAACCCGGCATCGTTGCAAAGCGCTGCCGGGTTTCTGCTTTTAAACCAGCCGGAACCGTCAGTGCCAGTCGCCGTCTTCGGTCCAGATGCCGTAGCGCGTGTAATCCAGGATGCCGAAAGCGACGGGATCCTGCCGGCGCAGCCAGGCATGCAACCGGTCCGAAACCGCCCAGAACTGCGGACTGGTTTTCAGCACCGCCCAGTTGTTTATAAAGGCGCGGGCGGAGGCGGGGTCATGGACCGCCTCCAGCTGGCGCCGGAAGTCCGGCAGCTTATTCTCCGGAACCTCGAAGAAAAGATTGGGGTAGCTCGTGGCCAGGCCGGTCACGACGGCGAGGCGGTCCTGTGCCGGGCGCATCGCCGTGGATTCCATGAGGAACCGGCCCAGCGCGGTATGCATCCGGTCCCGCACGACCGTCACGACGTCCTTGATCCTGCCGTTCGCTTCCACGAGCAGCAGCGACGAATCCGGGAATAAATTCACGAAAGGCGCCGTTTTCGCCGCGCGCCCGGCGATGGATTCCAGCGGCGCGTATTCGGATGCTAAAGTGCCGTCATGCGGCCCGCGGATGGGCGAGCTCATGTGGTCCCAGATCTGACCGACCAGTTCCCTGTCGGTGTGCGTGGGATCGCGGTAAGCGATCTGCGTGGGGAACCGGCTATCGTCCGGATTGATGAAAATCTTTTCGCCCAGTTTCGCGACCGCGCCCTGATACCATTGCGCCCGCAGGCGCTGGCGTTCGGTCGGCGGCAGGAAGATCAGGAAATTATTCTCGGCCTCGCGCCGGATCATGCCCATATAGACCCGCGTGTGGATTTGATGATCGAGGTTGCCGAAAACGTCGTATCCCACGACCAGGTTGTACACAAGGCGTTCGAATAGCCCGTAATCCAGCACGAAATAGCTGGTGGCCGGCCCGCCGCGCAGTCCCTGCAGCACATAGGAATGATCGTCATGGCGGAACACCGTGAGAATGGCGTTGGGGTTGGTTCCGTCGCCATTCCAAAGGTCGGAGAGCTGGTATCCTTTGGCAAAATCGGTCTTGCGATGCGCATCTTTCATCCGCACATATTGATTGCGGGCGCTGATATACATGTCGCCCAGAATATGCCCGTCGGTGAAGGCGGTCCGCTCCACGATCGATTCCCGCAGTTGCTTGAGCGAAAGCTTGCCGATGAGCGAGCTGTCGTTCTCGTTCAGGTAGGGGAGCACCAGCAAGTTCTCGCTCTCCTTTGCGAAACCGGGGTCGACGACCATCAGCTCGGACTTCGGGTCCATGAAAAAGACGAAGAAATGCTCGTCGATCGAATTGACCGCGCCCCTGCCATAGCAAACCGGCCCCTTGATGAAGGTCGCGACATGATACTGCGCGTCCTCGAGCAGGAAACGGTAGCGCGCCTCCACCGGCACATCCTGGTAGACGACGAAGGGATTGGTCTTATCGGGCGTCGTGTACGCAGGCGGGTGCGAGACTTTCCATGGATGCTGCGGGTCGAAGAACAGGCCGGCGATGCGCTTCAGCCGCGCCCGGTCCATGAGGTAGGGAAGATGCGTCTTCTCGACCACCGTTTCCTGTTGCGGCTGGAAACAGTAATGGAACGGGCCGCCGGGATCATCCGACGGACGGCGCGTCGCAATTTCATCCAGCGGACGCTCGCAGCTGGTGCGGCTGCGCAACAGCCGGTAGAACTTCAGCGAATCCTTGTCGAAATGCAGGCTCGCCAGGAACAGGTGTTCGTACAGGTAACGCGCCACCAGCCGATGTTCGGGGTCATCCTTATTTAGGAAGTCCTGCCAGGAATTTTTCGCTTCGGCTTGCGCAGGGGGAAGATCGTCAACGATTGGCGGCGGCGGCTTTTGGCCGTTGGCGAACCAGCCCGCCAGCACTCCCTGCTCGGCCTTGGTCAGGGGCGGGAGGCCATAAGGCATCAGTTTGTCCGGATTGCTTGCCGCGAACGACTTGAATTCCTTGTCATTGGCGGGGCAGGTATGCGAATCCTCGACGATATCCTTGGGCGAATGCTGTTTCCCGCGGTTCAGCATCTGGAGCAGCAGGTTGGTCTGCCCGTCGGCCACGGGGAAGAAGCCCTTGTCCTTGTGCCATTCCGCGGACGTCCGCGCGTCGATGCCAAGCCGCGTGGGTGCGATGCTTTCGAGGCGCGTCGGGTGAATGAGTTCGATCTTGCTGGCTCCGCGTTCGAGGCCTTCGTATGAGGTCAGCTTGAGCTGGCAGGGCGCGTTGTTGCAGCTGTGGCAGGTCACGCAGCGGTTATCGAAGATGCGTTGCGCCGCCGCGTAAGGAACTTCTTCCCCGGCCGCCACCGGAACGGGTGCGGCTTTCGGCGCGGCGGATTTTCCATGAATCGCGGCAACGGCGCTGCCGCCGAGCAGCAGCAGGAGGGTGAGAAACAGAAAGGGGCGATGTGTCAAATTAAGCCCTGCAATTATTTCCCTTATGACCCCAGCGAACGACATGCCCGTTCTGGATCGTGAAGATCGTCTCGCAGTGATAGGTCTCCGCGCTCGGCGGAATCTGCGGCGGGCAGCTCGTCAGCACGCCGCGGCGGTCGACGGCCGCGGCGCAGGGCTCGAAACTGCCGGGATAGACGACGGTCTGGTGCGAGACGTAGGAGATCATCTTGGTATTCGCATCCAGCTGGTATTGCTTGTCGGGAATGCCCCAGCTCGTCACCAGCTCTTTCTCGCTCTTGCCGATCCAGGTGTTCAACTTGGCATCATAGGCTTCCGTGGTCGTGCAGGCCGACAGGAAGCCCAGCGACAGGACGACAAACAGGGACAGGGCGATGCGCAGCATGGATTAAGCCTCCGGTGGATGATTTACGAACGCAGCACGCCGCCCGTCTGTTTCGTCACGGCCTCGACGATCTTCTGGCTGATGGCGGCGATTTCCTCGTCGGTCAGCGTCTTTTCGACCGGCTGGAGGGTCACGCCGATCGCGACTGACTTTTTGCCGGGTTCCACGCCCTTGCCGGTATAGACGTCGAAGATATCGACATGGGTGATCAGCGCCTTGTCCGCGCCCTTGACCGCGCGGATCAGCTTTTCCGCCTCGACCTTGTCGTCGAGCACGAAGGCGAAATCGCGCCGCAGTGGCTGGAAGGCCGAGGGGTTCAGCAATTCTTTACGGGGGCCCTTCTTCTTCGGCGCCGGGATATTCGGCAGGAAGACTTCGAAGCCCGCGTATTTTTCCTCGCGCTTCATGGCGGCCAGCACGCTCGGGTGCAGCTCGCCGAAATGGGCCAGAACGGTGGGGCCGAGGCGCAGGCTGCCGGAGCGGCCCGGGTGGTACCATTCCGGCGCTTCCGCCGCGATCTGCAGGCTCGCGGTATTCACGCCGCAGCTGTCGAGCACGGCCAGCGCATCGGCTTTCGCGTCGAACGCGTCGACATCGCGCGGGCTTTGCGCCCAGTGGCGCTGCACCGCCGCGCCCGAGCGCAGGCCCGTCGCCGTCATGATCTGCCCGGCGGCATCGGTCGCGCGATAGATATTGCCGATTTCGAACAGGCAGGCATTGGGATAGCCGCGGTCGGCATTGCGTCCCGCCGCCTCGATGAGGTTCGGCAGGGCGGAGGGTCGCATGACCGACAGGTCGGCGGAAATCGGGTTGGTGAGCGTCAGCGCCTTCTTGTTCTGCTGCATGTTTGCGCCGAACAGGTCCGAGGTCTTGTCGCTCATGAAGGCCCAGGTCACGGTCTCCAGCATGCCGCGAGAGGCGAGCGCATAGCGCGCCGATACGGCGCGTTTCGAAACGGGGTTCAGCCCCTGCCGCTTTTCGCCGGGCGGCGCGCGCACAACGACCGCTGGAATATTGTCGTAGCCCTCGATGCGCAGCACCTCCTCGACGATATCGGCCGGGCCTTCGACGTCGTGACGCCACGAGGGTACGCTGACGGTCCAGGATTTGCCGTTGTCATTCACGGTAAAGCCGAGAGAAGAAAGAATCTCTTTTTGCCGCGCCGCCGGCAGCTCCATGCCGCCCAGCAGCTTCAAACGTTCCGGTGCATAAGTGATGGTGCGCGGGCTGGTAGGCGCGTGCCCCGCGATGAACAATTCGCTCGCCTCGCCGCCGCACAGGTCGAGGATCAGACGCGTGGCGATCTCCGCCCCGTCTTTGACGAAACCGGGGTCGATGCCGCGCTCAAAACGGTAACGCGCGTCACTGTCGATCTGCAGCTTCTGGCCCGTGATGGCCGTGCGCACCG
The DNA here is from genome assembly GCA_025934695.1 of Alphaproteobacteria bacterium. Lineage (GTDB taxonomy): Bacteria > Pseudomonadota > Alphaproteobacteria > Micavibrionales > UBA2020 > JAPWJZ01. The sequence goes on from JAICWS010000002.1 coordinate 382,658, forward strand.
GGTCGAACCAGGCGACTTCCAGGTACACGCTGGTGGTTTGTTCCGAGACGGACGAAGGCACGCCGCCGATGATTCCCCCTAAGCCCAGCACGCCGGAATCGTCGCAGACGACCGTCATGCCGTCATCGAGCTCATAGGTCTTGTCGTTGAGCGCTTCCAGCTTCTCGCCCTTCTTCGACAGGCGCACATGGATATTGCCTTTCAGCTTGTCGGCGTCGAAAACGTGCAGCGGGCGGTTGAGCGCGACGGTCAGGAAATTGGTGATATCGACCAGCGCCGAGATTGGACGCAGGCCGATGCCTTTCAGCCGGTCCTGCAGCCATTGCGGCGAGGGGCCGTTCCTGACCTTGTGAACGGTGCGGCCGATGAACAGCGGGCAGGCTTTTTCGTCTTTGAGCGTAACGGAAATGCCGTTGGGAAACTTCCCCGGCACCGGCGCGGCGGAAGGCGGCTTCAATTTGCCGAGCCCTGCGGCGGCGAGATCGCGCGCGATGCCAAAGATGCCGGCGCAGTCACCGCGGTTGGGCGTCAGGTTGATCTCGATGACGGGATCGTCCGCGCCCAGGGCAGCGGCGGCGGGGGAACCGGTCACGGCGCTATCCGGCAGTTCGATGATGCCCGTATGCTCGGTGGACAAGAGCAACTCGCGCTCCGAGCACATCATGCCGTTGCTTTCCTGGCCGCGGATCAGGGATTTTTTCAAGGTCATGTCGCTGCCGGGGATATAGCTTCCGGCGGGGGCGAAGACGCCCTTCATGCCCGCGCGCGCATTCGGCGCGCCGCAGACGACTTTCAGCTGTTCTTTTCCATTGTCGACAATAAGACAGCGCAACTTGTCGGCATCCGGGTGTTTCTCGGCGGAAACGACATGGCCGACGACGAACCCCTGCAGCATCTTCGCCCGGTCTTCGATGCCCTCGACCTCGAGGCCGATGGCCGTCAGCTTCGCCGAGATCTCGTCCAGCGACGCGTTCGTGTCGAGATATTCCTTGAGCCAGGACAGGGTGAATTTCATAGCTTTGCCTTTTGTAGAACCCGTTTCCCGCGTGGAAACGCATTAGAGAATATAAAGTAGATCAATGCTTTGGAAAATATGAGGTTTATGAGATTTGAGTTGACATAATATATGGTTTTACCTAATATCACCGCCCAGCGATATGAAGGAGTGAAATCATGGCCGAGTCCGCGAATAAATCTTCCGCCGAAGCTGAAACGGCACACCGCAGTGCCAAAGGCGCGGAAAAATTCCTGGCAGGCGCGGTTATGGCCGGCGCCATTGTGCTCTCGCCGCTCGCCGCCGCCTTTACGATGAGCAACGGCGTCTTTTACCTCGGCCGCGATCAATATGCCGAACTCGACAAAGGCGGTTCCCAGCCCGAACGCGTGACGGGCCAAGGCATCCATTTCTCCAATCCCTGGAAGACCTACAGCGTCGCGAAATGGAACGTCGGCAAAGAGACGATTACGCTGACCGAGCCGGAAGCGACCGTCGATATGGACGTGGCTTTCTCCGCACCCGAAAAGCTCGAACCGTTCTTCGGCTCCGCGATGGGCCTCGCCGAAGTTCACCTCCAGGACGCCTTCCGGAAGAACGCCTGGACATACGCCAATACCAAACAGGTTTGCACCGTCCTGGCGCAGGGCGTCGAGGAAGGGCTGGACGGTTACTTACGCGCGCCCAAAGTCACGGGCTGCCGCATCAAAGTGACGCCTTCAGCATAATCAAATAATCAGGACAGCGCCGGATTCGGCTGGTCGAGTGGGCCGAAGCCGTAATGGCGCAGCCAGCGCAGGTCGGATTCGAAAAAGGTGCGCAAATCCGGAATGCCGTATTTCAGCATCGCCACGCGCTCGACGCCCATGCCGAAGGCGAAGCCCTGGTATTCATCGGGGTCGATGCCGCAGTTCTTCAGCACGTTCGGGTGCACCATGCCGCAGCCCAAAATCTCCAGCCAGTCTTTCCCCGCGCCGATCTTCAGTTCCCCGCCGTCGCGCGAGCAGCCGATATCCATCTCCGCCGAGGGTTCGGTGAAGGGGAAGAAGCTGGGGCGGAAGCGCGTCGGCAGCTCGTCGACCTCGAAGAATTTCTTGCAGAATTCGATCAGGCAGCCTTTCAGATGGCCCATATGCGTCGCCTTGTCGATCAGCAGGCCCTCGACCTGGTGGAACATCGGCGTGTGGGTCATGTCATAGTCGGACCGGAAGGTGCGGCCCGGGATGATGACGCGGATCGGCGGCTTTTGCTCCTGCATCACGTGCACCTGCACGGTGGATGTATGCGTGCGCAGCAGGCGACGGGCATCGAGCCCGTTCTTGCCCGCCGCGTCGGGAAGGTAGAACGTATCATGCATCTGGCGCGCCGGGTGCTCAGGCGGGAAGTTGAGCGCGGTGAAATTGTGGAAGTCGTCCTCGATCTCGGGCCCTTCGGCGACGCTGAAGCCCATTTCCGCGAAGATGGTGATGATCTCCTCGATCGTCTGGCTGATTGGGTGGATTGCGCCTTTTGGCTGTGGGCGCGGCGACAGCGTCACGTCGACCCTTTCATTTTGCAGCCGCTCGTTCAGCGCGGCTGATTTCAGCAAGGCGGCGCGGGTCTCGATCTCGGCGGTGATCTCGTCCTTCAGGCGGTTGAGCGCCTGGCCCATTTCCTTGCGCTGCTCGGGTGACAGCTGGCCCAGCGTCTGCATCAGGCTCGTGACCTTGCCTTTTTTGCCGAGCGCCGAGACGCGCACTTCCTCGAGCGCCGCGATATCGTTGGCGGCCTGCACCGTATCCACGATTTCTTTCTTGAGGGCGTCGATGTTGCTCATGTCTCTCATCCTTTAAGGTTCGGTTCCGGGAGCGATGGTCACTTTCAGCCCGTCGAGCTTGTCGCTCATCAAAATCTGACACGACAGGCGCGAATTGTCTTCAAGTTCGAAGGCGCTCTCGGCCAGGCGGTCGGTTTCTTCGTCTGTCGGCGGCGCCAGTTTCGGCAACCAGGCCGGGTCGACATAGACATGGCAGGTGCCGCAGGACAAGGATCCGCCGCATTCCGCCTTGATGGCGAGGCTCGCATCGGTCATCGCGTAATCGCGGATGATCTCCATTACGCGCCAGCCCTCGATCGCCTCGAGGTCATGTTCCTTGCCGTCGCGGTCGATGACATGCAACATCATGCCACTCTCTCCTGTTGCGGGCGGCCCAGCACTTCCTTCAGGGCATAACAGAAGGTCGCGGTCGACAGGACGCAGGTGATGATATCCGTGACCGATAACAGCGTCAGCAGCGCGATTGCCGTATTCTGCGGCAGGTGCAGCAGCGTCTTCATGTCGATCATCATGTCTTTCTGCTCGCCCGCGAGGATCATCGATGTCAGCCCCTGTTCCAGCACCCAGATGGGCAGGCAGGTCAGGATATAAAGACCGGCGAGGCGCAGCGAAATGCCGATGCCATTGACCTGGAAGATGTAACGGCGGATGGGATAGCCCACGCCAGCCAGGATATTCGCGACCCAGAACCGCACGCCCCAGATGCCGCCGCCCAACAGGACCAGCGCCGCGAACTTGACGAGCGGCGTATCCTTGTCGAGGCTCCAGACCAGATAGCTGATGATCGTGGCGCGCGCCATGTTGAAGAGGATCCAGACCAGCACGCTGGCCGACAGCGCCCGGCGGCGCTCGTGAAGAAATTCGGGGTCGCTGGACAGGTGGGGCGGGCGCTCGCCCGTCAGCAGAAGGCGCGCCTGCACGAACATCAGCCAGCCCGACAGCGCGATGGACGGCAGACTGTAAAGGAAATCCTCGAGAAAGGTAATCGTGTCGACCTTCTGGAAGTAGATGACGAGGTCGGTGATCAGGTCGACGCCGAAGGGCAGCAGGGCGAGGCGCGCAAGATAGGCCCATTCGCGGCCCACGAACAAATAGCCGCTCTTTATCGCCGCCTGGATACTGAATTTGCTGCCGCTCATCGACCGCCCGAAAAAAAATTTCCCTATTACACCACCGGAATCACTTTACGCCAAGTTTTTCCTGCAAATTCGAGCTCGAGGTCGTGTACTCGAAACGCCATTTCCGCTCGGGGTAGACATAACGGAAGGTGCGCTGCGCCATCAGCGCCGCTTCGTGGAATCCGGAAAGTATCAATTTGAGTTTGCCGGGATACCAGTTGATGTCGCCGATGGCGAAAATGCCGGGCACCATCGTCTCGAATTTTTCAGTGTCGACGGGGATGAGGCCGTCTTTCATCTCCACGCCCAGCTTCTCGCAGATGGCGCCCAAGGGGCCCAGCTTCATGGTGAGGCCATAGAAGGCGAGCAGCATATCGCAGGGGATATCGCTCGTCGTCTTGTCGGCGTTGGTGACAGTGACGTGGCTGAGCTGGCCATTGTCGTTGCCCGCGACGCCCGTCAGGTTGGAGATGACCAGCTTCAGCTTGCCTGCGCTCACCAGGTCACGCATCTGCTGCACGCTGTGGGGCGCGGCGCGGAAATCGTCGCGCCGGTGCAGCAGAGTGATGGATTTCGCGACGGGCTGCAAATTCAGCGTCCAGTCGAGCGCGGAATCGCCGCCGCCCGCGATCACGAGATGGCGGCCCTTGAAGGCGTCGCGCTTGCGCACCGCATAGAAGACGGATTTGCCTTCATAGACCTCGATGCCCTTGATCGGCGGCTTCTTCGGCATGAAGCTGCCGCCGCCCGCCGCAATAACGAGGGCTTTCGCCTCGATGACCGTGCCCGCATCGGTCGTCACGCGCAAGCCATGTTCGGTCTTCTCCACCTGTTCCGCCATCTGGCTAAAATGAAAGACAGGGTTGAAGGGCTTGATCTGCTCCATCAGCCGCTCGGTGAGTTCATGACCCGACACGACGGGCAGGGCGGGAATGTCGTAGATCGGCTTTTCGGGATAAAGCTCGGCGCACTGGCCGCCGGGCCGGTCGAGGATGTCGATCAGATGCGCTTTCATGTCGAGCAGCCCCAGCTCGAACACCGCGAACAGGCCCACGGGCCCCGCGCCGATGATGATCACGTCTGTTTTATGTGCCGTCGTCATGGGGATGAGATAAGCGAAAACCGCTTGAGAATCAAGGGTTTTACCGTCCAACGTCGAGAGCAGGCGGCAGGCCTGTTCCTTTTCCTAGCCGGGTGGAAACATGAAAGGCTGCGGATTATCGGGCATCCAGCGGGTCAGGAAACGGCGGAATTTGCCGAACTTGCCGCTCTCGCTGTGCGGCTCGGGCTGTTCGCCGCGGCAGGCCTTTTGCAGCTGCTCACGTCCGATATGGGACAGCACCTTGGTGATTTCCCAGCGGCTGTCGAGCCGCTCGGGATGATTGTCGAATTCCAGGCTGCGGACTTCATACAGGTTTTCGCCCACTTTCACCGCGTTCATTTCGGTTTTGTAAGCCGCGCCGCCGTAAATAGTTGTCGCTTTCAGCGAGATACCTTTGTCGGTTTTGACCAGCTCGGCGTGATAGCTGTCGCCCACCGCCACTTTCGTATCGAAGTTCAGCGGCACCGTCAGCGGCTTTTCGCCGGCATAGGGTTGCGGGCACAGGAAATCGCGCAGTTCTTCTTCATAGAACTGGTTGGGTCCGCGGTTGTAATAATTGAAGACCGGGGTAATCGGCTGCGACACGGTATGGAGGTCCTTTCGGCAAGTAATACTTTGTTTTTCAAAGGTTCTTGAAGTTACCCTTCCAGCGCCGTATGGTCAATATGAAAAACGGTAAGAAAAATCAAAGAGTTTAAGAGTTTAGCTAAAAGTTGCTAGAGTAAGCCGAATGAAAAAACACCACCTGCACCTGATTTCCGATTCCACGGGCGGCACGCTGAACAGCGTCGTGAAGGCCTGCCTCGCCCAGTTCGAAGGCGTGGAGGCCGAGCAGCATTTCTGGCCGCTGGTGCGTACGCAGAAACAATTGCTTTCCGTGCTCGAAGGCATAAGGCGTCATCCCGGGATCGCCTTCTATACGCTCGTCGACGAGAGCCTGTCCAAGGCGCTGGAAAAACACTGCCAGATGCTCGAGGTGCCGGCGGTCTCGATCCTCAGCCCGGTCATCGACGTCATGAGCCAGCGCTTCAAGATGGAATCGCTGGCCGAGCCGGGATTGCAGCATAAGCTCAACGAAGAATATTTCGCGCGCATGGATGCGGTCGATTACGCGCTGCATCACGATGATGGGCAGAAGGGCGAGCGCGAACTCGCCAAGGCCGACGTCATCCTGGTCGGCGTGTCGCGCACCTCGAAGACGCCGACCTGTATTTATCTCGCCAACCGCGGCGTCAAGGCGGCGAATGTGCCCTACGTGCCGGGCATCCCATTCCCTGAGAAAGTTCTCGACCTGACCAAGCCTTTGTTCGTGGCGCTCACCGCCTCGCCCGACCGCCTTATCGATATCCGCCGCAACCGCCTGCAGCAGCTGGGGGAAGTGCGCGCGACCGATTATCTCGACCAGGACCGCGTGCAGGAAGAGGTCAAGGAAGCGCGCCGCTTCTATTCCAAGATGGGCTGGCCCGTGATCGACGTCACGCGCCGCTCGATCGAGGAAACCGCGGCCGAAATCATGTCGCTGCTCGAGGAGCACCGCGTGAATAAGGAGCAGCGCGCATGAGCGAGGACGTGAAGCGCGCCTGCGTCATGGGCTGGCCGGTCTCGCATTCGCTGTCGCCCAAGTTGCATGGCTTCTGGCTCGACAAATACGGCATCAAGGGCGCCTATTCGACCATGGCCATCACGCCCGAAGCGCTCAAAGATGCGCTGAAGCTCGTGGCCGACCGCGGCTATGCTGGCTGTAACCTCACCATCCCGCTGAAAGAGGCAGCGTTGCCGCTGATGGACGTGCACGACGAAAGCTGCCTGATGTCCGGCGCGGTGAATACGGTCGTGGTGAAGGACGGCAAGATCCACGGTTTCAACAGCGACGGCTTCGGCTTTGTCGAAAACCTGAAGACGCATAACCCGAAATGGAATGGCGAGCGCGTCGTGATTTTGGGCACCGGCGGCGCCTCGCGCGGCGTCATCGCCAGTTTGCGCGCCGCGGGCGCGAAGCATTTCGTCCTGGTCAACCGGACGCCCGAAAAGGCCGAGCGTATCGTCAAGCAGTTCAAGCTCGACGGCGAGGTCCATGCGTGGGAGCGCCGCCACGCCGCGCTCGCGGACGCGACGCTGCTCGTCAACTGCACCAGCCTCGGCATGACCGGCCAGTCTCCGCTCGATCTCGATCTCGCGCAGCTGCCGAAGGAGGCGACGGTCTGCGACCTCGTCTACCGGCCGCTGGTCACGCCGCTGCTGCACGCGGCGCATGCGCGGGGCAACACGGTCGTCGAAGGCCTCGGCATGCTGATGCACCAGGGGCGCCTCGGCTTCGAGCACTGGTTCGGCCGCGACCCGGAAGTGACCAAGGAGTTGTACGAATATATGGGGAAACTCGCCGCATGATCGTCGCCGGCCTCACAGGTTCCATCGGCATGGGCAAGACGACAGCCGCCAATATGCTGCGCGAGATGGGTATTCCCATTCACGACGCGGATGCGACCGTGCATGTGCTTATGGGGCCAAACGGGCAGGCGGTCGATGCCGTGGCAGCCCTCTGTCCTGAAGCGCTGGCGGCAGATAATAAGGGCTGCCCGATGATCGACCGCAAGGTGCTGGGCCGCCATATCTTCGCCGACCCGGAGCTGAAAGCCGCGGTCGAAGGCGTGCTCTATCCGATGGTGCAGGCGTCCGAAGAGGCCTTCATCGCTGAGAAAGAGAAGGAAGGCTGCCGCCTCGTCGTACTCGACGTGCCCTTGCTGTTCGAGACGGGATGGGACGCGCGGGTGGACAAGAAGATCGTCGTTTCTGCGCCCTCTGATGTGCAGAAGGCCCGCGTCATGGCGCGGCCCGGCATGACCGAGGAACGTTTCAACGCGGTCCTGAAGGCGCAACTGCCCGACGCCGACAAGCGCGCCCGGGCCGATTATGTGATCGACACGGGCACCGGGCTCGAGGAAACGCGCAAACAACTGGCGGCCGTCGTGGCCGAGCTCGCGCCGCCCATTAAGACCGAGCTCAACCACCGTCCGCCGGGAATGCGTCCATGATCACCATCGGCATTACCGGCTCCATCGGCATGGGCAAGACGACCGCCGCCAACATGCTGCGCGAATTGGGCATCCCCGTCCATGATTCGGACGCCAGCGTGCACAAGCTCTTGGGCCCGGACGGCGCGGCGGTGCCGCTCGTCGCGAAGCAATTCCCCGAGGTCGTGCAAAAAGACGCGGCGGGCCGCGACTATGTCGACCGCCAGGCGCTGGGGCGCATCGTTTTCGGCGATCGCAAGAAAAAGCGTGCGCTGGAAGAGATACTGCACCCGATGGTGCGCGCGGAAAGCGACGCCTTCAAGGAAGAGATGCGCAAGAAGGCCCATCGCATGATCGCGCTCGATATCCCGCTGCTGTTCGAAACGGGAGGCGAAAAGCGCGTCGACGTCACCATCTGCGTCTCCGCGCCGACCGACGTGCAGCGCGAACGCGTGCTGGCGCGCCCCGGCATGACCTCGGAAAAATTCGACCGCATCGTGGCGGGCCAGCTTCCCGACGCCGAAAAGCGCAAGCGCGCGGATTACGTGGTGGAAACCGATAAGGGCTTCGACGACATGCGCAAGCAGCTTCAAAAGATCATCGACACCATCGGCGCGCAGCGCCGGCGACGCTGACGAGGAATGAACGGAATGAAAAACGGCATCTATATGCTTGTCCTCGCGCTCCTGCTGCCGGCCGTGGCGCTGGCGTCCGGAAAGCCCAGCAGCGTGACCGCGACCCTCAGCGTCGCGAAGGACCGGGATGCGGTGGTGGCTGAACTGTTCACCTCGCAGTCCTGCGCGACCTGCCCGGCGGCGCAGTCTTTCCTGGGCGATCTTGCCAAGCGCACGGATGTCATCGCGCTGGAAATGCACGTGGACTACTGGGACGCCCACCAGGCGCTGTCCAAGGGCAGCTGGAAAGATCCGTTCTCCAGCCCGGTCTGGACGCAGCGCCAGTCCGACTACGACAAGCTGATCATGGGCAACGGCGACATCTATACGCCGCAGATCATCATCGACGGGCGCATGCAGGAGGCGGGCGGCCGCCGTGCCTCCATCAACATTATGATCGAACAGGCCAAGACCCTGCGCCGCACGCACTATACGGTGTCCCCGCAGGTGTCCGAAGATGGCGCCGCCGCCGTCACCGTCGACGGTCCCGGCATTCCCAAGCCCGCGCGCGTCGTGCTTGCCCTGCTGCAGAAGGATGCGGAGACGAACGTCACCTCGGGCGAGAACAAGGGCAACAAGATGGTCGACCACAATGTGGTCAAGGAAATGATCGTCATCGGCACCTGGGACGGCGGCAAGCAGTCCTACAAGGTCACCGTGCCCCCGCTCTCCGCCAACGAAAGCTGCGCGGTGTTGCTGCAAGACCCTGAAACCCTGCACATTTTATCCGGCGGCGTCTGCGGACTTTAACTTCTTCTCTTCCCCCTCTGGAAGAACGGCAAACCTTCGTCACCTTGTCACGAATCCAAAGCTCTGCTATCTCTCTAAAGCATGCGTGAAATCATTCTTGATACTGAAACCACCGGCATGGAGCCGGGCGAGGGGCACCGGCTGGTCGAAATCGGCTGCCTGGAGCTCGAAAACCATTTACCGACTGGCCGGTCGTTCCACAGCTATCTGAACCCGCAGCGCGACGTCCCGCCCGACGCGGCGCGCGTCCACGGGCTGACGACGGAATTCCTCAAGGACAAGCCGCTGTTCACCGAAAAGGTCGAAGAGTTCATCGCCTTCATCGGCGACGCGGTGCTCGTCATCCACAACGCCGAATTCGATATGAAGTTCATCAACGCGGAACTGAAAGCCGCAGGCTTCAAGACGCTGACGATGAGCCGCGTCGTCGACACGCTGCCCATGGCGCGCCAGAAGTTTCCGGGTCAGCCCGCGAACCTCGACGCCCTGTGCCGCCGCTTCAAGGTCGACAATTCCGGCCGCAAGTTCCACGGCGCGCTGCTTGACGCCGAGCTGCTGTCGGAAGTTTACCTGGAGCTCATGGGCGGCCGCCAGCACGGCCTCGGCCTCGCGTCCGAAGCCGCCGTCGTGGGCTCCGCGCAGCTCAACGCCAAGATCCGCCGCCAGAAGCGGCCGTACCGCAGCTTCCCCGCCTCGAACGACGAGGTGAAGGCGCACGATGATTTCGTGGGCAAGATCAAGAACAGCCTGTGGTCGGTGTTTGCCGCGAAAAAGACCGGCACCGACGGTTAACCTGCCCTCTTTAAAACCAAAACGAAACCCCGGCGAAAGCCGGGGTCTACGATATTTCAACAAGAAGACAGGTTGAGGGAAGAGAGGCCCCGGCTTTCGCCGGGGTTACATCCTGTTTTTTACCCGCCCGCCGCGCGCTGCTGGTCCATCTGGCGCTTCACTTCGTTCATGTAGATCTGCTCGAAGCTGATCGGCGTCAGGTAGAGCGGCGGGAAGCCGCCCTGGGCGGTCGCGTTGGCGATGATTTCGCGCGCGAAGGGGAAGAGCAGCTTGGGCACTTCGACCATGACGACCGGCGCGTGGTTTTCTTTCGGGACGTTCTTGAGCAGCACGAGCGCGCCATAAGAAAGATCGACGAGGAAGGAAACCTTGCTGTCTTCGCCGGGCTTCTTGGCCTCGATGCGGAAGTTCACTGTGCACTCGTAGGCATCTTCGCGGATCTGGGCATGGCGCAGGAAGATCTGCACGTTCGTTTCCGGCTGCGGCCAGCCCGCGACGAGGCTCTCCGGCGCGTTCGGATTCTCGAACGACAGATCCTTGATGTACTGGGCGATGACCTGGATGCCCGGCGCCGGCGCATTCTGGCCTTGCGCCTGTATCGACGCGGCTTCCGGCGCGGCAATCTCGGATGTTTCCGCCTTTTTCGGCGCTTTGTGTTCGGGGGTTTTGTCTTTGGCCATATGTTCGCATCCTTTGTTGAATGTATTCAAAGCCGTAGCATGAGGAATCCGGCGCGGCAAGCGCTAACAGCGCGATGTGTTATGACATAGTTGCGCTACTTCGGCAATTGGCGGTTCTCGTCGACCTGCGTGTATTCGCCGTCGATGACGGTGTGAGTCTTGCCGTCCTTGGCGGTATAGGTCCACTGGCGGTAACTGCGGCGCATGAAGCCGTCAGGATTATTTTTGGCGCGGCCCCACAGCCAGTGGCGGAACGGCGCGAGCATAAAAGGCACGGCGATGAAATCGCTGATGAATCCCGGGAAGATCAGCAGCAGCGCCGCGATCACCAGGCACAGGCTGTCAAAAGCGTCCTCGAGTTGGAAAACATCCTCACCGCCCATGCGCGCGCGTCGCAAAGCGCCGGAACCGGCGGCGCGCAGCAGGTAAAATCCGAGCGTCGTCGACCCGCACAGCCATGCCAATGTCCACAGCAGGCCGATGTGCACGCCGATGGTTAAAAACCCAATGATCTCGATCAGCGGCAGGAGCAGCAAAGGCATAAAAAAGATATACATTTCAGCCTGTTGTTTGATAAATACGTATCATATCGTCCGCGCCGGAACTATCTTGCCAATGCTCTGTAAACTAGATGAATCCCCAAAAATAAGATACAATTTAATATAGGGGCTGTTTCGGTTGACTTTTACCACGTCTGAAGCATTTGTAACGAGGCAAGCCACTTAAAAGAGGGGCAAATCCAGGTGGATATACTCATTTTCGCGGTCATCGCGGCATTTCTCGTCTACCGGCTGAATTCGGTCCTCGGAACGCGCCATGGCAGCGAACGCCAGCGCCCCAACCCCTTCGCGCAGGGCGAGCCCCTGCCGCCTCAAGCGGTGAAAGCCGCCGTGCGCAAGGTGACGCCGGTCGCGGCGCCGCGCCCCGTGGTCCAGCCCCAGAGTTTCGACCAGCTCGTCGACCTCAGCGCGAATACGGACGGCCGCATCGAAAATGGCCTGGGTGAAATCGCCGCGGCGGACTCCAGCTTCGAAGTGAATTCCTTCATGCAGGGCGCGCGCTACGCGTTCGAGATCATCGTGACCGCTTATAACCGCGGCGACGCCGATACGCTCAAGCCGCTGCTCAGCCCGAAACTCTATGGTGATTTCGTGGCCGGCATCCGCGCGCGCGAAGCGGCCGGGCATACCTCCGAAGTGATCATCCACCGCATCAAGTCCGCCCGCATCACCGAGGCGCACCTGGGCGGCACCATGGCCTATGTCACTGTCTCTTTCGAGGTAGAGGAAACCGCCGTGACGCGCGACGCCGCGGGCCAGGTCGTTTCCGGCAATCCCGACCATATCCTCACGCTTCTCGACGTCTGGACGCTGACGCGCGACACCCGCCATCACGATCCCAACTGGATTCTTATTGAGACTCGCACGGCGGAGAAGTAATATCCCCTCCTGCTACTGCACGTCATCCCCGCGAAAGCGGGGATCTCATTGTTTCGTGGCGCGCTTTTTCCTGCCCGGGATTCCCGCTTGCGCGGGAATGACGCCAAGTTGAAGGGATATTCATGCGCTGCCTGCGTCTTCTGCCGGTCTTCTGCATCCTGTTGCTGGCGTCCTGCGCCTCCCAGACGGCGACGAAGAAGGCCGAGCCGTTCTTCCTGAAAGAAACGCAGTTCAGCGCGCTGCCGGGCTGGGCGGGCGACGATACTGCGGCCGCGCTTGCGCCGCTGAAGCGGTCCTGCGTGGCGCTCGCGCCCGGCAATCCCGCGACTGCCGTCGGCCCCTTGCCTTATGCGGGGACTTACGCCGACTGGCACGGCGTCTGCAAGGAGATGCCCGAAGCAGCGGATGCGGCATCCGCGCGCAAATATTTCGAAAGTAATTTCAGGCCCTATGAAGTCTCGAACGGCCAGAGCCGCGACGGGCTGTTCACCGGCTATTACGAGCCGGTGCTGCATGGCTCGCTCGTGCGCAAAAAACCGTACCTCATTCCGATCTACGCGCGGCCCGCGAACCTCGTGCAGGTCAACCTCGGCGACTTCAAGCCTGAAATGAAGGGCGAAAGCCTCATGGGCCGCGTCAGCGGCCAGCGTCTCGTGCCTTATTATACCCGCGCCGAAATCGACAAGGGCGCGCTGAAGAAAAGCAAAAAAATCGTCTGGGTCGACAATGCGGTCGATGCCTTTTTCCTCCATATCCAGGGCTCGGGCGAAATTATTCTGCCGCACGGAAAAGTTTTGCAGGTCGGTTATGCCGCCGCGAACGGTCGAACCTATACGGCAATCGGGCGCGAACTGGTGAAGCGCGGCGCGCTGAATAAGGGTGATGTTTCGATGCAATCCATTCGGGCCTGGCTCGCGGCGCACCCGAAAGAAGCGGCGCAGGTGATGGATGTCGATGAATCATTTGTCTTCTTCCGCAAGCTCGAAACGCAGCAGCCCTTGGGCGCCGAAGGCGTCGAACTCACGCCGGGCCGCAGCCTCGCCGTCGACCGGCATCTTATCCCTTACGGCGCGCCCGTCTTCCTCGACGCCGAAGCCCCCGACAAACAGGGACGCCTGCAACGCCTCATGATCGCGCAGGACACCGGGGGCGCCATTACCGGCGCGGTGCGCGGCGATTTCTTCTGGGGCGCCGGTCCCGAAGCCGCCGCGAACGCCGGAATCATGAAAAGCAAGGGGCAGGATTATATTTTGCTGCCGAAGTCCGTGACGGTTCCGGACAAGTACGGAACCCAGTCCTGGTGGAAGCAGCCGTTCGCGCACTTCGGCGGCCTGTCCGGTCTTAAAGTGACGCCGGGACAATACGCGTACAATCATTAACCCCTGAATTTCACCGGATATCTTCAGCTCATTCGTGCGAAGTTATGAAGTTACGGAGGTTTTAGCTGAACCACCCCGACGAAAGTCGGGGTCCCGTCTATAAACTACTACCTCAAACTGATGCGCGCTGCGCGCGCAATTGACGAGATAGAAGTTATAAACTTGGATCCCGGCTTTCGCCGGGATGGGCAGATAGTGATTCTTCGTAACTTCGTTACTTCGCGCGAATAAGCTTAAAGACAAATGCTGGGCAAACTCCTGCTCTCCGGGTCTCCGCGCAAAAACCTCACCCGATCTTCTGCGCCTGCTGCAGGCGCGAGAGGTGCGCGTCGATGTCGTCCTTGGCGGGAGCGCTGTCCTGGGCGCCCAGGGCCATGCAGGAGAGGCCCGCGCCCACGCTTGCGCGATGCAGGGCGATAAGGGAGCTTTGGCCGGCCAAAATCGCCGCTGCGAAGATGCCGCAGAAAGTGTCGCCCGCGCCGGTCGTGTCGACCACTTCGACGTCGAGCGCGCCGATGCTGAACACGCCGTTCTTGTTCGCGGCGATCGCGCCCTTGGCGGCCAAGGTAATGATGCAGGAGTGTTGCCCCGCGTCCGAAATTTTCCGCGCGATGGCGCGCGGGTCGGTGTCCTCAATGCCGACGCCCCGGGCGAGTTGCAGCGCCTCGATCTCGTTCACGATCAGGTAGTCGATGTTCGGCAGCGCCTCTTTCGGGATATGCCCCGCGGGCGAGGCATTGAGGATCGTCACGCAGCCCTTGGCCTCCGCGCGCGCGAGGACGGAAAAAGTCTCTTTCGGCGCGCATTCCAGCTGCGTCAGCACGACGTTTTTCGACACCAGCACTTCGTCCGGCACTTGATCCGACGTTGCCTCCAGATTGGCGCCGGGCGCCACGACGATGGTGTTTTCGCCCTGCGCGTTGACCGCGATGGTCGCGCAGCCCGTGGGCCGCGTGTCGGAAATCCCGATTCCGGTGGTCCAGATGCCCTGGTTTTTGAGGTTATTGACGCTACGCCGTCCGAAGGCGTCATCGCCCACTTTGCCGACCATGACCGTCTTGGCGCCGGCGCGCATGGCGGCGACCGCCTGGTTTGCGCCCTTGCCCCCCGACCGGCTGACATAGTCGGAGGTGCAGAGCACCGTTTCGCCGGGGTGCGGAAAGTCCTTCACCGGGGTAATAAGGTCGACGTTCATAGAGCCGAAAACGATAATCATCGTTTTAAAAAATCCTTTTGATTCAGCTTAGTGCGAAGAACCAAGGCGGTCTAGAAAAAGAAGCGCGGCGCTTTATGTCAAGACCATAACTATTGCATGCCGGCCCGATGGGGTTTAAATATGTCACAGCGTTAAAAAAAAGAAAAATCACAGAAAAATCCATGTCCATTTCCCCCCTGCCCAAAGCCCAAAACCCGAAAAACGCCTCCATGGGGTTTTACGAAACGTTCTTCCAGGGACGTCTTGCTGACCTGCATAAAGAAGGCCGTTACCGCGTCTTCGCGGACCTCGAGCGCGTCGTGGGCAAATTCCCCAAGGCCGTCTACCGCGCCGAGGGAACGGAAAAGGAAATCACCATCTGGTGCTCCAACGACTATCTCGGCATGGGCCAGCACCCCAAAGTCATCGCCGCCATGTGCGATGCGGCGCAGAGCTGCGGCGCGGGCGCGGGCGGCACGCGCAATATCTCAGGCACCACGCACCATCACGTCATGCTGGAAAATTCGCTCGCCGACCTGCACGGCAAGGAAGCGGCGCTGCTCTTCACCTCGGGCTATGTCTCGAACGAGGCCGCGCTGTCCACCATCGCGAAACTCCTGCCCGACTGCGTGATTTTCTCGGATGAACTCAACCACGCCTCGATGATCGCGGGCATCCGCGGCTCCGGCTGCGAAAAGTTCATCTTCCGCCATAACGACGTGCAGCATCTTGAATCGCTGCTGCAGTCGGTGGAACGCTGCCGCCCCAAAATCATCGCCTTTGAATCGGTCTACTCGATGGACGGCGACATATCTCCCATCAAGGAAATCGCCGACCTCGCCGAAAAATACGGCGCGCTCACCTATCTCGACGAAGTCCATGCCGTCGGCATGTACGGCAATCGCGGCGGCGGCGTGGCCGAACGCGACGGGCAGATGCACCGCATCGATATCGTCGAAGGCACGCTCGGCAAGGCCTTCGGCGTCATGGGTGGTTATATCGCCTCGACCCGCGCCATCGTCGACGTTGTGCGCTCCTATGCGTCGAGCTTCATCTTCACGACCGCACTGCCGCCCGCGCTGCTGGCCGGCGCGCGCGCGAGCGTGGAACATCTGAAATCATCGCAGGTCGAACGCGCCCGCCACCAGGAACGCGCGGCGACCCTGAAAACCATGCTGGCCGAAGCCGGTCTGCCCGTCATGTCCTCCGTCAGCCATATCGTCCCCGTCATGGTGGGCGACGCGCGCCTGTGCAAAAAGGCCAGCGACGAGCTGATGCAAAAGCACAATATCTACGCCCAGCCCATCAACTATCCGACGGTGCCGCGCGGCACAGAGCGCCTGCGTCTCACGCCGACGCCGTTCCACACCGATGCCGACATGCGCCAACTGGTCGGCGCGCTGTGTGATGTGTGGGAGAGCCTGTCGTTAAGAAGGTCGGCGCAGATCCTGCAGATCAGCAAGCTTCAGGCGGCCGAGTAAGTCAGTTCCCGAACATTCTGTCCATGAAGCTGCCGGACTTGTCCTTGGGCTCGGCAGCGAGCTTTTTTCGGATTTTTTCGATCTCTTCGGATGTGGCGGGGTCGGCGATATTCTTCGTGCCGCCGCATAATCCGCCGACGTCATAGGTTCCCGACGGCATGTTGTAGAGTGACCAGGGCGCATAGGTCTGGTCGCTGCGCTGATAAGCGAAGACCAGGTACTGCTTGTCCTTTTCGAAGGGGTGGCCGGTGCAGGTGTCTTTTGTCAGGCTGGTCCAGAGTTCGAAGGCATGGCCCTTGCTGGCCGGCCCTTTGAAGCTTTCATCGACGCGCAGCAGCACGGTGACCGGCAGGTCGTTGGCATTGCCCTTGCGGATGTATTTGGTCTGTTCCTTGATCTCGACGACGGTCGCGGTGAAAACGGCATCGGCCGCACCCCAGCGCTTTTCGAACGGGTCGGGCGAGCAGCTGCAGCCTTCCGCATGCGCCTCGGCGGCGGAAAGGATAAGGGCGAAGAGAACGGATATTGCGGCGATAAAGCGCATGTGCGTGCTGTAACTCCCTTTGCTTTTCACGCTCCATCGGTATTATGGGGCACAAAAGCATAAGTTCAAAAAACTATGATGCAATTACATAATAATATAAAAAATCTTCCTGCCGAAGCGCGTGGCGCGGCCGTCGCGATCGGCAATTTCGACGGCGTGCACCTGGGGCATCGCGTGCTGCTGTCGGCCGCCGCGGAAATAGCCGAAAAGCAGGGCAGTTCCTCGGGCGTGCTCACTTTCGAGCCGCATCCGCGCGAATTCTTCCAGCCGGGCGGCGAACCCTTCCGCCTGACGCTGCTGCCCGAAAAGCAGCGGTTGATGGGTGCGCTGGGCCTGCGGCATCTCGTCGCGCTGCCCTTCGACGCGGCCTTGGCATCGCTGACGGCGGAGCAGTTCATCAATGATATCCTGGTGCGCGATCTTGGCGTCGGGCATGTGATCGTCGGCGATGATTTCGCCTTCGGCAAGGGCCGCGGCGGTACGGCGGAGACGCTGCGAAATGCCGCCGATAAAGGGCTTTTTGATCTCACCGTCATTTCGCCCGTGTGCTGCGGCGAAGCGGAAGTTTATTCCTCCAGCCGCATTCGCGCGCTCTTGAAGGAAGGTAACTTCGCGCAGGCCGCCGAACTCCTCGGCCGGCCGTGGGAGATCGAGGCCGAGGTCGTCCATGGGGACAAGCGCGGGCGGCAGATCGGTTTTCCTACCGCGAACCAGCGCGTGGCGCGCTACCTGCGCCCGCCCTTCGGCGTCTATGCGGTGCGCGTGCTGATCGAGGGTGAGGCGGAATACCGGGCCGGGGCCGCGAACTTTGGCGTCCGCCCCATGTTCCGCATCGAGGAGCCGATTTTCGAAACTTACATCTTCGATTTCTCAGGCGACATTTATGGAAAGACGATGCGCGTGCAACCGGTCGCGCATTTGCGCCCCGAAATGGCCTTCGAGGGGCTCGACGCCCTGAAAGAACGGATCAAACAGGATTGCCTTGCGGCGCAGGCTGTGCTGGAATCCCCCGGATTATAAAAAATTAAGAAGCAGGAAATGCAGCAACCCCAGCTCCGGCTCGGCCGGCTCCTTATCGTCGCTTTCGCCGTCGCCGCCGTGACTATCCTGGCCGATCAGTACAGCAAGTGGTTCGTGCTGGAAACGGTGCTGCGCAGCCACGGGGGGGCCAGCTTTTCCGACTGGTTCATGACCGAACGCCCGCTGTCATATTTCGCCGCCCAGCAGGACCAGTATGCGCCCGACACGCTGGCGCCGTTCCTGAACCTTGTCATGGTCTGGAACAAGGGCATCAGCTTCGGGATGTTCGACGTCAACAGCGCCAGCCTGCCCTATATCTTCATGGCGGTGTCGCTCGCAATCTCGGGCCTGCTTCTCGGGTGGATGATTCACATGCGCCGCGCTATTATCACTGTGGCGACGGCGCTGATCATCGGCGGCGCGCTGGCGAATACCATCGACCGCCTCCGTTTTCGCGCGGTCGCCGATTTCATCGACTTCCACATCGGCGACCGGCACTGGCCGGCCTTTAACGTGGCGGACAGCTGCATCGTGGTCGGAGCCGTGCTGCTGATGGCGGACTCGCTGCTCTCCCGGCATGAAAAGGCGCCGGCAGAGGTCAAGAACGGGGTTTGAGGAAAGAGGATTTGATATGAACAGGAAATTCATTGTTTTGGCGTCGGCTCTCGCCATGCTGTCTCTGTCCGCCTGCTCGGACCTGAAGCAGGAAATGGGCATCGGCCGCAATTCGCCCGACGAATTCACCGTGGTCAAGCGCGCGCCGCTGACGCTGCCGCCCGACTACGACCTGCGCCCGCCGATGCAGGGCGCGCCGCCGGCCGCCGCCCAAGCGACGACCCAGGCGAAAACCGAGCTGATGGGCGCCGATACGGCAGCCGCGCAGCCTGCGAAAGGCACGGCCGAGGATGCGTTCCTCAAGCGCGCCGGCGCCGACAAGGCCAACCCCGGCATCCGCACCATAATCAGCCAGGACAACGGTTATCTCGCGCTTAAGAACGAGCGCGTGGTCGACAAGCTGATCTTCTGGAACGACGCGCCGCCGCCCGACGCCACCATCCCCGCGTCCGTCGTCGACGCGAAGAAGGAAGCCGAGCGCCTCAAGAAAAACCAGGAAGAAGGCAAGCCCGTCAATGCGGGCGACGTGCCGGTGATCGAGCACAAGAGCAGCACGTTCGACAAGCTTTTCTGACGCATCGACATCAGAAATAAAAAAACGCCCGCCGGTCGAAAGACGCGGCGGGCGTTTAGCTGAGAGCTTAGAAGTATCAGGGGGTCGTCTTCGGCGCAGCAGGAGCCGCAGCGGCGGCGGCCGCGACAGGCTGAGGCTGGTTCTGGTTCGCCGCGGCAACCTGGTCGAATTTCTCTTTCAGGTTGTCGAAGATCTGCTTCTGGTGTTCGTCGGTCAGGTTGCGGATCTTGTAAGAGACTTCGCTATAAGTCTTGCGCTCGTTGCGCGCGTAGAGCGAATTCTGCGTGATCTCGCGTTCTTCTTCCTTGCCGTCGTAATCGACGCCCTTGATGCCGCGCAGGCGGTCGAGGGAGCGCAGCAGGCCGGTCTTCAGGTTGAAGGCGGCGGGGACGACCGACAGCGTGCCGATGATGGCAGCGCCGGCGAGCGCCGCAGCCGCGGTGCCGATCATGAGGGCGGGCGGAACAACCGCGAAGCCCGTCAGAACAGTCGTGGCGGCAACGGTCGCGACTTTGGCGACCGAGGCGATGACGCCCGTTTGAGTTGCGAGGGTCGAGAGGACCGGCACATGCGTCATGGCCCAGCCATAGGCCGCTTTGCCGCCGAACCACCAGGCCGCGCCGGAACCGACGACGCCGGTGACGACACCGGGGGCTTTCTTCTCGGCAACCCAGTTCGCCGAACGCGCCGAGTTGCGCAGGATGATGCCGAGCGGCAGGGTCACGGCCGCCTGGATGCCCGTGCGCATGCGCTTGTTGACGGCGACGGTATCGACACCGCGCGCGAGTTTCTGCATCCACTCGATCGGCTTGTCGAAGGTCGCGGTGACATAGGCCTTGTAAAGTTCGCGGAGGCGGATCGGGATGATGACTTCTTTACGCGCTTCAAGGGCGCGTTCGTCGAGTTTTTTATCGGACATGCTAATGTTGCCTTTCACAGTCGTATGGATTGATGAATTCGAAAAATCTTTTTCCCTCTATCCGGCGGCGGCGTTTTTTATCCGTTTTCTCGGCGCCCGTTCGCCTGGTGATTCGTCTTTCGAAACAGGGCGGACTTTATTTATGAAATCTGGTTATGTCCAGACGCTAAATTTTGGACGGGTGCTTAAGATAGTTATGGATAAATTATATTTTCATAAGGCATGAACAATGACCCACAGAACGTCCTCCCCGCGAAAGCGGGGATTCCGTGAAATCCTGGTGCTCTTCAGTAACAAGGGGATTCCCGCTTGCGCGGGAATGACGCATGTGGAGAGGAAGAAAAATGACTACGAGATCCCCGCTTGCGCGGGGATGACGTTGGAGTGGAGAAGAGAGAAGTGTTACGCCGCCTTCGACCGTACCAGCAGCGGCTTCAGGTAGTGGCCGGTGTAGCTGCGCTTTTCGCGGGCGACTTTTTCAGGCGTGTCCTGGATGATGATTTCGCCGCCTTTGACGCCGCCTTCGGGACCGATGTCGACGATCCAGTCGGCGGTCTTGATGACTTCGAGGTTATGCTCGATGACGACGACGGTATTGCCTTGGTCGACGAGGCGATGCAACACTTCGAGCAGCTTGCGCACATCCTCGAAATGCAGGCCGGTGGTAGGCTCGTCGAGGATGTAGAGTGTGCGGCCCGTGGAGCGCTTGGCGAGTTCCTTCGCCAGTTTCACACGCTGGGCCTCGCCGCCCGACAGCGTCGTGGCGCGCTGGCCGATGTGGATGTAACCCAAGCCCACTTCCTTGAGCGTTTCCATCTTCTCGCGGATCGAGGGCACGGCCTTGAAGAAGTCCGCGCCTTCCTCGACCGTCATGTCGAGCACTTCGGCGATGGACTTGTCCTTATATTTGATCTCCAGCGTTTCGCGGTTGTAGCGCTGGCCCTTGCAGGCGTCGCAGGTCACATGCACGTCGGGCAGGAAGTGCATTTCGATCTTGATGACGCCGTCGCCCTGGCAGGCTTCGCAGCGCCCGCCCTTGACGTTGAACGAAAAGCGCCCGGGGCCGTAGCCGCGCGCCTTCGCTTCCGGCAACCCCGCGAACCAGTCGCGGATCGGCGTGAAGGCTCCGGTATAGGTGGCCGGGTTCGACCGCGGCGTGCGGCCGATGGGCGACTGGTCGATGTCGATGACCTTGTCGATATATTCGAGCCCGCGGATCTCGTCATGCGCGCCCGGATGCGTGCGCGCCTTCATCAGGCGCTTGGCCGTCGCGGCATAGAGCGTATCGATGACCAGCGACGATTTGCCTGAGCCCGAAACGCCGGTCACGCAGGTAAAGGTGCCGACCGGGATCTGCGCATGAACGTTCTTGAGGTTGTTCTCGCGCGCGCCGACGACTTCAATCATCTGCGTGGCCTGCCCCTGCTTGGTCTGCACGGGCTTGCCTTTGCGGCGCTGCGCCGGGATTTTGATTTCCTTCGCGCCCGTCAGGTACTGGGCGGTCAGGCTGTTCTTGTTGCGCATGACTTCGGCGGGGGTGCCGGTCGCCACCACTTCGCCGCCATGGATGCCCGCGCCGGGGCCCATGTCGATCAGGTAATCGGCGGTGCGGATCGCGTCTTCGTCATGCTCGACGACGAGGACGGTGTTGCCGAGATCGCGCAAGCGCTTCAGCGTTTCAAGCAGCCGGTTGTTGTCGCGCTGGTGCAAGCCGATCGAGGGCTCGTCCAGGACATACAGGACGCCCGTCAGGCCCGAACCGATCTGGGAGGCCAGGCGGATGCGCTGGCTCTCGCCGCCCGACAAGGTGCCGGATTTGCGGCTGAGCGTCAGGTATTCGAGACCCACGTTCAGGAGGAACGACAGGCGCTCGTTGATCTCTTTCAGGATGCGCGAGGCGATTTCCTTGTCTTTCCTGCCGAACTTGTTGCCGAGCGCGCCGAACCAGCCATGCGCTTCCTCGATCGACATCAGCGACACCTCGCCGACATGCCTGCCGTCGATCTTCACGCAAAGGGCTTCGGGTTTGAGGCGATAGCCGTTGCAGGCGTCGCAGACATGTTCGGTTTTATATTGATCGAGGTCTTCGCGGATCTGGAAGCTGTCGCTCTCCATGTACTTGCGGTACATGTTCGGGATGACGCCCTCGAACTTGTTCGTGGTTTGATAATCCCGGTGCCCGTCCCAGTATTTGAAGACGAGCTTTTCGTCGCCGGAACCGTAGAGAATGACATCCTGCAGTTTCTTGGGCAGTTTCTCCCACGGCGTGCTCATATTGCCTTTATAGGCGCGGCACAGGCTTTCCAGCGTCTGTTCGTAATAGCCGGAGGACGAGTTCGCCCAGGGCGCGACCGCGCCGTCTTTCAGGCTGATCGTCATGTCGGGCACGATCATGTCGGGATCGAAAGTCATCTTGCTGCCCAACCCGTCGCATTTGGGGCAGGCGCCGAAGGGGTTGTTAAAGGAGAACAGGCGCGGCTCGATCTCGGGAATTGTAAATCCTGACACTGGACAGGCGAATTTGGCCGAGAAGATGCTTTCCGCCTTCGTGTCCGCGTTTTCGACGATAACGAGGCCTTCCGACAGTTTGAGCGCCGTCTCGACGGAATCCGCCAGGCGGTTGCCGAGGTCTTTCTTGACCACGATACGGTCGACCACGACATAGATATCGTGCTTGATTTGTTTATCGAGCGCCGGCACCGCGTCGAGTTCATAGAACTTGCCGTCCACCTTGACGCGCTGGAAGCCTTTTTTCTTGAGGTCCTGGAATTCCTTGCGGTACTCGCCCTTGCGACCGCGGGCGATGGGCGACATAAGATACAACTTTGTACCCTCTCCCATGGCCAAAATCTGGTCGACCATTTCGCTGGCGGTCTGGCTGGTGATGGGCTTGCCGGTCGCCGGCGAATAGGGCACGCCGACGCGCGCCCACAGAAGGCGCATATAATCGTGAATCTCGGTCACGGTGCCGACGGTCGAGCGCGGGTTTTTTGAGGTCGTCTTCTGCTCGATGGAAATCGCGGGCGAGAGGCCCTCGATGGAATCCACGTCCGGCTTCTGCATCAGCTCCAGGAACTGGCGCGCATAGGCCGAGAGACTCTCGACATAGCGGCGCTGTCCCTCGGCGTAGATCGTGTCGAAGGCGAGCGAGGATTTGCCCGACCCCGACAGGCCGGTGATGACGACGAGTTCATCGCGTGGAATTTCCACGTCGATGCTCTTCAGGTTGTGTTCCCGCGCGCCGCGAATACGAATGGATTTATTATAGGCTTCTGCCATGACTGAAACTCCCGCAGGAACAAATATAGAACAATGGGCAGATTCCTGCCACTTAAGAATGACCCCCTTGATTTAAATAGCGGGTGCGGTTTGTCAACCGTTATCCATAAAATACTAACGGTAAAACCGCGAAAAATGCGGATGCTTAAGCGAAACCGGCTACTTTTGCTGCGTCTTCACAATAATGCGTTTGGCCATATCGGGCGGCAGGGTCTGAAGCGCCCGCTGCACGCCCTCGCGCATGGCGGCCGCGTCCGGCCAGCCGTGTTTTTTGGCCAGATCGTCCGACGCCGCGACATCCACGGTGATCTGCATGCTGGGATGCTGCTCGCAGGCGCTGCGGATTTCGCGCAGCAGGCGCTCCTCGGCGTCGGACGCCATGGGCTTTAGCCCGCGGCGCGCTTGGCTTCGGCGGCAATCGCGCTGCCGATATGGCGCTCTGACCAGCCGGCGAACTTGTCGGTAAACTTCTGCAGGAATTTCTTCGTGTCCTCGTTGCCGATGTTGCCGTCGGCATCGATCAGCCCTTCCTTGAACTGGACATAGACTTCCGGCTGGCCCATGAGCAGCACGTCGAGATACGAGAGGACCGACTTGAAGTTATGCTGCGCGCAGGCGCTGCCGATGGAACCCGGCGACGCGCCGCAGATGGCGGTCGGCTTGCCGGCCAGCGAGTTCTTGCCGTAGGGGCGGCTCATCCAGTCGATGGCGTTTTTCAACACGCCAGGAATTCCGCGGTTGTATTCCGGCGTCACCAGGAGCACAGCGTCGGCCTTTTCGATCTCGCCTTTCACGCGCGTCACCGGAGCGGGCACATTCGCCTCGAGATCCTGGCTGAACAGCGGCAGGTCGCCGATCTGGACGAAGGTCGCATCGAACCGCTCCTTGCCCAGCTTCGCGATCGCCTTCGCGAGCTTCAGGTTGTAGGATTCTTTACGCAAGGAACCGACGATGATGGCGGCTTTGAACTTGGCCATGATTACCCTCCATTTTTTGACGTGAAAATTAATGCCGGGAAAGCATAGCCCTTTGCACCCCCTTAAACAAGTGAACAGCCGGCGCTGGTTTCGCCGGCTGTCACGATGGAGAGTTTCCCTCATTCATAATTTCCGGACTCCGGGGGGGACAGTCCGGAAGTTATTGGCGTGCAGGAGGCAGCGAGTCTTTGTGGGGTGCCTCTTTTCAGAAGAGAGCGGTCATTTTGTGAACGACGCCGGTTGTGGATGCCGGCTGTTCGTGGGTGCTGAATGCGTTCAAAAGAAACACCCGGACAAAGACTCAGAACCTCCTACTCACCCTTTCATCATCTCATAAAAGGGTGTGATTCCAGTAAATTATGCTGTCCATTTGGCTAAAATTTTAACCGCAATTTCTACGCGCTGAAAAACCGGGTGAATTCGGGCTCCATCAAAAGGATCAGGCGGCGGCGCTGTCCTGCTCGGCGAGCGAGACGAGTTCGTTGAAGCGCTCGACGAACTCGCGCTTCGCTTCGTTAGGGGACATGGGCGTGATAACCCAGTCCTGCACGGTGAGCGGCGGCGGCCCGAAGAACTTGCGGCTTTCCTCGTGCGAGAAGCCGGCGATCTGCGTGGCTTCCAGGTAGGCGGAGATTTTATCCGCGCGCTTGATGAATTTCTTGAGCTGCGGCAAAATGACGGCGGGCAGGCCGAAGCGGATATGGATCGCCTGCATCAGCTTGTCCTCGAACGAGCGGTAATCGACGCCGAGCGCGTTCTTGAAGGGCGAGATCATGTCGCCCACCACATATTCCGACGCGTCATGGACGAGGGCGGCCAGCAGCCACTGGCGGTCCGCCTCGGGCTGCAGGGTGCGGGCGATCTTCTCGACCATGACCGAATGCTGCGCGACTGAGAAAGCATGGTCGCCGACCGTCTGGCCGTTCCAGCGAGCGACTCTGGAAAGTCCGTGCGCGATATCCTCCACCTCGATGTCCATCGCCGAGGGGTTGATCAGGTCGAGCCTGCGGCCCGAAAGCATCCGTTGCCATGCGCGCATCTTCGGCTTCCTTGTTCTGCTTTTGTGCCTTGTCAGTCCTGATCGCCCGTGTTAAACATAAGGCGTTTCAAGGCTTGGCAATGGCGTCAAACAATCTAACTGGATTGTGCCAATCGTAATTCAGATCGGCAGATTCGCCTAGCTCTTTTGGGGCAAAGCCTTATAAGTGTCCGGGACTTCGTTTTTTGAAAGGATGAGAATCGTGGCTGGCAGCGTGAACAAGGTGATTTTGGTGGGCAACCTGGGCAAAGATCCCGAGGTGCGGACTTTCGCAAATGGCGGCCGCGTATGCAACTTCTCCATCGCCACCTCCGAAAGCTGGAAAGACAAGGCCTCGGGCGAGCGCAAGGAGCGCACCGAGTGGCACCGCATTTCCATCCTCAACGACGCCCTCGTCGGCATCGCCGAAAAATACCTCAAAAAAGGCTCCAAGGTTTATATCGAAGGCCAGCTTGAGACCCGCAAATGGCAGGACAAGGACGGCCAGGAAAAATACACGACCGAAGTCGTGCTGCGCCCCTTCCGCGGCGAGCTGACCATGCTCGATACCAAGGGCGGCTCGGGCGGCATGTCCGAAGCGGCCAACGATTACGACGCGGGCGGCTCTTCCGCCGGCGGCGCGTCCTCGGGCGGCGGCTCCTTCGCCGCGTCCGGCAAAGGCGACATGGACGACGAGATTCCGTTCTAAGCCATCAGGAAATTTGAGCGACTTTCTTCTTGCGTGTGCCGCCCCGGCTTTTGCCGGGGTGGCATGGTTTTTTCGGCGGGGCTTCACACCAGCGGGTTTGTTATTGCTGAAAGCCCTATTCTCCTTCTAAAATTCTTCTGAGAAAGTATTTTGGGGAACTTGCTTTGGCCTTTACCGACATCGTCAAAAAATCGCTGACGCCGCTGCTGTATATCAATATGGCGGCGATGGGCTTTAGCGGCCTGTCGCTGGTCTGGTGGGGCTTCCTGGGCTCGGCGGGGCCCGGCTTCATCGGATTGTTCACCTCGCCCATCGTGTTCCCGCTCCTGCTACTGCCCGCCGCCATCCTGTCAGGCATGCTGCGCCTCGCCATGAATTCCCAAGTGCATCCGGCGATCGAAAAGGGGCTGACGTTCCTCAGCGTCATTTACCTCGTCTCGGTGCTGTCGGGTTATACGGTGATGTGTTTTTATTTCCTCGTCGGCGCGCCGGAGATCCCGGCCGCGACCTATGCGGTGAGTTCTGCCGTCCTGCCTTGGCTGATCTTCGCGTCGAAAGACCGCGAGAATGCCTTCTTCACCGGCCTTGTCATCATGATGCAGATATCGGCGCTGCTGCTGGTGGCGCTGAACGTGATCCTGCGCCTCGACGATTTCGAGCGCAAGTTCTGGATCATCTGGGGCATCATGATGACCTGCGTGGGCGTCGAAGCGATGGTCGAAAAGATATCCATGGACCTGAAGAAGCGCCGCGAAGGCGGCGGCGGCAGCGTCACTCCCGCTTCGTAACGTTCGCCCGCACCTTCCCGTCCCTGAATTCGACGGTGATGTCCTTGCGGGCCAGCGCATCTTCCGCGCCCGACACGAGATTGTCCGACGCGTCGCGCACGACGGCATAGCCGCGCGCCAGCACCTTTTTGAATGACATGCTTTCCAGCAGGGCGCCCAGGTTGTCGAGGCGCTGCTGGCGCTCCTTGAAGATCTTCGCTTCCGTATTGCTCAGGCGTTCGAGCGAATTATGAAGCTGCCGCGCGCCTTCCCAGATCTTGCGCTGGATGGCATGAACCGACATTTTGGCGGCGGTTTCGCCGAGGCGCGCGGCCTGCTTGTCCACCCAGGACTGCAGTCCGCGGTCGAGCCGCGCCGAAAAATTCCCGAGCTGCTGGTGGCCGTTGTCCAGCTTGCTGCGCACGGCGCCGAGGGAAATTTTCGCCGCCAGCTCCTTCACGCGCGACACGCGCTTGTCGAACCAGCTTTGCAGCCCGGTGTCGAGCCGGCCCGACAGGTTGTCGAGACGCTGCGTGGAGGTTTCCAGCAGACGGCGCGGGTCGCCCAAGCCCCGGCCCAGTCCCTGCAGATGCGTCCGGTGCTGCTGAAACAGGCGCTGCACCGACACGAACAGGCGCTTGTGATGCTCCATGACGGCGCCGATCAGCTCGCTGCGCACCGGCACGGCTTTTTCGGCGGCCGCGGTGGGGGTGGGCGCGCGCAGGTCCGAGGCGAAATCGATCAGCGTCGTGTCGGTTTCGTGGCCGACCGCCGAAATGAGCGGAATTTTGCTGGCTGCCGCCGCGCGGACGACGATCTCATCGTTGAAGGGCATCAGGTCTTCCAGCGAGCCGCCGCCGCGCGCGACGATCAGCACGTCGGGCCGGTCGGGCGAGCCTTCCGGGATAGCATTGAAGCCCGCGATGGCCGCCGCCACCTGCGCCGCCGCACTCTGGCCCTGCACGATCACGGGCCACAGCAGCACACGGCGAGGGAAACGCTCGGACAGGCGGTGCATGATATCGCGGATCACCGCGCCCGTGGGCGAGGTCACGACGCCGATCACGTTCGGCAGGAAGGGAATTTTCTTTTTGCGCGCCTGATCGAACAGGCCTTCGGCGGCGAGCTTTTTTTTGCGCTCTTCCAGCATTTTGAGGAGCGCGCCTTGCCCGGCCAGTTCCATGGTCTCGATGATGAGCTGGTAGTTCGAACGCCCGGGATAGGTCGTCAGGCGCCCGGTGCAGACGACTTCCATGCCTTCTTCGGGTTTCAAGCCTAAGCGGCTCAGGTTGCCTTTCCAGCAGATGGCATCCAGGCAGGCGTCGGCGTCTTTGAGCGCAGTGTAAAGATGGCCGGATTTGGCGACTGTGACCTTCGAAATCTCGCCGCGCACGCGCACGAAGGAAAAACCTTCCTCGATGGTGCGCTTCAGGCGTTGCGACAGCTCGCTGACCGTCCACTCCGGCGGCCCGTTGGGCGCCGGCTTGGCTTTTTCCGGCGCGGGCGGCAGGCCGAAAGGATCTTCGTCGAAAAGCGTCGTTTTGGTCATGGATTAAGACATAGTATAACAGCGTCCGGTTCGCCACAAATCTCGGATTTGAATTTAATCCGGGTCTGAAATCCATCCATGCATATGGCGGATATCGCTGAAAAACGATATCCGCCATATGTGCTTAAGGGTGCTGAGACCCCGGCTTGCACCGGGGTTACATGTCAGGGACGTGGCCCCATTGGCTTCGATGGACGGGCCGGGGGACCCAGGACGGTGATATCCGCCACGCTGTCGATCATGATGAAGGGCAGGCCCGACCCGGGGACGCCTTCGACCGAGATGCGCTTGCCCACGAAGGCGTCGAGCGCGGGATCGTGGAACGGGTTGCCGTTCGCAATGCGCAGCTTCAGGTGCGGGCCCTTGCCGGTATCCAGCACGACGGCTTCATGTTCGCTCTTCGAGCCGGCATTGACGGTTTCACGTTTCACGACGCCGGTAAATTTTAGCTTATGGCCAAGGCCCATGATGAAAATCTCCAAATGTATGTGAACTGGCGGCGATTATGAAAGCCGCCGTCCAATGAGTCAACTGGCCTCCGTAACTATCTCTTATCCTTGAAAAAATCGGAAATGATCGCGCCGCACTCGCGTTCGTGGATGCCGCCATAGACTTCCGGCGTGTGGTGCAGCGCGGCATGGCTGTACAGGCGCGGGCCATGTTCGACGCCGCCGCTCTTGGGATCATAAGCGCCAAAATACAGGCGCCGGATGCGCGCGAAGGAAATCGCTGCGGCGCACATGGGGCAGGGCTCCAGCGTCACGTAAAGGTCGCAGTCGACCAGCCGCGGCGCGCCCAAAATCTTGCCGCCCTGGCGCAGGGCGAGGATTTCAGCATGGGCGGTCACATCATTGGCCTGCTCGGTCGCGTTGAAGCCGCGGGCGATGATCTCGCCGGTCAATCCATTCACAAGCACTGCGCCCACCGGGATCTCGCCCTGGGCGGCGGCCATCTTGGCGCCCTGCAACGCTTCAATCATGTATTTGTTTTGACCCGCCATGTCGTTAAACTAACAGAAAATGAGCACCGAACCACAAAAAGGCGAACGCATCGCAAAACGGCTGGCACGGGCGGGAGTCTGTTCCCGCCGCGACGCCGAGCGGCTCATTGCCGACGGTCGCGTAAAATTGAATGGCGAGATTCTGGCAAGCCCCGCCATTAATGTGACCGAGGCCGACAAGATCGAGGTCGACGGTAATCCAGTCGGCGAAAAAGAGCCGACACGCCTCTGGCGTTACCATAAGCCAAAAGGCCTCGTGACGACGCACCGCGACGAAAAAGGCCGCGCCACGATTTTCGACAGGCTGCCCGGCAACCTTCCGCGCGTCATCTCGGTCGGGCGGCTCGACCTGACGTCCGAAGGCTTGTTGCTGCTCACCAATAATGGCGAACTGGCGCGGCACCTCGAACTGCCCGCGACCGGCTGGACGCGCAAATACCGCGTACGCGCCTTTGGCCGCATCACGCAGGAGCGGCTGGACAGTTTGAAGAACGGCATCAAGATCGACGGCGTCCTCTATGCCGGCATCGAGGCGAAGCTCGAGCGCGAACAGGGCGCGAATATGTGGCTGGAAATGAGCCTGCGCGAAGGCAAAAACCGCGAGATCCGCAAAGTTCTGGAATTCCTGGGGCTTCAGGTGAACCGGCTGATCCGCGTGTCGTACGGTCCGTTCCATCTCGGCCAGTTAGGCGAGGGCGCGGTCGAGGAAGTCTCGCCCAAGGCCATCGATGCGGCGCTGGGAAACAAGTTTTCTTGATATTTGTCATGCTTCCGCGCTGTGAGAACGGGGCTTTCCCCGCATGGGCGGTTGGATTATCTTTAATCTCACCATTTTAAATGAGGTGTTTTATGCCCGCCCAGCCGCAGCAGCAGCAGAATTTTGCGACGGAATTCGCCGCGCTTGAAAAGAAATTCAACGCGATGAAACCCGAGGTGGAAGTCACGCTCAAAGACGACACTCAGGGCGTCGAAGGCTATCTCGTGGTCTGGAACACCGGCATCAGCGTCGGCGGGCCGTTGGAAAAATCCGGGAAGGGCGGCACGCGCATCACGCCGACCGTGACGCTCGAGGAAGTCAAAATGCTCGCCCGCACCATGGCGCTCAAGAATGCGGCGGCGGGCCTGCCGTTGGGCGGCGCCAAGTCGGGCATGAAGGCGAATCCCGACGCGCCCGGCTTCGAGAAGAAATACCGGCGCTTTGCCCAACTGATGAAACCCCACCTGCATGAATTTGGCGGCTCCTACGGCGGCTTCGGCTTCGACATCGGCGCGCGGCCCATCCACCCGGCGTGGATCTGCGACGAGCTCAAATCCACCCGCAGCTTCACCGGCAAACCGGTCGACATGGGGGGCACCGACTACGACAAGGAAGGCATCGCGGGCCTCGGCGTCGCGACGGCCGCGGCCGCGCTGTTGAAAGTGAAATACAAGCCCGTCAAGGGCGCGACTTTTGCGGTGCAGGGGCTGGGCGCCATGGGGGCAGCGGTCATCCGCTACTTTACCGAACAGGGCGCGATCCTCAAAGCCATCTCGGACCCGAAATACGGCGGCACCTATGTCTTCAAGGACGGGCCGAAGCCCGAACTTCTCAAGGCGCTCATCGAGATGGACAGCAAAAAAACCAACGAGCTGCTGGTGACGGGCGCCGACCTGCCGACCGAGGCCGAAGACGTGCTGTACCAGGCGGTCGACGTGCTCTTCCCCTGCGCGGTACACAACGTCATCCGCGACGACAATGTCGAGAAGATCAAGGCCAAGAACGTGGTCGAGGGCGCCAACGGCCCCTGCACCGACAGCGCGCGCGCGAAACTGAACGCGAAGGGCATTACCGTCATCCCCGATTTCATCGCCAACCCGGGCGGCATCATCGCGGCCTATGTGGAACTCACGTCCAAGGTCACGCCCGAGGAAAACGCCAAGACCCGCGCCAAGGTGAACGAGGCTAAGCAGATCACGATCAGCCGCATCACCGCGAACGTCGAAAAGCTCATGAAGCTCGTGACCGACTATAATATCGACACGGTGAAGGCGGGCCGGTATATGGCCTATAAGAATATCTTTGAAGGCGTGAAGTAACGCGGCTCTGTCCGTCATCCCCGCGAAAGCGGGGATCCCATGACAGTCGAGAGGCTGAAGGCCTCACGGGATTCCCGCTTTCGCGGGGATGACGAATATGGGGTTAAAATTCTTCTTCCTGCCCGATAAAGCTCGCACCCAGCGTCTTCAGCGCGACCTCATGCAGACGCCGCGCGACCGCCAGCCACATGGGGCTGATCAGCAGGCTTAGGGCGATGACCGAAATCATCAGCTGATACGCGTCGGGCGCGATCACCTTTGCGGCGAGGCCGACGGCGAGGAGGATGAAGGAAAATTCCCCCATCTGCGCCATGACGACGCCGGAATGAAAGGCGCGCTGCCAGGGCTCGCCCAGCAGGTGCAAAATGCCGACGTTGACGATGGTCTTCAGGATCGTCACCAGCGCCAGAACGGTCAGCACCGATTGCCAGTTCGATGCGATATAATGCAGGTCGATCAGGAGTCCGATGGACAGGAAGAACACCATCAGCAATATCGTCTGGATCGGCTCCGCCGCGCGGTGCAGCAGCGCGCGCACGTTCGAATTGCCGATGATAAGGCCGGCCAGGAACGCGCCGTAAGCAGTGGACAGGCCGATGACGCCCGACAGCGTCGCCCAGGTAAAGCAAAAGGCGGTGGCTGCGAGCGGAATGACCTCGGGCCGCGACGAAATCCAGCCCGACAGCGGCAGGGTGATGCGGTCGCGCTTCGCGAGGAACCAGCTGATTCCGGCGAGCAACCCGATGGACAGGACAAGCTTGAGCGCGACCGCGATGCTGACGGCGCCGCCCGTCTTGCCGCCGAAGGCATCGATGATCAGCAGCATCGGTATGACAGCGAGATCCTGCGCGACGAGGACCGAAACGGTCGTGCGTCCGACCGGCGTGCGCAGGTCGTCGGTTTCTTCGAGGATCTTGATGGCGACGGCGGTCGAGGACAGCGCAGTCGCGAAGGCGAAGACGATGGCCCGCTGCATCGGCCAGCCCAGGAAATGGCTCAAGCCCCAGAAGGCGAGGAGCGCGATGACGATCTGCAGCAGCGTCGCGCCGAGCGCGGTCTTGTAGATGGATTTGAAGCTGCGCAGGCTCAGCTCCATGCCCGTCAGGAACAAGAGCATGATCACGCCCAGTTCCGCCAGCAGCTGCACGGTTTCGGTGTTGGAGACGAGCCTCAATCCCGTCGGTCCCAGCACCACGCCCGCCAGGATATAACCCACCACCGCCGGCTGGCGCAGGCGGATCAGCACCAGCCCGCACAGCAGCGCCGCCGTCGTCACAAGGGCGATGCTGGTCAGCGTGTCGAGGTGGGAGGTTTCCATGGCGGAAGTTTATCAGAACTAACTGCGCAATAATACCGTAACCCCGGCGAAAGCCGGGGTCTGGCAACTCACAGCTTGCGCGGGGGAAGCCGTCTTAGGGCGATGCATATAGCATAGCGGATAGATCCGAGACCCCGGCTTTCGCCGGGGTTACGAGGAACTGATGGCTACTCGAGATACAAGTGCACTTCCGAGTTCCGCACTTCGGCGCTATTGGCGGCGTCCATGCGGATGCGTTCGACGGGCAGGCCCATCTGCGTCAGCGAGCGCATGACGGCTTCGCCGTTCTTGCGCGCTTCGGAAGAGGCCAGCGCCATCTCGGCCGGGTTCCCCTTGGCGGGGCTCACCGCGACGAGGTCGAAGCGGGCGGTGGGATATTTTTCCAGCGCCTGGCTGACCGCGTTGTAGAGGGCTTCCTCATAGTTCACGTTCGGGCGGTCGAAGCGGATGATGACGAGCGGCCGGTGCTGCATCATCGGCGGCTGTTCGCCGGGCGTCATGCCGGCGCCTGCTTCGGTCGCATGCGTGAACAGCTTGTTGGTCATGTTCTGGCCGTAGAGTTCGCCGTTGTTGATGGCGAGCGACAGCGTCTGCATGTTCAGGTGCTCGGTGCGCAGGTACGCGGTGCGGCGCGAAATCTCGTCGTTGACGGAAGTGAGCAGGCGGTTGAGGTAGACGATCTGCTGGTTCACGCCGTCTTCGACTTCGCGCAGGCGCTCATGGTCTTCCTTGACCGCGCCCGAGAGGCCGTAAGCCGCGCGCACGTTTTCCTGCAGGTATGAAGCCTTGGACGCCTCGTTCGCGAGATCGGTTGCCAGCTGGTTCAGGTAGCCCGCGCTTTCGCTGAGGCTGTCCAGCTTGCTCTGCGCTGTGTTCCATTTTTCGACCAGCACCGGGTTGCCCGCGGTCGTGCCGGATTGCAGTTCGGTGTTGATGGTCGCCACGATCTCGTAATACTGCGCGGCGTCGGTGTCGCTCTTGGCCTGCAGCGAGTTCAGGCGGTCCTGATAGGTCGAGGTTGAATGCTTGAGCGCGTCGAGTTCCTTATTCAGGTCATCGACTTTGCGCGTGACAAGCGTTTCGACATGCGAGTTGTAAAAGGGTTCGGTATGCATGGCCTGGGCGGTGTCGCTGCTGGCCAGCACAGTGTCGCGCGAGCCGCGGCGATAAATAACATCGGGAGCCGGCGTCGCGGTGGTGACCAGCGAAGGCCCGCGCTGCACGACCGTCGTGGTGGTCTCGCCCGTCGTGACGGTGTTGGGATTCGCGCATCCGCTCAGGACAAAAGCGAGCGCGCAGGCGGAGACCAGGTACCGGAAAGAGACGTGCGGCAAGGTGTTACCTCGTTTATACAAATTCGGCGGCAGCGCTGTGACGCGCCGCGGACCTCGATGGATCATTGTCTCTTTTAGACTACAAATCCAAGGACTTGCAATATTGAATCGGCAAAAGTTCCCCGTTATCTGCGCTATTTTTTGCAGACAGGCAGGATTGTCATTTTCATAAGGGCTCGGGAGTTGCAGCAACGCCGCCGGAAGCGGATTTTTTCGCCGCCTGCCCAAGGAAAGCGGCGGCTGTTCGCCGACTAACGCCATGAAATCTTTACCCTTCGGTACTGCCTGCCGCTGAATTCGCTTGCCCTTTGGAGGAGAATCTTATAGAAACCATAAATCCTCCGGCCTATCTTTCAAGGCTGGATGCCATGCGCCCGTAGCTCAACTGGATAGAGCATCTGACTACGGATCAGAAGGTTAGGAGTTCGAATCTCTTCGGGCGCGCCATTTATCCCCCTGTAAAAGTTTACTCAATGCCCGTCCCGCCGTTATTCTGGCCGGGTCTGAGCCATTTTAAGAAAGTGTATTGTGATGTCGCGCGGTGTAGGCAAACGAAGTGGGATGAAGAGAGTGTCTGCGAACCGGACGCGAACACGCTCCGGGAAAAGGAAGAAATCCCGATCCAAACCGACAAACGCCAAATTGATGGACCCGAGTAGCCCGAGTTTCACCAAACTTAGAAAGAGCCCATGAAAGACGCCATCACCGATATTCAGAAGAAGTTGTCAAAAATCACGTTGCAGCAACAAGGGCTCCTCAAAGCCTTCTCCGACGCGCTGGCGGCAGGCGATATCGCAAAGCAAGCCGAAATTCAAAGGAAGCTTGCGCGTCTTGTCGCCGAGATGCAGAGGCTGGGTGACGAGCAGCGGTTCGCACAGCTCCACGACGGGGCTCCCTTAAGCAGAACGCGCGCGCGGATCACAGGTAAGACCTTGCGAGAGCAGGTCTTGGATGCCCTCGATGAGCTAGGCGTTCCCGTCCCTCCCTCGACTTTGAGCGAATTCACCCAAGCCATCATGGGCGTTGAAATTGCGCCGTCGAGATTCGCTAGCCTGCGGCGTGACGAGCAGAACGCCGCCAAACGAAATATTGCTGCCAAGCCTGCATGGGTGGTCCCAGCGATCAGCGCCAGTCATTTAAACGCCATCCCCCGACTTCTCACAAGTTCAGTTTGGCCGCTGGAACGCCGGATCATCGGGGCGCGCACCCTGCGTGCAAATCATCTTTATGTCACACTCGCCTTCCTCACACGCTATGAGCGTCTTAAGGCAATCAATGCCCCGCAGACCGGAGCTACCGAAACGATGGTTCTTCGCTACGCGCGCGGGATTCCCGGCGCGGTCAAATCAGGATCGCCGATAAACCCTGACGACATCCGGCGGGCCGCGAAATCTGAACTGTCTTCCATCGAGGCGGAAGACCAGAATGAGCGCCGCGAGGCTGCGCAGAAGCTGAATGGCCGCTCCGAACATCAAAAGCTTTGGGGAATGCCGTCGTTGATAGATGGCGCAATCCGTGAAGAGAGGGTTGGATGAGCTCGGCGGACGCCAGAGTCGAACGCCTGCGCGGTTCCTGCAAAAACGAGGAACCGGGCGCGCGGGGCATCGAAAGGGTTGCACGCAACCCTGGTTGCCTTCGGCTGTGGGCCCTGACGATGGCGGGTGTCAAGCCTGCGACTGCGGCAAAAATTCTGGGAGGAGAGGACAACGAGGGTCAGTCCCCCTTCGCGTTGGCCCTTGGTCAGCGGTTTGATAAACACCTTCTCGACCATAGCGCGGCAAACCTCTTCGCGCTCTACCGCGAAAAGGGAATTTTAAATGATACCGAGGCAAAGATTGTCGATATTAACAACTTTGCGCCGGGCACGACCGCTGCTGACTTGGCGAAACGCCAAGCTGAAACGCGTCGGGCGCTGTTGTCCAAGCTGAGAGGTGAGGCCACCGCTCCGAACCTGATCATAAAGCCGCGCTTGGTCGTTAACTTGGTGGGCATTCCCCATCCTATCGAACCGGACTATTTGGTCGCCGGCGATGCTGACCCCTTCTATGAGGTAGGCGAGCTCAAGTCCTATCCGGATCGCGGCGGCAAGACGGATGAGGCTGACATTCGCGGTGCTTGCCGGCAAGCGGCGGTGGGAGTCGTCGCACTCCGCCAATTCTTGGCGCTTCATACTCATTATCCGGAGAACCTAGCGAGCGCTCGAGCGCACATCATTCTCAAAGTGACTGGTCTTTTTCTGGCTTCGCTCAATCGCATGGACATTGTTGGCGAAGTCGACTCTGTATTGCGCGCTTTGGCGGATGCGCCGGCAAACCTCGACGAGCTGGAGGCGATGTTGCCAGCGGCTGGAACCCTCGATAATCCGCACGTGTTAAGCGCTATCCCGCACCACTATCGGTCGAGCTGTAAAGAACACTGCGCGCTTTTTGAGCGCTGCCGCGCACAAGCGCGCGCTGAAAGCCAGCCTGCTGTTCTTGGCGACTTCGCCAAGGAGAAGCTTCTGGCTGCGGGGTCGGTCAACCGGGCCATCGAGCTTATGACCGGCACAGGGGCTCCGCCACGGACTCCGGCAGAAACGGCGCTGGCAAATGAACTGCGGGTTGCGAATGCCGCATTCAGAAGGGGTGGTGGCAATGTCTGATCTTTTAAATCTCGTCGGACGTCTTCACGCACATCGTATAGGCCAGGCAGTTAGGGCGGCATCTCATCTGCAAACATCGATCCAGCCCCATGCGCTGGTTGTATGCCCGCTTGCGATGGCTGGTGAAGATACGGCGGTCCACGCTATCGCGGTTGGTCCTATCGGACAACCGCCGGAAGTCTATGTAATTCCTGATCCTCGCGTTCGCGATAAGCAGTACGAGTTAATTGCATGGTTCGGTGAAAAACTCGAAGTCTACTACGCGGAATGCCGCGCGCGGGGCGTGTTTCCGCAGTTCTGGGTATCATCGTCGGGGGCTGCAGGCCATTTGGATATCCTTGCCGACCGCCTGCGTTTCACGCGTGACGCACCTCACATCAAGCGCACAGGAGAATTGCTAACCTACGCGACCGAGAGGCTCCCCGTTGCTGGTCAGCAGGCGCTTTTTACCGCGACCGGCGCTTTACGTGCGCATTATTGCACGGGGCAGCAGGAATCCGAGGATGAACATCTCGGCGCTCTCCTCACCTGGATTCAACCGCCTTCAGGTATTGATATATATCAAGCTGTTCAGCGCGCGGAACAGCAGGTGATGGGCGTAAAGACGGATCCACAGTTCGATACCGACCACCTCCAGCCGATGCTGGCGGCCTATCATAAAGCCATCAAGGCGGGGGCATCGGAGCGCGAGATGGCGCTGCGTGAAGCTAGAATTCGTGAAGCGCTTACGCCCATAGTTACC
This sequence comes from Alphaproteobacteria bacterium, assembly GCA_025934695.1. Taxonomy (GTDB): domain Bacteria; phylum Pseudomonadota; class Alphaproteobacteria; order Micavibrionales; family UBA2020; genus JAPWJZ01. The sequence continues at coordinate 420,171 of JAICWS010000002.1, forward strand.
AATATCTATGTCGCGGTGCAGCGGGCCTTGGAATTGTTGCGGGGGCAGTTCACGGCAGCTCCCATTCTCGACGAACTCGTGAGGACAGAACAACAGACCTTTGAAGGTTTCATGGTCGCGCGCGATGAAGGTCAGGCACTGCCCTATAGGGACCGCCCACGCGGTGCCGCGTTTAAGATCGCTGAACGCGAACTTGCGATTCAGAGCATCGAGAAGGGTTCTATCTTCGGGGATACGATGTCTCAGGCGCGCGCGCGCATCGAGGGGCGCATACTGAGCGGAATTGTGGCTGGAAAAACCTCCACGAAGGTACCTCGTAAGACGGAACATCGTTTCGAGCTGCAAACGGAGCAGACCAATCTTCACATGCGGGCGGGCGATGAACTCGCGGCGCTGCATAACCCCAAGCTGCGGTGCGAGATCGAACATGTCGAGCGTACCGGGGCTACTACGCGTGTACGAGTTCTTGTCACCGCCGGCATGAGAATTCCGGGCTTGTTGCCCGACAACGGCGCGCATCTCGAACTCGCGGCACCGCCACCCGACTGGTACTTTTTGGTTGTTACAAGGAAAAAGATGTCGTCCCGGTTGGCAGAGACGCCTTGGACGCACGGCGAAGCCGGGCTGCCGCCGCAGGGCGGGGCCGCTGAGGGCCGCCCTAATGATCTGCTAGCAGCTGTTGAGGCCTTGCGATGACAAGACCCGCTCAATCCCCTTCCGATGCCGCAGACCAGACACTGAGAGACATTCTAAAGACTCAATGGGACCGAGTGCCTGCAGTGGTTTTGGATTCTCCGCCGGGGGCAGGAAAAACTGGCGTTGCTGAGCGGCTGGCTGCGCAGAGCCTTGGCCGCTTGCGGGAGCGAGTGATGATTACGACCCAGACGAACGAGCAGGCCTTCGATTTGGTGCGCCGACTCTGCCTCGGATTCCCCCGCCTTCAATTTTATATGATGACGAGTGAACAGCTGGCGATTCCGCGAGAAATCCGTTTTGGCAACCTTCAGATCATTCATCGAGCCGCCGGTATTCCAGACGGGCCGTGCGTAGTAATTGCCAACGCGGCCAAGTGGTCATTCCTCGATGCTGACCATCAGCTTTTTGACCTCCAAATCATCGACGAGGCTTATCAGCTTGCCGACTATCGCTTTCATCAACTCGCCGGATTGGCGTCACGCCAATTTCTGATTGGAGATCCAGGCCAAATAGCTCCCGTCATTCAGTCTGAACTCGAGAGATGGCGCTGCGATCCCACCGGTCCGCACGTGCCAGCCCCTAAGGCATTAATTCAACGTCATCGAGGCGTGCACCGTCTATGTCTTCCTGTGTCACGGCGCTTGGTACAGGACACGGTGAATTTCGTGCAGCCTGCCTTTTATCCGGGCATGCCATTCGTGGCCCTCGATGCGGAGCGATCGCTGCGGTTTGAGACGCGGGGTTCTGCAGCTGCTTCGGACGCCATGTTGACCATTCCGGCAGCCGCGAATAGCGGTCCGTCTACATCGTCAGGGAAAATGTTCTGGAACATGTCGACGATAATCAGTATTGCATCTTCGCCGGTAAAAGTTTTTCGATCTTTGATATCGTATTCCGGGCGTTCCTGAATCTTTTTCTCAACGTCAGCGGCGATTTCACTGTAGAAATCCCCGCCAAAGGAAATGAGTTTGAGCGGGTGCAAAAATTTGGCTTTGAACGCGTCCTCGATATCATAAGTGGAATAGGCGATATCGTCGGCGATATCCATGATCTGGCATTCGACCGTCTTGAACTTTTTGCCTTCAGGGAGAACCCGTCCGGCCAAAGTCGAGCGTTTGATAAATTCGACGAGACCGCCTTCTGAATCGTAATATCCCTTTGGCGCGCGCTTTTTAAATTTTTCAATCCGATCTTCCGCCTTTATGGGGATCCTGTAATCGTACTTCAAGACGGCAGCTAATACGCGAGCGGTAAGGTTCAAACCATACCTCTGATCCTTCCCCTCGCGTACCAACGTAAGTTTTTTTCCTGTAGCGCCATCGGTTGACGCAACCTTCTTCTCGAGCTTGGAGAGAATTCTCAATGTTTGAGCGTTCCCTTCAAAGCCTCCGTTACTACGCATACATTCATCCAGGGCCTCTTCGCCGTTATGCCCGAACGGCGGGTGACCTAGGTCATGCGCGAGTCCTGCCACCTCTACGATGTCTTCATCCACCATAAAGGTAAAAACCCCTTAGAAAATTTTTTGGTTAAACAGCGCGGGCCAACTGATGGGAGTGATTTTACTCGGCTTTTCGAAATATCTAAAGGCTTGTCCGGACAAGCAAACGCGGCGCAAACGTAAGTTTAGGGAAAATGATTGCATCTAGAAAAGCGCTTTGCTATAAGGACTTCGACGCGGCTGATAAACTTTGAATTTCTGCCAGAAGGTTAGGAGTTCAAATCTCTTCGGGCGCGCCATTTCCATCCCGCCGGCAAAAATTCACTGATGATCGTCCGCTACGAACCCCGTTACAAAGACGACGCCATGCGGCTGGGGCGCGCGATCCACGAAGAATCCCGCTTCAGCGCGCAATTCACCTACTCCGAGGCGAAGATCCTCCGGTTGCTGGCGAACCCCGACGTGTTTTGCGCGCTGTCCATCGTGAATGGCGAAGCGGTCGGCTTCTTTCTCGGCATCGTGCAGCAGATGTGGTTCTCGGAAACGAAGATAGGATTTGACCTGGGGCTGTATATTTTGCCTAAATACAGGGGCGGCACCTATGCCGTGCGTCTGATCCGGGAATTCGAAAAATTCTGTCGCGAAAAAGGCTGCGCCGAGATTACCCTCTCGTCGACCGCGGAGATTTCGACAGACCTGGCTGAGCGCCTGTACAAAAAACTTGGATATAAAAAAAGCGGCTTTATCGCCCGGAAGGACATCTAGATATGTGCGGCCCGAACCTGCTCGATACCGGTACATCGCTGGCCATCCAGAACGTGGCGCTCCACGATCTGTACAACCTGAAAGCGTCGCAAATCGTTTCGGCGCTCAACGCCGACTGCACGGCCTTCGACAAGAATAACGCCTGCCTCACCGCATCGGGAACCTACACCCGCGTCGGGCACGACCAGTCGAGCGAGGCGATGGGAACGCTCATTGGCGGTTACCGCGTCAATTCCAACCTGCGCATCGGCGGACTGATCGCCCAAGGCGCGGGCACGGGCGGCCAGAATATCGAGCTCAGCGACATCCCGATGATCGGTGTCTACGGCGACTGGCAGCAGAATGCCGACGGCACGGGTTTTGCCGCGCATGTGTCGGCGGGTTTCCAGGAGAGCGACGTGAATATCCAGCGCCAGGTCGTTTCTCAAACCTTCGCGGTCCCCTTTCCGCCTTTCGTCATTACTGTCCCCGGCTCCGAAGCCGGCGCCGGCGACGCGGAATTATATACGCGCGGATCGGCCGCCATCCTCAGCTACGGCGTGCGCCTCGACGAGGGGCTGCTGACGCCTTACGCGGGCCTCATGGAGACCGATATCACCCGCGGCGGCTATGCGGAAACCGCGCGCCCCGGCGTCACCGATCCGCTGACTTTCAAATCGCTGACCGACCGGCAGACGACCGGCGTCGCGGGGCTGCACCTCGACCGCAAGGTCGCTCCGCATACGGTGCTTAAGCTCACGGGCGGATTCGAGCATGATTTCGGCCACGATATCGGCAAGAACATCGCCACCAGCGCGCTCGGCACCTCGACCGCGACTTTCGGCGCGACCTATCGCCGCACGCGCGGCGTCGCCTCCGCGGCGGCGGCTTTCGAAGTGGCGCCGCTCCGTACGGTGACGGTCGGCATCGGCCTGCGCCAGGAAGCGCTGGGCGCCACGACATCGATGACGGCGGGCGTCGCCTACCAGATCGGCTTCTGATTTCTTAATCGTCGGTTTTGGATTTTTTCTTCTGCTCGGCCAGCTTGCGGCTTTCGTTACGCAAGGGGCGGGCGAAGGGGCAGACTTCTTGCACGAAGCCGTTCAGCGTGTTGACGAGATTGTCGCGCACGAGGCTGTAGTGGATATATTGCCCGCGCTTGTCGCCTTTCACCAGTCCCGCGTTCTCCAGGATGCTCAAGTGCTTGGAAAGCGAAGGCTTCGAGATGTCGAATCGCTCCGCGATCTCGCCCGCTGTCAGGCTGGTGGCCGACAGGTACGCAAGAATGTTGCGGCGGATGGGGGACGAAAGCGCTTCGAATATCTTTTCTGTCAGCATTTTTGACCGGTAATTAGTCCGTTGACTAAATAACTAATTCATGAGAATATATAATTAGCTATTTAACTAAATATAACATGTCAGCCGCGTGATTTCAAGGGGGTGAGCCCCATGCCGGCCCGCACCGTCAGAAAATCCGAACGCCTTCAGCGCCTTGACCATCCAACGGGATTCGACGTCATCGGCGATGTTCCGGCGCACAACATCCTCAAACATCAACTCGGCCCGGAGTGGGCGAAACTGCATCCTAGCGTGCAGGCGCGTTTCGAGCGCGAGCCCGAGGTGGGCGAGACCATCGTCTACGAGGGCGCGATGCTGGAAATGCGCCGCTCGCGCATGGGCTGGCTCTTCGCGACTCTGACACGACCCGTCGGAAACCCGCTCACGCCCTTCGCGGGCCGCGACATTCCGATGGAAGTCGCGCTCTATCGGAAAGAGAGTGGCGACGGCGTCTATTGGCGGCGCACCTACTTCCGCCGCGGCGCGAAACCCTATGTCGTCGTGTCCTCCAAGGAAGAAAGCGAAACAGGCGAAATGCTGGAAGTCGTGGGCGGCGGCTTCGGCATGAAGCTGAAAGTCAGCGTGCATGACGGCGACATGCATTTCGAAAGCTACCGGTATTTCTGGAAGATTTTTGGCTATCGCCTGCCGCTGCCGCACTGGCTCTCGCCAGGCAAGGCGCATGTCATCCACCACGACATGGGGCAGGGCCGGTTCATGTACACGATCTCGATGGTTCACCGCCAGCTCGGCGAAACTTTTTATCAGCGGGGTGTATTCCACAAGAAAGGAGAATGACCATGGTTCTTATTTTATGGCTGCTCGCCGTGCAGGGCATCATGGGTGTTTTCGATCTTGTCTATCACCACGAAATGACCGAAAAGCTGACCTGGAAACCGGCGGCTGCGCGCGAAATGTATCTGCACGGGCTACGCAATGGGCTTTATGCTGTCATTTTCGCCTCGCTCGGCTGGCTGCACTGGCATGGCTGGCTGATGTGGGTTTTCGCCGGCATTCTGCTCGCCGAAATCACCATCACGCTGACGGACTTCGTCGTCGAGGACATGACGCGCCGCCTGCCCGCGACCGAGCGCGTGACGCATACTGTGCTTGCCATCAATTATGGCGCGACCATCGGCCTGTTGCTGCCGCAGCTTGGCGATTGGGCGCGCCAGCCGGCGGGTTTCGCGCCCGTCTATTACGGCTTCCTGTCCTGGGTGATGGGCATTTACGCGCTGGGCGTGCTGGTCTGGTTCTTCCGCGACTTCCTGCGCTCCTATCGGCTCAACCGCATGGCGCGGCAGGGCGACACCATTATGATCGACAAATCGCTGGCCGGGAAATCCGTGCTGGTGACGGGCGGCACCGGCTTTATCGGCCGCGCCCTGTGCCGTGATCTGATCGCCTCGGGCGCCAAGGTGACGGTGTTGACGCGCGATATCGCCAAAGCCGCCGAAAGGATCAGCGGACGCGTAACGCTGATCGACGGGCTCGACCGGATGGATGAGGACGATCATTTCGACATCGTCATCAATCTCGCGGGAGAACCCGTGGCCCAACGCTGGACGAAAAAGACCATGACCCGCATCGTGGACAGCCGCGTCGATATCACACAGGCGCTTGTTCATTTCATGTCGCGCATGGAATGCAAGCCCTATGTCTTCATCAGCGGCTCTGCCATCGGCGTCTATGGATTTGACGAGGGCGAAACCTTCACCGAGCGCAGCGCGCCGACGCGGCGGAACCCGCACAGCGCCTTCGCGCGCAACTGCTGCAGCGCCTGGGAAGACGTCGCCTGGCAGGCGCAGGAGTTCGGCGTGCGCACAGTCTTGTTGCGCATCGGCATGGTACTGGAGAAAGACGGCGGCCCCTTGTCGGAACTGCTGTTCCCCTTCGACTTCTGCCTGGGCGGGCCCATCGGCAGCGGCCGGCAATGGTTCTCGTGGATCCACCGCGACGATATTATCGGCCTCATTTTCCATGCCATCCGCCGCCCGGATGTGTCGGGCCCGCTCAATGCGACCGCGCCGCTGCCCGTCACGAACGGCGAATTTTCGAAGCAGCTCGGCCGCGCGATGAAACGCCCGTCCTTTTTGCCGCTGCCGGCCTTCCTATTGCGCCTGATCTTCGGTGACATGGCCGACGGCGTCATGCTGAACGGGCAGAAGGTCATGCCGGCAAAGGCGGGGCTGACGGGCTATGCTTTCCGCTATCCGGATATCCAGTCGGCGCTCGGCGCGATCTTTGCAGTCTAGACAGTTGCGCCACCTCGGCGCTCTCCTCCCCAAGAGGGTGAGGAGAGCGAACCTCCGCCAGTGTGGTCGAACTTTTTGCGTCTTTTCAGCCTCTTGCAATCCCCATTGCCCAAAGCATATCCATTATGGTAACACTCTAATCCTCAACACAAGCATAAGAGAGGCCATTCGCATGACCGACGATCTCAAGCCCTGGGGACCGGAAGAAAGACAGGCCTGGCGCGACCGCCAGACGATCCAGCGTTCCTACCAGGACGATGTCGTCACGCGCATCAAGGCGCTGCCGAAGGGCGAGTTCGACGTCGAACAGTACGGCGCGCTCTCACATGATCCGGAACGTTATCCGCTCTTCTGCGTGAAATCGAAAGACTGGAACGCCGATGCGCCCGTCGTCGTCGTCACCGGCGGCGTGCACGGTTATGAAGACTCCGGCGTCACCGGCTGCCTGCGCTTCATGGAAGAAGAAGCGCCGGCCTATCACGGCAAGGTGAATTTCGTCTTCTTCCCCTGCGTCAGCCCCTTCGCCTATGAAATTAACCACCGCTGGAACGCCAAGGCCGACGACCCGAACCGCCATTTCCACGACAAGGGCACGGCGGAAGAAGCGCAATTGCTCATGGCCAAGGTGAAATCTCTGAAACTGCATTTCAACGCCGCCGTCGACCTGCATGAAACGAACAACCGCGATATCGGCCTCACCATCGAGCGCCGCGCGCGTGACGGCCAGAGGGTCGAGCCCGGCGACGATTACATCCCCGAAGGCTATTACCTCGTCCTGCCCTCCAGGGCCGACCTGCCGCTCGCCCACAAGGTGATCGAGGAAGTGCGCAAGGTCACGCCCATCTGCGCGGACAAGGAAATCCTGGGCTACCCGGCCGAAAACGGCATCATCGTCCTCGACGACCTCAAGACCCTGTGCCAGGACTTCATGCGCCAGTACGCCGACGTCGGCATGACGACCGAAATCTATCCCGAAAAATGCAGTCGTGACGAATGCGAACGCGCCCAGATCGCGACGATCCGCACCGCGGTGAAATGGACGATGGGGAAGTAATCCGGACGCAAGCGCTTATTCCGCGATTCCATCAGGATATGGCGCGAATTGCGGAAAATGAATTTCATTCTTTAACGTTTCTTTAGCAGTGGCTACGCTAGTATCCAGTGAGCCTGCCGCAATTTTTTTAATTATTTGTTCGAAAAAATATGCCCAAACAATCCAACCTCATCATTATCCTGCTGGCCATCATTGCGGCCGGCGTCATCGGCTGCCTTGTCCTGCTGCTAAAGGGCGGAATGCCGCTCCAGACTAGCCCCACGCCGCAGGCGGCGCAGGTGAGCGCTCCCGCCAAGGATACCATCGTCGAGGGCATTAACGCCCGGGTCGCGCAGCTTGTCGGCAAACCGCGCACCATCGAACTCACCTCCGAAAAGGCCGTCCGGGCGCGCAACGCCATCAAGCAGGGCGATTTCGCGACGGCGGGAAAAATAATCTCGGACGTCCTGGCTCAGAGCAAGATGGAGAATTGGCATTTCTATCCCTTCAATATTTTCATGCCGGCTGTCGATGATCCAAATGACCCGGCTTTCACCAAGCAGCTGGATGACTGGGTGTCGCGCGAGCCGGCAAGCGCCATTCCCCGTCTGGCGCGCGCGCGCAATCTGCTCGACATTGGCTGGGCCAAGCGCGGCGAGCGCACGGCCGATAAAACCCAAGATCAGGATTTCATGCTCTTCGACCGGTATTTGAACGCCGCAGTGGCGGACATCGACGAGGCGATCCGGCTGGATCCGAAAGATCCCTATGCCTTCTGGCTCAAGCTCAGGATACTCACGGGCGACGGCAATACCCCCGAAGCCGCGGCGGCATTTCAGCAGGCAATCGCGGCCTTTCCCGATTATTACTCCGTTTATGAAACGCGCCTCGATAATCTTGTGCCCAAGTGGGGTGGCTCCATCGATGAAATGTACGATTTCGTCGACAAATATGCCGCTTCGGCGCCGCAGTATTCACCGATGAAAATCCTCTACCTCGACTTGTATAACCAGCTGATCGATACCGCGCGGTTCGCTTGCAGCGAAATCGGGGGCGAAGCCTGGAAGGGCTGTTATGTCGCGACGATGGGCAGGCTTGAGCGGCCCGCCCTCGACAAGGGTATCCGCGAGGCGCTCGACCTGTACAAGCATGTCGATGATTACCAGTACAACAAAATGCTGGAAGAAAACCTTATCTCCGTGGAAGGGTCCGCGCCGATCGACAATCATGCGGCGGCCATCCTGCAGATGGCGGCTGAAAAAACGGGGAGCGACAACCAGATGATCGAAACGAACCCCGGCCATAACAACTATGTCATGGATTTCCTCACGGCGCTCGAATGGCAGAACAAGGGCGACTATGACGATTCAGAAAAGAAATACAAGGAGACCTTGCAGGATATCGCCTCGGCCCCATTCCCTGGGGAAGAAGAAAAAGACCAGACACTTGCGCACATATACGGGGATTTCGCCGCGCTCTATATGTCGAAAGCGCAATACGTCGACGCCATCGTCTATCAGAGCGCGGCGGAAGCCTTAAGCGGCGGCACCGGCTATTCCCACCTTGTCTGCTATAACTATTATCTGCTCACCGATTATCCGGCGGCGATCAACGAATGCACGAAGGTGATCGACAAGACGAACGAGATGGAAGCGCGGTACTGGCGGGGCATGTCGTATCTGCGCATGGGCAACAAGGAAGCGGCGGAGAAGGATTTGGGCGCCGTCGCGGATTCGGACTGGCAGGGCCGGATACGCTCCAGCGCGGCAATCCAGCTGACGGTCCTCTATGGCGAGCGCAAGGATCTCGCGGGCGAGCTGGCGTTCATGGACAAGCACGCCTATCTTTTCGATGAAAAGGGCCAGGCCAAGGACGATCTTGCGGTCGCGTTCAACAACCGCTGCTGGGTCTATATGCAGCAGGGAGAATTGCAGAAGGCGCTGGATGATTGCAATACGTCGCTGCGGTATGGCAACGTTCCCGACGCCATCATCAAGCGCAAGCAATTGATCGAGCGCCTCGGCGCCCATGAAAAGGGCATATAGGCGCCGGTGGCGCATTAATATGTTCTTAACCAGCCTTTCGAAAAAAGTCCTCCCGTAAGCCTTTCCTCTTCTGGGCCGTTTCATCTGTATACGCCCTCAACTGAACATCCGGGGATTTTCAGAGGAGTTGAAATCATGGGGAAATTTGCTTTAGCCGCCGCCATTGCTTTAATCGCCTTAACCGTAGGGTTCGAGGGGGCAGAGGCGCTGGCGGCGCAGGTACGTTCGGCGCTGCCGCCGCCGGGTTTTCACCCGCCGATGCCTGGCATGGGCGGCGGGCAGGGCGGTTTCCATCCGCCGCTGCAAATGTCGGGAACGCAAGGCCAGCAGGGTTCCAACCCGCAGTGCCAGAATGGCCAGATGAGCGGCGGTGCAAGTACATCGACGCCGGTTGCGCCGACGCCGGTGTCGACAGCGGGCGCATCCACCGGCACATCGACCAGTACAGCGGCAGGCTCAAGCTCTGCGTCTGCTTCGTCCGGCAACAACGGCAACAGTTGTGGCACAGCTCATAGCATCGCGCACACGGGCGGCCATGACAACGGCTGCGGCAACAACTATCAGAACAACGGCACGGGCAACGGAGGATAAAAATTTCAAACCGATTCCGCGCGAGTTCTCCTTGCGCGGTTGACTACCCCCTGAAGACCGGCCACCGCCACCTGCCCGTGACGGCGGCCGGATTTTTCTCCTCCCCATTGGGGGAGGAAGGGGCCCATCCGGAGCATGGAAAGGTGAGGGAACTTCGTGCAACAACAGCTTCATCAGGTTCATGTCACATGCGTTGCACCAAGTACCCTCACCTTCCGTCGCACGCATGCTTTGCATGCGCATATAAAGCGACGGGCCCCTTCCTCTCCCAAAGGAGAGGAGAAGGGCGCGCGACGTCCCCCTCGTGTCCGCATCAAAAAAGCCGAACGCCCGAAGGGAATTTCTCCCCTCCAGGCGCGGCGCTTGTGACTCCCTCTCCTCAAAAGGGTTCTGGACTAAAACTTTATTTAACGACCGTCAGCTTCGGCGCGGGCTTGGGCAGCTTCAGCGACGGCTCTACCTTCGGGATCAGGGGCACCAGGGGCGCTTCCGCCGTGTGCGGCTTGTCGTCCGCGCGCCACTTGCCGTTCTTCACCGTGATGATCGCCCGCTTGCCGTTCGGGTAGGTGATGACGTGGCTGTGGCTCCAGCTACTCGGTCCCTTGTTGTACTCCATGTCGAGTTTGCCTGAGACGCCTGCGGTATAGACGCCGTCGATGATGCCGGCGGTGTGGGTGTGGCCCGTGTTCGCCTTGGTGGCGAGCTGGGTGAAGCCTTTGGGCGAGCCGCGTGCCCCGTTCGGGCCCGAGTGGCCGTGCAGCGCGCATTCGATGCCTTGGCCGTCTTCGGAGTTCTTGCCGATGATGAAGCTGTCGTTTTCGCGCAGGAACACCGCGTTGGGAAGATCCGCCGCGCGGCGCACTGCCCACTCGAAGATATTCGCGTCGCCCTGGCCGCTTTCGATTTGCTTGTAGCGTTCGGCGGAAGCTTCGTGCCAGAAGCGCGCGTTCTCGGGGTCGAAGCGGACGTCCTGCTCCTTCAGCCAGCGGTCGAAAGCCTCGTCGTGGTTGCTCTCGACGATGATGTCCTGGCGCCCCTTTTGCTCGTGGCGTTTCAGCCAGGCGGCGACGGTGCCGAAGCCTCCCTCGACGGTATTGCCTTTCTGCTTCTGCTCGGCCCAGAAGAACGGATCCTTCATGTTGTGGTGGTTGCGGGCGGTGAAGTCCATGATGTCCTGCAGGAAGGAATATTTGGGCTTCAGCGTTTCCATGATGCCGCCCTTGCCGAAGGTCACGCTGTCCTGCACGGGGTCGGTCTTCTCGACGTGGATGTCGCCCAGCGTGATCGCCTCGATCGGCTGGTTGCGCTCGATCTTGCCGTCGGGCAGGTACTTGTTCGTCAGGTCCTGGAACATGCCCGAATTGTCGGCCGCGAGCTGGCGGACGAAAGCGTGGCCGTTTTCGTCGACCTCGACCACCAGCGCACCGTAGTTATGATGGAATTCGGCGTTCTGGCCGGCCTTCTTCTGGATGTAGTTGCGCTCGGTCACAGCGCCCGTGGTGTAGAGGAAGCGCGCATTGTCTTCGCCCAATCCGGGAAGCGACTTCATCGCTACGCGCGGGTTCGGCACGACGCCCGACTTGCCCTGGAAGTAGTTGTCAAAGCCGGACAGCGGGTTCGAGGCCGTGGGGCTGATGTCGAGTTCGCCGCCGAAGACCAGGTCCTTGCCGATCTGCATCGGCTTGTCGCAGATGTATTTCGACAGTTTCGGGTCGTACCAAAGCTCGCCGTCCTTCTGACCGCTGTTGTCGAAGCCGCCCTTGTTATAGGTGAAGCGGCTGACAAGCAGCTCCGCGCCATTGTCCTTGCAGTAGCTCTCGAGCGCTTTGAGGAAGCCGGCGTTCACTTCGGTATTGTTCTGCGCGGCGGTGAGAACATAGCGCTTGCCGGGCAGAAGCGTCCGCTTGGCGTTGGGCGCCAGGATTTCGCCGGCGGAAACCGGCTTGGCGGCCTTTTTATTGAATTCTGCTTTGAGCTTCACGCTAGGCTTGAGAACAGCTTCCGTCTCGTTTGCGTGATGACCAGACGACGTACCTTTTTTCATCAGGAGTGCCTCCTATCGAAGGTAAAGTCATGAAATTTACAACCGTAATGCCGTTCACACCCTTGGTTCATAAACTTGATCTGGTGCTCCTTTCCTGGCGATTCGCCGTTTTTGTTTTCTGCGTTGCTTGCAACTTAAGAGTATTAATTTATGGCAAAATTGTCGTGGCGATCCGTGTGTTTTATTGCGCAAAAACGGGGAATTTTGTAATTTTGCACCGAATTCATGAGCGAAATCCTGCCATTACAAGGGACACCCAAAAGGCGAAATTATTTCCGTATAATTTCCATAGAACTAGTAGGAATTGTTCGCAGCTGCGGCGAAACCGATTATGCGCTTGCGCGAGTCGCGCCTGCGCATGCAGTAAAATGCTTTAATCGCAGGGTTTTAAGGCGGTTTTGCAATCGCTGAAAAGTTGCTTTCCGACTCCGGCGATTTTACCGCCGCGCTTTCCGCGCATTTTGGAACAGGCGAATTGTTTTTTAAACATTAAGGCGTACTCTGGTTCATGTACGGGTCAGATTTTCTTGGGGAGGGCCTTTATGAAGAAAATCGCCGACATCGCGGGCCGCAACGAGCTTGCCGAAGTCGTCAGCGAGGCCGTCGTCGAAACCTTCACACGCATGTTCGGGCAGGACCTCGCCGCGGGCGCGGCCAAGGAAACCCCGGGCATGAATCTGCCCAACGAAGTTGTCCTTACCTACGTCAAGCTGTCGCACAACAACGAAGATTTCGCCTTCTGCTTCAAGTTCGACACGCAGCTGCTGCTCCGCGCGGCGGAGAAGATCTTTTCGCCCGAATACATCCGCGACAATCCTGTCATTCCCGACATTGCCTGCGAGATTGCGAACATCGTGGGCGGCAAGGTGAAAGTTTTCTTGAAGAACGAAGGCTATTTCACCGACATGGGCTTTCCCTTCCTCGCCACCAGCGAAGAGGCCGCGTCTCTCATCGACCGCCGGTCCGTGCCCATGCATTTCTTCTTCACCGAAGGCGGCAGCAAGCCCGGCGTCGGCGTCGCGGTGGATTTCATCGTCAGCTAAAAATTCTACTGTCATCCCGAGCGCAGCGAGGGATCCTTTCTCTTTCCGCAATCGGGAAAGATTCCTCGCTGCGCTCGGAATGACATAAAATAAGGGCTATTACGTTTGTCCGGTGACAGGTTCTGTCGGGGGAGAAGCAGGCGCGGCCGCGGGACTTGCAAGGCCTGCTGCCGTGGCGACCTTGTTGCGCCCCGCGTCCTTCGCGATTTGCAGGGCGGCTTCGGCCGCACGCAGCATGTCGTCGGTGGATTTGTGATTGGGCTGAAGATCGGCCACGCCGATGCTCACGCGCAGCAGCACGACCGCGTCCTTGATGCTGAATTGCAGGTTCTCGATCGCGGCGCGCAGCTTTTCGGCCACGAAGGTCGCCCGGTATTCGTCGGTCGAGGGCAGGAAGACGCCGAACTCCTGGCCGCCGACGCGGCCCATCACGTCGGAGGTGCGCAGCACTTCGTTGAGCGCGAGGCCTACTTTCTTGATCGCGGCGTCGCCCGCCGCGCGGCCGTATTTGTCGTTGATCATCTTGAAGTCGTCGATATCGACGGCAAGCACCGCCAGCGGCTGCTTATGGCGCTTGGCGCCGCTGATCAGGGTGGAAACGACCTTGAACAGCATGGCGCGGTTGTAAAAACCGGTCAGCATATCGGTCGAGCCCATGTGCTCGAGGTGATCGCGCTGCGCCTTGATATGCGCCATCGCGGGCGCCACCAGCGAGGTCATCTGGTAAAAGACGAGCGCCAGCATGGCGGCATAGAGGCCAAGGCCGATTTTCGACAGCAGGTCGATTTCCTTTTGCGCCTGCGCGATGTAGCCGTTGACCGCGGACTGCCAGCTGTCGGCGACGTCCTTCAGCGCGAAGTCGGCGACGCCCTGCGCGTCTTCCTTCGCTTCCGCCCCGTCAGGGTTGCCCGCGAAAGCGAAGGCCAGGTTCACGAGGCCGCGCACCTTTTTGTCCGCGGTGCCCGCTTCCATGCCGGCCTGGTCGGCAAGCCCGTGCGAGAGGGCGGACAGCACGTAAGGACTGACCTCCTCGTGCTCGGCGAGCGCGGTCGTCGCCGCCTCTTTGAGCGTCGAAATCAAGGCTTCGTCATGCGTGACCTGGAACTCCGCGGTCAGCAGGGCCACGCGCTGAGTCATCGCAAATTCATGCTGTGCGGCGGCAGCGGTCGTCGACAAGGTTTTTTCCTTGGCCGCAAGGGTAAAGTGGATGAAACCCGCAGCCGCGATCAGCGCGGCGAGGATGAGCGCGCTTATCATATAGCTGCGCGATGCTTTTTCGTGCGAAAAGCCGCTGGTTGCCTGATCGCTCATATGCTGCCCTGACCCATGAAAATGCCTTTACCCGATAATCCTGCTGATGATCTGCGACGTGTAATTCACGACGGGAATGACCCGCCCGTAATTGAGGCGCGTGGGCCCGATGACCCCGATCGCTCCCGCGATGCGCGAATCTTGAGTTTTATACGGCGCGACAATCAGGCTGCAGCCCGAATGGCTGAACAGCTTGTTCTCCGCCCCGATGAAAATCTTGACCCCGTCGGCCGCCGTCGTCGCCTGGAGGAGCTTCAACATGGTCTCTTTCGTCTCCAGCGCCTCGAATAACAGGCGGATGCGCTCGAGGTCCTCGAGCGCGGTCACGTCTTCAAGCAAATTCGCCTGTCCCTTGACGAACAGATGCCCGCCTGCGTCCTTCGGCGCCAACGACGCGATGCCCGAGGCCACGACTTTGGCGGTCAGCGCGTCCAATTGTGTTTTGTCGCGCGCCAGCTCGGCGGTCACGAAATCGGCGGCTTGCGGCAGGGTCTTTTCGGTGATGCGCGAATTGAGGTAATTGGAGGCGCGCGCCAGCGCCGTCGCGGTCACGCCCGGCGGCACGTCGAGCAGGCGGTTTTCGACCACGCCCGAGCTGGTGACGAGGACGGCCAGTGCGCGTCCGGGGCCCAGGTGCACGAATTCCACTTGCTTGACCGAATCTTCCGTCTTGGGCGCGAAGACGAGTCCCGCGCAGGAAGATAATCCCGACAGGAAGGCACTCGTCTGTTCCATGATATCGGTGATCGAATTGCCGCGCACCGCGGCCATTTTTTCGTCGATGGCGCGGCGCTCATCCGGCGACAGGGCGTCGATTTCCAGCAGCCCGTCCACGAACACGGTCATGCCGCTGTCGGTCGGCAGCCGTCCGGCTGAAGTATGGGGCGAATAGAGGAGCCCTAAGTCCTCCAGTTCCGCCATCGCGCTGCGGATGGTGGCGGGCGACAGTTTCATGCCGAGCTTTTGCGAAATCGCCATGGAGCCCACGGGCTCGCCCGTCTCGACATAGGCATCGACGACGAGCTTTAAGATCCGCCTTGCGCGTTCGTTGAGCTCCCGGATCATGTCTTCTTCTCCGGCAGGCGGATGTCGCGGAAGAAATCCCAGATGAAGCTCGAGGCATCGATATCCATGTTCTGCGGGCCCACGGCGTCGCGGTAGGTCTTGCAGATTTTCTTGTCGGGCTCGGCATCGCACACAGGCGGCCCGCGGTCATGCGCGCCCGCCCACATGTGCCCCGCGCCCGCGATCGAGCACAGTTCGACGGGCGCGTTCTTCGGGCA
Organism: Alphaproteobacteria bacterium; assembly: GCA_025934695.1. Taxonomy (GTDB): domain Bacteria; phylum Pseudomonadota; class Alphaproteobacteria; order Micavibrionales; family UBA2020; genus JAPWJZ01. Next base: position 435,995 of record JAICWS010000002.1, read on the forward strand.
GCCTTCGAAGGCCTCGCAGGTCACCGCTCCCTTGGTGAAGACGATATCGGTGATACCCTTGCAGCCGTTGATCTGCGCCTGTTCGCGCACCACGTCGCGCACGGGGCGGCAGGTCCAGGTGTCGTTGCCGAAGGAAAAGCCCAGCATCTTCGAATAGCAGCCGCCGCATTTCTCTCCGCCGTCATACAGCGCGCAGGGATCTTCGGTACCGTGCAGATGCAACACGGCGACGGGGCGCGAGGGATGGCAATCCGCCTGCAGGCGCTGGCCCGCATTTGCGGCGATGGCGGCGACCTTGTCGGACAGCTCGCAGGCGAGGCGATAGCTCATCATCGACCCGTTTGAATGTCCGGTCGCATAGATGCGGGTGCGGTCCGCGCCGTAATTCGCGATCATGAAGTCGATCAGCTTCGAGATGAATCCGACGTCGTCGACATGCGTGCGCCCGGCTTTGCCGCAACAGGGACCGACGTTCCAGGTGCGCATTTTTTCGCTGAGAAGGGCCGGCGTGCCTTGCGGGTACACGGCGATAAAGCCGTTGCGGTCCGCGACCTCATCCATGCCCGTCTGGCGGCGCACGCCCGCGGCATCGCCGCCGCCACCATGCATGACAATGACGACGGGGAGATTCCTCCGGTCTTTCACATTATCCGGAACATGGACGAAGAAGCTGCGCTCGTCCTTTCCGACGATGATTTTATGGGTAAAATCGGCGGCTCCGGCGGACTGCGCCAGCACTATGATAAATGCAAAGATTATCAAATGGACAAGTTTCGCCATGGCTCTTAATATAGGGCAGAAATCGGTCAAAAAATCAATTAATTCAAGGCTCTCATAAGGCATTGACATAATAGCAAAAATGCTTATAGTCGGGAATCTCAAAAGAGCGAACAAGAGCCGAAGTCAGAGCGAAAAAGGCCATGAGCGATAAGCCGGATTATTACCAGGTACTGGGCGTCGATAAAAAGGCGACAAAAGCGGATATCCAGTCCGCTTACAAGCGCATCGCGATGAAGAACCACCCGGATATCATCAAACACAAGCCGCTGTCGCAGGCGGAAAAAGACGCCGCCAACGAGAAATTCAAGCTCGCGACCGAGGCCGAAGGCGTCCTGACCGACGACGCCAAGCGCGCAACCTACGACCAGTACGGCCACAAGGGGCTCGAGAACCTTGCCGCCGGCAAGAATGCCAAATCCGGTCAATCCTATACCGAAGCGGCCGGCGGCCGCATGAAGCGCGGTCCGTTCACTGAGGAAGACACTTTCAGCTTCTTCGAAAAGCGCGCCGAGCGCAGCAGCAGCGACAATACGCCCGACGACGGGCTGACCGCCGAGCAGCGCCGCGCCAAGGCGCGCGAAGAGCGCCTGGCCAAGCGCAACCGCGACGCCTCGACCACGCCGACGGTCCGCGAGCCGTTCGACAACGCCTCCTCGACAAACGTCTTCAAGGACGTATCTGATAATATCAGCACGGCGTCGGATGCGCTGAAAGGCGGCGTGACGCTGCCCTTCGACATTCTCGAGAAATTCCGCGACAACCTGCAGGATTTCGTGCGTGAAGTCGACAAGGCGATCGCCCGCGCCCGTCCGCCCGGCCCGAAGCACCCGTAAAACAAGGCCCATAACTCTTAGGTATAATGAAGATGAGACCCTCCGGACGCGCAGCCGACCAGCTCCGCAACATCATCCTTGAGCCCGGTTTTTCCAGACACGCTGAAGGCTCCTGCCTCGCGCGCTTTGGCGAAACCCATGTGCTCTGCACCGCCTCCGTCGAGGACCGCGTGCCGCCCTGGATGAAGAACAAGGGCAAGGGCTGGATCACCGCCGAATACGGCATGCTGCCGCGCTCGACCGGCTCCCGCACCGACCGCGAGGCCGCGCGCGGCAAGCAGTCGGGCCGCACCCAGGAAATCCAGCGTCTTATCGGGCGGGCCCTCCGCGCTGTCGTGAACCTCGAAATATTGGGCGAGATCCAGATCATCTTCGACTGCGACGTCATCCAGGCCGACGGCGGCACGCGCACCGCGGCCATCACCGGCGCTTACGTCGCGCTGCAGCAGGCCTGCCAGCACCTGATCAAGATCGGCGCCGTAAAGGAAAACCCCATCGTCGACGAAGTGGCCGCCGTTTCCTGCGGCCTCTACCAGGGCACGCCGGTCCTCGACCTCGACTACGCGGAAGATTCGACCGCCGAGGCAGACGCCAATTTCGTCATCACCGGCAAGGGCGGCCTCGTCGAGGTGCAGGGCACCGCCGAACACCGCGCCTTCTCGGAAGAGCAGTTCCTGGGCCTCATGAAGCTCGCGCGCAAGGGCGTGGGCGAGCTGATCGCGCACCAGAAAAAGGCGCTGGCGGCATAAGTCATGGAACCCGCGAAAAAACAAACTCCGCGCAAATTCACCGGGGACGAGCTCGTCGTCGCGACGCACAATAAAGGCAAGCTCAAAGAGCTGCGCGAGCTTTTCGGCGACCGAGTGCAGAAACTTTCCGCCGCTTCCGATTACGGCGTCGAAGCGCCGCCCGAGACGGGCACGACCTTCATCGAAAACGCGCTGATCAAGGCGCAGGCGGTGGCGAAAGCGACCGGCAAGCCCGCGCTCGCCGACGACAGCGGCATGTGCGTCGATGCGCTCGACGGCGCGCCCGGCGTCTATTCCGCCGACTGGGCGGAAGAACCCGGCAAGCCGCGCGACTTCGGCATGGCGATGAAAAAGGTCCATACGCTGATGGCTGGCAATCCCGACAAGAAGGCGCATTTCGTGTCGTGTCTCGTCCTCGCCTGGCCCGACGGACACTACGAAACGGTCGAAGGCTATGCCCATGGGTCCATCACCTGGCCGCCGCGGGGCGACAAGGGCTTCGGCTACGACCCCATCTTCGTTCCGGACGGCGACACCCGCACCTACGGCGAAATGACCTCGGACGAAAAGAACGCCACCAACCACCGCGCCGTCGCCTTCAAGCTGATGATGGCGAAATGCTTCAGCTAGGTACAATCCAGTTCCCTCTCCCGCCGCATGGCGGGAGAGGGTTAGGGAGAGGGATTTAAGCGATGGTGCAGTACAATCCCCCTCCCCAACCCTCCCCCGCGACAAGCGCGGGAGAGGGAACAAAACAACTCGCCGTCTACATCCACTGGCCGTTCTGCAAGTTCAAATGCCCCTATTGCGACTTCAACAGCCACGTGCGCGAAAACATCCAGCATCAGGACTGGGCTTCCGCTTACCTGAAAGAACTTGCGCATTACCGCACCCTGACGGGCGAGCGACATATCGAATCCGTCTTCTTCGGCGGCGGCACACCCTCGCTCATGGAACCGGAAACGGTGGAAAAGGTTATCGACGCCATCGACGAGCTCTGGGGCATTCCCCAAGGCACCGAAATTACGCTGGAAGCAAACCCGACTTCGGTCGAGGCGGGGAAACTCGAAGGCTTCAAGTCCGCGGGCGTCAACCGCGTTTCGCTGGGCGTGCAATCCTTGCGCGACACGGATCTCAAAAAACTCGGCCGCCAGCATTCGGCGGCGGAAGGCATCGCGGCGGTGAAACTGGCGGCGAAAATCTTCCCGCGCTTTTCCTTCGACCTCATTTACGCGCGGCCTGACCAGGCGCCCGCCGACTGGAAGCAGGAACTCGCCGAGGCGCTGCAATATGCGGGCGGGCACCTGTCGCTGTACCAGCTGACCATCGAAGAGGGCACGCAATTCCATACGCTGCATGCGCGCGGCGAGTTGAAAGTGCCCGACGGCGACGCGGGCGCGACGCTTTATGAGATCACGCAGGAGATGACAGAGGCGACGGGCCTCCCGGCCTACGAGATTTCCAATCATGCGAAACCCGGCGACGAATCGCGGCATAACCTCGTCTATTGGCGCTACGGCGATTACGCCGGCGTCGGCCCAGGCGCGCACGGGCGTCTGACTCTGCAAAACGAAAAGCGCGCAACCCGCGCCCACCGCGCGCCCGAGTTATGGATGGAGCGCGTCCGCCAGAATGGGCACGGCGCGCATGAAATGGAAGTGATTACAGCCGATCAGCGCGCACGCGAAATGCTGATGATGGGATTACGTCTAATGGATGGCATCGATCTTGCCGCCTTCGCTACGGAAACCGGCAAAGATTTTTCAGCCATCGTTAACCTGAAACGCGTTAAAGTACTCGAAGAAGAGGGCCTGCTGGAGGAAACCAGCGCAAGGGTCGCTGCGACAAGGGCAGGCAGGCAGCGGCTCAACGCCGTTCTGGCTTATCTGCTCTCCTGAAAAAAATATATCCATGATGCAGGTTGCATTCGAAACTAATCCTGAGCGTTTTTTGTCCCGTTACGGCGATTACCTGCGCCGCCACGAGGCGGAGCATAATCTCATCCTATCGCTGTGCCGCACCGCCGAGCAGAAAATCGCGCGCGGCGAGAAATGCGACATCCGGTTTGCCACGCTGTCCAATGACGAAGGCCTTGTCATGGCGACCGTCCAGACGCCCCCGCACAATCTGGTCTTGAGCCGCGCGACGCAGCACGAGGTCGCGCCGCTGGCCGAAATGCTGTTCAAGCAGCATACGCATTTTCCCGGCATCGTGGGCCCCAGCGACATCGCCTCGTCCTTTGCCGAAACCTGGGGCGATCTGACAGGCCAGAAATCCGTCGAATACATGGACCAAATCATTTATTCGCTGACCAAGGTCCTCCATCCGGCGCCGGTCGAAGGCAAGATGCGCCTGGCGAAGCCCGATGAAGCCCCGACCATCGCGGCCTGGATGCGCGCCTTCGCCGCCGACGCGCTGCCCAAATCCGAACAGCTCAATGAGACCGACGCGCTCAAAAAAGCCGACGAGATCATCAAGGCCGGACGCATGGCCGTCTGGGACGTGAAGGGAAAGCCCGTCGCGCAGGCCGCCGTATCGGGCACCGATACGGTCGCCCGCATCAGCATGGTCTATACGCCGCCCGAAGAGCGCGGTCACGGCTATGCGACCGCCGTCGTCGCGGCGCTGAGCCAGCAGCAGCTCGACAGCGGCAAGACCATGTGCTGTCTTTACGCCGATGCGCGTAATCCGGTGTCGAATTCCATCTACCGCAAGATCGGCTATGAATTCGTGGGCCGCTCCAGCCTCTATGTGCTGGACAGGCAATCCGAAAAGCAATGACCGGCGTGACGCCGCCGCCCGCCGGCATGATCGCCGCAGGCTACATGGCGAAGAAAATCGCCAAGCGTCCGGATTTTATAAAAACTGACAAGGTCGAGGATATCTATTCCGTCTGCAGCTGCATCTCGGCCAATTTCGCGGACTACATCGGCTTCTGGAAGCATAACGGCTGGTGGCTGTTCGATTCACCCGACATCATCCGCCGTCTCGCCCGCGACAAGGACATCGACCTCTCCGGCGCGCGGTTCTTCTATTACGAAGTTTTCGAGCGCGAATATGCCGCCGAGGACAAAATGTGGTACACCGTCGACCGCGAACATTCCCTTCCGACCGACGTGCATATCCCAAAGCATAAGACGCTGGAAGGATACGATGTGGTGACCTTTTCGGCAGCCTCCGATCCCGAACACTCGCCCTTGTCCTGCAACAGCCTGGCCAAAAAAATGCCGGCGAACCGGCATTGCCTGTTCAATTCGTTCGACGAGGCGCAGAAACTTCTGGAAGCGGGAAAATTCAGCAACAGCGAGCCCGGCCCGTTCCGGATTTTCGCCGTTTACTCGCTGCCGGAAAATCTTACATCTTCGGCTTGATCTGCAGCGGCTTTCCCAATTTCATGTCACCGGAAATGCCGGCCTGGATTTCCGCGTCGATGCCCGTGGGCGAGGCGGGGAAGAGGAGCCCGTCGCTATTGCCGTGCGCGTCTTTCACCAGATGAACGCCCTTCACCTGTTGCGACATTTCGTAACAGAATTCGCGGAAGTAAAGTGTGTCGCGCGCGGTTTCCAGCTGGTCGCGGACCTGGTTCAGGGAGAACAACCCCTGGACGCGGTGCGATTCATAAACGTTTTCGACGAGGATATTGTCGCGGTCATGGAAGGTGATTTCGATGGAACGATAATGCGTGCCATCCCACGAACTGCCGCTGCTGTAGCCGACCACCTCGCGCAGGGTTCTTTCCCGGATATCTTTCATGCGACGTTCCTGCCCAAATGAAGAAGGCCTTGCTGAGGCCCTGTTATTTATAGCAGAACCTAACTTATTATGTCAAATTCTAAAAGGGATAATACCGCAGCGACATCATGACCACATCCTCGTCCGTATGCGGCGCGCCGCCGATGCCCGAGAAGGTGTTGCGCCGCGTATAGGAATTTTCGATGCCCGTCTGCATCAACCCGTAATTGCCGTGATAAAACTTCCACCAAGCGCCAATGGCGACCTGTGAGGAGGAGGAGGTATTGGCGACGCAGGTTGCGGCGGCCGCGCCCTCGGTATCGCAGCCGCTGTTGTTGTAGAGCGGGCTGCCATAGCCAAAGCCGAGGAGCCCGGACGTGAAGGCTTCACGCTGCGAGCGCTCGGTGCCGCCATAAAGATAAAGATCCCAATCATCCGTCGGATGCCCGACAAGCCCGGCCAGCGCCTCGACCTCGCGGATGGCGGCAAGACTGCCGTCGGGCCTGAAGGTCACATCCGGCAATTGGGCCGAGCCATAGCGTCCGACGCCGCTGCCGGCAAGACCGCTTAGCTGGAATTCCAGTTTCTTCTCGATCAGCGGCAGGATCATCCCGCCGCCGATGCCGCCGCCGGTGATGGTCGAATTTTCCTTGGAATGCCGGTCGCGGAAGAAGCGGGCGAGACCGTAAAGTTCATAATGTCCCCAGCCGGGATCGAGCGCCAGTTTCGCGACGATATCGGGTGCCACATCGGTCGAATAGTTCGACGTCGATGCAAAGCCCGATCCGCCGGGATTGGTAAAGGTGGGCGTGCCGGCGGGCGTATTCGGGCCGCCGCCCAAGAGCGCCTGCGGGCTTTCCAGCGACAGGCCGGCCGTGACTTTGTCGCTATCGAAGCCCTTGACGAAGCGCAACTGGGGCTGGCGCGTCCAGGTGAAGCCCGGCACATACTGCGCGTCGATGGTGAGCGGAACATTTTCGCCGCGCGCGGCGATGCCTTTCTTGTTCAGCGTGATCAGGCTCCAGGCCTGTCCCGCCACCAGATGGAAATCATCGTCCTTCTTGTCCAAGGCGGCAAATGCCTGGCGCAGGCGCGGGTTGTAGCTGTTGCTCTCGGCGGAATTCGCGGTGGGCGCGGCGCCCAGGAAGTCGCCCTCGAAATAGGCCGATAGATCGGTCGTGGCGTCGGGGCTTCCCTGCGCCAGCAGCGACAGGCGGCTCTGGCGCGCGCTGCCGCGGAATTCCGTCATGTGGTAATTCGGCGAGATCGGCAAGGGCATGCCGGTGTTCCAGTTGGAGCCGATATCCGCCGTTTCATTGCGCATCCGCCAGATCCCGGCGGCTTCCGCGTAGCCGCCCAGCGTGAGGCGGATGTTGTTCTTGTTCGTAACGGTGACGCCGGACGCCGGCTGCGCTTCCGGCGCGGGCGTCGGCGCGGCCGTGACAACCAGCGCGGCCCGCGGCGCCGCCACGACCGGGCTTGCGGCGGGCGCAGTCTGCGCTTCCTGCGGAGAGGTTTGTTTCGCCAGCTGCTGCTTGAGGTCGTTCAACTGCGCCTGCATCTGCTGCATCTGCTGCTGCATCAGTTCCATCTTTTGCACCAGCTGGGCATTCGTCTCCGCCTGTGCCGGAGATGTGGCGGCCAGCGCCAGCACGACGGCTGCGGCCAGAGAGCAGAAGCGAATTGAAATGCGATGCAGCATCGAGGAGATTTTCCTTTTCTGGCGGAGGGTGCGATGAAAGACGGATGAACAGGGGGAGGCCCGGCCGGACGCGCCGGAAAAATTCAGCAGAGCAGGATCTGCGTCTTGTGCCATAGCGGCGTAAACCCCTTATTGCGCCGGGCCCAGTATGTCACAGCGCCTTGGCGGAAAACCACCATTTAATGCGGTTACGCGGCCGAATCTGAAGAAAATCGTTTAAGGATTTGCCGCCGATGGATTTTCGGGTCGGTCAGAAGTCGAACGACTGTCCCTTGGTCAGGGGCTTGGGTGGCGGCGGAGAGGCGAAAAGCTCGCCGATGTCGCTCTTGAGCTGCGTCGCCAGCGGCACATACAGGCTGCTGACCAGGTTGAAAGACAAGACGGTCTGGCGGCGCACGGCGGCCATCAGCGGATCCTCGCCGCCGGGGGGCGTCTTTCGCGCCGCGCCAAAAACTTCGCTCAGTTCGGGGTCGCTGACGTCCTGCGCTGCGGCCACGAGCGGCTTTTTGAAGCCCAGATTGTTGCGCATCACCGCTTGGCTTCTCGTCGCGTCATCGGCGACCGCTTCCAGAAGTCGGCGGCTGCGCCAATAGGCCTCGGCCGTGCCTGAATCGAACTGGAGGCTGTTATAATGCTCTTCGTATTTCGGCGGATGGACGCCCAGCGTGGCTGCCATCGGCGAGCTGCGCAAGCTGGCTTTCGCGACCGCCTCGGCGAAGGATCCGCCGCTGTTCATCTGGCCGCCGTCTTTCAGATGGCGGATGCCGTTTTGCAGGAGGTTCCAGACTTCGCGCGTGGCGGCATCGCGCGCGTCTTCGGGGTAAATCTGCGTCAGGCTGACGGTCAGCAGTGCGGGAACGGCGTCGAGGTTCTTCTGGATAAGCGCGAGAATGCGGTCATAGGCCGCGAGGCGTTCCTGTTCGTATTGTGCCGGTGTCGTCTCGGTCATGGTCCTTGCCGCCTCATTGGCAAAAAGTAAGCGATTTCAAAGTCCTGTTTCTATTCTAAACAATCAGGGCTGATTCCTGCAAATATATTACATAATAAATGACAAAGCGGCAATGAAAGTTTCGGGTTTTCTGGGCTTTCACGCATAAAAAAACGGCCCGGAGAACCGGGCCGTTTCTTTTCGTTATACCTTGAAATATCAAGGTGTTTTCGGCGTTGCCGGTGCGCCGCCGGGGGCATGCAGACCCATTGCACCTACGCTGTTGCTGAAGTCGGCGCCGTTCAGCATGATCTTGCCTTCCGGGCTCACCTCCAGCTTGTAAGTGCGCTGGCTGCGACCGTCGGGCGCCTTGGTCAGTTGGCCCATCAGCTGGACCATGCCGAGGCCTTGCGCCCAGCCCATCAGTTTCGGGTCGGCGTCGGCGCCCTGCGCGAGGCTTTGCAGCTTCACCACCAGCTCATCGAGGCCGGTGATGAGCAGCGTGATGCTGCCCTGCGCCATGACCGGCGAGGCCGCGCTCGCGGTGAAGGAGCCGTCCAGCGTCGTGCCGACATCAGGCGCTTTCGCGAAAGTGTTGACGATCGAGAGCTTGGAACCCGCAGTCTGCAGCGTGGCCGGGATCGAGGCCATTGCCGCTGCAACCTGCGCCTGCGTCTGGTTCTGCAGCGCGGTCTTCTGCGCGGGGTCGGTCACATTCTGCGTGGCGACCGCGCTCGAGACGATCTGGGAGAACAGGCCCGAAAGCCCTTTCGACAGGTCCTGGAACGGCAGGTTGTCGAGATGGACCTCGAGGTTCGAAGCGGTCGGCACGATGCTCGCCGTGCCGGGGTCCATGTTCGCCACATTCAGCCCGTCCATGCCGAACTTGAGCGAGATGTTGCCCTTCTCCTGCTGCAGGCCGGCCAGGTCGAAGCCCCAGGAAATCGAGCCGAGGCGGATGTCGAGCGGCTTTTCAGCCGTCGCGTTTGCATCCTTCGGCGCGCCCGGGTTCACCTTGATCGCGATGCCCGAGATTTTGAACTGCGAGCCCATGCCGTCGATGTAGCTTTGCAGGCTGTCCACGATGGAGGTGAACATCGACTGCATCTGCGCGGGATCGGGCTTCGCGGCAGGATCTTTCGCGACATTCTGGTGGATGGTCGCCGCGGTCTTCTCCTCGACATCCTTGCGCACCTGCATGTTGAGCTTGGTGTAGCTCGCGTCGCCCTTGATGCTGTCGACGGTCATGTCGAATTCGCCCTTCGAGCCGCCCGCCAGGTGCAGGCCGGTCATTTCGAAGGTGGCGGGGCCGGACCAGATGTCGCCGCTTTCATTTTTGAGATCAAGCAGGGTCTTGAAGTCGCCGAGGCTGATGGAAACCTTGTCGCCGGCCTTCGCCGTCGTAATCGAGATGTCCTTGTAGTCCGCGTCGATATTCGTGAAGGAATGGTACTTGGGCAGCCAGACGCTGGAGAACTGCTGGCTGCCGAACTTGACTTCGGCGACGGGGGTGTGCGTCGCGTCATAAACCATGATACTGGGGGGCAGCGCCATCGTCATCTTGTACTGATCGCCCGCGGGCGTGACGTTCATCGTGATAGTGCCGAATTCCGCCTTCATGCCCTGCAGCTGGTACGTCACGGAGGGCAGCGTCACTTCGTAATAATCGCCGTTCGGCTTGACCTCGACCGGACCGCCGATGGCAAGGCCCATGCCGGTCGTCTTCTGCATGTCGAGCGGCATCGCGATGGCCGCTTCGACCTGCTTTTTAACGTCGCCCGCGCCGTCATCAGACACGGCGGCGTAGCTGTAATGCGCGGTCGCTGCAAAAAGAGCCGCGGCGCAGACCATGGCAGCCGCTTTGGCCGGGAATAACTTCTTCATAAGACACCCCTGAATGATAAAAAAACCGCCGCAAACGCGGCTCCTGAATGACAAATAGCGATCACCCTCCAAGTATGCAAGGAAACTGTTAAATAATGGTTATTGAACTAGCCATAAAACGGGACTAGAAATAGTTGTTTTTCACAAGGATCGACATGACGAAGGCCGCCTCCATTCTCTTGCTGATCGTCCTCGTTTGCGGCCTCGGCACGCGCGCCGCGCAAGCCGGCTTCGTTTCGACCGCCTCGCTGGAGGCCGCCTGCACGTCGGACAAGAAAGAACAGATCGCGGGCTGCCTCAACTACATCGCGGGCGTGCTTGATTACCATATCCTGATGCAGTCCTTCGGGACCCAGCCGGTCATCGATTTCTGCCTGCCCGATACCATTACCATCGAGGACGCGGGCGTAGCGGTCATGAAGTACCTCAAAAGCCACCCGCAGCACGACGCCCTGGCCTCGGCCATCGTACCCCTGGCGATGAACGATACCTGGCCCTGCCATCCCATCAAGAAGGCCCCGATCCGCGCCAGCCATTCCAGGCACCACAAGCATTGATCTGACGCCTTAAAACCCTACATAATTGGCGCATGGCAAAGGCAGAAGAAAAACCCCAAAACGGCCTGATCGGCGTCCCGTTCCAGCTCGTGACCGAGTTCCAGCCCGCAGGCGACCAGCCCACGGCGATCGAAGAACTCGTGACGGGGTTGACCCGCATGGAAAAGAACCAGGTGCTCCTGGGCGTCACGGGCTCGGGCAAGACGTTCACCGCCGCGCAGGTCATCGCGCGGCTGCAGCGCCCGACCCTGATCCTTGCGCCCAACAAGACGCTGGCGGCGCAGCTCTACGGCGAGATGAAGGAATTCTTCCCGCATAACGCGGTCGAATACTTCGTGTCCTATTACGATTACTACCAGCCGGAAGCCTATGTGCCGCGGACCGACACTTTCATCGAAAAAGATTCCGCCATCAACGAGCAGATCGACCGCCTGCGCCACGCCGCCACGCGCGCGCTGCTGGAGCGGCGCGATACGATCGTTGTTGCCTCTGTGTCCTGCATATATGGTATGGGCGACGTGGAAACCTATCAGCGCATGTCCTTCGAGATCAAGGCGGGCGAGCGGATCGAGCGCAACGAGCTGATCCGCAAATTCGTCGAGCTGCAATATGTACGCAACGACATCGACTTCCAGCGTGGCGCCTTCCGCGTGCGCGGCGATGTGGTCGAACTTTTCCCGGCCCACCTGGCCGACCATGCCTGGCGCTTCTCGATGTTCGGCGACGAGATCGAATCCATCTCCGAGGTCGATGCGCTGACCGGCGAAAAATCGCAGGTGTTCGACAGCGTGCGCATCTTCGCCAACAGCCACTATGTGACGCCGCGGCCGACGCTGCAGCAGGCGCTCAAGCAGATCAAGGTCGACCTCCACGCGCGGCTCGAGGAATTCCGCAGCCAGGGCAAACTGCTCGAAGAGCAGCGCCTCGCCCAGCGCACCGCTTTTGATATCGAAATGATGGAGGCGACCGGCGTCTGCCCCGGCATCGAAAACTATTCGCGCTACCTCACCGGACGCAAGCCCGGCGAGCCGCCGCCGACGCTGTTCGAATACCTGCCTGACGACGCGCTGCTGATCGTCGACGAAAGCCACGTCATGGTCCCGCAGCTGCACGGCATGTTCAAGGGCGACCGCGCGCGCAAATCCATCCTGGCCGAATACGGTTTCCGCCTGCCGGCCTGCGTCGACAACAGGCCGCTGATGTTTGATGAATGGAACCAGATGCGCCCGCAGACCGTCTTCGTCTCCGCCACGCCCGGCGAGTGGGAACTCAAGCAGACCGGCGGCGTCTTCGCCGAACAGGTCGTGCGCCCGACGGGCCTCACCGATCCCGACGTCATCGTCCGCCCGGCCGAAAAACAGGTCGACGACCTGCTGGCCGAATGCCGCCTCGTCATCGCCAAAGGCGGCCGCGTGCTGGTCACGACGCTGACCAAGCGCATGGCCGAAGACCTCACCGAATATATGACCGAAACCGGCATCAAGGTGCGCTATATGCATTCCGACGTCGAGACGCTGGAGCGCATCGAGATCATCCGCGACCTGCGCCTGGGCGTTTTCGATGTGCTCATCGGAATCAACCTTCTGCGCGAGGGGCTCGACATTCCCGAGTGCGCGCTGGTCGCGATCCTCGACGCCGACAAGGAAGGCTACTTGCGCAGCCGCACCTCGCTGATCCAGACCATCGGCCGCGCCGCCCGCAACGTGGAAGCGCGCGCGATCCTCTATGCCGACAAGATCACCGGCAGCATGACGCAGGCCATGGACGAAACCGCGCGCCGGCGCGAGAAGCAGAAGAAATACAATGCCGAGCACGGCATCACGCCCGCCAGCGTGAAGAAGAAAATCTCCGACCTGCTCCAAAGCGTGTTCGAGAAGGGCGACCATGTCACGGTCAAGACCGGCGACGACGAAACGAAGCACCTCGTCGGCAAGGACCTGAAGTCCTATATCTCCGGCCTCGAAAAACGCATGAAGCAGGCCGCCGCCAACCTCGAGTTCGAGGAAGCCGCCCGCCTGCGCGACGAAATCCGCCGCCTCGAAGCCGCCGAGCTTCAATACACCGGTGCCGCGCTGCTGGCGGATGACGTGGCGGTGCATTGATATTTTTCTGCGAGTTCATGGCGTCTTAATCGCGAACGCCAAGCGGGCCTCTCCATCGCCGCAATCACGCATTGGTCGCTCACCACCCGTGGTCTATCCAGCCTTCTGCCTCGCCGTGAACGCGCGCTGTTCGTCGTCCGCCGCCTGTGGCGGCGGCAGGCGCTGCAAGCGCGATTTGCCGCGTAAAGACCGGGTTTTCCGGCGCTCCTCAAAAATAAGATATTGAAATGGCTATGAAATCCTGCTTCATGGTCCTTTAATATTGCTGTGGGACAATATGACTAAGCCAGCAGAAAGGCTCCGATGAAACCCGAAGAAAAGAAGCAATGGGAAAAGCGCATCCAGGCGGCGAAGACGCCGCAGGAAAAAGCGAAGATCTGGCAGGAGATCATGGACGAGTTCGACCGGCAGTTGAAGGCCAAGGGCCTGAGTGACGCCGAGCGCGAAGCGCTTGTCGCTGAAATCATGCATGGGGACTGATGATGGATGAGGACAAGGAAATTACCGTCCTCGATACTAACCTGGTTCTTTCTTCGCTCATTTCGCCGCGCGGGTCGGCGGGCGCCGCGGCGGTCGCCGCCTTCGAAAACGATATCGTCGTCCAGTCGCCCGAAACCATCGCGGAGTTGCGTCGAAAATTATCGAGCCCCAAGCTGCGGGAATTCATCGACCCTGACCTTGGCGATCTTGCGTTCAACGCTTTCGTCAATTCCGTGACAGTGGTGGAAGCCGCGCATAATATCGATGCCTGCCGCGACAAGGATGATAATAAATTTCTCGACCTCGCCGTCGCCGCGCGCGCCGACCGCGTCGTCTCCGGCGACAAGGACCTGCTGACGCTCAAAGAAGTCCATGGCATCGGCCATTATATTCCGATCGTCACGCCTGCCCGCTATGTCGCCTGTAAGGAAGCGGACGGAGCCGCCCCGCAGCGCCCGGCCAAGGAATTCGGCGCGCTGCTCTCTTCCCTGCGCGCGCCCAAGCCGGGCTAAAACGTCAAAGCGTATGTCGCGGCGGCTGCTCACGCAGAGATGCCGCGGGCGCGGGTTGCGGATCCGTTGAAGGCGTTCCGTTGCCGACGCTAGGCCAGCCGGCTTCATAGCGAATAGGGTCGATGATCATCACGCGGCGCAAATGCCGCAGGCGCTGCCACAGCTGATCCGGCGTCCGGCGCAGTTCCGCGTAATCCGGCACGTCGCTGCGCAGCGACGCATGGCTGACCAGCCATTCGTTTCCCGCGCCGTCCACCGTGATGGCGGAAGCGCCGGGGTTCACGAACTGCGCGTTGCCGGCATAAATGATGCTGTCGGCGCGCCCCGTCGCCTGCGCCAGCGTCACGAAGCCCGACAAAGGTCCTTCTTCCGACCGGGCCACCTGCACCGTATAGCTGTCATCGCCGAAGGCGTCGGGACCTGAAGTGTAAAGGTAGAAAAAGGTTTTGCCGGTCGCCTCGTCCTTGCGCGCGGTCATCCATGCCGCTTCGTAAAGCGCCGTCCATTTGTTCGCTGGGTCAGGCGTCAGCAGGTTGATGGGCGCAGCTTCAGGATTTTTGAAGCCCATCAGGTCATCGCGCAGTTCCTGGATTTTGATCGGCTCATAGCAGGAACCCCAAAGCAGGTACCACTTCCCGTCCACCGGATTCCGGAAGGCTTTTGCGTCGATATTCACGTATTTGTCGCCGTGGACCAGCGGACCGCCCTGCACGGTGAAAGGCCCTTGCGGCTGCGACGCGGTAGCGACGCCGATGCCTTGGCCGCTGCCGTGGACCTTGGCATTGAAGAACATGCGGTAATCGCCGGGCGCAACTTCCATGACGTCGGGCGCCCAATAATCCTGCTCAGTGGCCCAGGACGCCTTGACGGGCAGGGCATCCGGCCCACGCGTCCAATGCACGAGGTCGGGCGAGAACAGCTGCTGGATATTCTGCATGCCGTTCGCCGTCATTCCTTGTGAGGCATAGGCATAATAGCCTTCCGGCCTTTTTAGGATGCCAATGTCGGCGAAGTCTTCTTGGAAAACGGGATTGACGTACCGGCGCATCGCGTCAGCGGATCAGGCCCATGCGCTTGGCATGGCCGCGCAGCACGTCGGTCGCTTCCTCGAGATCGGCGATGGAATCGAGATTGCCATGGTTGAGGATGGCGGCGGTTTCCGCCAGCTGCATCCTGAGGAACTTGTTCTCGTCATCGTTGAATCGTGGAATAGCGGCCAAGCCGGTCGAGGCGGTGAACAGGTCCTCGGCGTGCGTCAGCGGATTTCCGTCGTCGCTGTTCATGCGCGCGGAGAGGTTGAAGCAGAAAGCCAGGCGGCGCGCCTCGGGACCGACATTTTTTTCCTCGAAGAAACCGGTGATCTTGGACATGATATTTGTTCCTTTGAAAAGTTTACCAGCCGCGCGCCGGGTTGAAAGGCTCTTTTTTGACCGGGGCGGGGCAGCGGGAGCGCAAATCCAGCGTTTTCGCGTTGCGGTCGGCGAGCGCGATTTCGTCCGCCAGGTCGATGGCGTCTCGTAGAGACTCTTTACTCGCGCTCAGGCGGAAATAGGATTGCAGGCGCGACTTGCCCTGGTCGGCATATTCACGCACGCGCACGCCGCGATGCACCTGGATCACGCAGGAATTGTCGCCGGGTTCGATGCTGGCGATGTTGGACGTATTGCACAGGAAATCATCCCCGTCTTCGTCCCGCAGCAGGATAAAAGCCATGTTGAGGTCAGGCTTTCGGTGCGTCGGGCTTCGGCGGTTCTTTTGCCTGGGGCTGGGCCTTGGGCTCGTCTGTCTTCGGCGTCTCGGCCTTTGGTGCGGGCGGCGCCGGGTCCTGCTTCTCCTGGACTTCCTTCGCGCGCTTGAGGAATTCGTTAAGGCGCGTGAGTTCGTCCTGGCTGCGGCCGGCCAGCTGCATGAAGAACCGGGTCACGCCTTTCACCGAGATGGAGGGGGACTCGATTTCGGTCATCTCCATCTTCAGCACGTCCTGGATCTCGGGGTTTGCGAACAGCTTGCGCGTCCACTCCAGCGAGTCCTTGATACCCTGCACGTATTTGCCTTTGCCGGCGGCTTCTTCCACCGCGATGATCTCTTCCATGATGTTGATCATGGGCTTGCCCTTGGTGTCGATGCCGAGTTTCTTGGCGACGGCAAGCGAGAGGATTTTGACTTCGAGAATGACGGGCAGCACGTCATAGGAGGTCATGACCATGCCTTTTTTCGGGTCGGACAGGATATCCTTCTGCGTCGTCATCGCGTTGCTCAGGTCCTGCGCCAGAAGATGCGGATTGTTCGAGTGCAGAATTTTCGGACCATGGTCGCGCGCCATTTTGGCGAAGACGAGCGCGAGCTTTGCCTGCGGGGGAAGGAATCCCATTGTGTATCCCTTTCGAAGAATGTGTTTTGGACTGCTGCTTTGTTAACATAAGCACTGGGGCGGGTCAATGCGCTGCCACAGATTTTAAATTTACATAATGCGCATGAGACGCGCAGGATGTAGGAGCGGGGTTGCGCTTGTCACCTAAGTCGTCATCCCCGCGAAAGCGGGGATCCCCATGGGCCTCGCAGCGCCTTGGATGCCAACGGGATTCCCGCTTTCGCGGGAATGACGGAATCAACGGGAAAGCCAAGAAAACATCTGTGGATAACTTCAGGCGGATATTCCGCTTTGCTGTACAGATTCCGCGTTTTGAATTATGGTGAGATGGAGGGTGACATTTCAGGTTGGGAGTTCGTGTTCGATGCCCGATAGGCGCCGATCCGCGCAGCCACGAAGCGATCAGGACATGATGCGCTGCGTCGTGGACCAGAAGGGTGACCTTGTCTTCGTCAGCCCCGCTTTGGGCTGGGCGCTGGGCCAGGGTTCCGGGGTGCTGCTCAACCGGCCCCTGTCCTCGATGATCCGCGTCGTTCGGTCACTCGATTCCAGCCACCAGACGCTTGATCTCACCGAAATCCACTCCGGCTTCTACGAAGTCGCCTTGCTGCGGCAGGAGCGCGATCCGCTCGTCGTGCAGGCGCGCATCGACCGCGTGGACGCGCCGGGCGGGCGCAAGTTCACCGTCATCTGGCTCGACCCAGACGACAAGATGAAGCGCCACAAGCCCGACGACTTCAATGTCGCCGCGCGCGAATTCGCGCATTTCATTTCCGAGAACCAGCACAAGCAGGAAATCGCGGCAACCGAGAAAAAGCCCGACCTCGGCCATATCTCGAAATCCGACGGCGAGCTGCGCCACTTCCTCAACCTCTCGAACGATCTGCTCGGCGTTTACCGGCGGGATATGTCGTTTGTGCGCGTGAACTTCGCTTTCAACCGCGTGCTCGGCTATACCGACCCGGAACTGAAGATGTTCCCCTTCATCGACCTCATCCATCCTGAAGAGCGCGACCATATCCTGCAGCTGATGCAGAAGGTCATCCACGCGCCGATGGACGTGGAAACGCGCATCGACTTCGAATCCCGCGCGCGCTGCAAGGACGGCGGTTTCCGCTGGATCGAATGGATTCACAAGGCCGCGGGCGAGCATATCTACATCGTCGGCCGCGACGTGACCGAGATCAAGCAGCACGAGAACGAACTCAAGCGCCGCGAAGAACAGTTGTCGGAAGCGCAGAAAATCGGGCGCATGGGCCACTGGTACTGGGAAAACGGCCAGAACGGCATCGAATGGTCCGACCAGATCTACGCCGTCTTCGGCGTCGAGAAGGAAAAATTCACGCCCAATATCGACACCGTCAGCGCGATGCTGCTCAAGCGCGACGTGGGCCGGCTGTTCCGCGTGTTCCAGCGGGCCCTGGTGCGCCGCAAGGATTACGCGCTGGAATTCTCGGTGCGCCGGCCGACCGGCGGCATACGCTACGTCAGACTGGAAGGCCGCTGCAAGACCGATCCGAAAACCGGCGCGGTGGTCGCGCTCTTCGGCATCATGCAGGATATCACCGAACGTACGCTGCACGAGCGGGCCTTGCGCGAGGCGAAGGAAGCGGCGGAAAGCGCCTATGCCTCCAAGACGCGCTTCCTCGCCAACATGTCGCATGAACTGCGCACGCCGCTGAATGCCATCATCGGCTTCTCCGAAGTGATCCAGCGGCAATTGTTCGGCCCCATCCAGGGCCATGCGAAATATTTGAGCTATGTGGGCGATATTCACCGCGCGGGCGAGCACCTGCTCGACCTCATCAACGACATTCTCGACATGTCAAAGATCGAGGTCGGCAAGTACGAGCTCTATGTGGAAGAACTCAACGTCGGCAAGATCATCCGTCTCGCCATCCATATGGTCGAAGGGCGCGCGCACGAGGCGCAGGTGAAGCTGGTCGCCGACGATATCCCGGACGATGTCCACATCATGGCCGACCGCCGCGCGTTCATGCAGATTTTGCTGAACCTCATGTCGAACGCCGTCAAATTCACCAAGGCGGGCGGGGCGGTCGAAATCCGCTGCTTCCGCGAGCTGGGCGGCGTCGCCATCGTCGTATCGGATACGGGCGTCGGCATCCCGAAAGACAAGCTCGACGTCGTGACGCTGCCCTTCGAACAGGTCTCGTCCGAATTCACGCGCAACCACGAAGGTTCGGGGCTTGGCCTTGCGATTACGAAAGATCTGATCGAGCTCCACGGCGGCACGCTCGACATCGACAGCGAAGTCGGCGTCGGCACCATCGTGACCGTCCTCCTGCCCGACAAGGTGCCCGAGGCGCGCAACCTCAATGCCGGCCAGCCGCCGGCGAAGAAGGAGCTCGAGCCCGCGGGCTGACGCGCTTTAGTTCCCTTCCCATGTCATTTATTCACCGATTGCTTTTTACCCCGAATTGGGTGAACGTTGAGTTCGTTCGGGGGAACGAAGAGTTTTCTGAAAATCAGTTCACAAAGGGAAAGTCTAGAATGAAAAAACAATTGCTGCTCAACGTGGCGATCGCCGCCATCATCGCCGGCGCCGTCGCGGTCTCGACGCCGGTCAAGGCCGATCCGCCTGACTGGTCCGATCATGGCGGCCACTGGAGCCACGATCACGGCGACGACGATCATGACTGGGCCGGCGAAGAGCATCATCATGATCATCACGATCATGATCACGATCGTTACGAGCATCACGACGATCATCATCATCATGGGCATTTCACGGTGGCCGAACATGACCGCGAACAGTTCCGCGTGTACTTCGAGCATCACCACAAAATCTGCCCGCCGGGCCTTGCGAAGCATCATCACCACTGCGTGCCGCCCGGCCGTCTGTATGCCGTCGGCGCGGTGATCCCGGTCGGCGTCCAGTATGAAGTCCTGGCGCCCACCGTCGTCGCCGTTGCCCCGCCGCCGCCGAACGCGGTCTACGTCCAGACCGGCGGCAACGTCTACGTGATGGACAGGACCACGCGCACCATTCTCGACGCTGTCAATCTGGCGAACGATCTGTCGCACTAATCGCGCTTTAAAAAACCGGCCCCGCTTGCGAAAACGGCGAGCGGGGCCGGTTTTCATTTGGAGGCGCGTGCTACATATAAATGCTTGAAAAACATGCACTCTAGTTGCGAATGACTATTAACCTCAATTTAACCGCGCGCTGTTATAATGAAAGGTAATCATCAAAAACATGGCCAGCTTTCCACGCAAGGGAGCGGCTGCAGGCACAGTGAGGCACAAGATGTTCAGGCTCCTTCTCGGCGCTTTGTTTTTCTTTTCATCGGTGGTTCCGGCTTTCGCGCAGGCGTTCGACTGCACCTGGTGCCGTGGGCACGGGATGCATTACCCGCCGCCTTATCCCTACAATCCGCAAATGATGTTTCCCGCGCCAATCCCCGCTGCAACGGCGGTCGCGCCTTATCCCGGTGGTCTCGCAGGGGCAGCCGCCCTCGCGATCATCTTTCCCGGCCTGATCATGATAATGACGATGGCGACGCGTTATTTCATGGGCGTGGCGAACCCGGGAGGAATGCAGGATGAACCGAAGTTCATGCGCAATACGGCGGCGCTGTCGGCCCTGTGGCTGCTGTGCTTTTATCCGTTTCTCTCTACGGCGCTGGGCGGCTTTCTTTTCCTTGTCACCGGCTTCTCCTGCGTGGGCGGCTGGATCATCGTGCGGCGGCTTGGCGTCGAGATGAAGCTGTGGGAACGTCTGCTCGTGCTATGGTCGTTTTTTTTCTTCTCCCTTGTTGCCGGAGTGATGGCGGCAGCTTACGGGCGCGATGCAGGCGCCGTATTCGGGAAGGCGGCGGACATGACGCTCATGTCCACGGTGATCTGGGGGCCGTTTCTGCTCGCCGCCACCAACGCCGGCGCGCTCTACTTGGGCTTTCGCATCATCGGCGTCCGCGCGCCGAGCGACCCCGAAACCTGCGCGCGGCTCAAGGTCTATGGCATCATCGTCGCGGTCGCGGGACTGGATACCGTCGTCATGGCCGGCCAGTCACGCGCCATGTCATGGTTCTGCTGGCCGCTGCTGGTCCTTCCCGGGCTTGCCTATTACGGCGTTTACTGGCTGGTGGCGCGGTTGCCCGATGCCTTGCGCGCCCGTGCCAGCCTGGTGCTTTTTGCGGCGCTGGCCCTTTTCCTGACAATCGTCGCCTGCTTTGCGGCGGGGGGTTCCGCCGCTTTTGTCAAACTGTCGGGAAGCGCTGTCGCCTTCGGCCTGTCGGTCTGCTATGCCCTGCTGACGCTGTGGCAGTCGAATTGCCGACAGCGGATCAAGGAACTGCTGACCCTGTCTATGGCGGTACTGGTTTGCGCATTGAGCTGGCTGGCCGCGCAGATTGAAATGCAGACAACGGATCAAAGACTGTCCTTCGTCTTCGACACGGTCATGCCCTCCGTTGCGAACCTGATTTCCTGCGGCCTGCTGGTGATGATTTACGGTCTTGGCGTATCATTCGTCCTGTCTCGCAGGGCGCCGCCAGACGCGCGCTATGCGGTGGCTGCCGTGCTGGTGTCCTTCATGCTTCTCGTTATCGCCTGCATCGACATGGCGGCCGCCGGCACGTTCTGACGACCGGCTGAGCATCGGTGTCAACTCATGGCCCGAAGCCATCCAGCGCTACCCCGTCGACGCGTCCGTCTGCTCGAAGCGCAGCAGCGCGGCGGTCTGGTCTTCGACGTCCATGCAGGCCTGCAGGCCCGAGTGATAATCGGGATAGAGCAGGTCGACGCCGAGCTCGGCCTTGATGCGGTCGTTCTTCACGCGCTTGTTGTCTTTGTAAAAGCTGCGCACGATAGGCGCCATTTCGGCCTGGTCGAAAGGAATGAGCGGGGGCGGGTCGATGCCGATGAGGTTGCAGGCAAACGAAACCACTTCATGACTGGGTGAGGGGAAGTCATCCGACACATTGTAAATCGCGCCCGGGTTCGGCTTGTTCATCGAGGCGACGAGCGTCTGCACGATATCTTCGACATGCACGCGGTTGAAGACATGGTTCGGCTTGTCGATGCGGCGCGCGGTGCCGGTGCGCACTGAATCGATCGCCGAGCGTCCCGGACCGTAAATGCCAGACAGGCGAAAGACATGCAGCGGCAATCCTTCGTTGAGGTGCAGGAACTGCCATTGCTGCTCGGCGCGCAGGCGCAGGGCGCCGCGTCGGCTTTCAGGCTCGGGCTGCGTCATTTCATCGACCCAGTTGCCGTCCTGGTTGCCATAGACGGCGGTGGTGGAGAGATATCCCACCCATTCGATATTCGGCATCTTGGCTAGGTCCGAGCCATGCACGTCCACGACCGGGTCGCCGTCCGCGCCGGGCGGGATGCACAGCAGCACATGGGTCACGTCCTTGAAGGTCTGGTACGGGTCCATGATGGTGCGGTTGTTGTCGTAGAGCATGGCCTCGACGCCGGCCTGCTTCAAAAACACTTTTTTCTCGGGGTCGGTCGTGGTGCCCGCGGCCTTCCAGCCGAATTTCTTCAGCCGGTCGGACAGGAAGCTCGCGGTATAACCGTAGCCGAAGCAGAAAAGCTTCTTGTCGCGCTGAACAGGCTCGATCGTGTGCTTTGTTTCCGTCATCGACCGCCCGTCCATCTTCTTTAAAAGTCCAGGTCCTGGTAATGGCTGGGTGGCGAAAAGCCGGGAATGACGTCCTCGAGCAGCGGCTTGAAAGAAGGACGCGATTTGATGCGCGCGTACCAGTCCTTGGCCGCCTTGTGTTCGTCCCAAGGCACATCGCCGATATAGTCGATGGCCGAGAGGTGGGCTGCGGCGGTCACGTCGGCGATGGAGATGTCGTCGCCCGCCAGCCAGCGGCGGCGCTCGGTCAAAAAGCCGATATAGTCGAGATGGTAATGGATGTTCGCGTGGCCCGCGCGGATGCTGGGGCCATGGGGTTCGCCCATTTTAAGGAAGCGCTTCATCATCTTCTCGCCGACCAGGTTTTCGGTCACCTCGGCATTGAACTTCTGGTCGAACCATGCGACGAGGCGCCTTGTTTCCGCCCTCTGAAGGGGGTCGCGGCCCATCAGGTCGATCGAATTGTATACCTCGTTCAAATATTCGGAAATCACCTGGCTGTCGGTCAGGATCGTGCCGTCCGGCTCGATCAGCACCGGCACATCCCCTGCCGGGTTGATAGCAAGGAACTCCGTGCGCCGTTCCCAGACCTTTTCGATCTTCAGGTCGAAGTCGAGCTTCTTTTCCGCAAGCGCGATGCGCACCTTCCGGGAAGAGGGATGCAGCCACAGATGATACAACGTTCTCATTACGTTGAATCTAACGTAAAAAGGGCAAATTCCAAAATTAAAATCAGGGGCTTGCGGGCTTGTTACCTGCAGGTGCCTGAGGCGGGGCGGAGGAGTTTGACGTGGCGGCGGTCGCGGTTATTTTGACGTCGACGGGCACTTCATTTGCAATAACGGTGGGGTCGGCCCAATCCCCTGTTCCTAATTGGAATTTCGAGCGGTCCAGCGTGACTGTCCCGGTCATAATGACGCGGTCCTGTCCGAAGCCCACCGCCTCATGCGCCAGCTTGAATGGAAGCTGGATCGGCACGGTAATACCGTGAATTGTCAGATTGCCGTCGGCGGTAAAGGCGTCGTCGCCGGTCTTGGTGAACTTGGTCGTTTCGAATCGGGCGGTCGGGAAGCGGTCCGTGTCGAACCAGTCCGATCCCTTGATGCTCTTATTGCGCTCCGGGTCCTTGGCGTCGATGCTGGTGATGTCGATGTCGACGGTCGCTTTCGACGTGTCGAGATGGTTTTCGTCAAAGCTGATGTCGGCCTTGAATTTCGGAATGACGCCGTCGAAATCGTTGCCCATCTGCTTGCCGTGGAAGGTGATGGCGCTTTTGTCCAGGATGACATCCCACTTCGTGGCGCCTGCCGAGGCGGTGAGCTGGTCGGCGGCGGTCAGCGGCTTTTCGGCGGGCGCCGGTGTGGCAACAGGCGCGGGCGCGCCCTTGTCGTCCGCAGCATGGGCCGCGACGGACAGGACGATCAGGCCGGCGGCGGCGAGCGATGCTAGGTAACTCTTCATGGTTTATCCTCCCCGGTATCTTTCACGCCGAATGGCAGCATCCGCCTGAGCGTAATATCATGGTCGATGAAATGGTGCTTGAGCGCGCCCGCGACATGCAGGCCGACGATGCCCAACAGCGACCAGCCCACGACCTGGTGCGCCGCATGGAAGAAATGGCCGAGCGCCTTGTCCTGCGTGAGGTTCGGCAGCGTGTAGCCGAAGAAATCGACCGGACGGCCCGCCGCCGACGAGAAAATCCAGCCCGACAGCGGCATGAAGAACATGCAGCAATAGAGCAGGAAATGGACGGCGCCGGCCAGGCGCTTTTCCCAGGTGCGCAGGCTCGCCACGTAATCGGGCACGGCGGAATAAAGCCGCCATAAGAGCCGCGGCACGACGAGAACCAGCACCAGCAGCCCGAATTCCTTGTGGTACTTGAAGTAATGCAGCGCCGTCGCCTTGTCGGCCAGTTCGGCCAGGTAGAGGCCCGCCAGCATGACGCAGATAAAGTCGATGGCGATGACCCAGTGAAAGGTCTTGGAAACGGCGCCGAAACGGTCCTGGGTATTTTTGAACAACATGCGATTTACTTTCTAATGTCCTCGAAATCCTGTCGAATGCCCTCGACCTGGAGGTCGATATTCACCTCGTCGCCAATGCCGGGAAGGCCCCAGGTCATGCCAAAATCGGAACGGTTGATCTTCGTCACGGCGGAAAAGCCGGCGATGTAATTCTTGTTATACGGGTGGATGCCCGACTTGTTATAAGTCACATTCAGCGTCACGGGTTTCGTGACATTGAGAATGGTCAGGTCTCCCGTCATGCGTCCGGTCCTGTCGCCGGTCTTTTCGATCTTCGTGCTTTTGAAGACGATGACGGGATATTTAGCCGTGTTGAGGAAGTTGCTTCCTTTCAGCATCCGTTCCCAGTCCTTGCTCGCCATGTCGATGCTGTCGGCTTCGATGGATATCTGGACCGCCGAGGCTTCAGGGTGCGCGGGGTCGAAGATGAAGCCACCCTTGAATCTGTCGAAGCGCCCGTGGGGATGCGAGAAGCCGAGATGGTCGACAGAGAAAAGGATCTGCGTATGGGCCGGATCGTAGATGTACTTATCCGGCGCCTTCGCGAAGGCGGCGATTGACGCAAGCAGCGCGAAGCAGCAGAGCAGAGCTGCGCGCTTTACGAAGCGGCTTTCTTGGCTTCCTCTTTCTGACGTGCGAGCGTTTTTTCGAGCCAATGGATATTGAACTTTCCGGCGCGGAAATCCGGCTCCTGAATGATGCGCTCGTGCAAGGGGATGTTGGTCTGTATCCCCTCGATGATCGTTTCCTCGAGCGCGCGCTGCACCCGCATCAGGCCTTCTTCCCGCGTCTTCGCGTGGACGATAAGCTTTGCCACCAGGCTGTCATAGGTGGGTGGCACAGTATAGCCCTCGTAAATCGCGCTGTCCATGCGCACGCCTAAGCCCCCGGGCGCGTGGAAACGCGTAATTTTTCCGGGTGAGGGGAGGAACGTATCGGGGTTCTCGGCGTTGATGCGGCATTCAAAGGCATGGCCGTTGAACTTGATGTCTTCCTGTTTGAACGGCAGCTTGTTGCCGGCCGCGACCATGATCTGCTCGCGCACGAGGTCGACGCCGGTGATCATTTCGGTAATCGGGTGCTCGACCTGCAGGCGCGTGTTCATCTCGAGGAAGTAGAATTTGCCGTCCTCGAACAGGAATTCCATAGTGCCCACGCCGCGATAGCCCATTTTCCGCGCGCAGTCGGCGGCGATGCCGCCCACGTATTTGCGCTGCTCCGGCGTCAGGATGGGCGAGGGACCTTCCTCGATCACCTTCTGGTGGCGGCGCTGGATGGAGCAGTCGCGCTCGCCCAAGTGCACTGCGTTGCCGTGCGTGTCGCCCAGCAGCTGGATCTCGATATGGCGCGGGTTCGACAGGTATTTTTCCATGTAGACGTCGCCGTTGCCGAAAGCGGCTTTGGCCTCCGACGAGGCCATGGTGAAGCAGGAGCGGAATTCCTCTTCCGAGCGCGCGACCTTCATGCCCTTGCCACCGCCGCCCGCGACCGCCTTGATCAGGACGGGAAAGCCGATGTCTTTGGCGAGGCTCAAGCCCTCGTCGGCATCCTTCACGATGCCGGGCGAGCCCGGAATCAGCGGCAGGCCCAGCGCCTTGACCGTATCCTTCGCGACCGCCTTATCGCCCATGCTGGCGATATGCTCGGGCGTCGGGCCGATGAAGGTGAAGCCGTGTTCTTCCACCATGCGCGCGAATTCCTCGTTCTCGGCCAGGAAGCCGATGCCGGGGTGGATCGCATCCGCGCCGGTGAGCGAGGCCGCGGTCAGGATGGCGGGGATGTTCAGGTAGCTTTGGCGCGACGGGGGCGGGCCGATGCAGACGCTCTCGTTCGCCATGCGCACGGCCATGCCGTTGGCGTCGGCGGTCGAATGGACGACGACCGTCTCGATGCCCATCTCCTTACAGGCGCGCACGACGCGAAGCGCGATTTCGCCGCGGTTGGCGATCAGGATTTTTTTGAACATGGCTTCCTATACCCTCCGAAGTACCCTCACCCTAACCCTCTCCCAAAGGGAGAGGGGACTGAAGGCTTTCGCTAACGCGAAAGAGAAATAATTTATAATCTTCGCGCGAAGCGCGCCGTAAGTCCCTTCTCCCTCTGGGAGAAGGCTAGGTTGAGGGTACTTACCCTTACTCGATAATCGCAATCACCTGCCCGAATTCCACCGGCTGGGAGTCGTCGACGAGGATATCGGCGACGGTGCCGCCTTTTTCGGCCTTGATCGGGTTCATGACCTTCATAGCCTCGATGATGCAGAGCGTGTCGCCCGGCTTGACCTTCTGGCCCTTCGAGATGAATTTCGGCGCGCCCGGCTCGGATTGCAGGTAGATCGTGCCCACCATGGGCGATTTGACGGCGCCGGGGTGGCTTTCGGGCGAAATTGCGCTGACGGTGCCGCCCGTGGCGGCGGCGGCGGTAGCGGCCGCGGGGAGGGCCGGCATATGGCCGGTACCGGCGACATGGTGCACGGTCACGGATTTCGAGACGCGCAGGCTCTTGTCGCCTTCGGTGATTTCGATCTCGGTCAGGCCCGTTTCGTTCAAGAGTCCGGCCAGTTTCCGTATCGCCTCATGGTCGATAGTCATGGGGGGCATCGGGTTGTTCCTCTCCAGTTTCTTCGTATTCGTCATTGCTTATCCTTCATCAAGCAGGGAGCGCACCGCGTTCAGGGCCAGGATGTAACCATGGCCGCCGAACCCGCAGATCGTGCCTTTGGCGACCGGGGATATGTATGATGTATGCCGGAACGCTTCGCGGGCCATCGGGTTGCTCAAATGCACTTCAATCACAGGGACTTCGAGGATTTTGAGCGCATCGTGAATGGCGATGGAGGTATGGGTATAGGCCCCCGCATTAATGATCAGGGCCGCATGATTGCCGCGCGCCTGCTGGATGATCGTCACCAGCTCGCCTTCCGCATTGGTCTGGCGGAAGTCGACGTCAAAGCCCAGCTCGTCCGCATATTCCTGGCAGTCGTTGGCGATATCGGTGAGGGTCTGCAGCCCATAGACCTCGGGTTCCCTGATGCCCAGCATGTTCAGGTTCGGCCCGTTCAAAATAAGAATATTATGGCGCGGCTTGGCCATTCGCTCTCGTCAGCCCCTTGTTCCGTTAGGTCGGAAGCTTATAGCACATCATCCGGGGCGGGGCAGTCGGAAAATATTTTACATAATCTACATGCAAGTCGGGTTTGGGACGTTCGAAGGATCGAAAGGCTTATGGCTTGGGCGGGTTCGGGCGAATGCTGTCTTTCAGGAACTTCTCGAGCGGCGTTTTGTAACGTTGGGCCGAATCTTCCATGAACTTCAGGAATTCCTTACCTTCCGGCGTCTCATTTTCGACTTCGGCGACATATTCGCGCGGGGTGACGGCTTTGCTGCCGCGTGCCAGGAAGGGCTCGTCGGGATTGGTCGAGGCCATCCAGTCCTTCAGCAGCTTGACCGTCAGCTGTTTCATTTTGTCGTCCATGGTGCGGGTCCCTCCAGGTTTCATTTTCCTTATAACTAATAATTTTACGGAAAGGAAGGTCAAAATAGCCGCTGTTTTATGCCGCCTTCAGTCGGTGCAGATAGTTCGACAAGTCCCGGGACATTGAGATCATGTCCGAGGGCATGAGCACGATCGTCGTCGTGTTCTTGTCGGCGCCCACTTCGGTCACCATCTGCATGCGGCGCAGCTCGAGCGCCAGCGGATCGGCGGCGATAATTTTAGAAGCGTCCGCCAGCTGCCGCGAGGCTTCCAGCTCCGCCTGCGCCTTGATGATGCGCGCACGTTTCTCGCGCACGGCTTCGGCCTCCATTGCCATGACGCGCTGCATCGAGGCTGGGATTTCGACATCCTTCATTTCGACCATGCCGATCTTGACGCCCCAGGCCTCGGTCGCATCGTCGACGATCTTCTGCAGCGTCATGTTGATCGTGTCGCGCTCCTTCAGCACCTCGTCCAGCACATGCTGGCCGATGATGTTGCGCAGGCTCGTCAGCGCCACCTGGTAGACGGCGTCCTTGTAATGCTCGACCGCAATGATCGCCTTTTGCGGGTCGGCGATGCGGTACCACAGCACAGCGCTGATCTTGACGGTGACGCTGTCCTTGGTGATGCTTTCCTGCTGCTCGACGGCGACCGTCTTCGTGCGCAGATCCACCTTCGTCTGCCACTCGATGCCGAGCGGGATCAGCCAATAGATGCCGGGCCCGCAGATCTTCCTGTAACGGCCGAGGCGGAACACGACGGCGCGCTCGTATTCCTGCGCGACGCGCAGCCCCGAGAGCGCAAGCAATATGATGATGGCTGTGGCGATAATCGTAAAAGGCATGTTCCGTACTCCTGACTGTAATAACCCGGATGATATGCCTGTCGCGGCCCTTGTCAAATGGCGGAAGATTTAGTCAGGTGATTCAAGGAGAAGGGATAAAAAAGGTCACGGAATCCGGTAAAACGGATCCGGCAGCAAGAAAGTACGCTCGGCATGGCCGCCGGCCAAATCGCTGGGCTGGTCGCCGATGTTGGCGATGATCGTATAGCCTTCGGCTTCGATCCGCGCGCGCTGGGGCGCCTTGTAGTCGGCGGCGGAACGCGTCTCCGCCCCATCAGGACGCAGGATCAGTTCTTTCCAGTTCGCGTA
This sequence comes from Alphaproteobacteria bacterium, assembly GCA_025934695.1. Taxonomy (GTDB): domain Bacteria; phylum Pseudomonadota; class Alphaproteobacteria; order Micavibrionales; family UBA2020; genus JAPWJZ01. The sequence goes on from JAICWS010000002.1 coordinate 464,887, forward strand.
GCCGGCGCGGCGCAGGTTTTCGGCGGTGGCCTCGCGCACCGCTTCATGCCGTCCGGTGAGGAAGAACAGCGTGACGCCCATTTTCTGCGCTTCCGCGGCGAGGCGCACGGTCGGGGCGATGCCGTCCGCCTGCGCCATTTGCTGCCAGGCGACGAGGCCACAGGGGCCTTTCGGCAACTGGTCGCAGGGTCCCGGCATCCGGAAGATCAGGCCGTTCGCAGCCAGTTCCGCCCAGTTCGACAGCGACGTCTCATCGATGTCGAGCACGAGGGCGGGCTTGTTTACTCGCTTTGCCCGCCGGCGAATGTAATCAAACGCCGCCGCATCGACTTTCGTCAGTTCGCGCATATAAGCGCCGGAATTGTGATAGGCGATGGCTTTGGCGCGCGCATCGCCAACGTTGGGCACCGTGGCCCGGGCGGGCAAGGCGGCCGCAAGCATGATGATGGCGGCAATCGCCGCAGAGACTATACACATGAGAACTACCCCGCAGACAAGTTCCGCACGCCTGATGTAGAACATCGCGCCGCTGGCTGTACAGAATTTTCTGCAGGTTCAGAGGCCGAGGCCCTTGGGCTTTCTTTCGATCACGACCGTTTCCGATGCCGGGAGCGGCGGCGGATGGCCGCCGAGATCGGTCAGCTTCGCATGCATCGTCTCCAGCACGTCACGGTCGACTTCGGAGAACGGCGTCACGCTGACGCCGCCGCGCGTCGAGGTCAGGACGTGCCGCAGCCCGAAGTCGTAATAGCTCGTCGCAAAGAAAGTACGCTGGCTCACCGTGCCGCTGCGCACCATCAGGATCATGTCGTTTTCCTTCGTCGCCTTATACAGATCGTCGTTGAAGATATGGCTTAGGGACATGGCCGGTTCCTCGAGATGCAAAACGCGCGCGATAAAATCTTCAGGTATGTGGGCTCTTATAGCAGGGCATCTTGTTTATGTCAAACAGCGGAGTTTTTAGCGCCCGGCGCGTTTGGCGCGCACCGCTTTTTCCAGCTCAACCGCCACTGCCTTAAAAACGCTATCCCAGTCGCCGGGCCGCGGCTGGCGGAACAGGCGCATCGAGGGGTACCAAGGGCACTCCTCGCTTGTCCGGCCATAAATCCAGTAGGGGGTGAAGGTCAGCAGGTTCCAGACCGGCACCCCCATCGAACCCGCCAGATGCGCAACTGCGCTGTCCGTCATGATAACGAGGTCGAGTTTTGAAAGCGCTGCCGCCGTTTCCGCGAAGCTGTTCAGGTGAGGGCCCAGGCGCGGGATCAGCCCGTCGCCGCCGACATCGAGCAGCTGCTTTTCCGCCTCATCTTTCTGGAGGCTGAACAGCTGCACGCCCGGAATGGCGGCGAGCGGCAGGAAGCGCGACGCATGCACGGCGCGCCGCTGGTTGTTGGGAAATATCTTGCTGCCTGACCAGATAATACCGACCCGGAACCGGTCGGCACCCAAGGCCAGCAGCCGCGCGACATCTCCAGCAGGCGGCGCGGATGTGCGGAACTGCGGTGGAGGCGGGATCGCGCCGGGGCGCGTGCTAAACAGGCGCGGCAGGCTGATGACGGGCAAATGACAATGCACCCGCTCGCCAACCGGGCCCGGCGACAGAAGCCGGTCGATGCCCGCGCAGCCTTCGAAGAGCCTGTGCAATGCGGGCCGGCAATGGAGCAGCACGCGCGCGCCCCTATCCTTCACCATCTTAAAGTAACGCGCGCATAAAATCGTATCGCCAAGCCCCTGGTCTTCCCAGAGCAGGATCGTCTTGCCAGCCAGATCGCCGCCGTCCCACTGCGGCGCCTTATAGTCAGGCATGCGGAGGTCGCCGCGCTGCCAGCGATATTCGTATTCGGCAAGGCCTTCGTCGTAGCGGCCCATCTGCAGCAGCGTCGCCGCGCGCTCCACGCGTACGCGCGCGTTTCCGGGTTGCACGGCCAATGCGGCGTCGAATTCGGCCAGCGCTTCCTCCCGCCGCCCGAATTCATTGAAAGCGATGCCACGGTTAAGGCGGATATTGACATCCTGCGGCGCAATCTGCGCCGCGCGCTCATGAACCGCGAGGGTCTCCGCACGGTCGGACTGGCGCAGGGCGCTGCCGAGATTACTCAAAAAAATCGCATTGTCGGGCGCCAGTTCGACGCTGCGCCGCGCCGCCGCCACCCCCGCCGCGAAATGCGACTGCTGGCGCAGGGCGATGCCGAGATAGCACCAGGCGCCGGCATCGTCCCTGTTCGGTTGCAGCCATTGCTCCAGGAGCTCCTGCGCCTCACCATATTCCTGCCGCTGCAACAGCGCGCCGGCGCGCTCCAGCGCCCCGCCTTGGGGCGGGCTCGTCTGCTGAGGGGATGTTTCATTCGGAACGGCCATGAAGTCGCGGGCGTTTTTTTTCGGACCCGATTATACGCCGCCGCGCGATGATGCGCAAAGTGTCTTAGCTTCTTAAGTTATGCCCGGGACGCATATAGGGAGAACGGTCGGCTTCCGCCTTGCAGGTATAAAAGCCGCGGTCGAGAAAGGCGCCGTGAAATGCGCGCCCATAAAGCGGTTCGTTCGGCATGTGATAGGTGCCCGTGCTGCGGTCGGCCCAGACGACGACATCATGCGGACAATGCCGTTGCGCCTCCGCCTGGGTGTCGAACATGCGCGCAGGCGGGCCGTTCGCGGCATACTGGCCCTGGCAGCCGGACATGAGGACGAGCAAGGGAATGAAAAGAAGAGGACGTAATGTCATGGTCAGCTCCAAAAAAGAAATTGCTGCCTTCTTAAAACATCTTGCACCCAAATCCCGAAAATGGCGAGCGCTTAGAGTGCGTAGGGATTGGGGCTGCTCCAGCGCTGCCCATAGGGTGTCGAGGGCAGCGGCATTTCGCGCTCGAGCAGCTTCTGCGCCAGGTTGTCGCGGAACGATCCCGCGTCCTCGATAAAGGGGATCAGGATCCGCGCGCGGCCCGTGCCCGACAAAATGACGGTGCCGTAGCCGAATATCATGCCCGGCAGGGTGCGCAGCAGCTCGATGCTTTCGATCTTGCTGTGGCGCAGGTCGAGGCGGTCCTGGTTGAAGACGCCGGAGCGAATAATGACCCGCTGGTCGGTCGCCGCCAGCAGCAGGAATTTCTTCGTCATCCGCGCCATGATCAGCAGGCCGCTGGCAATGACGCAGAAATAGGAGGCCAGCACGTACGAAAACTGGAGCGCGATGAGGGCGAAGCACAGCATGACGGCACCCTTCCAGTAGATGCCGCGGCTGATGGTCGCGACATGGATGACTTTTTCGCCGGGCAGCAGCATCGCATGCGTCATATGGACGGCTTCTTCCGACGGAATCGGCTCCGGGGGCGGAAAGGAATCTGACGTCATCTTGTCCTCCTCTGACCTTCGCCAATGCGGGAGCGCCGCGCTTAGTGCCCAAGGAACCGGAGCGGGCATGGGACGTTGACGAGAATGAAGCCTTTATCGAACCCGAAAGGAGAAACCCCATGAAATCATGGCGTTTTCCGCGCCCGGCCCTCTGCGCCGCCGCGCTCGCCGCGACCTTGCTGACGTCCGGCCCCGTCTTTGCGCAAGTGTATGATTATGGCGGTTATGTCATCAACGCGCGCGACCGCGCGATCCTGCGCGATTTCATTGTCAACCAGCATGCGCGCCGCTGCCATGAAAATGAAACGCGCCGCATCGAACCCTGCGGCGTCGCCAGCCGCATCGTGGTTTCCTTCGCGCCCGGCACGACATTGCCGCTCGGCGTGCACGATGAAGTGATCCCGCGCCGCGTCGCCCTCCACATCGCGCCGCCGCCGCACGGGGCGGCCTATGTCTATGCCGACGACAACGTCTATCTCATCGACGTGCTGTCACGCAACATCATCGACACGGTGCCGATGGGGACAGACTAAACCTTTTTTCCAGCCAATAAAAAAGACCGCCGTTACAACGGGAGGCGGTCTTTTTATTTCAGAACGAGCTTTGTGAAAAGCGGTTGCCGTTTTAAGCGGCGGGGCCGTCTTTCTTGGGCTCTTCTTTCTTCTTGCGAAGGGAAGCGACTTTCGTCTCGACCTTGGTGGCGAGCTTGGTCGCGCCTTCCTGAACTTTATTGTCGAACTTGGTCAGTTTCGCGTCGGCCTTGACGACGACCTGCTTGCCCGCTTCAACAGCCTGGGTGAAGGCCGCGCCAGCTTTTTCCCTGCCGTCTTTCAGTTTTTGTTTCCAGTCGAATGCCATGTTGTTTACTCCTCTATTGCGACATTTGTTGTTTTACCTTCCCTGCGTAACAGGTCGGCCATGACGGGCGGCTTTACCAAAGGTTAAATATCGGCAACAAAAAACCGCTCCTTTTGGGGGAGCGGTTCCTTGATTTCATCGCGCTTGCGTTTAGCCCTGTTTGGGACCCTTGCGCAGCTCATCGACTTTCTTGGTCACCTTGCCGGCGACTTCGGTCGTCTTGTCTTCGAGCTTCTGGATGCCGGCCTCGATCTGGGGGCCGTATTTCTGGTCGAGCTCGTCCAGTTTCTGGCCCGCGCGCTCGGTCAGCTCGGCGCCTTTTTCGGCGGCCGTGTGGAAAGCTTCCGTTGCGATCGTCTTGCTGCTGTTGGCCAGCTCTTTGCCCTTTTCGAGCGTCTTTTTCCAATCAAATGCCATAATAAATTCTCCTCGATATTCCTGTGTTGCCGTTGCGTTACGAGTCATAGCAAGCCGAAGCCGGTCTTGTCAATTATTATGAATAAAATAGACATGTAACAACATGAATTCGTTGGAAAAGTCCCCTTCCGCGCGCATGCGTCCTGAATGAAAAAAGCCGTCCGGAGTTGTCTCCGGGCGGCCTTTTGTCTCTCCGTGTTTATCCGTATTCAGCGCTTGCGGGGCTGCCGCGGGCCGCGCTTGCGGGCTTTCGGCTTGGCCGCCGTCTCCGCCGGCGGGGCTTCCGCTTTCGGCGCTGCGGGCATTGTCAGGCCCGGCTTGGTTTCGGCGACGGTCTGCGGCGTCGCTTCCGACACCGTCGCTTCGGGCGCTGCCGCGTGCTCCTGCTCAAGGTCGTTCACCGCAGCTTCGAAAGCCTCGGCGAAAGCGGTGACATGGTCTTCGACCGCCTGGCGCAGGTTCTCGCGGGTGCGTTCGACCTTCTCGGCGGCGCGCTGCGCGCGTTCCTCGAATTTGCGGCCGAGGTCGGTGCGCTTTTGCTCCGCGGTGTCGATGATTTCCGCGCCGGTCACCACGGCATGCGCGATGACGGTGGCGGCGGCTTCAGTGCCTTCCTTGATCAGTTTTCCAAGCAGTCCCATGTGATTTCTCCTCAGGGCTATGTTGATGATGGATTAGATGATGATGAGTTAACCGCGGCCGGGTTTTTTGCCGGCGGGCTTTTTCGTCGCGCGCTTGCGGGCTTTTTTCACCGCCTCCTGCACGACAGGCGCCGCTTCCACTGGCGCGGGCGCGGGCTGGCGCAGGTTGAGGCGGTTGCGCGCGCTCTTGCCGAATTCGGCGGCCACCGTGCTGACCTGGCCGGCTTTCGCGTCGATCGCGTCGCCGAGCTTTCCCAGGTTCGTGAGGGTCTTTTCCTTCACCGTTTCGGTCGCAACCATGACGGCTTCCTTGGTCGCATCGACTTTTTCGCCGACCTTCGCGCGGATCTCGCCGGTCTTGCGGGCGGTCGCGTCCTGCAGCGCGCCCAGTTTTTCAAGCGCGCGATCTGCCGCGCTGTCCGCCACGATAACCGCGATCGAAAGCGCCGCCGTACCGGCATCTTTCGCGTTCTGGAGTTTCTCTTTCAGGTTGAAACCGAATTTCATCGTATGTCCCTCTATGTGATGCGACTGTGACTAAATCGCGTCTCCAATAGCAGGGTTTTCATATCCATGTCAAGATTACGACAAAAGAAAATAGCCATATTATTTTATTGTCATAATGTGTTGAAGTGGAGATGGGGCGACTTGGGAATGATAGTGCCGGAAACGAGTTGAAAATCAGCCCTTCAGGCCGGGGAATTTGGCGCTGTAATAGGCGGCGGCGAAACCGAGGATGCCAAAGTCGTCGACAAAGCCGAAAACCGGCACGGAATCAGGGACCAAGTCAAAGGGGGTGCAGAGATAGAACAGCGCGCCATAGGCCGCCATTTTGTCGACCAGCGTAATCTCAGGCAGGTGGACGGCTTTCAGCAGCAGCCTGATGCGGTGTTTCCAATCCGCGCTCCAGCTTTGGACCATCTGTAGGAAATCCGCCGATCCGTTAACCTTGTCGCGGATCTTCGCGCTGCTGCCGAGGCTGGAGAGCGCGGCGATGATCTTTTCATCATGCGGCGATTTTTCGGACGAGAGGTCCGCCGTGCCGCCGAGGAAGCCGACGACCGCGGAAAAATATCCGGGAAGATTGTTTTCCAGAAACTCTGACACGCGGGGAGAGTCGTGGCTAAGCTTGCCCTCCTGCAGCAGGCGGTAGACGCCCGCGCCGATGCTCGGCAGATATTCGGCCGGTACCTGGTCCTTGGCGGGCGCTTTCTGCCAGCGACGATAGGTCGAGCCCGAAACGCCAATATAGTCGCTCAGGCTTTCTGGCAATAGCCTGGCTTCGTCCAGCAGTGTGATAACTTGGCCATAATCCATACGGACATTTTAATTTGGACCGCGCAAAAGACCAGTCCATAAATCGCAGGTCAGTCGCAATTTTTCATTTGAAAAGTTTTTTTATCTTTTGCAATATGGCCTTCAGGACTTTGAAGGGCGTTTCATTACGTCCATCATCCTGAATGAACTGATGGGACCCATCCCGCTGCCCCGGGGTGGGTCCTTTCATTTTCGAAAGCGCTTTTTTCTATCCAGAAGAAACCGCGCGGCCGTTTGGCGGCTTTCTATTTCCCGACATTCAGGCTTTGAACCGTCAATTTCGCGCCCGGTGTGAGCGGAGCGGGCGCATTGACGCCCGAGGTCTGCGTGCCGGTCACGACCTGGACCGCGCTCGTCTGTATCTGCGCGGCGGGGAACCAATTGAGGATGCGCACGTCGGTCTGGCAATCCTGCAGCGGCCCGCCGTTGATCGAGCATTTGGCGAACTTGCTCGGATTGTCGGCCTCCGTCACCTGCACGCGGAACTTGTAACCCGTGCCATGATCGGCATCCGTCTGGTCGTCAGGCACGAAGTAGGCCGCGTAGTTGAACTGCTGGCCAAGGCGCTCGGGCGGACGGATCGGCCGGCGCGCGATGTCCGCGGTTTCGGCTGATGCGGTGGCTGTTTCCGTGGAAGCAGCAACGGGCGACGATTCTTCCAATGGCAGGCGGCGGCCGGATTCAGCGGATTGTATGTGGGTGAAGACGGTAAGCGGGCTCGTCACCTGGTCCTGACCCGCCCCGTCCCATGAATCCGATGCGCGGCAGCCAAATTGCGACGAGCAGTTCGTCTTGATCGAATAATAGAAATAGCTTTGCTGGTCTTTCTCCTGCGCCTTCGGGTCCGAGCTCGCGAGCTCCTTCCAGAAACCATATTCGTTGTTGCCGTCCGAGCAGCGGCGGTCCGTCACGTAGGTCACCGCGACCGCGTAGCCGCCATCGGGCGCGCCGGGCGCATTGCCTTCCGCGGCCGAGGTCACGCTAAGGCCGCGCACGCCGTTCATCGGCTGGCTGATCGTCCATTCGCCAGGAACGCCGTAACGGTAATTCGGGTGATTGTCAGGATCGGCGCCGAGATCGGTGTGCGATTTGTCGGCATTGGCGTAGGGGTTGAACCAGAAAATCTTGTTGTCCGGCTGGTTGCGGAAGGGACAGCCCGCGAACTGTGTTTCCATCGCGATCGGTGCGCTCTGCTGGAAGTTGAAGACAACCGGTTGGTTATCGAGCGGCTGCGGCCGGTGAGGATCTGTTGTTGATGAGCGGATTTCGTTATTGAAGCCGGGCAATGCCGCTTGCTCGGCGGTCGTCGCGCCATTGAGTCCCCAGTAGCGGAAGTAATCCATCGGCTCGCCGGGCTGTTCGATCGCCTGCCAGAAAGGCGCGCCTTCGCCAGGTTTGGGTGCGTCGGCCGCGGCGGCGGAAGAAGAGACGAATCTGGAGTTGGCCTCCGCCGTATTCGCCTCGGCGTTTGCATCGGCGGCGGGCGCCTTGCGGCGGAAGTTCGGGCGCTGCGCGGCGGCAACCGCCGCAGGCGACGTCACATCGGCGGTTTGCGCGTCGGCGCCGGCGGCAAGCCCGGCAGCCATGGCGAAGGCGAGTGTCAGTTTACCCATGAGAATCCCCGATCCATATACTCATTTACCATAACATTTGGAAATGAAAAAGTCAATGAATTTATGATTTTAACGGCGAAATCGGTGTTTTCTAATAGCTGTTGCGGGGGGAGGTCGCCGTGTTAAAGTCCGCCTCATTCATTTTAGACGGAGTTTTTATGCGTCCTTTGAGAGACGGCGATGAATTTCGCATCGACCTGCGTCATTTCGACCAGCATCTTTATGCCAGCGTTCACATGAAGGGGACTCAGGCCGACGTCGCGCTGTTCAAGGCCGATGACAAGGGCCGCAGGCTCGCCAGCATCGTGCGCATGACGCCGGAAAGCCGGGCCGAACTGCACAGCACGCTTGGCTATCTCGGCGTGCCGCTGGATAAAATTCATTTCTTTGCCGATGATCCGCGGGCGCCCGTGCACCCGCATATTCCGGGCGGCCCGAAAAGCCCGCCGCCCCCGGGTGGCATGTTCTAAACGGCGCGCGTCTCCGTCGGTAGCACGGATTTGACGATACGCTCTTCCTTGCGCAGGATTTCGACCTCAATGGCGCGCGCGCTGCCCAGCGACAGGACCCGCTGCAGGTCGTCGAGATTCCACAGCTCATTTGCTTCGGCGCGCGTCAGGATATCGCCATCTCGCAATCCGCCGTGATGCGCGGGCGAGCCACTTTCGACGCGGTGGATATAAACGCCGCGGCCATGGTGCGGCTCTTTCGCGAGGCGCAGGGGAATATCGATGCCCGAAGCCGCAACGCCCAGGTAACGGCGATTGACGCGGCCTTTCAGGATCAGCTCGCCCGCGACCCAGCTTGCGGTATAGGCCGGCACGGCAAAGCCGAGACCCTGCGCGTAGGGGACGATGGCGGTATTGATGCCGACAATGTCGCCGGAGGCCGAGACCAGCGGACCGCCCGAATTGCCGGGGTTGATGGCGGCGTCGGTCTGGATCAGCCCTTCCAGCGCGCCTGCGTGCGAAGGCAGCGTACGGTCGATGGCGCTCACCAGCCCCCAGGTGACGGAGCGTTCGAAGCGCAACGGATTCCCGATGGCGAGGACGATCTGCCCGACCTTCACATTGCGCTTGTCGATGAGTTTGAGGTAACCAAGCCCATGTGGCGCATTCACGCGCACGACGGCAAGATCGGTCTTCGGGTCGCGGCCCATGACTTCGCCGTCGAGTTCCTCGCCCGAGCGGAAAGAGACTTCCAGCTTGTTTGCGCCCTGCACGACATGGCTGTTCGTCAGGATATAGCCGTCTGGCGCGATCACGACGCCGGAACCTGCGCCTTTGGGATGCGCGATGCCGACTACTGCTGGCGACACGGTTTCGACGAGCTGCACCAGTTGATCGGATAAAGCATGAAGAATATCGGCGGAGTCACCCATATCCATTAAGCTGTATCGGCGGGGCCATCCGTCAAGGCTGCGCAACCAGCTGGAAAACCGGGTTTATTTGAAGCGGCGAAGCGGATGGTTTTTGGGAAGGGCGTCGAGGCGCTTGTCCAGCTGGCGGCGGACGCGATCCCATTGATGGCCTTCCAGCTTGATCTCGTGGCCGTCGAAAACCGTGCCCTCATCCCGCAGCGCGCCCTGCAGCACGCGCGCGCCGAGATAGAAGGTCGTGGAGTCATCGTCCGCGTCGAACGTGATCCGGGCGAGTTTTTTGAAAGCGTCTTTCAGCGGCAGGCGTTTGAGTGGCTTGAAGTTCTTGGCCAGCGCCTCGAGCTCTTTTTTCGGCGGCGTGTTCAGCTTCGCATATTCCTCGGCGATGGCCGCCGTCTCTTCGGGCGTCAGCGTCATGAAGTCCGCCGTCTTGCGGTCGCACAGGATTTTATCGACCGTGAAAGTCGTCAGATGCGTGGGCACGCCGGTCGTAACGAAGACCGCCGCGCGCTTCCAGGAACAGTATTCGAGGCTTTCCGCTTCGCCACCCGAGCGCTGCAGATGCCGCAGCGCGGCATAGGCGTCGGCAACATTTTCAGCGGGCGTACCATGAAGATCGGGCGTCAGCGCATGGCCGGTTTCATGGTCGAAAGTCGCGGCATCATCCACGATGCCCCGTTCGGTGCCATACAGCGGATGCTTGTCGGGATGAAACACGACCGCACTGAAAGTCTCTTCGACGCCGCCGCGCGTCATCGGCACGTGGAATGAGGTCTTCAGGCGCCGCGCATCGTTGAAGGTTTTATGAAGGCTCTCGACATCCTCTTCGTCCACATCAAGGCGGTCGAGCGTGTATTCGATATCCTGCCAGTTGTCGTTGGCGGCATTGATGAAGATGGCGTGCTTGCGCAGGGCAGGATATTCATGGCGCGTCTGGCGCACGGCGGCGTTGAAATCAAAACGCAGCGCGGGACGTGCGGGGTCACGTTTCTTCGGGTGCGGCTTCGCCACCAAAGCATTCCTTCAGGTTTAATTGCTTGCAAAAAATCATACGAAAACCCGATGTTCCGGGAAAGCGCGCGATTCAGGCTATGAAAAATGAAAGTCGGTTTCTTCAGTCGATGTCATAGCCGTAGCGTTCGGCATGACGCCGTAGGATTTCCAGAATAGGCAAGAGGTGCTTTCGGTAGCGTAACCAGCGCCCGCTGGCGCGGGTATAGAGCTTCTGCGTCACCTGGGCGTAACTAGCGGTGTTGATGCGTTCCTTGGCCTTCGCGGTCTTGTCGAATTCCAGCACGGCGTCAGTCCAGGGAAGATCGAGGAACGCCAGGAGACCCGCGACAGTCGGCCGGAAGTCGGCGACCACATCTTCATAGCGGACGGAATGGATCTTCAGCGGCAATAGTTTCGCCGTATGCTCCCAGACGCCGAACATTTCGTCATAGAACCGCGCCGTGTCGCCCAGGTCGTTGAACCGCGCCATGGCGGTATTGAGCGCGAAGGCCTGCATATAGGCGGACAGCACGCAGTCGCAGGGATGGCGTAGCGCCAGGATGAATTTACTGTCGGGAAAGACCGCGTGGATCAGCGCCGCATGCATCAGGTTCACCGGCATCTTGTCGACCAGCAGGCGGCCCCGGATCGCCGCCTCGCCGCCGTGTTCGCGGTAGAAAACCGGCCGCATCTCGGCAATGTCGGCCTCTGTCAGGCGCGAAATGGCGAAAGGATAGGCGGGTTCGCCCGCGCCGCCATGGGTCTTCTTCAACTGCGATATCATGGCGCTGACCGCAGGTTTTTCGTCGCCCACGTAAACGCCCGGATGGCTCGACAGAATTTGGTCGAGCAGCGTGGTCCCTGAGCGCGGGAAGCCGACAAGAAAAACCGGCGGCAGGCCGGTCTCTGGCGGCGCCATCGGGAAAATTTGCGCGGCCGCGGGCGTCAGGAATTTTTTGAGCTGTTCCGCCATCACCGTATGCGTGCGCTTGTCGATGGCCTGTGCGCGGGGGGTGGCCGCCTGCAGCGCGTTCGCGCGCTCGAACGCCACGAAAGCCTTGTCGGTCTCACTAGCATCGTCGTACAGCTGGCCGAGCTCGAAGAAGAAATGGATGCCCGGCCAGTCCTTTTCAGTGGCGGGCAATAATTCCTCGAGCAGCGCCAGCGCCTCTGCGTTCTTCCCCTGGCGGCGCAGGATTTTCGCCTCCATCGCGCCGAGGCGCGGGGATTGCGCGACGTGCTGCTTCGCCTGTGCAAGCGCGCTTGCGGCGTCCTCGACGCGGTTGGTCATTTCAAGAAGCAGCAACAGCAATATCCAGGGTTTCTCGTCGCCCGGTGCAATATCAATGGCCTTGCGCAGCGCTTCTTCCGCGTCCTTGTTGCGCTGCAACTCGGTGTAAAGGCTGCCGAGCGCGGCGAGGGTGCGCACATTGCGCGGGTCGAGGTCGAGCGCGCGGACATAGGCAGTTTCCGCCTCCGCCATGCGCCGCGTGTCGCGGTAAACGTCGCCGAGATTGCCCTGCGCCTCCGGCCAATTTGGCGCGGCCGCCAAGGCCGCCTTAAACGATGCTTCCGCGCCCGCAAAATCGCCGCGGCGGCATTGCAGCAGGCCCATGTTGTTAGCAACCGACGCATGCTGCGGCTTCAACGCGTAAGCGCGCTTCAGGTGCGCTTCCGCTTCATCGAGCTTTTCCTGTTCCATCAGCAGCGCGCCATAATTAGTTTGCGCCAGCGCGTTATCCGGGGCGAGGCGCACGGCCTTCGCGTAGTGCTGAAGGGCTTTGTCGGTGTTGCCCGTTTTCCAGCAGGCGGTACCGAGATTATTGAGGATCTCGGGCGACTGCGGCATCAGCGCCAGCGCCTTTTCCAGCAGCGGCAGGCTTTCCGCAAAGCGCCCGGCAGACATCGCCGCGCCGGCGCTGCGGTACAGCGCCTGCGCCTCGGCGGCTTTCGCGGATGATTGGTTTCTCGGCCCCATAAACTATTGTCGGTCACGGAGGGCCGGTTGACAACGGTGCAGATACAGGCGTTAATCATTATGTTTACTTCTTTGCAGGGGAAGAAGCATGAAGGGCATTTACCGGCGGCTTTATTTCTGGGTTCTCGTCGCGATCGTCGCGGGCGTCGTCCTTGGCCAGGTGGCGCCGGAAGTCGGGCAGAAACTGGGACCGGTCAGCGATGGATTCATCGCGCTGATCCGCATGCTGATCGCGCCGATCGTCTTCTGCACGGTCGCGCTCGGCATCACGCAGGCGGGCGACATGAAAAAGGTCGGGCGCGTGGGGTTGCGCACCATTGTCTATTTCGAAGCCGTTTCCAGCCTTGCGCTGTTCATCGGCATCGCAGTCGGCAATATCCTGAAGCCGGGTGCCGGTTTCCATGCCGACGCCTCGAAGCTGAATGACGCAAAAGTCGTGGGTTACGCCAAAACGGCCGAGAGCCTCCATGTCTCCGATTATCTCCTGCATATCATTCCCAGCACTTTCTTCGACGCCTTCACCGCAGGCGGCAACCTGCTGCAGGTGCTGCTGGTCGCGATCCTGTCCGGCTATGCGCTGAATAAAATGGGCAGCAAGGGCGAGGCCCTGCGCAACGTGCTGGAGCAGGTCTCGCAGATGTTCTTCACGATGGTGAATCTTGTCGTGAAGCTGGCCCCCTTGGGCGCGGGTGCCGCCATGGCCTTCACCGTCGGCACCTACGGTCTTGCGTCGCTGAAGCCGCTGGCCGCGCTGATGGGCTGCTTTTACCTGACCTGCATCCTCTTCATCGTGGCTGTGCTGGGCGCGGTCGCGCATCTGGCGGGCTTCAATATCTTCCGGTTCCTGCGCGCAGTGGCCGACGAGGTACTGATCGTGCTCGGCACCTCTTCATCCGAAAGCGCTCTCGCCCCACTCATGGAAAAACTCGAGACGATGGGCTGTCCGAAAGACATCGTCGGCCTTGTTGTTCCCTCCGGTTATTCGTTCAATCTCGACGGGACGAATATCTACCTGACGCTCGCGACGCTCTTCGTGGCGCAGGCCCTCGGCGTGGATTTAAGCTTCAGCCAGCAGATGACGATCTTCGCGGTCGCGATGCTGACCTCCAAGGGCGCTTCGGGCGTCACGGGCGCGGGCTTCATCACGCTCGCGGCGACGCTGGCTGTGGTGCCCGATGTGCCGGTCAAGGGTCTTGCATTGATCCTCGGCATCGACCGCTTCATGTCCGAAGCGCGCGCCATGACCAACCTCATCGGCAACGGCGTCGCCTGCGTGGTTGTTTCAAGGTGGGAAAAATCGCTCGACGCGCGCGCGCTCCAAAAGGCGCTGGACCACCGCGAAGACGGGTGAGTTCCGGAACCCTTTCGCCACGCCGCCGTTAATTTGGCGCAAAGAAGCGAAAGGATGCTCCCCATGGCGAAAACCAGCAAGAAAACGGCGAAAAAGGCGACAGCCAAGAAAACGAAGGCAAACGGAAAAAAGAAAACCCTGCGTGCCGGCGCGAGCCGGAAAGCGCCCCAGCGCGGCGAAAATTCCCGTTATGAGCAGGAATCCTGCCCGATGTGCGGCTACGGCGGCGAAAAATCGATGCATCGCACCGCCAGCCGCAACCGCTCCGGCGAGGGATACGGGGACTACAATCCCCGCACCAGCAATCGCGGCGGCCAGGAGCGTTTCATGGACGAAGACCGGCTGTCGCGCCGGCGCGGCATGGGCGGTGAGGGCGAGGACGACAGGTTCTACCGCAGCCGCATGCGCGGAAGCCGTTATGCCGAAGATGAAGATTACGGCCCTGGCTCCCTGCGCAACGGACCGCGCCAGCGCGACTGGTCCGGCGAGCCTGAAAGATATGCCGAGTCCGCACGGAACAGTCACGACTACGATTAAAGGCCGTTCAGGCGTCTTTGGCGATCAGCTGGAAGATGCTCGAGAAGTCGAGCTTCGCATTCCCTTGGCCGATATGCTTCTGGTAGAGCTTCCAGGCGGCCTCGCCGAGCGGCGTGCTGGCGTGCGCGGCCTGCGCCGCTTCCTGCGCTAACCCTAGGTCCTTCGCCATCAGCTGGCTGCCGAAGCCGCCGGCATAACCGCGCGACGACGGCACATTATCCATGACGCCGGGCATGGGGTTATAGATCTCGAGCGCCCAGTTGCGGCCTGAGCTTTTGGCGATGATGGAGGAGAGGACTTTCGGGTCCAGCCCGTTCGCGACGCCAAGGTTGAGCGCCTCCGAGGTGCCGATCATCAGGATGCCCAGCAGCATGTTGTTACATATCTTGGCGACCTGGCCCGCGCCCGAATCGCCTGCATGCATCACGTTCTTGCCCATTTTTTCGAGCAGCGGCGCCGCTTTTTCCAGCGTCTTTTTGTCCCCACCGACGATGAAGGTCAGCGACGCTCCTTGAGCGCCCGCGACGCCGCCCGAAACGGGCGCGTCCAGCATCTCGAAACCCTTGTCTTTCGCCGCCTTGGCAATGCGCCGCGCGGCGTCGGCGTTGATCGTGCTGCTGTCGATCAGCAGCGCGCCCTTCTTCGCGCTGGCGATGACACCGCCGGGGCGTAAATAAACCGTCTCCGCATGCTCGGTCGCGGGCAGCATGGTGATGACGACATCGGCCTTCGCCACGGCTTCCGCGATGCCGACGGCGGGCGCAGCACCCGCGTCCGCCAGGGTTTTGACCGCCTCGGGCGCGACATCGAAGACCGTCAGCGGATATCCCGCTTTCGCAAGGTTCAGCGCCATCGGTCCGCCCATGTTGCCAAGGCCGATAAAGGCGACGTTCGGTTGCGTGGCCGTCATGGCTTTTTCTTTCCGGGAATTTTGAACCGCAGGGTCATCCA
The DNA here is from genome assembly GCA_025934695.1 of Alphaproteobacteria bacterium. Taxonomy (GTDB): domain Bacteria; phylum Pseudomonadota; class Alphaproteobacteria; order Micavibrionales; family UBA2020; genus JAPWJZ01. The sequence continues at coordinate 480,269 of JAICWS010000002.1, forward strand.
GAGGAGGAAGCTGATGAAGCAGAAGATGAAGACGCCCAGGAACAGCCATATCCCGCGCTCATCCAGGTGTGGCGGCTTGACCATATTCGCGTTGATGACGAGCTGGTTGATCGCAACCAGCAGCAGGCCCAGCATCAGCCCCAGCATGCGAAAGCCGCGCGCCAGGCTGCCCACCGCCTCGCCGCGGCGGGACTTGTCCATCCAGTAATCCTTGTTGGGAATGTTGAGCGCGACGGGTAATTTCTCGATGACCAGGCTCACGATAAACAGGATGCCCGGCATGAAGAAGGTAAACCCTAAATCGAAGATGATGAAACCGCCCTTGGGCGCGAAGCCGTTGGGCGCGCCGCCGGCCGCGAAATGTATCGCCATGACCTGCGGGAGGTTTTCGGCATAGCTGCCGACCTGTATCAGCGCCAGCGCGATCAAGAATGCATAGGCGACGATGAACATGCGGTCTTCCCCTTTTTTTTCCCCGAGCCTCTTCCCACAATATAAAGAATGATGCTTCATGGCAACGTTGTCATAAGACGGGATAAATTCCCAATCGCGAAGGCGCCGCGCTTTGGTTAAGCTTGGATGCGAAAAAAAGGAAAATCGAATATTGAGCAGGATGAAGACAGTGCTGACCGGCCTCTACTGGCTCCTCAGCCTCGCGCTCGTCGCGGGCGCGGCCTTCTTGCTGTTCTCGGTGCCTGATCTGCTCCGGCATAAGGGCGAGGATACGAAAGCAACCATGCCGCCGATGCCGCCGGTGCCGGCGCCCGCGCCGCAGGAACAAGATTCGCGCATCCGCTATGATGTTCCGCGCACACAGAACCCACTCGGCGACCTGACCAAATTCTACACGCAGAAGGAGATCCTCGTCGGGCAGGCACCGCGCAAGCATACGCTCACCTATTACCTCTATGCGCCGGCCAAGCCTTATCCCGAGGGGCTGAAGTTTCCGCTCGTGCTGGTGCTGCATGACGTGATGGGCGAGGCGCCCCCGGGCCAATATCTGATCGAGGGCGACATGCCGGTCAGGCATCCGGCCTTCGTCGCGGTGCCGGTGCTTCCCTATGGGAAGATATGGTCGATGCCCGAGGCTTTCCCTGAAATGCCGAACTACCAGCAGCTGGACAAGGCGCAGGACGGCATCAGGGACGCGGTGCAGCTCATTGACGCGCTGAAGCAGAAGTATCCCATCGACGACAAGCGCGTCTACGTCGTCGGTTGCGCGGAAGGCGGTTTCGGGGCTTTCGGCGCGGCGCTGCGCTATCCCGGCGTCTTCGCCGCCGCCGTGCCCGTCAACAGCGGCTGGGCCGCTGAGGACGCCAAGGGCTTTTCAAAAGTGCCGCTCTGGGTCTTCCACGGCGCGAACGACACGACCTATTCCGCCCAGCTAAGCCGCGACGCCGCATCCTATATCGACGCCTATGGGGGCAAAGCGGCCTATACCGAAGTGCCCAATGTCGGCCACGACTGCACGAGCGACCAGTTCTACCTGCCGCAGATGTGGGACTGGCTGTTCCAGCAGCACAAGTGAGTTAGTAGCGCCAGGTCAGCGCGCCGAAATAGCGCGGTTCTTTGTCGTTCGCGGTGGCCACGACCCGCGTAAGCGGCTTGGCCGCTTCAAAGGTCGCGAAAAAATTCGCATTCAGGTTGGCGCGGAATCCCGCGCCCGCCGAGGCCAGCGAGCGGATGCGTTCCTGCGGAACGGAATTTGTCGGATCCCAGACCTGGCCGATATCGTAGAAACCGTAAAGCTCCAGCAGGTTCAGCGGTGTGCGTAAAAGATTATCCGCGCGCAGCTCCACGCGGCCCGCGATGCCGTCGTCGCCGGTAATCTCCGACGCGTCATAGGCGCTGCCGAAAGCGGGGCCGCCGACGCCGAATTGTTCCGAGGCCAGCAGCGTTTCCGCCGCCTTCTGTCCCGATATGGCGGTATAGATCGAATAGGGTCCCACGACCGGCTGGAGCCGCGTCGCCTGCGCCGCGACCTTGAAGAACTGCGGGTCGCCGTCCGCGCGGGTCAGGTTGGCGTCGCCCGGGCGGCTGGCGTCGAAGACATTGAGGCCCTTGCTCGCCTCGGCGGAAAGGACGTTGAGCGCGCCGAAGCGATCGACGGCCTGCATGTTGCCGCCGAGGCGCAGCGCGCGGATGCGGTCGACGGTCGCGGGCAGCGGCAGATTGTCGCTGCGGAACGAATCCAGGTAATCGAATTTCGCGCTGCCCGTGACACTGATGTTGCGCGAGCGCAGGAAAGGGTGCTGCACGTCGATGGCCAGCGTGCGGGCGATGCCTTCCTCGTCGAAGGGCGTCAGCGTGAAACCGGGATGCGTCGAGCTGATGCTGCCCGACAGGTCGAACTTCGTCCCTTCGTGGCCAACGGGCTGGATCCAGGTCAGCGCGCCATAGGTCAGCTCGCGCCGCGGCCAGCCGTCGGGCGCGGTCACCGCCTGGAAGCTGAGGCCCTCGTAATGACCCAGCGCGTTGTTGAGCTGGACGCCTGCGTTCACCTGCAGCGGCCCGATATAGCGCGAGCCGCGGTTGTCGGTTTCAAGGAACAGGTTATACGGCTTCTGCTCGATGACGATGGTGACATCCGAGGCGCCAGGCACTTTCGCCGGCGACAGCACGGCGCGGGCCGAAATGCCGGGCAGGTCGTTGAGCAAAAGCATATAGCGCTCGAGCGCGGCGGCGGTCAGCGGGCGCGCGGCCCGGATCTTGTCGGCGAAGCCTTCGATGTATTTTTTGTCGCCGCGGGTCCCGCCCTCGATCGCGACGCGGTCGACATAGCCTTCGACGACGCGGATATGCACCACGCCGTCCGCGATCGTCTGCGGCGGCAGGATCGCCTGCGTCAAGATATAGCCGTCGTTGCGGTATTTCGCGGTGAGCGCCGCCGCGACGCCGAAGACATCCGCCAGCGTAATTTTTTTGCCGAGCAGGTTTTTATACAGCGGCTCGACCTCCGACGGCTTGTAGACCGTCATGCCCTCGATGACGATTTTTTTCAGCGTCAGCTTGATTTTTTCCGCGCCTGCGGGCGCGGCCGCGGCGGGCGCCGAGGTCACCGGCGCGCCGGACGCCTTTGACGGCGGGACGATCATCGGCGCGATCTGCTGCTGCACGCGCGACGGTTCGGCGGATGCCGGAACATTCTGCGCCACGGCGGGCGACGCGATGAACAGGAAAAGGACAAAAAAACAATGAGGCAGACGGGGGAAATTCATCAGCCGTAAGTATAGACACTTCGCCAAAAAATGAAAATGGTATCAAGTTATTGATTCAAAATAATATTTCAAGGGGCCGATCCAACTGCGGCACTGGGAGGTTCATGAACGGTCAATCAAAAAACAATCGAAAGAGGTATCGGAAGCGCAAAGGGATGAAAAAGGAACAGCAGGCTCCGGACCTTTGTTTTGCTTCCGCACATCCCCCCACAGGAGTTTCATTCATGAAAAGTCATACTGGAAATAAATTTTCGTCTTCCCTTCGTTCATCCCTTCTCCTGACCACGACGCTGGCGACATGCCTCGTGCTTGGGGCGGGCCAAGCCTTTGCGGTCACGCCAACAACGACGCCGACCGGGGGCGCGGTCGTCGGCGGCACGGCGACGTTCAGCAATCCCACGACCGGCGTGCTGGATATCAACCAGACAAGCAGCCGCGTCGTCATCAACTGGCAGAATTTCGACATCGGGACGAACGCGACCACCCAATTCTTTCAGCCGAGTTCCTCTTCCCTCGCGGTGAACCGCGTCGTCGGGGCCAGCGCAAATCCGGCCCAGATTCTCGGTACGCTGCAGGCCAACGGCAAGATCATGATCCTGGACAAGAACGGCGTCCTGTTCGGACCGCAGTCGCAGGTCGACGCGGCCGCGCTGGTCGCCTCAACGGGCGACGTCTCGACTTCCAAGGTCATGGCCAGCAGCACGACCAAGCTGCCGATCTCCAATATGGGCGACGCGACGATTGAAAACGACGGCGTCATCACCGTCGCCGATGCAGGGCTCGCCGCCTTCGTGGCGCCGACGGTCCTGAACGTCGGCACCATCAACGCCAGGGTCGGAAATGTCACCTTGGGCGCCGCGCAAAATGCGACGCTCGACCTGACGGGCGACGGGCTTATTTCGCTAGCGGTGCCCAGCAATCTTTCCCATGCCCTGGTCAGCAACACGGGCGCGATTAACGCGGCCGGCGGGACGATCACGGTGTCGACCGCCGTCGCCAAGAACGTCGTCGACAACATCATCAACATGAACGGCATCGCCACCGCGTCGTCGGCGACGCAAAAAGGCGGCCAGATCATTCTGGGCGGCAACGCGAAGGTGAATATCGGCGGCTCCCTCACCGCCGACGGGGCGAAGGGCGGCGGTTCCATCAGCGTTTCGGGCAACAGCATCGGCGTCTCGGGCCTCGCTTCCGCGCAAGGGGTTTCCTCGAAAGGCGGCACGATCGTCCTGAACGGCACCGGCACCGTCGACGTGAGCGGCGTTTTGAACGTCAACGGCGATCCTCTTGGCGGCACGATTACGCTGAGCGGCAACAAGGTCGATATCGGCGCCACCGGTTCCGCGCTGGCGGTGGATAACGGGACCCAGGGCGGACAAGGCGGCGACATCGAGCTTGACGCCGTTCAAAGCGCCGAGATCATCGGTCTTGCTGACGCCAGCGGCAATTCCGGCGGCGGTAATATCACCCTGACCGGCGAAAGTGCCCGCATCGCCGGGACGGCGAATGCCTTCAGCACCAACGCGGGGCAGGGCGGTAACGTCACGCTCGCGGCCAATAACATCGTCTTCTCCGGTCTTGTCGACGCGCATGGCGTGGATGGCGGCGGCAATATCACGGGAACGGCGCAAAACGCCATGAAAGTGACTGAGTCCGGCCAGCTGCTGGCCGACAGCACCACCAAGGGCGCCGGCGGCATTATCTCGCTTGACGGCATTGCGCTGGGCAACCAGATGAATGGCTTGCTCAATGCGAATGGCGTGGATCGTGGCGGCCAGATCGACGTCCTCAGCGACAAGGGTTTCGTCGACTTCGAAGGCACCGCGTTGGCGGAATCGACCACGCACGGCTCCGGCGGCGTCATTAATATTACCGCCGCACAGGATATCAACGATAGCGGCACCGCGAATGCCAGCGGTGTCGACCACGGCGGATGGATCAACATCACCGGCGGCGGCAATCTCGACATGTCGGGCAATGCGACCGCGCAGGCGACCACGCACGGCTCCGGCGGCGACGTCGAGATCAACATCGCGCAGAACGTCAAGTTCAGCGGAACGATCGATGCCAGCGGCGCGGATAACGGCGGCACTATCGGTATCACGGGCGGCGACAGCGTGGTGAATGTCTCCGGCACCTTGCTGGCTGAATCATTCAAGTCCGGCATCGGCGGCGACGTCACGCTCAACGCGCCGACGGTAATGTTCAGCGGCGACATAAATGTTGACGGCGTGAACGGCGGCGGCACGGCAACCCTGTCGGGCGGCACTGTCTCCTCGACCGGCGATATCAGCGCGGATGGAACGGATACCGGCGGTGGCGGCGTCATTTCGATGCTTGGCACGACGCTGAACCAGTTCTTCTCGGGCCTGTTCTCGGCGAAGGGCGGCCCGAACGGCGGCAATGGCGGCACGGTCACCATCGCGACGCCCAATACCATCGGGGCGACGGCCGTGGTGGATGTCTCGGCGCCCGCGGGCAACCCCGGCACCTTTAATCACTGATAATCACTGACAAGATCCGAATAGCAATTTGCGCGCCGCCGTTGATCACAAACGGCGGCGCGCAGTGCTTTTCCGGCGGCGCTACGGAAATCGGGTGTCCGTAGCAACTATTTGTTTTAAATAGATATTTTTGAAAAGTGGTCTATTTCCCTTTACAGATGGCCAAGAGCTATTGTATTAACATAAAGTAAGGAAATATGGGAGAGATCATGTCCTTCACCGAAACTGTCGATCAGGTCAAAAAATGGTGCCTCGGCGTGAATAGCCGCGCAGAGGCCGAAGAAGGCATTCGCCGCGACACCGCGCTGCAGGAAGGTCTGAAAACCTGGTCGAAACGCCTTGGCAAACTGGCGCTCGTCCTTCTTGGCGTGGTCGTTTTGTTTCGCTCAGGGCCGATGCTGATCCCGGCGGCCATCGCCGGCGCCGCTTATGGCGCGGTGAAGCTGGCCAGCCACCTCGTTGACCGCGACATCAAGAACAAGCGCGAGGCCGAGCAGCAGATGGCGGCCGACGAGCAGGCACCGCAGGCAGCCCCGAAACCCTCGCGCCAGCCCGCGCCGAAAGCGGCCGCGAAGGCCACCGGCGCCTTTAACGCGACGGCCTCCGAACCGGCGAACGACAGCGCGCCCGCGCAGCCGGTCCGGGCCACTACGGCAATCCTCAAGCGCTTCGGCTTCGGGCGTTAATCACGAAATTCCGCCCAATGAACAAGGCCTCCATCTTGCGATGGAGGCCTTATTGTATCTTTTGACGTTCCGTCTGCCTTAGAGGGCGGGCGGTGCCGGCGGGGTCGCTTTCGGCGCCGTCGGCTCGTCTTTCGACGCGGCTTCGGGCTGCGCTTCCGCCGGCTTTTCGGCCTGCGGCTGCGACGCGGCCGTGAAGGCCTCGCCGATCTTGGTGCGGACTTCTTTCAGCGCGGTGGTCTTTTCGACCATTTCTGTCGTGTTCTTGTTCTGGCGGGCTTCGCCGAGTTCCTTCACCGCTTTGGCGAACTGGTCTTTCAGGTCCTGCGGCGCGGCTTTGAACCAATCCTGCTCGGGATCTTTCGCGGACGATTTCAGTTCGTAGTCGGCGTTCGCTTCAGCCGCCAGCGCCTCGCGGAACAGGCGGTCTTTCTCCGCGTTCGCTTCGGCGTCTTTCAGCATCTTGGCGACTTCGTCTTCCGACAGGCCGCCGTTCGCCTTGACGGTGACTTTCTGCGCGCGGCCCGTCTTCAGGTCCTTCGCGGAGACGTTCAGCACGCCGTCGGCGTCGATGTTCAGCGTCATCTCGATCTCGGGCGTGCCGGCTTTCGCAGGCGGGATGCCGTCGAGCGTGAACTTGCCGAGCAGCTTGTTCTCGGAAGCCTTCGCACGCTCGCCCTGGTAGATCTGGATGTCCACGTTGGACTGGTTGTCTTCGGCGGTCGAGAAGATGTCCTTGAACTCGGTCGGGATCGTCGAGTTGCGCGGGATCAGCGCAGCCATGACGTCGCCCTTGGTGCGGATGCCAATCGAGAGCGGGATCACGTCGAGCAGGAGAACGTCTTCGACATGGCCCTGCAACACGGCGGCCTGAACGGACGCGCCCATCGCCACGATTTCGTCAGGCGTCACGTCCTGGCGCGGCTGCTTGCCATTGGCGAAGGCCTTCACGACCTCCACCACTTTGGGCATGCGGGTCTGCGCGCCGACCATGATGATGTCGTCGAGGTCGGTGATTTTCAGGCCCGCGTCGTCAAGCGATTTCTGGAACGGCGGCAGGGTCTTCTTGATCAGGTCGTCGAGCAGGCTTTCGAGTTCCTTGCGCGACAGGTTATAGGTGAAGTTGACCGTTTCGCCCGCGTCGTTTTGCATGAGGAACGGCAGGTTGATCTCGGTCACATCTTCGCGCGACAGGTCGATCTTGGCTTTCTCGGACGCTTCGCGGACGCGCTGCAGCTGCGAGGCGTATTTCGCCTTGGAGGCCTTGTCGTGGATGTCGATGTCGGTGCCGTTTTCCTCGTTGATCTTCTTGATCAGGAATTCGGACACGCGCTCGTCGAAGTTTTCGCCGCCCAGGAAGGTGTCGCCGTTCGTGGCGAGCACGCGGATCATGCTGCCTTCTTTCGGGTCGATCGAGAGGTCGAGGATGGACACGTCGAAAGTGCCGCCGCCGAGGTCATAGACCGCGACTTTGCCGCTCTTCTTCTTGTCCATGCCGTAGGCGAGCGCCGCCGCCGTCGGCTCGGAGATGATGCGTTTCACGTCGAGGCCGGCGATTTTGCCCGCGTCTTTCGTGGCTTTGCGCTGCGCGTCGTTGAAATAGGCGGGAACGGTAATGACCGCTTCGGTCACGGGTTCGCCGATCTGCTTTTCGACCGACTCTTTCAGCTCACGCAGGACTTTCGCGGAAATTTCGGCGGGCGCCATCGCCTTACCGTCGACTTCCACCCAGGCGTCGCCGTTGGGGCCGGGAACGATCTTGTAGGAAGCGAGAGATTCCATTTTCTTCACTTCGGGATCATCGAAGCGGCGGCCGATCAGGCGCTTGACGCCGTAGAGCGTGGAGAGCGGGTTGACGATCGCCTGGTTCTTGGCGGTGTCGCCGACGATCCATTCCTGGCCGACGGTGCCGGTCGCCTTGTCTTTCGTCTTTTTCAGGGCGACGTAGGACGGCGTGATGCGCTTGCCTTTCGAATTCTGATAGATCTTCGGCTGGTCATTTTCGTAGATCGCGATGACGGATTTCGTCGTTCCGAGGTCGATCCCAACAATTTTGCCCATTGTGCGTGCTCTCCGTGATTTTATTTGTTGTTCTGAAAGCGGTTTCCGGTCGCAAAAATTTTTTCTCAAGCTGCGGAAGCGGAAGCCTTCAAACTTTTTTTGTTCTCGTCGTCTCTGTTATGTTTAAGTGCTGCGCATTATGCAAACGAGAAAACCAGATGTAAAGAGGGTGTTTTCATGAATCCGAATTTATTTTTAAACGGCTGAAATCAAACAGCTTTAGCATTTTCCCTAACACCGAACAGCGCCGTGCCGACGCGAACATGCGTGGCGCCGTAACGAATCGCGGTTTCAAAGTCGCCGCTCATGCCCATGCTGAGCTGTTTGATGCCCAGTTCGAGGGATAATTTATGCAGCAGCGCAAAATGCATGTCGGGGATCTGGTCGTGGGGCGGGATGCACATGAGCCCGTCGACGCGCAACTGAAGGTCCTTGCAGAACCCGTACAGCTTTTCCAGCTCCCGGGGCGATACGCCGCCCTTCTGCGTCTCTTCGCCCGTATTCACCTGGATAAAGCAGGGCAGCGGGCGGCGCTGGCGGTCCATTTCGTTGCGCAGGGTCTCGGCCAGTTTCGCGCTGTCGACAGTCTGGATGACATCGAAGAGCTGCACCGCTTCCTTGACCTTGTTTGTCTGCAGGTGCCCGATGAGATGCAGCTTGATGCCCGGGTATTTCGCGCGCAACGGCGGCCAGCGCCGCTCGGCTTCCTGCACGCGGTTCTCGCCGAAGATGCGGTGCCCGTGGTCGAGCACGTCCCAGATGCGGTCGAGCGCCTGGTTCTTGCTGGCCGCGACAAGGGCGACGGAAGAGGGCGCGCGGCCCGCTTCCTTGCATGCTTTTTCGATGCGCTCCTTGACCTCGGCCAGGCTCATTTATGTGCCAGATGAAATGAAGGCGGTGGGCGCGGGGTCGACGACCACGTCGCGGCCCGACTGGATTTCCAGCACCGCGAGGCCGCGTTCCGACAGGCCGTCGGAGCGGAAGCGGAACACGCCGTCGATGCCGGCGAAGCCGCGCGCATTCGTCAGCACATCGCGCGCGTAAGTGTGGCCGGGTTGACCGGTGCGGGCGAGCACTGCCGAGAGCGCGGTCGCGTCATAGGCGAGCGACGCCAGGCGCGGCGGCGCGCCGCCGTAATTCTCGGCATAGCGCTTCTCGAACTCCTTGCGCAGGGCCGGGTCGGGCGCCGCGAACCAGCCGCCGAACACCGCGGGGTTACGCGTCAGCCCGGGATCGTCCCATAGGCCCGTTCCCAGCAATTTTACCGTGCCGGGCTTGATGCCCTGGATGTCGAAGACCGACATCAGCGAATGCAGGCTCTCGCCGCCGACGGGAAGCATCAGCGCGTTGAAGGCCAGCTGTCCGCCGCCTTGCTGCTTCGCCGTATTCACGAAGTCGGCCACGATATCCGACAGGTCCGGCTGCTGCGGCGAATAGCGGCCGATCTTGACCACGTTGACGCCGGTGCGCTGCAGCGTGCTCAGGACCACGTCGCAGTATTCGGTCGAAGGCGCGAAGACGCCGATATGATCGAAGCCCCTGCTCTGGGCAAATTGCGCGACGCGCGTCACCTGCGCGAAAGGCAGGAATCCCATGATATAGGTGTCGCTGCCTGCCTGCTTCCAGTCGGTCGAGAAAGAGATCACGGGGATGTTCGCCGACGACGCGACGGGCTTCACTGCTTTCAGGTCTTCCGCGAAAACCGGGCCCAGGATCAGCTGATCATGATCGGCCGCTGCCGCCTGCGCCGCGGCGGCTGCGCCGTCGGGTGTGCTTTTCGTGTCGCGCGGGACAAGCTCGTAATTCGCGGAGCCCACGTCGAACAGCGCCATCTGCGCTGCTTTCAGCATCGACTGGCCCAGCTCGCCGCTTTTGCCGCTCAGGGGCAGCAGCAGCGCCACGCGTACTTTTTCCGCGGGCGCGGCGGGCTGGGCGGCCGCGACTTCCTTGTTCTGGGCGGTCAGGTCCTGGCGCTGGTCCTTCGTCTGCCAGCCGATGTTCGGCAGCGCATTCTGGTCGTTCGTGACGACGCCGGTGTTCTCGTGACCCCAGGGCATGGACATGCCGGACATGCCGCCGCCGCAGCCGGTCAGCACCAGCGCGCAGCAGGCAAACAAGAAAAATTGAACAGAAGCTTTGGTTTTTGCGTATAATCCGGTCACGGCACGACTCCCCTGGAATGGACGTGCCAACATTATAGTGAATCAAATGCCTCGAAAATCAGAATCTGACCTGCCCGGCGGACTTTATATCGTGGCGACGCCGATCGGCAATCTGGGGGACATCACGCTGCGGGCGCTGGAGACGTTACGTAAAGTCGATCTCATCGCCTGCGAAGACACGCGCGAAGCCGGCAAGCTCGCCGCCGCTTATGACATCCATTGCGACAAAATCCCCTATCACGACCATAATGCCGCCGAAATGCGGCCCAAAATCATCGCCATGCTCAAAGAGGGCATGCGCATCGCGCTCATTTCGGACGCCGGCATGCCGCTGGTCTCCGATCCCGGCTACAAGCTGGTCGAAAACTGCCTGACCGAAAACCTGCATGTGACTTGCGCGCCGGGCGCGAGCGCGTCATTAACAGCACTTGTCCTCTCGGGCCTGCCCTCCGACCGGTTTTTCTTCGCGGGCTTCCTGCCGCCCAAACAGGCGGCGCGCAAAACCGCATTGGCCGGGATCAAAACGGTGCCCGGCACGCTGGTGTTTTATGAAACGGCGCCGCGTCTCTCGGAATCTTTGGCGGACATGGCGGAAATTCTGGGGGATCGCCCCGCCTGCGTGTGCCGCGAGCTCACGAAAAAATTCGAGGAAACGCGGCGCGGTAAGCTATCGGAACTCGCCCGGCATTACGATGTGGCGGGCGCGCCGAAGGGCGAAATCGCCATCGTCGTTGGGCCGCCGGATGCCGGCGCTGCCGATGCCTGGACAGATGAAGCCGTCGACCGCGCGCTTTGCGAGATGATCGGGGAAAAGGGCATGAGCGTAAAGGACGCCTCCGCCTTCGTCGCCGCGCAGTCGGGCATCAAGAAAAGCCTCATCTACCAGCGCGCCCTCTTGCTGCGGAACCGGAAATGAAAGCGCTGGCGAAAACGGGCCATCGCAAGGGGCTCAATGCCGAAACTATCGCCGCGCTTTATCTGCGGTGCAAGGGCTACCGTATTTTGGAACGGCGCTTCAAAACGAAAATGGGCGAGATCGATATTGTCGCAAAGCGCGGGCGGGCGATCGCCTTCGTCGAGGTCAAGCTGCGCAAAACGCATGAGGATGCGGCGGAGGCCATTCATAGCATCAATCAGGCGCGCGTGCGCCAGGCGGCCGCGCTTTACCTCGCGCGGCATCCCGGGTATGCTGTCTATGAAACAAGGTTCGATGCGCTGGTCATGGCGCCGGGCAGGCTGCCGCAGCATATCGTCAACGCTTTCTAAGAAAAAATAAAAAGGGGTTGCACACATGAAACGGATTTTCCTGACGGCGTCGGCGCTCGCGCTCATGAGCCTCAGCCTGTCCTCCTGCGGCGTCGTCGGCATCGCGGCGGGCGTGGGCGCGACGGTGGGCGTCGCGGCGGCGCAGGAAGGCGGTCTCAAAGGGGCCACGACCGACGTCTCCATTCGCGTCGCAATCACCGACGCCTGGCTCAAGGAAAATCCCGAGATCTACAAGCATTGCAGCCTGACCGTGCGCGAAGGCCGCGTGCTGCTGACCGGCACCGTCCCCAATCCCGACATGCGCGTCGACGCCGTGCGGCTCGCCTGGCAGGCCGACGGCGTGCGCCAGGTCATCAACGAAATCAGCGTCGCCAAGGGCGAGGGCGTGACCGGCTACGTGACCGACAGCTGGATCACCGGCCAGATCAAGACGCACCTGACCTTCGACAAATACATTCAGTCGATCAATTACACGATCGACACCGTCAACGGCACCGTCTACCTCATGGGCGTCGCGCAGGACCAGAAGGAACTCGACCGGGTCCTCGATTACGCGCGCAACACCAAGCACGTGAAGAACGTCGTGTCCTATGTCCGCCTGCGCGGCGAAACTCCGCCCGGCGTGCTGCCCGCGTCCGAGGAAGCGCCGCCGCCCAAGAAGACGGGCGCTCAATGAGCGGCGACGGCCCGCCCGAAATCGAGACTTTTGACGACCTCCACCGCTTCGAGACGCCGGACGAGGCTTTCCAGTATGTGCGCTATGCCGGCACGCAGAAGGATTCCGAAATCGACCTCGGTGAAGCCGCCCTTGCACTCGGCCTCCTGTTCCTGCCCGGCGTGCGGCCCGAACGCTACCGCTACCACCTGAAGAAACTGGGCGACCACCTGATCGAGGAATTCCAGGCGCGGCTGCGGCAGAAGGACGCCGACACGCTCGCCCTGCGGGTCGCGACATTGCGCAAGATCATTCACGAGGCGCACGGCTACAAAGGCGACGAGTCGAGCTACGACGACATCCAGAACGCGAACTTCATCCGCGTCATCGAGCGCCGCAAGGGCCTGCCCATCGCGCTCGGCATCCTTTACATCATCGTGGCGCGGCGGGCGGGGTGGGAAATCGACGGCATGAATTTTCCCGGCCATTTCCTGATCCGCATGGAAAAGGACGGCGAACGCATCATTCTTGACCCCTTCAAGGAGGGGAAGGAAATGAACGCGGCCGAGCTGCGCCAGCTGCTCAAATCCATCGCCGGCAAAAATGCCGAGCTTTCACATAATTATTACCAGCCGGTCGAGAACCGCGACATGCTGATCCGCCTCGAGAACAACCTGAAGAAGCGCCTCATCGAGGGCGAAGATTACGCGCAGGCCGTCATCGTCCTCGAGGCGATGGAGGCCTTGGCGCCCGACGAATACCGCACGCTGTTCGACAAGGGCGTGCTTTACGCGAAGCTCGGCCAGGAAGGGCAGGCCGTGACGGCGCTCGAGCGCTATATCGAGAAAGCCCCCAGCGCCCGCGACAAGCAGCAGGCGCGCGCGCTGTTGCAGCAGATTCGCTCAAATCCCGACTGATATTCAACAGCTTGCCTCGCCCAGCCCCTTTTGCTTAAGATGCGAGAGGTACAGTCGCCGGGGGATTTTCGTCATGGGACTCATATCGCTGGTGCTCCTTTGCGCCTTCACGCTGCTCTATTTAAGCAGCGCCATCCAGAACAAGCCGACCTTCGTCGAAAAGACGCTCGCCTTCATCAAGCAGAACCTCAATTACATCGCCATGGGCGGGCTGATTTACGGCTTCGTCGCGTTCTGCATTGCGCCAATTTCGGTCGCGAGCGGGCCGGGCATTTTCGTACGCATGGTCGCGGACCTGCTGATCGTCGTCATGGCCATACCCTATACTTTCGAAAAGCTCATCGCCCAGTACGAGGCCCAGATCAACGCCGCCATCCTGCGCGAGGCGCGCAATATCGTGGCCGCCATCGCCGCCAGGGACAAGATCATCGGCTGGGCGGGCGCCGTGGTGGCGCTGCTGCTGTTCGCGGTGGTGTTCCAGTAACGCCCGCCGCTTGCCCGAGCGCGGACGGGGACTATTTTAATGGCAACGCAAGCGGGGGAGGCTGGGCATTTCCAATACCGGTGACATCGCCAGGGCGCAGCGCCTGTCGTTCCAGGATTCCCTGCAACCCTTCCTGATTTTCGCGGCCTGGCTGTTCGCCTGGGAATTGCCGGTCGACGGCCTCTGGCTCAGTTTCAGCGTACTGGGCCCGCTGCACTACCTGACGCAGATGTCCTGGCTGCACGACCGTTCCTATTTCTTCCGCGACCCCTTGCCGAAAAAGATATTCGTGCCCGCCGCGGCGGTCGCGGCGGGATTTTATATTTACGCGGCGATCGAGCCCTCGGGTCTTTTCGAATCCGCCTGCGCGATCCTGGCGGTCTTCCTGCTGCCGGCCTTTATGCGCACGCCGAAGACGCTGCGCCTGGGCGTCGCGGCCGCGGCGTTCCTGGCCGTGCTGCTGTGCGTTTCGCCGCTCGCGGCCCTGTTCGCGGGCGTGTTCCTGCCCACGGTCGTGCATGTCGGGCTGTTCACGCTGCTGTTCCTGCTCACCGGCGCGCTGCGCGGCAACAGCATTGCCAGCTATATCTCGGCCCTCGCCTGGATCGTGGCGGCGGTCAGCCTGTTCCTGCTGCCGCCCAGCGGGCATCTGCTTGCGGGCGACTGGGCCAAGCCGCCGCGTATCTTCTGGACCGGTCTGGCGGAAGGCTTCGGTTGGGTTTTCTCGATAAAGCCCTCGACGGTATTCCCGTTCCTGACCTTCGCCTATACCTATCACTTTCTGAACTGGTTCACGAAGACCGAGCTTTTGAAATGGCACCTGGTGCCGCCCCGGCGCCAGGCGGCCATCGGCGTCATCCTGGCCGTGACCCTGGCGGCCTGCCTTTACGATTACCAGTTCGGCTATATGACCCTGCTGCTGCCCTTAAGTATCATGCACGTGCTGCTGGAATTCCCGCTCGATATGCAGGTCATTCTGGGCCTGCCGGCGCTGGTCACGGCCAAAATCGCAAAGGCGCACGGGCCGGCTCGCTGACGGCGATGATGAAAATGCGCCGCGGATTTCATTTACGACAGCCTACTTTCTGAACCTGAGCGGCCGGAAAACTTTGATTTTTTCCTGCGGCACGGTCGTCGCGCAAGCGTTCGGCACAGTCGGCGCGCGTTCCTTTGTTGCCGGAGACATCCAGACCAATCGCAGGCGTCCAACGGTACTCTCGTCAAGCCCTCCGCTTCGCTTTGATCCGTTGCTGAAGTTTAGCCGGCATGACTGCCTTGAGAATCCGCGTAAACGACGCTCTGAAAACGACCAATATTCACCCGCTTTCTTAAAGGTCCCTTTCAGGGCGCCCTTTTCCATGTTTTTATAAATTTGTTCTATTTGGCGTTCGGTGGGAATCTTGCCCCCGACTTTGCTAGCGCGGTGCATAGCCCGTTTGAAAGTATTCTTTGAAATAAGGCCCGCAGCCCAGCGCTCGTCTTTCGGTGAAATATAAAGTTCCATACCGGTTCTTTCTTCGACACCCATGTAGACCTGTCCGGCATGTAGATGACCCGCCGGCATTACGTCGCCAACCTCGAGCGCTTTCTGCGCCGGAGAATCATTTGCGGGGGTGCGTGAATCTTTGTTCCGTCCGAACTTCAATAAGCCCATGTTCTTCTCCTTATCAACTGTTGCGGTTGATCAGGGCTGGCCATGTTGCGATCGGGAAGATCCAGACATAAAAAAACAACCCTGAACGCTCAAGTTCAGTGGCTGTTTTGCTTTCGTGCTGTGATTGCCCAGAGGTAAAACAGTTCCTAAACTAGGAAAACCGCTCTGTCACAAGAGTGCACGTTGCAGGATATTTATATCCGAGAGGGGGATACTATGTCAACTAATTCCGGGTGTGATAATGGGAATCCGGGCACCAAATCCGTCTACGGCCGGAAGTTTTCGTTCGGGTCGCCGTCGTCGTAGGAATTGGATTTCGTCCGGTCCCGGTAAGGCGTCGAGGAGTAATCGCGCTCGGGGTGGCGACGGCGTTCTTCGGCGTCCTTTCGGGCCTTTTCGTCGAATTCTTCCCGGATGTCGTCCATATCGGTCCAGCCGTCGTCGTTCATTGAAAGCTCCGTTGTCGGATAAGGGATCTGTCTAAAGGGATGGAATCGAATAATCCTGAATAACAAGTCCATGACGGTTTTGCCGACCGTGCTGTGAAGTCCCAGGCATGAAACGTGAATAGTCTTAAAAAACCACGCTGGCACAAGATGCACGCAACGATGAAAAGATAGCAAAGCTGGAGTGTTATGTCAATAGTGAGCGTGCCTTCGCCTATACCCATCACTTCCTGAACTGGTTCACGAAGACCGAGCTTTTGAAATGGCACCTGGTGCCGCCGCGGCGCCAGGCGGCCATCGGCGTCATCCTGGCCGTGACCCTGGCGGCCTGCCTTTACGATTACCAGTTCTGCTATATGACCCTGCTGCTGCCCTTAAGTATCATGCACGTGCTGCTGGAATTCCCGCTCGATATGCAGGTCATTCTGGGCCTGCTGGCGCTGGTCACGGCCAAAGTCGCCAAGGCGCGCGGGCCGGTGCCCTGATGCCCGCTGAATGATGGAAAAAGCATATAAACCGGGTTTTTCAGAAGGGGGGCGCTTGACCCCGCCCCAAGTCGACCTTAAATTTGACCAGCCTGCGCCGCAAGGGCTCCGCGCGACTGTGGGTGCCGGTCGATGGCGCGGGCAATGACGACCCGGACAGTTACATAAATTAAGGAAAACGAACATGGCCTCTTATCAATACGTCTATGTCATGAAAGGCCTGTCCAAGACCTATCCGGGCGGGAAAAAGGTGCTGGATAACATCTATCTCAGCTTCCTTCCCGGCGCGAAGATCGGCGTGCTTGGCCCCAACGGCTCGGGTAAGTCGACGCTGCTCAAAGTCATGGCCGGTGTGGAAAAGGAATTCCAGGGCGAAGCCTGGTCGGCCGAAGGCGCGCGCGTGGGCTACCTGCCGCAGGAGCCGCAGCTGGATCCCAACAAGACCGTGCTCGAAAACGTCATGGAAGCGATGAAGGACGTCAAATCGCTTCTCGACCGCTATAACGAGATCACGAACAAATTCTCCGAAGAAGGGGCCGATTTCGACGCGCTCATGGCCGAACAGGGCGAGCTGCAGACGAAGATCGAGCAGGCCGACGGCTGGAACCTCGAGCGCACCCTCGAAATCGCGCTCGACGCCCTGCGCTGCCCGCCGGGAGACGCGAAAGTCACGCACCTTTCCGGCGGCGAAAAGCGCCGCGTGGCGCTGTGCCGCCTGCTGCTCGAAAAGCCCGACCTGCTGCTGCTCGACGAACCGACGAACCATCTGGACGCGGAATCCGTCCAATGGTTGCAGCGCACGCTGGCCGACTATCGCGGCACCATCGTCATGGTCACGCACGACCGCTACTTCCTCGACAACGTGACGGGCTGGATCCTCGAACTCGACCGTGGCTCCGGCATTCCGTACGAAGGCAACTATACCGGCTATCTCGACAAAAAATCCAAACGCCTCGAACAGGAAGGCCGCGAGCAGGAAGCGCGCCAGAAGACGCTGTCCCGCGAACTCGAATGGGTGCGCCAGTCGCCCAAGGCCCGCATGGCGAAATCCAAGGCGCGTATCACCGCTTATAACGACCTGCTGGCCGAAAGCGAAAAGCACGAGAAGACGCGCACGGCGCAGATCATCATCCCCGTGCCGCCGCGCCTTGGCCAAAACGTCGTCGAGTTCAAGAACGTCTCGAAAGGATATGACGACCGCCTGCTGATCGACAATCTGTCGTTCAAGCTGCCGCCCGGCGGCATCGTCGGCGTCATCGGCGCGAACGGCGCCGGTAAAACCACCCTGTTCCGCATGATCACGGGCGAGGAAAAGCCCGATGGCGGCGCGATCGACGTGGCGGAAGCCGTCAAGATCGGCTACGTCAACCAGAGCCGCGACGCGCTGAAGGGCGACAACAACGTCTGGCAGGAAATCTCGGGCGGCAACGATATCTTCTATCTCGGCAAGCGCGAAGTGAACACCCGCGCCTACTGCGGCTCCTTCGGATTCCGCGGGCCGGACCAGCAGAAGAAGGTCGGCATTCTCTCGGGCGGCGAGCGCAACCGCGTGCATCTCGCCAAGATGCTCAAAGAACCCGCCAACCTGCTGCTGCTCGACGAACCGACCAACGACCTCGACACCGAAACCCTGGGCGCGCTCGAAGACGCACTCGAGAATTATGCCGGCTGCGCCGTGGTGATCTCCCACGACCGCTGGTTCCTTGACCGCCTCGCCACGCACATGCTCGCCTTCGAGGGCGACAGCCAAGTCGTCTTCTTCGAGGGCAACTACGAGGATTACGAGAAAGACCGCCGCAAGCGCTTCGGCGAGGACGCGGAACAGCCGCATCGCCTTAAGTACAAACCGCTTCGCCGCGCGTCGTAACGCTTTATCCAAAGGGGGAAAGACATGCCGTTACTCCAGGTTCGCGCGCTGCCGCAGAAAAACCCAATCCGCATTCCTCAGGCGCTCAAGAAGGCCTGCGCTGCCATCGTGGAGGCCTACGGCTGCACGCCTGGCGAGGTCTGGGCGACCTATGATGAAATCCGCTCGGGCTTCTATATCGAGGGCCAGCAGGCGGTCGCGCAGCAACCGGCGGAAACGCATCCGCCCCTCGCGGAACTGCTCTGCTTCGAGGGCAAGCCGCAGGACGTGATTGAAAAGACGCTCGCCGCTACCGCACGGGCGCTGGGCGAGGGCCTCGGCACCGGCAAGAATGTCTTCGTGACTTACCGGGAAGTCAAATCCGGCCAAGTCATCGCGGGCGACATTATCGTACGCAAGGCGGGATAACGGTTGGCTGAAACGCCGCTGCAACTTTACCTGTCGCGCTGGGGTCTTTCTGATCCCGCGCTGCTCGCGACCACGAACACCAGCCATATTTACCGCGTCCATTGCGGCGGCGATGCCGCCGTCCTGAAATTGCTGTCCGACGCGGGACGCAAGGATGAATCCGCCGCTGCGAACGCGCTTCAATGCTTTGGCGGCAAAGGCGCGGTGCGGCTGCTGCGGCACGACGCGGGGGCGCATCTGCTCGAATATGCGGACGGCGAAGATCTCAAGGCGCTCGTCATGCGCGGCGGCGACGAAGCGGCGGCGGAGATCATCGGCGACGTGCTGAACAGACTTCACGCCGCGCCGCGAAAGCCCGAAGGGCTTGTTCCGCTCCGCCGCTGGTTCCGCACGCTCTTCGCGCTCTCGGACCGCCATCCCGTTTGCGGTGATGCGGCGGCGGCGGCGGAAAAGCTGCTGGCCGAGAACGCCGCGCCGCGCGTCCTGCACGGCGATATCCACCACGAAAACATCCGTCATTCGGCGCGCGGCTGGCTGGCGCTCGATCCCAAGGGGCTTTACGGCCCGCGCCTTTACGACGCGGCGAATACCCTGTGCAACCCCGCGGGGATGGAAAGCCTGTCGGAAAACGAAGCGCGGCTGCTGAAGATATCCGGCCTTCTCGCGGACAAGCTGAAAGTCCCACGCGGCAAACTGCTGGCCTTCGTTTTCGCCTATGCCGGTTTAAGCGCCTGCTGGAGCATCGAGGACGGGCAGGACCCGTCGCACGCGCTGGCGATCGCCAGGCTGGCGCAGCCGCACGCCGATATCTAAAGAATTACTTCGCGAGCTTGACCTGGTGCTTGCGCAAAGAGTCGAGCAGCGCCTCGACCTTGCCGCCGCCAGATTCGATCACGCCGTCGAAATCGTCGCGCTGGGTGACGCTCATGCTGATTTTTTCGACAAGCACGTCGACGATCTTCATCTGGCCGCCCTTGTTGCGGACGCGCCATTCGACGTCGACCGGCGGGCCGTCATTCTGCATGATCTGGCTGGAGACCATCGTATCCTGGTCGCCCGAAGGCTCCGCGCCGGTCACCTTGAAAGCCTGGCCCGAATAATCCTGGAAGCGCCGGGTATAGGTCTCGACGATCATGTTCTCGAACAGCTTGAAGTATTCGTCGCGCTGGGCGTCTGTCGCCTCGCGGTAATGGGTCCCCAGCACGAAGCGGCCGATCGTATGGATGTCGAAATTCTCCTCCAGCAGCGCCCGGACGCGGCGCGCGCGCTCGGCCTTCGGCAGGCCCTTGGCCGTCAGCGAGGTCAGCGCCTTGTCGCCCAGTTTCTGCACGAAGGCAACGGCCGGACTGTCGGCACCCTTGGCATTGGCGGGCAGGCATGCGCCGAACAGGAACAGCGCCAGGATCAGGGTGAGTGAAAGGGCACGCATCTTCATCGCCTCTTCGGTTCAGGTTGGTCTATTAGGGGTGATCGGGTTGCTGCTGCTTCGCGCCCTTGTCGTAGTCGGGAATATCGACGTTCTCGGGCTTCCTGTGCTGGATCTTGGCGCGGCGCTCCTGCGCATAGGCGCTGCGCACCGCGGCGTAATAATCGAGGCTGTTGGCGCGCAGGTCGTTCATCGCCTTCATGATGCGCGAACGCTGGTCGACGTAATCGACGCCGAGGCGCGTGTAATAAATCCAGCGGCGGTGGGTGTTGAAGGCCCAGAGGCGCACCGGGTCGACATAGCTGTCGGCCGCCGTGCCTGCCGCGTCGCGCAGCGACGAGGGGCCGAGGACGGGAATGACGATGTAGAAGCCGGGTCCGAAGCCCCAGACGCCCAGCGTCTGGCCGAAGTCGGCGTCTTTGTATTGCAGTCCGGCGCTCGTCGCCGGGTCCATCAGGCCGCCAACGCCCGCCGTCGTGTTGATGACGAAGCGCGCGGTCGATACGCCGGCCTGGCGGAAGTCGCCCTGCAGCAACTCATTGCCCACCAGGATCGGCGAGGTCAGGTTGCGCATGAAGTTATGCACGCCCGAACGCATGAAATCCGGCACGATCGCCACATAGACGCGGCAGATCGGGTCGATGATGATCTTGTCGAGGACATTGTTGAACCCGAAGATGCCGCGGTTGATCGGCTCGAACGGGTCGTTGATCCCGGCCTTGGCGCCGTCCTTCGGATCGACCGAGTGCGCGCAGCTGGCCGTGCCCATCACCAGGAACACGCAGAAAAGCATGATCAGAAATTTAGATGCCGGCTTCTTCATTCTTTCCCCAAGTACGGATTCTACCGCCCTTACAGTCTATCGCTATAAAATTACTCAATACTTAACCGTCTTCCATGTGCAACAACGCCGTGGTTCCGAGGAGAAGACTGACCGCCGCGGGTGTCCAGGCTGCCAGGTAAACAGGTATCTTCTGGGAAATACCAAAGGCGTGAAGCATTGATTCCATGAAGAATATAAAGAAGCCGACGCCGACTCCCAAGACGATCATAGCCCCCGTACCGCCGAATCTTGGCGGGCGTAGCGAAAATGTCGCAGCCAATAAGATCATCGCCATGAACAGGAAGGGTTGGGCGAGCAGGGCCTGGAAGTGGATATGCAGGGGCGTGGTCGGCACCCCCGTCTCTTCCATAATATATATGTAATCCGGGATACTCCAGAAGGAGATGGTATCCGGGTCGGCGAAGGATTCTTCGATCTTCTGGGACGTCAGCTCGGTCGGCAGGCGGCGGATCGCCTCGTGGTTCGAGGCATTATGTTCATTTACCAGCGCGTCATGGATTTCCCAGTAGCCGTCTTTCAGGAAGGCCTCGGGCGCGTCGATGCGGGCCGTAAAATTGTCCGCGTTATCGAAAAAGAACACCATGACGTCCGCCAGCCGCCAGGCTTTTTCATCGAAACTTTCGGAATGGATCAGGGCATAGCCGTCTTTCGTCGGTTGGCGCAGCCAGATGCCGGTGCGCGACACGGTGACAAGGTTGCTGTTCTGTTGCAGGTAGAGGCTCAGCATCTGGTTGTATTTGGCCAGCAAGGTCGACGAAACTGGGTTGACGACGGTCGTCGAAAAGACCCCGACCAGAATGGCGCCCGCCAGCATGGGCGTCAGGAACTGCCAGACCGATACGCCGGCGGCCCGGATAACAATGAGTTCATTTGTCTTGTTGAGGCGCCAGCAGGTGAAAATAGCGGCGAACAGCACGCCGAAGGGCAGCATGATCTGCGCCATCTCGGGCATCTGCAGCCCGCCGATGGCCAGCAGCGTGCGGAACGGCACATTTTCGTGGGTGGCGGCGCGGCGCATGAGATCGATGATCGTGAACAAATATACCACGCCCATCAGCACGCACATGACGGCGGTGAAACCGGCCAGGAAGCGGCCGAAGATATAGCGGAACAGCGTAGGCGAGCCGCTGATCATGCCGACCGTCCTTCCCAGCGCCGGTTCAGGCGCGCGTTCCATGCGCGCACCGCGCGCATGATGCGCTGTTCGCCCACGAGGTGCAGCGACCAGGCGCAGAAGAGAATGGGCGCAATCGTCAGCGTGACCAGGAAAATATCGGCCGACAGGTGTTTTTTCGCGGCATTGGTGATAAAGGCGTTCAGCATCGCCAGCGCCGCCACGGCGACGGCGGCCCCCAAGACTTTCCTGCTCTGGCCGCGGCGATTGAAGGGGCCGAGCAGGATGGAGGCCAGCGCCACCATCGAAAAGCTGAAGGTCGTAAAGGGCGTCGTCAGCCGATTGACGGCCTCGGCCATGAACAGGTCATGCGTCTCGCGGCCCTTGCGGTCGGTGGCGTCATAATCGAAAAGCTCGGGCAGCGTGCGCTCGCCCGCGTCATGGCTGCGCCGTTGCGGCCCGTTTTCGAGGCCGTTGATCTCGATCGTGTAGCGCGAGAAATAAAGCTTGGTGATGACCGTCGTGTCGTCGTCCATCTGCTGGCGCAGCCCGTCGAAAACGACGATATCGGGCACGTCGCCGTTGAGCGCAATGCGGCCGCGCTTCGCGGTGATGGTCACCGGCGGCTTGCTCTTGTCGCGCGTGTCGTGGATGACAAGGCCGGTCAGGTCGCCGTTCTCGCTGCGCGAGCGCACATAGACCGTCAGGTCCTTGCCGAAGGTATTGAACACGCCTTCGCGCACCAGGAAGGCCGAATACTGGTTGCGGATGGCGTCGCGCAGGTCCTGCATGGCGGCGAACGACATGGGCGACAGGTAGGTGGTCAGGCATAAAAGGATCAACGTGATACCGGCAGCGACGGCCAGCGCGGGCTTGGCCATCGCATACTGGTCGACACCGCAGGAGCGCAGAACGATCAGCTCATTATCCATAATCATTTTATTGTAAACGAAGAGGATGGCGGTGACGAGCGAAATGGGGAGGATGGTTTCCAGAAAGCGCGGCAGCGAAAGGGCGACCAGCTTGATGAAGAGCATCGGCGGCGCGTCGGAATTCGCCACCAGTTCAAGGAGCTTAAGCGACTGGGTCAACCATATCACCGCCGTCAGCGTCAACGCGATGAACAGCGTCGCCGAGAGCAGATTCTTCATAAGGTAGCGCGTCACCAGCATTTTCAGGCATCTCGGGGTAGCATAAAGGCGTGCATCTCTTTATATTTTATATTCATGTTTTCCGGGCTTTTTCTAGCCCATTCCCTGTCAAAAAGAAAGTGAAACAGGCTTTCCATGAAGATCTCATTCGACACAAAACCCCAGAAAACCGATGCTTTCGTCGCTTTCGCGACGGAAGGAGGCAAGCTTCTGGAGCCGGGCAAGTGGGCCGACAAGAAAACCGGCGGCGCGCTCAAGCGCGCGATCGAGGCCGAAAAGTTCGAAGCCAAGAAAGGCCAGACGCTTGTCGTTCCGGGACCCCAGGGGCTGCCCCACAGTCATGTGATCATCGTGGGCCTCGGCAAGCCGGAGGAGCTCAAAGAGAAAGATTTTGAGAAGCTCGGCGGCACGGTCGTCTCGATCCTCAACGGCCGCAAGGCCTCCTCGGCCGAAATGGCCTTCCGCACCGACGGCGCGAAAATCAAGAATATCGATCCGCGCCATGCCGCCGCGCGCATGGCGACAGGCGCGCTGCTCTCTGCCTATCGTTTCGACAAATACCTGACCAAGGAACCGAAAGAGAAGAAACCGACGCTCAAGTCGCTTGCCTTCACCGTCGAAGATCCGGCCAAGGTCAAGAAGCTCTTCTCCGAAGACCAGAAAGTGGCGGATGCCGTTTATCTGGTGCGCGACCTCGTCTCGGAGGCGCCGAACGTGCTCTACCCCGAAAGCTTCGCCACCATCATCAAAAAAGAACTGTCGCCGCTGGGCGTCGACGTGAACATTCTCGATGCGCGCGATATCGAGCGCAAGGGCATGGGCGCGCTGATGGCGGTCGGACAAGGCAGCGCGCGCGAACCGAAACTCGTCTCGATGGAATACCGCGGCGCGGGCAAGAAGGATCCCACCGTCTGCTTCGTCGGCAAGGGCGTGACCTTCGACACCGGCGGCATTTCCATCAAGCCGGGTCCCGGCATGGAAGAAATGAAATGGGACATGGCGGGCGCAGCCGCCGTGACGGGCCTGATGAAGGCCTTGGCCGCGCGCGAAGCGAAAGTGAATGCCGTCGGCGTCGTGGCGCTGGCCGAAAACATGCCGTCCGGCACCGCCTGCCGGCCTGGCGACATCGTGACCACGATGTCGGGGCAAACGGTGGAAATTCTCAATACGGACGCGGAAGGCCGCTTGATCCTGTGCGACGCGCTCTGGTACGCGCAGGAGGAGTTCGAGCCTACTCATATTGTCGACCTTGCGACGCTGACGGGCGCCGTGATCATCGCGCTGGGGCATGAATATGGCGGCATTTTCTGCAACGACAGCGACTTCGCCCGCGACCTGATCGAGGCTGGCAAGACCGTCGGCGAAGAGCTCTGGCGCATGCCGCTCAATGATGCCTGGGACAAGGCGATCGACAGCCCCGCCGCTGACATGAAGAATATTTCCGGCGGCCGCGACGCGGGTTCCGCCATCGGCGCGCATTTCCTCAAGCGGTTCATCCAGGACGGCGTGAAATGGGCGCATCTCGACATCGCCGGCGTCGCCTGGGCGAACAAGGACCGCGTGAGTGTGCCCAAGGGCGCCTCGGCCTTCGGCGTGCGCCTGCTCGACCGCTACGTGGCCGAGAACTGGGAGAAGTGACCGCATTGGCGGTCATCCCCGCGAAGGCGGGGATCCGGGCCGCGCGAAGCGCATTTATAAATGCCGCGTTGCGGCGGACCAGACCCCCGCCTGCGCGGGGGCGACGTTAATTTGATAACGGGGGGACTATGTCCATTTTAACCTCGCGGCGGTTCCTGCCGCTGTTCGTGACCCAGTTTTTGGGCGCTTTCAACGACTCGATGTTCAAGAACGGCATCGCGATGCTGATCACCTTCAAGATCGCAAGCGGGCATTCGGCCGTTCTCGTGGCGCTGGCGGGCGGCGTCTTTATCCTGCCGTTCTTCCTGTTCTCGGCGACGGCGGGGCAGATTTCGGACAAGATGGACCGCGCGACGATCGCCCGCTACGTGAAGATGGCGGAAATCGCTATCATGGGTTTTGCCTGCCTCGGCTTCATGACCGGCAGCGTCATACTGCTGATGATCGCGCTGTTCGGCATGGGCATCCATTCGACCTTCTTCGGCCCCGTCAAATACGCGATCATCCCGCAGCACCTCGACGGCAAGGACCTGCTGGCGGGCAACGCCTATGTCGAGGCGGGCACTTTCCTCGCCATTCTTATTGGCACGATCCTGGGCGGGCTGCTGATCGCGGCGCCGGGCGGCAGCTATGTGATTTCGCTGGCCCTCCTCGTCATTGCGGGCGCGGGCTATTTCGCGAGCCGTTACATTCCTCCGGCGCCGGGCCCCACGCCCGGCCTCGTCATCAACCGCAACTTCTGGCGCGAGACGATGGTCATCATGGACCAGATTAAGACGAACATCGACGTCTACCGTTCCATCCTCGCGATTTCCTGGTTCTGGCTCGTGGGCTCGGTCTATCTCGCCCAGTTCCTGCCCTTCGCCAAGGATTACTTGGGCGGGGATGAGCATGTGGCGACGCTGCTGCTGACGCTCTTTTCCATCGGCATCGGCGCGGGCTCGATCCTGTGCAACCGCCTTCTCAAGGGCCAGGTGCAGGCGACCTATGTGCCCGTCGCGGCCATCGGCATGGCCATCTTCGGCGTCGACCTGTTCTTCGCCTCGCATAACGGCACTCGCGCCGGCGGCGTACTGATGGGCGCGGGCGAATTCCTGTCGCATCCCTCGAACTGGCGCATCGTTATCGACATGTTCATGATCGCGGTCTCGGGCGGCCTGTTCGGCGTGCCGCTTTATGCCATTGTACAAAAGGAATCCGATCCCGCCTTCCTCGCGCGGCAGATCGCGGGGCTCAATATTTCGAATGCGCTGTTCATGGTCGCGGGTTCCGTAATTACCGCGATCCTGCTCGCCATGGCGATGACGATTCCGCAGATCTTCCTGGTCATGGCGCTCCTCAACGTGCTGGTCGCCGCCTATATCGCGCAGCTGTTGCCCGACGCGCTGTTCCGCTCGGTCGCGCGCACCGTCTTCGGCTGGCTCTACGGTGTCGAGGTCAAAGGCCTCGAGAATTTCGAAGCTGCCGGCAGCAAGGTGCTGATCATCGCGAACCATACCTCCTTCCTCGACGCGGCCCTCATCGCCGCCTACTTGCCGGTGAAAGTCACTTTCGCCATCAACACGCATATCGCGCAGAGATGGTGGATGAAGCCACTGATGAAGATCGTCGACGCTTTCCCGGTCGATCCCACCAATCCGATGGCGATTAAATCTCTCGTCGACGTCGTGAAGAGCGGCAAGATTGGCATGATCTTCCCCGAAGGGCGCATCACGGTCACGGGCTCCCTCATGAAGGTCTACGAGGGCCCCGGCCTCATCGCCGACAAGGCGGGGGCGAAGATTCTGCCCATTCGCATCGACGGCGCGCAGTATACGCATTTCTCGCGCCTGCATGGCAAGGTCTCCTTGAGGCTCTTCCCCAAGATCACGCTCTCCATCCTGCCGCCGCGCGATTTCACGCTGCCCGAAGGCGTCTATGGCCGCAAGCGCCGCCATCTCGCGGCGGGCCAGCTTTACGACATGATGTCGATGATGATGTTCACGGCCAGCGACATCGACAAGCCGCTCCTCTCGTCGCTGTTCGAGGCGCGGCAGACCTATGGCGGCGGCCATCTGATCGCGGAAGACCCCGAACGTCACCCCGTCAATTACCGCAACTTCATCGCCCGCGCGATCGTGCTGGGCCGACTGATCGAGCGCGACGTCAAGACCGAGGGCGGCATTCCGGCGGTCGGCATCCTACTGCCGAATATGGTTGGCACGGCGCTGACCCTGTTCGGCCTGCACGCGGTCCGCAAAGTGCCTGCCATGCTGAACTTCTCCTCCGGCCCCGCCCAGGTCGCCAGCGCCTGCAACACGGCGGCGATCAAAAGCGTCGTGACGTCGCGCCGTTTCATCGACATGGGCAAGATGGACGCGACCGTGAAAGCGCTCGAGGAAGCGGGCGTCGAGCTCGTCTATCTCGAAGACCTGCGCAAGAAGCTGCGGCTGAGCGACAAGCTCGTCGGCCTCGTTGCGAAGTTCGTGCCCTCGGTCGTCGATGCTTTCCGCAAGCCCGCGCATGCGAACGATCCCGCGATCATCCTTTTTACCTCGGGCTCCGAAGGCACGCCCAAGGGCGTCGTCCTGTCCCACCGCAATATTCAGGCGAACCGCTGTCAGCTGGCGTCACGCGTGGATTTCGGCCCCTCCGACATCGTCTTCAACTGCCTGCCGATGTTCCATTCCTTCGGCCTCACGGGCGGCACGCTGCTGCCGATCCTCTATGGCATCCGCGCCTTCTATTATCCGTCGCCCTTGCATTACCGGATCGTGCCGGAGCTGATTTACGACACGAACGCGACCATCCTTTTCGGCACCGACACCTTTCTGGCCGGTTATGCACGCTTCGCGCATGCCTATGACTTCCATGCCATCCGTTATGTCTTCGCGGGCGCGGAAAAGCTCAAAGAGGAAACGCGCAAGATCTATGCCGAAAAATACGGCGTGCGCATCTTCGAAGGTTATGGCGCGACGGAAACCGCGCCCGTCATCGCCGTCAACACGCCCATGCATAACCGCCCAGGCTCCGTCGGACGCCTGATGCCAGGCCTCGAACATCGTCTCGAAGCGGTCGAAGGCATGGGCGAAGCCGCCGGCAAGCTCGTCATCCGCGGGCCCAACGTGATGCTGGGATACCTCAAAGCCGACGCGCCCGGCGTGCTGCAACCGCCCGAACAGGGTTGGTACGACACCGGCGACATCGTGGCGATGGACGGCGAAGGCTTTGTCACCATCCAGGGCCGCCTCAAGCGCTTCGCCAAGATCGCGGGCGAGATGGTTTCGCTGACCGCCGTCGAATCCGCGGTGCAAAAGCTGTGGCCCGACAAGCATCACGCCGTCATCAGCATACGCGACGAGAAGAAGGGCGAAAAGCTGATCCTGTTCACGACCCAGCCGGACGCGAAACCGGAAGAGATCCTGCAGCATTTCCGCAAACTTGGCCTGTCCGAGCTCGCGGTGCCCAAACAGATCGAGCCCGTGGCCGAAATCCCGGTCCTCGGCACTGGCAAGACCGACTACGTCAGCCTCAAGAAGATTGCGGAGGGATAATTTGTTGCGCTATGTCCTGACCTGTCTGGCTGTGCTGTTGCTCGCCTCCTGCATTCCGGTGGAGGATTGGGGCGGCTATTGGGATAAGGGCGTCGTCTACCCGGAGATGGCCGGAACGTGGCGGGAGGTCGGCAAATCCGGTGGTCCGGGTCTCGTGCGCATCGTGAACAAGAAGGGCACCTACCGCGTCGACAGTCTCGACCCCAAGGACCGGCGCGACAAGGATTACACGCCGATGTTCGCGAAAAGCCTGCAGGTCGGGCAATATAGTTTCCTCATGACCTCGACGGGCGCGGTCGAGAAGAGCGACCGCAATCTTGTCCGTTACCTGCTCGAGAAAGGCACTCTTACCGAATATAGCCTGTCGGACGATGCGATGGCGAAATTCCTGCGCTGGCACCATCCTTTCGCGCGCAACATTGCGGTGTCGGGCTGCAAGGAAAAATGTCTGCTGCATTCGGTCCGGATAAAAGTGTTCGATAGCGAGGTCTTCAAAATCCTCGCCGAAATTCCCAATACGCCCGAGTTCTGGAGCGTGGCCGACCAATGGCGCAAGGTGGGCGCGGCGCCGCGCGCGGATAAGCCGCATAGACGCAATCCGGCTGCAGCGAAGCCTTTGGCGGCGCAGCCAGAGATCAAGCCATCTCCGCCTGAAACGCCGCGTGCCGAACCTCGGGCTGAACAGCCGCAGCCCACGCAACCGCGCACGGAAGAGCCGCGCATTCCCGCACCGACAGACCAGATTTCGCTTTGAAATTTAGAAGGAAAACCGCTCGGGCGGTGCTTTGCCGTGCGGCGAGACGCGGTCGCGGGCGACGTTGGAGACTTCGCCGCGCGGCGATACGGCCAGCGTGGCTTCATAAAGCCCGTCGGGGTCGGTGATATGAACTTTGGCGGTAAATGTTCCGCCGCTCTCGGTGACGAGGACCTGGTCGAGCCAGCCCTGTTTGGTGAAGTAAATGCGGAATTTCAGGTAATCCGCCACATTCTCCTGCGTCAGCTTGATCGGCGCGGCGCGATTGACGTGGTGGATATTGGCGACGCTGCCGTCGAGCATCACGGTCTCGCCCGGCAAGCTCACATAGCAAAGCGGCTGGCCTTTGATGCCCATGCGGGCAAGCGACACCAGTTTTCCTTGGGGGTAAAAAGGCAGGTCGAGCGTCTCGATATCCGAATCTTCGGGCGTGAATTTATAGGCGGGCTCGATACGGTTGATGTCGCGCACGAGAGCCAGTTTTTCATCCGCTTTGGCGGTTTTCCATACCATTTTTAAGCCTTGCGCTTTGCCATCCTTTCTTCCAATAATGGGCATTATCCATGTAAAACACAAGGCATGCCTGCTCACATGACGACCGTCCGTTTTTATCACATGATCCAAAAACGCCTCGAGCAGGCGCTGCCCGAAATTGTGGCCAAGGCCCTCGAACGAAAGCACCGCATCCTCATCAAGGCGGGCAGCCGCGAGCGCATCGAGGTGCTCGACACCGCGCTCTGGACGCAGGACCCGGCCAGCTTCCTGCCCCACGGACATGCCAAGGACGGGTTCGAGGCGGACCAACCGGTGTTCCTCACCACCGAGGACGAAAACCCCAATGGCGCAGACGTGCTGATTTTGACCGACGGCGCCTCGTCGCAGATGACGGACAAATTCGCTCTGTGCTGCGAAATGTTCGATGGCAACGATGAAGAGGCCGTCAAAAGTGCGCGCGAAAAATGGAAATTGTATAAAGACAAGGGCTACACCGCCGCCTATTTCCAGCAGGACGAGAGCGGCAAGTGGCAGCAAAAACAATAAGGAGTTCTTCCATGCGCATTCCAAGGCTCGCCGCGACATTAAGCATCGTGGCGCTGTTTTCCTTCGCGGGCGGCTTCGCGGCGCAGGTCCTGATGGGAAACCACGCCTTCGCCAGCGGGTTGAGCAGTTTTTTCGCCGTTCATGACGACAAGAACAGCAAGGGCTGGAACGTCTATGTCTCCGACGGGCAGCCGGGCATGATCTTCTACGGCGAAAACGGCCAGATGCGCATCCAGACCGGCACCTATAACAGCGGCGGCGAACGCGGGCAGCCGATGTTCTCCCTCAACGACACCAAGGGCGAGATCAAGCTGCTGCTGCGCATCGCGGGGCCGAGCGAATCGCCCGTCATCGTCATGAAAGACAACCACGGCACCGATCGCCTCGTCATGGGGCTTTCGTTCGATGATAAACAGTCGCCGTTCCTGAACATCACCGATGAGACGGGCAGCCACGACGTCTTCGGGCACTACGGCGGGCATCCCTGAAAGAACCACCCCGATGAAAATCGGGGTCCAGTTTATAAACTTCTACCTCAACATTTATGAGGGAGAAGTTATATGACTGGACTCCGGCTTTCGCCGGAGTGGGAGGGCTGAAAGATTACTGCCCGCACGGAAACGCCCGCGCAAAAGCCGCAGCCACCGCGAGGTCCGCGCTCATGCTCCGCGATTCAGGGTATTCGGCTTCGTAGGTGCGGAAGATATCGACATACTGCTGGCTCTTGACCGCGGCGTGGTTGCAGGCGCGGTATTCGCCGATGCTCCCCGCCAGCAGCTCGTCGGCGACGGCAGTCACATAGCCGGCGCAATAGCCGTAGTCGAGGTTGGATTGGCTCTGGCACATTTCGGCCAGCTGGGCGCCGGTCAGGCGCGTTACATCCGCCGCGCTGGACGGCGTTGCCGCTCCGAGAAAGAGAGTAATCAGGAGTGCTGCGATACCCCGCATGGCGAAGGCATCAGTTGGCTTGCGCCACCGCCGAAGCGACCGGATGCAGCGCCTTCGCGAATTCAGCATCGCGCGACGCCACGATCTGCTTGAAGGCTTTCAGGTCCTTGCCGCCGAGCGCGCGACCGCCCGCCAGCTTCACGCCGGCCGGGTTGACCTGCTTGCCGCCGATCAGGATTTCGTAGTGCAGGTGGGGACCCGTCGAGCGGCCCGTCGTGCCGACATAGCCGATGACCTGGCCCTGTTTCACGCGGCTGCCCGGACGGATGCCGGCATGGAAGCCTTGCATGTGCGCATAGGCCGTTTCCAGGCCCGCGCGGTGGCGGATGCGGCAGTAGTTGCCGTAGGAAGAGAACTTGCCGGCCTTCTCGATCACGCCGTCGCCCGCCGCGTAAATCGGCGTGCCGCGGGGTGCCGCGAAGTCGATGCCCTTGTGCATCTTGGTATAGCCCAGGATCGGATGGAAACGCATGCCGAAGCCCGAGGAGATGCGGGCCCCGTCGATGGGCGTCTTCATCAGGGGCTTCTTGGCCGAGGCGCCGGTCGTATCGAAATATTCGACCTCGCCCGCCTTGTCTTCATAGCGGTAGAGCGGCATCACGCGGCCGTCGAGGCCAAGGCGCGCGTAAACGATATTGCCCCGTCCGGGGACGACACTGCCGTCGTCGGTGATGTACTGTTCGTACAGCACTTCAAAGGTGTTGCCGGGCTGCAGTTCGCGCTGGAAGTCGACCCCGAAGGAATAGAGCTTGATGAGCTCCAGGATCACGCTGTCGGGCAGGCCCTGCGCCTGCGCGTCGACGAACAGCGAGTTCTCGATCTTGCCGCGCACGGCTTTCATCTCGCGGTGGATGGTTTTCGCTTCCTGGTTGACCTTGAACGACCCGTCTACCGCGCGGTTGACGATGACGGAGTTGACCATGTCGCGCTCGATGCGCAGGCCCGCGAATTTCGGGTCGGCGATGGAGGGATCGCGGTGGAAGAAGACGGTGATCGGATGGCCGTCCTTCAGGTCGCGCGGGTTATAAACCTTGCTGAGCGCCTGGATCGCGCTATAGGCCTCTTCGCGCGGCACCTTGTTGCGCACGAGAATGTCCATCAGCGTGTCGCCCTTGCCGACGGACAGCTTCTTCTGCGAGCCCGCATCGGGCGAAGCTTCCAGGAGATTGGTGATGCCGGTCTGGATGCTGGCGAGCTGTTTCGACAGGCCGTTCGATGGCGCTGCCGCCGGCTGAACGGCCGGATCGTCCGCTTTCGCGAAGGAATAGCTGGGCGCAACGGGTGTCGTTTCGAACGCCGATTTCAGGCTGTCTGAATGCTCGAGAGGATTTGCGTTGGGTGAGGGAACTGCGGCCGCAACGGCTGCGTTGGCTGCGGCGCTCTGGGCAACCGTAACCGGAGCCGGTTGCGATTCTCCGGCGATGCAGGCGTAAATCATTCCAAGGAATGCGGCGGTGAACACGACATGGCGCAGGCCGATGCGACGCTTACGGAACATTCTTGTCCGCGGGGACGTAAACTGTAACAATTCGTGAAGACCTTCTGCTGTTGCGGCTTTAAGCCGGGAGTGAACACGAGAATGGTTTTGAAAGCAAGCGACTGAACAACCGAACGGTTAATGTTGAAGCCCATAATATACTAGTATTTTGAGTATTATCAAAGTAAATCACAAATCAATTTTCCTAATATTTTATCGATTTACTTATCCACACTTTGCCATATAGAATGCGTAACCGTCCGGGAATACAACTGGACGCGCATATATAATTGTGTAGGATGCGCGAGATTGAGCGCAGAAAAGAGTGATTCATATGACCATTATGCCGGGACAAGGCCTTCAGAAGGACGAGGAGACAATGACGAACGCGAGCACTCTCATGAAGGGCAAGCGCGGACTCATCATGGGCGTCGCGAACGACCGTTCGATCGCCTGGGGCATTGCCGAGACCTGCCATAATCACGGCGCCGAGCTCGCCTTCACCTTCCAGGGCGATGCTCTCGAAAAGCGCGTACGCCCCCTGGCCGATAGCGTACAGTCCAAAATCGTCGTCCCCTGCGACGTGACCGATCACAAGAGCATCGATGCCACCTTCTCAGCCGTCGAAAAAGAATGGGGCAGCCTCGACTTCGTCGTCCATGCCATCGCTTATTCCGACAAAAACGAACTCGACGGCATGTACCTGAACACCACGCGCGAGAATTTCCTCAAGACTATGGATATTTCCGTCTATTCATTCACCGCGGTGGCGCAGCGCGCTGTCCCGCTGATGAAGAATGGCGGCAGCCTGATCACCATGAGCTACCACGGCGCCGAGCGCGTCATGCCGCATTATAATGTCATGGGTGTGGCCAAGGCCGCGCTCGAAGCCTCCGTGCGCTACCTCGCGAACGACGTGGGCAAGAACGGCATCCGAGTCAACGCGATTTCCGCGGGCCCCATCAAGACGCTGGCTGCGTCCGGCATCGGCGATTTCCGCTACATCCTGAAATGGAACGAGCTGAACTCCCCCTTGCGCCGCAACGTTACCACGCAGGAAGTCGGCGGGGCAGGGCTGTTCCTGCTCAGCGACCTCGGCGCGGGCGTGACGGGCGAAGTGCTTTATGTCGACTCCGGTTATCACACGGTCGGCATGGTCTGCGTCGACTCCGCCAAGCAGACGGCCGAGCTTCTGAACGGCATTTCGGGTTAATATTCATTTCCCTCTCCCGCGCTAGTCGCGGGAGAGGGTTAGGGAGAGGGATTGTACTGCACTCGCCAGTCGAGGCCGGGACAATCCCTCTCCCCAGCCCTCTCCCAACATGCGTTGGGAGAGGGGGCGATACAGCGAATTTCAAATGTCCTCGAATACTTTCGGAACATTGTTCAGATACACGACCTGGGGCGAAAGTCACGGGCCGGCGATCGGCTGCGTGGTCGACGGAATTCCTCCCCGTATTGAGCTCTCCGAAGCCGATATCCAGTTTTATCTCGACCGCCGCAAGCCGGGGCAGAATCGCTTCGCCACCCAGCGCCAGGAAGAGGACAGGGTCAAAATCCTCTCCGGGGTTTTCGAGGGCCAGACGCTGGGCACGCCGATCAGCTTGATGATCGAGAATACCGATGCCCGCTCGAAAGATTATTCCGAGATTAAGGATAAGTACCGCCCCGGCCACGCCGATTTCACTTATGACGCCAAGTACGGCATTCGCGACTATCGCGGCGGCGGACGTTCCTCGGCGCGCGAAACGGCGTCCCGCGTGGCGGCAGGGGCCGTCGCGCGCAAAATCCTCGAGGCGGCGCTGGGACGGGAGGTAAAAATCCGCGCCGGCGTCGTGCAGGTCGGCCCGCACAAGATCAATCGCTCGAACTGGGACTGGGAACAGGTGAACGAGAACGCCTTCTTCACCCCGGATAAGGAAATTGTCCCCGAGCTGGAAAAATTCCTCGACGCCAGGCGCAAGAGCGGCTCGAGCGCGGGCGCCATCGTTGAAGTAGTGGCGAGCGGCATCCCCGCGGGCCTCGGCGCGCCGGTCTCCGGAAAACTCGACGCCGATATCGCGCAGGCGATGATGGGCATCAACGCTGTGAAAGGCATTGAGATCGGCGCGGGCTTTGCGGCCGTCGAAATGGGCGGCGAAGAAAATTCGGACCAGATCCGCATCAAGGACGGCAAGCCCGTCTTTCTGTCCAATCATGCGGGCGGCATTCTGGGCGGCATTTCCACTGGACAGGAAATCGTTGCGCGCGTGGCGTTCAAGCCGACCAGCTCGATATTGCATCCGATGAAAACCATCGACAGCAAGGGCGCGGAAACCGAGATCGTCACGAAAGGCCGCCACGACCCTTGCGTCGGCCTGCGCGGCGCGCCCGTCGTCGAGGCGATGATGGCGATCGTGCTATGCGATCATTGGCTGCGCCACAAGGCGCAGTGTTTGTGAGAAATTCTCATTGCCATTCCGCGCAGCATTTGTGTTTCGCGTTCGCGGGCCGGGGATGACAGCGGGCGGCTAATTTCCGAGTCAAATCAGATTCTTGGGATTCGATTTTAAGGTTCTACCGAATCGGTGAATCGCAAGTTGATGCGATATCAGGCTTATTGGCGCAATGACTCTCCATAATATCGGGCGGATGCTTTCCGGAGTCAACTAATTATCCATCTGAAAAATAACGGTATTTTCAAAATTTTCGGACGGCGGGAAAAAAGACTCGACTCTTATCCACAGAGACGGGAAACTTTGACTCAAGGAAAAGCGCCGCCCGATTTTATCGGCC
The DNA here is from genome assembly GCA_025934695.1 of Alphaproteobacteria bacterium. Lineage (GTDB taxonomy): Bacteria > Pseudomonadota > Alphaproteobacteria > Micavibrionales > UBA2020 > JAPWJZ01. Next base: position 515,780 of record JAICWS010000002.1, read on the forward strand.
ACGGCGCCTCCCTTAATACTTCGCTTCGATGATATTGCCCCATGTGTTTCCGCACATGGGGCTTTTTTTATGCCGGTGAAACTGGGAAAAAATATATCCCCAATTTATTTGTCGTTCAACACGGAATGTTGCGCTACACTCCCTAAAATTTTTCCCAGCTGCCGCGAAAGGTGTTGACATGGCCGAAGCCCCGAAGGAGCAGGTGCAATACAAACGTCCGGGTTTCATCCGGCGCTTCCTGACTCGCTTTTTCGTTTTCATCGGCGTGCTCACGACCCTCTCCTTCATCGCCGTCGGCGTCACCGTGTCGCGAGTTTCCGAATATTTGCCGGGCCCGCTGCCCAATAAAATCCTGCTGACCTATACGTTCAAGCAGGGGCTCGTCGAATACGACGGCAAGCCCTCGCTCACCCAGCCGCTGCTCAAGACGCCGGTGACGTTCCGCGACGTGATCCTTGCGCTGCAGAAAGCCGGGAAGGACGCGCGCGTCAAAGGTTTCGCCGCGCACCTGCAGGACGCGAGCTTCAGCGTCGCGCAGGCGCAGGAATTGCGCGACGCGATCGCCGCGTTCCGCAAGACCGGCAAGTTCGCCTATATCTTCGCCGACTCTTATGGCGCCTTCGCGCCCGGCATGTCGGATTATTATCTCGCCTGTTCTTTCGACCAGGTGTGGCTGGCGTCGCTGGGCATCGTCGGCATCACCGGCGTCGCGGCCGAAGTGCCCTTCGTGCGCGGCACGCTCGATAAGGTCGGCGTCCTGCCGCAGTTCAGCCACAAGGGAAAATATAAATCCGCTTCCGAAAGCTTGACCGAAACCGACATGAGCGCGCCCAACCGCGAGGCGACTGAAGATCTCGTGAACGACCTCTACGACCAGCTCGTCAAGGGCATCGCCGCCGACCGCAAGATGACGGACGACCAGGTCCAGAAGCTCGTCGATAACGCGCCCTATAGCGATACCGAGGCCTTGCAGGCCAAGCTCGTCGACCGTGTCGGCGATTACGACGAGTTCCTAGACCAGGCGAAGAAAGACGCGGGCACTACCGGCGTGAAGCCGGTCGATCTTATGAACGGCTATGCGGCCGAAACCGACGATGGCCAGAAAGACCTGCCCGAGTTCCTGAAGAAATATGCCGACAAGCCCGAAACGCCAGCCAAGACCGCGCGCAAGATCGCCCTCATCTACGGGGTGGGCGAGATCGTGTCTTATAAGGACGAGCATGGCACCTTCGGCGGCGAGGGCATGTCGGCCGAAAAAGTGACCGAGGCCTTCAAGGCGGCGGAGAAGGACGGCAATGTCGCCGCCATCGTCTTCCGCGTCGACAGCCCCGGCGGCTCGCCCCAGGCGGCTGAAACCATCCGCCGCGTGATGATGGATGCCCGCAACAAGGGCCGCCCGGTCATCATGTCGATGGGCGGCACCGCCGCTTCCGGCGGCTACTGGATCGCGACCGGCGCGGACAAGATCGTGGCACAGCCCGCGACGCTAACCGGCTCGATCGGAGTCTTCGGCGGCAAGATGGTACTGGCGCCCCTGTGGGGCAAGCTCGACTTCAACTGGGTCGGCGTCCAGCGTGGCGCGAACGCGCGCATGTGGTCGACGAACAAGCCCTTCTCCGACGCGGAATACGCGCGGTTCGACTCGCTTCTCAACGATACCTACGAGCAATTCCTCAAGCGCGTGATGGATGCCCGCAAGATGACGCATGACCAGGCCGATGCGATCGCGCAGGGCCGCGTCTGGACGGGCCGCGAGGCGAAGGACAAGGGCCTCGTCGACGAGCTCGGCGGCCTCGACAAGGCCATCGAGATCGCGAAGAAGGAAGCGAAGCTCGACACGACCAAGGAAATCCCGGTCGAAGTGTTCCCCGAGCCTGAAAACGGCCTGGAGCAGCTGGTGACGATGATGACCGAGGGCTCGTTCGGCGTGCCCGACATCAGCGCGGAAAAGCTCCTCAACCAGCTGGGCACGGCAATCCAGACGCAGACGCAGCCGCAGGGCATGCTGCGCGCGCCGCTGATGCAAATCCATTAACGGATGCTGAAAGCCGACTGGGAAAAGACCGGCGAAATCCTCTCTGTCGGTGACAATGTTATTCGCGCCATGGCGGCGCAGGGGTTGCCGGGGCGCGATATCCTCTCCCATGAGATCATCGCCGGCGGCTGCGCGAACCTGAATATCAACGTTTCTGTCGCTGGCCGCAACCGTCCGGTTATCCTGCGCATTTATATACGCGATAGTTCGGCCGCCCTGCGCGAGGCTGCCATTTCCCGCCGCGTCGCGCCCGAGATTCCGGCGCCGGAATTTCTTTATGCCGGCGCATACGGTGATTACCGTTTCGCGCTGGCCGACTGCATCGAGGGCGTGACGCTACGCGACGTGCTGCTGGACAAGGACGAAGATCCGCTGTGCGCGGTCCATGATGCGGGCCGCTATTGCGCTCTTCTGCAGAAGCACCGCTTTGCGCATCCCGGTCATCTTGACGAAAACGCGAAGGTGCAGGCGCCCGAGTCGCCGCCGGACTTCGTGACGTTTACCAACGAATGCCTGGCGCATCCGTTTATCCAGTCCTGCTTCGGCGCGGCCAAGTCCGGACGCATCGCGCGGCTGGTCGAGAAAAACCGCGCGCTGCTCCCCGATGCGAAGCAGGCCTTCCTCGTCCATGGCGATTACGATCCCGCCAATATCCTCGTGCGGCGCGACGGCGCGGGCTGGACGGTATCCGGCATTCTGGATTGGGAATTCGCCTCGTCCGGTCCCTGGCTCTGGGACGTCAGCAATATGCTGCGCTATAGCCACTTGCTGCCGCCGACATACGAAGGGGCGTTCCTCGAAGGACTGGTCGACGGCGGCGTGACGTTGCCGCCGGGCTGGCGCGTCACGATGCGGCTGATGAATATCACCTCGCTGCTCTGGCTCCTGCGCAAATGCGCGGACGGCGACCGGCCGCGGACGGTAGCGGACATTGCCAGGCTGACGGATTATATTGTGGACTGGCTCGACAGCCCGCAGGCGAAAGCCGGTTAGGGTTTCGGAGGCTTCGATGCAGCAGGCGGTGCCGAAGACGCCATTTTCGCTTCCAGCTTCTTCACTCCTTCGATCGCGCCCTCGGGCGAGATGAAGTGAAGAGTTTCCATCACCGGCATGCCGTACATCTGGCCGGCGGCGGATTCTTTGTAGGTGACGTTGGCGGAATCGGTTTGACCGGTGAATATATAGAGTTCCTCGATGTCCTGCGGCTTCAGGAAGTAAAGATATTTCGTGTTCTCGACGCCGTAAAGTTGCGGCGCTTCCGCGGCGAGATCAGTGGCGAAGTCGTTCAAAACGTCGCGGTGGCGCAGGCGGCGTTCGTCCATCGCCTTCGCGATCAGCGTGCCTTCATCGGCCTCGCGGTACCACTGCTGTTGCGGCGTTTCCGTGAAGGGAACGAAGATGTTCGAATTCGAGATGACGGTCTCGGCGTCGAATTCCGTGTCGCGGACATTGAACGGAATTGATTTGTTCTGGCCGAAGACGACGTCGAAAAGCAGGAAGTCCCCGTGCTGGCGGGGGCCATCGACGATACGCGCGATGCGCGACGGGTCGATCAGCACCATGTCCGGGTGCTGAAAGCAATTCAGTTCCGTCGTGGTGACTGGCCCGTTCGCTGCATCAATCGCGGTCAGCCGGCGGGACGACAGGGCGTCGCGCAGGCGCTGTTCCTCGTCCGCCGTCAGGAAGGTGATGAAAGGCTTGACGCCGTCGGCGATAAGGTAGATCGCGCGGTATCCAGTCACGGTGTCGTCGCGTCTTGCGAAGGCGACGCAATCGATGGCGGAAGGATCGATATGTTCGACGCGGTCTTCCGGTCCCATGGCCCTGCCGGTCGGGCGGCCCGTTTCGGGCGAGGTCTCCGGCCAGCGGCGTGGGATGCCCATAAGGGCAGCGCGCGCGGCGGAATGGTCAAAATCGTCCTTCATGATCGGCTTCCCTTGGTCAGGATGGCTGTCAAACAGGGCGACCTTAGAGGATTTCAGACATTATGTCAAAAAATAATAGCTCTGGAGCCGGGGTGCCGGTCCAAGCGGTTCGATTCATTTCACGAATTATATCCGAAATGGTCGACCGCGCTGCTCTCCGCATGGGTGTGCGACAATTCGGCCAGCGTCAGGACAGTGGACGCATCGAGTTTGTGGCCGCGCGCCAAAGTGTGGCTGCGGCCGAAGCCCGACGATGCGTCCGCGGACATCGTGCTGGACGGGGGAGCCCAGGTGATATGCGGTTGCGCATCGTCGAAAGAGGAAAGCGCCTGCGCACCCAGAACGTGATCGAGGTGTTGCATTGAATTGCCCGAGCGGGCAGGGGTGGCGGACGCTGTGGCGGGCGCAGCATGTGCTTCCGTCGCGGCAGGCGCAGCCGATGTGCTGGCGCTGGCGGAGTGGGAAGCGGCTGAGTTGCCGCCGGTGAACTTGTGGCCGAACATGGCGTAAATCTGGTCGAAGCTGCGCGCGTTGCCCTGCGCGTCGTAGAACACGCCTTTGTTGTGTTTCGCTTCTTCGGGGAAGGCCGCGGCGGCGGAGGCGTCGCCGTTCTGTGCGCGGTCATTCAGGAATTTCGCGGCGCCGCCCGCGCCCAGGAAATGCGCGATGGACAATTCGGTCGGGCCGACCTGGCTGGTGGTGTGGGTCTTCAGGTACGACTTGTTCTCCGTCGTATAGGCGCCGGCCATCAGCGCGGAAATCTTCGGATCATTGCGCAGGTTCAGGATCGCGTCGCGCGCCTTGCAGTCGCCCACGCAGGCCTTGCCGTTCTTGATCTGGATCTGGTCGGCATAATGGCCGAGGCCGAACTTGGCCCCGTAGTTCTTCATCATATGCAGCCAGGTGTTGGAGACGAACTGGTACAGCCCGCGCGCGGAAGAATGGGCGGCTTTCGCGGTGGGGTTAAAACCGCTCTCGGCGGAAGCTTTTGCCATCAAGAAGGAAAAATCTGCCCCCGTCTTGGCGCTGGCGTTCTGCACGGCGCTGATGACCTCGTTCGAGGCAACGCCTTGATATCTATGACCTATATGTGAGCCTGCGGCTAACCCTGCGGATCCCATAACCCTAACTCCCGGGGCCTTTTTGGCCTCCTGTTAAGGGTAACTTTGCAAAGGGCGTGCCAGAGAAGAAATACGGGAAATGCCCGCGCCATTGCCAGCACTAGGGGGCCTATGTTACGCCTGTTCTCAACACCTTCATATATCTGCAGCTTTCCGGAAAGGGACAAACCATGTCCGATTTTGACGCCAAAGACTACGCCGAACTGGTCAATGATTCCAAAACCCCTGAAGACGTCGACGCGGCCTTCGAGGTCATCAAGGCGTTGCCCGCCGCCGAGCAAAAAGCGGCGCTGGACGAGGTCGAAAAGACCTTCGTCGCTTACTGGCGCGACAACCTGCCGCCCCGCGACGAGATCGAGGAAATCAAATCCGTGATGGCGGTGATCGACCAGGCGCGCAACACGCCGCAGGGCCAGTTCCTGAAGGCGCAGCTCGACAGCGGCCCCGGCGGCGAAATGTCGCTCTCCGAAAACCTGGCGATGTCGCAGGTCTTCTTGAATATTCATAACCTCAAGGGCGAGGCGGCCGATCCGGTCGTAAAAGTTTACGTCGATGCGGCGTCCAAGCTGTCGGATGATGATTACGGCACCTTCTTCGGCCAGATGAAGCTGCTCGTCAACGTCGTCGACAAACTGTCGGAAACCGAGGCCGCCAAGGCCCCGGCCGTGGTGAAGAAAAACCCCTTCCGCAAAGGGCCGAACCCGTCCTAGGGCTTTATCCGTTCATTGAAAATGCTAGTATTCCGGCAGCCTTCATCTCGGCTGCCGGAATTGTTTTAAGGAGTCCGCATCATGTACCACGCCCCGCTCAAAGACATGCGCTTCGTGCTGAACGAAATCGCCGGCATGGACGATATCGCGAAGCTGCCGGGGTACGAGCATGCGACGCATGACGTCGTCGAAGCGGTGCTGACCGAGGCCGCGCGCCTGGCCGGCGAAGTCTGGGCGCCGACGAACAAGACCGGCGACCGGCAGATGTCGAAACTCGACAATGGCGCGGTCAAGACGCCCGACGGTTTCAAGGACGCCTACAAGCAGTTCGCGGACGGCGGCTGGACCGGCATCGTCTGCGACCAGGAATTCGGCGGGCAGGGGCTGCCCCATTCCATCAACATGGCGGTCGGCGAAATGTGGCAGGCGGCGAACCTTGCCCTGTCGCTCTGCCCCTTGCTGTCGCAGGCCGCGATCGAGGCGATCGAGCGCCTTGGCACCGAGGAGCAGAAAAAGACCTACCTGCCCAAAATGATCTCGGGCGAATGGACCGGCTCAATGCACCTGACCGAGCCGCAGGCGGGCACCGACCTCGCCGCCATCCGCACCATGGCGAAGAAGAACGGCGACCATTACCTGATGAAGGGCCAGAAAATCTTCATCACCTGGGGCGAACATGATTTCACGCCCAACATCATCCATCTCGTCCTCGCCCGCATCGACGGGCTGCCGGAAGGCAACGACGGTCTCGGCCTCTTCATCGTGCCGAAATTCATCCTCAATGCCGACGGCAGCATTGGCAAGCGCAACGACGTGCGCGCCGTGTCATTGGAACATAAACTGGGCATCCACGGCTCGCCTACCTGCGTCATGATGTACGGCGAAAACGACGGGGCGGTCGCCTACCTCATCGGCGAAGCGGGCGCCGGCCTCAGGAACATGTTCATCATGATGAACAACGCGCGTCTCGGCGTCGGCCAGCAGGGGGTGGCGCTCGGTGAAGCGGCTTACCAGCATGCGCTCGCCTATGCGAAAGACCGCGTGCAGGGCACCAAGATCGGCGACAGGAGCGGCAAGCGCGTCGCCATCATCGAGCACCCCGATGTACGCCGCATGCTGCTGACCATGAAGACGAACACCGAAACCGCCCGGGCGCTCGCCTATTACGCAGGCGGCATGATCGACCGCGCCAAGCGCGAACAGGACGCGAAGGCCAAGGGCGATGCGCAGGCGCGCCTCGATTTACTGGTTCCCATCGTCAAGGCCTGGGCGACCGATATGGCGGTCGAAACCGCCTCGACGGGGCTGCAGATCCACGGTGGTATGGGCTTTATCGAAGAAACCGGCGCCGCCCAATATTATCGCGACAGCCGCATTCTTCCCATTTACGAAGGCACCAACGGCATCCAGGCGAATGATTTCCTGTTCCGCAAGATCCTGCGCGACAACGGCGCGGAAGCGGCGAAGTTCCTGGGCGAGATTAAAACCTTCCTGAAGAATTTCGCGCAGAAGCCCAGCGACGACCTCGACGCCATTCAGAGCTCCCTTACCAAGGCGATCGCGGCAGTCGAGGAAACGACGGCCTGGATGCTCGCGAACGCGAAATCGAACACCGACGCCATGGCAGCCTCCGCCGTGCCGTTCCTGCGTCAGTTCTCGCTGGTGGCTGGCGGCTACATGATGGCGCGCCTCGCGCTGGCGGCACACGAGGCGCTGCATGGCGGGGATGACGCGAACTTCTACAACACCAAGCTGATCACCGCGCGCTTCTTCGCCGAAGCCCTGCTGCCGGTCGTCCACGGCCTCTCCGCCCCCATCATGGGCGGCCAGAAGGCGGCCGTGCAGATCGCGAACGACCAATTCTGAAAGGCCGTCAGTCTTCCGCGTCTTTCTTGTGAGAGGCCATCGCCTTTTTCAGGTCCTTGACCGCGCGCTTGGGGCCGTGAAGTCCTTTGCACTTGAATTTTTTGCCGCGCTGCTTGTTGTAAGAGACGAAAAATTCTTCCACCTGGCACAGCAGCGTCTTGCTCACGTCGTCGATGGTCCGGATATGTTCGTGCTGGTATGAATGCACCGCGGCGCCGAGCAGCCGCGGGTTCTCGTCCGTTTCGCCATCCTGCGTCTGTTCCGCCTCGATGATGCCGACGATGCGGATGTCGATAAGCATGCCCGTGGTGGCGGGCGCGTCCATCATCACCATCACATCGAACGGATCGCCGTCGCCGCCCAGGGTCGAGGGGATGAAGCCGAAATCGAACGGAAACATCATCCCTTCGGGCAGGAGGCCGCCTAAAGCGAACAGGCCCGTTTTGGGGTCATACTTGAATTTGTTGCGCGATCCTTTGGGCGTTTCGATAATTGCGCGACACTGGAACTTCTTTTCGTCGAGCTCGGGATCGAGTCCGGAAATATCGAACGGGTTCTTTGACATGGGCGGAATCCTTTATGGTTCCCAACCGCCAATCACGGAATAATGTTCAAAAATTCACCCTTTCGGGTCCGCCTACCATTTGCTGATATCCCAGGGGTCCACCTTCGGCGGATAGATCGCGCCGCAGGCGTGCCGCGCGGGCGGGTCGACGCGCAATATGTCGCCGGCGAACTGGCGCTCGATGCGGGCCATGGCGTCCTCCGTGCAGCGCAGGGTCAGGCGGGCGTTGCCGTCGGCGGTGGGCGCGGCAATGGCGGGTGCTTCGGCATTGCCCTTGAAATCCTCGCTCTGCCGAGCCAACCACGCCGTGAGGCGGGCGGAAAAATCTTCGGCCTGCGTCTGCGGATCGCCGGTCGGGAGCGTCAGGGTCAGCGTGAAATCACCCAGCTTTCTGCCGCGGCTTTTGAAATTGAAGAACGGGCTGATTTTATTGTTGCGCATGGGTTATTCCTCCGGCTCGCCGCCAAAAGGCGGTTTCAGCATAGGGGGTTCAAGTATCGGTACCTTGGGTGCGCGCTTCCTTGCGGCGGGCGTCAGCGCCGGCGCCAGAGTCGGTGCGGGCGTGGCTTCCGGTTCCGGCTCCGGCACGAAGCGGCTTTGCGGCGCGGGGGTCGGCTGCGGCGCGAACTGCCAGGGCGACATCATGCGCCGCCAGTCCTGCAGCATCTTCCAGCCGTCGGGCGTGAAGCCGCCCTCGCCGAAGGGAATGTCCTTGTTCAGCTGCGTGGTGTCGAGCTGCTTGAAGATATGCGTGAGCACGTCGATGCTTTTGGGCTGGGTGGCATAATCGAAAGCGTCCTTGAACATCATCGACTGGAAATCGAGCATGAAAAAGGCGTAATCGTTGATGGCGGTCAGCGCCTCCTTGGTGACGAGCGCGGTATCGGCGGTGCCGGGCGCCAGCCATAATTGCTGCGTATTCTCGTGCACCTTGTCGCGGTGGAGCAGCGAGACGCCAAGGATGTTCCCCGGCTCGTCGCGCTTGGTGATCTTCCACAGCCAGGCGCTTTTCGGGTCTTTCTGGAAGATGACGTCGCGCAACAGCTCCCGCGCCTTGGACTCGGCGATCTTGGGCGCTTCATGCGGCGTCAGGCCGAGATATTTCACCAGTTCCCAGGCCGGCAGATATTTGGAGAGGAAATCGATCTCGTGCATGTGGAGGGGTTCCATCCACAGGTGCTCGGTCTCGAGGCGGATCGGTTTTGAAATCTCGATACGGAACCAGTCGCGCTTGCCGACTTTCAGGATATCGCCGGTCTTGACCGTCAGCAGCGCCTCGGGGTCTTTCAGCTTCTGCCCGTCCAGTTCGACGCCGCCCTGGCGAATAAGACGGCGCGTGTCGCTGCGGCTCTTGCCATAGCGGCACAGGGCCACGAGGTCGAGCGCCTCAATCTGCGGGCCCATGACGGCCACTGTCGGGAGAACTTCCGGCGGCATACCCTTCGACACCGTATGCTCGAAATAATCCTGTTCGGCGGCGGAGATGGTGTCGCCGTGATAGCGCGCGACGATGGCGCGGGCGAGGCGCAGTTTGGCGTCGCGCGGGTCGCTTTCGATGAAATCGCTCATCTTCGCGATCTCGTTCAGCGGCGTGTCGGTATACATCTTGAAGTATCGCGTGATCAGCTCGTCCGGAATGCTCATCGTGCGACCGAACTTGTCGCGCGGGCTGTGCAGCAACCCGATATAGTTGCCTTGGCCTTTCGACTGTTTGCCGCGCCCGTCGATGCCGGGCGTGATCTGCGTGGTCACGATGCTCTGCGGTGCTTTGCCGTATTTCTCCTGCAGCAGGCGGCCCATCGACTCGTTGAACAACTGGTCCGAGCCGATGATGGCAAGGTCGGACTCCACAACAACCGAGTCATATCCCTGCAGGATGGGATAGAGCGTCTCGTGCACGTAAATTTCGCGGTTATGCGCCACGCGCGCGCGGAAGGTGTCGCGCGACAAAAGCTTCGCCTGGGTGACGAGGGAGGCGAGGTCGATAAAGGCGCTCATCGACATCTTGTCATACCATTCCGAATTGCGGCGGATTTCGATGAGGTTCGGATCGTCGAAGCGCAGCACCAGCTTCGCCTGCTCGGTGAAGGACTGGATATTCTCCGCGACTTCGTCGGCGCTCATGAACGGCCGGGTTTCGAGCCGCCCGTCGGGGTCGCCGATGCGCGTCGTGAAATCGCCGATGACGAAGACGACCTTGTGGCCCAGGTCCTGCATATAGCGCATCAGCCACAGGTTCACCGCGTGCCCGATGTGGAGAAGCGGCGTGCGCACGTCGACACTGTATTTGATGCGCAAAGACCGTCCCTTGCGCAGCTTGTCGTAAAGTTCCTCGCGCGAGAAATACTGGTCGGCCGTGCGGTCGAAATGCGACAGGATGCTGTCGATATTATGGGCGCCCATTTAGAAGCCGAAGATCCGCTTCCACAGCGGGCTCTTCCCCTTTGGCTTGGGCAGGGGGATCTCGTCGACCGTCTTGATCTTCGGACCGAAGGCATTCTGGATCTCCGCCAGCATCGCGGGCGGGCAGGCGATGCGCAGGCGCGGGCGGTCGTCATGGGTGACGGGCAGCACTTCGCCCTTCAGCTGGCCGCCCTTGCCTGAGGCCGCGGCCCAGTTCTGCAGCCGCTCGAGGAACAGGATCGCCTGCTGGAACGGCGGGCGCTTTTCATCCTCCGGATTTTCCAACCGGTTGACGCCCGCGTGGCGCGACAGCCGCAGGATGTAATGGTGAGCCCTAGGATCGGCCTTGTCGTTAAAATTATCTTTCATGGGTAGCCGACTTTAGGCTGCTTTTCATATTCGGTCAAGCCACCCGTCCTCAAGGTGGGTTTACAAGCCTATAACCATATTTTACCCTGTCCTATCTATCCTTGGCGGGATATAGGGTGGTTTTTGAATGGGCGTTCAAGGCCACGCATGAAACACGAAGATGGATTCCACTTCCTCGAATTCCCCAGCAAGTCGGGTAAAACCGACGCGCTGATCATCTTCCTGCATGGCTATTCGAACCATCCTGACATGTTCGCGCCCGTGGCCGAACATCTCCAGAAAGAATTTCCGAACGCCGACGTGCTGCTGGTGCGCGGGCCGGTGCCGCTGCACGTCAACCAGCAGCGCAAGGACGACCTCGGCATTCCCGACGTCGACGATCTTTACAGCTGGTACAAGGCGCCCGGCAAGGCGCAGGACAGCCTGCAGCTGGCCTTAAGCCAGCTGTTCAACCGCGTGCCGGTCGTGGACGATCTCAATAAATTTGCCGATGCGCAGCTCGCCAAGCGAGGCCTGAAGGACGACAGCCTCGTGCTGTACGGCTTTTCGCTGGGCGGCGCGATGGTGGTGCAGATGGGGACGCGCCGGCCCAATCCAGTCGCGGCGGTCGTGGCGCATTCCGCGCCCGTCTTCCCCATCATCAAGCCCAGGTCGAAACCCGAGACGCTGCTGCTGATGGGCGATGAAGACCATTTCTTCTATACCCGCGTCGTCAGCGTGAAAAAGCCCAACAAGCTCAAGAAAGCCTTCGACAAGGCGCTGTCAACGATCAGCGTACACTATGATTCGTCGCTGGCGCGGATCAAGGCTGCCGGCATTCCCGTGAAAGGCGTGATCGTGAAAGGCCTGCATCACACGATCAATGAAGATTCGTTCACGGCCACTGTCGATTTCCTGAAGGGCAAGCTGAAGAAATCAAAAGCGCCTAAGCCGCCGGCGCCCCCGGCCCCCTGATTATCCACACAATAAAAAAATCCCCGGGGCTCGCGCCGCGGGGATTTTTAAAGCGTTTAGTGGCTGTTAGCCGCAGCCGCCGCCGGGAGGGCAGTGTCCGCCTTTTTTCGGCTTGGCCGGGCAGCACTTCTCGTCATTGGCGGGTTTCGCAGGCGGCGTGCCGCCGGGGCAGCAATCCGCGCCGGGCTTGCAGCACTCTTTGAATTCCTTGCAGCAGTCGCCTTTTTTCTTCGCGTGGGGCTTGTGATGGCTCATGGTCATCTCCTGTGGACAGATTGGACTGGGAAAATCATACCTTGGGCGGCACATCATTGCCAGCCCCCTGATGGGGCCGGGAAATTCCGTTAACCCGCGAGAATCATTCGCGGCGGCGCGATTTTTGCATGCCATAATATAGATAGCCGGGGCGTTAGGAAAATTCATTGGTCGCCGCTCCCGACTTGGTTAGGATGAGCAAACGAACGGCGCGATGACGACACTTTTGGACATATACGAACAAAAACGGGGGGCGGGGGAGCTCGCGGCGGACGCCGACCAGCTCTATGCGGTCGAGGCGCTCGACCAGCTCGCGAAGTCGCTTCACGGCTATGTGCCGCGCCCGCGTAAAGTCGGGCTGTTCTCGCGCCGTCCCGCGCCCGTGCCGAAAGGCTTCTATTTTTACGGCGGGGTGGGCCGCGGCAAATCGATGGTCATGGATTTGTTTTTTGCCTCCGCGCCCGTCGCCAAAAAACGCCGCGTGCATTTCCATGCTTTCATGCTCGAGGTGCATGATTTCCTGTTTACCCTGCGCTCCAGCCGCACCAAACAAAACGACCGCATCGACGGCGACCTGGTTCTTGCGGCTGAACATTTCGCCAGGGACGCGGCGCTGCTTTGCTTCGACGAATTCCAGGTCAAGGATGTGGCGGACGCGATGATTTTGGGCCGCCTGTTCACCGCGCTGTTCGATCTGGGCGTGGTCGTGGTGATGACTTCGAACATCGCGCCCGACGACCTTTATGCCGATGGCTTGCAGCGCGACCGCTTTATTCCGTTTATCGAACTGCTGAAGGAACGTCTCAACGTCGTCGCCTTCACCGGCGAGACCGATTACCGCCTGCGGCACCTGCGCGATCTGAAAGTGTATTTCTGGCCGCATGACGCCGACGCGCACCGCGAGCTGCAGGGGATTTTCAAGACGATCGCCGGCAGCGACGCGGGGAAGCCCCTCGACATCACGGTCAAAGGTCGCACGATCCATGTGCCGTTGGCAGGCAAGCGCGTCGCCTTCTTCACTTTCGCGGAACTGTGCGACACCCCCAAAAGCGCGCTCGATTACCTGGAACTGGCAAAGCGCTTTTCGGTCTTCATCGTCGAAAACGTGCCGCGCCTGAACGACAGCCGGCGCGATGCGACGGTGCGCTTCATCACGCTTGTCGATACGCTTTACGACAATCATGCGAAAATCGTCCTGTCGGCCGCGGCGCCGCCCGGCGAATTGTATCGCGGCGATGACAATGCGAAAGTGTTCGAGCGCACCGTGAGCCGTCTCATGGAAATGCAGTCGCGCGAGTACCGGGAGGGCTGACATATGTTTTCCTTCTTTAAAAAGATTTTTGGCGGCGGGAACAAAAAGAAATATGCCGAACAGAAAAAACGCCTCGCCGGCGGCGATCCGGCGCAGCTTCAGGCGCTGGCCGAAAGCAGGGAGACTAACCCCGAGATCCTTTATTATCTTGCCAAAAACGGCACGCCGGAGGCGCGCCGCGCTGTCGCCGTTAATCCGTCCACACCCGTTCATGCTTCCGCCCTGCTGGCGACCGACGACAGCATCGACGTGCGCGTGGCGCTGGCCGGACGCCTCGTCGACCTGCTGCCGGATCTGAGCCCCGAGAAATACGCGCAGCTCTATGCCTATGCGGTGCAGGCGCTGGGCATGCTGGCGCAGGACGAGGTTTTCAAGGTGCGCAAGGCGCTCTCCACTACGTTGCGCGACTACGCCAAGGCGCCCCCGCCCGTGGTTGCGCGCCTTGCCCGCGACGTCGAGCGCGAGGTGTCGGAGCCGATCCTGCGCTTCTGCGTCGCGCTGGCGGACGAAGACATGCTGGATATCCTCAAAGGCCATCCCGAAGGCTGGGTCGTGCAGGCCATCGCCCAGCGGCCCGAGGTGAGCGAGGATGTCTCCGACGCCATTTTTGAAACCGGCGACGAGCCCGGCACCGCGCTGCTCCTCAACAACGCGGGCGCGCGGATTTCAGAAGGAACGCTCCAGAAGATCATCGAGCGCTCGCGCAGCGTCCCCGAATGGCACAAGCCCGTGGCGATGCGCAAGGAACTGTCGGTCGAGCTCGCGCGACGCCTGACCGGCTTCGTAAACGCAAAAATTCTCGACGTGCTTAAGAAACGCAGCGACTTCGATGCGGCCACACGCGCGGGCATCGTCTCCATCGTGCAGCGGCGCATCGAATACCAGCGCGAGGGCGGGCCGAAGGAATCGCCCGAAGAAAAAGTGGAGCGCTACGCCGCTGCCAAGAAGCTCACCGCCGACGTGCTGCTCGACGCCCTGTCGTGGCGGGAGATGGATTTCGCCATCCTTGCCCTGTCGAAAATGTCGGGCGTGACGCCAGCCACCGTGAAGCGGATGCTCGACGCTGGACCCAAGCCTATCGTCGCCTTGTGCTGGAAAGCGGGCATCGCGCCTCGCACCTGCGTCGATATCCAGAAGCTCGCCGGGCGCCTGCAGCCGAAAGAGCTGATTTACCCCAAGGGCGGCACGGATTATCCGCTCTCGCCCGCTGATATCCGCTGGCAACTTGAATTTTTCGGCGTGAAGAAATAACATTTTAATAGAAGTCCGAACCCCGGGGCCTGGGATGGAATCTCTTCTTCAGGAAACGCAAAGAAAGGCGGCGGCGGGAGATCCCATCGCCATGATTCATTTGTCGCGCTGGCTCTACCGCGGCGAGCAGGGGGTTACGGCCAATCGCGAACTCAGCTTCGACTGGGCGAAAAAGGCCGCCACTCTCGGCAATGCGGAAGCCCAGCGCATGACCGGCCTCAAGCTTGAATATGGCGATGGCACCGGCAAGGACCGCGTGAAGGCCTTCGAATGGTACCGCAAGGCCTATGAAAACGGCGATCCCGAATGCTGCTACCAGCTGGCCACCTTTTTCGAAGGCCAGAAGGGGATGGAGGCGCACCTGCCGACCGCCATCGCCTATTACGAGGAGGGCGCGCGGCGCGGCTGCGGCGCCAGCCAGTACCAGCTGGCCTTTCGCCACCTTATGGGCCGCGGCGTGCCGCGCGACCCGGTGCGTGCGCTCGACCTGCTGGAGGAATCCGGGCGCAACGGCATCCCCTCCGCCTTCGAGGCGTTGGGCCGGCTTTACCTGCAGGGGCGCGAAACGCCGCGCGACGCCGACATGGCGTTCGATTGCTTCACGCGGGGGCTGGAATTCTTCGACGTCGACGACGCCATCGCCCTCGGCGACTGCCCGATCTATTACGCGCTTTGTCTCCTGACCGGCACGGGTTGCGGCCAAGACCGCAAGCTGGGGCGAGAAGTATTGCAGGTGGCGGCCAACGCGGGCAATCCCGTCGCACTCGACGTGCTGGCCGAAGGCGTGATCCGCAACCCGCAGATCCAGGAATGTTTCGGCTTCGATACGATCGAATCCTTCCGCAAGACCGGCAAGGGCGACTGGGATATCTCGCGCCTGTTGCGCTAGACTTTTGGTTTAATGCGCCCAACCGGCGGCGGGCAGCACCTGGCGCAGCGCCTCGATGCCGGAGGCGCAGCTTTCCTTCAGGCGCACCTCCAGGCCGCGCGCCTCGTCGACGCGCCTTTCGATGCAGCACAGTTCAATGCCCTCGGCCAACGCCTGCACGTCGCCGAGGCCGAACATAGCGCTCATCGCTTTTAGCTCATGCGCTGACTCCCGCATGGCGTCGGGGTTGCTTTCCCGGGCCCCTTTTTCGATGACGCCCACCAGCCGTTCCAGCTCGTGGATGCCATCGTCGATGAAGCCAACGACATATTCCCTCCCCAGCGTCTCCTCGATGCTTTGCAGGTTTTCCAGCGATACCTTCCTGGGCGCCGGCGCCGCTTTCGCCGGCGCCACCTGCTTCAGCACGGCGGCCGGCACCTGGCGGGCCATCGCGCGGAACAGGCTTTCCGGGTTGATGGGCTTGGACACATAATCGGTCATGCCGGCGGCCAGGCAGCGCTGCTCGTCCCCGCGCACCGCGTTGGCGGTGAGTGCGATGATGGGGATGTCTTTCCAGGCCGCGGTGGCCTTGCGGATTTCCCGGGTCGCCGTGAGTCCGTCCATGAGCGGCATCTGCATGTCCATCAGCACCAGGTCGTACTTGACGGCGCCGGCTTTGAGGAAGTCGAGCGCTTCCGAACCGTCAGACGCAAGGGTAAAACTATGGCCGCCTTTTTGCAGCAGTCCCGCGATGACTTTCTGGTTCACCTTGTTGTCTTCGGCCACGAGGATCGACAGCGGCTTCAGCTGCGGCAGGCTGGCACCGGCTTCTTTCGGCTCTTCCGCCGCACTGCGCGGATCGGCGACCGGTTCGAGCGGGATTTCGAACCAGAAGGCGCTGCCTTCGTTCGGACGGCTCGTCACGCCGAGCTGCCCTTTCATCAGCTGCACGATCTTGCGGCAGATGGCCAAGCCAAGGCCGGTGCCGCCGTAACGGCGCGAGACCGATGAATCCGCCTGGCTGAATTCCTGAAACAATTTTTTCTGGTTTTCTTCGGAGATGCCGATGCCGGTATCCTCGACCGTGAAGCGCACCATCGGCCCGTTCTGCTCGACGCGCAGCGTCACGCGGCCCGAGGGTGTGAACTTGATCGCGTTGCTGACGAGATTCAGCAATACCTGACGCAGCCGCGTCACATCACCCCGCGCATAGGAAGGCACGTCCTTCGCGATAAGCGAGGTCAGCTTGAGTTTTTTCTCGTCCGCACGCCCCCGCATCAATGCGATGACGCTGGCGACCAGCCGCGCGACGCTGAATTCGACGGC
The DNA here is from genome assembly GCA_025934695.1 of Alphaproteobacteria bacterium. Taxonomy (GTDB): domain Bacteria; phylum Pseudomonadota; class Alphaproteobacteria; order Micavibrionales; family UBA2020; genus JAPWJZ01. Next base: position 532,740 of record JAICWS010000002.1, read on the forward strand.
CTCGATGTCGAACTTCCCTGCTTCCATTTTCGAGAAATCGAGAATGTCGTTCAGGATCGTCAGCAGCGTTTCGCCGGAATAGTGGATGGTTTCGACATAGTCCTGCTGGCGCATATCGAGGCGCGTATCCTTCAGCAACGACAGGATTCCGAGAATGCCGTTCAGCGGCGTACGCACCTCGTGGCTCATGGTGGCGAGGAATTCGGATTTCGCCTTGCTGGCCGCTTCCGCTTCGGCCTTCGTGCGCTCGAGGTTGATTTCCATTTTATAGGCATAGCGGCGCAGCTGGGTATTGAGGTAGGCAAGCACTCCCACCGCGACGACCAGCGTCCCCAGCGTGAAATTCACCGAGAACATCATCGCCGCAGAGGCATGGTACGCCAGCAGATAGGCTTCGATGATCAGCACCGATCCCGCGAGCGTCACGAGGATGAAGCGCATGTTCGTCATGATGGGCACGAAGATGAACGGCAGCAGCAGGATTCCGCTGCCGAGCGTCAGCCCGTCGGGGACCAGCGACATTGTCATCGCCGTCGTCCAGCAGGTGGCCAGGAGCACGATGCTGCCGATGGCGCAGGCATATCTGCCCATCGACGGCAGGAACGACAGGGCAATCGCCGCCGCGAAACAGAGCATCATGCCGGCGCGGATGCCAAGCGCCTGCATGAAGCTGTCATGCGTCCCGAAGTGATAATCCCAAACCAGCCACAGGGGGTAGCACATGAAGCCCATCAAGGATCCGCCGCGCAAAAACGGCAGAAAGCGCGGCGCGTCAATGCCGGCATAATTCGCCTCCATGTCAGGAGGGAGATCGACCTTCAAGGGGACGTCAAAAAATCGCATTATTCCAATAGACAATGCGCGGAAGCGCGGGTCAAGGGGCGGGCGTTCGCAGCATGCGCGCGGGCCCAGCCTTAGGCGCGGTCATGCCGATCCATTTTTCAATCGAATTGCCCGCGACCGGCGCGAAATCGATGCACCAGCGGTCGTGGCTGCCCTTCTCGGAAATCCAGGGAATATTGTCCATCCGGTCGACGACGAGTTCGTGTTCATATGGATCGTAATAAACCGCGCGGTCGCCTTCTTTTTTCAAAAAGACGACATAATGGTCCTCGCCCTGAATGATATTGGCGATTGCCACGCCGCCGTCATAGGTATCGAGGCCGGTTTTGGAATAGGATGACAGCAGTCCTTTGCTCAAATCCTGCATGCGCGGGGCGGGCGTGCCGACCTTCGGGTCGGGCTGCGCCGCGTCGCGGTAGAAAGCGTAATCGCCGCCAAGGCCGTAGATATGCGCGACGGTCGCAAGGCAGGCGGGACCGCAGGAATAATCGTCCTGCTGGCGGACAAAGAAATCATCCGCGGCGGTGCCCGCCAGAGGAATACGGATGGGAAGTTCGTCGCGCATCGCCAGTCCTAGAATTTTCCGCCCAGCATGTTAAGCATCGAGGTGATCTTGACGCCATAGATCAGGGCGATCATCACGACGCCCGCGCCGATGAAGATGCCCGTCAGGACGATCGCCCCGGCATCGGCGTCGCCAGACTCGTCCCGAAGGAATTTTTTGAACATGTGTAGTCTCCCGAATAATAAATAAGCCAAAACCGCCTCCGTTATGTACGGAGCGGCAAATTCACATTCCCTCTATGGCCGAGTGCGTCGAGAATAAGAGGCGGGATTCCCAATGTCTATACAACTTGCGGATGCCTGTTGTCATAAGACGCAGCATTGATATCGGCCGGGGCGAAAGTTAAAAATATGAAAATCTACTAGCTAAGCTGGCTTCACTCCATATGAAGCGCGGGAATCCTTAAATATCAATTTGTTGCAGGAATGTGGGAAAGGCCGATTGTGCGCTGCAAAAACATAATCCATCCGCTTGTAATAACAGGGCAAAAGGCGCATATTTTAACGCCGTTGCCCCCTACACAGGCGCGGTGGCTGTGCTAATTTAAGACCGGATCGAACGATTCCTTATAAATAACCTCAAAACCTTCGGGAAAATAAAATGTCACGCAAAAAAATCGCGCTTGTCGGCGCGGGTCAAATCGGCGGAACGCTGGCGCTCCTGGCCGGCATCAAGCAACTGGGTGATGTCGTCCTCGTGGACGTCGTCGAAGGCGTGCCGCAGGGCAAGGGCCTCGATATCGCGGAAGCGGCGCCCGTCGAAGGTTTCGATGCGAAATTCACCGGCAGCAACGATTACGCCGCGCTGGCAGGGTCCGATGTCGTGATCGTCACGGCCGGCGTGCCGCGCAAGCCGGGCATGAGCCGCGACGACCTGATCGGCATCAACACCGGCATCGTCCGCTCGGCCGGCGAGAACATCAAGAAGCATGCGCCCAACGCCTTCGTGATCGTTATCACCAACCCGCTCGACGTCATGGTCGGCGTGATGCAGGAAGTCACGGGTTTCAAGCCCAACATGGTCGTCGGCATGGCCGGCGTACTCGATAGCGCACGCTTCCGCCACTTCCTGGCGGATGAATTCAAGGTCTCGGTCGAAGACGTTTCGGCTTTCGTCTTGGGCGGCCATGGCGACACGATGGTGCCGCTGACGCGCTATTCAACGGTCGCGGGCATTCCGCTTCCCGACCTCGTCAAGATGGGCTGGACCACGCAGGAAAAGCTCGACAAGATCGTGCAGCGCACGCGTGACGGCGGCGCCGAGATCGTGGCATTGCTGAAAACCGGCTCGGCCTTTTATGCGCCGGCCTCTTCGGCCATCGCGATGGCGGAAAGCTTCCTGCTCGACAAGCGCCGCGTGCTGCCCTGCGCCGCCTACCTGAACGGCGAATATGGCGTGAAAGGCCTTTACATCGGCGTACCCGCGGTCATCGGCGAAAAAGGCGTGGAGAAGATCATCGAAGTGTCCTTCACCGCCGAGGAAAAGGCGATGTTCGACAAGTCGGTCGCCGCCGTGAAAACGCTCTGCGACATGGCGAAAAACCTGAAGCCCGCCGCGGCTTAATTTTAATCGTCATCCCCGCGAAAGCGGGGATCTTGTCGGTCTGCAAAACCATGGGATTTCCGCTTGCGCGGGAATGACGCGAGAGGGGAAGGAAAAGGAAGAATGAATATCCATGAATACCAGGCCAAGGAACTCCTGAAAGCGCGGGGCATTCCCGTTCTGAAGGGCAAAGTGGCCTATACCGCGGAAGAAGCGGTCGAAGCCGCGAAATCGCTGCCCGGTCCCGTTTACGTCGTGAAAGCCCAGATCCACGCGGGCGGCCGCGGCAAGGGCGGCGGCGTGAAGGTCGTCAAATCGATCGACGAGGTCAAAGACGCCGCGAAGAAGATGATCGGCATGCAGCTCGTCACCAAGCAGACGGGCCCGCAAGGTCAGGAAGTCCGCCGCGTCTATATCGAAGACGGCTGCGACATCGCCCGCGAACTTTACCTCGGCATGCTCATCGACCGCACGACCTCGCGTGTGACGGTCATGGCCTCGACCGAAGGCGGCATGGATATCGAGGAAGTCGCCGCCAAAACGCCCGAGAAAATCATGAAGGTCGCCGTCGATCCCGCCGTCGGCCTTCAGCCGTTTCAGGGCCGCGAAATCGCGTTCGGCTTAGGATTGGAAGGCAAGCAGGTCGGCAAATGCGCCGAGCTGGTCGCCAACCTCTACAAGGCTTTTCTCGAACTCGACGCCTCGATCATCGAGATCAACCCGCTCGTCATCACCAAGTCGGGGGATGTGCTGCCGCTCGATGCGAAAATCAACTTCGACGACAACGCGCTGTTCCGCCAGAAAGAGGTGGAGCATCTGCGCGACGTGGCCGAGGAAGATCCGGCCGAAAAACGCGCCAAGGACCACGAGCTCAACTACGTCAAGCTGGCCGGCAACATCGGCTGCATGGTGAACGGCGCCGGCCTCGCCATGGCGACGATGGACATCATCAAGCTCTACGGCGGCGAGCCCGCCAACTTCCTCGACGTGGGCGGCGGCGCCACGAAAGACCGGGTGGCGGAAGCTTTCCGCATCATCCTGTCCGACCCGAACGTCGAAGGCATTCTCGTCAACATCTTCGGCGGCATCATGCGCTGCGACGTCATCGCCGAAGGCATCATCACCGCGGCGAAGGAACTCGGCATGACCATGCCGCTGGTCGTCCGGCTGGAAGGCACGAACGTGGATAAAGGCAAAAAACTCCTGAAAGAGTCGGGCCTGCATATCATCGCGGCCGACAATCTCGCCGATGCGGCGCAGAAGGTCGTCACGCGCGTCAAGGCGGAGGCTGCATAACATGTCAGTTCTGATCGGCAAAGATACCAAAGTCATCTGCCAGGGCTTCACCGGCGCGCAAGGCACTTTCCATTCCGAACAGGCCATCGCTTACGGCACCAAAATGGTCGGCGGCATCACGCCCGGCAAAGGCGGCACCAAGCACCTCGACCTGCCCGTGTTCAACACGGTCAAGGACGCGGTCAAGGAAACCGGCGCCACCGCCAGCGTGATCTATGTTCCGCCCCCTTTCGCGGCGGATGCGATCCTCGAAGCCATCGACGCGGATCTCGACCTCGTCGTCTGCATCACCGAGGGCATCCCCGTGCTCGACATGGTCAAGGTCAAGCGCAAGCTGCAAGGCTCGAAAACGCGACTGATCGGCCCTAACTGCCCCGGCGTCATCACGCCCGGCGAATGTAAGATCGGCATCATGCCCGGCCATATCCACAAGCGCGGCAAGGTCGGCATCGTCTCGCGTTCCGGCACGCTCACCTATGAAGCCGTCGCGCAAACGACGGCGAACGGTTTGGGTCAGACGACCTGCATTGGCATCGGCGGCGACCCGGTCAATGGCACGAGCTTTATCGACGCGCTGAAACTCTTTCTCGACGATCCCGAAACCGAAGCGATCCTGATGATCGGTGAAATTGGCGGCTCGGGCGAAGAAGACGCGGCGGATTTCATCAAACAGGCCAAAAAGAAAAAACCCATCGCCGGCTTCATCGCAGGCGTCACGGCGCCCCCGGGCCGCCGCATGGGCCATGCCGGCGCCATCATCGCGGGCGGCAAGGGTGCGGCGAAAGACAAGATCGCGGCATTCAAATCAGCAGGTTTCGTCGTGGCGGACAGCCCGGCGGGCCTCGGCGATGCCGTGATGAAGGCGATGAAAGCCGCCTGAATAGGTTTTAGAAGAAGAAAGACAATGACACACCGCGACGCCCTCAGCTTCCTCAGTGCCACCAGCCCCGACTATATCGCCGAGCTGTACGAGAAATATGCGAAAAATCCGGGCAGCGTCGACGAAAGCTGGGCCGCCATGTTCAGCATGCTGGGCGACGAGGGCAAGCTTCTGGTGCAGGAACTTAGGGGCGCCAGCTGGACGCCGCAGCCCGAGAAACTGGCGGCGGTCCTGTCGACGCCGGCCAACACCGACGACGCGGGCCCGGCGAAAAAAGCCGAGAAGCCGCGCGGCGCGCCCGGTATGGACTCGCGCGCTGTCGTGTCCGACTCTCTTCGCGCCTTCCTGCTCATGCGTTCCTACCAGGTGCGCGGCCACCTGATGGCGGATCTCGACCCGCTCGGCCTCATGGAGCGCAAATACCATCCCGAGCTCGATCCGAAGACGTACGGTTTCACGGAATCCGACATGGACCGCCCGATCATGATGGGCGGGGCGCTGGGCATCGATACCGCGCCCTTGCGCGACATCGTCAAGCTGCTGCAGGATACCTACAGCGGCACGATCGGCGTCGAGTTCATGCACATCCAGAACCCCGAACAAAAGGCCTGGCTGCAGCAGCGCTTCGAGAAAAGCCGCAACCGTCCGGCCTTTTCGGTCGCCGAGAAAAAGCATTTCCTGCGCCGCCTGACCGCCGCCGAAGGCTTCGAGAAATTCCTCGACACCAAGTTCGTCGGCACCAAGCGCTTCGGCGTCGAGGGCGGCGAAAGCGTCATTCCCTCGATCGAGGAAGTCATCGCGCGCGGCGCGCAGATCGGCGTGCAGGAAATCGTGCTTGGCATGGCCCACCGCGGCCGCCTCAACGTGCTGACGAACATCCTCAGCAAGCCCTTCACGGCCATGTTCTCGGAGTTCCAGGGCACGCCCGCGAAGCCCGACGATGTGCAGGGCTCGGGCGACGTGAAGTACCATATGGGCACCTCGTCCGACCGCGACTTCAACGGCACGACCGTCCATATGTCGCTCGTCCCCAACCCCTCGCACCTCGAATTCGTCGATCCCGTGGTCGTCGGCAAGGCGCGCGCCAAGCAGGCGCTGCGCAAGGATCCCGACCGCCAGCAGGTCCTGGCGATCCTCATCCACGGCGACGCCGCGCTGTCGGGCCAAGGCATTGTCTCGGAAACCATCATGATGTCCGAGCTGCCGGGCTATCGCGTCGGCGGCACCGTGCACATCGTCATCAACAACCAGATCGGCTTCACCACGGCGCCGCTCTATTCGCGCTCGGGCAGCTATTGCACCGACGTCGCGAAGACCGTGCAGGCGCCGATCTTCCACGTCAACGGCGACGACGTCGAAGCCGTCATGCATGTCTCTCGCATGGCCGCGGAATACCGCCAAGCCTTCAAGAAAGACGTCTTCGTCGACATCATCTGCTACCGCCGCCACGGCCATAACGAGTCGGACGAGCCTGCCTTCACGCAGCCGCAGATGTACAAGACGATCAAGGAAAAGCCGACGACCCGTGCCGTCTATGCGCAGAAGCTGGTGACGGAAGGCGCGATAACCCAGGACGAAGCCGACCAGATCTACAAGGATTTCAACGCGCAGCTGGAGAAGGAATTCCAGGCCGCCACCAGCTACAAGCCCAACCGGGCCGACATGCTGGAAGGCCACTGGAGCGGTCTCAAGCTCGCCTATGGCGAGGAACGCTCGGGCGAAACGGCGATCACGCCGGAACTGGCGCAGAAGATCGGCAAGGCGATCACGACCGTGCCGAAGGATTTCGACCTCAATCCGAAAATCGCGCGCCAGCTCGACGCCAAAAAGAAGATGTTCGAAACCGGCGAAGGCTTCGACTGGGCGACGGCCGAAGCGCTCGCTTTCGGCGCGCTCGCCTGCGAGGGGCACCGCGTGCGCCTCTCGGGCCAGGATTGCGGCCGCGGCACCTTCTCGCAGCGCCACGCGGCGCTGACCGACCAGGCCAATGAATTCCGCTATATCCCACTCAACAACATCGACCCGGGCCAGGCGAAGTTCGAGGTGCACGACAGCCCCTTGTCCGAAGCCGCCGTGATGGGCTTCGAATACGGCTATTCCACCGCCAACCCGAACGCCCTCGTGCTGTGGGAAGGCCAATTTGGCGACTTTGCAAATGGGGCGCAGGTCATCATCGACCAGTTCATCGCCTCGGGCGAGACGAAATGGCTGCGCATGTCGGCGCTCGTCCTCCTGCTGCCGCATGGTTATGAGGGGCAGGGGCCGGAACATTCCTCGGGCCGCCTCGAGCGCTTCTTGCAGCTGTCGGCGGAAGACAACTGGCAGGTTCTCAACTGCTCGACGCCCGCCAACTATTTCCACGCGTTGCGCCGCCAGATGCGCCGCGACTTCCGCAAGCCCCTCGTCATCATGACGCCGAAATCCTTGCTGCGCCATAAACTGTGCATCTCCCCGCTCAAGGATATGACCGGCGAGACGCGCTTCCACCGCGTTATCCCCGAAGCGCAGCAGTTGGATAAAGACGTCAAGCGCGTCGTGCTGTGCAGCGGCAAGGTTTATTACGACCTGCTGGAGGCACGCGAGAAAAAGGGCATCAAGAACATCGCGCTCGTGCGTCTTGAACAGTTCTATCCTTTCCCGGAAAAGCCGCTCGGCGACCAGCTGGCGAAATATCCGAACGCCGAAGTGGTCTGGTGCCAGGAAGAGCCTGCGAACCAGGGCGCCTGGTGGTTCCTCGACCGCCGCATCGAAGGCGTGCTGAAAAGCATCAAGCACAAGGCGGACCGCCCGTCCTACGTCGGCCGCCCCGAAGCCGCCGCGCCCGCGACCGGCTCGCTCAAAACGCATAACAAGGAACAGGAAGCGCTCATCAACGGTGCGCTTACGCTATAGGAGATGAAAATGGCATCAGAAATCGTGGTCCCCGCACTGGGCGAGTCGGTGAAGGAAGCGACCGTGGCAAAATGGCTCAAGAAAGTGGGCGACGCGGTCGCAGTCGATGACGCGCTGGTCGAGCTGGAAACCGACAAGGTGACGCTCGAAGTGAACGCGAAATCCGCCGGCGTGCTGAAAGAGATCAAGGTGCAGACAGGCGCCAACGTCGCCGTCGGCGCCGTGCTCGGCACCATCGGTGAAGGCGCCGGCGCTGCCGCCGCGCCGAAAGCTGCCGAAGCCAAGGCGCCCGCGAAGACGGAACAAAAGCCCGAACCGAAGGCCCAGCAGGCCGCGGCAAAGCCGGTCAGCAACGACAGTTTCCTCTCGCCCGCCGTGCGCAAGCTGGTGGACGACAAGAAGGTCGATACCGCCAACATCCAGGGCACCGGCAAGGACGGCCGCCTGACCAAGGGCGACGTGCTCGACGCGCTGAACAAGCCGCAAACCGCGGCACCCGCCGCGAAAGCGCCCGCGCAGCCCTCCGGCCCGCGGCAGAACGCCGAACGCGAGGAACGCGTGCGCATGACCCGGCTGCGCCAGCGCATCGCCGAGCGCCTGAAAGAGGCGCAGAACACCGCCGCCATGCTCACGACCTTCAACGAGGTCGACATGAGTCATGTCATGGCCCTGCGCAACCAGTACAAGGAATCCTTCGAGAAGAAACACGGCGTCAAGCTGGGCTTCATGTCCTTCTTCGTGAAGGCCGCGATCCAGGCGCTCAAAGACTTCCCGGCCGTGAACGCTGAGATCGACGGACAGGATATCGTTTATAAAAACTATTACGACATCGGGGTCGCCGTCTCCACGCCCACCGGCCTCATCGTCCCCGTCCTGCGCGACGCGGATGCCAAGGGCTTCGCCAAGATCGAAAAGGAGATCGGTGAGCTCGGCGGCCGCGCCCGTGACGGCAAGATCGGCCTCGAGGAACTGACCGGCGGCACCTTCACTATCACGAACGGCGGCATCTTCGGCTCGCTCATGTCGACGCCGATCCTGAACCCGCCGCAATCAGGCATCCTCGGCATGCACAAGATCCAGGAACGCCCCGTCGCCGTCAACGGCCAGGTCGTTATCCGCCCGATGATGTATATTGCGCTTTCCTACGATCACCGCATCGTCGACGGCAAGGAAGCGGTCTCCTTCCTCGTGCGCGTCAAGGACGCGATCGAAGATCCGCAGCGGCTGCTGCTGGATGTTTAACTAGTCCATGCCGCCGAAGGGCGGCATCCGGGCAACGCCGATAGGCGGTGTATGCGGCGTTGTCTCAATTAGTGTCGAACGGATTTGTTATATGTGCCGCCGACGCGGCGCGGCCGGACCCCGCCCTTCGGCGGGGTGGTGGAATGCCCTTCCTTACCCCAGCTTCCCCATCACCTTGCGGAACTTCTCCAGCACCACTTCCTGGCGCTTGTGGTGGCGGTTTTTGACGACCCAGCGGCCGCCGGCCATCACGTCGCGCACAGGGTTTTCGTTGGCGCCGAAAATAGCGGCGTCGAGGATATGGTCGCGGATCTTGCCTGTCATGACCGGCAAGTTCGGGTCAAGCACCAGGAAGTCGGCGCGATAGCCCGCGTCGATCTTGCCGGTCTTGCGGCCCAGCGCCTGTGCGCCGCCAGACAAAGCGCGGTCATAGAGCGTCGCGCCGACTGACGGAATATCGTGATCCTTGATGATCGTGCGCTCGCGGTGGACGAGGCGCTGGATATATTCCAGCCAGCGCAATTCCTCCACGACGCTGACCGTGATATGGCTGTCGGACCCGATGGCGAAAGCGCCGCCTTCATTGAAATATTTGACCAGCGGGAAGATGCCGTCGCCCAAGTTCGCTTCTGTCGTTGGGCAGAGGCCCGCGACCGCGCCCGATTTGGCCAAGCCCTTGATCTCCTCGTCGTTCACATGGGTGCAGTGGACGAGGCACCATTTTTCGTCGATATTCCCGTTTTCCAGCAGCCATTCGACCGGTCGCTTACCCGACCATTCAATGCAGCCTTCCACCTCGCCCGTCTGTTCGGCGGCATGGATATGGATGGGACTGTCGGGCAGGAATTTGCGGAAAGCCTGCGTGCCTTCGCGCAGCATCTCCGGCGACACGGCGCGCAGAGAGTGATGCGCAAGGCCAATCGTAATCTGCGGCGTAGTGCGGTATTCGCCGTAGAGTTCTTCGATCATGCGCATCAGCTGCGGCACGGTATTGATGAAGCGCTTCTGCCCTTCCGTGGGCGGCTTTTCGCCGAAGCCGCCATAGGCGTAGAGCGAGGGCATGTGCGTGATCGCGATGCCCGTTTCCAGCGCCGCCTTGATGACCTGGCGCGACAGGACAGAGCGGTCGGGATAGGGCGAGCCGTCCTTCTGGTGGTGGATATAATGGAATTCGCCGACCGTGGTGTAGCCGGCCTTCAGCATCTCGACGAAAATCTGCGCCGCCAGCGCTTCCATATCCTCGGGCTCGATAAAGGCGAGGAAGCGGTACATGGTGTCGCGCCAGCTCCAGAAGGAATCCTTCTTGCCAGTTGCGCGCTCGGCGAGGCCCGCCATGGCGCGTTGAAAGGCGTGGCTATGAATATTCGGCATGCCCGGGATCAGGGGGCCGGTCACGAATTCGGCTTCCTTGGCGGTCGTGTCCGGATTCTTGAAGCTGTCGACGCCGACGATCCAGCCGTCCTTGTCGTATTCGATCAGGACATTGTCGGCCCAGCCGTCGGGCAAAAGCGCAGTGGGGGCGAAAAGCGTGGTCATGGCGTCGCTGTATTTTCCCTGTAAAACCCTTTATATAAGGATAAATGGCGCGGGCGAAAAGGCAAAGCGATGTTTGACAGTCTCTGGAAAAACCTCCATGTCGCGACGATGGCTGGCGGCTACGGCATTATCAATAACGCCGCCATCGGCATCAAGGACCGCAAGATCGCTTGGATCGGCAAGGCCGAAGACCTGCCGGCAGAGCCGGAAAAGCTTTCCGAGTACGTCATGGATGGCGAAGGCATGTTTGCCACGCCCGGCCTCATCGACTGCCACACCCATCTTGCCTATGCCGGCGACCGCGCGCCCGAGTTCGAGCAGCGGTTGCAAGGCGCCTCCTACGAAGAAATAGCGAAGGCGGGCGGCGGCATCAACACGACGGTCCAGGCGACACGCGAACTGCCGGAAAAGGAAATCCTCGAGCTCACCATCAAACGCCTGCGCAGCCTGTTCTTCGAGGGCGTCACGACCTACGAGATCAAATCCGGCTACGGGCTCGACCTGCATAGCGAAAAGAAGCTGCTGCGGGTGGCGACGGCCGTGCGCGACGAGCTGGAACTGCGCGTGCAGCGCACCTTCCTGGGCGCTCATGCCGTGCCGCCGGAATTCAAGGGCCGCGCGGAAGAATATGTCGACCTGATCTGCGGCGAAATGCTCCCCGAACTCGCCGAAGAGGGGCTGGTTGACGCGGTCGATGCCTTCTGTGAAGGCATCGGCTTCTTACCGGCGCAGGTGCGGCGGATTTTCGATACCGCGAAGGAATTGAATCTGCCCGTCAAGCTGCATGCCGAACAGCTGTCGAACCTGCACGGCGCGGCGCTGGCGGCGGAATATCACGCACTGTCAGCGGATCATCTTGAATATGTCGATGAGGCCGGCGTCGAGGCCATGGCGAAGGCGGGCACCGTCGCGGTATTGCTGCCGGGTGCTTTTTATTACCTGCGGGAGAAAGTGGTGCCGCCCATCGACCTGTTCCGCAAGCATAAAGTCCCCATCGCCATCGCGACCGATCACAATCCCGGCACCGCGCCGGTCCTGTCGGCGGTGCTCATGCTGAATATGGCCTGCACCCTGTTTCGGATGACGCCCGAGGAGGCGCTGCTCGGCATGACGCGCAACGCTGCGCAGGCGCTGGGCTATCTCGACGTCTGCGGCACGCTGGAAATAGGCAAGGCCGCCGACCTGGCGCTGTGGGAAATCGCGCACCCGCGCGACCTGTGCTATTTCGTCGGCGTCAATCCGTGCCGCGGCAGCATGGTGGGCGGGGAATGGCATCCGTTCGAGAGGGAATGATGAAACGCGCGCTGCTGGCCGCCCTTCTTGTTGTTTGCAGTCATGCCGCGCTGGCGGCGGACCCGGATGCCGATTACCTCGCGATGGTCGATGCCGCTGTCGCCAAGCCCGCCGAAGCGAAATGGTGCGAGATTCGCGCACGCTATCCCGACACGTCGTTTTACCATGCCCATCTCGGCCTCCAGATCAAGAAGGTGACGATGGAAGCCGGGCAGAAGATGCTCAACGACAAAACAAAAGAATCCGTCGATGCCTTCAGGGATTTCATGCATAAAAACGCCGCCGCCGTCGGTGCTCATTATTACGCGGCTTACCTGTATAACTGGAACAACGATCTCGTGAAATCGAAGGTCGATGCGCTGCTGCCCGACTTCGGCCACGGCGTCGATTATATCGATCCGAAGTTCGAAAAGGGCGCGGCCGAGGCGCTGCTGGGCTGCATCCTGAAAACCGGCGACGGGCGCTCGCAAAAGACGGCCTACCAGGTCGTAACGGTGGACGAGGCGGAAATTCTCGTCGACAAATATTACAACGTCAATCCCGTGGCGCTTGATAACGTGAAAGCCGACGGGCATGTATTTGATGTCGTCACCATCGAAATCCCCGACAGTAAGATCCGTCAGAAGCTGTATTTCCAGCTTGACGACCGGCTGGTGCGCGGCGCCGTGGCCGCCGAACTCGCGGAAAAACTCAAACCGCCGCTGCCGGCGAAGACGCCTTAAGCCTCGCCCTGTTCGAGATCGAGAAGCCTTCGTTTGCGCTCCGGGCTCCAGCGATAGCCCGACAGGCTGCCGTCGCTGCGGATGACGCGGTGACAGGGGATCGCGACCGCGATGCGGTTTGTCGCGATCGCGCGCGCGACCGCGCGCGCCGCTTCCGGACGGCCAATGCCTTTGGCGACATCGGTATAGGTGCAGGTCTTCCCGGCGGGAATTTTTTGCAGGTACTTCCAGACCTTGATCTGAAAGGCCGTGCCCCGAATATCGAGCGGCAGGTCCAGCAGGTCTCTACTGCCCTGTAAATATGCCGACAGGCTTTTCATCCATGCAGAGAATTGTTCTTGTCCCGGGCCGCCCATCGGTATCAGCTTCGCGGCGGGGAACTCCTTCTGGAGCGCGGTGCGAAGCTCGTCTTCGTTCCTGCCCCAGTGGATAAAGCAGATGCCGCGGTCCGTGGCGCCAATCATCAAGAGGCCGAGCGGCGTCGCCGCCGCGGCATAGGAAATCTCCTGCGCCTTGCCGCCCTCGCGGTACTGGCGCGGCGTCATGCCGAGGCGCGTATCGTTGCGGGAATAGACGCGGCTCGACGAATTGAAACCTGCATCATAAATGGCTTCGGTGACTGACGTCTTTTCGTGCAGGCGGGTCTTCAGCGCCTTCATCCGGCAGGATTCCTGGTATTCTTTGGGAGTGACGCCGATGGCCGATTTGAACCTGCGCTGGAAATGAAAGGGACTTAAGCCCGCCCGGCCGGCGAGATCGTTGAGGCGCAGCGTTTCATCGGCATGCGCGGCAATATAGCGGCAAATATCTTGCATCGCATCGCTATCCTTGATCTTTGGCTTCGTCATTGATTGCTCCCTTCATGAAGGAAGATAGCCCGGTGTTGCCGATGAAACTATCCGCTTCTTGCGGCAGCGAAAATTATTTCCGCGACGCGCCCCAGTCGAGCAGCGCCTGCAGTACGCCTTTCAGGGTCAGCTGCAATTTCTCTGCTTTTTCAGTGCGATAGAGATAAGGCGCGGTTTCGTCCATATAATTGCCCCAAGTCAGCTCCACCTGCAGGGCATGGACGTCGTTGGCCGGATTGCCGTAGTGGCGTGTGATATGGCCGCCCACGAATCTTTTGTTCAGCACGGCGGAATAGCCGCTCGCCGACGCCGCCTTGAACGCGGCCTCGGCCATTTCGGGCGCGCAGCTTTTGCCGTTGGCGGAGCCGAGATTGAGGTCCCACAGCCTGCCCTCGAACAGGCGCGGCACTTCCGTTTTAATGGAATGCGCGTCGTAAACGATGGCGAAGCCATGCTCGGCCTTAATGCGCGCGATCTCTTCTTCCAGCGTCTCGTGATAGGGCAGCCAGTAGGAAGCGACGCGGTTGAGCTTTTCGATCTCGTCCGGTTCGTCGCCTGCGCGGTAAATCGGCGCGCCGTCGAAAGTTTCCAAGGGGCACAAACCCGTTTTGACCTGCCCCGGGTAAAGATGCTGATCGTCCTGCGGGCGGTTGAGGTCGACGACATAGCGCGAGTGCGTCGCCATCAACAGGCTCGCGCCCATCTCCTGCGCGAACCAGTAGAGCTTGTCGACATGCCAGTCGGTATCGGGCAGCTTGAGCGCTTCCGCCGTCATGCGGTGCTTCAGGTCGGGCGGCACGAAGGTTCCCATGTGCGGGATGCTGATCAGGAGGGGCGATGCGCCCTGGATAAGACGGCGGCGCTGCATGTTACATGATCAGCGAGGGCAGCAGCTTGCGCCCGACGAAGGGCAAGAACGCGCCCGCTTCGACCAGCCGGGTGGTGACGCGGATGTCGGGAGCGAAGTAATGATCCTCGTCGTAATGGCTGACCTGCGAGCGGATCAGCCTGACGGCGTCCTGTAACGGCTTCGAGGTTTTCAACGGCTTGTGGAAATCGATGCCCTGCGCCGCCGCCAAAAGCTCGACCGCCACGATATTGGCCGTGTTCGAGCCCATTTCGTTGAGCCGCCGCGCGGCATAGGTCGCCATGCTGACATGATCCTCCTGGTTGGCGGAGGTCGGGATGCTGTCGACGCAAGAGGGATGCGCGAGATTTTTGTTCTCGGAGGCCAGCGCGGCCGCCGTCACATGGGCGATCATGAAGCCCGAATTGACGCCCGCATTCTTGACGAGGAACGGCGGCAGTCCGCTGATTTTGTGGTCGATCAGCATGGCGATGCGCCGCTCGCTCATCCCGCCGATCTCGGCAATCGCCAGCGCCAGCGTGTCCGCGGCCATGGCGATCGGCTCGGCATGGAAGTTGCCGCCCGATTTGACCTCGCCCGTCTCGGGGAAAACCAGCGGATTATCGGTGACCGCATTCACCTCGCGGTGGAAGATATCAGACGCAAAGCGGATATGGTCGAGGCAGGCGCCCATCACCTGCGGCATGCAGCGCAACGAATAAGGGTCCTGCACGCGCGGGTCTTCCTTCTCGTCCCTGTGGGACTGGCGAATGGCGCTGCCCTTGAGCAGGTTGATGTAAATCTTCGCCACGTCGATCTGGCCAAGCTGGCGGCGGATGCGCTGGATGTCGGGCTCGAACGGCGTCGTCGAACCCTTGGCAGCGTCAACCGACATGGCGCCAGCCACGACCGCGCCTGCGAAACAGTCTTCCGCGCGGAACAGTCCGCGCAGCGCCAGCGCCGTCGAGACCTGCGTGCCGTTCAGCAGCGCGAGGCCTTCCTTGGGCGCGAGACTTAAAGGTTTAAGGCCGATCTTGCGCAGCTCCGTGCGCGAATCCGCCAGAATGCCGTGCACGCGCACCTGCCCCGCGCCGATCAGCGGCAGCGCCAGATGGGCCAGCGGCGCGAGATCGCCCGAGGCACCGACCGAACCTTTTTCCGGGAGGCAGGGATAGACTTCGTTGTTGTACAGCGTGATCAGGAAATCCACGACCTCGCGGCGCACGCCGGAATAGCCCTGCGCCAGCGCATTGATCTTCAGCAGCAGAACCAGACGCACGATATCGTCGTCAAGGAATCTCCCGACGCCCGTCGCATGCGACAGGATGATGTTACGCTGCAGCTGCTCGAACTGGTTCTCGGGAATTTTCACCTTGGCCAGCGCGCCAAAGCCGGTGTTTATGCTGTAAACGACTTTTCCGGCGGCAATGACGGCATCGACCTGCTTCTTGCCGGCTTCGATTTTCTTGTACGCCGAGGTCTCCAGCACGATGGGCACATGGTGCTTCACAATCGTGCGCAGGAGGGAGAGCGGAACCTCGCCCGGTTTAATCAGCAGTCTAGCGCCTTGTGTCATTGCCACGTTTAATTCTCCACTTCCGCCCCGTTCACCGGTTAAGTCCTATTTTTCGACCATCGGCAGGTTCAGGCCCTTTTCCTTCGCGCAGGCGATGGCCTCGGCGTAGCCTGCGTCGGCATGACGCATGACGCCAGTGCCGGGATCGTTGGTGAGGACGCGCTCGAGGCGCGCCGCTGCTTCTTTGGTGCCGTCGGCCACGATGACCATGCCCGAGTGCTGCGAAAAGCCCATGCCCACGCCGCCGCCGTGATGCAGCGAGACCCAGGTGGCGCCGCTTGCGGTATTGAGTAACGCGTTCAGCAGCGGCCAGTCCGACACGGCGTCCGATCCGTCCTTCATTCCTTCCGTTTCGCGGTTGGGCGAGGCGACGGAGCCGCTGTCGAGATGGTCGCGGCCGATGACGATGGGCGCTTTCAACTCGCCCTTCGCGACCATGTCGTTGAAGGCGAGGCCCAACTTGGCGCGGTCGCCTAAACCCACCCAGCAGATGCGGGCGGGCAGGCCCTGGAACTTGATGCGCTGGGCCGCCATGTCGAGCCAGTTGTGCAGGTGCTTGTCGTGGGGCAGCAGCTCTTTGACGCGCTTGTCGGTCTTAAAGATGTCTTCCGGGTCGCCCGACAGCGCAGCCCAGCGAAATGGCCCCACGCCACGACAGAATAGCGGTCGGATATAGGCGGGGACGAAGCCTGGGAAGTCAAACGCGTTGGCGACACCGTCTTCCTTGGCCATCTGACGGATGTTGTTGCCGTAATCGAAGGTGGGGACGCCCATCGCATGCAGGTCCAGCATCGCGCGGACGTGCTTGGCAATCGAATGCTTGGCGGCCCTGATGACCTCGTCGGGACTGGTGCGGCGTTTCGTCTCCGCCTGTTCCCAAGTCCAGCCTTCGGGCAGGTAGCCGTTGAGCGGGTCGTGCGCGCTGGTCTGGTCGGTGACCATGTCGGGGCGGTATTTTTTGTCTTTCTTCGCCAGTTCGGCGATCTTCGGAAAAATTTCGGCTGCATTGCCCAGCAGGCCGACGGAGATGGCCTTGCCCTGCCTGTGCGCTTCCTCGATCATGGCAATCGCCTCATCCAGGCTGTTCGCCTTTTTGTCGAGGTATTTGGTCGCCAAGCGCCGCTCGATGCGGCTGGCCTGGCATTCGACGCCCAGCAGCGAGGCGCCCGCCATGGTGGCCGCCAGCGGCTGCGCGCCGCCCATGCCACCGAGGCCGCCGGTCAAAATCCATTTGCCTCTTAAATCGCCCTGGTAATGCTTGCGCCCGGCTTCAGCGAAAGTTTCGTATGTCCCCTGCACGATCCCCTGTGTGCCAATGTATATCCACGATCCCGCCGTCATCTGGCCGTACATCATCAGGCCCTTGGCGTCGAGCTCGCGGAAATGCGCCCAGGTCGCCCAGTTCGGCACGAGGTTGGAGTTTGCCAGCAGCACGCGCGGCGCGTTTTCATGCGTTCTGAACACGCCGACCGGCTTGCCCGACTGGATCAGCAGCGTTTCGTCGGCGTTCAGTTTTTTCAGCGTCTCGACGATCTTGTCGAAACATTCCCAGTTCCGCGCCGCCTTGCCAATTCCTCCATAAACCACCAGCTCATCCGGGTTCTCGGCCACGTCGGGGTCGAGGTTGTTCATGAGCATGCGCAAGGGCGCTTCGGTCAGCCAGCTCTTCGCGCTCAGCTTGTCGCCGTGCGGCGCCCGGATGATGCGTTTGTTGGCGAGGCTGGCTTTTGTGGCGGTCATTTACACCTTCCGTAACCCCGGCGGAAGCCGGGGTCTAGCATCTTTCAATGGGAGCGGTGGTCATTGATCCACCGCTCAAGCCGATAAATCTTAGACCCCGGCTTTTGCCGGGGTTACAAGTCAAATGTGGATGGCACGGCCATCCACCGCCAGCGCCGCTTCCTTGACCGCTTCGTTGAGGGTCGGATGCGCGTGGCAGGTGCGGGCGATGTCTTCGGATGAGCCGCCGAATTCCATGGCGAGGGCGACTTCCGCGATCATCGTGCCGGCTTCGGCGCCGACAATGTGGCAGCCCAGCACGCGGTCGGTTTTCGCGTCAGCCAGAATCTTGACGAAGCCTTCGGTCGCGTTCATCGCGCGAGCGCGGCCGTTCGCCATGAAGGGGAATTTGCCGGCCTTATATTCGACGCTGGCTTCCTTCAGCTGTTCTTCCGTCTTGCCGACCGAGGCGACCTCGGGAAAGGTATAAACTACGTTCGGGATCGCGTCGTAATTGATATGGCCCGACTGCCCCGCGATGATCTCGGCGCAGACCACGCCTTCATCTTCCGCCTTATGCGCCAGCATCGCTCCGCGCACCACGTCGCCGATCGCGTAAATGCCTTTCACATTGGTCTGGAAATGATCGTCAATCTCGACCCGGCCGCGATTGTCGACCTTAACGCCCGCCTTTTCGAGGCCGAGGCCCGACGTATAAGGGCGGCGGCCGATACTCAGCAGTACGGTCTCGACTTCCAGCTTCTCGGCCGCGCCGCCATTGGCGGGTTCCAGCGTCAGCGTCACCTTGTCCTTGCCGGTCTGCGCGCCGGTGACTTTCGTGGATAGTTTCAATTCCATGCCCTGCTTGGTCATGACCTTCTTCATCTCTTTCGAGACTTCCAGGTCCATGCCGGGCAGCAACCGGTCCATGAATTCGATGACGGTCACCTTCGCGCCCAGGCGCTGCCAGACCGAGCCCATCTCGAGCCCGATCACGCCGCCGCCGATGACGGCGAGGGAAGCGGGAACTTTCGCCAATGCAAGCGCGCCGGTCGAGGTCACGATCTGCTTCTCGTCGACCGCAATGCCGTTGAGCGGCGTGCTTTCCGAACCCGTGGCAATGACGATGTTCTTGGCCGAGACGGTTTTCTTGCCGTCCTTGCCGGAAATTTCGACGGTGCCGGGCGCGGTGATGGTGCCGAGGCCCATGAGATGGTCGACCTTGTTCTTCTTGAACAGGAAGCCGATGCCCTTGGTGTTCGCGTCGACGACCTTGTCCTTGAAAGCCATCATTTTCTTGATGTCGATTTTCGGCGCGTTGACTTCGATGCCAATGGTCGAAAAATCATGCGCCGCATGCTCGTATTTCTCCGAGACCGAGAGCAGGGCTTTCGACGGTATGCAGCCCACGTTCAGGCAGGTGCCGCCCAGCGTATTGTCTTTTTCGACGCAGGCCGTTTTCAGGCCCAGCTGCGCCGCGCGAATCGCGCAGACATATCCGCCGGGGCCGGAGCCGATCACCACCACATCGTATTGCGCATCTGCCATGATTTTGTCCCTTTTTTTGACGGGCCCAATTTATCGCAAAGCCCTTGGTCTATCGAGTCAATTTGGCGTTCAAAAATTATGTCTATCGCCTTGTATTTCCATAACAAATTTGACAGAGTATCGCAGCTTTGATATTCAGGAGTCTTCGACAAAATCCATCTCCGTGGTTGTCGAAGAAGTTTCTGGACCTTAACTGGACGAGCGGTCTGGAGAGTGTGTAAAAAACAAAAGAGGCCGGGCCCGTAACCCCGGCCTCTTTAATTTTGGGCGGCATTCTACAATGGGTAGGCCTATGGGAGGTCCCACCCCGCGACGATGATTTCCATAATAATTTCAAATACCTGTCATCGGAAAGGAAGTGCAAATTTTTTCATAAATTGTTTGACCCGAATCGGTCGTTTTGATATTCGGGAGTCTTCGACAAAATCCATCTCCGTGGTTGTCGAGGAGTTTCTGGACAAACTGAAGTCATAGAGAGTGTGTAAAATATAAGAGGCCGGGCCCGTAACCCCGGCCTCTTCAATTTTCGGCGGGCAGGCGGCCGCATGGCATGCGAAAGAAATATAAGCTTGGCTTTGCGAGCGGGGTTTGAACGGGAATACGTCGACCCAAAAGACATCCCGGGGCATCAGGAGAGCACACGCAAACCCTATTTAATTTTCCATATTAAATAATTGTTTTTGAACGCAGATTTTTTCATAAATTGTTTGACCCGAATCTCCCGTTTTGATATTCGGGAGTCTTCGACAAAATTCATCTCCGTGTTGTCGAGGAGTTTCTGGACAAACTGAAGTCATAGAGAGAGTGTGTAACGAGAGGCCGGGCCCGTAACCCCGGCCTCTTGAATTTTGGGCTGACCCGAATATTAAGCACTGAAAAAACAAAACTTTTCCCTATTGAAACGAAGCTTGCATTCGCACCCGCTTTGAGTTATGGTAACTCAAAATTTTGAGGGCATTTACAATGAAAAAAGCGCGGTTGGAAGACGGCCAAGTCGTCCTGGCTCATCAGTTCAACAAGGCGGTCCATGCGGGCCAGCTGCTCTGCGCCGATCCTAACTGCACTGCGCATATGGTCTTTCGCAAGGAATCCCTGACCCACGGCGCCTCGGCGATCCGCAGCGCCTCCTTCGTATCCAAGGCGGTCAGCGACCATATCGCCCATTGCTCCGCGCACGAAGATTTCGCGATCCTGGCGCGCACGAAAAAGAGCATCGAGCAGGCGCTGAAAGACGACAAGACCTCGATCATCATCAACCTCAACATGGCGCTCACCGACGACTTCAACAATGTCGCGCGCGATCTCGTCTGCGTTCCCTCCACCTTCGAAAAAGGCACTTATGTCACGGCTTCCGCGAAAAGCGTCGAAGACGTGCTCGACTACATCAAAACCATCGAGGAAAAGGGCGGCAAGCAGGGTCTGGCCAAGACCTTCGTCAACTACAAGAGCAAGACGATGCCGGTCACGGATTTCGTCATCGACAGCGAAGATAAATACCGCGACCTTCTCAACAAGCTTTACAAAAAGGTCGACACCGCCAGGCCGGAAGCCGATCTCGCCGACTTCCCGCGCCTGATCGACTTCAAGGCCACGAAGCGCTCGCGGGGCCTCGATGAAGGCGATCTGTTCGGCACGCCGGTGGGCATCATGAAAGCGCAGGGCAACAAGGTCGTGCTGCTGCAGGCGGCCGATGTTCCGCCCGAGTTCCAGACCACCCTGCGCGGCGAAAACGTTCATATCGTCGCCATTCCGCGGCTCGACCTGACGGAGGCGAAAAAGGTCCTCCAGCGCCTGCGCAACACCGCGAATTCGAAATCCTACCTTCACATGCATTGGAAAGTCGTGGGCGCGCATCAGTTCACGCCCATTGAAACGCCGGAGCCGGCGCAGCAGCCCAAACCGGCGCCGGGCCAGCAAACCTCCTTCGGGATTTAAGCCGCCATTATATGGCTTGATTTTACCGCCTGAAGCCTGATTTCATGGGGTGGAGGAAGGCTCCATCATGTCATCCGACAGCCGCCCGGCCAGCCGGGCGCAGCAACTGCATGAAGAGGCGATACGCACGCTCACCGCGGGGCGCGTCGACGAAGGCATGGCGCTGCTCAAAAAAGCGCTCGCCGCTGCCGAAGGCTCGCCGATGGCCAGCAGCATCATCCTGAACGACCTCGGCATGGCCTGCTGGCAGAAGGGCCAGCTGACGGCCGCCGAGAAGCATTACAAAAAGGCGGTCACGCTGGGGCCGATGAACGCCCGGGCCCTTGGCAATTACGGCGCCTTCCTCGTCGAGCAAAAACGCCTCGACGAGGCCGAACCGATGCTCAAGCAAGCGCTCGCGATGCTGCCCGGCCATTACAAGATCCAGAGCGACTATGGCCGACTGATGCACCGACGGGGCCGGCTTGCGACCGCGGAACGGCATTACCTGGAGGCGATCCGCCTCAATCCCGAATGGGTCAACGCCTATTGCAATCTCGGCGACCTGCTGGTGGAAATGAATCGCCACGAGGAAGCGGCAAGCGCCTACGTGGCGGCCTTGAAGCTGCGGCCCAAAAACGTCGCCGCACATAACGGCATGGGCAAGCTCTGCGTCAAGATGAAGCGCTTCGACGAGGCGCTCGACTGGTTTAACAAGGCCCTCGCGCTGGATCCGGCGCTGGAACGCTCATGGGAGCGCAAGCTCAACCTGCTCGAGCGCACGCATCGGCTCGAGGAAGCGGAAGAGGCGCTGAAACAGGCAAAAGCAGCCTGTCCGAATTCCCTCAACATCGGTTCCATCGAGGCGCGCCTGCTGCGCCGCGCCGGGAAACTCGACGAGGCGATCGCGCTGCTGGAGAAGCTGCGCCCCGCGGCGGAACAGCTCGAGAAAACCGACCCGCAATTGCTCTGGGGCATACTGTTCGAACTGGCCGAACTTTACGACCGCACGGATCGCTATGACGCCGCCTTCGCCAGCATGGCGCGCGCCAAGGCCGGCGAGGCGAACGATGTCAAGGCGCTCGCCTACGACAAAGACGAGCTTCCCCTGCGGGTCGGCATCCTGAACGATCTTTTCACGCCCAATCTCGCGAGAAGGCCTGGCGCCGCGCCCTTGGCCAAGGCGCCTGTTTTTCTGGTGGGATTCCCGCGCTCCGGCACCACGCTGCTCGACCAGATATTGTCGAGCCATCCGAAGATCCGCGTGGCCGACGAAGAGCCCGCTGTCGACAAAATGGCGCGCGACATCGTCGATGCTTATGCCGCAAGCTTTCCGCGCCGCAAACAGGGCAATGCCGGCCATCCGGCGTTGGCGGCGCTGGCGGACCTCACGCTTGAAGATGTGCAGGCGATGCGCAAACGTTTCTTTGCCGAACATGGCGCCTGGACGGAAAACTGGGACGGCGTCTTTATCGACAAACTGCCGCTCAATATTATCCATGCCGGCCTGATCGGGCGCACCTTTCCGGGGACAAAGTTCATCCTTGCGCTGCGCCACCCGTGCGATGCCGTTCTCAGCTGTTATTTAAGGCGCTTCGACCTGAACACCGCGATGGTCCAGTTCTTCAGCCTCGAGGATGCGGCACAGTTCTATGATGCCGTTTTCCGCTTATGGGAACATTATAATAGCGTTCTGAAGCTCGATGTGCATGCCATCCACTATGAAGATGTCGTCAGCGATTTCCGTCCGGCGGTAGGGCCCCTGCTCGATTTCCTCGGCTTGGCCTGGGACGATGCGGTTCTTGAATATGACCGCACCGCGCGCGAGAAGGCGCATATCAGCACGCCCAGCTATCACCAGGTCACGCAGAAAATCTACACGCGCGCCAGCGGCCGCTGGCTGCGCTACCGAAAGCATATGGAACCCGTGCTGCCGATCCTGGCGCCTTGGGTAAATAAGTTCGGCTATTCAATGGATCAGTGAAGAGTGGGCTGGCGCGGCGGCGGCGGCAGGCGGCGCGGCAGGTCCGAAGGCCGGTAAATCTCGGCATAGCGGTGGCCGCGGGCCTTGAAGACGGTGTTGAACCAGTTTCCGATTGATTCAGCCGCCAGCAGTTCCTCATATTCCCAGCGTGCGACGTCGAAGTACCAATAGATGCTGCCCGTCGTGAATTTGACGTCCAGCACTTGGCGGACGTCGTGATATCGCATGCCCTCAATCGCTTCGGAATCGACTGGCTGATATTCCATATCCTCACCTCAAAATTGCAAATGCGTGAAATGTCGGAACATCTCATGTTTATGTAAAAATTTTTCCGTATATACAGCCCGCTGCGATTTTCCTAAACTGACCGGACCCAAAACAGGAGAATCGAAGATGAAACTCGGCATCGTGCGCACGCCCGAAGACGACGCAGGCGGCCCTTCGCTGGACCTCGAAAAAGCCATCGCGGAATTCTACACGGATTTCCCCGAGCATAAGAAAGACGTCTTCATCCTGAACCACCAGAAGTTCGCCAGCGGGCAAGAGGCGGTCAAAAGCATCGCGCCCGCGCTCGACGCGCTGAAGGGCGACTGCCCCGGGGCGAAGCTGCCGTTCGCGAAATCCATGGCAGCTGGCATGTTCGCGGGCAAGCTGCCCTGCTCGGTCAATATCATGGCAAGCCCCTTCAGCCAGAAACCGGAAGAGCCGATCTTTGGCCGCATCGTCATCCCGGCGGGCGATGAGTTTTCCGCGCGGCTCATGAAATCGATCTTCGTTTCCAACGATCCGGTGGCGAACACGACTTTCCCCGTCATGAAGGACGAATACAACAACACCGAAATGTGGCAGCGCTACGTGCTCGACCACGAGCTCGGCCATGCGGTCACGCAACTCGCGCTCAACAAGGCGGAGATGAAGGTCTCCAGTCTTGGCAACCGCGCCGAATGCGAGGCGGATGTTTACTCGATGATCCGCCATTACCAGCGTTATGGCCACGACAGCACCTTCCCCGAATACGTCCGCGACCTGCGCAACATGAATGCGGTTCACAAGGGTGATGTCACGCACTGGACCACGCGCGCACTGAACGAGCTCATCGACATGAACGCCGAAGGAAAGCTGAACAACCTGACGCCGCAGCAGGCGCGGGACCTCGCGGTCGATATCGCGGCGCGCAACCACCTGTCCGCCGACGCCGAGTACAACATGAGCCAGGCCTTCGCCGAAACCGTCAAGATCACCCGCGAGGCGCGGAAGAAAAAGACCTCCGATGGCTCCCGGATCATGAGCTATCTCGACAAGGTCTGCGACATCGCGGCAAACACGAAATCGCCCGCGGTGCAGGAAACCTGCAAGCATTACATGTCGCACATCAAACATTACACGCCGCTC
The DNA here is from genome assembly GCA_025934695.1 of Alphaproteobacteria bacterium. Taxonomy (GTDB): domain Bacteria; phylum Pseudomonadota; class Alphaproteobacteria; order Micavibrionales; family UBA2020; genus JAPWJZ01. Next base: position 557,379 of record JAICWS010000002.1, read on the forward strand.
GACCTGCCGCAGGACCGTTCCGGCGCCGATATCCGCAAGATGGCCGAGAACCTTAAGAAAGCCTATGCGACCAAGCTGACGCACGAGCCGCGCGACACCAGCCTCGGCCGCGTGTTCCGCGACGCCGTCATCGACGCGCAGATCAACAAGCCCGCCAACGATCCCAAGCCGGCCGCCAAAAAGCCGGACGGGCCGAAGGCGGCTTAATCCACGCTCGTCATCCCCGCGAAAACGGGGATCCCGTCGTTTTCGGAATCGAAAAATGCTGTGCGAGATCCCCGCTTTCGCGGGGATGAGGCCGAAGAGGCGTCATTTCAAATGAACCTCTAGTTGCGGGGACACTATACTTAATTTGAAGTGAGTTAAGTATAGTGTCCTCGGCGCTTGCCGTGCGCCAGCGCGGCGAAGAACCCGACAATGGCCGTGGTCGCGCCGCGGCGCGACATGCTACAGGCCAAGGAAGTGCTGTCGCGTCTCCTCGTGCCGCCGACGGTGTAGAAAGGCGCGGCGCGTCCGCGCGCACCGGGCCGCTGCCGAAGCCGGGATATTCTATGCGATTATGGCGTGGGAAGTTGAATATCCGTTGCCATAAAGTCCGATCATCAGTTCAAAAAAACCAGCGAAGCGCGCTGTGCGTATAAAGGAGCAGCGGTGTCGTTGCGGCGTAACCCCGGCCGCGCGGCGCTGTTGTTTAAACCCCAGGCACAAGGAAACTAAAGGCACATGGCACAATGTACAGCACCAAGAGATGGCCACCGCACAGCGAGCGGAGCAGCGAACTGCCCCGCATGTCGTGGCGGTCGTTATCGCGGCTACTCCTCGTATTCGTCCTACTCTCCGTCCTACAGCACCCCGTCCTATTCCTCGTCTGGCGGCAGCGCAAGGCCGAGATGGTCGCGACCCGGCTCAGTCGTGGTGTACACGCCTGCCGAGGTGCGGGCACTTACACCGTTCCGCGAAAGCGTCGAGAAGCGCGCTTCCTTGCCTGATCTTCGGGACGTCTTTCTCTGCCACGCGTGGGACGACCGGGCAGCTGCCGCCAAGGAGCTGCACGATCTGCTCGTGTCGCACGGCGTCTCGGTTTGGTTCAGCGAAAAGGACGTTGGCCTCGGCGTGCCGTTGATGCGCGCCATCGACAAGGGCTTGGCGAACTCGCGGATCGGGCTCGTGCTAGTTACCCCTGCGCTGTTGCTCCGCCTCCCCAAGGAAGGCATTGCCGACAAAGAGCTTTCCACATTGCTGGCGCGTGACCAGCTCGTTCCCATCGTGCACAACACGACGTATGAAGCTCTCCGCGAAATCAGTCCCATGCTTGCCTCCCGAAGCGGTCTAAGCACCGGCGAAGCGTCGATGGCAGAAGTAGCGGCCAAGATCGCCGAACTGATCGCCATCGACGTCAAGCCGGCCAACGTATCTTAACTCCAATTATCGTAGCTGCTAAACCTCCCCCACCCGCTCTCGGTAGAGAGCGGGTGGGCGAGAGAAAAAAATGTTGCCTCCGTCAGCCGAACTTTAACAGGAGGCCGTCGATCACATCCGTCACCATACGCTGCTGCGGTTTAGGCAGGCGGGCTAATCTGCTCAATCTGCTGCTGGTACTTCGGTGCGGGGCCACGCTTTGCGTTCTTCGCCGCCATCCCGAGCAATACTTCCACGTCCATCGACAAAGCGTCGGAGAGGCCGGGAAGCAGGGAAACGGCAACTTGCGACGGTCATTCTCATAAGGCGCATAGGTTTGTTAATTCAGGGGACACTACACCTAATTAAATAATCAAAAAAATTCGGTCGGGGCTCGCGCTCCGGCATTTAATCCGTGACGGCATTCATGCCGACCTGGGCTCCTGACTTCAAGGACGTTCATTGCCGCGTAACGTTCAAGAAATTTCCAGTTTTCCGACTATTGGCCGCGGCGGCGGCGCGCTGAACCTGCCTATAACGGCTCGGGTCGGCTGACCACCAACGAGAACGGGCGCTCGCTGTCGCTGACCTACGACGGCTCTAGGCGCGTCTCGACGCTGGTGACGCCCGATGACCTGCGCGATAAACTAATCCAACAGCGAGCAGAGTCGGCCGGGATTACAGACGGGGGTTACGTTCTTCTTTTGATGTCATTTCAAATGAACCCGGAACCACTCCATCAGCGTCTCCGCGACGAAGATGGCATCGTCCTTGCGGTTGTCGAAGAGGTGCGTGGCCTCGTCGTCGAGCGTGATGAGCTCCCTGTCGCAGGTAGCGCGGGAAACGATCGCCTCGGCGTTCTCGAAGCTGACGATGCTGTCGAAGGGCGCATGAAAGACGAATAGTTTGCATTTCAATAGCGCCGTATCTTCCGGCACGTGCTGCGAGGTCATATCCTCGACGAAGCTTTTCTTGAAGGCGACCTGGCGGCCCACGACGTTCACCTCGATCGTATCGTCCTTGTAGGTCAGGTGATTGTTGCGGCGGAATTTGTCAATGACGTATGACGGGTCGCGCGGCGAGCCAATGGTTGCCAGCGCCTGCACATACGGCAGCTGTTTCATGGCTGAAATCGCGGCTGTCCCGCTGATGGAATGGCCGATGAGGAGTTTCGGCGGCGCGTGATTTTTGGCCACGTCCTGGCAGGCCGCGACAATGTCGAGCACGCGCGTGCTGAAATTGGTATCCGCGAAGCGTCCGTCGCTTTCGCCCAAGCCCGTCATGTCAAAGCGCATCATGGCCGCGCCGTCTTCCGCCAGCGCGCGGCAGACCTTCGCGGCGCCGTGCGATTCCTTGGGGCAGGTGAAGCAGGGCGCGAAGACCCCCCAGAACAAGGGGTCGCCAGACGGCATGTCGATAAGGGCGGAAAGCTCCTCGCCGCGGCCGTTGTCGAATTTATGCCTGATGGTTCTGCGGGTCATTTAAGAAGGAAAGATAGATGTGAAAGGACGGCGGCGGATTTATTCGGGGATCGGCGTGATCTTGCCGCCCTTGCCCGCTTCCTGGATGATCTCATGCCAGGCGAAATCCTTGTTGTGGGTTTTGCGCATGTCCTTGTACTTCTGAAGCACGGCGCGCTCGATGCCCGGCATCTTGTCGAGGAATTCCTTGTCCTTGGCGCTCAGCTTGCCCACGTTCGCGTTCGCCTTGTCCCATTCCGCTTTGTGCGCGGCGACATATTGAGCGCTCGCGGCCTTTATCCTGTCCGCCATTTCCTTTTTCTGCGCGGGCGTCATCGCGGCGTAGGACTTGCGGTTTCCTTCGAAAAACGCCTTGCGCTCGGCGGGCGACATGGCCTTGATCTTCGCAGCCATCTGCTTGACGTAGGCGTCCCGCTGTTCGGGCGTCATATTGTCGAATTTGCCGGCAGCGGCACCGGAAAATACGCCGATGACCGGCGTCAGCTGCTGGCCCGGGGCGGGCGGGGGCACCGTGAGTCCCTTGGACGGGATGTTCTTGATGGGGAAGGGACCGCTGTTGTCGATCACGACCGGCGCTTGCATCGCTGCCGGAGCCTGCGCCGCAAATGCCATGGCCGGCGGCAACAGCAGCGCGATCAGAAGCGCGACGGAGGCGGCGTTACGGATTCCCATGTTACTTCTTTGATTCCCCAGCATAATCTTCAGCGAAGCCTATTCTATACGTTCCGGGGCCGTCAGGCCAAAGAAAAACCAACGACTTCAAACGCTTGTGTATATGAAAAATTTGTCTCGAAAGCGCAGGATTCAGTTTTTGCGTACGTGACACATTGTATATAGGGCAAAACCGTTTATTTTCAGGGAGCAAGTCAAATTACAGATGTAAGCCCCTGGACACAGAAACGGATGCGAAAACAGGCTCCTATAGCCCATGTGGAAGACGAGGCGAAAGACGATGCCGAGCTTATGCGCCGTATCGCAGGGGGAGACGAAAGGGCTTTCCAGGCCCTTATGCACCGCCATCTGGCCCGGACGGTCCGGCTGGCCGCCCGCGTCATGGGCGGGACGGCCGCGGCGGAAGATGTCGCGCAGGAAGCCTTCATCCGCGTCTGGAAGCACGCGGGCGACTGGCTGGAGCCGCACCAGGCGGGCGCCAAGTTCACGACCTGGCTTTACCGCATCGTGCTCAACCTGTGCATCGACGAAAAGCGCAAGAATCGCTTTTCCGATATCGAGAATATTCCCGAGCCGGTCGACGAAAGCGACAATGCACAGACCGGCATCGAGCGGCGGGAGCAGTCGGAACGTGTCCGCGCGGCTCTGGGCGACCTGCCCGAGCGCCAGCGCGCGGCTTTCGTCCTGTGCTTCTATGAAGAACATTCGAACAAGGAGGCGGCCGAGATGCTGGGCGTCAGCGTCAAGGCGCTCGAATCCCTCCTGGTGCGCTCGCGGCGCGCCCTTAAGGACAAGCTGGTGCAGGAGAAGCAACCATGAAAACGCTGGATGACTTTAAGGAACATGTCGATCTCTATTCCGCGGACCTCTCGCGCTGGCCGCAGGACCTCGTGAAGCCCGCACTGCAGATGATCAAGGACGACCGCGGCGCGAAGGAATATTTCGACGCGGCGCTGGCGCTCGACGACAAGCTGCGCCGCTACGCGCCGAAAGAGCCCGCCTTGGAGGCGCTGGAAAGCCGCATCCTGTCCGAAATCCGCAAGACGCCGCAACAGCAGAAACCTCAAGCGGTGAAGGGCCCTGCCGCCCTCCGCAAGGCCTGGCTCTTCGCGCCCGGCGGCGGCCTGCTCGCGGCGGCCATTCTGGGTTTCATCATCGGGCTCTTGCCCCCGCAGCAGGGCGCCGATGTTTCTCCTGACCAGTCCGTGGTGCAGGAACAAATCATCGGCGGCGACGTCGACACCGATACGGGAGGACTCTTCTAACAATGAATCGGGAAAAACTGACGATCGTCCTGGGCGCGGCCCTTCTCATTTCGCTCGTGGGAAACTTCTATATGGCCGGCCTCATGATGGGCCGCTCCTACAGCGCACGCGAGCAGCACGGGCCGGGCGAGGCTGGCGAGCCGCACCGCGGCGAATGGCAGCGGCGCGAGGCGGAAATGCGCCGCCAGATGTCGCCCGCCGACCGCGAGATCCTGAAGAAGGCGATGCAGGAGCGCCGGCCGAAATTCCAGGCGCTTCGCCAGCAACTCGAAGAGGCGCACCAGAAGGTCGAAGACGCCCAGAATGCCGAGCCTTTCGACCAGAAGGCGCTGGACGAGACGATGCAGGCGGAGCGGGACAAGAAGTCCGAGCTCCTGCAGGCGCAGCGCCAGGCGCGGCAGGAAATCATGCAGCAGCTCTCGCCGGAGGGCCGCACGATATTCAGTAAAGTGGTGCGCCAGCGTTTCGCCGACGCCCCCACGGGCCCCGGCGGCCCCTCGCCGGACAAGCCTTCCCCCCAGCCTTGATTTAACAGAGGCATTTGTCTATCCTGTGCGGTGTCAAACAACACCTAACCGGGAGCCTCAATCCGTGAAACACACTCATAAACTCGTTCTCTGCCTTGGTCTTCTGACCCTTCTTTCCGCACCTCTGGCCGGCTGCAGCAGCACCTGGGGCGGGATGAAGCAGGACTGGCACAACATGACCGGCAGCGACGACAGCTCGGCCGCGCCCGCCGCCACGACCACCACGACGACGACCGCGACCACGGCACCCGCAGCTGCGGCACCCGCAGCCGCGCCGGCCCCGGGCGACACGGTCATCCGTTCTGAGTCCACAACGACCTACAACAGGTAATCGATGAGAACGCTTCAAGCGCTTTTGCTGAGCCTGTCCCTGATGGCGGTGCTGGGCCTTTCCGCCTGCCACACCGTCCAGGGCCTCGGCGAGGATACCGCCGCCGCCGGCCACGCGATCGAACACGCAGCAGGGCATTAATAAAAAAGCAAGCCTGAAATGAACAAGGGCCGGTTGCTTCAAGAGAGCAGCCGGCCCTTTCATTTTGTCGTCAACGGTCAGCGGCGGGGTTTCATCGCGGGCGCCTTCACTTTCCCGGCAGGATAGGTGAAGTTGTCATTCGCCTTCAGGCGCGCGGCGACGATGCTGAAGTCCGCCTGCGGGTCGGGCATGGGGCGCGACTCCGTCTGCTCTCCTACGACCTGCTTCAGCAGGTATTCGCGGCTCAGGTCGGTCAGCGACGGGGTGACCTTCACGAATTCCGGCGGCAGCGCCTGCAGCGCGTCCTTGAGCCCCTGCGTCCAGACGGCCTCAGCCCGCGTCGCGGCTTTCGCGTTCTTCAGCCCGTCCTTTTCGACGATGTCGAACAGCTCATTCGCCTGGTCCTGGTCGAGGCTGATGGGGAAGCTGCGGTCGTCTGCCACGACGAGGGTCTTTTCCTGCGCTGGGCTGTAAAACAGCATGGTCGCACGTGACATCTGCACGACGTCGGCAGGCACTTCCTGCCCCTTGGCGGTATAATTCGCGCCCACGACGGTGAAACCGTCTTCCGCCGCCAGCTTCTTCAGGATGTTGTAGCCGGTCTTCTCGTCGCAGGGGATCTGCAGGATGTCGTTGCCGATCAGCAGGCACAGCAGTTCGCGGTCGGGATTGTAATAGGCGTCATCGATGCAGCTTTTGTGGGTGATGACATTCTCCGCCGCGATCAGGCCGCTTTTCGACGACAGGCCCTGGAAGATGTTTTTCGCGAGGTCTTCCTCGGCGCTGATGAAGCCGGGCTTGCGCGTGGGCCCATATTTGCGGCAGGTGAAACCCGTTTCGCGCGCGTCGGTATACATCATGTAGCCAAGCTGGGCGAAGTTGAAGTGCAGGTTCTGCAGCGACTTGCCGCCGGGCGCCTGGATCATGTCGGAGCTGGCCACCGCCTGTTCCAGTTTCGCGAAGTCGGACTTCGAGGCCAGTTCCACGGGATAGAAATACTGGCCCGGCACCGCGCTCTCGAGCAGGTCTTCGAAATCGTTGCTCTCGCAGCGGAATTCCAGCGAATTCTTGTCGGCGTTCAGTTGCAGGATCGAGGCGTTCTTCGGGTTGACGAAGGTGCCGGACAGGTCGAGCAGCGGCTCTTTCGCCGCCACCTGCACTGTGCCGTCGAGGATCTGCACTGCGCCGTAGCGGTCGACCAGCAGGTGCGTGCCGTCGGACAGCGGCTGCAGCAGCGCGACGCTGCGCTGGTTGATGCTTAAGAGGGCGCCATTCTTCCCCGTGACATGCACGAAATCCTCGCGCGCATGCAGGGCGTCGCGCGCGGCAGCATCGACGTTCAACTCGCCCGTATGGCGGTTCCAGGTGATCTTGGTGCCATTCGCGTCGGTCGCGATGCGGTCGATGTTCTCGGGCCGGTAAATGCCGTCGTACTCGGACTGGAAGCCGCCCTTGCGCTGCAGCAGCGACAGGACTTCGCCCGCTTCCGCAGGCGACAGGCTTTCCATGAAGGTTTGGCCCGTGCCGTTCACGGTATAGCGCATGGCCTTCGTTTCGGCATTGTACCAGATATTGGCGATGCGCCCGAGGTTCGTCATGATCTTGCCGTCGCTCAAGCGCACGTTGTCGCCGGCGTAATTGGCTTCCATGGCGCTCAGGGTCTTCGCGGCGTCCGCATTGGCGCCCGGCGCGGTCGCGGCGGCGTAAAGGATGTTCGCGCGTGCGGCATCTGACGAAAACGGCTCGACCAGCGCCGCGATCCAGTTCAGCTTGCCGTCGGGCGGCAGCTTGCTTATCGCCACGCGTTCCAGCCAGCCGCCCTGTTTCGTGAGCTCCGCGCGCAGTTCGTCGAGGCCGCCGTTGGCGAAGCTCGAGGCGATCAGGCGGCGGGTCACGGGCAGGGAGAAGGCGCCCGGCTCGGCCAGCACCTGCTTGTCGAGGAAGTTGAGCACGTTCTGAGATGCGCCGCGCACCGCGTTGGAATGGACCTTCAGCTCATCCAAAATCCCGGCGGCGAGGGCCTTGTCCATGAGGTTTGCGAGGTCGGATTTGGTGCTTGCGGTCGCGAGGATCTGGTCGACCAGCGGCGCGGTGGCTTGGGAATGACTGAGCTCCCAAAGTGCCATGAACTGGTGGCCGCTCTGCGCTTGCGCCATGCGATCCAGGATCCCGCTCAAAGCCGGGACGTCCTGCCGCGCGACGGCCTCCATAAAACCCGTGAGATTTTCCTCCGACTTGCCGTTGTTATCGGACAGCCCGTCGAGAAGCTCGCCGATTGCGGCCTTCATCGCCGCGACGCCGCCCTTGAAGCGCAGCACCAGGCGGTCGAAGGGCGTCATCGCCGTGCCCTTGAGGCCGATCAGCTCGGCCAGGTCTTCGTCTTTCTTGCCGGTGCGCAGGGCGTCGAGCGCGATCTTGAGCGCACGCGAGTTGAGCGGGTCGTTCGGGGCGGTGGTTTCCTGCATCACGCGCTCGAAAATCTCGCGTTTGGTCTTCAGGCCCGAGACTTTAAAGTCGGGCTCGTATTTCAGCGCGGTTTCGAGCAGCAGCAGCTGGTTGGCGCGCGACGTCACGCGGTTGAGCGCGAGGTCGGCGAAGCTGACCGCGTCGAAGTCCTTCAGCAGGAATTCTTTCAACTGCTTGGCGTCGGTCGTTTCCGGCTTCGGGAAGAGGCTGGGCAGCAACGCCGCGAATTCGGGGATGCGCTGCTCGTCGATCAGGATGGCGGTCTTCGAATAGGCCAGCGCCTTTTCGCGCAGGGCCTGCGCCTTCACGTTGATGACGAGGTCGTAATCGTGGCGCGCGAGATCGATGACATATTGCGGGTTCTGGTAGGTCTCCATCAGCTTGTCGAGATTGGGCGTCGGCTTGTTGGCTTCGGGCGCCAGCGTTTCGCCTACCCAGTTCATGAAGCTGTCGACGTAATAGTGGCGGTCGCTCTGCAGCGCGATCAGCTCTCCGCGCACAAGCCGCCAGTGGCGGCGCAATTCATCTTCGCGGCGGCGGATTTCCGCCTCGATCTCAGCCGGGTCGGGCTCGGTGGATTTTTCGTCTTTCCTGAACCAGGAGCCGACCTGCCACCATTTCTTTTTTTCCGTCTCCTTTTCAGGCTCCGGCTGCGGCGGCGGGGGCGGCGCCGCGACAACGGGCTTGGGCGCGTCGGCATCGGGCAGCGTGATATCGGGCAGGTCTTCGAGGATTTTGGGCGGCACGCCGACCTGTGCCTTGCGGATCGCCTGCGACAGGGCGCTGTTCGCGCCGAAGCTCGCGTCCGACAGCTTGCCGAAATCGTCGATACTGAGGACGAAACCGGCGGCATCGCCGAAGGACGACAAAACTTTCAGCGCTTCCGGCTCGTCCTTCTTGTATTTGACGGCGCGCATGAGTTGGTGGTGGCCGACGATAAGCTGGGCTTGGTTCTTCTGGAGCCAGAGGTTGATGGCATCCGTGTTGCGCTCGAGCGTGTTCAAATAGTCGCTGAGCTGGTCGCGCATCTGGGACAGGGTGGTGACATCCTCGGGCAGTTTGAACGGCTTGGGCGACGGGGCGGTATCAGCCATCGGGGACGATCCTTCGGAAGAATAGGTTAAATAACGGGGCGACTATAGCACCCGCATTTTCCTTATGCAAATCATTTTCGGAAAATGCCTTGACGTAATTTCTCCTTGAATTTTAATCAGTTAGTTATTCTTTTTCCAGAAGATTTGAACGCTTGAAGTATCCTGCCGCATTTGGCACAACAGGTCGTTTCCAGGCGCATTTTCTTTCAACAAGGGGAAGGGGCATCATGCTCAGCGAATTCAAGTCATTCATCATGCGCGGCAATGTCGTCGATCTCGCGGTCGGCGTCATCATCGGCGCGTCCTTCGGCAAGATCGTTAACTCGCTCGTCGACGATATTCTGATGCCGCCGTTGGGTTTGCTGGTCGGAAAGGTCGATTTCAGCAACTTCTTCATCCCGCTGTCGATGACTGACAAGCACTATGCTTCCATCGCCGAGGCGAAAGCCGATCATGTCGTCACCTGGAATATCGGCATGTTCGCCAATAACCTGTTCCAGTTCGCAATCGTCGCCTTCGCGGTCTTCTTCTTCGTGGTCAAGCCGCTCAATCGCTTCATGAAGAAAGAAGAAAAAAAGGCCGAGCCGCCGCGCTCGGAAATCCTGCTCGAGGAAATCCGCGATCTTCTCAAGAAAGGGAAATAATCAGGGCTTGGCCGGCGCGGCTGCGGCTGGTTCAGCGAAGACGCGGGCAAAGAATTTCTTCATTTCTTCCCACGACGCCTTGTCGGCCGCCTCGTTATAGGCGATCGGAATATTGAATTTCTTGCCCAGCTCCGTTGCCTCGGGATTGGTGAAGGCATGCGTCGCGCCGGGGTACTCGATCGACTTGAACTCCACGTCCGCGGCCGTCATTTCCTTGGCGAAGTTATCTTTGTCCTGCTTCGAGACGAACTTGTCGTCTGCGCCGTTGAGCGCGAGGACCTCGGCCTTGACCTGGCCTTTTTCCGCGGGCTTGCCCGGCGCGAGGGTGCCATGGAAGCTGACGACCCCTTTCAGGTCTTCGCCACGGCGTGCCATCTCGAGGACGACCGCACCGCCGAAGCAATAGCCGACCGCGCCCAGGCGCGACTTGTCGACCTGCGGCTGCGCTTCCAAGACCTTCAATCCGGCTTCGGCGCGGCGCAGCATCAGCCCGCGATCATCATAAAAAGGTTTCGACATCTTGCCGGCGGTATCCGGATTGTCGGCCGTCTTGCCCGCGCCGTACATGTCGAGTGCGAAAGCGGCATAGCCGAGGCCCGCCAGCTGGCGCGCACGGTTCTTGGAATAATCGTTGTTGCCCCACCATTCATGAACCACCACGATGCCGGGCATCGGTGTCTTGACCGCGTCGTCATAGACGTATTCGCCGCTCAGCTGCGTGTCGCCATCCTGGTAATTGATAGTCTTTTCCACCAGCGCGGCATGTGCGGTGCTGGAGGCGAGAACAAGGGCGAGGGCCAAGAGGGCGGATTTCATCGGGGTCACTCCTTCATAAAAGCTGCCCAAGGTTTTACCGCAGCCTTGGCCCAGGACAAGGGGTGGAATAGGGGTAATTATACATATTGCAGGAATGGCGGCGTCTATTGAAGCTCTTGGGATCGCATGGTATCAACTATGGGAAATTTTTATTGTCATAGGCAGAATCGGTGTTCGGGTTTAACAAACAAAAACGCCTCAACGCGAAGCTCATCAGAGCGGCGGCCGCGGGCAATGTGCGCGATATCGCCCTGCTTCTCGATGCCGGAGCCGACATCGAAACGCGTCAGGGCGCGCATTGGGGCGACACGGCGCTCGGCACGGCGGCCTATAAGGGTCAGCTGCCGGCCGTGACACTCCTGCTCGACCGCGGCGCCAACATCAACGCCGCCGACATGCATGGGGACGGGCCGCTGATGAACGCCATGTTCGACGGCAACCGCGACATCATCCTGGAACTCCTGCGGCGCGGCGCGGACAAGAGCATCAAGAATAACAGGGGGCTGACGCCCATGGACCGGGCGCGCAAATGCAGCGCCGAAATCCGCGCGGACATGGGCATTCCCGAAGAAAAGCCGTCAGTTCCCGCCGTCGATCCCGATATTGCCGCCGATCCCGATGAAATCATCCTGCGGCGCCGCGTCGGCGACAAGATCATCGCCGAAGCCTTCAACTTCGCGGCGCGTGAGCGCATCTCGATGGTGCGCTCGGGGCCGGACGGCCCTGTGGAAGCGATGACGCGCGAAAGCTTTGATGCCATCGGTGAGCGCAGCCTGCGGCGCGCCTTCGAGGTCTATGCCGGCCAGGGCGGCGCGATACCGGAATCCGAAGTATTCCCGGCCGCGATCGCCAAAGTCAAACCTCGGCCGGGGGCGGCATGAGCAACCCGGGCCTCGACAAGAAACTGCGCCACGCCGCAAAGAAGGGCAATCTCGCCGAAATCGCGCGGCTGCTCGATGCCGGCGCAGACATCGAGGGCAAAGGCGGGTTCTTCTCTCTCGGCCAGACGCCGCTCGCCATCGCCGTCTGGTACGGAAGGGACGAGGCCGTCCGCCTGCTGCTGGAACGCGGCGCGAACACGGAAGCCCGCGATGACAGCGGAGACACGCCGCTTCTGGTGGCGGCGACATTCGGGCGCGACAAGATTGCCGAACTGCTACTGGAACATGGGGCGGATCCGCGCGTGCGGGGCGAGGGCGGCGAAAAGGAGAGCGCCGCCGATATCGCGCGCGAACACCATAATTTCGCGCTTTCCGCGCGCCTCGAGACGGCCGTGTTCGAAGCCGAGCTGCGGGAGCGCATCGCGCGCGAAACTGCGCGGCAGGAACGCGAACAGGCCGCCAGGGCGCAGCGCGACGCCGAGCGGCGTAAGGACGCCGATATCGTCATCGTCAACACGGCGCTGGGCGACCGCACGCTGCAGGAAATTTACAATTTTAATTCGCTCGAGCGCATTTCGCTCGTGCGTAACGGCGACGAAGGACCGGTCGAAGCGATCACGCGTCAGGATTTTTCCGGCATCGGCGACAAGCCATGCCTGCGCCAGGCCTTCGCGGAACACGTCAGGCGCGGCGGCACAGCCGACGAAGACGCCGTGTTCCCCAACAGCCGTCCGGTCATCAAGCCGCTGCAGAGGCCATTGCCATGAAGTTCGGCAACCCGCAGCGCCGGCTGGATAAGAAACTGATCAAGGCGGCCGCCAAGGGCAACGCGCCGGAAGTCATCCGCCTCCTCGACGCGGGCGCGAATGTCAACGCGCAGTTCACCTATCAGGCCCCGCCGCTGTTCGCGGCGGCCTACAGCGGCGACACCGACGGCCATCACCAGACCATTGAAATCCTGCTCGCGCGCGGGGCCGAGGTCGACCAGCGCAACGGCGTGAATTGCACCGCGCTCATGGGCGCCGCCAACCGCGGGCATTTCCGGGCGGCGCAGCTTTTGCTGGATGCGGGCGCCGACCGCAGCCTTCGCGGCCGCGACAGGGACGCGCTGGGCTGGGCGTTGATGAGCGGCAACCCCGAGCTGATCGCCTTCCTGCAGCAAAAGCCGCCGGAACCCACCGTCGAAGGTCCACAGGAAGTCGTGCTGCGCCGCACTCTCGGCAACCGCACGATGGAAGAGATTTTCGACTTCGCCGCGCGCGAGCGCATCACGCTGATCCGCAACGGCGAAGACGGGCCGGTGGAAGCGGTGACGCGCGACGGGTTTTCCGCCATCGAGGACCGCGCGCGCCTGCGCGAGGCTTTCGTCCTCTACGTGAAAAAGGGCGGCTCGGGCGACGAAGCTTCCGTCCTCGGCGATGCGCTGGCGAAGCCGAAGCATCCGCACAAGGGGCTGTGATCCTCATGTCGCCGTTGAACAAGCAAATGACCGAGGCTGCCCAGCAAGGCGATATCGCGGCGATGGAACGCCTGCTTGCGCAGGGCGCCGAGGTCACTTTTCCGGACACCAACGATCCGCTGATACAAGCCGCCTGCAAGGGCCAAACCGAGGCGATCCGCTGGCTGCTCGACCATGGGGCGGCGATCAACCGGCAGGACAATGCCGGCAAGTGGACGCCATTGATGTGCACCGGCTATTACGGCCATCCCGAGGCGGCGCAGCTGCTGCTCGAACGCGGCGCCCGGCGCGACCTCGTGAACCACAAGGGCCAGACCGCGCTCGCCTGCGCGCGCGAGCAGCAGAAGCCGGCCGCGGCGCAGGTGCTTCTGAACAATCCGGATGAAATTTCATTCTTCTATTCCTTAAGCGACCGGACGATGCAGGAAGTCTTCAATTTCCCGCGCCGCGAGCGCGTCACGCTCATCCGCCAAGGCGATAATGGTCCAGTCGAGGCAATGCAGCGCGACAGTTTTACGTCGCTCGATGATCTGACCGGCCTGCGCAAGGCCTTCGCCGAGCACAAGCGCATGGGCGGCAAGCTCGAAGAGACGGATGTTTTTTCGACTGGCCTTATCAAACCGAAAATTCTACGCAAGGAGATCCAGCCATGACCGACGCGCTTCCCGAAGAGAAGAAGCCTGCCGAAGGCAAAGCCGCCGCGTCGCCCGAGGTGAAAACGCCTGAGCAACTTGCGGCCGAACAAAAGGCTGCTGCCGAACGGCTTGCCGTCCGCCAGGCGGAAGAGATCAAAGCAGCGCAGCAGAAAGCGCTCGACAAATCTTACCTGGAGGCGGCGAAGAAGGGCAATCTGAGCCAGTTGCAGGAGCTGCTGGCCAAGGGCGCCAACCTGCTGGCGAATGATGACGGCAATACGGCGCTGTTTTACGCGGCGCAATACGGTCGCAAGGACGCGGTCGATTTCCTGCTCGACGCGGGCATCCCGCTAAATGCGAAAAACCGCATCGGCTCGACCGCGCTCACCGGCGCCGCCGGCGGCGGCCACAAGGAAGTGGCCTGGGAACTCTATCTGCGCGGCGCGGACCCGGCTGAGAATAACCTCACCGGCATGTCGCCCTTCGATTACGCGCGGAGCGCCGGTTATGTCGATATGATCGAGATGCTGAAGCGTCCGCGCGAGGTGGTGGAAGTCTCCTTCACGCGCGAGACGGGCGGGCGCACCTTGCAGGAGATCTTCAACTTCACGCACCAGGAACGCCTCACGCTGATCCGCAAGGGCGGCGAGAGCGGCCCCGTCGAAGCTATCCAGCGCGAAGGTTTCGATACGGTCAAGGACGAATGGCGACTGCGCGAAGCTTTCCAGCTCTACAAGAAGCGCGGCGGCAGCATCACCGAAGCCGCGATCTTTCCGCGCAAGCAGGAGCCGTCTGTGTCCAGGCCTCAGAAACGCGTCAAAGGCTGGCTGAATAAAATTTGGTGATTTGAAAACCTAAGTGCTGCCCGGCGAAGGCCGGGGCCCACGGACTATGGGGGTTGCGGTGTAACTGGGAATCTCCGGTTCATGACATTTTGGTTCATGTCCGTGGATCCCGGCCTTCGCCGGGGTGACTTTAACAGTTTCAGTTAAGAAGCGACTTTACTTCGTCAGCCGGAACTTCATCGCCGGGCGCACTTTGATGTGTTCGCGCGAGCCTTCGGTAAAGACTTTCAGGGCTTCGGCCGTCTTGCGCTGTTCTTCCGCGCAATAGACTTCGCTGAAGCTTTCCTTCAGTTCCTTGCCCGGAACGACGAGGATCGCGTAGGACATCCGGCCGACCATATCGCCGGGCAGGGCGGTATGGGTGCATTTCCAGGAAATATGCGTCTCATCGTTATCGAGCCTGAGGCTCTCAAGCTCCATAGTGGTGGGATCGGTGATCCCGCGGCTGGCCATGAGGACCGCCAGCGCGCCTTCCGGCAAACGGCCGGGCGGCTCGGTTCCCGCATGGCGCCGCCAGAAAAACTCCCACTGGCGCTTGTCGATGCCGCCGGAAATGCGAATGCTGGATTCATCGCCACCAGCAAATTCGTCTTCGCCGGAGAAAAAATTGCAGCCCTCGATCAGGGGCGCGCCGGCGCAGCCATCGATCTCAACTTTCTGCGCCTTCCGCTGCACCATCTCAGACGGCCTTTCCGAACAGGTCGTACTCATCCGCGTCGGTGATTTTGACCTTGATGATATCGCCCGGCTGGAAGCCCTTGCCGGTCACCTTCACGCTGCCGTCGATTTCCGGCGCATCGGCGGAGGAGCGGCCCAAACCGCCTTCCTTGCCCACGCTGTCGATGATGACCGGCAGGGTCTTGCCGATTTTCGCCTGGAGTTTTTTTGCGCTGATCTTCTGCTGCACCTGCATGAAGCGGTGCCAGCGTTCTTCCTTCACTTCTTCCGGAACGGCGGGGGAGATTTTGTTCGCTTCCGCGCCCGTGACGGCTTCATATTTGAAGCAGCCGACGCGGTCGAGCTCGGCTTCCTTCATCCATTGCAGCAGGAATTCGAAATCCTCGTCCGTTTCGCCGGGGAAACCGACGATGAAGGTGGAGCGAATGGCGAGATCGGGGCACATTTTTTTCCAGGACTTGATGCGCTCCAGCGTCTTTTCCTGGTGCGCGGGGCGGCGCATGTTCTTCAGCACCGCAGGGCTCGCATGCTGGAAGGGGATATCGATATAGGGCAGCACCTTGCCCTCATTCATCAGGCCGAAGACCTCGTCCACATGCGGATAGGGATAGACGTAGTGGAGACGCACCCAGGCGCCGAGCTCGCCCAGCTCGCGGCACAGGTCGATGAACTTGGTGCGGATGGTGCGGTTCTTCCACGGATAGGGCTGGTATTTCACGTCGACGCCATAG
Organism: Alphaproteobacteria bacterium; assembly: GCA_025934695.1. Taxonomy (GTDB): domain Bacteria; phylum Pseudomonadota; class Alphaproteobacteria; order Micavibrionales; family UBA2020; genus JAPWJZ01. The sequence goes on from JAICWS010000002.1 coordinate 573,443, forward strand.
GCCGAGGTATCCTGCGAGATGACGAGGATTTCCTTCACGCCCGCCTTCACGAGACGTTCCGCTTCCGCCAGAACCTGGATGATGGGCCGCGACACGAGGTCGCCGCGCAGCTTGGGGATGATGCAGAAAGTGCAGCGGTTATTGCAGCCTTCGGAGATTTTCAGGTAGGCGTAATGGCGCGGTGTTAATTTAATGCCCTGCGGCGGCACGAGGTCGACGAAGGGATCATGCGGCGCGGGCGCCGCCTTGTGCACGGCGCCGACCACTGCTTCATACTGCTGCGGCCCGGTGACGGCCAGCACCTTGGGGAATTCCTTGGTGATCTGCTCGGGTTCCGCGCCCATGCAGCCCGTCACGATGACGCGGCCGTTGGCGTCCATCGCCTCGCCGATCGCCTCGAGCGACTCTTTCTTCGCGCTGTCGAGGAAGCCGCAAGTGTTCACGATGACGACGTTCGCGTCTTCGTAAGAGGGCGAGAGCTGGTAGCCTTCCGAGCGCAGTTGCGTGAGGATCCGCTCCGTATCCACGAGCGCCTTGGGGCAGCCGAGGCTGACGACGCCCACGGTCGGGGCTTCCTGTTCCTTGGTGTTTTTCTTTTTCTTCGTTGCTGTCGTCTTCATATTCCTGTCCTAACACCCACCGTCATTCCCGCGAAAGCGGGAATCTTCTTGTCGCAAGCGCGCTCCGTATTTGCGCAAGATCCCGCTTTCGCGGGAATGAGGGCCGAGGGTCAAATAAGTACCAAAAATATTGAATTATGTAAAGAATTTTCAAGCCTTTGCGGGAGGCGCTCGAGGATTTTTCCAAGGGAGTCACCGCGCGGAGGCTGCGCAATATCAAGCAGTTGGCTGCTTCACGGCAGATGCAGGACTTTCTGCAGGGCCGCGGTCAGGATGCCGAGCGCCGCCGCGTCCGTCTTTCCGCCATCGCGAAACCGGCGAATGGCGGCGCGGATTTCGAGGTTCTCCGCGTCCAGCACGCCTTCCACGGTTTCGGCGAGATTGAGGTGATTGACGATGATCTGCACTTGCGCGACATCCAGCGGCCCCGGCTCGGCCAGTTCGAAATAACCTTTCAGCCAGGCCCTGAATTCCGCATTGCGCATGGGAGGATCAGCACATGGCCTCGATCCGCGGGCGGCCATCGTCAGGACGCGGGCGGTGCGCCTGGCGCAGCACCGACTGATCGCCGGGCAGCGATGGGTCGATCGCATGGACGAAGAGATCGTTCAGCTTCGTTTTCAATTCCTTTGTGACGGACGCCAGGAATTTGTCGGACTGGTCCTCGAGCGTCACCGGGAACAGGAGACCCTTCGCGTAATCGGAAAAGGAATTGGCCTGCGCCTCGACCGGGTTGTTTTCCGCCTTCACGCTTTTTACTTTTTCCAGGATCTGCTGCGCCTGCGCGTTCGACAGCGGCGCGTCGCCGCCTTTGATTTCGAAATATCCCTGCAGCCAGTAAGCGAATTCTGCGGCTTTCATATGAAGCTCCTCTTTAAAATGCCAAGTGCGGCCTTACGTGGGGAATCGGCGCAGGATATCTTATATTACATAATGCAGAAATTGCAAAGCAGAAAAGCGGCGCATTGCCGCGGGCTCGGCTTTGGTGTACATAATGTTCCGCACGTAAAGCAAGAAAATGAAACAGTTTTTTCCAGGTCCGGCTCCTCAATGAAGCTTAAGCGCGAACAGCTGCCCCAAGGCGATGCGCTGGCGCAAGTCAGGGAGCGTTATGCCGTTTCCGTGACCGAAGAGGTCATGGAGACCATTGATCCCGCCGACCCTGCCGATCCCATCGCGCGCCAGTATCTGCCCTCGGTGGAAGAGCTGCAGACGACGCCGGGGGAACTGGCCGACCCCATCGGCGACGATGCGCATTCGCCGGTCAAGGGCATCGTGCACCGCTATCCCGACCGCGTGCTGTTGAAACCCGTGCATGTCTGCGCCGTCTATTGCCGCTTCTGTTTCCGCCGCGAGAAAGTGGGCCCGGGCAGCGAGACGCTGTCGAAGGAAGAGTTGCAGAAGGCGCTCGCCTATATCCGCAACACGCAGCAGATCTGGGAAGTGATTATCACCGGCGGCGATCCCCTCGTCCTGTCGCCGCGGCGTCTCGCAGAGATCATGGCCGCGCTGAACGAAATTCCGCATGTGCAGGTGATCCGTTTCCACACGCGCGTTCCCGTCGCCGATCCATCGCGCGTCACGGACGAGATGATCGACGCTCTTCAGAGCGCCAAGGCGGTCTATGTCGTGCTGCATGCCAACCATGCGCGCGAATTGACGGATAAAGTCCGCGCGGCAACGCTGAAATTCATCCGTGCCGGAATCCCGCTGTTGTCGCAGTCGACGCTGCTCAAAGGCGTGAATGACGACGCGAGCGTGCTGGAAGAATTATTCCGCGCGCTCACCGCCATGAAGGTAAAGCCGTACTATCTGCACCATCCCGACATGGCGCCCGGCACCTCGCATTTCCGCCTGCCGATTTCAAGGGGGCGCGAACTGATAAAGAAGATCTGGGGCCGCATGTCGGGCGTCGCGCAGCCCAGTTACGTGCTCGATATTCCGGGCGGCTTCGGCAAGGTGCCCGCCGGCAGCGCCTGGATCGAAGAGCGCGAGGGCGACTGCCTCGTCACCGATTACCAGGGCGGCCAGCACGTCTATAAGGGCGAAGATTAACCATCCCCTCTTTTGCCGCGATAAAATATTTGACATAATACCTTCTCTCCGCTATCCTCCTGTGAACGCATAGGAAAATTTGATGGCGGCTGACGAGAACGAAGATCCATTGGACGCGTATATCCGCAAGGAGCGGGAACGCAAGGCGTCGCGCGAAGCACTGCTTGCAGCCTCCCCACAAAGCCGCGCTTTGATCGACGCGGTCAAGGCCGGAAACGAAGCCGATGTGATGAAGGCGCTCGATGCGGGGGCGACTGTCGAGGCGCGCGACGTGGATATCGGCGATACGCCGCTGCTGCTGGCCGCGCGCCGGGGCGACGCCGCGATTATCAGGCTTCTTCTCGTGCGCCATGCCGACACGCAGGCGGTCAACGATCATCTCTGGACCGGCATCATGCTGGCGGCAGAACAAGGACATGCCGATATTATCGCGCCGCTGACCAAGGCCGGCTGCGACGTCAATGCCCGCAGCAACAACCAGGGCACCGCGCTGATGTGGGCCGCGGGGCGCGACCGGGCCGCGGCCGCAAAAATTCTCCTGGCGCATGGCGCGGAGCTTGCCGCACGCGACTGCAAGGGCGCCAATGCGCTGATGCACGCCGCCGACCGCGGCGCCCTCAAGGCGGGCGCGCTGCTTCTGGACTCAGGACTATCACCCGATACCGCCACCGATAACGGTTGGACGCCGCTCATGGGTGCCACCGAATACGGACATATCGAATTCGTCCGCCTGCTGCTCGACCGCAAGGCGACGCTTGAGCTGCGCAACAAGCGCGGCGAAACGGCCTTAAGCCTCGCCGCCGCCTTCGGACGGGCCGAGATCGCGGAGCTGCTGATGGCGCGTGGCGCGAAAGCCGATGTATCCGATAAGCGGGGCCGCTCGTCCATCGACTTGGCGCGCAAATTTGCCGAACACGCCGAAACCCTTCCGGGCCTGCTGGTGGAGGGCCTGGCACGCGAAGCCACGACGCTGGGAACCCCCACGACTGCCATGAAACGCCTGACCTTCCGCAAGCCGGCGCAGGCGGTTCACTAGACATTCCCTTTCACAATCGGATTGATCGTGCAAGCTGGGCCGATTCCATGACAGGAAACCGCTTCAACATCACTCGCTGTTATCATTCGCAGCCGGAAGACAGGCATTGCGTGGCGTGCTGACGGGATAGGCCGTGATGACTTCATCATGCTGCCCGTTCACGACGATGCGAATTTTAATTCCTTCTTCTATTACGTCGGCCACGTCATAGCCGTTGCGCTCGTGCCGCCAGTCGAGGTTGTCGTTGGCCGCGTCCCTCGTGACGGTGAGGATAATTTTATCCGCGCTCCAATTGGCGGGAAATTCGGATTTGCAGGGCGAACCTACGCCGTGCAAGTGCCCGCCGCCATGCGCGTCGCCGTAAAGAATATGTTGCATGCGCCGTGCGGAAATATGCATCGACGGCGGTACTTTTGCACCCGGCGTCACCACCGTCATTTGCCGAAGCGCGACATGCGCTATGCCGATGATGATCGCGGCAGCGATGAACAATCTGACAAGGAGCGGGACGCGCAATCTTTGCATGGCAAACCATTGTAAGCATTGCAAAACTGACATTGCAAACAATTAATCCTGCCGTGAATGGACTGCGATAAGACCGGTCCTAGACTTAAATTATGAAGGTTTTTCGGGGTTCATCTGCCGTCGCAACACGCGCTGCCGCCGTCATCCTCGTGGCGGTCTTGAGCTGCGCCGCAAAACAGCGTCCCGTTGACCAGGAAGTTTTAAGCAACAGCGCCATCGTGCTGGGCCGCATCGGGGTCGCCAAGCTGGCGCTCGCCTATGGGCTCAAGGGCGAGGCGCAGGCGAATATCCGCTTCGCCATCGACACCGCCGAGGTGCTCAAGGCCAGCGCGACGAAATTCAGCCTCAAGGACCCGATGACCTTCGGGCGGCTGTCTTATCGCAGCCCTGTCGGGGATGGCCAGAGCTTCGTGCCCTTTCTCAAAGGGGCTTTCTCGACCCAGGTGCTCGACGAAAAGCTGCTGAGATCCGGCGACGCGACCCGGACCGAGTTGACCGACGCGGAAATCGCCAGCGTCCAGGTTTCCATCGACGGCAATGAGCTCATGGACGATCTGGCCAAGGCCGAAACCGCCATGAAGATGAACAAGCCCGACGACGCCCTGTCGGCCCTGAATGCCATAACCGAGGCCTCGCTGACGCCCGAAAAAACAGCGCAGGGAACCCTGCAGCTGGCACGTGACAGTCTTGGGCTGGCGCAGCAATTCCTGCGCGACAAGGATTACAAAGCGGCGGCCTTCGCGGCCGGCCATGCCCATGATGCCTTGGCGGCTGCGGCCCGGACGGACGATAAGCTGAAGGCGAAGGCGGCCGATACGGACAAGGCGGTCAAGGGGCTGGACGATCTGGGCGATGCCATTCGCTCGGCCCGGCCCGTCGGCCAGAAGTCGCCCGACGCGGCGGCATCCGACCTGGCCAAGCAATTAGAGGTTCTCGCCGTCAAATAGGCGAGGCCTCAAACCGACAGAACAACCCTCGCTGCCCCGAGAGGTGCGGGAGAGAAGCTATCCCCTCTATCGGCTTCTCTCCCTTTTCTTTTTAAGGAAAGCCAGATATATAAGGGTTGAGGGAGAACGTGAGGATTACATGCGTATCCTGGTCGTTGAAGACGACAAAAGTCTTGGCAAATACATCGTCGACGGACTGAAACAGGCCGGCCACAACCCTGACATCGCCTATGACGGGCTGGAAGGCTTGGGGTTGGCCACGTCCGAGAGTTACGACGTACTGATCATCGACCGCATGCTGCCCAAGCTCGACGGGCTCGCGGTCATCCAGGCGTTGCGCGCTTCGAAGAAGAATACTCCGGTGCTGGTCCTCAGTTCGCTCGGCAAGGTGGAAGAGCGCGTGGCGGGTTTGCGCGCGGGCGGCGATGATTATCTCGCCAAGCCCTTTTCCTTCGACGAGCTGCTGGCGCGCGCCGAAGCCCTGTCGCGCCGCAACGTGCATGAAGCCGAGAAGGTGCGCCTCGAGGTCGCCGACCTCGAAATGAATCTGATCACGCGCGAGGTCAAGCGCGCGGGCAAGGCCATCGACCTGCAGAACCGCGAATTCCGCCTGCTCGAATATCTTATGCGCCGCCCGGGACAGGTGGTGACGCGCACGATGTTGCTCGAAGGCGTGTGGGATTTTCATTTCGATCCCCAGACCAACCTCATCGACGCGCAGATGAGCAAGCTGCGCAACAAGATCGACAAGGGCTTCGACAAGCCCCTCATCCACACCATCCGCGGGGCGGGCTACAAGATCGCCGTCTAGGCGCCTCTCCAGAACAAGGGCAATGTTCAAGTCTTTCACCTTCCGCATCGGCGTCGTGTTCTTCCTGCTCATCATGGCGACGGTGGTGAGCCTGAAGCTGTTTTCCTATCACCAGACCGTCGTCACCGGCGAAGAAGACATCAAGCAGATCATCCAGGCCCATGCCGACGAGATCGAGCAGGGCATCGAGCGCGACGGCGTCAAATACGCGATTTACCTCGTCGACGCGCTGACCGACCAGCCCGAAGACCGCCACCTGATCCTCGCCATGAAATCGGGCGGCATCGTCTACGGCAACCTGAAGGCCTGGCCGCCGGGCCTTGAGGAAAAGACCGGCTGGTACCAGATGAACGTCCAGCTGCAGCACGAGCCCGACAGCGTGCCGGCGCTCTTGCTCATCAAGCGGTTTCGCAGCAAGCAGGATCTCATCGTCGGCTATGACCTGACGCGCAACGTGCAGGCACGCGCGCAGCTGGTCTCGTCGCTGTTCCGGGACTTCTGGCTCGCGGCCTTCGCCGCCCTGTTCCTGACGCTGCTCATGATCTACATCATCAGCCGCCACCTGGAGCGGATGAACGAAGCCTACCGCCATGTGAAGGCGGGCGAGATTTCCTACCGTATCCCGGCGGACCCCGGCAGCCGCGACGAATTCGCCAAGCTGGCGGGGAACTTCAATGACATGATGGACTGGGTAGGGTCGCTGATCTCGACCCTGAAGGATTCCACCAACAGCATCGCGCACGACCTGCGCACGCCGCTCGCGCGCATCCGCCTGCGCCTCCAGCAGCTGGAACAGCAACCGGACCTGACCGCCGAACAGCGCAACATGCTGCAGGAATGCATCGACGACATCGACCACCTGACCGAGATTTTCAACGGCATCCTGCGCATCGCCAAGGCCGAAGACCTGTCGCTCGCCCGCCAGTTCGAGCCCGTCGACCTCAACCAGATGATGCGCGACCTGGCCGAATATTACGCCGCCTACCTCGAGGGTGAAAGCCAGGGCATCGTGCTCGACACGCCGACCGGCCCTGTGTCGGTGATGGGGGAGCGGCAGTTGCTTTCGCAGGCGGTCGCCAACCTCATCACCAACGCCTCGAAACATGGCGGCGGCAACCAGGACATCGAAATCACGCTGCAGCGTTCCAGCCGGCAAAAAGGCATGATCGAAATCATCGTGGCCGACCGCGGGCCCGGCATTCCCGCCGAATACCGCGAGAAGGTCAAGGAACGCTTCTTCCGCCTCGACCAGAGCCGCAACACGCCGGGCATCGGCCTCGGCCTCAACCTCACCGACGCCGTCGTGCGGTTGCACAAGGGCAAGCTGCTGCTGGAGGATAATAATCCGGGGCTGAAGACCGTCGTGCTGCTGCCTGAGCATGTGGCAGGACAGAAGGCGGCGTGATTAACAACCACCGTATAAATCGAGTGCCACCCCGGCGAAGGCCGGGGTCCACGGACTGCTGAAGTTGTATGTGACAACGCTCCGCCGGTACATGACAAGCCTGTCAAGTCCGTGGACCCCGGCCTGCGCCGGGGTGGCTCGCAATGGCGTTATTGGGCCGTTATCTTCCGCGGCGGATCCGACGGCGTCGCGCCGATCATGGCGGGGACGTTCTGATAGACGCTGACGACGGCCTTCTGGAAGCGCTCGTTCCAGTTATTGCCGTCGATAACGGCGAAGGGAATTTTCCGCCGCGTCAGCTCGGCCTGCCACCAGTCGAACATGGCGATACGGTCTTTCATGTCGGGCATCAGGCGCAAGGGATCGGCTTCGTAATGACCTTCGACGCCGCGTGGGTCGAGCAGCAGGTACAGGTCGTATTTGCGCTGCGCGGCCAAACGCTCGATCCAGTGCGCGCACTCGCCGAAGAAATGGCGCGACCAGTAGCAGGTCGTCAGGAGCTCGGTATCGCAGAACAGGATGCGGTTCGCCTGCCGCGCCAGCGCGTCTTCCGACGCCACCTGCCCGCGCGCGATGGTCGAGAAGTCCAGCGGATCGAGTGACTTGATGTCGAAATCGGGAATATTCGCTGCGTAATCCGTCAGCATCGCACGCGCATATTCCGCCACCTGCACCGTGCCGAAATGGGCTGCGAGATTGCGCGCCAGCATGCTCTTGCCGCTCGACTCCGGCCCCACGACGGCCACGCGCTTGAGGAAGTAAGGCCGCACGACCGGGTGCAGATGCTCCCAGTGCAGCAAGGGATTGTCGCGCATTGCGGTGCCCGAGATCTGGACGAGGTCGCGCTTGACGTTTACGGGGACGAAGCGGATGTCCATGATCCGCGCGACTTTATAACCGTAAGCTTCGGAGGCGAAGAGCGCGTCGAATTTTTCGCCCGGACAGTGTTTGTGAATACTGTCCCGCCATGTTTCGAAAAACGGCAGATCTTCGGGGCCTTGCGGTTCTTGAGGTATGTCAATGTAATGATGTACGACATTGCAATCCGGGAATAGCTCTTTGACCCATTTATAACGCACCTCGCCCGGAATAGGTTCCGAGGGGAGCGAGCAGACGAGGATTGTCAGCTTCCGGCAAGCTGCGCGTGCGAAATTGAGGAAATAGATATGACCGTTCGTCGGCGGCATGAATTTGCCGAAGGCGAGGCCGTGCCCGACGAATTCGGAATCGATTCCTTCGGTAATATCGCGCCGGATGGCGAGCGGACTGGTTGCGGCGATATCGTCTTTCATGCGGCTTTCTCCCGTACTTTCCCGAGCAGCCGTTCAACGGCGGCGCGGGCAGCATTGAATTTGGCATCCCACGATCCCGACAGCATGACATAAGACCGGTCGCGCGTCTCAAGCGCCGCACGGCAGCTGTTCAAGAAATTCATTCTGTCTTCCGGCAGGTAGCGGTGCACATCCGCGACCCAGGGCGCATCCACGTCCATCAGCAGGTAAAGGTCGTAATGCTGCAGTTCCGCCGCGTCGCGCACCCATTGCGGGCATTCCCCGAACAGCCGGTCGCTCCAGATCGTGGTCGTCAGCAGGTCGGTGTCGCAGATCAGCAGCCCGTTCGTGGCGCTTTCCGCTTCCTGTTCGGCTGCCGCCTGTCCCTTGGCGATCAGCGGAATATCGGTGAGAGCAATCGCGCCATTGCGGGCGGCGATATGCGCCTGCGCATATTCTTGCACATGCGGCGCGCCGAAGCTTTCCGCCAGTTTCTTCGTCAGGGTCGATTTGCCGGTCGATTCGGGACCAAAGAGGCAGATTTTGACGATTTTTTGCTCGTTACGAAAAAACCACCGGATATAGGTGTCGAGCAGCTTGTCGCTCGCGGCCGGGCAGGAAATGCCGGCGGGCGCCAGGACCGCATCGGCCCGCGTGGTGTCGAAGGTTACATCCGTCGCCTGGAACAGGTCGAGGGTGCGCACCTGTTCGAAACGCTTGTCGTCACTGACGGCGCGGCACAGCGACAGGGCGGCGGCGGATTCTTCTGCCGAGAGCGGCTTGTTTTTAATAAGGTCCAGCCATCTGTCCACGGGCAGGCTGCGCAGAACCTTGCCATACCGTGCCAGGGCCGCGCGAATGTCCTTCAACAACGCGCCATCGCGGCCTGCGATGTGATAGGCGCCGGGCTTTCCTGCCAGCGACAATTTCACCATCGCTTTTGCTGCGTAGCAGATTGGCGTGATATCGACTTTCAGGCGTTCTTCAATGCCTTCCGGCAGCGCACCCAGCCGCGCGATGCCGGCGGAGAAGAGTGCGAGGAAATCCGTTGGCGACGAAGCGCCGCTCGCGGCATCGCCCGTCAGCAGGCCGAAACGGTACTGGTAAATATCGCAGGCCTCGGCAGGTGTCTGCGCCAGCATATGTTCGGCGGCGAATTTGGTCTGCGCGTAACCGCCGTAAACCGTCGTCACGCCATCCAGCCTATCGGTCTCGAGCAGCCGGCCCGTGTTTTGGTTGGTTGCGACGAAGACCGAGAGGGTCGAGGCATTGTGCAGCGGCTTGCGCCGGCCTTCGCAGGCCAGCTTCAGCAGGGTCAGCGCGCCGCCCACATTCGCCGCGCGCATGTCGGGATAGGACAGGATCATGTTGACGCAGGCCGCGCAGTGGTAAATCGCACTCATATTGGCCGCGAGGGTTTGCCACGTCTTGTCGTCCAGCCCCGCGCGCGGCTGCGACAGGTCGCCGGGGACGGGGATAACGCGGGCCCAGTCGGCGGCGCGCAGCGGAACGTTGAATTTTTCGACAGCTTCCCGAATGCGGCGGAGAACGCCATCGGCATCGACAGCGCGGATCAGGCAATAAATATCGCTCGTCGTTTCCTTCAGGAGTTCGTACAGCACGCGAGAGCCGAGAAAACCCGTCGCACCGGTCAGCAGGATGGCATCCGCCTTGGCGGATGCTTCGGGACGTTTCGCGGCGGCGGCCAGAATTGTTTTGGTCTCGGCGTCGAAACCGACATCCTTGCGCAGGCGATCGGCCGGCAGGGCGCTATGGGCGACAGCCGCGTGTTTGGCCTGTTCTCGGATGGTCGCATGGCCCGAAAACAGGGCAGGGGAAACGCTAAGGCCCTGGCGTTCTGCTTCCAAAGTGAGGCGGATGATGCCGAGGGAATCGCCCCCCACAGCATAAAAAGCATCGGTCGCGCCGAAATCTTCGTGCTTCAGCACGGCGCTCCAGATGGCGAAAAGCTTTTCCTCCAGTTCCCCGCGCGGCGCCACGCGTTTCGCGGCGCTGCCGAGCGGCATTTTGGCCAAACGGCCGTAATCCGTCTTGCCGGAGGCTGTCAACGGCAGGCGCGCAATCACCTCGAAATGCTGCGGGATCATCCAGGCGGGCAGGAAGCGGCTTAAGAATCCGCGCAGGTCGTTCGCCGCCGCAGCATCGCTCAAGGCAACGAAGGCGGCCAGCCGGCCATCGCGCTTCAGCACCGCGGCTTTCATGACCTGTGGATGTGCGCGCAGGCGGGCCTCGACCTCGTCCGGTTCGACCAGCTGCCCGCGCAGCTTGAACTGGCGGTCGATGCGGCCCAGGAATTCGAGTGAACCGTCCGGGTGCTGGTGCACGCGGTCGCCGGTGCGGTACAGGCGCTTGCCGTTGTGGATGATGAATTTTTCTGCCGTCAGTTCCGGCTGGTTCAGGTATCCGCGCGCCAGCACATCCCCGCCAATATAGAGCTCCTCGCCGAAGACGACATATTTCACGCCGGGCAGCGGGTCGCCCAGCAGCGGCAGCTCCCAATCTGCGCCGCAGACGTTCAGGCTGGTGCAGACGGTCGCCTCGGTCGGACCGTAGACGTTAACGACGCGAAAGCGCTTCGCCCAGCCGCGCACGGCATCCATCGCCGCCGCTTCCCCGCCGATGATGACGGTTTCCAGGCTGTTCGGCATGTCTTCGGGTGCCAGTGCGCGGAGCAGCGAGGGCGGCATGTCGATATGGGTGATCTTCTCGTCATGCAGCACACGTTTCAACGCCGCGCCGTCCTGCAGCTCCTCCTGCGGGCGGATGACCAAAGCCGCGCCCGCCGACAAGGCGACGGTGATATCCGAAATCGAGGCGTCGAAGTTGACCGAGAGGTAAAACAGCGACCTGCTTGTGGACTTCATGCGAAACGCCTTGCGCTGCGCCGCGCAGAGGTTCGCGATGCCGCGATGCTCGACCATCACGCCCTTCGGGTTGCCGGTCGAGCCGGAGGTATAGATGATATAGGCAAGCGTCTCTGATTTTACCTGAACCGGATTCGCTGCGCTGGGCGTAATGCCCTTTGTATCCTCAGCCGTAATGACATGCCGGATGCCCGCTTCCGCGATGATATAGTCGCGCCGTTCCTGCGGCAGCGAGGGCGGCAGCGGCACGAAGGCAGCGCCGGCATGCCACACGCCCAAGAGCGCGATCACATATTCGGCAGATTTTTCCATGCACAGCGCAACGGGGGTTTCCGGGCCTGCGCCTTGCGCAGTCAACCATTCGCCGATGCCCGCCGCATGGTCGCGCAATTCGGCATAGCTCACAATTCTGCCGTTATCGGCAAGGGCGGCATGTTCGGGATAGGCCGCCGCGACTTTCAGGAATTCGCTCCAGAAGCTTTTCATGCGGCGTTCCTTTTCGGAAACAAATAGTCGCGAAACGCCTCGGCTTTCGAGGCGTTGTCGGCATTCGGCGCGCCGATTCCCGCGGCATGATCGTCCAGGTGCACGGCCCGGAAATCGAGGCTGAAACGCGTGACCGGCGAGACATTCTTGACTGTCTGGTGCAGCTGCGCCGCCGAAAAGGCGATGATCTCGCCCGCCCGCGCACCGAAGGCCTGTCCGCCGTTGACATCAATAGTGGGCGAAGGGAAGGTGACCGGCACTTCCGCCTTGTTGCCCTGCCAGCCGCGTTTTTCCGACCAGTCGGCATAGGAAAAGACGGCGGAGTTATTCGGCACCGCCGCGTCGAACAGCTGCGGGTAGAACATGAAGCTGTTATCTTCCGTCACATCCTGCAGCGGGATCCAGAAGTTGATCTGGCATTGCGGGTTGCCGTACCAAGTGTCGCGATGTGCAGCATAGGCGATCTCGGCGCCCTTGTTCAGGTGGTTGCCCGGCAGCACGCAGCGCAGGCGCAACGGGTCATAGGCGAATTTCGCGGGCGCGCCCGCCATCTTCGTTATGTCGGAAAGAGCATTCAAAAAGCGCGCTTCGGTCGTTAATATCGTGCGCAGATCGGTCAGTTTCCCGCGCGTGTCGGCAAAACCGTAGCGTTCATGCAAGCGTTCCAGCGGCGCGCCGAAGTCCCGCTCCAGCATGAGGCGCACATCGGTCACCAGCTTCCGCGTAGCTAGAGTCGCGGCGAGGCGGAAGATGTTTCCATCATAGATCGCGCGGCGGAATTGGCTGGGGCTGGAAAAGCTGGGCGCGGCGAACATGTTACGCCTCCGGTTTCTGGGCGACGGTGATGCAGCGCGGGCTCTGGGGGCCGAGCACTTCCCCCCGTGCGCTGCCGAAAAAGCGGATGTTGGTGAAGCCGACGCCTTCGAACAGCGTCTTCAGTTGCATTGAGGTATAGAGCTTCGCGCCGCCGCCGCGTTTTTCGACGCGCCGTCCGTCGCGACCCGTGTAAACCCAGTCTTTCACCAGCATGTCGCCATCCAGGCGCGAGTCGCAGGTGATAGTGCAGTCCGGCTTTTCCTGCCGGTAGCCGGTTTTGCCTTCCGGGCCGAGTTGGCGCAGGCGGTCGGCGGCATTCATGTAATCGAGCGCGAACCAGCCGCCGGGCTTCAGCGATGCAAAAACGCATTCCAGCATCTTCGCGTTCTGCGCGTCGTCCGGCGTATAGCCGAAACTCGTCCACCAGTTGATTGCGGCGTCGCAAGGGACGGGCGTCACATAGGTATAGGCATCGCCGGAGGCGAAGTGGCAGGCCGCGCTGCCGAGCGCCGCTTCGCGCCGCGCCTGCGCGATATAGGCGGGGATCAAGTCGACGCCATGGGTGCGAAAGCCGCGCTTGGCAAGCGCAAGGCTCAAAGTCCCCACGCCGCAGCACTGGTCAAAAACCATGTCGCCGGTGCTCACGCGCAAGACGCGGATTAGGAATCCGGTAATATCCGCGACTTCCCCCTCGCTGCGCGTCATCAGGCAGTGTTCGGCGAACAGATCGTCGAAGAAGTCCTCGCACCAGTTTGTTTGCGGGGTGATCACGTCTTTCATGCGGATAACCTGAACCTTTCGTGCAGCGTATGGGCGGTCAACATGGTCATAAGGATCGGTTCGGCGGCGGTGCGGTCCTGCGTCGACATGGCCGGCAGCTGCGCGACGAGCGCGGACGCCTTGGCCGCGTCGAAGAAGGGCATCTCCGCGAAGCTTTTGCTCGCCAGCGTGTCCTTGATCAGCACCATCAGCCCGCTATTGGCGAAGCGGCTGACGGGCGGGGCCATGAAGGGGTGTTTCTGGCGTTTGTAGATCGTCTCGGTCAGGACGGGCTTTGCGGCTTCGCGCAGGATGAATTTTTCGACCGTGCCGCGGATCTTCATGGACATCGGCAGCCGCCGCGCGAAGGCGAAGAGGTGATGATCGAGGAAAGGGAGGCGGCCTTCCACCGACTGCGCCATTTCCATGCCGTCGCCCAGCGTGCGCAGGATGTAATTCGCCAAGGCCAGCTTGCTCCACAGCCAGGAAGACTGATTAACGGGATGGCGGCCCGCTAGCTGCTGCATGGGCGCGTTGCGCATCAGGTCAGCCAGCGCGTCGCGGCCGGAAAAGCGCGTTTTGAAAGCGCTGGACAGGACAGTTGCCATACGGTGCCCCAGCGACGCCTTTGCTTCAATGAAAGCGGGGACATAGCCCATATGCGCGCGCACCGCATCAATGGATAACGTTTCACCATGCGCCAGCTGCACGCCCGCCGAAGCGCCGTTCGTCGCATAGAGCCGCGCCGTCAGGTTTTCGGCATCATTCACCGCGCTCATGCGGAACAGGTCCTGCCGCAGGTGCGGGTAGCCCGCCAGCACCTCGTCCGAGCCTTCGCCGGTCAGCGCGACCTTGAAACCGGCGGCGCGGATGGCGCGGTTCAGCAGGTACTTCCCCGCCAGGTGGCCGTTGATCGCAAGCCCCTCGCCGTAATAGACAGCATCCGGCAGATGTTTGACGAGATCGTCCTGCGTCACATGCACGGCATGGAGCTTCGCGCCGGCTTTCGCTGCCATTTCCTGAGCGATCGGCAGTTCGTCATAACCTTCATGGTCGAAGGTGACGGTAAAGGCATCGACGCTACGGTTGAGCCGTTTCGCGGCCAAGCCCAGCACCGACGCGGAATCGAGCCCGCCGCTCAAGTGGAAGCAAACCGGCACGTCGGCCAACAGGCGCAGGCGAATGGCCTCGTCCAATTCGGCGGCGAAGGCGGCGATGACCTCGTTTTCATTCGTCACACGCGTGATCTTGTCTTCCGTCGGGAAGTCGAGATCCCAGTATTTAAAGGTCTCGACGCTGTTGCCGCGTGCGACCAGGGCATGGCCGGGCTTGAGCTGAAGGATGTTCCTGAACAGCGTGCGGTCCTGCGGCGTGTACTGCAACGACGCCGCGTGGAAGAAGGCATATTCATCCCAGGCCGCGGGCGCACCCATGGCGAAGAGCGCCTTGGCCTCCGAAGCCAGCAGCACCGCGCCTTTGTCCACGGTATAGCACAGCGGCTTGATGCCGAAGCGGTCGCGCACGGCGAAGAGCAACTGCTTGTCCTCATCCCACAGGATAAAGGCGAACTCGCCGCGCAGTTGTTCCAGGCAGTTGAAGCCGTATTCTTCGTAAAGATGCAGCACGATCTCGCTGTCCGACCGGGTGCGGAAGACATGGCCGCGCTTTTCCAGGTCGGCGCGGATGCGGGCATGGTCGTAAAACTCGCCATTCACGACCACATGCTTGCGTCCGTCTTCCGAAGTGATGGGCTGGGCTCCCGTCGACAGGTCGACGATGGACAGGCGGCGGTGGCCAAGGCCCGCGTTGCCCTGTTCCGAAATCCAGAGGCCTTCGCCGTCGGGCCCGCGGTGGATCAGGGCGTCCGTGCCGCGGCGGATGTTGTCCGCGGTCACGCGTCTGTCCCAGGAATAGATGCCGGTGATGCCGCACATGGGCTTTCAAGCTCCCGGGTTGAAGAAGACCTTTTGCGTCTCCAGCGTCTTCGAGCGTTCGAAGACGGCAGCGAATTCCTCCAGCGGGTGTTCAGGTCCCAAGAGGTCGTCGACCTGGATCAGCCCTTCAGCCATCAGGCGGATCGCCTCGCCGAAATCGCCGTAGTTGACGGCCGTCAGCGTGATTTCCTTCTTCACCGCCAGCGCGAGGCTGATGCCGACCGGTTCATGCTTGCGGCTTTTCAGCACGATCTTGCCGCCGGGGACGACGGCCAGCATCAGCTCATGCATGGCCTTGTCGGTCGCCAGCGTTTCGATGGCGAAGTCGTAAGCGCCTTCGCGCAGGGGAATGCCGGCCGCCGGGTCGAAGACAGTCACGCCGTCGAGACTGTAGGCTTTCAGGATGCGGTTGATCAGGTGGCTGAAGCGGTTGTTGCCGTAGATGACGCCGCGCTGACCCGCCTTCAGGCCCGCCTTCATGACCGACAGGGCGGCCGCCACCGGCTCGCTATAGGCGGCGAGGCGAAAGGACATGGCGTCGGGGATTTTATGCACCGCACTCACCGGCACCGCGACCAACTCGCCAAAAGCGCCGTCATGATCGATGCCCAGCATCGTCGTTGCCTGGCATTTGTCCTGCGCGCCGGCGGAGCAGAGCGCGCAGCGTCCGCAGGGCAGCACCGGCATGGCGGTCACGCGGTCGCCGCGGGCAAAGCCGGGCGCGTTCTTGCCGGCGGCCTCGACGATGCCCGAAAACTCATGGCCCAGCACCACGTCACTCTTCGCGGGGATGCGGCCTTCGGCCACGAACACATCGGTGCGGCACAGGCCGGCCAGCTTCACGCGCACCAGCACATCGGTTTCCCGCACGCGCGGGGCATCGACTTCCCGCACCGCGACGCCCTGATTGCTTTTGATGATGGCACGCATGACAACCCTCTCAATCTCCATTATGTAAATTTATACTCGGTGAGAGTATAAAAATGCTCATTGAGAGTATTATTTATAATCTTACTGAGTAT
The DNA here is from genome assembly GCA_025934695.1 of Alphaproteobacteria bacterium. Classification (GTDB taxonomy): domain Bacteria; phylum Pseudomonadota; class Alphaproteobacteria; order Micavibrionales; family UBA2020; genus JAPWJZ01. Next base: position 590,015 of record JAICWS010000002.1, read on the forward strand.
AAGTCAATAATGTTTTAAGCCCGCGTAAGGTTCTGAAATACCGGCAAATATTTATGGGTATTCGGGCGCCGCCAGGCCGCGAAGGCATACGGCGCATGCGCGACTCGGGGTTACGGCTTCGGCTTTTGCGTGAAAACCACGACTGACCGGGCCGGGATCATGAACTTCTCGCCGTCGGAGTGGTTGTCCGGCGCGGCATCGGGGGCGGAGGTGTCGATCTCGCGCGTCCAGCCCGAGCCGCCCTTGAGCGTGGGCAGCTTGAACTCGACCGAGGAAGCCGCACTGTTGAAGACCGCCAGCAGGCGCTCGCCGTCCTTTTTGCCCGTGATCGCGGCTTCGTTCAGCAGCATGCCGAGGCACTTGTCGCCCCTGTTGTCCCATTCGGCCTGCGTGCGCTCGTTGCCGGTGGGGGAGATCCAGGTGACGTCCTTGATGCCGTTCTCGCAAACCTTGTTGCCGTGCAGGAAATGCGTGGCATTCAGCGTTTCCGTGTGGGCCTCGCGGAATTCCATCAGCTTCGCGGTGAATTTCGTCAGCGCCTTGCCTTCCGGCGTGATGTCCTTCCAGTCCAGCCACCCGATGGTGTTGTCCTGGCAATAGGCGTTGTTGTTGCCCTTCTGGCTGTTGCCGTGCTCGTCGCCTTCTAGGATCATCGGCGTGCCTTGGGCGAGGAACAGCGTCGCCAGCATGTTGCGCTTCTGCTGCTCGCGCACGGATTTGATGAAGGCGTCGTTGGTGTCGCCCTCCGCCCCGTTGTTGGCCGAATAGTTTTCGTTGCTGCCGTCGCGATTGTCTTCGCCGTTCGCGAGGTTCTTTTTCGAGGTATAGCTCACCACATCGTGCAGCGTGAAGCCGTCGTGGCAGGTGACGAAGTTGACGCTGTCCTGGGGCTTGCGCCCGTCGCGGTCGAATTCAGGGGCGGAGGCGAGCAGGCGCGTGGCCAGCCAGCTGATCGTGTCATGGTCGCCGCGCCAGTAGCGGCGGATATCGTCGCGGAAACGATCGTTCCATTCCTTCCAGCCCTGCGGGAAATTGCCGAGCTGATAGCCGCCGCCCGCCGGGTCCCAGGGCTCGGCGATCTTGATGACGTCTTTCAGGACCGGGTCGGCTGCCAGTTCCTTGAAGAAGGCCGCCTCTTTCGTATAGGACCAGGGATCGCGGCCCAGCACGGGGGCGAGGTCGAAGCGGAAGCCGTCGACGCCGAACTCCGTCACCCAGTACTTAAGCGAGTCGAGAACGAGCCTGCGCACCGCGGGATTGCCGATGTCGAGCGTGTTGCCGCAGCCGGTGTCGTTGGTGTATTTCGTCTTGTCGTTGGGGTCGAGCTTGTAATAGCTCGCATTGTCGATGCCGCGGAACAGCAGGGTCGGGCCTTGCTGGTTGCCTTCGCCCGCATGGTTATAGACGACGTCGAGAATGACCTTGATGCCGTTCTGGTGCAGCTTGTCGACCATGTCGCGGAATTCCTCGCGCACATGCGCCTTGTCGGCGGCATATTCGGGTTCGGGTGCGAAGAAACCGATGGTGTTATAGCCCCAGTAGTTCTTGAGGCCCATGAGCGACAGGAAGAAATCGTTCAGCTTCGCCTGCACGGGCAGCAGCTCGACGGCATTCGCCTTGAGCTCATTCTTGATGTAGTCGATGGACTCGTCCGACGCGAGGCCGGCGTAAGTGCCGCGCAGTGCTTCGGGAATTTTCGGGTCGGCCATGGTATAGCCGCGTACGTGCAGCTCGCTGATGCGCAGCTTGTTGTCGGGAATATTCGCCGTGGTGAAGTTCAGCGGTGGCAGCGGCGCGGTCACCCGCGCCTTGACGGTCGCATCCGCGCTGTCCTGCGCGGGATTGGTCTGCTCCGTCGTCCAATTGACGCGGCCGACGATTTCGGTCGCATAGGGGTCGAGCAGCAGCTTGTTGTCGTTGAAACGATGGCCCGCCTGGGGGTCGAACGGCCCATGCACGCGATAGCCATAGACCTGCCCGGGTTTGAGGCCCTGCACGCAGCCGTGCCAGATATCGCCGGTGCGCGCGGGAAGGTCGAAGCGGCCGGTCTCGGTCTTGCCGTCGTCGTCGTACAGGCACAGGGTGATGCCGGTCGCATTTTTGGAATAAATGGCGAAATTGACGCTGGTGCCGTCGAAGGTCGCGCCCAGGATGTGGGCGGAGCCGGGTTCCGGCTTGATATCCTTTTTGATATCTTTCGGGTCCATTTCAGGCCGTGTTTTGTTTCTTTAAGGTCCTGCTGGTTTACGTGAAAGATAGTAACATGACAACGGACATATTCAATCAGTTATGTCAATAACAGCCGTCATTTAGCAATATCATGTCAATATTATAGAAAATAAATCGGAAAAACCCTTATGTCTTGTCCGGCGCGTGGGAGTCGACGACCGTCCGGCGGAAGGCCGGCGACAGGAAGGCGATGGTGCCGCAGACAATCAATGTCCCGATGCCGCCCAAGACCACGGAGGGGACGAGGCCGAGCAGCTTTGCCGCCGTACCCGATTCAAAGGCGCCGATTTCGTTCGAGGAGATGATGAACATGCTGCTGATCGAGGAGACGCGCCCGCGCATGGTGTCGGGTGTGAGCAATTGCATCAGCGTCCCGCGGATCGTCATGTTGATGCTGTCGAACATGCCGCTGAGGGCCAGGAAGAACAGCGACAGCCAGAAATTCGTGCTCGCGCCGAAGCCGATCATGCAGACCCCGAAAGCCGCCACCACCCATAGGAGGCGCGCGGCGGACAAATGCTTCATGGGACGCAGCGCCAGCATCAGCGTCATGCCGACCGCGCCGATGGCGGGCGCCGCGCGCAGGGCGCCCAGGCCTTCCGAGCCCACATGCAGCACCTGGTCGGCATAGGCGGGCAGCATCGCGGTCGCGCCGCCGAACAGCACGGCGAACATGTCGAGCGACATCATGCTCAACAGCACCTTGTGCGTCCAGATGAACTTCCACCCGGCGCGGATGCTCTTGATCGCATTCTCGCGCTTTTCGCCGCGTACATGGGCGCCGAGCTTAATGCCGTTGACGGCGATGAAAGCGGCCATCATCAGCAGCCCTGGCAACAGCCAGGCTTTGGGCCCATAGCCGCCGTAAACAATGCCCGCGATCGCGGGACCGCCGATGGCCGCGATCTGGAAGCCCGTGCCGTTCCAGGCGGTGGCCGAGGGCATTTCCTCGCGCTTGACGATCTGCGAGAGCAGCGTGAAAGAGGCAGGCGCCGTGAAGCTGCGCGCGAGGCCCGAGAAAAAGACGCCGCCGAACAGGAGGTATAGCAGCGCCTGATGATCGATGGTCGCGAAGCCGCCCGCGAAGATCATCAGCAGCAGCGTATTCAGCAGCAGCGCCGCGGTGCAGCCGATATAAATCTTGTGAGGATGCCCGTTATCGACCACATGGCCCGCGACCAGCGCGCAGGAAATGGCGGGGATGGCTTCGGCCAGGCCCGTCAGGCCGAGCAGGAACGCGCTTTTGGTGAGCGAATATATCTGCCAGCCGACGATGACCGACTGCGCCTGCAGCGCCGTCATGACGAACATACGTGTCATCAACAGCATGCGGAAATTGCGCAGCTTCAGGACCGAGACGGAATATTTGGAGGAGGACATGAAAAGTTTTCTTCTTCTTATGTCCTTTTTAAAGCGTTTAAGGCGCGCTGTAAAGCTTGGTCCCCCCTCAATCGCCGGCGGGATAATTCGACCAGACGCTGTGCACACGCGGGTCGCGGGCGAGACTGGCCGGCGTCACAAGTTCTTGTTTCATGATGATGCCGTAACACTTGTCATAGGTCATTGACACATCACCCTTGCACAGCGGATATTCGCGCCAGCGGCTTTCGATGACCTTGTCCATGGCAGCGGATTTTTTCAGATCGCTGATTTTCTCCCATTTGCCGAGCGAAATGCCGGCGCCGTCGGTATAGGCATCTGCCACGAGCTCGCTGCAATAGAACCTGTCCGTCCCTTTGAGGAAGAAAAAGTCATAGGGCTTGCCGTACTGCTTCTTCGCCCAGGCCAGCGCCTTCGCGGCCTCGTCGGGCTTCAGATCCTGGATGCGGCGAATGGAAATCCACCGGCCGACGCCGCGATCGATAAAAGCCTGCAGCGGCGTTTCGCGCACCGGCCCGACTTCGACAACGACAGGGCCTTTTTCTGTCATGCGAATGATGCCGACATGGGTATACAGCGTATCGGACGCCAGCATGACGGCGAGAGACTGCATGTTGGGGTTGGTCTGGAAGACCAGGTCGCCGTTTTGCAGCGGCGGCAGCTTGCTGATATCCGGCTGGTGCGCGACGGCATAGGTTTCGAAGCCCAGCAGTGCGGCAAAGAGCGCGGAAACGAAATAAAACAGGGCATGGCGAAGAAAACGCATGCAGGCCGCCGAATGAATGAGGATGTTCTTGATGTGATGCCACCCGCGCGCCGCGGCAATAGGGGATCCAAAATTTATTTGACATAATATACGGAATCGGGTATAAAAATACCGCGACGTGCAATTTTGTGCCCGCGCGGTTTTCTGGTCCAAAGGACGGTTTCACGCGCCGATATCCCCACAGCACGACCCGCAAAACATCCGCCAATGCCCGTTTTACAGGATGTTTTGCATGTGTTTCCAATATTTTCAACAACCAGTCTTGACAATGCTTACCGTATTGTGGCACTTATGCTCAAACAGAACATATATTATGCGTAAAAAGAGCATATATTTATGAAAAACTCGTTGACATAATAAAGCAGCTTCACCTAGACTACCCGAAATCATAAACCGGATCCGAATCCGGGACGGAAAAAAAAGCGAAAACAACTTCATAGAGGGCCAAAAAATGAGCATCCTGTCAGCGCTGTGCAGCCATATCCTCAACACCGACTCCTACAAGGCTTCCCATTACCTGCAATATCCCGAAGGCACCGAATATGTTGTCAGCTACATCGAGGCGCGCGGCAGCAAGTTCGCGCAGCAGCTCGGCAAGGATTATGATTACGCCGAATTCTTCGGCCTCCAGGCCTTCCTGAAAGACTACTTGAGCAAGCCCATCGACCAGGACGACATCGACTTGGCCGAGGTGCTCTACCGCATGCACGGCGTCCCCTATAACAAAGAAGGCTGGCAGTACATCCTCGACCACCACGGTGGCAAGCTGCCCATCGAAGTCCGCGCGATTCCCGAAGGTACCGTGCTGCCCAACAGCAATGCGATGGTCGAAATCGTCAATACCGACCCGAAGGCCTATTGGCTGACCAGCTATGTCGAGACCGAACTGCTGCGCGCCGTCTGGTATCCCACCACCGTCGCCACCAAGTCGCGCATGATCAAGGAAGTGATGCGCGGTTTCATGGACCGCACCTCCGACAATTCTGCCGGCCTCGATTTCATGCTCCATGACTTCGGCGCGCGCGGCAACAGCTCGATGGAATCCTCGGGCATCGGCGGCATGGCGCATATCGTCAACTTCAAGGGCACCGACACGGTCATGGGCATCGTCGGGTCGCTCGGCTATTACAGCCACGATTTCGAAAAATTCCACGAGCAGATGCCGGACCGCCCCAAGCGCGCGATGATCAATACGCTCCTGAAGATGGAGCGCGAAAAGGTTCCGCTGCCTGCTTTCTCCGTCATCGCGTCCGAGCATTCGACCATGACGATCAAGGGCGAGGCCGGCGAAATCGAGCAGATCAAGCTGCTGATCGACACCGCGAAGACGGGCCGCATCGTCTCCATCGTGTCCGACTCTTACGATTACTTCCGCAACATCGAAAAGGTCTACGGCGAGCAGTTCAAGCAAGATATCCTCGACGCCGGCAAGGCGGGCGGCCGCATCGTCATCCGCCCGGACTCCGGGGACCCGGTCGAAGTCATTACCAAGACGCTGGAAGTCCTGTGCGAGAAATTCAAGGATGAATGCACGACCGTCAAGAAGGGCGACAAGGAATTCAAGCTGCTGCCGCCATGCCTGCGCGTCTTGCAGGGCGATGGCATCGACCTCGACTCCCTGCACAAGATCCTGACCGCCATGGAGCAAAAAGGCTTCTCGGCCGAAAACCTCGTCTTCGGCATGGGCGGCGGTCTCGAGCAGAAGGTCGACCGCGACGGGCTCTATTTCGCGCAGAAAGCCTGCGCCGCCCGCATCAACGGCAAATGGGTCGACATCCAGAAGAACCCGAAGACTGCAAGCTCGAAGAAATCGAAGGCGGGTGTGCTTTCGACAATCTGGAACGGCGTGGCCTTCGCCACCAAGCGCACGAAAGAAATCCTGGCCGGCGAACTCGACGTGCTGAAGCCGGTCTTCCGCGACGGCGAGATCTTGGGTACTGAGGGCTGGAATGACGTCTGCGACCGCGCCGAATATTTTACCAAGCGCCTGAGGGAAAAAGCGACGGACTTCGTCGCAAACCCGTGGGATGCCGTTTCGAAGAAATCCCAGCCCGCGCCGGGGATGTAACATGGCGAAGAAGGTCTTCCAGGGCGACGCCGACGAAATCGATCAGGAAATCACGGCCGAGGGCTATGAATATGCGATTCCGCCCGGCCGCCGGGCGCCGATGCACCGCATGCATATCCAGTGCGTCTTCGACATCCTGCGCGCGGGGCTGAAGCCCGTGCTCGCGATCGGCTCCGTCAACGGGCCGGAAAGCAAGCTGTGGAACCCGGTCAAGAACCCGCTTACCGTCGAACAGCAGAAGGAGCAGTTCCACCGCGCGCTGCCGGGCGTGGACTATAACTCGGCGATGATCATCGAGCTGGAAGACACGCCCGACGACAAGAGCTGGATCGAGAATTTCCACAAGAAGCTGAAAGACCTCGGCATCGACGGCAAGTCGGTGGTCTATTTCCGCGCGAAATCCGCCGACGCGGCAACGGCGGCTGACGCGGGTATCAAGCCGCTCGCGGCTTATACCCAGTCCTTCGTCGACGAAGGCATGGCGGTCTGGCAGTCTTATAACACCGATCCCGCGGACGACAATATCTCGGCCAGCGCGATCCGCGCCTTCGACCTGAACAACCTCACAGTCGAACAAAAGCGTATCATTGGCGCGCCGGGCTACATCATCCAGCTTGCCCGCGAGGCGCGCAATAGCAACCCGGACAAGGCGCTACTCGAGGAAAACAATATTCCGCTCACTGTCCTCGACCTCTCGTTCGACCGGATGAGGAAGGAAGCGGGCATTTCGACGGCTGCGGTCATCGAGCTCGCGAAAGTCGATGGGCCGGTCGATGTCGCGTCCTTATCGCAAGCAGCGACCGATCTTATCCGCGAGCGCGCGGGCGCGACAATATCGAAGGCGCGAAAGCCGCTCGTGTTCATGAGCAACAGCGTCTCCGACGAGACGGCGGAAGCCGTCCGGGGCGCGGGCCTGTTTTCGCTCGGGAGCGCTTCGATCGGCAAGTTCCAGAGCGACGAGCCCTTCGTCGAGCTGTTCTACATGAAACGGGACGGCGACAAGAACGACCAGAAGCTCAAAGAGGAGCTGAAAAAATACTGCGAAGCGAACCGCGAAAAGGTCAAGGGCAACACGGTTTACATCCTGGGCTCCATGGGCGAGCCGGTGGCCGAGCATATGGTCGACATCCTGCTCATGACGCATACCGCCAAGCAATATGGGGCAAAGGAAGTCGTCGTCGTCTCGCCGTTCCTGGCGCTCTCCCGCGAGGACCGCGAATTCGACGAAGGGCTCTGGTCCATCGGAACGGATTTCATGGCGGGCCAGCTCAAGGCGGCCAAGGCCGACAAGGTCGTCACCTTCACCATGCATTCGCAGGCGGGCGTCGCGGCGTATAAAAAGGAATTTGGCGACAACTTCATCGCGCTGGACGCGACCGACGTGTTCACGCGTTACCTCGAAGGCATCTTCCGCGGCAACGCGCCCAAATTGATCACGGGCGCTCCGGACGGGGCCGACAAGCTCAAAGACGAAGGCCAGCGCCGCGCGCGCGAGCTCTCGACGAGCCTCACCGGCGCGTTTAATGAAAAGTCGATGTTCTTCATCGCGAAGCGCCACACCGGTACCAACAAGACCGAAATCGATCTCGAAAAATCCAAAATCGAGGTCGAAGGCCAGGACTGCGTCATTATCGACGATCTCATCGACGGTGGCGGCACAGCAGTCAATGCCGCAACCGAGCTGAAGAAACGCGGCGCGAAGTCGGTGACGGTGCTCTGCACGCATGGCATCCTGACGCCCAAGAACGGCACGGCGCTGGAAAAGCTGATGACGACGAAAATCGGCGATGCTTACACAATCGACCGTTTCGCGGTGACCGATTCCATCCCGGAAGCGAAAGCCAAGATCAAGACCTTTCGCAAGCAGTATCCCGAGCTGGCGGACCGGGTCGACTGGGTCTCGCTGGGTCCCGCCATCGTGGGCGAGATCAAGCGCCAGATGGCGGCGGAAGCGGCGCCCGCGAATTCCAACGCGCCGGGCAAGCCCAAGGTTGAAGTTCTGAAAGTCGGCTGATATATAATAGGTCTCGGCCTGAAGGAGAGACCATGCCCGCGACTTTCGATCTCAAGATCGCATCGGCCAGCTGCAACCAGACGGGCGGCGACTGGCCGCGCAACCTCGCCAATATCTGCGCGGCGATCGACCGGGCGGCGGAGGACGGCGCCGATATCCTCTGCCTGGAGGAGCTGGGCCTCGCGGGTTATGAACGCGGCGACGACTTCCATTATTCCGATAACGCCAAAACCCGGGCGCTGCTGCAGATCATCGCGGATTACGCGGCATCGAAAGACGCGAACCTGATCGTGTCGGTCGGCCACCCCTGGTACTTTGCCGACAAGAAAATCCCCGCCCAGCCCGAGCGGCGCAAGAACCCGATCTTCAATCGCATCAATAAGCAGTTCAACGTCCAGTCGGTGCTGATGGGCGGCGACGTGATTTCGATGTCGGCCAAGGACTGGCTCTTCACCTATGAACGCGGCTATGAAGGCCGCCATTTCGAGGAATGGAGCGATATTCACGCCAACGCCTATAAGAACGCGCATGGCAAGGGCCGCGACGGTGCGATTTTCATCGAATTGCCGGCGACTGCTTATCCTGACGGCGCGGAAGTTCCTGCGCGTACCATTCCCTTCGGTTCGCCCGTGATCCAGGTGAAGGAGCGGGGCGGCAAAGGGCGCGCGATGAACTTGTTCCAACTGATCTGCGAGGCCTATTGGGTGGGCTCGCGCTTCGACGGCTCGGCGGATAACAGCGATTACAGCCGCGACAATCCGCTGGCCCGCAAGGCGAAGGACTATGACATCACCGTCTGCATCAATCCCAACGCCAGCCCGCCGGTCAAGAACAAGATCGACAAGCATGACGAGCTGTGCAAGCTCGGCTCCGGCTATTGCGGCGTGTTCGTTCACACCGACGGGTTGGGCAGCAACGGCTCGACCTTCGCCCAGTTCGGCAGCCGGCTGATGGCGCAGGGCGGAAAACTGGTTTCGCAAGGCAGGCGCGCCGTTTTTACCGACATCGGCTATACCAGCAAGACGGTAACGGTGAAACCGCCGAAGAACAGGCGCGGCAAGCCGCACGTCGTGGTGAACAGGGATTTCCGCGACAAGCATCCGAAGGACAGGCAGGACGGCCCGGCGAAATGGGAAAAGGGCCCGCGCCGCGAGCTCGAAGAAGAAATGCGTATCGAGCTTCTGTGGCTCTTCGATTATGTGCGCAAGAATAGCATTTCCGGCATCGCGCAGGCGCTGTCCGGCGGCAAGGATTCCGCCTATAACGCCGCCAAGGTGCGCATGATGGTCGAACTCGCCGTGAACGAGCGCGGTGTCGACGGATTTTTGGCCGCGATGAGCCATCTGCCTTACAAGGATAAGGTAAAAAAGGCATTCGAGGCCAGCGGGCGCGATATGGCGGTCGAGGTGATCATGGATCACATGCTGACCTGCGTCTACATGGGCACCGACAATTCGTCCGAAGAGACCTTCCGCGCCGCGAAGACGTTAGTCGAAGGCGGCAAAACCGCGACAGGCGAAAGCTTCAAGGGCATTGGCGGAAAATTCCATTACCGCAACGTGCAGCGCCTCGTCGAAGTCTATGCCGAAATCTTCTCGGGCGTGAACCCGGGCGCGGTCGCCGATGCGCGCGAGGCGGAAATCCGCAACGAGATCGCGAGCATCCTGCGCCTGCGCGGCGACGAAACGACGCCTGAAGAACTGCAGCGCCGCATCAGCGTGCTCAAGTCGACTTTCGACGAAGTGGCCTACGATGTGATTTCGACTGCGAATCCTGCGCATTCACTGGCCTACGAAAACATCCAGGCGCGCCTTCGCCAGGTGCTGATCATGCTGTTCTCGAACGTCGAGAACAAGATCGCCATTTCCAACCCCAACCTCGACGAGGGCCGCAATTCCTACGCCACCTGGGGCGGCGACCTGCATGGCGGGATGATCTCAGGCAATGCCCACAAGGGCAAGCACCGGCAGACCGAGCATATGGAGCTGCTGTACGCACACGGGCTCGAGGGCATGGCGCCCGTGAAGGCCTTCCACTGGGCGCTGCAAAACCGCCCCTCCGCCGAATTGCAGCCCAAGAGCAAGGACGGCAAAGTCACGCAGTTCGACGAAGACCAGCTCGGCCGCACTTTCCTGCAGATGGACGTCATTTCCCATTTCATGCTCAACGACCGCCCCTTGAGCCAGCAGGAGCGCAAGAACAATCCTGTCGAGGTGTTCGAGAAGTGCCGCAAGCACCCAGCCTTCAAAGGCGACGATATCGAAACGCTGCATGATCGCATCCGCATGTCGTACGACAAATGGGCGCATGCGCAGTTCAAGATTCACGGCAGCCCCATCGCCTTCACCTACGGCGAAAACGTCGATCATCAGTCCAGTTTGCGCACGCCGAATATTTCCGCCTTCCACCGGCCGGAGTTGGCGCAGCTGGCGGTGCATTGCCTCGACCTCATGGCGCGGCGCGACAAGGGCAACGTCAAGGCGCTGATGGGCGGCTCGCGCGGCGCGCTGATGTTGCGCGCATTGACCGATGATGCTTTCGCCCAAACGCTTTCGTCGAAAATGTGGACGCCGCGGGCGCAGGACGGGCGCAAGATGAAGGTCGGCACGCTTTATGCCTGGCTGAAAACGAACGGCGCGGCATCGGTGGATGAAGCGACTCCTGGCACCGCCATCGTCGCAGCCGCCGCTGGCTTCCGTCGTAAAGCGGCCGGTGTTTCGAAGAAGAAGCGCGCCTCCTAAGACAGTCATTTCAATGGATTAGCCCCATCTTCCTGGCTGCTAACGTTTCATTAACCAATCCCCGGTATAATTTCCATATCTGCGGTTTACAAAAAGTTAATTTCTTATCGAAGCAGTTTTTGAGGGCAACGGATCAGGGAAGGCGGCGCTGAATGAAAGTCAGGGACATGTGGGACAAGATCGAGAAAGCGGGCTTCCCCAGCCAGACAAGCGCCCAGATCAATGCCGGTATCGCGCATATCGCCGCGGGAAAATTCTCGCTCATGGAAAACTTCAAGATGTCCGTGGTTGGTACCAACGGAAAGGAAATGCAGCAGGTCGCGCTCGGCGCGCAACGGATCATCGCGAATGACTTCAAGGGCGACGCCAGGGCCGCGCTGGCCTTCTTCAACGAAGTTCAAAAGAGCGGCATCGGCAATCTCGACTTCCAGCAGCTTGTCGTCGGCGGCCAGGCGGACCGCCTCGCCAAGATGAAACAGACCGATCCCGCAAGCTACCAGCGCGTGCTGGCCGGGAATTATCCGGATGTGGCGACGCTCGGCAAGGCGCTCGGCATGCGCGTCTCCGAAGGCGATCCGGCGCCGGCCATGGCCGCCACGGCGCGCGGCCCGCAGCTGACCCCGCCGCAGCTGGGGTAAATCGTCTTTTCGGGAATCAAAAAAGGCGTTCACATCAGGTGAACGCCTTTTTTTGATGTTGCTTTCCCAGTCTCAGGGCGTCATGCCGGCCTTGGGTGCCGTAACAGGTGCCGGCGCTGCTGCAGCGGGTTTTGCTTCGCTGGCGGAACTGTTGAATACGCGCTTCAGATAAGCGCTGAGCTTGGATGATTTCGCGGTTTCCTCCGGATGCGCCTGAACCAGGTTCTTCACTTCGGCATCGGCTTTTTTGCTGAAGGCGTTCCAGGCGTTTTTCAGCTTGTCCATATTTCCGGCGGTCTTGTAAGCGGATACGCCGCTGGCGCCGGCGACAACAGCGCCGATGATTGCAAGGGGAATGGCGAAGCCAGTAGTTCCGGCCAGCAGGGCGATCAGACTTGTCGCCGTCGAAATGCCAAGATAGGTGGCCGCAAGACCCAAGAGGCCCGTCGCGCCCGCGCCCGCGGTTTTCAGCGCTTCGTTGCGGTATGCTGTCTTGAATTTCGCCTCGCTCTCGTCGCGGGCGGTAATCAGCCCGTCGGTGCGTGCCGTAATGTCCTCCGCGCCCAGCGCCTGTTCCAGCTTTCCGTTCGCTTCTTTCGTAAGCGGATCCAAAATCTTTTGATTAAAACCGGCCATGTCCAACACCTCTGAAAATTTTAAACCGCGTATGTTTTGCGCCCCGGCGGAAAAGGCCATGTTGATGTGATAAGAACCCCAACCCCGGCAGTCGTATAAATCCCTTAGCTTAAGATATTACGCCTCTTTAAATATTATGTCAAATGAAAGCGGTTCGCAACCCAGCTTATTTGAATTTTTCTATAATAAACAGTGGCTTAGGCAGCTGACTGCCGCCGCGTCAGGAATTCACGGCTTCTTCTGGCTGAACAGCCATTCCCACATCTCGTGCGGATACAGCACCGGATTGGGGCAATCGTGGCCGAGGTCCGGCAGCTTCGTATAGCGGATGTTTGCGCCATGGGCGCGCAGAGCGTCGACAAGGGGCTGCACCTTCGACGCCGGCATATAAGGATCGTTCCCGCTGTTGGCGATCCACAGCGGCACGCGCGTCATTTTCGCGGCATCAGCCGGACTCCAGTTGCCGCTGAGCGCCGTGGCGCCCGCAAAGAGTTCGGAATAACGCGCCGCCGCCGCGAAAGCGCCGAGACCTCCTTCGGAACAGCCGACGACATAGATCCGCTTTGGATCGACCGGATTTTTCTCCATCAGTTGGTGGAGAATCGCGATGGCGTCGGGCAATGACTGCTTGTTAATCCAGGGCGCATAGCCGGGATCGCCTTCCGGCACCGCCCAGCCGCGGCTGACGGGGGCCATCGGCGCGAAGATAAAGGCAGGGAATTCGCGGCGCAGCTCGGGCGACGACAGGAATTCGGCGGCCCAGGCATGTCCCGGCCGGCCATGGAGGACCATGACCAGCGGATACTTGCGGTCTGGCGCAGGATCTTCAGGCGCGCGCCAATAATAGGTGAGAATGTGCTTTCTGCCGGCGTGCGTTGCTTCAAAGGTTTCACGGCGAAATTGCGCAGTGTTGCTGTCCAGCGGCAGAGCGTCGCGCGGCTCTTCGTAATATACGCCGTCCTTCTCGACGACGCCGGCGTTATCGGGATCCCAGCGAAAAGCCAACACCGCGCCGATCAGCTCGAGGCCGATGACCGACAACAAAAGGACGATGCGTTTGCGCGATATGGACAGGGCGGGTACCCGGTTAATCCTTCAGGTCTTCCCACAATTCCTTCACCTTTGCGAAGAAGCTGGAGGACTGCGGGTTGTTCTTGTCGTCGGGCGTGTCGCTCGCGAATTGCTGGAGAAGCTCTTTCTGCTTCTTGCTGAGGTTCACGGGCGTTTCGACCGCGACCTCCACGAACATGTCGCCGCGGTTGGGCGAGCGCAGGATCGTCATGCCCTTGCCCTTGAGGCGGAACTGCTGGCCCGTCTGGGTGCCGGGAGGAATGGTGACTTTCATGCGCTTGCCGTCGATGGTCGGCACTTCGACCGCGCCGCCGAGCGCGACCGTCGTCATCGGCACTGGCACGCGGCAGAACAGGTTCGAAGCCTCGCGCTGGAAGAAACGGTGCGGCTTGATGGACAGGAATACGTACAGATCGCCCGCGGGGCCGCCGCGCGTTCCGGCCTCGCCTTCACCGGCCAGGCGGATGCGCGTGCCGTCCTCGATGCCGGCGGGAATGGCGACCGACAATGTTTTTTCGCGACGGTTGCGGCCCGATCCGCCGCAGACGTGGCAGGGCGTCTTGACCGTCTGGCCGACGCCGCCGCAGGTGGGGCAGGTACGCTCAACCGTGAAAAAGCCCTGTTGCGCGCGGATGCGCCCGACGCCGCGGCAGGTTTCGCAAACTTCAGCCTTGGTGCCTTTTTCGGCGCCCGAGCCGTGGCAGGCCACGCAGGAAGCCCAGCTCGCGACCTTGACGGGCACTTCCTTGCCCTGGAAGGCGTCTTCGAGCGAAATCTCCATCTCGTGGCTGATGTCCGCGCCGCGCCGCGAGGTGGCTTCGCCGCCCCGCCGCTGCTGTTGGCCCATGAAATCGCCGAACATCTCTTCGAAGATATCGGAAAAGCCGGCGCCGCCGAAACCGCCAAAGCCGCCGCTCATGCCGCCCATTCCGCCGGGGCCTGCACCCGCGCTCGCGCCGCGTCCCATGCTGGGATCGAAGGCGCCGTGGCCGAAACGGTCGTAAGCCGCGCGCTTCTGATCGTCCTTCAGGACTTCATAAGCTTCGGCGGCTTCCTTGAACTTCTGCTCGGCTTCCTTGTTGTTCGGATTTTTGTCGGGGTGATATTGCATGGCAAGCTTGCGGTAGGCCTTTTTCAAGTCCTCCGCCGTGGCCTTCTTGTCCACGCCCAATATCTGGTAAAAATCTTTCTTGGCCATATCTTCCCGATCCCCTGATCCGCCTCAATAGCGGATATACGGACGCCGCCTTCAGGTGAAGGCGACGCCCGCGGTATCTTTTAGCCTGCCGACTTCTTCTTGCCGTTTTCGTCGACTTCAGTGAATTCGGCGTCGACGACTTCCGGCTCGGGCGCGCCGCCTTCGGCAGCCGCGCCATCGGGCTGGGCCGTGCCATCGGAACCCGGGGGAGGACCTCCCGCCGCGGCGCCGGCGTCATCGCCGACTCCGCGATAGAGATGCTCGCCCAGTTTCATCGAGGCGGCCTGCAGCGTTTCCGTCTTGCGGCGGATCGCTTCGAGATCGCCGCCGCCGAGAGCGGTCTTGAGGTCCGCCATCGAGGTTTCGACCGCCGAACGGTCGCCGACGGAGATCTTGTCGCCGGCATCTTTCAGCGTCTTCTCGGCCGCATGGATCAGGGATTCCGCGCGGTTCTTGACCTCGGCTGCCTCGCGGCGCTCTTTATCGTCGCTCGCATGCTCTTCGGCTTCCTTGACCATGCGCTTGATGTCGGCGTCGGACAGGCCGCCCGAGGCCTGGATACGGATCTGCTGTTCCTTGCCCGTCGCCTTGTCCTTGGCGGACACCTGCACGATGCCGTTCGCGTCGATGTCGAAAGTGACCTCGATCTGCGGCACGCCACGCGGCGCGGCCGGAATGCCGACCAGGTCGAACTGGCCGAGCAGCTTGTTGTCCGCCGCCATTTCGCGTTCGCCCTGGAACACGCGGATCGTCACGGCGCTCTGGCCGTCTTCCGCGGTGGAGAACACCTGGCTCTTCTTGGTCGGGATGGTCGTGTTGCGCTCGATCAGGCGCGTGAACACGCCGCCCAGGGTTTCGATACCCAGGGACAAAGGCGTCACGTCGAGGAGCAGCACGTCCTTGACGTCGCCCGCGAGCACGCCGCCCTGGATGGCGGCGCCGTCGGCGACCACCTCGTCGGGGTTCACGCCGCGGTGCGGTTCCTTGCCGAAGAAATTCTTCACCAGCTCGATGACCTTGGGCATGCGCGTCATGCCGCCGACCAGGACCACTTCATGAATGTCGGACGGCTTGACGTTCGCGTCCTTCATCGCGGCCTTGCAGGGCTCGATGGTTTTCTGGATCAGGTCGCCCACCAGCTCTTCGAGCTTGGCGCGCGTCATGCTGACGTTCAGGTGTTTCGGGCCGTTCTGGTCGGCCGTGATGAACGGCAGGTTGACTTCGGTCGTGACCGACGAGGACAGTTCGATCTTCGCTTTTTCAGCAGCCTCTTTCAGGCGCTGGAGCGCGAGCTTGTCCTTGCGCAGGTCGATGCCGTGCTCTTTCTTGAAGTCTTCGGCCAGGAAGTCGATGATGCGCAGGTCGAAGTCTTCGCCGCCCAGGAACGTGTCCCCGTTCGTCGATTTCACTTCGAACACGCCGTCGCCGATCTCGAGGATCGACACGTCGAACGTGCCGCCGCCCAGGTCGTAGACCGCGATGGTGCCGGAGTTTTTCTTGTCGAGACCGTAGGCAAGCGCTGCCGCCGTCGGCTCGTTGATGATGCGGAGCACATCGAGGCCCGCGATCTTGCCGGCGTCTTTGGTTGCCTGGCGCTGGCTGTCGTTGAAGTAAGCGGGAACGGTGATGACCGCCTTGGTGACTTTTTCACCGAGGTAGTTTTCGGCCGTTTCCTTCATTTTTTGCAGGACCATCGCGGAGATCTGCGACGGGGCGTATTTCTGCCCGTCGATTTCGACCCAGGCCGCGCCGCCGTCGCCTTCAATGATTTTGAAAGGGGCTTTTTCGCGCATCTTCTTGACTTCCGGCTCGTTGAACCGGCGGCCAATCAGGCGCTTGATCGCGTACAGGGTGCGTTCGGGGTTGGTGACTGCCTGGCGCTTGGCCGGCTGGCCGACGAGGCGCTCTCCCTCACCGCCGTCTTTGGGCTTGGTGAAGGCGACGATCGAGGGCGTCGTGCGCGCGCCTTCGGAGTTTTCAATAACCTTGGATTTGTCGCCTTCCATAATGGCAACACAAGAGTTCGTCGTGCCAAGGTCTATACCAATGATTTTGCTCATTTTATTCTTTCCTTTCTCTGCGGCGAATTTTTTAAGGGAAAGCCTTTTTATAGTTAAGCACTTTCCCTAATTCCCTTTTACTCCAAAGCTAACGGGGGCGTTTGGTGCCAAGAAATTACTACCCTTTCGCCTCGAAGTGAAGGACTTTCGTATCGAGGTTTATACGGTCTAATCAGGTCTTTGGATGATAAAAAGACGCTTTAGAAAGCGTCCAGTCAACAAGGTAGCTCGGGCCAGTTGGAAATCAAAATACCGGCCCGATCGACGGTGGCGGGGCGGGCGGCTTTTTCACCTTTTGCGCGGCGCGCTCCAGCAGGCAGAAGTAAGCGAACTGGGTCGTTTCATACAGGTCCTGCACCGGCTTGTTGTGGAGGTTCGGCAGGTAAATCGCGTCATTCAGCGCACCGCGGTGCAACGTCCCTTTGAGCGCGGCGGGAGTGACATCCAGCGTGCCGGCCTTCACCTCGTCCATCGCCTGTTCCATTTTGATGACCGAAACGATCGTGATCACCGCCGCCAGATCTTCAGGCAGCGGTGCGCCCGGCAGCTTCGCGGCATTGATGAGAGTGGTGATCAGCCTCTCGACATTCTCGCCGTAGGAGGGGTCGCCGTACATCGTATGGCAGGGCAGCGGGTCGAGGCTGATCAGCGAGACGACCATCAGCGTGTCCTTCAAATAGTCCGGCTTGTCGATCAGGCGGTCGATCAGCTCCACCGCGCGCTCGCGCCCCGCCTTGATGTCCGGCGGCATACCCCCCGTCTCCGGATGCCGCTGGTAAAAATCGTCATGCTCCCAGAAGGCGAGCTGGGCGAGCGGGTATTTGTCGAGAAGGTCTATGCTCATAATGCGGCAGATTACGCAGTTATTTGTCATATGTCAATGGGACGTTAACACTTTATTTGTTCCTAGATTGATATGATGCACGGCGTTGGGGAGGGCATTTCATGAAGCAGTTTTTTTGGGCAATTTTCGCCATCGTCATAGTGACTTATGCGCCTTGGGCCTGCGCGGACGAAAAGCCACAGCCTTATCCAGATATAGAATCGATACCAGCGCCGCTTCTCGAACAGATGCGCTATGGCGTCGTGTATGAGGAACAATATGTTGCGAATGTACTGCAACAAATCAGGCAAGCCGCACGTGATCACAAGTCACTCACCCAGCAGGATGTCGACGATGCAAAGCAACGAGCCGTGGATGCGCGTCGGCGCCAGCAGTTTCAGCAGGTCGTCCGTTATGACCTGAATCGCGACGGTCAGGTGACGTCCGAGGAGGTGCGCCGCGTATACCTGCAGGAGCGCGAAGAGCGGGGCGAGAACGCGCAAGGTTGCGAGGACGAGGCCAATCGCTTCATCAAGACCTACGACGTTGATGGTGACGGCATCATATCGCTGGCAGAAATGTCGGCGTTGCCCGCGAACCAGCGAGAAAATTACCAGCAAAACGGGAACATCGAGGCGTTGCTGGAGCTTGATCCAAATCACGATGGCAAGCTTACGGTCGAGGAACTCGAAATCCTTGCGCGCAATGCCTTCGCGACGATTGATACGGACGGAAACGGCGTGGCGTCGCCTGACGAGCTTCAGGCACTGAGTGCGCGCCGCCAAAATGGCGACGGCATGGGCGGCTACGACAGTTTTCACCGCCATCTCGAGTCGATGAGGACAGCTTGTAGCGCCCCAACGGCGGCAGCGGGTGAAACGGTGGTACTGCTGGACATTTCGCACGGCGATACGGTGGCTGATCACACGGTGGCGGGCCAAGACACCGTGACAACTTCGGCGCGCATCCGTATCGCCGATGGCGCCGGTCAGCTGTACATCATTGCCGTCGCGGCTACGCCGGTGATCTGGCAGGTTCAGGGCAACGCGTCGCGAGTTTCTCACTTGATACTGATTGGGCCGTTGTCCAGAACCGGCAAGACCATGGCGGGTGCGACCGGTGTGGATCCAGGAAAAGTATCGTTCGTTCATGGCCGCGGCTGCATGCCCCTCAATTCATACGAGGCCTCTTCCACGGAGTGGTTGCAGGCGAAGGCTGATGCCAAATCCCTGACAGGCAAGGAGGCGCAGCAGTCGATAAGCGCCGATACGGGCAGCATCTTCAACGTGTCATCCGGCTCTGCGGCGCTGGAAGCGGCTAATCGAGAAACCAAGGCACCCGAAGGTTATGACACCGAGACGTGGAATCGCCTTCTGGTCTCGGAGCCGGGGGGAATCGCCACTTTCGGTGACACAAAGATCGTTTCCGACGCATCTGCCGAAGCGTATCAGGTGCTGCCGCGGGAAGCAGGGCTTGCCAATCTCATCGCCCAAGGCAAGCTCAAGCGCGAACAAGCACCGTCCGGCGAGAGGTTTTGGATTGTCAAGGATATCCTGCGTTATCCGGGCGATCTTTCCGGCGCGCACACTGTCCGATTCGTGCTGGCTAAGGGCGTCAAACTTCCCGCGGGGGAGTTGAATCATTCTTGCGTCATCTCGGGCGAAACCGGCGAATATCTGGCGGGCAACCCCGCCGACTGTGCTCATTAAGAAGGACCTCCGGCCATGAAAAGACTGATTGCCACAACCGCCTTCCTTATTCTCGCCGCGAATGTCGGCGTGCACGCAGACGAGGGCGACACCTATCCGGATCTCGCTTCAATCCCTGCCCCATTGGCGCAGCAAGTCAACATTTACAACGGCGGCTATGAGGAAATGTACGTCTCGAACATGCTGCAAGTCATCCGCAACGCCGCAGCGGATAAGATGTCGCTCACCAAAGGCGATATCGAGAAGGCTCAGGAAAGGGAGCGGCGAGCAACGGGACAAAATAGTGTTAATGAGATCCTGCGCTTTGATGTCAATTTCGATGAAAAGGTGACGGCGGATGAGATCCTCCAAACCCTGAAATCCGAACGCGGGAACAATAGGATCGATGACAAAACGCGTGAGGAGGAAGTCCGGAACCTCATGAAGCGGTTCGACCTCGATGGCGACGGCACGATCACCTATGCAGAGGCGCAGTCCGCCACTGACGCGCAGAACAAGCGTATCCTTCGCAATCATCATCGCGGGCAGAGCCAGCTCGAGGCGCTGCTCGCTCTCGACCCGGACAAGGACGGCGTCCTGACCGTGACGGAACTGGAATCTCTCGCGCGCAAGGCTTTCAGGACGGTCGACACCGATCACGATGGCATTATCTCACCCTCTGAAGCGCAGGCATTTCAAGCAGCCCTGCGGCCCGAGGCGGCATTTCCCGAGGGTTGCCAGGCGCCCCCGCCGTCGGATAGCGACAAAATCATCTTCGTCTCCGTGGGCCAGGCAGGCGCCATCTCCGACGTCGGGTTTTTACGTGAGGGCTTTAACAACGGCCTGGTGCGCGCCGAGCGCCAGGTGACAGGCGCGCCACAACTCGACATTCAGCCAGGCAAGGGGAAGCTTTATATCATCGCGCAGTCCGCGCAGCAGGCAATTTGGAACGTGACCGGCGATACTCAGCGCATTTCGCGACTGGTGCTGGCGGGACCCGGCTCTAACTACGGCCAAGACGAGCCGACGCTCCAGATTGGCGCGGCAGGCATTGATAGAGGCGTCGTCTCTTTCCTGAAAAGCGAGGAATACCCCAATTGTGCCTTGCAAGTGCCTTTTTCAGAGGGCGCGTCTATGGAGGCGGGCGATACCATTAAGTCCGCTGTCGGAAAGCTTTTGGGGCACCCCGCGGATTCCATCATGACGGAGCTTTACGGGTCCCGTATCTCCATCGATGCCGACGGCATCGCCGCGCCAGCGTCGCCGGCGCCATCAGACGACGTCTCGGGACTGGATCCCGAAACATGGAAGGAGGTGCGCCTGCTCTTACCGGGCGGTCTGGCGCGGTTGAAGGGGAAGACAATCATTTCGGATTCCTCGACGGAGCCCTATCCGGTTCTTCCGGGCTGGGCCGGTATCGCCCAGTTAGTGCATGACGGTGTGCTTGTGCCTGAGGCGCGCGCAGATCACGCGACGCGCATCGTCGTTGATAGCGAAGGCGGACCGCCAGAGTCTATTGTCGGCACAGGTAATTCCGTCGTCAATGCCACGAACGGGGTGGTTAACATCGTGGAAGAAAAGCAATATCGCATCGTGAAGAACTTAGTCGAATTCCCGCCGGGGCTGGGCGGCGACAGGTCGCTGCGATTTGTCCTCGCCAAAGGAGTTACAAAGCCCGATGTGCAAATGCCAGTGTGCGTTATCTCCGAAGAAACCGGCAAGCCGCTGGAAAATAATTGGCTCTGCCGAGGGCGTAGCAAAGTCCTCGTTATTCACGGCGGCGTTATTTATTAACGGCTACAAGGCGAAATCACCGTTTGGCGGCTTGCGCGGAGTCGTGCGCGATTGGGCGGGCGGGGCGATCTTCGCTTCGAGGGCAGAGAAAAGCTGCTGGCGCGTCTCGTCAAAGCGGGCGAGCAGCGCGGGCGCCTCGAGATAGGCGAAGTTTTCCAGCTCCTGCCCGTAGGCTTTTTTAACCCCTTCGAGGATCGCTTCGGGCGCGGCGTCGAGCTTGTCCGCTTTCAGCTTGCCCGCGACCGTTTCCATCTGCGCGATGCCGGCGGCGGCGGTGGCCTGGGCGATGGCGACCGGCATGAAGGAATCCGGCGCGGTCGAAAGCATCGCCTGCACCGAGTTTTCGACTTCCTCGGTATAACCTTCCCAGAAGCGGCCGATGTTGGCGAAGAGCGACATCGGGTTCAGCATGATTGTCGCGCAGATCATCGAGGCTTCTTTTTCCTCTTTCGAGCCGGCGCCGTCCGTATCGATGAGCTCAAGCACGCGTTCCTGCTGCTGGCGCAATTCGGTGTTCGGCGCGCCGAAGACGCTGCGGTCATAGTCGAGGTGTTTCTTGACGAGCGGATATTTGCGCAGGATCTCGGGTTTCATGTTTTCTCCTTACAGGCCGGGCGTTTTGGGTGCGGCCGGTTTGTCGGCGGGTTTTTGTTCCACGGGCTGAACGGGGTTGTCGTTCACAGGGACCGGTTTCACGGCCTGCGTGAATTCCGCCGCCATGGCGCCTGCCGGTTTCGCGTTGTCGTTCGCCACACTTTCCATCTGCGCGAGTGTTTTTTTCAGGCTCACGTAGTCGGTCTTGCCCGTGGGCAAGAGCGGCATCGCAGGCACCACATGGATGTCCGGGTTCTTGGGCAGCCCCAGCACGCTGCGGCCGGTGTCCTGGGCGGCTTTGGCAAGCAGTTCGCGCTTGAGCTTTTCGTCAGTGGTGAAGAGCACGATGGTATCGCCATCTTTCGGATCCTGCTTGAGGACCGTCGCATGCATGGCTTCGGGTTTCAGCGATGCGGCTCTCGCGATTTCCTCGACCGCGTCGAGCGACACCATCTCGCCGCCGATCTTGGCAAAGCGCTTGGCGCGGCCCGTCAGTTTCATGAATCCTTCCGGCGTCATGCTGACGATATCGCCCGTGTCGTGCCAGCCGTCCTGCGGCTTCTGGATCACGCCCGGATTGTCATGCTTGAGGTAACCCAGCATGACGTTGGGGCCCTTGATGTAAAGGTGATAGCTGCCCTGCATATCGGGCACTTCTTCAAGCCGGATTTCGATGCCGGGCAGGACCTTGCCGACCGTGCCGCGCTTGTGCGCGCCCGGCACGTTCATTGCGACGGCGGGCGCCGCTTCCGACAGGCCATAGGCGTTGTTCACACGCACGTTGAAACGGTCGACGTACATGTCATAGGTCTCGTCCTTCAGGCGCTCCGCGCCCGCGAAGACCATGCGCAGCGACGCGAAATCCTTGTCCGTCGCATTGCGGGCATAGAGGTTCAGGAAGGTATCGGTGCCGAACATGATCGTCGTGTCGTAGAAATAGACCAGTTTCGGGATGTTCTTGCCATCGAGCGGATTCGGGTACTGATAGCTGCGGATGCCCTTCAGGTTGGGGAGGATCATACCGCCGGCCAAGCCGAACGAGTGGAAGATCGGCATGCAGTTGAAGACCTTGTCGTTGGGTGTCAGCGGCGTGATCGCATGCGCCTGCGCCGCGTTCGACAGGAGATTGGTCGAACTTAAGACCACGCCCTTCGGCGGCCCTTCCGAGCCCGAGGTGAAGATGATGCAGGCGGGATCCCCGCCCTTGGCCGCATCTTTCGGGCGCGGCAGCCAGTCGCGCGCGTGCAGAAGCGCCTTGATCTTTGAGAAGAAGCCGATCTGCGGCTTGATGTCCTCGAGATAAACGATCTTGGTGGTCTCCGACAGCGCCTTGATCTTGTCTTCAAGTTTCGCAAGCTGGACGAACCTGCGTGAGGTCACGATGGTCTTCAGCGAGGCGGTCGTCGTATAGGACAGCATGTCCGCTTTTTCCGCCTTCGCGTTCAGCATCGTCGGCACGCGGCCATAGGCCTGCAGGCCCCAGAAGGTCACGGCGGCGCCCTTGCTGTTGGGCAGCAGGAAGCCCACGTTTTCGCCCTTGGAGGTCAGCTTCGCCAGCTTGTCGCCGAGCGCATAGGCGCCGATCAGCAGCTTGCCGTATTTGAGCGGCTCGCCCTCTGGGTCGTCGATGATGTCGTATTTGTGGCCGAAGTTATGCGCGGCGTCGTGCAGCGCGTCGATCAGCGTGCGGTCCTTGTTCACCGCATGGACCGGCATTTCCTGCACGATTTTTTCCAGCTGCGCGTCGGCCTCCTTGCGGCGCGCCTTGCCCGCCAGGCCTTTGGGGATTTCGATCTTCTGCGGTGGCAGGACAGTGACCGTCATGCGCGGGATGAGGCGCTTGGGATAGCTTTTCAGCCGCGTCGCGCCAAAGCCCAGGAAATTGAGGCCGTCGGTATAGACGGGTACGATATTCGCTTTCGCATGGTCCGCGACGATGGCCGAGCCGCCGAAGACCTGCATCAGCGTGCCGGTCGAGGTCAGGCGGCCCTCGGGGAAAATCATCACGGGCTTGCCGGCTTTGGCGAGGCGCGTCAGCTCGCGGATCGCCTGCGGCTTGGTCGTGTCCATCGGGTGGAAGTCAATGCGGTTGAGCACGAAGCGCGCGAGCGGATTGTATTTCACCAACGGGCTGTTCATGAGCTTCTTGTGGATGCCCGTGTCGATCGCGAAGGCGGCATCAAGCGGCAGCGCCGCGCCCAGGAAGAAGCCGTCGACGAAGGAAACATGGTTCGCGATGATCAGCGTCGGCTTGCCCTCGAGGCCCTTGAAGTTCTCCGCGCCCGCAAAGCGGGTGCCGAACACATGTTTGAACGTAAAGCGCAGCGTCGAATGCAACGCCTTCGTCGTGGTGCGGTGCCACCAGCTTCTCTTGATGGGGGCGAGGGGCGTTTCGTCGGCATCGTCGTCGTTGGCGGCTTCGGGCGGATTTGCGGAAGGCTGGAGTTGCGCGGAGTCTTCCGCAGCGGGCGTCAGGGGAGCGTCGGCCATCTTATGTCTTTCTTGAGGCGAAATGCCTGTCGAGTCGTTTCCAAAATGAATGCCGTAACCTACGCAGTATTATGCCAATGGTCAAGCCTTTAGAGATTCTGGCAAATGCGGGGAAACAGGTCTTGACGCGTTGCCATAACACCGTATAGTGACCCGGAATTTTACGAATAAAGGGGCTTCCGCTGTGAAAATTTTCGACACCATTTCCGACCTGATCGCGCGCCTGAAGTTCAAGGTGCCGTATTTTTCGGGACGCCGCATGGACAAGGAAGGCAACCAGTACTGGTTCTACCGGCTGAAAGAGCACCGCGACAACGACCTGCCGGCTTATATCGGCAAGGACGGCACGCAGAAATGGTGGCACTACGGCAAGCTCTCCCGCAAGAACGGCGAGCCCGCGGTCATTACCTCCCTCGGCACGAAAGAGTGGTGGGTCGACGGCGAGCGCCACCGCGACTTCGGCCTGCCCGCGGTCGAAAAATACGACGGCACGAAGGAATGGTATATCAACGGCAAGCTGAGCCGCGACGACGGCCCCGCCATCGAACGTCCCGACGGCAAGAACGAATGGTACCGCGATGGCCAGGTCTGGGCCGAAGGCCGCGCCAAGGCGCCTGAGATCCGCGAACAGAAAATCGAAAAGGCCGTGGAACAGGCGACCGTGGCCGAAGACGGCGTGAAAGTCATGGCCCCCATCAAGTTCAAGCGCCCCACGCCAGGGATGTAAATTTTTAACGAGGCAAGCCGCATTACGCTCGACGAACGGCATGAAGCGCTCCAACAAGAGCGGCCCGCGCCCGTAAGCGAAGACACTTCCTACTTCTTTTTCCGCGCCTTGGTGGATTCGGCTTCGTTCAGCGCCGAGAGGCGCAGCTTGGCCAGGCCGATGCCCTGCTTGTCGCGCTCGAGCGCGGTGTCGATAAGCTGTTTGGCGCGTTCGGGATTTTTGCGCACGCCTTGTCCGTTCTCCAGCATCTTGCCGAGGAAGACCATCGATTCCGGATCGTTGTAGCGGGCGGCCTTTTCGAAATAGGCGGCGGCCTGTTTGTGATCGGCCTTGACGCCTTCACCCAGGTACAGGCAGCGTCCAGCTTCGCGCAGCGCGTCGATATAGTCCTGGTCGGCGGCTTTTTTATACCATTGGAACGCCTGAGCGGGGTCGCGGTGCTGCATGCTGGATCCTGAATCGCAGGCGCGGCCAAGCTCGAACTGCGCCTCGGCGTCGCCGGCTTCCGCCGCGCGCCGGAACCAGAAGAAGGCCTTGTCCCGGTTCAGCTCGTTCTGCTTGCCGCCGAAGATGTACCGATGGGCCAGCTCCACCTGCGCATCCAGGTCGCCGGAATCCGCGCGCTTCTGCAGGCAGCTGAACTGGAAGCTTTCGAGCGCCATCTTGCGTTTCTTGCGCGCCTCGGGGCTTTCCGGCATGGCCAGCGTCACGCCGTAATTCTGGGCGAGGTAGGTGCGGCCGAGTTCGCTGAACTCGGCATCCATGAGCGCGGCTTCCGCGATGATGTCGCGGCCCATCTGAATGTCTTTCGTCACGCCGTTGCCGTGATAAACGCACATGCCATACTCTCTCAAGGACTCGCGCTTGCCGTAGGTATAGGCGGATTCCTTGAACGCCGCGGCGGCTTTCTTGAATTCCTGCTGCTGCTGGTAAACGCGGCCGAGGCCGAACAGCGCCTCGTGGTATCCGGCGGCCGCCGATTTTTTGTACCATTCGATGGCGCGCGCGAGGTCGATGGGCGTCACCTTTTCCTGCAGCACTTCGCCGGTGCGGAATACGTCCGCCAGCCGCTCCATGGCGACCGCATCGCCGCCTTCCGCCGCCTTCATCCACCAGTGAAAGGCTTTCAGCCGGTCCTGCTTGATCGCCTTGCCGGCGGCATAAGCCTGGCCGAGGTCGCCCTGCGCGGTGGGTTCGCCATCTTCCGCCGCGCGGATCAGGTCTTTGATGTCGCCGAAATTGCGCCGGATGCGAGGAAGACGCGCCATGGAAATTCCACAATTAATAATCGAGGACCGAGTCTGTCAAAAAGCCATGAAGAGGTCAACTTGCCCAATTTTTGTCATTCTCGCGAAAGCGGGAATCTCGTGCAGTCAGATGCTTTGCGAATTCGACGGGATCCCCGCTTTCGCGGGGATGACGGAAAATCGAATTAAACCTGCTTGTCCACCGTCTCGCCCGCTTCGGGGATGTCGCCTTTGGCGACACCGACGCGCGCGGGACGCAGCAGGCGCTCGTGGATCATGAAGCCGGGGTCGATGACCTGCACGACCGTGCCGGGCGCCTGGTTGGGCGCATCGGCCTCGAACATCACCTCGTGGAAGTTCGCGTCGAACTTCTGGTTGAGGGGATCGATGCGCTTGATGCCGTTGTTTTCGAAAACGCGCAGCAGGTCGCGCTCGATGGCGGAAATCCCGGTGTGGATGTTGACGAGCTCGGGGTTGCGCTCCCGCACGTCGGCGGGCATGGCACCCAGCGCGCGGCGCAGATTGTCGGCAACCGACAAAAGGTCGCGCGCGAAGGACGAGACGGCGAACTTGGCCGTGTCTTCCTTGGCGCGTTCGGCGCGCTTGCGGGTATTGTCGGCTTCCGCCAGCGCGCGCAGCGCCTGGTCTTTCACTTCGGCCAGTTTCTTTTCAAGCTCGGCGACGCGCGCTTTCGCGGCGGCCAGTTCCGCCTCGGCGGGCGGCGCAGGCGGCTCGGACGCCTGGTTCTCAGGCGTGGGCGCGGTCTGTTCCTGGGACGGCTCGTCAGCGGGCTCAGAAGTCATGTGTCATAATCCCTTATCAGCTTTCGCCAGTAAGAATGGTCGCTTTTTCCGGCGAATTCAAGGGGTCTGAAGGGTCAATCCGGCGGCGTGACGATGACTTTCGCATGACGGATGACGCGGCCGTTGATCTCGTAGCCTTTCTGGGCCACGGCGACAACGGTTTCGCCGTCGCAGCCGTCCTTGCACTGGGTCATGATGGCCTCGTGCTTTTCGGCGTCGAAGGGTTCATTGAGCGGATTGATTTGCTTGACGCCGAATTTGTTGAACACGGCGGTCAGCTGGCCGAGCGTTTTCTCGACGCCTTCCGCGAGCTTCGCGAATTTCGGGTCTTCCTCGCGGTGCTTCTTGTCGATGGAGGCGAGGCCCAGCTCCAGCGTGTCGATCACGGGGATGGCCTGCTTGATGAAGCCTTCGACCGCGTATTTCTGGTCGTCGAGCGCTTTCGCCTCGGTGCGCGAGACGAGGGATTTGGCTTCCTCGAGGCGCTTCATGAGGGTCAGGTTGTCGGCCTGGCTCTTCGCGAGCGTATTGGCGGTGGAGGCGAGCTTCAGCAGCAGCTCGTCGCGTTCCTGGCGCAGGGATTCGACGGTGTCGACTTTCTTGTTGCCCTGATCGTCCTCGTCGAGGTCGCCGAACAACTCGTCCATCTTCTTGTCATGGGCGGCGTCTTCCGCGGTTGTGTCCCGTTTGCCGGGATCGTAGACGTCTTCCGGATTCAGATGTTCATCCGGATTGCTTCCGGGATTCTTTTCGTCGGACATAGCATCTCCTGCTGGCAGATTTTCATATTGTTTAAACCAGAATGGGGAGGGAGTCAATCCGGTCTTTTTGTAATGTTTTCAGGAAAATGGCATTCATATTACATAATACAAGAATCGCCAAGGGCATTATTTTTTATTGTCATTCCGAGCGCAGCGAGGAATCTTTCTCCCCATGCCAGGCCAAAGATCCCTCCGCGGCTGTGCCGGCGTTCGGGATGACAGGAGAATGAGGAAGTGATGGCCGAAAGCCTGAAAATATCCAAATGCGGCAGCAAAGAAGATGTCTACCGGGAGCTGCTGCCGCAGATCGAATCCGTGATCGCCGCGACGAAGGATATGGTCGCCAACATGGCGAACGTGGCCGCCATCCTCAAAACCGCTTTCGATTTCCATTGGGTCGGCTTCTATCGCGCCGTGAAACCCGAGGCGCTGATCTTGGGTCCGTTCCAGGGACCGCTCGCCTGCGTCGACATTCCTTTTTCGAAAGGCGTCTGCGGCGCCGCCGCGCGAACGCAGAAAACCGTCATCGTCCCCGACGTGGAGCAATTTCCCGGCCACATCGCCTGCAGTTCGCTCTCCAAATCGGAGATCGTCGTGCCGGGCATCGTCAACGGCAAGACCGCTTTCGTGCTCGATGTGGACAGCGACAGGCTCGATGCTTTCGACGATATCGACCGGGCCTGGCTGGAAAAGATCGTGACGGCGCTCCTCCGCGCAGCATCATAAGACTGGATAATCCACGCGCGTGAAGTACAGCCCGTGCGCCGGCGCCATCGGGCCCGCTTTCGTTCGGTCTTTCGCGTCGAGCGCGGCCTTTACGTCGTCCGGTTGCCATTTGCCTTCTCCCACCAGTTTCAGCGTGCCCGCCATATTGCGGATCTGGTGATGCAGGAAGGATTTCGCTTCGGCCCACAGCTCGATATGGCGGCCGAAGCCGAGCGCGGATTTATTTTCAATGAACTCGAGGCGCAGCAGCGTGCGCATCGGCGAATGCGCCTGGCATTCAGACGCGCGGAAGCTCGAAAAATCATGCGAGCCGAGAAGATGTTTTGCGGCCGCGTTCATTTTGCCGACGTCGAGCTCCCAGCTCACGTGCCAGGCGCGGTCGCGGTGGAGGACCGTGTCAGCGCGCCGTCCCATGATGATCTTGTAGCAGTAAACGCGGTGCAGCGCGGAAAAGCGCGCATGGAACTCAGGGTGCACGCGCTCGGCCGTCACGATGGCGATCGGGTGCGGGCGCAGGTGGAAGTTGATGGCGTCGCGAACGGTCTTTTCATCCGTGTCTTTCTCGAGGTCGATATGCGCGACCTGTCCCGTCGCATGCACGCCCGCATCGGTGCGGCCCGCGACATGCACCGTCACCGTCTCGCCGCAAAAGCCATGCACGGCTTTCTCGACGCATTCCTGCACCGAGATGACGTTGTCCTGCCGCTGCCAGCCCGAAAAAGGCGTGCCGTCGTATTCGATAGTCAGTTTCCAGCGCTGGGTCATATTTCTTCCGCTGTCATTCTGAGGGAGCGTAGCGACCGAAGAATCTCCCTTCTGGGCGGAAAGAAAGGGGGATCCTTCGCTGCGCTCAGGATGACAAGGAAGGAAGTCATGTCAGCCAGTCCCCGACATTCAGATGCGCGCCGTTCATGAAGGAGAGGCCGTCCATAGGCTTCCTGTCCTGCGGCTGAATTTTCCTGAGCAGCAGCGAGCCTTCGCCACAGGCGACGACCAAGTGCCGGTCGAGGATATGTCCGGGCTTACCATGCACGCCGTGGGGGCGGTCGATGGCGGCTTCGAGCACTTTCAGGCGGTGCTGGCCCAGCATGCACCAGGCGCCCGGCCAGGGGGTGAGGGCGCGGATCTGCCGCTCGATCTCTTCGGCAGAGTCTTTCCAGTGGATGCGCCCTTCCTCTTTTTCCAGCATATGGGCGTAGGTGACGTCGACCGTAGCCTGTTTTTCCGGTTTCGGCGGACGTCCCTCCGCGATGTCGGCCAGCGTTTTCACGATCAGTTCCGCGCCCTGCACGGCAAGCGCATCGTGAAGCTGGGAGGCGTTCATCGTGGGCGTGATCGGCGTGACGCCGCGCATCAGCACATCGCCGGTATCCAGCCCTTCGTCCATCTGCATGATGCAGATGCCGCTTTCCTTGTCGCCCGCCATGATCGCGCGCTGGATCGGCGCGGCGCCGCGCCAGCGCGGCAGCAGCGAGGCGTGGATGTTCAGGCAGCCGTATTTCGGCGCTTCCAGCACTTCCTTGGGCAGGATTAGCCCGTAGGCGGCGACGACCGCGAGATCGAGGTTCAGCGCCTTGAAATCGGCGCGCGCCTGTTCGCTTTTCTTGAGCGATTTCGGGTGGCGCACGGGGATGCCCAGTTCTTCCGCGCGCTTGTGCACGGGCGAGGGCTGCAACTTGTGGCCGCGTCCCGCGGGCCGCGGCGGCTGGGAGTAAACGGCCACGATCTCATGCCCCGCCGCATGCAGCGCGTTCAGCGCCTGCACGGCGAAGTCCGGGGTGCCCATGAAGGCGATGCGGAGTTTCTTCGTCATGTTAGAGGTTTAGCAGTTTTCCCCGCTGCCGTCATCCCTGCGCAAGCGGGGATCTCGTAAGGAAAAGGGAGGGGTCGGTTCATGCGGCGCGGGATGGTAAAACGGGAATGATTAAAGCACATGCGACGCGGCGAGATCGTCGGCGTTTTCCTTGGTGAACTTGCGCAGCTTGCGCATGACGATGTCGCGCTTGAGGGTTGACAGATGATCAACGAAAAGTATGCCGTTGAGATGGTCCATCTCGTGCTGCAGGCAGGTGGCGAGCAGCCCGTCGGCTTCGATCTCCTGCTGCTTGCCGTCATAGCCGAGGAATTTCACGCGCACGCGCTTGGGGCGCTCGACCTCGGCATACTGACCCGGAACGGAAAGGCAGCCTTCGTCATAGATATTGCTTTCTTCCGAAGACCAGACGATTTCCGGGTTCACGAAGAACTGCGGCTTGCCAGGCCTGCGCACCTTGGGCAGCCCGTCATCGGGCTTTTCGCCGTCTGTCTCGTCATCATCATTCTTCTGGTCGACGTCGAGGACGAGGAGGCGGACGGATTCACCCACCTGCGGCGCGGCGAGGCCGATGCCGGGCGCTGCATACATGGTCTCCAGCATATCGTCCATGAGCTTGCGCAGCTCGTCGTTCACCTGCGCCACCGGCTCGGCGATTTTCTTCAGCACCGCGGCGGGTGCGACGTATATCTTTTTAATGGCCATATAAACTTCTTGCTCTGCTCCTCCCCAAGGGGAGGAGATCAAGCGCGAATATAGGCGATTTGTTTAAAAAATCAAGAAAATCAGCCGTTTTCGACCGTTTTCAAGGGGGTGACGGTGGCTTCATGTTCGGCGCTATCGTCTTCCAGAAGCCCTTGCGGCATGGTCTTCGAGGCCTTGATCCCCAAAGCCTGCAGGTCCTGCGTCTTTTTCAGGATATTGCCGGGACCGGTGGTGAGGTTCTTATAGGCCTTGTCATAGGTGTCATGCGCGGCGGAGAGTTTCTTGCCGAGATCGTCCATGTCTTTGACGAAGACGGCGACCTTGTCGTAGAGCAGCCCGCCCTGCTTGGCGATTTCCAGCGTATTGCGGTTCTGCCGCTCGATGCGCCAGAGCGACGCGATCGTGCGCAGCGTGGCAAACAGCGTGACGGGCGAGACGATGACGACCTTCTTTTCCCAGGCGTTCGAATGCAGGCTCGCGTCTTCCTGCACGGCCAGCGAATAGGCGCCTTCGATGGGCATGAACAGCAGCACCATGTCGGGCGCGCCCAGCCGGTCGAGATCCTGGTAGCGCCGCGCTTCCAGCCCTGCCACATGGGCGCGGATGGAGTTGAGGAATTCTTTCAGCGCGAGAGCGCGCGCGGTTTCATCCTCCGCGCCGCAGAAACGCTCGTAATGCGTCAGCGAAACCTTCGCATCCACGATGATGTGCTTGTTGTCGGGCAGGTTGACGATGACATCGGGGCGCTGCGCCCGGCCCTCGGCATCCTTCAGGCCCAGGTCGGCGCCCTGCACGATATAATCCTCGTCGCGGCGCAACCCGGACTCCTCGAGGATTTTCTCGAGCATCACCTCGCCCCAGTTGCCTTGGGCCTTCACGTCGCCTTTGAGCGCGCGGGTGAGGCTCTCGGTCTGGGCCGACATCTTCTCATTCACCGAGACGATGTTCTCGATCTCCTTGCGCAACGAAAACTGCTCTTTCGCCTGCTGGCCGAAGGACTCGTCGACCTTCTTCTGGAATTCCTGAAGCTTCTCTTTCAGCGGATTCAAAAGCTGGCCCAGGCCTTCCTGCGACTCTTTCTTAAAGGTCGCGGATTTCTGTTCGAAGATGCGGTTGGCGAGGTTTTCGAATTGCAGTGTAAACTTCTTTTCCATTTGCTCGAGGTCGGTCTTCTGGCGCTTCAGCGCCTCCTCGAGCGCGAGCGCCTCCGTCTCGGCCCTCGTTTTTTCCTGCAGCAGTTCCTGCACCTGTGCGGTTAGCTTCTCGCTAACCGATCTGTATTTGCCGTAAGCAAGCCACGCGGCCAAGAACCCCGCGACGGCGCCGGCAAAAAGCGAGAGTGCATCAGGCGTGAAAGGCATGATTGACGGGCCTTTATTGACGAATGTGACGGGAATCGAACCGCCGGATTCTAGAGTAGCTCAATTGGAATACCAAGAGGGCAGAAAAGAAAAAAAATGGCGGTCTATGAAAAAGACGAGCCAAAAACTATTAGGCGAACGGGTGTTCATTCAACTAAATTACCTTATCGCGGTGCGAGGGGTAATTTAAATAACATGCATCTGTCTCAAGGGTAAGAAAATTGCCCAGGACAGCCAGTAGGGGGTTTCATGCCTGAAATGACCAAACACCTGATCGTCGACCTGAAAACAGGATATGCTTACGGCGTTAAGCTCGACGAGAACGGCGAATGCAAGGCCGTCCAGCCGCTGAATTCCGCCATCGAGTCTCTCGACGGCCGCGTCATCAACAAATTCGGGCCGCTGCTCGCCGACCGCAATCCCTTCGGCGGCACGCCCGAGAATCCGAACACGCTTCCCTACGGGCAAACCACCTATGCCGTCGAAATGACGGCTGACGGAAAAACCGGCAAGCTCTTCACGCTGGTCTGGCCGAAGAAGGAAGACGCCGACAAGGGCGTTCTCCCCGTCGTCGCCACCAAGCCGCTGCCCGAGAACCTGATGGAAAGCGGCATCGCCGCCACGCCCAAGGGCCTCAAAGACGCCAAGGGCGCGGGCGTCGACGACGAAACGACGCTGAAAAAGGCGCTCGAGAACATCGACAATATGATCGGCCTCGACACGGCCAAGCGCGACATCAAGCAGAACATCGCCGTCGCCCGCTTCAACCGCATGAAGACGGAACTGGGCCTGGCGACCAAGCCGATCTCGCGCCACATGGTCTTCACCGGCAACCCCGGTACGGGCAAAACCACCTTCGCCCGCGAAGTCGCCAAGGTTTATCATGCGCTGGGATTCATCGAAAAACCCATCGTTCACGAGGTTAAACGCGAAGATCTGGTCGCCGGTTTCGTCGGCCAGACCGCGCTGAAAACCAAGGAGCAGATCGACAAGGCCAAGGGCGGCATCCTCTTCATCGACGAGGCTTATGCCCTGTCGCGCGAAGCGGGCCCCGGCTCTGACTCGAAAGACTTTGGCCGCGAGGCGATCGACACGCTGGTCGCCGCGATGGAAAACATGCGCGAAGACCTGATCGTCATCGTCGCCGGCTATCCGGACCCGATGAAGAAGTTCATCGATTCCAACGAAGGCCTCAAGTCGCGCTTCATGACCTACATCAGCTTCGACGACTACACGCTGCCGCAGCTGGGCCAGATCATGGACAGCATGCTCAAAGAACGCGGCTACACCATGACGCCCGAAGCCAAGGATCACTCCATGAAGATCCTGGGCGAAGAACAAGCCCGCGCCAAGAAGGACTTCGGCAACGGCCGCACCGTGCGCAACATGGTCGAAAAGGCCGAAAAGGAACTGGCGCTGCGTCTCGAAGTCGAGCACAAGCTGGACCGCAACTCCGGTATTTCGACCGACGATCTCAAGAAGGCGCTTACGACCATCACTTTCGCCGATGTGAAGGACATCTCGCTGCAGGGTCTGACCGGTCCGAAGGCGAAGCCGGCCAAATTCGGTTTCGACACCGACGAAAGCCCGATGGCCAAAGCCTTCAACGACAACAAGCCGGCGGCTCCCGCCGTCGAAGAGCAGAAGCCTGCGCCGCGCAAACACGGGAAGCAGCCCAAGCCGCAGTGATATAATTTACATAAAATAAAAGACAACCAGGGCGGGATGATTTAATCGATCATCCCGCCTTTATTTATGCCTGCCGGGTTGAGGCAAAAGCCTTCTCCTGCTATATCAACTGCATTATCCGAAAAGGGGGCAAGGACGGAAAATGCAGGATTATCTCGACGACCTCGAATCCAGGTCCATCTACATCCTTCGCGAAGCCTATAACCGCATCAAGCCTTTGGGCATGCTCTGGTCCATCGGCAAAGATTCGACCGCCCTCCTGTGGCTGATCCGCAAAGCTTTCTTCGGCCGCATCCCTTTTCCGATGATCCAGCTCGATACCCAGATGGAGCTTCCGGAAGTCTATGAATTCCGCGACATGCTCATCAAAAAGTGGGGTTTTGAATTCCATGCCGAAATGTGCCCGCCGGAAGAGGAGATGGACCAGACGCTTCCTCCCGCGACGCGCGCGGCTTCTCGCAAGACGCAGGGCCTCAAGAACCTCATCACCCGTGACAAGTATAAAGGCATCATCGTCGGCATCCGCCGCGACGAACAGGCCATGCGCGCCAAGGAACGCGTCTTCAGTCCGCGCTCCTTCGACGGTGCCTGGGATTATAAAGACCAGCCGGCCGAATTCTGGGACCAGTACAAGACCGAATTCCCCGAAGGCACGCATGTGCGCATCCATCCCATCCTGCACTGGCGCGAGATCGACATCTGGCGCTATACGCTGCGGGAGAATATCCCTTACGTGCCGCTGTACCTTGCGAAGAACGGGCTGCGTTACCGCTCGCTCGGCGAAAAGAACATCACCACGCCGATCCAGAGCAACGCCTCGACGCTCGAGGAAATCATCGCCGAGCTTGAGACCACCAAGGCGTCCGAGCGCGCGGGCCGCACGATGGACCATGATTCAGAAGACAGCTTCGAGCGCCTGCGCCGCAGCGGGTATATGTGATGCGCGGTATCTGGGCAAATATATGCGCTGGCGGCGAGCGCAGCTCGCCAATCGACTTTTGCAATTTCGCGCGAAGTAACGAAGTTACGAAGAAAGGTCGCAACGCCCTTCGTAACTTCGTAACTTCGCGCGGTTTCCCGCATTTTAATGAGCGGACCGCGTCCGCTCGCAGGAGCGTTATCTAATGTCTGACCAGGCACAGAAACTCGGCGTCGTCATCGTGGGCCATGTGGACCACGGCAAATCCACCCTGATCGGCCGCCTGCTGCACGATACGGGCAGCTTCATGGAGGGCAAGCTCGAGGAGCTCAAAGCCGTCTGCGCGCGCCGCAACGTGGAATTCGAATGGTCCTTCCTGCTCGATGCCTTCCAGGCCGAGCGCGACCAGGCCATCACCATCGACACGACGCAGATCTGGTTCAAGACCAAGAAGCGCAACTACGTCATCATCGACGCGCCGGGCCACCGCGAATTCCTGAAGAACATGGTCTCGGGCGCGGCCTTCGCCGACGCCGCGATCCTCGTTGTCGACGCCAAGGAAGGCGTGCGCGAGCAGACCAAGCGGCATGCGTACCTGCTGCACCTGCTGGGCCTCCAGCAGATCACCGTGGTCATCAACAAGATGGACATGGTCGGCTATGCCGAAGAGAGATTCAAAGAGCTGTCGAAGGAAATCACCGCCTACCTGAAGGGCATCGGCGTTACGCCGCATTCAATCATCCCCATCGCGGCGCGCCATGGCGACAATATCGCGCACAAGGCGGACAAGGCGATGCCCTGGTTCAAGGGGCTGACGCTGCTTGAAACGCTCGACGTGTTCGAACCCATCGCCGCGCCCGTCGACCGCCCCTTGCGCTTCCCGGTGCAGGACGTCTACCGCTACGACGAAATCCGCTACATCGCAGGCCGCGTCGAGGCGGGCAAGATCCGCAAAGGCGATGTGCTGACCTTCTCGCCCTCGAACCGCACGGCCAAGGTTGTCTCCATCGAGAAATGGGGTTCCAAGCACGATATCCTGTCCGCGCAGGCGGGGGAAAGCATCGGCGTCACGCTCGACCAGCCGATTTTCGTCGCTCGCGGCGATATCGCGAGCCTGTCCGACAAGGCGCCCGTGCTTGTCAACGCCTTCCGCGCCAACGTCTTCTGGCTCGGCAAGAAGCCGTTGAAGGTGGGCAGCCATTACAAGATCAAGCTCTCGACTTACGAGGCCACGGTCACGGTACAGTCCATCGACCGCGTCATCTCCACGGACGATCTGTCGCGCGTCGAGAAAGATTCCGTCGACATCAATGAAATGGCGGAAATCACATTTCATAGCCGCGAACTGCTGGCGCTCGACCCGTACCAGGAAAACGCCAAGCTCGGCCGCATCGTCATCGTCGAAAACCATGACGTGGTGGGCGGCGGCATCATCAGCTCGGAAGGGCTGCACGACATGCGCCACGTCCTGCACAGAACGCAGGATAACCTCCACGCGGTCGATCACCTGCTGGCGCCGGCGGCGCGTGCGGTGCGCAATGGCCATCGCGGCGCGGTCATCTGGCTCACCGGACTCTCGGGCGCGGGCAAGTCGACGCTCGCCATGCGCGTCGAGCATGCCTTGTTTAGCCGCGGCATCCAGACCTACGTGCTGGACGGCGACAACGTGCGCAAGGGCCTGTGCTCCGACCTCAGCTTTACCGCTGAGGCGCGGACCGAAAACATTCGCCGCGTCGGCGAAGTTGCCGCCCTCATGGCGGACGCGGGGCTTGTTGCCATCACCGCTTTTATTTCGCCTTTCCGTTCCGACCGCCGCCGCGCGCGCGACGCGGGCGGCCAGGCCTTCCACGAGATTTACGTGAAGGCCGATCTGCAGACCTGCGAAAAGCGCGACCCCAAGGGCCTGTACAAGAAGGCCCGCAAAGGCGAGATCAAGGAGTTCACGGGCATTTCTTCTCCCTATGAGCCGCCCGAGGCGCCCGAGCTGGTCGTCGACACGACGACCCACGGCATCGACGCCTGCGTCGAGATGATCACCGAGTACATTATCAAGACCATTCGCGGCGACCTGCGCCAGAACGTTTCGAGCCTGGCCGGCAAGGTATCGGCATGACGGATACGCTGAAGCTGGCGCGTGACCTGATCCCCGTCGCGCGGGAGGCGGGCGCGATCGAACTGAAGTATTACAATACCGGCGCCGAGATCGTCGACAAGGCCGACGGTTCGCCCGTCACTATCGCCGACGAGGAGGCCGAAAAGTTCATTACCGCGCGGCTCAGGGAAATCGCGCCCGGCATTCCCATCATCGGCGAAGAGGCCGTTGCGGCAGGGACGATTCCCGATATCTCGGCCGGCACTTTTTTTCTCGTCGACCCGCTCGACGGCACCAAGGAATTCATCACCGGCGGCGGCGATTTCACGGTCAATATCGCGCTGCTCGTGAATAACGAGCCCGTCATGGGCATTATCTATGCGCCTGTTTCGGACGAGCTTTATTTCGCAGGCGGCGGCAAGGCTTTCGCGGTCATCAAGGGCGGACCCGAAAAACCGATTTCGATCCGTGGCGTGCCCAAGGACGGACTCACTGTTGTCGCTAGTAAACGTCACGGCGACCCCGAAAAACTTGCGGATTTCCTGCGCGGCCGGAAAGTGGATGCGCTCATCAACCGCTCGTCGTCGCTGAAGTTCTGCGCCATGGCGGCGGGCGAGGCGGATCTTTATCCGCGCCTCGGACCAACCTGCGAATGGGACATCGCGGCGGGCGAGGCCATTCTGCGTGCCGCGGGCGGGCAAACTGTCACGCTGGAGGGAAAGCCGATGCCTTATGGCAAGGCGGACCGAAAATTCCTCAACCCCGAATTCATCGCCTTCGCTTCCAACGACGCCTACCCCGCGGACAAGCGCGGCAGCGGCGGGAAATAATCTCTAGAAATCCTTCTTCAGGTCCTGCGGCGCGAGGTAGTTCTTGCGCACGTAGCGCCGCATGTTCTTCAGCGACAGGTTGATGTAGATCACGAAAATCGTCGGCACATAGAAGGCAAGCACGCCCGGGATGTGAAAGCGCTCGAAAAGCCAGAACAGCGCGAGCATCACCGCGGGGAAGAGGAGGAGATGCAGGTAGCGCCTGCGTATCTGCGCGTACCATACCGCCGCCCGGAAGCCGAAGCCGCGAAACGGATTGCGGCGCGTCTCGATGGCGGCGATAAGATAGAGCGCATCGTAATTATTGGGATCCTTCGCGACGACGAGCCGCGCATGTTCCATCGCCTCCGCGACTTTTCCTTCGTGCAGCAGCAGCTGGCCCATCAGGATCAGTCCCACCGGGTGGTCGGGCATCAGCCGCAACGCTTCCGCGGCGTATTCGCGCGTCTTCCCCCGATTGCCCTTGGTGTAGAACCAGTAACGCGCGCAGTTGATGAGAGCATGGGCATTATGGGGCGAAAGCTGCAGCGCCTTTTCATAGCATTCGAGCGCCTGCTTGAACTTGCGCTGGCGCCAGCGGATATTGCCCAGCGTTACATGGATATCGGCGCTGCCCGGCATCAGTTCGAGCGCCTTCTTCGCGTGCTCTTCGGCGCCTTTTTGCCCGGCCTCGCTCAGGATGCTGGCGCAGAGACGGTGTGCCTCCGCCGACAGGGGCGACTTCGCGACATACGCGCGCGCCATCGTGACGGCTTCCTGCAGCAGTGCTCGGTCCTGCCGCCGCCGGTATTCCTGATACAGGCAGCGCGCGACGCCGCCATAGGCCGCGCCGGATTCCGGATCCGCTTTCAACGCTTCGCGATACGCTTCGAGCGCCGCCGTGAAATTATTGATGCGGAGCTGGTAGTCGCCGAGACGCATATTTCTGCGAAACGGGCTTTCCGGTGGCGGTGCGGTATTACTTTCCATGCCGGTTCAGGAATTCGAGGACTTCGTCGTACTGGCCGCCTTCGTTCGAATAACGCGCGTAGTTGCGCACGGTCGCCAGCCATTCGGCGGTCGTCGGCTTCTGCTCGCGCACGGCGGCGGAAAGATGCTTCATGCTGACCGGAATCTCCTTGCCGGCATCCAGCGCGTCCTCGATGGCGAGGTCGCAGGCGGTGTCCACCACATGCTCGATATCCGCGCCCGAAAAGCCCGAGGTGCTTTTGGCCAGCAGGTTCAGGTCGAGCTTGTCTTCGATGGGACGCTTGGCGAGGTGGATCTCGAAGATGGCGCGGCGCGCATCGAGGTCGGGCGGGGGGATGAACTGCACGCGGTCGAAGCGTCCGGGCCGGCGGAAGGCCGCGTCGACCGCCCAAGGCACGTTCGTGGCGCCGATGATCAGCACCCCCGCATTGTTCTTGGAAAACCCATCCATCTCGGTCAGGAACTGGCTGATCGCGCGGGAGCCCGCCGAGGCGCCTTCGTACTGACGC
This sequence comes from Alphaproteobacteria bacterium, assembly GCA_025934695.1. Classification (GTDB taxonomy): domain Bacteria; phylum Pseudomonadota; class Alphaproteobacteria; order Micavibrionales; family UBA2020; genus JAPWJZ01. The sequence goes on from JAICWS010000002.1 coordinate 629,356, forward strand.
TTGCCGGCGAGGCCCTCGAGTTCGTCAAAGAACAGGACCGACGGCGCCGTCCGGCGCGCCTGTTCGAACAGCGCGTGCAGGCGTTTTTCCGAATTGCCGAGCCACATGTCGAGTACGTCAGAAATCGCGACGTTATAGAACTTCGCCTTGCATTCGCCGGCCGTTGCGCGCGCCATCAGCGTTTTGCCGCAACCCGGCGGCCCGTACATCAGCACACCGCCGCCCGCGCTGCGCTTGTACTTTGCGAGCAGTTCCGGCTTCTGGAACGGCAGGATGATCTTGCGGGTGATGATTTTCTTGACCTCGTCAAGGCTGCCGACCTCGGCGAAGGTGATGGGCGGCGAATTGTCTTCGGCGATGACGGCTGGTTTCTGGCCGAACTCGCCGTCGTCGCCGTCCGCGGTCACGGCGGGCGGTCTTTCGTTTTTGATGACCTTGAAGCCTACGACATTGTCGCCGCCTTTGGCCTCGGTCACGGAAGAGGAGAGCGACTGCATCAACTGCTGATCCTCCAGCGCCGGGTTCAGCGCGACAGCTTTTTTATAGGCCGTAAGGCCAGTCAGATGATCGAGCGTCAGGAGGCAGGCCTTCGCCTTCAGGAACAGGGCGTCCGCCGTTTCGGCATCGAGGAACGCGAGCGCCTGCTTCGGCTCGTTTGCGACGAGCGCGATGCGCGCCGCGGCCAGCTTATCGGCGTCGCCCAGACCGCGCAGCTTGACGACGATCTCGACCGCCTCCTTCGGCGCACCGCTGTCGGCAAGTCCCTTGGCCAGCAGTAGGCCCAAGGTGGCATTCTCGGGGCTCTGGCTATAGGCCAGCCGCAGGGAGTCGAGCGTTGTCTTGTCCATGAAAGGCCCCGTTTTCAAATGCATAATATTCACATAATAATATGCGCTGTGAACATTCCTATTTTAAAAGACAGACGTTAATACCGGCTTACTGCCGTTCCTAGCGGCGGCGTCGCTTCCCTTCGGCAAGGGGCGTCTATATGCTAAGACCATGAATACAAAGGGCCGTGATAATCGAACCTGGCTATTTCCGGTGCTGGCCATTTCCCTCACTTGGGCTGTTGTGCTGGTTGTGGGCGGGATGACATCCGTTTTTTCCACTTCCTGCGAAGATCTGGTTCTGGCCTATGAAACGGCGATGGTGGCCGCGCTTTACGCCCTTTGTCGTGCCTATGGCCTCCGCAAAGAGTCGGCGGCGGTGCTGGCGCTCTCGATCAGCATCACCCCTTTCATGTTTTATTTCCAGATTGGCGGACGCGGCCCGCTATTCGGGGCGCTGCCGCTGGTGTTCGGCGCCTGGGCATTGCTGCGGTGCTTAATGGCAACAAAAACGCCGTCGCTCATGGCGCTTCCCGCGGCGTTTCTGGTTTTTCTGACGCTCAGTTGGGGCCGAGCGCAGGAGGGGGCGGCACTGCTTATCATCGCCGCTGCTTGCGCCGGCGAGGTTTTTGCGAAAGATCGCCGCCGGGCCGGATGGATCGCGGCATCTGTGCTTCTCGGCATCGCGGCATATGCTCCCGTCGCGGGCGACCTCGCGGGCTGGAATGGCGGACTGTTCAACAGCGGACGGCTGGTGCCGACGCTAGGGCAGGTCCTGAACCTGAGCAACCCGGTCTGGATGCCCCATGTTCTGTCGGGCACGGGCGAATTTCTTCCGGCCGCGCCGATATTCTTCGCGGCATGGTTCGCGCAGCCGCTGCTGTTCTTTATCGACTGGCGGCGGCTTGAATGGAAGGGCACGGCGGGAATCGCCGGCCTTGCGGGCATATTCCTCTTTCTCGCCGTTGGGCCGGAACGGCTGGGACCTCTCTCTTTCCCGCTGCTCTGGGTGCCATATGTGCAGGCGGCGCTGCTGGTCCTGCTGTTCACGCTGGCGGAACAGGGAAATCTTGTGGTCAGCCGCGCGCGGCTGGGCTGGGCCTTCGCGGCATTTGCAGTTACTTCTTACTGCGCGGTGATGGAATACCCCGAACCGGCCCTTCATGCGGCGCCCCTTCTCCTTCTGCCAGCCGTATTCATCGCCGCTTTGCCGAAATTCCTGCGCACCGCGTCGCTGCCATTTTTTCTGGCGGTGACGACAGCTATTCTGGCCGTCGCGACCATCTGGACCTTTTCCGGCGCAGAGCTTGCCATTCCGCACCCTTCAGCGCTGCTGGCGCATCCTGCGGCATGGCATCCGTTCGCCTTCCTGGCGCCAGCGATCGGGTTCGCGATCTGGGCTTATTTTGCGGCAGCCGAGGCGCGGAGCGCCGGGCGGCATTCGTGACTGGCAGGCTCGATAAGTTTCGTCCACTCGGCTTCGCCCTGCTCGGCGTTTTCGGGGTCATGAGCTTTATCTATGAACTCGATCACCGTTTCTTTTTTATGGACGACCGGCAGATCCAGTATTTCCCTTACGGCCTCGTCATCCGCGACGCGCTGTTGCACGGGAATTTCCCGTGGGTGACAATTCGCACCTTCTTCGGCGGCGCTTTGTGGCTCGATCCGCAATACGGGCTCTATAATCCCTTGTCGCTCGCGATGGACTTCCTCATTAACCGCGAAGACCTGTTGTTTTCCGCCTTCCTGATTTCTCTTATTCTGAACCTGCTGCTGACCGCTTCGGCCTATACGCTCGGCCGCGCTTATGGTCTCCAACGGAATTTCGCGGCGCTGCTGGGACTGATGGCCGGCATCAATATCTACGTGCTCTATTTTCTCTCCGACACCTGGCAGCCGGGGCTTATCAGTCTGGTCTGGTTCCTTCTGGCCTGGGCGGGGCTCAAGAAGCTGGCGGAAACCCGCGGCAACGTGGCGCTGCGCGTGCTGGGCGCGAGCGCACTGATTTTCCTGACCGTCAGCAGCGGCTGGCCGCATCAATATGTGGCGCTTGCCGCCGTCATGGCCGTGCTTTTTGCCGATACCTGGCGGCAGGATCGCAAGCGCGCTCTTCGCCTCGTCTGGGCGGGAGCACTGGGCGCCATCTTCAGTCTGCCCGTCCTGGCGCCGGTCGCGACCGCCGCGGGATACTGGACCCGCGCGGGCGGTTTATTCAACAACGGCGTTTTTACGCCTGACCTCGGCGATATTCTCAATTTCAGCAATCCGGCCTGGCTGCCGCATTACCGGAACGCTTTTATGCGAGTGTCGCCGGTGCCGCTCTTCTTCGCCGGATGGTTTGTCCTGCCGCTGCTGATGATGGCGAACCTGCGCCGCGCGGCGCGCAAGCTCTGGAAAGAGCAGGGCGGACTTTTGGCGATTCTCGGCGTATTTATCCTGCTGGTCTTTTCGGCGCAGAACATGGGCCCGCTGCGCTGGCCAATGCGCTGGCTGGTGGATGCGCAGCTGGCATCGCTGGCGACCGTATTATTGTTGGCCCAGACCACGACCTTGCGCGCCGATGCATTGCGGATAAAGGTCGCGCTGGGTGCGCTCGGTGTCACAACGCTCGCCGCCATCGTCGAAAGTCCACCCGAAACCGCCGCCGTTTTATGGCTCGTCGTTCTGCCCGCGCTGTTTATCGGCGCGCTGCCCTTCATCAAGGACCGGCTGGCCGGCTTTCTCGGCGCGACATCGGTCGTGATGGTGATGGCGATGGCCTTGTGTTTTCACAGCAGCAGCCTCTTCATCGACCATGGGAAACGCGCCGACAGTCCCGGCGCGGCGGTTGCGGATGATGGTTCGCAGGGATACACATTTTACTGGGGCATCAAGGAAGGTTTCGACGATCTGTCGGACGAGCGCGACTTCCTGCTCGGCGGCATGGGTGGCTATTACAATATCAACACCACGAACGGCTATTCGTCTTATTCGTACAAAGGCCTGGACGAGGTCTTTCCCGGATTTCATGATTTTTCCTATTTCGCCGGCACCGAAAAGCCGCATCTCGCGGCGCGCGAGCCGGAAACCGGCGCGGCCTTCGTCGATCTTCTCAAGATCAGCAAGATCGTCACCGAGAAGAAGGCGGCGCCTGAAGGGCTCGGCAATGGCTGGCATCAAAGCGCGGAAACCACGCCTCTGACATTTGAAAAGCACGTAACGGGCGGCATGGCGTTCGACAAGGACAGGCTGGTGACGTTGCGCCGGCGCGACGCGAACAAATTGCCGGGCACCGTGTCCTGGTGGTCGCCCGGCATGGCTGTCGGCGGCGCCGCGCGGCCGGAAGCGAATGGTGAAACGATCGATATCAAAAACGGCGCGCAGGCGGGGCTGGTCGTCTTCGCGCGGCTTTACTATCCGGGCTTCCGTGCGACACTGGATCATGCGCCGCTGCGCGTGCGGCCGCTGGACGGCATGCTCGTGGCGGTGGAGATACCGCCGGACGCGGCAGGCGCCTTGACGCTGTCTTTCGTGCCGCCGTTCTTCGGCGCCTGTCTCACGCTGGTTGCGCTCGCGCTGGCAGGCTGGGCGGCGTTCTTCGTCGCTGAAACAAAAGGAAGGTTTTAACACTGGGGAGGATAACATGACGACAGATACTGACATCGTTGCGAAACTCGACAAGCCCGGCGCGGGAGTGCCATTCATTCAAAGCCTGTTCCTGCGCTGGATCGTGGGGCCGGTGTTGTCGCGCCTACAGGCCGACTGGGAGAAGGACAAGAAACGCTTCGATGCCATCTCGCAAAAGCTGCTGCAGGAAATCGAGGGCTTGAGCGATGCGCAACTGACCACAAAGATACTCGTGCCGCCGCAGCCAGGGCTTGAGGACAGCTCGCGCTACTGGTCCGCGGCGATGCTGCTTGAACACCTCATCATCGTGGGCGAGGCCGTGCGCGGCGGCATCCTTTCGCTCTCGAAGGGGGTCGTGCCTAACCGGAAGCCCGACACCGCGAAGGTCAAACCCAAGGGCGCCGCGACGCCTACAGAAATCGTCGAAGCGTATAAAAAGTTCTCTTCAACGGTAATGGCGGAGATCGACCGCGACATCGGCGACAAGGACAGCAAGTTGGTCTACGCACATCCGTGGATGGGGCCTTTCACCTGCCGCCAGTGGCACTGGCTCCTGCCGACGCACCAGGCTATCCACCTGCGCCAGCTTCGCGAGATCGTGAAAGGCCTGCGAAACTCGCAATGACGTCGGCGGCGACTTTCGCCGCCTGGTGGCGCAGTTCGGGAACGGCCGTTGTTTCGAACAGCTGCCCGAACAGCGGCGTACCCAGTGCGTGGATGGTGCCGCCTTTGCCTTCGTATACACGAAGCTGCTCATTCGCCATGATGCCATAGGGCGTGTCGGCCGCCTTGATGAAGCCCTTGTCGATCAGCTTCATCAGCAGCGGATTGTTGGCAACCGCATAGTTGACGCCGATGCATTTGAAGACAAGGTCGAAGACCTGCGCCTTGGGCTGTCCGCCCTGCAGCAAGGCCACCTCGACGCCGTTCTCGACCGGGCGGAAACCGGTGCAGCGCGCCTTGATCATCTCCAGCGTGCCCCCGGCCCTGGCCTCGTCCGCCTGCGCGCGGATCTCGGCGGCGCAGCGGTGGCGGTGGATGTTCCAGAGGTTGAAATACTTCTGCGACAGCCGCAGCCGGTCGCGCTTGCTGAAACCCGTCCACAGTTCCTGATGCAAGGGCCGCAGGCTGTCGATGGCATAGGGCCAGTTAGGACCGCGCGCGGTTTTGCGCAATGATTTCAATACGCCCGACAGGCTCTTGCCGATGAAGTCCGTTCGCTCCGGCCTTTTGATCTGCGTGCTGTCATAAACGGGGGGATGCGCCTGCGGCAGCAGCGCGCTTCCCGACAGGCAGGTGATCTTGCCTTTCCAGCCACAGGTCAGCAGGCTAATGATGGAATCGAGCGCCGTCAGGCCGCTGCCGACGACGGCCACATTTTTAACGTCCGTCTGGCCTTTGAGCGATTCGTAATCGTAACGCCAGACGTCGGTGACGAGGCGCGCGCCAACGCTATTATCTTCTTTCGCTTTTAAAGTATTGCCGATGGCGAGCACAATGTCGCGCGCGGCGATTTCGCCCTGGTCGGTCTCGATCCTCAAGGTGGCTTCGGCGGGAATGATATCCTCAACCTCGGCGCGCAAAAATTCGAAAGCGATGGATTTCTTCTTGGCGGCGGCCAGCGTGTCCTTGCGTATCTCGGTCAGATATTCGGAAAAAAGGCGGCGCGGCAGATATTCATGCGGCTTGACGTTCTTATTCCGCGCGGCGGCCCAGGTGTAAAAGCCCCTATGATCGTCATCGAACAATCCCATGCCCTCGGCGCGCACGTTCAGCAGATGCTCCATGCGCGGCGTGGAATAGGCGGGGCCAAAGACGGTTTCGGCGTCCCGCGAAACAACGATGATGGAGAAGGGGCGCGCGGCGGTGCGTACGATGTTCGCCAGCACGGCAAGGCCGGAAAAACCGCCGCCGATGATGGCGATGTCGCAGGTGCGGGACAAGTCCGTTACCAGAAGATCTTTTGCTTTTGCTTCGGCGACATATCGAGAAGGTTCTGCACCGACATGCCGTCGAGTTTGTCCGAGAGCTGGTTGCGCACCTCGAGCATGGCGTGGCGGATCACGCAGACCTCTTCATGGGTGCAGTCGCGGCACTTCTTGTAATAGAAGGTGCTGGCGCAGGAAACGGGGGCCAGCATGCCGTCGATTGCGCGGATGATATGGCCGACCATGATCTTGGCCGGCGGCTTGGCCAGCCGGTGCCCGCCGAAGGCCCCGCGTTCACTGGTGATCGCGCCGTTCTTCTTGAGTTCGGTCAGGATGGCCTCGAGAAACTTCTCAGGCACCTTGGCCTTTTTGGCAATGGCTTTCGACGGCATCTTGTCTTCGGCTGCCGCCAGGACCACGAGCGCCTTGAGCGCATATTTGCATTTCATCGACAACATATTCCTATAGACTTTATAGGAACAAAGGGTGGCTTTTCAATAGTTTCTTGAAAAAAATCTAGCTGACGATGCGGGCGGGGGCGCCGGCGACGGTCGCGCCGGCAGGCACGTCCGAGAGCACGATGGCGCCTGCGGCCACCTTGGCGCCCTTGCCGATTTCGATATTACCGATAATCGTGGCGTTCGCGCCCAGGGCGGCTCCTGCGCGGATTTTCGGGTGCCGGTCACCGGGGGCGAAGCTTTTGCCACCCAGAGTGACGCTGTGCCAGAACAGCACATCGTCCTCGACCACGGCAGTCTCTCCGATGACGATGCCGGTCGCATGATCCATCATAATGCCGCGCCCAATGCGGGCGGCGGGATGGATATCGACGCCGAAGAGGTCGGAAATGCGGTTTTGCAGGAACAGCGCCAGGTGCTGGCGGTCGGCGTTCCACAGGTAATGGGCGAGGCGATAGGCCTCCAGCGCGTGGAACCCCTTGAAAAACAAAAACGGCGCGACCCAGTCGCGCGCCGCGGGGTCGTGCTCGGCAACCGCCCGCATGTCGCGCTCGACGATGTTTTCGGCATCCGCCACGGCACCGGCGAACTCGCCGAACAGCTGCAGCAGCAGCCCTTCCGGCAGATGCTTCGTTGCGAGTTTTTCAGACAGCAACCGGCCCAGGGCTTCGCACAGGGTCTTTGATGGCAGGAGGATCGTCGAAATGAGGGGAGCGAGGGCCGGGTCGCTTTCGGCCAGCTTTGCCGCCTCGGTCAGCAGGGCGGCTAAAATCTCGGACTGCATGCCGGTTTTCAATGTATGCACCTTGCTCATGCCCCCATCATTACTCAATCAAGGGTATGAAGTCACGCGGTTTATGTATTATGGAAGGGGTTTACTTTTGGGGGGAAACGGCCTAGCATCACCCCGTTTTCATAGAGGTTTTTTGCCAAGAGAAGCGCCATGAAGCAGCACGCTCCCGGAATTCTCCAGCTCATCGGCAACACCCCGATGGTGGAAGTCACCCGCATCGATACCGGCCCCTGCCAGCTGTTCCTGAAACTGGAATCGCAGAACCCCGGCGGCTCGATCAAGGACCGCATCGCCCGCTCGATGATCGAGGCAGCGGAAAAGGACGGGCGCCTAAAACCCGGCGGCACCATCGTCGAGGCAACGGCAGGCAATACCGGCCTCGGCCTCGCGCTGATTGGCGTGCTGAAGGGCTACAAGATCATACTGATCGTTCCCGATAAAATGTCGCGCGAGAAGATTTTCCACTGCAAGGCGCTGGGCGCCGACGTGCGCGTGACGCGGTCCGACGTCAACAAGGGCCATCCGGAATACTACCAGGACATGGCCGAGCTCATCGCGAAGGAGACCGGCGGCTTCTACGTCAATCAGTTCTCCAACCCCGCGAACCCGCTGGCGCACGAAATTTCGACCGCGCCCGAAATCTGGGAACAGATGCAGCATGACGTCGACGCCATCGTGTGCGGCGTGGGCTCCGGCGGCACCATGTCGGGCATCGGGCGCTTCATGTCGCGCGTCAGTCCGAATACCGAGATGATCTTGGCCGACCCGGTCGGTTCCATCCTCGCGCCGCTTGTTAATACCGGCAAAATGACCACGCCCGGTTCCTGGCTGGTCGAAGGTATCGGCGAGGATTTCGTGCCCGGCATTCTCGATATCAAACTGCCGAAAAAAGCTTACGCCATTCCCGACGAGGAAAGTCTCGCGACCGCGCGCCTTTTGCTCAAGAACGAGGGCATCCTGGCCGGCCCGTCCTCGGGTACGCTGATCGCGGGCGCCCTGCGCTATTGCCGAGAGTCCAAAGAACCGAAGCGTGTCGTCAGCTTCGTCTGCGACCGCGGCGACAAATACCTGTCCAAGACCTTCAGCGATTTCTGGATGACCGAGCAGGGCTTCACGCCGCGCAAGCCGACCGGAACGATCGAAGACCTGATCGTGCGCCGCCATGACAGCGGCGATACCGTCGTCGTCCGCGCGTCGGACACGCTGCAAACTGCCTATAAACGCATGCGTTTCGCCGACGTCTCGCAGCTGCCGGTGCTGGATGACAACGGCACCTTGGTCGGCCTCGTCGATGAAAAGATGCTGCTGGAAGGTCTCACCGTCGACGGCAAGGTGATTTCGCTTGCCACCGCCGTCTCCGAAGTCATGCGCGAGGCAAAGCCGTCGCTGCCCAAAGAGACGAAGATCGAAGATGCATCCGCCCTCATGCGCCAGAACCCGCTGATCATGGTGACCGACAACGGCAAGCTGCTCGGCCTGATCACGCGCGTCGACATGCTGAACCATCTTTACCTGAAGGGACACGCCGCCTGATGAGCGCTCCAAAGAAAAACCGCGCCTTTTCGACGCGCTGCATCCACGGCGGCCAGATGCATGACCCGACGACCGGCGCGGTGAATGTGCCGATCTACCAGACCTCGACCTACGCGCAGGACGCGCCAGGCGAACATAAAGGTTTCGTCTATGCCCGCGGCCATAACCCGACGCGCCACGCTTTCGAGCGCGCGATGGCCGATCTCGAAGACGGCTCGGCGGGCTATGCCTTCGGCTCCGGCCTCGCCGCCATGTGCGCGATCCTCGACCTGCTGCCCGCGAACGCGCATATGATCGCCTCCGACGATCTTTACGGCGGCAGCTATCGCCTGTTCGAGCGCGTGCGTAAGCCCGCTTCGGGCCTGAACGTGTCGTATGTCGATATGTCGGACCTGAAAAACGTCGAGGCCGCCATTCGTCCCGAGACGAAGATGATCTGGATCGAGACGCCGACGAATCCTTTGTTGAAACTGACCGACCTCGAAGCCGTCGCGGCGCTGGCGAAGAAACACAAAGTAATGTCCGTCGTCGATAATACTTTCGCGACGCCCTGGATCCAGCGGCCGATCAACCTCGGCATCGATCTTGTCGTGCATTCGGCGACCAAATATATCGGCGGCCACAGCGATATCATCGGCGGCGTTACGATCGTGAATGACAATAAAGAGGTCAGCGACCGCCTCAAGTTCATCCAGAATGCGACGGGCGGAATCCTAGGTCCCTTCGACAGTTTTTTGGCCCTGCGCGGCGTGAAAACGCTCGACGTGCGCATGGAACGCCATTGCGCCAGCGCCATGAAGATCGCGGAATGGCTCTCGAAGCATAAGAAAATCGAAAAAGTCTATTATCCCGGCCTGTCCAGCCACCCGCAGCATGCGTTGGCGAAGAAACAGATGTCCGCCTTCGGCGGCATGATCACGGCCATCGTCAAGGGCGATCTTGAATCCTCTCGCCGCATGCTCTCTGCCTGCAAAGTCTTTACGCTGGCGGAATCCCTGGGTGGCGTCGAAAGCCTGATCGAGCATCCCGCCATCATGACCCACGCCTCAGTGCCGAAGGACCAGCGGGAAAAGCTGGGGATCAGCGACGGGCTCGTGCGTTTGTCAGTGGGCATCGAAAGCGCGGACGACCTGATCGCCGATCTCGACGAGGCGCTGGCAAAAGGATGAAGGACCAGAAAATGAGCAAGATCATCGCCGATATCGGCGGTACCAACGCCCGTTTCGCGCTGGTCAACGACAACCATATCAGCAATATCGAAGTGCTCTCCTGCGCCGATTACAAATCTCCGGCCGAAGCCGCGCGGGTGTACCTCGAGCGCACCGGCGCGAAGCCCGAAGCGGGCGCCTTCGCGGTCGCGACCGCGCTCGATGGTTCCGACAAGGTCGCCATGACGAACCATGTCTGGGCCTTTTCCATCGATGAGACGCGCAGCCATATCGGTCTTAACAAACTTGCTGTCATCAACGACTTCGCGGCGCTCGCCAATGCCGTGCCGTTCCTGACCGAAAAAGACCGGTATCAGGTCGGCCAGGGAACGCAAATGAGCGGCATGCCCATCGGCATCATCGGCCCCGGCACCGGCCTCGGCGTTGCGGCAATCGTTTTCGGCGCGGATGGCAATCCCATCGTCCTCCCGACGGAAGGTGGACATGTCACCATGGCGGCCACGAATGCCCGCGAATGGGCGCTGTTCGAATGGCTGCTGAAATCGAAATATCACCATATCTCGGCCGAACGCGTGGTGTCGGGCAAGGGCATCGTGAACCTTTATAATGCCGTGTGCGGCGTCGAGGGCCTCGACCTGCCCGAGCGTACGCCCGCGGAAATCACCAAAGCCGGCCTCGATAAATCCTGCAAAGTCTGCACGGAAGTGCTCGACCTCTTCTGTCATTTTCTGGGCGTGGCGGCGGGCAATCTCGCGCTTTCTTACGGCGCCTTCGGCGGCGTCTATATCGCGGGCGGCATCGTGCCGCAGCTGGGGGATTTCTTCAAAACCTCGCGCTTCCGCGAAAGCTTCCTCGCCAAGGGGCGCTTCAGCGAATATCTGTCGCGCATCCCGACCTACGTCATCACCCACCCCTATCCGGGGCTCGAAGGGCTGAAGAACATCGCCTGAGCGGCTGTAACCCCGGCGAAAGCCGGGGTCTAAAAATTCCCGGCAATACCGCTTGCGGATATATCGCAGACCCCGGCTTACGCCGGGGTTACGAAAGTAATGGCGGGAAGGATTTTAACGCTAATGCGGCGCGGACGCGGCAGGCCGGGTTGTCGGCTTCTGGGGCGCGGGCGGCTTGTCCTGTTCGATGGTGAAGGAGGCGCCCGCCGTCAGGGTTGAAGCGCTCGCGGTCGCCATCGCGAACCTGCTGCTCACCGCGGGTTGAGTGGTCGAAATGGCGCCCAGCATCTCCGCGCCGCCGAATGCAGAGGCGGGAGGATTGACCGGGGGCGTCGGTTTGGTTGAACCGTGGCTGATCGGCGCGCCGTCCTTATAATTCGTCCAGCTCTTGTGGCCGTCGTCATAGGTGCGCATGGAAGCGGGCTGGCCCTTGTTGTCGTCCAGCTTGCCGCCATGGGCTTTGCACCATTTATCGAGATCCTGGCCGGTCGTGTTCGGGTCCAGTGCCAGCATCTGCTTGGCGACTGTCGTGTCGAGCTTGTAGATATGCGTGACCTGATGGTCGCCGTTCCTGTAGTTCACCGTGACATGCGATGTGCCCATGACCCGCCCCGTTAACCTTTTGCTAACCAGCTTCCATAACAATCTACGCCGAAACGTTTAAGAAACGGTTAAGGCAAAGGTATTTGGCCTGTTATCAGGGGGATAGAGACTATAGCGCCGGTAGCTTGCTGAGATGGTCGTGCGCCCAGATTTTGCCGTAGGTCTCGCTGTCGAGGTTCGCGCCGGACAGGATGACGAGAATGCGCTTGTCGCGGTTGCCCTCGGCGATCCATTTATGCGCCGCCGCGATGCCGAGCGCCGAGGTCGGCTCGACCGTCACTTTCAGCAGATGCATCAGCCACTGGCTCCAGTACAAAATCTCCGCCTCGGAAATTTCGTAGAAACCGTCGAGCTGGTCGATGTAATGAAAGGTGCGCTCGGAAATCCCCAGCGTGCGCGCGCCGTCGGCGATGGTCTTGGGCGCATCGCGGAAGCGGTAGATTTTCCCGGTCGCATAAGACCGCGCGGCGTCGTTGGCGATCGCGGGTTCCGCCGCATAGACCGCGGCATTCTTCGAAAACAGGCGCGTGGCCAGGAAGGTGCCGGAAATCAGCCCACCGCCGCCGCAGGGCGCAAAAACCGCGTCGAATTTCTTTTCATCCTGCCAGGCTTCGAGCGCCGCTGTGCCTTGACCCGCGATGACATCGTCATGGTCATAAGGCGGCAGCAGGAACGAGCCGCCCCGGTCGGCGCGGTCATGCGCGATCTCTTCGGCCTCGCCGCGCGATTTCGCGATGACGACTTCCGCGCCATAGGCTTTCGTCGCGGCGATTTTTACTTTCGACGCGCCCGCCGGGATGACGACGGTCGCCTTGATGCCCATCTGCCGCGCCGCCCAGGCGACCGCCTGCGCATGATTGCCGGAGGAATAGGCCACGACTTCGAGCGGCACCTTCTTCTTTTCTCGCAGGTGCAACAGCGTATTGAGCGCGCCGCGCGCCTTGAAGGCGCCCACCTTCTGCGCGCCCTCGTATTTGAAGAAGATTTCGGTGCTTAAGAACCGGTTCAGCAGATGCGAGCGCAGGATGGGCGTCCGCGTGATGTGATGCCCCAGGCGCGCCTGCGCCGCTTCTACTGCGGCGGGTTTCACTTCTTGCCGTAGAAACCGCCGAAGGCCGGCAGCGTCAGCGTCTTGCCTTCGAGCGTGTGCGGCAGACCGTGGCCCTCGAAGGGCTTACAGTCGACGGGCAGCGCCAGCGACACCGGCTTGGGGTCGAGGTTGAACAGGCAGTAGATTTCCTCATCGCCCTTGGTGCGGCGGAAGCCCAGTACGGGCGCCTGCACGTCGAGGAAGCGGATATCGCCGTTTTTGATGATGGCTGATTGTTTGCGCCAGGCGAGGAATTTGCGCGCGAAGTTAAGGACCGAGTTTTCGTCCTTCTCTTCCATCTCGACCGATTTCTGGAGGTGCTCTTCGGGGATCGGCAGCCAGGTATCTTCGCCGCCCGAAAAGCCGGCATGCTTGCGCGCCCCGTCCCAAGGGAAGGGCGTGCGGCAGCCGTCGCGGCCTTTGTCTTCGGGCCACAGGAAGATGCCGAAGGGGTCTTTGAGGGATTCGAATGGAATATCCGCTTCCGGCAGGCCCAGTTCCTCGCCCTGGTACATGAAGGAGGTGCCCTTCAGCGAGGTCAGCAGCGCAATCAGCATTTTGGCCTGGCGCTCGTCGACATTGTCGTTCATCGCCCAGCGCGATGCCACGCGCTTGACGTCGTGGTTCGAGAAAGCCCACGACGGCCAGCTGTCGCCCGGCTCGTTGATATATTCTTCGATGATGGCGCGCAGTTTCACCGGGTCGTAGATATTCGGACCGAGCAGGGCGAAGTTGTAGGCGGTGTGCAGCATTTCGGGGCCGTCGGTATAGGCGACCGAGGTCTTGATCTGGAAGTCGTCGCCGATCTCCGCCACCATGAAGCGGTCGGGATACTGGTCGACCGTCTTGCGCAGGCGCTTGATGAAGGGGATCATCTCGGGCTGCGTCTTGTCGTAGAGGTGGCGCTGCCAATAGTAGGGATGCGTTTGGCGTCCGCCCGACATGGAACGGTCGAAACCTTCCAGCGGCGGATTGTCGCGCAGCTGGGCGTCGTGAATGCAATGGTTCAGCGCATCGAGGCGGAAGCCGTCGACGCCCTTGTCCAGCCACCATTTCGCGATGCCGAGCAGCGTGTCCTGTACTTCGGGGTTGCGGATGTTGAGGTCGGGCTGTTCTTTGAGGAACTGGTGGTAATAATATTGACCGCGCCGCGTGTCGAACTGCCAGGCCGGGCCGCCGAAGACCGACAGCCAGTTGTTGGGCGCGCCGCCGTCGTCCTTGGGGTTCGTCCAGACGTACCAGTCGGCTTTCGGGTTCGTGCGGTTGCGCCGGCTCTCGACAAACCACGGGTGTTGTTCCGACGTGTGGTTGAGCACGAGGTCGATGATCAGTTTCAGGCCCCGCTTGTGCATCTCGGCGATCATCTCGTCGAAATCCTTCAGCGTGCCGAAGATGGGATCGATGTTCTGGTAGTCGGACACGTCATAGCCGAAGTCCGCCATCGGCGAGGTGAAGAAGGGCGAGAGCCATACGCCGTCGACGCCGAGGCTCGCCACGTAATCCAGCTTCTGGGTGATGCCTTTGAGGTCGCCGATGCCGTCGCCATTGCTATCGAGGAAGCTGCGGGGATAGATCTGGTAGATCACCGCGCCGCGCCACCATTCTTCTTTTTCCGCCATGACCGTCTCCTGCTGCATCGCAATAAAATTACCGGAAAAACTTTATAATTTAACGAGTTGCCAGTCCAGAGTATAAAAATAATACATTATGGGATATATTTGGTGATATATTGCCATAATTAATAAAGTCAGGTCATAAAGTTGCCGGGTCAACGAGTCTATTATGTGCCGCCGCGTCTGGTCGGTTCGATCGCGAACTGGTCGGGGGAAGATTCCCCGGACGGCCGCTCCTGGCTGCTCGACCATGCGCAGAGCCTCGGCTTCAACACAATATGGTTCTCACCTTTCTTCGAAACATCCCACCGGCTGACGATTGACGCGGAGGGCAAGCCGGCCGCCCACAGTTTATATGCCACGCGCCATCACGGTGTCCTCGAGCCCGAATTCAGCGCAACGAAGATGGACGGGCCGCGCGACAAATATAGCGCGAAACAACTGGCCGAGATCGACAAGAAGGACCGCGAGCATCTCGATCATTTCGTGGCGCAGGCGGAAAAACAGGGCATGCGCGTCATGGCCATGGCCGACCTCGTGTTCAACCATGTGGCCTCCGACCATCCGCTGGTGCTGCAGGAGGAAGACGATATCAAGGGCATCCTCGACCGCAGCAAGGAAGAGGATGTGCAGCCCATCACCAAGACCGTCAAGGATAAAGACGGCAAGGACGAGCAGCGCGTCATCGGCTTGCGCTATGTCGACCACAGCTCCGTCGGCGCCTCGGTCGAAAAGGAATATTATTTCAAGTTCTGCCACAACGAGAAATTCGAAACGCTGAACCTTGGCATGACGACCGGCTTCGACACGGCGCAGATCAACTATGAATCGCCGGAAGCCAAGGCCTTCTTCATCACCGGCGAGAACGGCCAGCCGGGCTACTGGAAGCAGGTAATCGACTGGTGCATGGACCGCGGCGTGCAGGACTTCCGTTGCGACATCGCCTACCGGCTGCCGCCCGACTGGTGGCAGGAGCTGATCACTTATGCGCGCAGCCGTGACCCCGATGCGACCTTCATGGCCGAAACGCTGGGCGGCAGCGCCGCGAGCGAACAAAAAATGGCCGAGATCCAGGTCACCGACAAGAATGGCAACAAGCGCCCGGGCTTCGACCTCGGCATGATCAGCAATTACTGGTGGAATTTCACCGACGACTGGCTGCCCGAGCAGGAGTTGCCACGCCTCAAATGCATGGCGAAATACGGCGGCGCCGCCTCGCCCGACAACCACGACACGCCCGAAACCCTTGCCGGCCACTTCCAGAAAGCGCTGAAGGACCAGGAGAAGCACGACCAGAAGGTCGCCGATATCTGCGCGCGCAACTACGCAATCTCGGCGCTCATCGGCAACGCCTTCTACATGCAGATGGGCTATGAATACTGCAATGAAAAACAAAGCGGCGTTTTCGCGGGCGTGGTCGGCCCCGATGACTGGAAGCGCCTGCAGCAGCGCGCAACGGATGGCAGCCCGCTGGATATTTCCGCGCGCATCAAGGCGATCAACGAGCTGAAGGAAAGCCTGCACGTCGAAAATTGCCGCGTCGATATCAAGGAGCATAGGGAAGTCCAGGACGGCAAGCTGATCAAGATCACCTGCGAATATATCGACGCCGACACCGAGAAGAAAGTTTCCGACGTCATCATCATCGCCAACAAGCAGCCCGAAAACGGCGCCGTCGTCATGACGGATAAGGACCTGGTGGCGCTGAATGACAGCGGCCTGAAGCGCGAGGGTTCGATGGGTGAGGAAAAACCGCTGATCCGCGACGTGCTGATCTATCACACGCCCGTCGCGACGGCGCCAGAGCCAGCCTCCAAAGCGGCACCCGCGAAACCACGGGTGATGGTCCCGGCCTGACCTCAAAGATGCAGTCGGACACGGCTTTTTCCAGAATCTTATAATCGTCCATTTATTTTATTTCGCGGTTTCGGAAACCCGAAATTTCCGTTCAGAGATATGCAAATCATCCTTCAGCGCCACGCAAAAAAATATTGTGGGAGGGCTGTTTTTTAGTACGATGTTCCCCACCTTCCAGAATTCGGGAACAAAAATTGCCAGGTCATCGAATATATTACGTGCCCCCGCGGCTCGTCGGATCTGTTCAGGAGTGGTCAGGATTGGACTCCAAAGACCACGACTCATGGCTGCTCAACCACATTCTTGATCTGAAGTTCAATGCGGTCTGGTTCAGCCCCATGACGGTCGCGACCGACGTCGAAAAGACCATGCACGGCAAGGTAATGACCGGCAGCTATTACGCGACCAGGGACCATTTCCGCCTCGATGCCGACATGACCTCCGGCGACGACGCGCAGGACAAAAAGCACCTCCAGCACTTCGCCAAGCTCTGCAAAGACAATGGCGTCAAATTGTATGCCGATCTCGTGTTCAACCATGTGGCGGCGGACCATCCGCTGGTGGCGCAGGAAGACCGCGAGATTTCCGACATCAAAAAGCGCGCGCACGGCCACCTGCATCTTCTGCGCGGCAACAAGAACAAGCTCATCGGCGTGTCGTGGCAGGAAAACGGCGAGAAGAAGGAATTCTTCTTCAAGTTCCGCCGCAACGACGACCTCAAGCTGCAGTTCGGCGGCCCGCCGGAAGACCCTTGGACGGATGTCGCGCAGGTCAACTATTCATCGCCCGAGGGACGACGCTTCTTCGTCGAAGGCGACGCGACGCACAAGGGCTACTGGAAACAGGTGATCGACTGGCACCTCGACAACGGCTTTACCGGCTTCCGCTGCGACGCGGCTTACCTGATCCCGCCCGAGTCCTGGGAAGACATCGTATCCTACACCAAGGCGAAACAGCCGGATGCCACCTTCATGGCCGAAACCCTGTGCCAGGACCTGCCGAAGGTCGTGCGCATGTCGGAAGCCAAGATCATCGAGAATGGCAAGGAACGCCCGGCTTTCGATCTCGGCATGCTCGGTTTCTACTGGTGGAACCTGCGCGATGACTGGCTGCCGAAAGACGAAAACAAGCGCGTGCAGGACATGTCGAAATTCGGCGGCGCCGGATCGCCCGACACGCATGACACCGAAGGCACCGTCGCGGGCGGCATCCGCAAGGCCTTTAACCACGCCGCGCGCGCCGATCACATCGTGGCGGAAGTTTCCATTCGCCAATACGCCGTGGCCGCGCTGGCCGCGAATTCGTCCTATGTGCAGATGGGCTATGAATTCTGCAACGAAAAGCAGAACAGCGTTTTCCGCGGCCAGGTGAAGCCGCAGGATTTCTTCGACCTCGTCAAAAAGGCCAAGGGCCATGCGCTGGACATCTCGGATCAAATGCGCGCCATCAATGAGCTGAAGGAAAACCTGCACGTCGAAAACTGCCGCGTGCAGATCAAGGAGCATCACCCGATCCAGGACGGGAAGATCGTCAAAATCCGCTGCGAATATATCGACGTCGACACCAACCAGAAAACCGCCGAAATCGTGATGCTCCTGAACCAGAAGCCCGAAAAGGGCGCGGTCGAACTGCACGATCACGGCCTCCTCGGCCACCTGCAGAAATCCGGCCTTGAAGCCCTGCAACTCGCCGGCGGCACGCCGGCTGCGAAACCGGTTATCAGCGATGTGCTGATCTATCACACGCCGGTCACCAAGGTTCCCGCCAAGGCGCCCACCGCCGCTCCCGGCCACAAACCCCCGCCGCCGGCGCTGGCGGCTTAAGAGTCATATTTCCAGCTGGTCCATTCCGGCGAAAGCCGGGATCCAGCCCATGCGCGGCAGCGCATGCTATGAATCATTGACGCGCAGACGCGCTACTGGACCCCGGCTTTCGCCGGGGTGGTACTTAAGGGGAATTGCAGTCTTAGGTCTTAGGCCTTCGCCTTCAGCTTTACCTTCGCCTTCGGCGCGGGATCGTTCGCCGTCTGGTCCATATATGCTTTCAGCTTCTTCAGCAGCTTCTTCTTCTCTTTCTTCTTGAGGAAGCTGGCTTCGATGCTGTTGCGGCTGATGGTTTCGAGGTCTTTCTTGGACAGCTTCAGCCCGCTCGCGACGGCCTTGAAGTTTTCGTTCATGTAGCCGCCGAAATAGGCTGGGTCGTCGGAGTTGATGGTGGCTTTGAGGCCCAGTTCCAGCATCTTCTTGAGCGGATGCAGCTTGATGTCCTTGACCACGCAGAGCTTGAGGTTCGACAAGGGGCAGACGGTGAGGGGCGTTTCGTCCTTTACCAGGCGCTTGACCAATTTCTTGTCCTCGAGCGAGCGGTTGCCATGGTCAATGCGGTTGACGTTGATGGTGTCGATCGCTTCCCAGACGTATTCGGGCGGGCCTTCCTCGCCGGCATGGGCGACGAGCTTGAGTCCGTGCTTCTTCGCCTTCTTGAAGACCTTGCGGAATTTCGAGGGCGGATGGCCTTTCTCGGATGAATCGAGGCCAACGCCGTAAATCTTGTCGGTATAGGGCAGGGCTTCCTTCAACGTCTTCAGCGCGTCCTTCTCGGGCAGGTGGCGCAGGAAGCACATGATGAGCTTCGACGAAATACCCAGTTCCTTCTCGCCGTCTTCCAGCGCGCGGGTGATGCCATTGAGGACGGTTTCGAACTTCACGCCGCGCGAGGTATGGCCCTGCGGGTCGAAAAAGATTTCGGTATGGACGACGTTCTGCGCGGCCACGCGTTTCAGATAGGCCATCGTCAGGTCGTAATAGTCCTGCTCCTTCTGCAGGACGTTCATGCCCTGATAATAGATATCGAGGAAGTCCTGCAGGTTGGAGAAGTTATAGGCCTTGCGCACTTCGGCAACGCTCTTGAACGGGATTTTGATCTTGTTGCGCTGGGCGAGCTTGAACATCAGCTCGGGCTCCAGGCTGCCTTCAATGTGCAGGTGGAGTTCGACCTTCGGCAGGCCTTCGATAAATGCATCGTCCATGCTTGAAAACCCTTTCAATATGAGCCAGTTAACTATGGGCGACCATGCTAACATTTTGCATGACTTGTGCCTATAAAAACGGTATCGTCTTGGAATTATTTTGGTTTTTGGAAGGCAGCCTTGACGGAGTCCATTCGATTCATCCTGAACGGTGAGCTGCGGGAAGTATCCGGCCTTCCGCCTTCCATGACCTTGCTTCAGTATTTGCGCGAACGCGCTCATCTGACCGGCACCAAGGAAGGCTGCGCCGAAGGCGACTGCGGCGCCTGCACGGTTGCCATCGGCCGCCTGAACAACGGCAAGGTCGATTACCAGAGCATCAACGCCTGCATTGCCTTCCTGCCCACGCTCGACGGGCGCGAGGTGGTGACGGTCGAGCACCTCAAATCCAAAACCGGCCAGCTGAACCCCGTGCAGGACGCAATGGTGAAATGCCACGGCTCCCAATGCGGTTTCTGCACGCCGGGCTTCGTGATGGCGCTCTCCACGCTCATGCATAACTGCAAGGATGCGAAGGACGACGACATTCAGGACGCGATTGCGGGAAACCTGTGCCGCTGCACCGGCTATCGCCCTATCCTCGACGCCGCGCGCTTGGCGAATAAATCCAAAGACCGCGAACTGCCGTCGGACGTGAATGCGCTGGAGAAGATACAGCGCAAGAAGATGTTTGCGTACGAGGCCGGCGGCGCCAAGTTTTTCGCCCCCGTGACGGGCGAAGAACTGGTCGAGGTTTATGCACAATATCCAAACGCTACGATGCTGGCCGGCGGTACGGATGTCGGCCTGTGGGTGACGAAATTCCACATGGACCTGCCGGTGATCATTTACACCGGCAATGTCGAGGGCCTTCGCTCGATCCGGGAAACCGCTGAAGGTTTGGAGATCGGCGCGGCGGTCAGCTATACCGACGCTTTCGAGGCGCTGGCCGCCTACGACGGTTCTATGCTGGATATGTTCAAACGCTTCGCTTCCGTGCATATCCGCAACGCGGGCACGGTGGGCGGCAATATCGCCAACGGCTCGCCCATCGGCGACGGACCGCCGCCGCTGATAGCGCTGAACGCGAAGCTGGTGCTGCGCTCCAAGGCGGGTGCGCGCACGCTGAACCTCGAGGATTTCTTCCTCGCGTATAAAAAGCAGGACCGCAAGCAAGGCGAAATCGTCGAAAAAATCATCGTGCCGAAGAAACCGGCTGGCGTGCAATTCCGCGTCTATAAAATTTCCAAGCGTTTCGATCAGGATATTTCCGCCGTCTGCGGCGCTTTCGCGGCCGACATCCAGAACGGCAAGGTCGTGGAAGCGCGCATCGCCTTCGGCGGCATGGCCGGCACGCCCAAACGCGCGACGCATGCCGAGAATGCACTGAAGGGCCAGCCGTGGAATGAAGCCACGCTGCAAAAGGCCGTGGCCGCGCTGGACAAGGATTACGCGCCGATGACCGACATGCGCGCCTCGGCCAAATACCGCGCCGACGTGGCGCGCAACCTGCTGAAGCGCTTCTTCATCGAAACGACGGAGCCTGACGTGGAAACGCAGGTCTACCGCTATGCTGAATAAGGCCGATCTCGAAACCAACGCCAGCATCGACGGTGGCATGGGCCAGGCCAAGCCGCACGACAGTGCGCATCTGCATGTCGCGGGCGAGGCGACCTATACCGACGATATTCGCGAGCCGCGCGGCTGCCTCTACGCCTACGTCCTCAAAAGCCCGCATGCGCATGCGAAGATCAAGAAGCTCGACGTGTCGGCCTGTTCTATTCCCGGCGTGCATGCCGTCATGACGGCGAAGGATATTCCCGGCGTCAATGACGCGGCCCCCGTGGTCGGCGGCGACCCGATTTTCGCCGAAAGCGAAGTGCTTTATGCGGGCCAGTCCATTTTCGCGGTCGCGGCGGACAGCGTCGATATCGCCCGTAAAGCGGCAGCGAAAGCGGTTGTCGAATACGAACCGCTTCCTGCCATTCTCAATACCCATGACGCCATCAAGGCAAAGAAGTTCGTCGGCGACACCTATGTGATGGCGCAGGGCGACAGCACGGTGCTGAAAAAATCGAAGCACCAGTTTCACGGCGCAATCGATATTGGCGGGCAGGACCATTTTTACCTCGAAGGCCAGATCGCGCTGGCCACGCCGCTCGAAAACGGCGAATTCCATTGCTGGTCCTCGACCCAGCATCCGTCGGAAGTCCAGCATCTCATCGCGAAAATGCTGAAAATCCCCGATCATCTCGTGACGGTCGAAGTGCGGCGCATGGGCGGCGCATTCGGCGGCAAGGAAAGCCAGGCATCATTGATCGCCTGCATCGCGGCGGCGCTGGCCTGGAAGTCGAAGCGCCCGGTCAAGCTGCGCCTCGACCGCGACGACGATATGCTGATGACCGGCAAGCGCCATCCGTTTCATATCTCGTGGGATGTCGGCTTCAACGACGAGGGGCTGATCGAAGGCATCGACTTCACGCAGGCCGCGGACGCCGGCATGAGCCCGGATTTGTCGAATGCCATCGCCGACCGCGCGATGTTCCATGCCGACAACTGCTATTACCTCGGCAATTCGAAAGTCACCAGCTATCGCTGCTTCACGCACAAGGTGTCGAATACCGCCTTCCGCGGCTTTGGCGGCCCGCAAGGCATGCTGGCGATGGAATATGTGATCGACGATATCGCAAGGCAGCTCGGCAAGGATCCGCAAGCCATTCGCAAGGTCAATCTTTATGACCCTAAAGGCAAGCTGAAAGACCGCTGCACTACCCATTACGGCATGACCGTCGAAGACAATATCATCGCCGATATTTTCGCGAAGATCGAAAAGACCGGCGACTACGCCAAACGGCGGGAAGAAATTGCGCGCTTCAACAGGACCAGCAAGATACTGAAGAAGGGCCTCGCGCTGACGCCCGTCAAGTTCGGCATCAGCTTCACATTGACGATGCTCAACCAGGCGGGCGCCCTCGTGCATGTCTACAAGGACGGTACGGTGCAGCTCAACCATGGCGGCACGGAAATGGGGCAGGGGCTCCATACCAAGGTGGCGCAGGTCGTGGCCGATGTGTTCCAGATCGATCTCGACAAGGTGCGTGTGACGGCCACGAATACCTCCAAGGTGCCGAACACCTCGGCGACCGCGGCCTCGAGCGGCTCCGACCTCAACGGCAAGGCGGCGGAAGCGGCCTGTGTCACGATACGCGACCGGCTTATCGATTTTGCCGTCGGGCATTTCGGCGTGAAGAAGGATAATGTGCGCTTTACGCCCGCCGGCGTGCAGGTCGACGGCAAGATGCTCAGCTTCAAGGAGCTGGTGCAACTCGCCTATACTAACCGCGTGTCGCTCTCGTCGACGGGTTTTTATAAAACGCCGAAAATCGACTGGGACCGGCCGAAGGCCAAGGGCCGCCCGTTCTATTACTTCGCCTATGGCGCCGCCATCACGGAAGTCATCGTCGATACGCTGACCGGCGAATATAATTTCCTGCGCGCCGATTTGCTGCATGACGTGGGCCGCTCGCTCAACCCCGCCATCGACATCGGCCAGATCGAGGGCGGTTTCGTGCAGGGCGTGGGTTGGCTCACCTCGGAAGAATTATGGTGGAACGAGAAGGGCGAGCTGAAGACGCATGCCCCCTCGACCTACAAAATCCCGACCGGCCGCGATATTCCGAAAGATTTCCGCGTCGCGCTGTTCGACGGCGATAATCAGGAAGAAACCATCTACCGTTCCAAGGCGGTCGGCGAACCGCCGCTTATGCTGGGAATATCCGCCTTCCTCGCCATCCGCGACGCGGTAGCTGCCTGCGGCAAGCCCCATTGTTTGCCGCCCCTGATGGCGCCCGCCACGCCCGAGAATGTGCTGAAAGCGATCCAGGCGGTGCAGGCATGAGCCACGTCAACCACGAATGGCTTCCGGTGCTGACCGGCCTGACCGCGAAGAACGAGCCTTGCGTGCTGATCACCGTGCTCGAAGCCAAGGGCTCGACGCCGCGTGAAGCCGGCGTGAAGATGGTCGTAACGCCCAAGGAACAGTTCGGCACCATCGGCGGCGGCAATCTCGAATTCCAGGCGATCGAGGAAGCGCGCCAGCTGCTTGCCTCCGCGCAAGGGCCTGCCGTAAAAGATTATCCGCTGGGGCCGAAGCTCGCCCAGTGCTGCGGCGGTGCGGTGACGGTTTTCCTCGAGCCCTTCCTGCCCGCGAAACAGGTTTTCTACCTGTTCGGCGCAGGGCACGTGGGAAAGGAAGTCGCCAAAGTGCTCGACGGGCTGCCGGTGCGCGTGAAATGGGTGGACGAGCGCGAGAATGAATTCCCGCGTGATATTCCTCACAACTGTGAAAAAATCGTCACCTCCGCGCCCGCCGCCGAATTGCGCGGGACGGACGAGAACACCTACGTTGCCGTGATGACGCATAGCCACGATCTCGATTACGACCTCGTGCGTGCGGCCTATAAGGGCAAATTCGCCTATCTCGGTCTCATCGGTTCAAAGACGAAGCGCGTTCGGTTCGAAAAGCGCTTGATGGCCGAAGGCGTGACGAAGCAGCAGCTGGAACAGCTCCATTGCCCGATCGGTCTCGGCGACGTGAACGGCAAGCATCCGCGCGAAATCGCCATTTCGGTCGCGGCGGAACTGCTGAGCCTCGGCCTGACCCGCCGCGCGGTCGAGCATGAAGAACACAAGGAAGCAGGTGCCGCATGAAAAAGCCCGTTTACCTCGATTATCATTCCACCACGCCCTGCGACCCGGCGGTCCTGGCCGCGATGACGCCCTATTTCGGCGCGGAGCGCTTCGGCAATCCCGGCGCGAAGTCTCATGCCCATGGCCGCGCCGCCGCCGACAAACTGGAAGAAGCGAAAGCCAATATCGGCGCCCTCATCGGCGCCGGGCCTGAATGCATCACCCTCACCAGCGGCGCGACCGAATCGAATAACCTCGCGCTGCTCGGGGTCGCCGCGAAGGCGACGAACCGCAAGGAAATCGTCATCACGGCGATTGAGCATAACTGCGTCTCGAACACGGCAGAACATCTGTCGAAACACGGCTTTACTTTGAAAATCGTGCCGGTGAACAAGGACGGTTTCGTCCAGCCGGAGGAACTTAAAAAACATGTCGGCGACAAAACGCTGCTGGTCTGCGTCATCACCGCCAATCATGAAATCGGCACTCTCCAGCCGCTGAAAGAATGCGCGAAGATCGCCCATGCGGCAGGCGCCCTGTTCCAGACCGATGCAACACAGGCAGCGGGCAAGATACCGCTCAATGTGGCCGATATCGACGCCGACCTGCTCAGCTTCTCCGCCCACAAACTTTACGGCCCGGCCGGCGTCGGCGCGCTCTATGTGCGCCAGAAGCCGCCCGTGGCCATTGACCGCGTGTTCTTCGGCGGCGCGCAGCAGCACTTGCGTCCCGGCACGCCGCCCTTGCCCCTCGCGGTCGGTTTCGGCGAAGCCTGCCGGCTTGCGGGAACACTAATGGAGGCGAACGGCAAGCGGCTCAAGACTCTTGCCGACCTGCTCGAAAAGAAGCTGAAAGAGAATGTCGCCGGTTTCGCGGTCAATGGCGGCACTCCGCGCCTTCCCGGGCTGCTCAATATCCGCCTGCCCGGCGTGAATGCGCAGGATATCATGCTCGATCTTTTGGGTGATCTTTGCATGTCGACCGGTGCTGCCTGCGCCTCGGCACAGCGCAAGCCCTCTCCCGTGCTCAAGGCCATCGGCCTGTCCGACCGCGATATCGATTGCAGCCTGCGCCTGTCTTTGGGCCGCGGAACCACTGAGGAGGAAATCCTGTTTGCCGCCGAAGCGCTCGCTGTCAGCGCGCGCAAATTATCGAAACAGGCCGCTTAAGCCTTCCATGACCAGCGACCATGCCCACTGCCACGATCCCGCGCCGGAGCCTAAGGCCCCGCAAGAACCGGCACATGCCTGCTGCGGACATGATGCGGCGCCCCCGCCTTCTGCGGCGCTGAAGGGGGGCAAAGGCATTTACACCTGCCCGATGCACCCCGAGGTGCGCCAGGAAGGGCCGGGGACTTGCCCCAAATGCGGCATGGCCCTCGAACCGCTGGTGGCGTCGGCGGAAGACGAGCCGGATGACGAGCTGACCGACATGAAACAACGTTTCTTCAGCGCGCTGGGGCTAACTTCGCCCATTTTCGCGCTCGAGGTCGCCTGGCGGCTGATCCCGGAACTGGCCTGGCTGCCGCCCGTGGCTATTTCGCGCATGGAAATGGCGCTGGCGACGCCGGTGGTACTGTGGGCCGGCTGGCCGTTCCTTGTGCGCGGCGCGAGGTCGTTGCGCACGGGGCAGCTCAACATGTTCACCCTGATCGCGCTCGGCACG
The DNA here is from genome assembly GCA_025934695.1 of Alphaproteobacteria bacterium. Taxonomy (GTDB): domain Bacteria; phylum Pseudomonadota; class Alphaproteobacteria; order Micavibrionales; family UBA2020; genus JAPWJZ01. Next base: position 655,144 of record JAICWS010000002.1, read on the forward strand.
CTGGTCGCCTGGGGTTACAGCGTCGTCGCCGCGCTGAAGCCCGATATTTTCCCCCCGGCCTTCCGCCAGAAAAACGGCGCGGTGGACGTCTATTTCGAAGCGGCGGCGGTCATCACCACGCTGGTCCTGCTGGGCCAGGTGCTGGAACTGCGCGCGCGCAAGGCCACCGGCGGGGCGATCCGCGGGCTGATGAACCTCGCGCCCAGGACGGCGCGCCGGCGCGTGGGCAACGAGGAAGACGATATCCCGCTGGAATCGGTTGCGGTGGGCGACATCCTGCGCGTTCTGCCGGGCGGTCTGGTGCCCGTCGACGGCGTGGTGACCGACGGCGACAGCAGCGTCGATGAATCCATGATGACAGGCGAAGCCATGCCGGTTCATAAAACCGCCGGCGCGGCCGTCACCGGTGGCACGCTGAACGGCGACGGCAGCTTCCTGATGCGCGCGGAAAAGGTCGGCGGCGACACAGTCCTGGCGCATATCATTTCGCTGGTCGCCGAGGCGCAGCGCAGCCGCGCGCCGATCCAGCGCCTTGCCGATCTCATCGCCATGTGGTTCGTGCCCGCCGTCGTCACGGTTGCCATCATCAGCGCCATTTACTGGGTCATGTTCGGGCCGCAGCCGCCCTATGCCTTCGCGATCGTCTCTGCCGTTTCCGTCCTTATCATTGCCTGCCCCTGCGCGCTCGGGCTTGCCACGCCCATGTCGGTTATGGTCGGCATCGGGCAGGGGGCGAAGGCAGGCGTCCTCGTTCGCAATGCCGAGGCGCTCGAGCTGATGCAGAAGGTCGACACGCTGGTGGTCGACAAGACCGGCACGCTGACGATGGGCAAGCCCGCCGTGACCGCGGCGGTTTCCGCCTCCGGCTTTGATGATAACGCCGTTCTCAATCTGGCCGCGGCGCTCGAGGCGGGAAGCGAACATCCGCTCGCCCGCGCGATCCTCGCCGCGGTGAAAGGCAGGGGCGTTCCTTCCGCATCGCAGTTCCAGGCCGTGGCGGGCCTCGGCGTAAAAGGCAATGTCGATGGCAAGCCGGCCGTGCTCGGCAACGCCGCGATGATGGCGCAGGCGGGCATCGCGATCCCGCCGCCGTTGGCGGCCAGGGCGCAGGAGCTGCGTTCCAACGGCGCCACGGTCTTGCTTCTTGGCTTCAACGGCAATCTCGCCGGCCTCATCGCCGTGTCGGACCCGGTCAAGGAAACGACGCCCGCTGCCGTCGAGGCGCTCAAAAAATCGGGCCTGCGCATCGTGATGCTGACCGGCGACAACAAGGCGACGGCGGAGGCGGTGGCCAACCAGCTCGGCATCGATGATGTCATGGCCGAAGTGCTGCCGCATGACAAGGCCGGCGCCGTCAAGCGCCTGCAGGAACAAAAGCATGTTGTAGCCATGGCGGGCGACGGGGTGAACGATGCGCCTGCGCTGGCCCAGGCCGATGTCGGCATTGCCATGGGTACGGGCGCCGATGTCGCCATGCAAAGCGCCACGGTGACGCTGGTCAAGGGCGACCTGCAGGGCATCGTTCGGGCGCGCAAACTGTCGCAGAAAACGATGAGCAATATCCGCCAGAACCTGTTCCTCGCCTTCGTCTATAACGCGGCGGGCGTGCCCATCGCGGCGGGCGCGCTTTATCCGTTCTTCCACATCGTCATGAACCCGATGCTGGCGGCGGCCGCCATGTCGCTGAGCTCTGTCTCGGTGATCCTAAACGCGCTGCGGCTGAAGTGGGTAAGGCTATAACGCGGCGATTCTCCGGTTATGGCAATCTCTTTCCACGTTGCCCGTACCCGTGGCTGCCCGTAAGATAATTCCACATCAACATTATCCGTTCTGTTCACGTCACGAGGAAGCTCATGTCCAAACCGGCTGCGCCTGCAACGAATCCGTTATTGAATCCGCCCGAACTGCCCCATGGCGCGCCGCCGCTGGACCAGATCAGGACCGAGCATTTCCTGCCCGCTTTCCGCGCGGCGATGGCCGAGGCGAAGCAGCAGATCGCCGATATCAAGAACAACCGCGCGAAGCCGACATTCGAAAACACGGTCGAGGCGCTCGAGCTGTCGGGCCAGAACCTGTCGCGCATTTCAGCCGTCTTCGACAATTTTTCGGGCGGCAACAGCAGCCAGGAACTGCGCGCCATCGAGACCGAAATCTCGGTCGAGGGCGTCAAGCACAGCAACGACATCTGGATGGATGCCGACCTGTTCGCGCGCGTGAAAGCGGTTTATGACGACCGCGCCAGCCTGAAACTCTCGCCCGAGCAGAAGGTGCTGCTGAATGAAACCTATAAAGGCTTCGTGCGTTCCGGCGCGCTGCTCGACGACGGCAAGAAGGCGGAATTGCGCGCGGCCGACGAGAAACTCGCCGAACTCGGCACCACTTTTCGCAACAATACCCTCAATGCCACCGCGAGCTATCAGAAGACCGTCGATAACGAAGATGAGCTGAAAGGCCTGCCCGAGCGCGTCAAGGCCATGTACAAGCACAATGCCGTCGAAGCGGGCCAGCCCGACAAATGGATCATCAAGCTGTCGCCGCCGCCGATCGACATCTCGGAATATGCCGAGAACCGGGCCTTGCGCGAGGAAATCTACAAGGCGCGCTGCGATATCGCCTTCGGCGGGCCATACGACAACCGCCAGGTGGTGCTCGACATGGTGGCTCAGCGCCAGAAAAAGGCCGAGCTGCTGGGCTACGGCGATTTCGCGTCCTTCGTCCTGTCCGAGCGCATGGCGAAAGACAGCAAGACGGTCCTCGACTTCCTTGAAAAGAACCGCAGCGTCTACCAGCCGGCGGCGGAAGAATTCCTGCAGAAGGTGCAGGACTATGCGCAGAAGACGGATGGCCTCGCCGAAGTGAAGCCTTGGGACCTGTCCTATTATGCGCGCAAACTCAAAGAGGAGACCTTCCAGGTCAACCTCGAAGACGTGCGCCCTTATTTCGACCTTGAAAGGGTTCTCGATGGCCTGCGCAAGCATGCCGAGAAGCTGTTCAACATCGAACTGACCGAGACCAAGGGCAAATATCCGGTCTATAACGGCGACATCAAGGTTTATGAGGTGACGGACAAGAAGACCGGCGAAATGATCGGCCTCTTCTATGCCGATTACTACGCGCGGCCGGGCGAGAAGAGGAACGGCGCCTGGATGAGCACCTTCCGCAACCGCGGACTCTCAGACACGGGCGAAAACGAATTTTCCATCGTCACCAACACCTGCAACTTCGCCAAGCCGACGCCGGGCCACCCGACGCTCCTGTCGCTTGATGAAGTCCGCACCGTGTTCCACGAATTCGGCCACGGGTTGCATGCGCTCCTCGCGAACGGCGATTACCGCTCGCTCACCGGCACCAACGTGAAGTGGGACTTCGTCGAGCTGCCCTCGCAGCTGCAGGAGAACTGGGCCAAGCAGAAGGACGTGCTGGATACCTTCGCGAAGCACCCGGTCACGGGCGAGCCGCTGCCGCCCGCGCTCATCAAAAAAATCCATGAGATGGATAATTTCGATGCCGGGTACATGGGCCTGCGCCAGACTTTCTTCGGCCTGCTCGACATGAAGTGGCACACGATCGACCCGAAAACCATCAAGAGCGTCGAGGACCTCGAAGACGGCGTCATCAAGCAATCCTGGCTGTTCCCGCGCGAAGCGGGCACGCAGTCGACCGCCTTCGGCCACCTGTTCGGCGGCGGCTATGCGGCCGGCTATTACAGCTATAAATGGGCTGAGGCGCTGGAAGCCGATGTGTTCTCGAAGTTCGAGGCCAAGGGCCTTTACGACCGCGACACCGCCGACCGCCTCCGCGCCACTATCTATTCGCGCGGCGGCACCGAGGACCCCGAGAAGATTTTCGAGGATATGATGGGCCGCAAACTGGACGCGACTGCCCTGTTCCGCCGCGAAGGCCTCCTGCCGCCCGCCAACGACGATGCGCCGCAGAAGCCCAAAGCGCCGCATATTCACAGGAAGTTTGGATCATAACAAAACGAAACCCCGGCGAAAGCCGGGGTCTATGTTCTATCAATGAGAATGGCGGATATCGTCTTCAAACGGTGTCCGCCATTATTGCTGAGATATTCAAGACCCCGGCTTTCGCCGGGGTTGCAGAAGGAATCAATCCGTCGCGCGGGAGCAGGCTTCGTGCTCCTTGGCGTGCAGGTTGTCTTTCTCGGGGCGGAGGACGGAGATCTTCTGGCTCTTCGAGGACGAGAGGACGTTACGATAGAAAGAGCGGGCAGAAGTCACGCGCGTCTGGGAATCATCTTCGTGGCGGACGGTCGCGTTGCTGTTGAGCGCGCTTTTCTGTGGCATCGAAACATCTCCTTTTCTTTTTTGGTCTCTATCGCGAATTAACCAGTTGAAAATTTGTTCCGTTTCAAAAACTGCGAGATCAGAATAGAGCCGAAGGCGCCGGAAAGTCGAATGCTCATTTGCGCATTTCGACTCATTTTATTTCTTTTTCGCTCATTTTCGCCGCGATCTTTCCAGAACGGACATGCTGCATCGCAGCGAAGCAGTGTCCAAAAATATTCGGCTCAGGCGCTACCGATAACCTTGTAGATGAATTGTTGCGACGCAGCATCGGCGAGCGAAGGAACATGGCCCGCGGTGGGCACGACATGCAGTGCAAGCGAGGGTTGCACCGCCTTGGTGGCGTCGATTTCGGCCTTGGTGCAGATGTCGGAAACGCCGCCGGCGACGAGCGCGACCGGACATTCGACTTTTGTCATGCCGTCGCTGAGGTCGACGCCCTTTTTGAAATCCTCGGACGCGCGGCGCGCGATCTTGGGGTCGAAATGGAAGGCATAGCCGCCGGGCACCTTTTTCAGCTGGTGAGCGACGTAATGCTTCCAGACATAGTCCGGCGTGGAATCGCCGAGCGGCAGGTTCTTCTTGATGATGTCGAGATATTGGTCGGGCGTCTGGAACACGGGCAGGTCTTCGGTGATATAGCCCATGATGCGTTCCAGCCCCGCGCGGTGGGGCTTGGCCGTGATGTCGATGAGGGTCAGCGACCGCAACAGCTTCGCCTTGGCTTTCTCCGCCATCTTGAGCGCGATCAGCCCGCCCATCGAGGTGCCGACCCAGTGTGCGCGCGTGAAGCCGAGCTGCTTCATGAAGGCCGTGAAGACATCGGCATAGAAATCGAGGTTGTAGAGGTTCGGGTCGCCCAGCCAGGAGGAGCCGCCGCGCCCCGGCACGTCGACCGCCAGCACCTGGTAGCCGTTCTTCGACAGCGTGGCCGCCATGAAATCGAAGTCGCGCTTCTGGCGCGTCAGCCCGTGCACGGCGATGACGGTGCCTTTATACGCGTCTTCCGGCGTCCATTCTGTATAAGCGAGGGTAATGGGCTTCGGATAACCGGGAACGGTGATGTCCTGCTGCTTGATGCCAGCAGGTTTATCGAGCGGGCTTGCCAGTTTCATGGTGTGGGTTGGGCGGGATTAGGCTTTCTTTCCTTTGCTGTGGCCTCGAGTTTGCCGAGCGGGCGCATCGTGAAGACAAGCTGCTCGCCCGTGGGTCTCTCGGTCACATCAAAAGTAACGCGGTTGAAGATTTCCGCAAGGGCCAAGGTGCCCTCGGTCATCGCCATGGTCATCCCTAAGCAGACGCGCGGGCCGGTGCCGAAGGGCAGCCAGGCCCTGGGCATGGGTTCCTTCCTGAAACGCTCGGGCTTGAATTCCGCTGCATTCTGCCACAAATCCGGCGCGCGCTGCATCTCCAGCACGCTGATGCGAATGAGATCGCGTTCCTTGATCTGGACGCCGCCGACGACCGTGTCATGCTCGCACTCGCGCGCGATTTCGTAAGCGGAAGGGTGTAGGCGCATCGCTTCCTTGAAAGCGTCGCGCACATTGGGCAGCCGGTTGTAATCGCCCGGCGTCAGGCGCTGGCCGTGCGTAAAGTTGTCGACCTCGTTCTGCACCTTTTTCAGCTCCTTGTCGTTTTTCAGAAGCTCGTGCAGGGAGAAGGTGAGGCCGACTGCGGTGGTTTCGTGGCCGGCCACGATGAACATGACCAGCTGGTCCTTGATCTGCTTTTGCGTCAGCGGCTGGCCCGTCGCGACGTCGGTCGCTTCCAGCAGGCGGCCCAGGATATCGTCGGGCTGCTCTTTGAGCTTGCGGCGCTCGGCGATGATGGTTTCAAGGATGCCGTCGATCTTGGCGGCGCTTTCCTTATAGGTCTTCTTCATGGGCGGAATATATTCCTTGTGGATGCCCAGCATGCGCATCGCCACGGTCAGCTTGTGCGGCTTGCGGAAGGATTCGATCGTGACTGTGGAAGCGTCGATGATGTCCTGCGCCTGTTTTTCATTGATGCTGTCGCTGAAGACGACGCGCATGACGACCTTTGCGGTTAGGCCGCGCATTTCATGCTCGAGGTCCAAGGGCTTGCCGTCTTTGAGCCAACGATCGATCATCTTGTCGCACTCGTCGGTGATGACGGGGGCGATGGTCTTGTTCACGCCCTTGGGCGAGAAGATATCGACCATCAGGTTGTGCATGTTCTGCCAGCTTTCGCCCTCGTCGAGGATCAGCGCGTTGCCGATGAAGCGCCCGATGCCCTTCTTGACGAAGCGCGGCGTGCCGAAATTGGCATCCTGCCGCAGGATCTCGCGGGCGGCGACAGGGTCGGTGAATTCATGGACGCGGAGCTTGCCGATCTTGTTGAACTTGTAATGCGCGGTTTCCTTCTTTTCGCGGAAGGTATGGACAATGCGCTTCCAGAGTCCTTCCTTTTTCGGCTTTTCGGACAAGGGCCTGCTCCACTTAAAAAACGACAATGTTTTGCTTCGGGGAAACTGTAAAAAATCAAAGGGTTAATGTCAATGGAAGGAGCGCGGAGCTTTCCCAGAATGGGCCGGAACCTTCAGGATAAATCGGCGTTGAATGATTTGAGGCGAATGCATCTAAAAAGTATTTAAAAATCAAGGCAATGTTCACGGGGATTTAAGCCGAATATGCTACGATAAAGATAATGGGGAGAGTTTGGGGGCGATCATGGACAGCGAAAATACCTCTGTTGAATGGGAACGGCTCTGGACCCTGAATGTGGGCGAACGTCGCGCCCAGCATGTGCCGACCGGGCTGCTGGTCGAAATGCGCCAGACCGACAAGCAGATCTGGTATCCCTTTGCCTTGAACGGGGAGGAATGGGTCGCCGAAGATCCGTCGCGGCTGGAATATTTTACGCCGCTGATGCTTCAGGCATTGACCCTCTATCGCGAGCGCGCCGTGGAGACAGCGCTGCTGCCGTACCTTGGCGCCGTGCAGGCCATCGAAGCGCCGAAAACTTAAAAGAACATAAGCCAGAGGCATAGGAAAGAGCGGGCTTAAAACGCCCGCTCTTCACTCTTTTATCCTTCGGCGGCGTCGCGCAGGTCCTGGGCTTCGAGCCAGAGGCTTTCCTGGGTTTCCAGGTCCTTCAGGATGCGGTCATAATTTTCTTTCGCCTGCCTGGCCTTCTCGGGATCGTTATAGAATCCTGCCGCAGCCATCTGCGATTCGAGCCCTTCCTTTTCCTTCGTCAGGCGGCTGATGGCCTTTTCGGCGTCGGCCGCGCGGCGGGCGAGGGTGGATTTGGAGACTTTCGGCGCGAGCGCGGAAGCGGTTGCGGCCGGCGCGAGTTCCGCCGGCTTGTCCTTCTTCTCGGCCTTTTTGTCTTCGCGGCGCGATTGCAGGATGAAGTCGCGATAATCGTCGAGATCGCCGTGGAAATCCTGCACCGCGCCGTCCTTCACCAGCCACAGCCGGTCCGCCACGCGCTCGACCATGATCGGATCGTGGCTGACAATGACCACGGCGCCGTCGTAATTGTTCAGCGCCTGCACCAGCGCCTCACGCGCATCGATGTCGAGGTGGTTGGTTGGTTCATCCAACAGCAACAAATGCGGAGCGTCGAAACTCATGAAGGCGAACAGCAAGCGCGCCTTCTCGCCGCCGCTTAAGGATTTGATGGTGTTATCCGCGAGGTTCTTGGAAAAGCCGAAGGCGCCCAGTTTCGCGCGCACGGTAGATTCCTTGTAGTCGCCGGTCTTTTGCTTGGTGAGGCGCGCCATTTCCTGGAAGGGCGTCGAATTGACGTCGAGTTCTTCCGTCTGGTGCTGCGAGAAGTAACCGATGCGCAGCTTGCCCGACCGCACCATTTCGCCGGACATGGGCGGCAGGCGGTTGGCGATGAGCTTCATCAACGTCGATTTGCCGTTGCCATTCGCGCCGAGGAGCGCGATGCGGTCGTCGGTGTCGATATTCTCGTGGATGCGGCGCAGGATCGGCTTGCCCTCGGTATAGCCCACGTCGACCTGGCGGATCGCAATGAGCGGCGGCGATAGTTTTTCCGGGTCGGGGAAGGAAAAGCGGATCGCGCGGTCGGCAATGACGGCGTCGACGAGGTCCATGCGCTCGAGCGCCTTGATGCGGCTCTGCGCCTGCGCGGCCTTGGCGGCCGAGGCGCGGAAGCGGTCGACGAAAGCCTGCATATGGGCGCGCTGCGCCTGCTGCTTTTCGAACATCTTCTGCTGCAGGCCCAGCTTGGCCGTGCGCTCGCGCTCGAAGGTGTCATAGTTGCCGGTGTAGAGATTCAGCCGCTGTTTTTCTAGATGCACGACATGGTCGACGCATTTGTTCAGAAGGTCGCGGTCGTGCGAGATGACCATCAGCGTATGCGGATAGTCGGCCAGGTATTTTTCCAGCCACATGATGGCCTCGAGGTCGAGGTGGTTGGTGGGTTCGTCGAGCAGCAAAAAGTCCGGCTCGACGAAGAGGACGGACGCGAGCGCCACGCGCATGCGCCAGCCGCCCGAGAAGGAGGAGAAGGGCTCCTTCAACTGGTGATCCTTGAAGCCGAGGCCGGTCAGCAGTTTCGCCGCCTTGGCGGGCGCCGCATAGGCGTCGAGCTCGATCAGGCGCTGGTAGACGTCGGAAAGCTTGTAAGGGTCGGTCTCCGTTTCGCTCGCCTTCAACAGCATGGCCATTTCCTCGTGCGCGTTGATGACCATGTCAATGAGCGGCGTGTCGGTGTCGGGGATATCCTGCCGCACCATGCCGAAACGCTGGCGCTGGCTCAGCGAAACGGTGCCACTGTCCGCATGCAGCTCGCCCGCGATCAGCTTGAACAGGGTCGATTTGCCCGTGCCGTTCGCCCCCACCAGGCCCACCTTCCAGCCGTCCATGATGTTGACGCTGGAATCTTCGATCAGGGTGCGCGCGCCGATTTTGTAGGTGAGGTTCGTGATGCTGAGCATTCTTCTTGTCCTTCAAGGTTGAAGGTTATGACATAAAGCCCTGAAAATGGGAAGAAGATTAGGATTTGCAAGGGGGCTTTTGCCGTGTTGTAATCCTTCCCGCATGGACCAGAACCCGAAAACCATCACCAGTGCCGCCAATCCGGCGGTCAAGCGCCTGAAAGCGCTGGACCTCAAGAAGAACCGCGACGCGGAAGGCGTGTTCATGGTCGAGGGCGCGCGCCACGTGAATGAGGCGCTCGGGGCGGGCTGGCAGCTCGATACGCTGGCTTTTTCTGGCCGCGCGGGTGACGATCCGGCCATCGCCGCCGCTGCCAAGACTCATGCAGCATCATACGAAGTCACAGACGAGCTGCTGAGCCGCATCACAGGCCGTGACAATGCGCAGCCGCTGATCGGCATTTTTCGGCAGCGCTGGGCGGACCTGAAAGACGTGCAGGGCGGCTTGTGGGTCGCGCTTGAGGGCATCCGCGATCCCGGCAACCTCGGCACCATTCTCCGCTCCGCTGATGCAGTGAAGGCGGAAGGGGTTATCCTAGTCGGCCAGACCTGCGATGCTTTTTCGCCCGAAGCGGTGCGGGCCAGCATGGGCTCGTTCTCACGCGTGAAGCTCGCGAAGGCTTCGCTGCCGGACGTGCAGAAATGGCGTTCGGGGTGGAAAGGCCGCGTCGTCGGCACGCATCTCGATACGAAAACCGATTACCGCAAGGCTGATTACGCCCTGCCGCTGCTGCTCGTCATGGGCAGCGAACAGGCGGGCCTCTCGCCCGAAATGGCGAGGCTGTGCGATACGCTCGTCAAAATTCCCATGCCCGGCGGCGCGGAGTCATTGAACCTGGCCGTGTCGACGGGGATAATGTTGTACGAGATTTGCCGGAGCAGAATATGAATGAAAGTCCCCTCTCCCGCGCCTGTCGCGGGGGAGGGTTAGGGAGAGGGAGTGTCCCGAATTCGACGTTCAGGACATCCCTCTCCCCAACCCTCTCCCAACATGCGTTGGGAGAAGGAGCAAGATGTGAGTGCCATGAAATCCTTTATCGACGACCTGATGAACAAGATGTCGTTGGACGAAAAAATCGGCCAGCTCAACCTGGTCGCGCCGGGCGGCTTCACCAATACGGGGCCTGAAACGACGAAAAACGTCTCTGAAAAAATTCGCGCGGGGCAGGTCGGTGGCATGTTCGGCTTCTGGGGCGTGCAGAACGTGAAACCGTGGCAGGATATCGCGGTGAAGGAGACGCGTCTTGGCATCCCGCTGATCTTCGGCCTTGACGTCATTCACGGCCACCAGACGGTGTTTCCCATTCCGCTCGCGCTCTCCTGCACCTGGGATATGGCGCTGATCGAAAAGTCGGCGCGTATCGCGGCGGTTGAAACCGCGGCCGACGGCGTTAACTGGGTTTTTTCGCCGATGGTCGATATCTGTCGCGACCCGCGCTGGGGCCGCATCGCCGAAGGCGCTGGGGAAGACCCTTACCTGGGCTCGAAAGTCGCGCACGCCATGGTGCACGGCTATCAGGCGGGCGACCTGTCGAAGCCCGACACGGTCATGGCCTGCGTCAAGCATTTCGCGCTCTATGGCGCGGCGGACGGGGGCCGCGACTATAACACCGTCGACATGAGCCGTATCAAGATGTTCGAATATTACCTGCCGCCCTACCGCGCCGCGATCGATGCCGGCGCCGGCAGCATCATGACGGCATTTAACGAAGTCGACGGCGTGCCCTGCAGCGGCAACAAGTGGCTGCTGACCGACCTGCTGCGCCATGAATGGGGCTTCGACGGTTTTGTTGTGACAGACTTTACCTCGATCAATGAGATGTCGGCGCATGGAATGGGCGACCTGCAGACCGTCTCGGCGCTCGCGGCCAATGCCGGCGTCGATATGGACATGGTGGGCGAAGGTTTCGTGCGCACGCTGAAATCCTCCATCCAGGAGGGCCGGGTCAAGACCGAGGCCGTCGATGCCGCCTGCCGCCGCATCCTCGAAGCCAAGCAGGCGCTAGGCCTGTTCGACGACCCGTTCCGCTATTGCAGCGGCAAGAGCGTCGAAAAAATCCTTTCGCCCGAACACCGCGCCGCCGCGCGCGAGATGGCGGCGAAAAGCTGTGTGCTGCTCAAGAACGACAGGCAACTGCTGCCGCTGAAAACCTCCGCCACCATCGCGCTGATCGGTCCCTTGGCAAACGACCGCAAGAATATGCCCGGTACTTGGGCAGTCGCGGGCGACTGGCAGAAGTGCGTCACGCTGCTCGAAGGCATGCAGCCGCGCGCGAAAGTGCTTCACGCCAAGGGCGCCAATATCACGAACAGCAAGGAATGGGCCGAACGCCTCGCCATTTACGGCAACAACCGCATCGACATCGATGCGCGCGATCCTTCCGACATGATCCGCGAAGCGGTCGAGATCGCATCAAAGGCCGATGTTATCGTCGCCGCCGTCGGCGAGGCGCAGGAAATGTCGGGCGAGGGCGCGTCGCGCAGCGACATCGGCATTCCGCCCGATCAGCGTCCCTTGCTGGAGGCGCTAAAAGAAACCGGCAAGCCGCTGGTTCTCGTCGTTTTCGCCGGGCGGCCGCTGACGCTGGAATGGCAGCACGCGAATGCCGACGCCATGCTGCTGGTCTGGTTCGGCGGCACCGAGGCGGGCAACGGCATCGCGGACGTATTGTTCGGCGAGGTCAATCCTGCCGCGAAACTCACCGCGACTTTCCCGCGCAATGTCGGGCAGATCCCGATTTACTACAATCACAAGAATACTGGGCGTCCCTATCTCGCTGCCGGCGGCTATGAAGACAAGTTCAAGTCGCGCTATCTCGATGTCGTGAACGAGCCGCTGTATCCTTTCGGGCACGGGCTGAGCTACACGAGCTTCGAATACGGGCCGGTCAAGCTTGACAAGGCCGAAGTAGAAGGCGACGGTCGCCTGACCGCGTCGGTGACGATACGGAATACCGGCAAATATGCCGGCGAAGAGATCGTCCAGCTTTACATCACCGATCCCGTCGCCAGCGTGACACGCCCGGTGAAAGAGCTGCGCGGCTTTGAAAAGATCATGCTGAAACCGGACGAAAGCCGCGAAGTGTCCTTTGTCATCACGGTCGAGCAGCTGAAGTTCTTCAACAGCGCGCTCGAACATGTCTGGGAGCCCGGCGAATTCCTCATCCATATCGGCTCAAGTTCGGCAGCGGTGCAATCGGCGAAAGTGGTGTGGAATAAGTGAGGTCTCCATGAAAATCTTTATGCTCGCTACACTTCTGCTTCTGGGCACGGTATCTCCCGCGATGGCGGGAAGCAGCGTGGCCGACGGCAAGAACGCGCCTGTCAGTCCCAGCGACGCCATGACGATCCAGAAAAATTACGCCGATTACGCGGACCTCATGACCAGAAACATCGACGTCGTGCTGCTCAATGGCAATGTCATCCACATCAACGGAATTTATGCGTTTGTGACCGACGATGACGGTAAGCTGGTGAAAGCGCCCGACGGCAATTACCTGCTGCAGGATCATAGTCAGATGAACGTGATGGGCGGCATGGTGAAGATGGAACTGAGCGACAAAATAGCCGGTGTCACCGTCCATCCGCCGTCCGCGAACCCAACGCCACCCGCTGACTCGCCGGCCAGCCAGTAGATTTTCCCTACGGCGTTCACCACCAGCGTCATTCCCGCGCAAGCGGGAATCCCTTGGGGTTTTCAGTGCAAGATTTCATCGAGATCCCCGCTTGCGCGGGAATGACATCATCAAATCAATGGCTTAACAAAAGATTCACCTCTTTTGTTTATCATAATGTCAGGTTTAAAGAGGATATGAATGACCCGCAACGCCAGCATCATCGAGGACTTCCGCGACAAGGCCCGCGGCTATACGGCGGGCGAGACGATCTTCATGATCGACGGCAGCGAGGAATTCCACGACGCGCGCATCAAATGCGTCAGCTGCATCGAGCGCATCAAAGGGCAGATCGGCAGCAAGGTGCAGACCTATCTGTGGGGCAATGACAATGGGAGCGTCATGGTGACCCATGGCCTCGACGACGTCAAACGCCTTGGCGATCTCGAAAACCATATGCTGCTGCCGACGCTGGATGAAACCCGGATGATGCTTGAAATCGGCGTGAATAAGACGCCAGCGCATATTCTCGTCGCCGGCGCGGGCGAGTTCTGGGACGATGACAGGAAACTGGCGCGATGCTTCCGGCAACTGATAGCCGATCCCGGCGTCCAGATCGACGTTATCCTCGGCAGCAACGCCGGCACCAAGCTCGAAAAGCTGATCCTCGGCCTCAAGGACGAAAAGGCCATCGCGCGGGAAGGCGAGCCGCTGCGCCTCACCTGCCTCAAGGACGCCGCTGACGTGAACACCGAGCTGGTCGATGCCATCAACGCCCGCTTGTTCTATGAATCCGAAGCGCCCGACCGCGCCGCCGCCGCATTCCTGAACGGCACAGCGGGCAAAGTCGCCCCCATGCGCAGGCTCAAGCTGCGGCCGCTGGTGAAGGACTAGGGGCGCTTATTTTTCAATGTATTCAAGGGTCAAATTCCCCGTGTTCACATTACGGGAAAAATGCTATGCTATTGGAATGTCACGGAAAGATTTCAACGACAAGGCGATCCGCAAGGATCTGACCGACGATGAGCTGCTCGACCTTGTCCAGCGGCAGACGCTGAAATATTTCTGGGATTTCGCGCATCCCGTCTCGGGCATGGCGCGCGAGCGCAGCAACGCCAGCAAGGCGGAATGGGGCTATGACCTCGACACCGTCACGACGGGCGGCACGGGTTTTGGCATCATGGCGCTGGTCGCGGGGGCCGAACGCGGTTTCATCGCGAAGAAGGACCTGCTCGCGCATCTCGAAAAGATGGTCGATTTCCTCGACAAGGCCGATAAATTCCATGGCGCTTTTCCGCATTTCCTCAATGGCAATACCGGCAAAGTGGTGCCTTTCTCGAAGTTCGACGATGGCGGCGATCTTGTCGAAACCTCGTTCCTGATGATGGGACTGCTCACCGCGCGGCAATATTTCGCAGTCGAGCCTGCGGCCAAAGACCTCTGCGACAAGATCAACCGCCTGTGGGAAGGCGTGGAATGGGACTGGTACCGCAAGCCCGGGACCGACGATCTCTACTGGCACTGGAGCCCGAACCACGATTTCGCCATGAACCACCGCATCCGCGGCTGGAACGAATGCTTGATTACCCATGTGCTGGCCGCTTCGTCGCCCACCCACGCGGTCGATGCGGTCCCCTATGAGAAGGGCTGGGCGCGCGGCCTCGATTTCGAAAATGGCGACCGGGTGAGCGGCATCGAGCTGCCATTGGGGCCCCATAAGGGCGGTCCGCTGTTCTTTTCCCACTATTCTTTTCTAGGCTTGAACCCCAAATTGCTGAAAGACAGGCACGCCGACTATTGGGAGCAGAACAAGGCCCATACCCTGCTCAACCGCCAGCACTGCATTGATAATCCCAAGGGTTTCAAGGGTTACGGGCCCGATTGCTGGGGCGTAACGGCCTGTGACAATCCGGATGGCTACGACGCCCATTCCCCGACCAACGACAAAGGCGTGATTGCACCTACTGCGGCCTTGTCATCCTTCCCCTACACCCCCATATATTCCATGCAGGCTTTACGTCATTTCTACGAGGACCTCGGGGATAAACTCTGGGGAGACTATGGCTTTGCGGACGCGTTCTGCGAAAGCAGGAACTGGACCGCCAAAAGCTACCTCGCGATCGATCAGGGACCGATCGTGGCGATGATCGAGAACCACCGCTCCGGCCTGCTGTGGGACCTCTTCATGAGCTGTCCCGACGTGAAACACGGGCTCGACAAGCTCGGCTTTGAAAGCGAAGAGAAAATGCAGCCCGTCCCGAAACCCGCGCAGCCGTCGAAGCCTCCCGCGCCCTGATCTCAAAAGAAGACACATGAAGCAAATTTTCCGCGATGCCTGGAGACTGACCGCGCCGTACTGGCGTTCCGAAGAAAAATGGAAGGCGCTGGGGCTACTCGCGGTGGTCATCGGGCTCAATCTCGGCGCGGTTTACTTCAACGTTCTTTTCAATGACTGGAACCGAAAGTTCTATGACGCCATCCAGAACTTCGATGCGGCGGGTTTTTGGCATTTGCTGCTCGTCTTTACGGGTCTGGCGTTCGGTTATATCCTGGTCGCCGTTTACAAAACCTACCTGAACCAGATGTTGCAGATCAAATGGCGGCGCTGGCTCACCAATTATTATCTGGACACCTGGCTGGGCCGTCAGGCCTATTACCGCCTCCAGGTCGAAGGCAACCCCGCCGACAACCCCGACCAGCGTATCAGCGAAGACATCAACAAATTCGTGGACCTGACACTCGGCCTGTCGCTGGGCCTGCTCAGCAACGTCGTCAACTTCTTTTCGTTTCTCACCATCCTGTGGGGGCTTTCCGGGGCGCTTGATTTTTCGTTTCACGGGACGGCCATCCATATTCCGGGCTATATGCTGTGGGCAGCGCTCGCCTATGCGGTCGTGGGCACATGGGTGACGAAATGGATCGGCCGTCCTCTCGTCGGCCTGAATTACCAGCAGCAGCGGTATGAAGCGGATTTCCGCTTCAGCCTGATACGCCTGCGTGAATATGCCGAAAGCGTCGCCTTTTACCGGGGCGAAACGGCCGAGAAAACCAACTTCTCCGGACGCTTCACAAGCGTGGTCGACAATTTCTGGGGCATCATGCGCCGCCAGAAGAAATTGAACTTCTTTAACTACGGATATTCTCAGATCGCGATCATCTTTCCTTATCTGGTTCTCGCACCCGCCTATTTTGCCAAAAAAGGTTCCCTGGGCGTGCTGACCCAAACAGCGGATGCTTTTGGCCAGGTCCAGGGATCCTTATCCTTTATCATCGACTCGTACATGGATATCGCGACCTGGCGCGCGGTCATCGACCGTCTCAGCGGCTTTAACGCCGGCGTCGAACGGGTGAAAGCCGCGGCGGATAGCGAAAGCCTCCAGATCACGGCGGCAACTGGTTCCGCGATCGCCGCGAGCGGGCTTCATGTCCGGCTGCCGTCCGGCGACGAGCTGCTGAAAGATCTTTCGTTCCATGTCAAGGAAGGCGAAGCCCTTCTTATCCAGGGACCATCAGGCTCGGGGAAAAGCACGCTTCTGCGCACCATGGCCGGCATCTGGCCCTATGCGCAGGGGCGGCTTTCCCTGCCGGCCAACGCGAATAAGATGTTCGTGCCGCAAAAGCCCTATATGCCGCTCGGCACGCTCCGGCAGGCGCTGATCTACCCCGGCACCGCAGCCGTGGATGACGCCGATATCCGGTCGCTGCTGAAGGTCTGCCAGCTCGGCCATCTCGAAGACCGCCTGGACGAGGTGCAGGTCTGGAATCACATCCTGTCGCTGGGCGAACAGCAGCGGGTGGCGTTTTTCCGGGCGTTTTTGTCGAGGCAAGACATTGTATTCCTTGATGAAGCCACATCGGCACTTGACGAACCCTCCGAAGCGTATTTTTATGGGCTCTTACGCATGAAGCTTCCAAAAGCGGTCATTGTCAGCGTCGGCCATCGCAACACGCTGCACAAATGGCATGACCGCACGCTTGATCTGAGGGAAAAACAGGTATGCAACGACACGGCGTCATCGTCAGCCCATCGGGGACACTCGGAGCCACTTTCAATCCTGCCGCAGTAAAGCTGGATGACGGGCGCTTTATCCTCCTCGTGCGCTCGGTGCCGAGCGGCTATACCAAGATCGGCAAGGTCAACCAGTTCGACGATAAATACACCTCGCACCTGAGCCTGTGGGAGTCGAAGAAGCCCGACGGCGGCTTCACGCTCGTCGATGCCGAAGCCATCAAGCCCGATCAGCCCTACGATAAATTCGGCGTCGAGGACCCGCGCATCACCAAGGTCGGCGACACCTATTACATCTTCTACACCGCACTCGCCAAAGGGCTGGGCCAACCCGACGCCGCGACCGGCATCCGCATTGCCATGGCGAGCACCAAGGATTTCAAAACATTCAAGAAGCACGGCGTCATTGGCCCCGACCGCACCTCGAAGGCGGGCGCGGTGTTCGAAAGCGGCGGCAAACTCTGGTTCCTCTGGAAGGACGAGCAGGGCATCGAGCGCACGATGATGACGCCCGCGCCGCAAAATTTCGAAGACGCGAACGAATGGAAGAAGCTCTGGGCCGGGCGCGACATCGGTCCCGACCAGCTCATCGGCCCGCAGAAGAACGGCTATGAAGACTTCGGCGTCGAACCCGGCGCGCCGCCGATCGAAATCCCCGAGGGGCTGCTGCTGGTCTATTCCTCCATCTCCAAAGACATGAAATGGACGATCAGCCTGATGCTGCTCGACAAGGACGATCCGCGCAAAATCATCGCCAAGACCGAAGCGCCTTCGCTGCGGCCCGAGGCCGATTATGAGCTGAAAGGCGACGTCAACAACGTCGTCTTCCCCTGCGGCGCGGTGATCGACAACGAAAAACTCTACGTCTACTACGGGGGCGCCGACACCGTCTGCGCGGTCGGCAGCGAAGACATGGCGACAGTGCGCAAGCTGCTGAAGCCGTTCAAAGACAATCCCGCGCCCAAGCCGCATAAATAATTTATCCGTCATTCCCGCGAAAGCGGGAATCTCGTGTAGCAAGTCCCGCTCAGATTTCGACGGGATCCCCGCTTTCGCGGGGATGACGGAGCGCTAGGACGGCTTCCCCCTCGTACCCCATTTCCTCACCAGCTCCGCCGCCACGTCCAGCATGTGTGGCTCCATGGCTTCGACATAAGCGTGAAATTCCTTCAGCTTTTCGTCCGCCAGCAATTCGGCGCGGACTTGCTCGTGCGTCTTGCCGGCGGCCAGCAGCTCCAGCAGCCGGTCCTGGAAGCGGGCGACGGGCGCGGGCTCAGGCGGCGGCTTTGGCATGCGTCACCATCGATGTCAGGCGCAGGTAATCGTCGCGGAAACCTTGGGCCTCGTCCTCGTCCGTGAATGACCAGGGCAGCTTTTCAAGAATAACGAAGCGCGTGTTCGGGCACAGCGCCATGACTTTGGGAAGCGCGTCGAAGACGGCATCCGGCACGCGCCCATCGTGCGTGTCGCGGCGGACGCGGAGATCGCCGTGCTCCGACCAGGAGCCGCCCGCGACATGGATTTCCAGCACGCGGTCCAGCGGATAGGTCTTGACGATATCGAGGACCGGCACGCCGAAATTTTCCGACTGGCAGTAGATATTATGCAGGTCGAGCAGCAGGTAGCCATCGACCTCACGCAGCAGCTCATCGATAAAGCGGCCTTGGTCCGCGACATCTTTCTTTGAAAAGGCAAGCGCGAGATTCTCGATGCCGACCGGCGCATCGACGACGGCGGAAAGATCCCGCATCGCCCGTTTGCCGGTCTTCAGCGCGGCATCGCAAAGAGGCACCGGCAAGGGCGCGCCTTCGACGAATTCCCACCCGGCGGAAAAGCCGAAGTGGACCGAAATGCCGGCATATTTGCGCGCGCTCGTTTCACGGTCCAGGTTTTCCAGCCATTGGCTGCGTAAGCCCGCGGCATTTTCGGACAGCAGCGGATATTCGACGCCATGGCCGATGAGCAGGCCTTTTTCCGCGAAGCCGTCCAGCAGGCCTTCCGTTTCGGTGACAACATCATCCTGCGCGAAGGAATCGACAGACCATTCCGCCGCCTCAACCGACGATAACAGCGGGCGCGCGGCGGAAAGATATCGTTCGTCGCCGAACAGCGACAGGCCGCAACGCGGCATTTAGCCCCTGCCGCAGGCCGGGCAGAAACCGGGCGGACGCGGACGGCGCGGCGGTTGCGCGGGCGGCTGCTTCGGGGGTTCGGGTTGTTTCGGCTGTTTCGGGGGCGTCGGTTCGGTCATGGGCGTATGGCTCCTTGCTTGAAATGACGAATAAGAATAAGGAGCGCAGTTCGCCATCAATCGCGGCGCGAGTCAAGGGCCTGATTTTTTAACGTTTGTACCGAAAACAGCTGACGATATGGTCGTTGATCAAACCGGTCGCCTGCATATGGGCATACATGATGACCGAGCCCACGAAGGTCATGCCCCTTTTTTTCAGGTCTTTCGACAAAGCATCCGATTCCGCCGAGCGCGGCGGGATGTCCTTCAGTGTCTTGGGTGAATTCTTTATCGGCTTGCCGCCGACGAAGCCCCAGATATAGGCATCGAAACTGCCGAATTCCTTCTGGATTTCGAGGAAGGCGATGGCGTTTTTGCGCGTCGCGAAAACCTTCAGCCGGTTGCGGATAATGGCGGGGTCAAGCAGGCGCTTTTCGAGATCGGCGTCCGTGAGTTTTGCCACCTTCTTCGGGTCGAAGTTGCAGAAGGCCTTGCGGTAGCCTTCGCGGCGTTTCAGGATCGTCTCCCAGCTCAATCCCGCCTGCGCGCCTTCGAGGATCAGGAACTCGAAATGCTTGCGGTCGTCATGGACGGGCACGCCCCATTCCGTGTCGTGATATTCCTCGTAGAAGGGTTTGCCGGTGCCGACCCAGCCGCAGCGTATCTTTTCTTTGCTCATGTCTTTCCCATCCTGATCTGTCCCACGTCTAGCCCGCGCCAGTTCTTCAGCACCGGGAAGGCGATGTTCCGCACCGCTCCAAGCACCTCGGGCAAGGCAAGCCCATGACGTTCCAGCAAATGGACGAGCGCCGCCTGCGACGCGCGGCCCGCGCCGTCTTCCGCTTTCAAAGCGATCACCGCGTCTTTTTCAGGTATGACCGCGACATGCACGGCCTCGCCGCCGCCCTTGGCCATGATCCTGCCCTTTGCGGCTTGCATCAGGACCGTGTCGATGCGGCCCGTGCCGCCGACCAGTTCCGGGTGCTGCGTCATCGCGGCGAAGATGCGCGCGCAGGCGGCCTTGCGTTTCGCGTCAAATGCCGCGGGGTTCATCAGGCGGGCGAGGCCGCGGCCCAGATCTTCCAGCGGCATGGCCGGATTGGGTGCGGAGCAGCCGTCGATGCCGCAGCCCGCGGGGGTCAGGGCCTGCCCGCACATCTCCGAAATGGCGGCGAGGATTTTCTGCTGCACCGGGTGAAGCGGGTTGACGTAGTCCTTCGGCGAGACCTTTAAAAACTTCGCCAGCGTCAGCATGCCCGTATGCTTGCCCGAGCAGTTGTTGCAAAGGATGGTGGCGGGCGCGCAGGGGGCGGCGTAAGGCGCATGCGCCCCGCATTCCAGGTCGGCATCGCTGAAGCTTAAGCGCCTCAGCCAGCCGGCGACCGTCGTGGTGTGAAATTCCTCCCCGCTGTGGGAGGCGCAGGCGAGCGCCAGTTCCGCCGTCGACATGCCCGCTTCGTCCGCCGCCCCGCTTTCGACCAGGGCGAGGGACTGCAGCGGCTTCAGCGAGGAGCGCGGGAAGGTAAGGCGGCGCGGATTACCGTAAGCCGCCGTAATTTCGCCGCGCCCGTTCATAACGAGGGCATGCACGGCATGGCTGCTCTCGACGGCGGGGCCACGCGTGATTTCAACGGTTAAGGGGCTGTTCGCCGCCATTTGCATATTTCCTTATTCAATCTCCCGTTCGCCGATCGCGGGAATCATGCTTATATATCTATCGGCCCGCCCAAGAAGGCCACTCCGTTTTGTCGCGTCTACGGTCGAGAGCAATGCCCCTGCCTGTCAAATACCTGAACTTCTATCGAAATATCAAGGGCAGGTGGGATTTGATGCTGTTTCTGGGCAAATGGGACGCTGATTATCGCAAAAGCCTGATCATCACCGCGCTCGCCTTCGGGCTGCTTTTTTACGCGCTGGCCTCTTTTCACACCGTCTGGGACATCCTGGCGACCGCCGCGGCCCTCGGCATTATCCTCGCCCAGTTCGGCGGCGATATGTCGATTCTACCCGCCGACTACCGGCCTTCGCAGGGCAGGGTGAGATATTCGGTGCAGGCAAGCACGCATATTGCCGGCGAAGAGCAGAGCTTCCTCATGTCGAATGTCTTCCCCTGCGCGGCGGAAGAACCTTACGGCTTTCGCAACCCCATCCTCGGCAAGGGCCTGTGCCGCGAAAGCCCGCTGGTCAGCGACCGCACCGACGACGCCCTGATGCTGCGCCCGCGCCTCGCCTTCCACGAAGACACGGCGCCGATGAATTTCATCCGCTCGCGCCATCAATTGAGATATATCGCAATCCGCGTGGGCAACAAGCTTCAGCACACGACAAACGGCGTGAAACTGTCGATGCACGACACGGCGGATGCGATCGCGGCGGAACGGCCGATCATCCTGCGCAAATCCTTCTATTTCGACGCTCTGATGACGGAAGAAGCATTCCGCAGCCGCATCCTGCGCAACAACATCCAGGGCGACAAGGAAGTCTATGCCGACCTGACCACCAACTTTCCCATCGTCGAGGAAACCATCGACGGCCGCGCCGGCGTGCGCTTCGCACCCGATATGTACAAGACGGTGCCAGGCCAGATTGGCGTCACGACGCTGCTGATCACCGAGAACCGCCGCGTGGCCATGCTGTTCCAGGGTTCAACCAAGGCCGTGGGCTCGCATACCGTCACCCTCGGCGGTTCGGGCTCGATGAATTATTCCGATATCGAGATCGCGAGAGAGTCGGGCGATCTGCGTACGGCCATCACCCGCGCCATGGCGCGCGAACTGTGCGAGGAAACGGGGCTCGAAAAGCACCTCGACGAGGTCAGCCGCAACACGATGCTCACCGGCTTCTTCCGCTGGATCGACCGCTGCGGCAAGCCGGAATTCGTCGGCATCACGCGGGCCGAGGATGTGCCCTTCAGCCGCGACAAATCCATCGACGGCGACGAGGTCGTCAAGTACGAGGAAATTCCCGTGCTTATCAATACACTCGCGGACTTTCAAAAAGTCATCATCTGGCTGCGCGACCGCCGCCTGAATATGTCGCTCTCGTCGCTGATGGCGCTGCACCGCATGACCGTCATCGCCACCTACGCGCGGCCCGACGCGACGCCGGAGCAGAAGAAGGTTTACCAGTCCGTCTCCGAATTCCTTTTTGGGTCGCTCGCCTATCTCGACAAAACGGTGGCGGCGCCGTATCAGCTGGGGCCGGGATGACCGAACCATCTGAACAAGCCGAGCGCCGGCCGAAGCTGAACAACAGCCACTTCCACATGTGGCGCTGCATCATCGCGATCATCATGTCCGACGGCGTCTATCATCCGTCGGAGCGCAAGTTCGTCGACAAGGCCTTCGCCGCTCTCGACCAGGCCTATAACGTCACGAACGAGCAGAAGATGGCGTTCTTCGACGACCTCAAAAATCCCAAGGATGTCGACAAGCTTTTGACGCAGGTCGTCGACCCGCTGCACCGCGCGCTCATTCCCTGGTTCGGCCAGTTCATCACCATGATCGACGGGCGCAAGGACCCGCGGGAAAAAGCCTTCGTCCATTCGCTGCAGGTCAAAGTGCGCACTGCCGACACCGACGGCGTCGCCGCCGAGCTCGAGGTCGCCATCACCGAGCGCAAGGCGCAAAGCACGCGGTTTTTCAACCTCATCGATTTTCTATTGGAGCGCCTCGGTATTGGGCCGTTAGGGTAGAATCTCCTCCCCCAAAGGAGAGGAGAAGGGGCGGCGATGCTGGCATTGAAGTATTTATTAAATATGCCGCTTCATCTGCGGCGCGTGGCCTTGTGCGCTCGACGATTTGAACGTCACGCCCGGTGATTTTTCGATGCATTCCACGGCGGTGTGCCCGTTCTCGCGTCGGAATTCGAGCGAGATGGTTGAATCGCCGATTTTCAGGCCGCTGATGGAGAGCGCGTCAAGCCAGTCGGGCAGTTGCGGGTTGTCGACCGATATGGTCTTGGTGCGCCCGTCGATCTTGATGCCCAGCATTGCCTGCATCATCAGGCTTTCCGACGCGCTCGCCCAGGCCTGTGGGTTGCAGGCGACGGGATAAAGCGCGGGCGGCTTGCCGGCTTCTTTCTGCAGTCCGCCGAACAATTCGGGCAGGCGCATGCGCGGGAAATGGGCGGCCGCGTTGAACAGCGCGGTCAGCAGTTGTGCCGCCTTGTCTTCGAAACCGTAGCGGGCGAAACCGGCGGCCGCGATGGCCGTGTCATGCACCCATACTGTCCCGTTATGATAACCTTCGGGCGGCTTCACGGGTTCATAGCGCTTTTCTTTCGACGACAGGGTGCGGATGCCCCAGCCGGTGAACATATCGGGCGCCATCAGCTTGTCGGCGACCTTGGCCGCGCGTTCGGGCGGCACGATGCCCGAGAACAGCAGGTGCCCGGGGTTCGAGGAATTCACGAGGCAGGGCTTCTTCGCGCCGTCGAGCGCCAGCGCATAGGTGCCAAGGCTGTCGGACCAGAAGGCCTTGTCGAAACGCTCGGCCAGATCTTCCGCTTCCTTCGCGAGGCGCGTCGAGACATCGGCTTTGCCAAGCGCCGCCGCGATCTGCGAGGCCGTGCGCTTGGCGTCATAGACATAGCCCTGCACTTCGCAAAGCGCGATGGAGCCGGGCGCCAGGTTTCCGTCGGCATGCGAGATGCTGTCGTTCGAATCCTTCCAGCCCTGGTTGCCAAGGCCGCTCTCCTCGCCCCGGTAATATTCGACGAAACCGTCGCCGTCGCGGTCGCCGTATTTATCGATCCATTCCAGCGCCGCCTCGATATTCGGCCAGATTTTGCGCAGGAAAGCCTCGTCGCCGGTGCGCTCGAAATAGGCGCCGGCGAGGCTGATGAACAGGGGCGTCGCATCCGCCGTGCCGTAATAAGGCGCATGCGGCACTTCCTTGGCGCCCGCCATCTCGCCCTGGCGGATTTCATGCATGATCTTGCCGGGCTCGCTGTCATGGAATTTGCTGGTCTCGGTCGCCTGGTGATCGGAAAGATAGGTCAGCACGCCTTTGGCGAGATCCGGGTCCTGCCACAGCATCTGGAAAGCGGTAATGATGCCGTCGCGCCCGAAGGGCGTCGAGTACCAGGGAATGCCGGCGCAAGGGTAGGGGCCGGTGGGGAATTCCGTCGTCAGCAGCGCGATATCGGCGGCGTTCTGGCGCAGCCAGTTGTCGAAAGCGGCATTGGAGGAGGTGATGGCGGGCCGCCGCGCGATCTGCTCCTCGATGAAATCCATCGCGCCGGCTTTGGCTTGTTTGAAGGCGGCTTCGGAGACCGGCGCGTCGCCATTATCTTTGCCGAGACGCGCGTAGATGGTTTTGGTTTCGCCGGGCGCCAGAGCCAGATTGAAATGAGCGGTGCCGGGATCGGCGCCAAACGCCGCAGAAAAAGATACTTTCGCGCGACGAACGACATTGTCCGCGCCGTTATGGATGAAGGTCGTGCCGTCTTTATCCGCTTTCGGCGTTTCGGCTGTGCCTTTCTTCTTGCGCTCCCAGCCACGCACCTCGAACAGGTCCTTGAAATCGGCTTCATAGTTGTAATCGAGCTTCGCCGCCGCGGCCGCCGAACCGTTATTCTTCACCTCGATCTTCTCATAGAGGTTGTCGTTGAACAGCACGAAACTGCGCGTAATGCCGAGGTCGCCCGCTTTCAGCTTCGCGGTGAAGACGACATTGTCGTCATCGACATCGGCGTACTCGCTGTGCGGTTCCTGTCCGTTGACGGTCAGTATGGCGCGGGAAACCAGGCGCATGTCCTTGCAGATCAGCCCGTCGGCGGTATTGTGCTCTTTCTCGTTCAGTCCGCGGATATTGCCCTTCTCATCCAGCATGGCGAAACTGTCATTGTGCTTGAGGACGAACATTTACTTTTGCTCCTGGATGAAACTGTCGATGTCGCGCAGCAGCGGCGTCTTGCCGCGAAAGCCGTTCAGCAGCGACAGGATGATCGATTCATGATGCGCGTCGGGATAGATATGGACGGTGACCGGGTTGTTGAACTGGCGCAGCTTGTTGGCCATGTTGATGGTATTCTTTGGCTTCACCTGGCTATCAACCGCGCCCGTCACCAGCAGCATCGGCGGTAGGCCGGCATGGACGTAGTGGATGGGCTGCGTCAGTTCGGTGTCTTTCTCGGGGCTGAAAATGTCGATGACATCGGCTGAATCGAAGGGCAGGAAGTCATAAGGCCCCGAAACGCCGATCACGCCCCTGATCCATGACGCTTTGCCGCCGGCCTGATTTATATATGCCGGATTGACCGCCAGCATGACCGCGTTATAAGCGCCCGCCGAATGGCCGGCCACGAAGATACGGCTCAGGTCACCGCCATAGTCCTTCACATGGGCATGCAGCCAGACAAAAGCCTTCGCATTGTCCTGGAGGAAAACGGGATAGCGCACTTGCGGATAGAGGCGGTAATCCGCGATGGCGGTCACGCAGCCCTTCGAGGCGAAAGCCTGCCCGACGAAGCGATAGAGCTTGCGGTCGCCCGTCGACCAGCGACCGCCGTAAAAGAACAGGATAGTGCAGGATGGGTTTTTCAGATGGTCGGGGATATAAATATCCAGCTTCTGGCGCGGCTCCGGTCCATAAGCGATGCCCTGGCGCAGCTGGTAGCCGGTCTTGGGCACAAAGGCATCGAGCGCCTTCTCGCCGCTACAGGCGGCAAGCGACAAGAGGACGGGAAGGCAGAAGAGAATCTTCAGCAGAGCTCTCATATTCCGGCCGTCAGTGATGGACTAAAAACGTGGAGGTACAGTCTACCCCCGACCCCAGAGTGGTTCAAGCAGCGGAGACATGCGCGCGGGAGGGGCCGCGGCTGGTGATCAAAAATTCGGCGCCGGTGCTGCGCTGCAGCAAGGCCGCCACGTCGTCGCGCCCCGCGGTTTTCAGTAATCCATCCGCGAAATAGGTCGCCTGCTCCTCCACCTGGTCGATGCAGGTGACGGCCAGGCCGGTTTTCAGCCGCAGTTTCGAGCGATTGTCGGACAGGTCCTGTTTTATGGACGCGGCCAGCAGGTCGGCATCCAGCCAGCCGAAACGGATGGCGCCCTGCCAGTCGTTGACGACATTCGTTTCATCTTTGATGCGCGGATAAGGCGGCTGGGGCAGTTCGTTGGGCAGCGGCCCCGCGCCGTGGCGCGTCGCATAGGCGCGCGTGGTATAGGTAACGTTAAGCGTTTCGATGCCCGCTTCTTCCGCCAGCGGCAATATGTTCCGGATACCGGTGTGAGAGCGCGTGACATGCGGAAACCAGCCGCGCTCCTGGTCGAGCAGCAGTCCCTGGGCGCCCTCGAAAACGATTTTCTGTTTCGTCTCGGCCAGCATGTTCGGAGCTGCCGCTCGCGTGGCCTGTAAAAACGCGGCGACGTCCTGAATGAAATTGTCGATCACGGCATCCGATGCCAGGCGCTCGCGCCATTTTTCGGAGAGCGCCGCGACTTTCAGTGCCTGCAATCTCTTTTGCGTCCAGTGGTCGCGGATGTGGCGCAGTTTCTTCTTCAATTCGACGCGATCGGCAAGATCGCCATAGACGGTGGCAAATTCGGCATGGCTGTTGCGCTCGATGGTTTCGCCGAAGCCCATGCCGCAGCTGCCGTGACGGCCATGGCCGCGCGCTTCTTCGGCGATCTGGTTGATCATCATATCATAGGGAGTCGTCACGGCGGCGCGGGCATCGGCATAGACGGTGGGTATCGCCGTCTTTGCGCTGAGGATTTTCTGTTCTTTGAGGAACAGCAGCGGATTGCAGACGAAGAACCGGCTCAAGTACGTGGCGGCGCTCGCGAAGCTGCCGCTGCCGAAATGGCTGAAGATGTGGCGCCGGCCTTCCGGCGTGGTGACAGTATGCCCCGCCTGCGCCCCGCCGTTGAAGCGCACGACCAGCGCATTTTCTCCTTGCCGCGCGGCGTAATAGTCGGTGATCAGGCCCTTGCCCTCATCCCCGAAATTCGCGCCAATGACGACATCTGCGGTTTTCATAGGAAGCAATATAGCGTTTCTTTTCTTCCTTGTCCTCTCCTCCGCCCTGCGGGGAGTTAGAGAGGGGGAGTCTCTCCGCAATAGCGGAAAGCGATTCATGTGACGCGCGGACGCGCTCACCCCCTCCCTAACCCTCCCCCCGCAGAGCGGGGGAGGGGATTCTTAAAAAAGAAGCAGCCCCTTTCTGTGACGAAAGGGGCTGCCGCTCGTCCTTTAACGGTTGGTCTTAAGCCGCCTTGGGCGGATTCGAGGGAAGCTTCAGCTTGATGGTCGGAAGCACCTTGAGGCCGGGCATCTTGCCGTCGGGCTTCACGTTCTTGATGGCGTCCTTGACGACGCCGACCGTCTTGCCCTGCCAGCTGTTCGCCACTTCGTCCTTGTCCTTGCCGGCATGGACTTCCATGACCGAGACCAGAATGGCCGGAAGCTGCGTATAATCCTTGACCGAGATGATGCGGTCGGCGGGCAGCACCTTGCTCCAGCTGTCGTAGACGTCTTTTTTGTGCGCGCGCGCATAGTCGCCCTGCTCGATGACGACATGGAAGACGTCGTATTTCTTCGACACCTGCTCCAGCAGGTCCTTCGTCGAAAGATCGCCCTGGATCTTGTCGCCCAGCACGCGCTTGATATGGTCGGCCTGGATGTCGGGCGGGCATTCCTCGTCGCCGAAGGTGAACAGCAGGCCCTTGCGGCCGTGTTTGACGCAATCGATATCGGTCTTCTCAGCCGCGAAGTACCAGGGCAGCGTATAGCTTTCGTGGTGGTTGCCGCCGCCGCCGTGCTCGAGGAAGATTTCCTTCAACTGGCTGGCGATCTTGATGTCCGCCTCGAACTGCGAGACCTGCAGGGGCGCGCGGTCGTAGGTGCTGTCGCCCACGCCCATGACCATGATATGCGGATCGGGAACCGGCTTGCGGTCGAGAATGGATTCAACCAGCGTGCCGAGGCCCTCTCGCGCCAGCGTATCGGCGATCATGCCCATGGAGCCCGTGACGTCGAGTGCAAGGATGATGGGGGTGGAGTCGGGGTTCTTGGCCGAATCGCGCGACTCGCGGACCTTGATGTTGCGCGGATCCATGTCCTTCTTCATGCTCGAGGCGTTGAAAATCTGGCTCGTCGACTTGCCGCGCGTGCTGGCCGCGTATTTATCCCAGTCGTTGTTGTCCCATCTGCCGTATCCCATCGTCTTGTGCTCCTCTAAGCCTTGTGCGTTTTTAAAATCGAGCTTTATGCTCAAATTGGTTTTTTATATTCTCCAATGGAGTATATGTTTATTCTCCCACGGAGCATAAGTCAATAACAATTTTCAAAATCTTTTGGGCGAGCTATTTTTTACCATAACGCAAATGAATTTGGGACGATGGAATTGAGGCCGTCAGGCGTGGGAAGTCGCTGCAGGACTGGCGTTTCCGCGATTTCATGAGGGGCCGGTAAGCCGGCCCGTCGCACGGCGAGGGGGCACGCTACCGCCAAATCACGCTCCGTCGCACAAGGAATTTAAAAATGGAAAAAGGGAACGGCCTGACGCCGATTCCCGAACGGCGGGTTCACCCTCCAGCCCATCCCGGCGAAAGCCGGATCCAGTTCATAGGATTCACTATCTCAATATTCATGAGATAGAAGTTGCATAAACTGGACACCGGCTTTCGCCGGTGTGGACAAGAAAAGAAGGCGGCTTAAATCTTCGCCAGATACTCTTCCAGCACGTCGATCGTGCCTTTCCAGCCGCCCTGCATCGACGCGTGGCTGTCGGCGAAGACCTTGCGTTCGGTCTCGGATGCGTTGAACGGCACCCAGTGGATGGTCAGCCGCGTCTTGCCGTCGCCCACGTCTTCCAGCGTGGTGAGCGACAGGGTTTCGCGCGGCCAGTCCTTGGCGAAGGGATGCACGGTGATGCCGCCCTTTTCATCCGAGAAGGAGCTGATCAGGCACAGGCTTTCCGGCGGCGCGATGTCGCGGAAGGTCCATTTGCCCCACATGTCCTTGCCGTCGGGACCGGTCATGGCGTAGTGGAAAATGCCGCCGGGCTTCAGGTCCAGTTTGCCGACCTTGAGCTTGCATCCCTTCGGGCCGAACCATTTCATCAGATGCTCGCGCTCGGTCCAGACCTTGAACACGAGGTCGCGCGGCGCGCTCAGCACGCGCGATGTCGTGAAAGCCTCCGGCGCGGTGCAGGCGGCATAATCCGCCATGCGGTCGAGCGACTGGTTCCAGCCCGCGCTCATGCCGGCCAGATGCGGCGCGGCCGCTGGCGTCTTCATCGTGACGTGCGCTTCGAGGACGACCTCGGTTTTGCCCTGCCGTTCGTTGAAGGTGACGGTCGTCAATACCTCGAACAGCGGCTTGCCGGCGGCGTCGAGCGCAGAGCTGGTAAAGGCCAGCTTCTGTGGCGGCGAAAATTCGGTGAAAGTCCCCGACATGGGATAAATATTGCCATCGGGCCCCCGCATGTCGATATGCATGCCGCCGCCCAGTCGCGCGTCGACGTCGCAGCGCGGGTTGGTGAAGCCGCCCGGGCCCCACCAGAGTTTCATGTGTTTGGGTTCCGTCCAGGCCTTGAAGACAAGGTCGCGTGGCGCATCCAGCACGCGCGTCAATACGAGGTCGGGCGCGGGTTTAATCTTTCTTTCGGCCATCTTTTTTCTCCTGTGCTTGAAGGTCGCGAAGATAATCCTCGAGGCGATCGAGGCTTTGTTCCCAAAATTGACGATAATGCTCGACCCAATCGGCGACTTCCCTGAGAGGTTCGGGGCTTAAGCGGCAGGGGCGCCACTGCGCATGGCGGCCGCGGCTGATCAGTCCCGCGCGCTCCAGCACCTTCAGATGCTTGGTCACAGCGGGCAGGCTCATCTCGAAAGGCGCGGCCAGCTCGGTGACCGAGGTTTCGCCCGATGAGAGGCGCGCCAGAATGGCCCTGCGGGTCGGATCGGCCAGCGCCGAGAGTGTCAGGCTGAGAGGGTCGGCTTGCATGGTTCTGTCGAGTCGCTTTGCTTATTTAACCTATTGGTAAAATAGCATGCTTTATCCAGCCAAGTCAACCTGCTTCGCTGGAAGCAGAGGCCATTTGCATATACCTAAAAAGAGGTAGGCAGCCATTAACGCTTTCTATCAAAAGAAAGTTTTGGCAGTCTGGCTCGATTTTCTCTCCCCGGCGAAAAAGGGGCAGGACATACACAGGGCAAAGAGATGCTGGATACATTCTTCACGATGAATATCCCGCCGGAGGCGGAGCAGGGGACCTATCAATTCCCGCTCGTCATCCTGTCTTATGTCGTGGCGTCCGCCGCCTCTTACACGGCTCTTGTCATTTCGCAAATGATGGTGGGCGCAACCAGCGCGCGTGAGCGCAGCCTCTTCCACTGGGGCGGCGCTTTCGCCATGGGCGCCGGCATCTGGTCGATGCACTTCGTGGGCATGCTCTCGTACAAGATGACGATGGAGATACACTACGATCCGTGGGTCACTTTCCTTTCCCTGGTCGTGGCCATCGTCGCCTCCTGGGGCGCGCTCGGCATCATCACGCGCGACCGGCTGCCCGTGCGGCGGCTTCTTCTCAGCGGAATCCTCATGGGCGTCGGCATCTGCTCGATGCATTATGTCGGCATGGCGGCCATGGGGATGGACGCCACTCTCCGCTATACGCCGGGGTTCTTCGTGCTGTCCTTCGTCGTCGCGGTCATCGCGTCGATCGCGGCCCTGTGGATGTCCTTTACGCTCGCCCGCGCGGCCGGCGGCGCGCGGCACCTGTACCAGGCGGGCGCGGCGCTTGTCATGGGCGCCGCCATTTGCGGCATGCACTATACCGGCATGGCCTCCGCCGTGTTCATCCCCTTTGCCCAGTGCCGGCGCGATCCGGGACAGAATTTCGAGGCGCTGGCCTGGTCGGTCGCGGCGACGACGGGCCTCGTTCTCGGGGTGGCGTTGGCCGTCGCGGCTTACCGCAAAGCCCAAGCCGAGCAAAAAGCGCTGGGGAGCGAGGCGCGGCTGCGCGCGGTCATCGACAGCGCCCTTGACGCCGTCGTCTCCGTCGACCAGCAGGACCGCATCACCGAATGGAACAGGCAGGCCGAAATCATGTTCGGCTGGACGCGCGCCGAAGCCCTTGGCCTGCGTCTCGCCGAGACCGTCATCCTGCCGCAATACCGGCCGTCGCACTATGCGGGGCTGGCCCAGTTTCTCAAGACCGGGGAGTGTCCCTATATCGACCGCCGGGTCGAAATCGACGCCATGAGGCGCGACGGGCGGGTCTTCCCCATCGAGGTGTCGGTCACGGCGCAGCACATGGGCGGCGAATACCAGTTCAACGTCTTCGCGCGGGACGTCGCCGACCGCCGCGCCGCCGAAAGCACGCGTGCGCTCCTGGCGGCCATCGTCGAATTCACCGACGACGCCATCATCAGCGAGACGCTCGGCAGCACGATCACCTCCTGGAACAAGGCCGCCGAGAGGCTGTTCGGTTATGCGCCTGAAGAAGCGGTCGGCCGCAACGTGGGCTTCCTCATTCCGGGTGAGCTTCGCGGCGAAGAGGAAAACATCATCGCCCGGATCCGCGAGGGCCACAGCATCGACCACCACGAGACCGAGCGCGTGCGCAAGGATGGCAGCCGCGTCCCCATTTCACTCACCATTTCCCCTATCCGCGACAAAGCCGGCCGGATCATCGGCGCGTCGAAAATCGCGCGCGACATCACTGACCGCAAGGCGGCGGAGGCCGAGCTCCTGCATTACACCAACGCGCTCGAGCGTTCGAACCAGGAACTGGACGATTTCGCGCATATCGCGTCGCACGACCTGAAAGAGCCCCTACGCGGGCTCGTCATCCAGGCGAACTTCCTGTCGGAGGACTATGCCGACAAGCTGGACGAGCACGGCCAGAAGCGCCTGCTGCGGCTCCGGCAGCTCAGCCAGCGCATGGAGAAGCTCATCACCGATCTGCTCTATTTCTCGCAGCTCGGGCGCACGGAGATGGCGGTGCAGGAAACCGACCTCAACCCGGTGGTCGACGAGATCCGCCTGATGCTCGAGCAGTTTCTCAAGGAACGGAACGGACGGATCATCGTGCCCAAGCCGCTGCCCAAGGTCGTCTGCGACAAGCTGCGCGTGACAGAGGCCCTGCGCAACCTCCTGACGAACGCCATCAAGTACAACGACAAGGCGGAGCGCACGGCGGAGGTCGGATTTCTCGATCGTGTCGGGACGAAGGAAGGGGTCGAGAGGGACGTCTTTTACGTGCGGGATAACGGCGTCGGCATTCCGCCTGAATTCCGCGACGAAGTTTTCCGCATCTTCCGCCGCCTGCACAACGCGTCCGAAAAGGAAACCGGCACCGGCGCGGGCCTGACCTTCGTCAAGAAGATCGTCGAGCGGCATAACGGGCGCGTCTGGATCGAGTCAGAGCCGGGACAGGGGACGACCTTCTATTTCACGCTGAAGCAGCCGGCGCGCCACGCCTGACGCCCATTACGACGTCGGCTTGAGGCCCCAGGTGATATGCGCCCAGCCGCGTTCGTGGAGATAATAGAGCACCAGCTTGGTCAGCACTTCCGCGCTGGCGATCGTGAAGCCGATTTTCACCTGACCCGTCGTGATGAAGGCGATGCAAAAAGTGTCGATGGAACCCAAGAGGCGCCAGCTGACGGTCTTGGCGAGCGAGCGTGCGGGCGAGGCATGCGCTTTCTTGCTGAAAGCCGGGTCAAAATGCGGGTGCTGGTTTTCGGGGGTCATTTTCCACCTTCTTTTCCTAGCCAATCTCTAGGAAATATAAGGCATTAGGCGAAAAAAGGACAGAGGCTTTCGCCGATTTACCCGAATTTGTAGGCCGAGATCGCGCAGCCCATGACGGTATCGGACAGCACCTGGCGTCCTGCGTCGTTTCCAGCGGCGCCCGCGGCCACCATCAGCGGCAGCAGATGTTCTTCGCGCGGGTGCGCCTGCCGGGCGGCCGGAGCTTCATCCCAATTACCCAAGAGGGCGTCACGTTGCTTCGGTTCTGCCGTGGCGGCGGCGGTCAGCCAGTCATCGAATTTCCGCGCGTCGTCCGAGCCGGCGCCGCGCATGAACTTCGGCAGGTTGTGATAGCTCATGCCGCTGCCCACGATCAGCACGCCCTCATCGCGCAAGGAGGCGAGCGCCCGGCCCGCGGCGAGATGCTGTTCCGGGTCCATGTCCTTCTGGAGTGACAATTGCACGACCGGCACATCGGCATCGGGGTAGATCAGCTTGAAGGGAATGAAGACGCCGTGGTCGAAGCCGCGGCCAGCGTCTATGCGCGCGGGCAATCCCGCCGTCTTCAGCAGCGATACGATCTTCTGCGCCAGTTCCGGCGCCCCGGGCGCATCGTATTTCAATGCGTAGGTTTCGGGCGGAAAGCCATAATAGTCGTAGATCAGCGCGGGACGGGACCCGGCGGTGACGGTAAAGGCCTCTTCCTCCCAATGGCCGGAAATAACGATGATGGCTTTGGGCTTGCCGCCGACGTCGCGCGCCATGCCTTGCAGCCAGCCGCCCATTTTCCGCCACGTCTCGGGCGGATCCCATTCCATGAAGAAACAGGGGCCGCCGCCGTGCGGGATGAAGTAGGTGGGAAGATGCGTCATTGATGCGCCTTCTGTTGTTCCGGCCCGGTCAGCGCGGCACGATGTTCCTGCAGGAACGCGATCGCGCTTTGGGGCTCGCGCCCGGTCAGCTTTTTCACATCGCCCGTCGCAACCGCCAGCTTGCCCTGCGCGATGGTATATTCCAGCGACACGACAAGCTCCGCGATCTCCCGCGACAGCGCCTTGCGCAGCGCTTCCGGCGTGATGGCAACGTAGGAGACCTGTCTGCCGCTGACGGTCGATACGATCTGCGCGAGCTCTTCCTGCGTTATCACGGCGGGGCCGGTGATGTCATAGGTCGCGTTTCCATTGCCAGACGCGCTCAAGGCTACCGCCGCCGCGCGCGCGCAATCCTCCCGCGTTACGTAACCGACGCCGCCGTTGCCGGCCAGGCCCGCCAGCATGCCGGTTTCCACCGCATGCGGCAGTTTCATCAGCAGCATGTCCGTATAAATGTTGTTGCGCAGGATGGTGTGGGGAATGCCGCTGTCGGCCAGCATCTTTTCCGTCACGAAATGTTCGGGCGCGAAGACCGCTGGCGACCCCGCGGGGTTGATCAGGGAAGTATAGACGATATGCTTCACGCCCGCCTTTTTTGCCGCGTCGATGGCCGCTTTATGCTGGGCGACGCGCCGGCCAATGGCATCGGTGCTGATCAGCAGCAGGCGGTCAATGCCCTCAAAGGCCACGTGAAGGCTCGCCGGATCGTCGAAATCGGCGCGGCGGGACGGCACCTTGCCATTCTTTGGCGGATGCCGCGTTCCAGCGATCACGTTCGCGCCTTGTGCTATGAGAAGATCGACGGTGCGGCTCCCCAGCTGGCCGGACGCGCCGGTGACGAAGAGGCTTGGTCTGGTCATATCAATCTCCTTTACGCGGCGCTGCCGCCGACGGCCTGCGCCACCTGGGTTTGCGCGGCGGCGACCGCCTGTTTGAAACCTTCCTCGCCGGTCGATACGCCTTCCGCCCGGACGAAGCTGACATCGGTGATGCCGATAAAGCCGAGCACCGAGCGCAGATAAGTCGCATGGAAGTCCATGACCTGCGCCGGTCCTTTTGAATAGACGCCGCCGCTGGTCAGGACGACGATCGCCTTCTTGCCGCCCGCCATCCCTTCGGGGCCCGAAGCGCCGTATTTAAAAGTGCGGCCCGAACGAACCACATGATCGATCCAGGCTTTGAGCGACGAGGGGATGTTGAAATTCCACATCGGCGCGCCGATGACGATGATATCGGACGCCAGCAGCTCGTCAACCGCCCCATCCGAGAGGGCGATGGCGCGGCGCAGCCTGTCGGTGCGCTGGTCGGGCCGGGTGTAAAAGGCGGTGATGACTTCTTCCGTCAGGTGCGGAAAGGGGCTTGCCGACAAGTCCCGGCGGACGACGTTGGCTTCCGGATGCTGGCGGACGAGCTGTTCCTCGACCTCGCGGGTGAAGCGGCGGCTTAACGAACCGCTGCGGGGGCTGCTGTCGATCACGAGAATTTGCTTTGCCATGGGCTACTTTCCTTTTTTAGTTACTATTCTATACTTGATAATATAAATAGGCCGTGTATAAAAAAAGAAGGCACAACAAAATCAGTCAGTTATTTAGAGGTAACCCATGGATAAAAGCTGTCAAAATCAGGATCATAGCAAATGCCCCATCCGCGAGATGCTGACGCGCCTCGGCGATAAGTGGAGCATTCTGATCATCTATACGCTGTCCCAGGCACCCGCCCAGCGCCTGCGCTTCTCCGCTTTGCTCAAAGGCATCCAGGGAATTTCGCAGCGCATGCTGACCACCACCCTGCGCAACCTCGAGCGCGACGGGGCCGTGAAACGCCACTTCTATCCCGAAGTCCCGCCACGCGTGGAATATGAGCTGACGCCGCTCGGCAAAAGCCTCCTCAATCCCGTGCAGGCCCTGATGGTTTGGGTCGAAGCGAACTGGGGCGAGATCAGCGCCGCGCGCGCGACCTTCGATGCCGCTAACGCCAAGAAGAAAGATAAAGCGGCTTAATTTTTTAGCCGCTCGACGCAGAGCCTGAAGGGGAAGTAATCCCGGATCTCCGCCTCAATGCCCGCGGCCGACAACAGCCTTTGCCATTCTTCCCGCGTGAAAGCGCGGGCAACCGACAAGGCGCCGTCGTTGCGCACCATGCTGTTGACGGGCGCCAGCGCCAGAACCGCCTGCGCCGCCCAGTAGGGCATCAGCCCGCGCTTGAGATCGCAGATAAACCAACTGCGCCGCGCGTGGCGTTCCATCCATTCGATCAGGGCGACCGTTTCGGCATCCGTCATATGATGCGTCATGTGCGAGCAGATAATGAAATCCGCGCCCATATCGTTCGTGAAGACATTGCCGACGGCGTAATCGATTTCCATCCGGGCCGGCGTCGCATGCCGCGCCACGAGCGCGGACAAGCGCGCCGTATCGATGCCGACAAGCTTCGCTGCCACTTTCTTTCGCTGTGTCAGCTGCCAGATCTCGCGCAGCAGTTCGCCCCGGCCGAAGCCGATATCGAGAATGGAGGCGGAGCGCAGGCCTGTCAGCTGCCGGTCGAGCCAGGACAGCACGGGGCGATAGCCCAGCGTCACGCGGTTCACCGTTTCGATCTGGCGCAATGACTGGTCGTAGAGGAAAGGATCGCCGATGCCCGCATCCATGATCTCGGGCTCATAGCTGCGCTCGGAAAGATCGCGCGGCATGTCACGCGGCCTGTTCGAACAAGACGCTCTCGACGGTGAGGCCGGGGCCGAAGGCCATGCCGCAGCCGCGGCCCTGGCCGCGCTCCATGATGTCCTTCAGCACGAACATGATGGTCGCCGACGACATATTGCCGAAATCCCGCAACACCCGCCGCGAGGATTGCAGCAGGTCTTCCGGAATCTCCGCACCCTGCCGCACGGCGTCGAGGATCGTGCGCCCGCCCGGGTGCACGGCCCAATGCCGGAAGTGGGCGATAGTGCCGCCCGCCAGCATGTCGGGCAGGCAAACGGGCAGTCCCGCGGCGATGGTGCCGGGCACCTTGCCGGAAAGATTCATGTCGAAACCGTTGCCGCCAATGGCCCAGGTGATTTGGTCGGCGCTCTGCGGCATGACGGCGGAATGAAATCGCTGAAGCTCGATGCCTTCGGGCTTCGCCGAGACGATGCTGGCCGCGCAGCCGTCGGAGAAAATCAGGAACGACAGCATCTGTTCGAGGTCCGTTGTTTTTTGCAGGTGCAGCGTGCAGAGCTCCAGGTTCAGGATCAGCACGCAGGCGCCGGCGTCGGAGCGCACGATGTGCCGCGCGAGCTTCAACGCGTTCATGCCGGCATAGCAACCCATGAAGCCCACGATGGTGCGTTCGACAGAAGGCTTCAGTCCGTAATGTTCGACAACCTCGATGTCGAGGCCGGGCGCGTAAAAGCCGGTGCAGGTGGTGAGGATCAGGTGCGTAATCTCATCGTTTCGATTTCTGAGATTCAACCCGTCGAGTGCGCGCCGGGCCAGCGGCAGTGCATGGGCGCGGTAAGTCCGCATGCGCGTTTCCGTGTCGGGAAAGGCCTCTGGCGCATAAAAGCCGCTCGCGTCGAGCTGCGCGGGGTTCGCATCGGCTTCCAGCACGGAATAACGGTGGTCGATCTGGCAGCGCTCCGCCATGCGGCGGAACAGCGCGCGGCTGCGGTCGTCGTTCAGCAGCGAGGGCGCGAAATCGATGAATTTGCGGTGGATGTCATAGTCCGGAACCGCGGTGGAGATATCGTTCAGGTAAGCGTCTTTGGGCATGGGACGGGTTCTCCTGTGGACGCAATCTTCCTGACGATCAGCATTTGCGTGATGCCGAAGAAGTGAAGGCGCGAATGCTCGATTGTGAAACCCTTGCGTTCGAGCAGGCTCCGGAGCGCCGCGCGGTCGGGATAGCGCCGCAGGCTCTCCGCGATATAATTATAGACCTCGGGGTTGCGATGAAGCGCGAAGCCCCAGAGGCTTGTCCATGCCTTGAGCAGCGCGTGCTGCAGCCCGTTGGCAAGCGGCGACGCGGGGCGCGAGAAATCGAGGAAGGCGGCGACGCCGCCCGGACGCAGCACCCGCGCGATTTCATCCAGCGTGCGCTCGAGGTCCGGCGCGTTACGCAGGGCATATCCTCCCGTGACGATATCGACGGAAGCGGTATCGGCGTTCGTGCGCATCATGTCCTGGCGGAAGAAGCCGACATTGGGACAGGCATTGCGGCGGCGCGCCAGCATCAGCATTTTTTCCGTCACATCGACGCCGATGATGCGCCCGGCGGGATATTTTTTCGCCAGCAGGAAGGCGATGTCGCCGGTGCCGCAGGCCAGGTCGAGGCACAGGGGCGCGTCGTGCGGCGGCAGCAGCGCCACCAACTCGCGCTTCCACCCGGCGTCGCGCCAGAAGGACAAGGCGCGCGTAATGAAATCGTAGCGGGGCGCGATTTCAGCAAACATCTCCTCGTTATAGCGCCGCTTGCGCTCGGGGCTCGCCAGTTTGTCGGCGAGCTTTAAGGTGACACGTTGTTCCATATCGTTGCTCTATTCATACGCCTGCAAGGTCCGCCCCACGCGGGGGGGAGGGGGAACCCTTTGTCGCGTCATGCGTTTAGGGATTGCGGCTTCGGCAAAAATCCCGCTTTGGCAACACTAACAACCGGTGCGTTCATCATGTCCCATGAAAAAGCTTGGCAGGTTCAAAAATGGGCCTGGGCACTCTTCATCGTCCTGTTCCTGGCCGGTTGCGGCCTTGGCGGCCCCGCGCACAAAGAACCCGACAGAAATGCGGCGGCCGTCGTCGATATGGGGTTCATGGATTTCAAACCTGCTTCGATCACCATCCATAAGGGGCAGATGGTTGAATGGCGTAATACGGCGCTCATCGGCCATACCGTGACGGATGAGCCTGCGAAAGCCCATCATCCGCAACTCGCCGGCCTACCGCCCAAAGCACCGGCTTTCGATTCCGGCGAGATCAAGGCCGGGAAGGTCTACGAGCATGTCTTCACGGTTCCCGGAACATATAAATACTATTGCAAAT
Organism: Alphaproteobacteria bacterium; assembly: GCA_025934695.1. GTDB lineage: Bacteria > Pseudomonadota > Alphaproteobacteria > Micavibrionales > UBA2020 > JAPWJZ01. The sequence continues at coordinate 693,833 of JAICWS010000002.1, forward strand.
TCCACGCCGAGCACGGCATGGCCGGCACCGTCACCGTCCTGCCCTAGACGAGGGATTTCCTGAAAAAACTGCGCTTGTGCCCCGGCGGATAATCGGGCAGTTCGCCCCAGCGCGAATAGCCGTTGCTTTCGTAAAAACGCAGTGCCTGTATGCCAATGGTGTCGAGCCAGGCGTCGGTGCAGCCGCGCATGCGTGCCTCCTCTTCCGCTTTTTTCAGAAGCGACGTGCCGATGCCTTGTCCGCGCAGCTCCTCCGCGACCCACAGCAGGTCGATCGTCAGCCACTGGTAAAAGATTTTGCCGCCGAGACCCGCTTGCAGCTTTCCCGCGCCGTCGCGGATAGTCAGGAGCAGCGGCTGGATATCCATCTTGCCGAAGAGCGCGCTGTTGTAGCCGATCAGGTTACGGCCGATCTCGTTGTAACCGCTGTCAGTGTTTTCCGTGGCGGTGATGATGTCAAAAAGAGGCATGCCGGCATCATATCATGACACCGGCGCGGCAGCATTATTTTCGTTTGCTGTCTTTCGGGCCACCCATCACCGGCATTAGCCAGCCAAAGACGACCAACAGAACAAGAATGCAGGCAAAGCCGGTGAAGGCGAAGGCGTAATAGCCGAGGCCGATGCAGGCGCCAAGGCCGGCCGCGGCCCAGACGCAGGCCGCCGTCGCCGTGCCCACGACATGATCGCCCTGCTTGATGATCAGACCTGCGCCCAAAAAGCCGATGCTCATCAGCACCGATTGCAGGACGCGTAAGGGGTCCATGGCGATCGACTTGTCGGGATTGCTCGTGTCATGGACAAGCGCGAGGCTGACCACCGCGATCATCGCCGCCATCGACGATACAATCGCGTAGGCGCGGAAGTCGCCGGGCTTGTCCTTCCAGTCGCGGTCGAAGCCGACGACCAGGCCGGCCAGGGCGGAGGCGATGATGCGCAGCACCAGCTCGGTCGTCGATGCCGGCATGCCGTGCGTCAGCGCTTGGATTTACGGGACGAGGATTTGCGCGACGTGCGTTTTTTGGAGGTGCTCTTGCCGCCTTTTTTGCCGCCCTTGCGCGAGGAGCTGTGGCTCGTTTTCTTACCGCGGCCCGAGCCGGATTTCTTGCCGCCGCCGGACTCCTTGTTCACGGTGGCCCAGGCGCGCCGCTCGGCCTCTTTCTTCGAAGTGCCGCGTTTCTCATATCCTTCTTCGATATGCTCGGCCTTGCGTTTTTGTTTGCTGCTGTAGGCTTCCTTGCTTCCGCGTGGCATTTGTCGAATTCTCCTTCATCAAAAGGTTTGTTTCGCAAAAACCTACGGCATGATCAAGGAATGGTTCCGGACCCAAGGCGGGCTAGTGCAGCAAAGCCTGCGCGGCCGCCAGGTCTTCGACGATGGCGGCGTACATCGCCTGCCGCGCGTCATGGTCCGGCGCGCGCAGCGCCGCGGAAGGATGATAGGTCGCCATGACCTTCGTATTCGAGGGCCCCGGCTGCGATGTGCCGCGATGTTTGGTAAGCGCGAATTTGTTGCCGAGCAGCGCCTTCGCCGCGGTCGCTCCCATGCACATGACGACCGCGGGCCTGATCAGCTCGATTTCCGCCAGCAGCCAGGGCTTGCAGGCGGCCACTTCGCGCGGGGACGGCGTCTTGTGCAGGCGCTTCTTGCCGCTGGTGGCGGTGAATTTGAAATGTTTGACGGCATTGGTGACATAGACCTCCTTTTTCGGGATGCCGGCCTCGGCCAGCGCACGGTCGAGTAGCTTGCCTGAGGGCCCCACGAAGGGCAGGCCCTGCTTGTCCTCTTCGTCGCCCGGCTGCTCGCCCACAAGGATGAGCTTCGCGGTCGCAGGTCCCTGGCCGAACACGGTCTGCGTCGCGTGCTTGTAAAGGTCGCAGCCGCGGCAGCCTTCGGCGGCCTTGCAGAGCGAGGGGTAAGTGATTTTCCGGGGCAGATACTGCGCGGCGGAGCGGGTTGTTTTTTCGGGCATTTTTTCTATGTCATTCAGTGACATGGCGCTAACGGCACAAGGGAACATTCGGTTGCCTGTCCGCGTTTTCTTGACAAGAACAAAATAAGAACTCTATACTAGAACAAAGTAGGAACTGAGAATCAGTCATTCAGAGCATGCATAACACTCCGCGACCCAAACTGGCGGCGGCGGCGATGACCGCGCTGCGGCAGGAAATACGCAGGATCGAAGGTTTCAAAAATCCTTCAGGCCGGGGTGCCTTGCGCTTTGGCATCCCTGAGATCGACAATGCGCTGCCGGAAAAATCTTTCCCGCTGGGCGTGACGCATGAATTCATCAGCCAGCATGCCGAGGAAACGGCAGCGACGGCGGGATTTCTCTCGGGAATTCTCTCCCTCCTGCTGCGGGAGAGCGGCAGCATCGCCTGGATCGGCAGCCGCAAAACCTTTTATGCGCCGGGCCTGGCCGCTTACGGCTTCGATCCGAAGCGCATTATCTTTATCGAAGCAGACAGGTCTCAGGATGCGCTGTGGGCCCTGGAAGAAGCCTTGCGCTGCAAGGGTCTCGCCGCCGCGGTGGGTGAAATCGGCGACGCTGATCTCACGGCCACGCGCCGCTTGCAACTCGCGGCGGAAGGCAGCGGCACGACCGGGCTTCTGCTGCGCACAAAGCCGCGCAAGACTGGCAATTCCGCCTGCGTCACGCGCTGGCATATTTCCCCCCAATCAAGCTTCCCTGAGCGCGAGCTGCCAGGCCTCGGCGCGCCGCGCTGGCATGCCGAGCTTCTCAAAACGCGCGGCGGGCGTCCTGCCGCCTGGGATATCGAATGGAAGAACGGGCAGTTCCGCCTGCCGAATTCGCCCGCGAAGGCCTTGCCGTTCCGGCAGGCGCTGACCGGCTAAAAACCGTTACGGGGGAAGGATGCAGCGCCGTTACATATCGATATGGTTTCGCCACCTGCTGACCGACTGGACGGCGAAGCAAAAGCCGGACATGAAAGACCGGGCTTTCGTTCTCTGCGCGCAGGAGCGCGGCGCCACCATCATCATGGCGGCGAACGCGCTGGCAGAGCAGGCGGGCGCGTCGCGCGGCATGACGCTGGCCGATGCGCGCGCCATCGCGCCGGACCTGCTGTCTGTCGATTTCGAGCCCGGACGCGCGCAAAAAATTTTAAGCGCCATGGCCGACTGGTGCCAGCGGTTTTCGCCGCTGTGCGGATTGCAGCTGCCGGACGGCATCTGGATCGACATGACCGGCGGCGCGCATTTGTTCGGCGGCGAGCGGAAACTTTTGCGCGACATCGTTCTTTCCTTCCAGTCCTTCGGCTATGAAACCCGCGCCGCGCTGGCCGATACGCCGGGCGGCGCCTGGGCGATCGCCCGCTTCGGACGCAAGCAGCCGATCATTCCTCCAGGCGAATTGCGCGCCGCGCTGGCCGAATTGCCGCCTCCGGCTTTAAGAATTTCACAGGAAACGGCGGTTTCCCTGCGCAGCCTCGGCATTCGCACCGTTGCCGATCTGTACAGAATCCCGCGCGCGTCGCTGTCGCGGCGCTTCGGCGCTGAAATCATGCTGCGCATGGGGCAGGCGTTGGGCGACTTCGAGGAGCCGCTGACCTCGCAGATGCCGGCGCCCGAATATGCGGCGCGGCTCCATTTCGCCGAAGGACTGTCCACGCCGGAAGCCATCGCGAAAGTATTGCAGCGGCTGATGGACGATCTCTGCGCCCAGATGAACGTGAAGGGCTGCGGCTTGCGGGAAGGCATCCTGCAGGCTTTCCGTCTCGACGGGCGCGCGGAACGCCTCCAGATCGGGACCGGCAGCCCGTCGCGGAACCCGAAGCATCTTTTCAAGTTATTCGAGGAAAAGCTGGGCTTCCTCGATCCCGGACCCGGCATCGAAACCTTCATTCTGTCCGCGCCGAAGACCGAGCAATTTGTCTCCGCGCAGAACGGCATGGGCATGGATGCCGACAATTATTTCCACGACGACAACCTGCCCGAACTCATCGACCGGCTGGCAGGGCGGCTGGGGGCGAAAAGCATCTACGGCGTCGCCCCGCGCGACAGCCATTGGCCCGAACGCGCTTTGAAGCCGGTCGGACCGTTGGAAGCGAGGCCCGCAGAAAATTGGCCGCTGGACAAGGAACGCCCAGTCATGCTGCTGGCAAGGCCGGAGCCTATCGACGTCATGGCGCCGGTGCCCGATGATCCGCCGCTCCTGTTCCGGCGCAAGGGCGTGCTGCACCGCATCCGCCGTTCCGAGGGGCCTGAGCGCATCGAGGCCGAATGGTGGCTGCGCGCGGGCGAACTGCGCGATTATTACCGGCTCGAAGATGAAACAGGCAACCGCTACTGGGTCTTCCGCGCCGGGCATTACAAGCCGGAACAAAAATCGGAATGGTTTCTGCACGGATTTTTTGGATAGAGGAAATTGGAGAGTGGAGGACAATCCCTCTCCCTAGCCCTCTCCCCCCCTTCGGCGGGAGAGGGGACAGAGCGCTCTGCTCCCTCTCCCATGCTTGTCATGGGAGAGGGTTGGGGAGAGGGATTGTCCTGAACTTTCCGGTATAGAAGATGACTTACATCGAACTTCAGGTAACGACGAACTTCAGCTTCCTGCGCGGCGGGTCGCATCCGGATGAGATGATCCTGCAGGCGCAGGCCTATGGCTACAAGGCCATTGCCGTGGCGGACCGCAACACGCTGGCCGGCATCGTGCGCGCCCATGTGGCGGCGGAAGAAGCGAAGGTGCGCCTCATCGTCGGCTGCCGCCTGGCGCTGCAGGACGGGCCGGAGCTGCTTGCCTATCCGACCGACCGCGCCGCCTATGCGCGCCTGTGCCAGCTGCTGACGCGCGGCAATCTGCGCGCGGAGAAGGGGCAGTGTCATCTTTATAAAAAGGACGTCTTCGAGCTGGCCGAGGGCATGAAGCTCATCGCCGTGCCGCCCGAGAAGCCGGACGATGCCTTTAAAAACACATTGCAGGAATACCGGGCTGCCTTCGGTAAAAACCTGTATCTCGCCGCCACGCATTTCTATCGCGGCGACGACGCGCGGCGGCTGGAGGAACTGTTCCGCCTCTCGAACCTGCTGCGCGTGCCGTTGGTTGCGACCAACGACGTGCATTACCACCATCCGGAACGCCGCGCCCTCCAGGACGTCCTTACCTGCATCCGCGAGAAATGCACGATTTACACGGCGGGTTTTAAGCTTTTTGCCAATGCCGAGCGTCACCTGAAACCCGCCGAAGAAATGGCGCGGCTGTTCAGGAAATATCCCGAAGCGCTGGCGCGCGCGCAGGAGATCGCCGACGCCTGCCGCTTTTCGCTGAACGAGCTGTGCTACGAATATCCCGATGAGATCATGACCGAAGGCCGCACCGCGCAGGAAGAGCTTGAGCATCTGACTTGGCTCGGCGCACGGCGGCACTACGGCGACGATATTCCACAAAAAATTAAGGACATCCTCGTCCATGAACTCAAATTCATCGCGACATTGAATTATGCGCCATATTTTCTGACCGTCTACGATGCCGTGCGCTTTGCGCGCGAGGGACAGAAGGCGTTGGGAAAAGAGCCCATTTTATGTCAAGGGCGCGGCTCGGCCGCCAATTCTGCCGTCTGCTTCTGTCTTGGCATTACTTCCGTCGATCCGTCCAAGTTCGACCTGCTGTTCGAGCGTTTCATCTCCACCGCTCGCAACGAACCGCCCGATATCGACGTCGATTTCGAGCACGAGCGGCGCGAAGAGGTGATGCAGTATATCTACCAGAAATACGGGCGCGACCGCGCGGGCATCGTGGCGACCGTCTGCCAGTACCGGCAAAAGGGCGCCATCCGCGACGTTGGCAAGGCCATGGGGCTTTCCGTCGATGTGATCAATTCGCTATCCAAATCGATCTGGCGCTTCACCGAATGGTTCGAGGCGGACCGGCTGAAGCAGGAAGGTCTCGACCCCGGCGACGCGCATCTGCGCAAGACCGTCGAGCTCGCGGGCCAGCTGATGGGTTTTCCGCGCCACCTGTCGCAGCATGTGGGCGGCTTCGTCATCACGCGCGGCAAACTGTCCGACTTGTGTCCCGTCATGAACGGCGCGATGGAGGACCGCACGCATATCGAGTGGAACAAGGACGATATCGACGCCATGAAGTTCATGAAGGTCGATTGCCTCGCGCTCGGCATGCTGACCTGCCTGCAGAAGAATTTCGAGCTGCTGAAAAACGAATACGGGCGCACGCTGACGCTCGAAACCGTGCCGCAGGACGACAAGGCGACCTACGACATGATCTGCAAAGCCGATACCGTCGGCGTTTTCCAGATCGAAAGCCGCGCCCAGATGACAATGCTGCCGCGCCTGAAGCCGCGCGAATTCTACGACCTCGTCATCGAAGTCGCCATCGTGCGCCCGGGACCGATCCAGGGCGACATGGTGCATCCCTACCTGCGCCGCCGCAACGGCGAAGAGGATCCCACTTACGTCAAGCCGGAACTGGAAAAGATCCTCAAGAAAACGCTCGGCGTGCCGCTGTTCCAGGAGCAGGCCATGCAGATCGCCATCGTGGCGGCGAGTTTTACGCCCGATGACGCCGACCGGCTGCGCCGCTCGATGGCGACCTTCAAGGCCGTGGGCACCGTCAATCAATTCCAGGAGAAGCTGATCGGCGGCATGGTGAAAAACGGTTATCCGAAGGAATTTGCCGAACGCTGCTACCGGCAGCTGGAAGGTTTCGGCAGTTACGGCTTTCCAGAGAGCCATGCGGTATCGTTCGCGCAGCTCGCCTATGTCTCGTCCTGGCTGAAATGTCATTATCCCGATGTTTTCGCCTGCGCGCTGCTCAACAGCCTGCCGATGGGCTTCTACGAGCCCGCGCAGATCGTCATCGACGCGCGCAAGCACGGGGTCGAGGTGCGCCCCGTCGACGTCAACCATTCGCAATGGGACAATACCCTCGAAGGACTGGCGGGCAAACATCGCGCCCTGCGTCTTGGCTTCCGGCACGTGAAGGGGCTGGGAAAGCAGGAGATGGAGCGTGCGGTCCTGGCGCGGGGCGGCGGTTTTGCCGATATTTCGGCGCTGATGCGGCAGGGACGCCTTGGTCTCCCGGCGCTGGAAATGCTGGCGCAGGCCGATGCTTTCCGGTCCTTAAGCCTCGACCGGCGGCAGGCGCTCTGGGAGGTCAAGGGCCTCAGCGACAGCGCCGCCGCCTTGCTTGCCCCACAGGTCAAAGAGGCGATTTTCGAGCCCGCCGTGCCCCTGCCGCGCATGACCGAGGGCGAACATGTGATCCATGATTACGCGGCGACGTCGCTCACGCTCAAAAAACATCCGGTCGCCTTCGTGCGCGACAAGCTCGCGGCCCTGCGGGTGACGCCCGCCGACCAGCTGTCGCGCATGACCGACGGCGCGTTCGTGAAGGTCGCGGGGCTTATCCTCGTCCGCCAGCGTCCGCAGACGGCCAGCGGCGTCACTTTTATCACGCTGGAGGATGAAACGGGGGTATCGAACGGCGTCATCTTCAAGACCCTGTTTGAGAAATTCCGACGCGAGATACTGGGCGCGCGCTTCCTGATGGTCGAAGGCAAACTGGAGCGCGAAGGCGAAGTCATCCACATCTTGGCGAAGCGGTTTCACGATCTCTCGGGCTGGATGCGCGAACTGGCCGAGCCGGCGCAGCAGCAATTGCCGCTGCTGAAGGATGACATGGTCTTTCCGCGGGGCCGGAATTTCAGATAAGAAAAGCCGCGCCGCGCGGCCCTGTCATGCCAGATACAAAGGCAGGGCCGCATGCGGGGCGGATGGGATTTAGTTAGTACGTGTGCCAGATGCCGTTGCGCCAGAATCCGGTGCGATAGACGCGCGTCGGATAGATGCCGCGTTCAACGACGACCCGGTCAGGCAGCACGCAGAAGCCGTTGATCCAGTTGCCGCCGCGCAGGCCGCAGTTGCTGGGCCGGTCAATCGCGCTGGTTTTGTAGACATACAAGGTCTGCGTTTGGTCGAGGACCGCCGCTTGCGCCAGGCCGGCCGAGCCGACCAGCGCCGCAAGGGCAAGCGCGGCCATTTTCATTTTCGTGTTCATGATAAGCCTCTTCTGTTTGTTAAAGTACCGTTTAACAAACCTTAAGATCGGCGCGCTGTTCCTTTTGGGGATTTGTTTTTAGTCCTTCGGAGCGAGGATTTCTTAAGCCCGCTGCGCTTTTAGCCCGGCTGTTTCGGCGTCGCGACGGCGACGGCGGAGGCCTTCGTTTTCTTCGCATCAGGCGCAGCCGGCTTGGTGCCCGGTGGCACGCCATAGGCGGCGTCGATGACAGGCTGGATGTCGGGCAGGAGCGCCTTCACGCCCTGCACGGCCACGGCGCTCGTGAACTTGAAGTCGCCGGCTTCGGGACCGAACACATACCCGGTGAAGACGCCGTAGAGACGGTCGCCGATGGCGAAGACGAAAGTGCCGGTGCGGCTTTTGGCCTCGGACGAGGTGACATGGCCATGCGCGGAGAAAGTCTGCACGCGGTTGTCGCCGGTGCCGGTCTTGCCGCCGATGTCCAGCTTCTGGCCGTTGCTGAGCATGACCGCGTTGCGGATGCGCACGGCCGTGCCTTCCTCGACCACGCCGTTCATTTCGCGGCGCACGAGTTTTGCGATCTCTTCGGGCAGGACGCGCGCGCCCGGCTTTTCCTTCGGCGTCGCGACGGTCTCGTAGGGCGTGCCCTTGCCGATATCGACTTCAGTGAATTTGATGGCGGGCTTGCGAACGCCGTCGTTCTGGATGATGCCGGCGAGATCGGCCAGCGCCGCGGGCGTATCGCCCGACACGCCGATGGCCGTGGAGTAAGACGCCACAAGCGAGCCGAAGGGATACCCCAGTCTCTTCCAGTCGGCGTGGATATACTGGAATGCTTCCTTTTCCAGCATGGTCTGGATGCGCAGGTTCTGGCCGTGCTCCTTGCCGTCCTTGAACAACCACTTGTAAACTTCCTGGCGCACTTCTTTCGATGCGTCGGCGGTCTGGTCCCAGGTCATGTCGGGATGCTGAATGCGGTTCTCGGCCATCCACAGCGCGAGCGGGTGGATACTCGTGATATAGCCGCGGTCGTTCAGGTTGAAAGCGTCATGCGCATATTTGTCGTAGAGCGCCTGGAAATCCGTGTTGTCTCCGCAGTCCTTGCAATTCTTGCGGATAAAGGCCTCCATGTCGGTGGCAGGCCTGTCGGGGAAGAGCGAACGGTAGACGACGGCCAGCTGCACCGGCGAATGGTGCGTTTTGTCCGCCAGCAGCTGGGCGAGTTCGTCGGGCGTCTTGTCTTTTTGTTCGCCCCAGAACTTCCACATGAAGCCGCGGCCTTCCATGTCGGAGAACTGCTGGAGGTAGGCGATGCGCTGCGGATTCTCGGTGTCGGTGAAAATGGCGGGGTCGACGTGCATATGCTCGGTCATATTGTAATACATGACGTCGCGCATGATGCGGATGAACGAGAGGTTGACCGATTTGTGGAAGGCTAGCTTGACCGTGTAATTCTGGCCGTTTTCCTGCCGCTCGAAGTTTTCGTAACGCTTCGATCCGCCGCCGGTGAAGAACAGTTCGCCGGGATTGCCCGAATAGGTGCGGTCGAGCGAGGCTTCCAGCATCGCGTTCAGCGACTTGTCGGAGACCGGATCCGACAGGTAATCGAGCGCCCAGCGCGTGATATGGTCGTTGGGGTTGACCTTGTCCTTGACGGCGCCGAGCAATGCGGCATCCTGGCCCTGATATTTATCATGCAGCGCCGACACGGCTTCGAGATAGGAAATCAGCGTGCGCAGCTTCGCGGTCGAGCCTAGTTCCAGCTTCACGCCTTCATTGAGGTTCAAGGGCCCGTTGAAATTATCCGCCTGCACGCGCACGACGTTCTGCCCGTCGGGAAGCTTTTCGTAGAGGGTAAAAGTATAAACGACCTTGTCGGTCAGGTTCGCCGGCAGCAACTGGAAGCCGATCATACCGTCGGCTTTCGCTTTTTCCGGGTCGGCCAGCGCGCGCAGATGGGCCGTTACTGCCGAATCCGAATCCCGATTGATGGTCGTCTTCGCGGTGAGGTCGAGGCGCGTGAGGTCATAAAGCCCGCGCACATTCAGCGTGCGCAGGAGGTCGACTTCCATGCCCTGCACCGATTTGGGCAGCAGCGGGTTCGCGACTTTGCCGGGGCGGTTAGGATCGGCGTAAATCGTGCGCTGCGCCAGCACCGCGTCTTTCAGGCGCGGGGAGATGAGGCCCGCATCCGCCATCAGCGGCAGGAATTTGTCGATACGGTCTTCCAGCTCGGCGCGGTCCTTTTGCAAGTAGGCCGACGGCTTTTTGACCGACATGACGAGGCTTAAGGACTGGCGATAGACCTGCGCATATTCTTTCAGCTGGTCGTCGCTGAGATCGGCTTCTTTCTGGTTCAGCACCTGGGTGGCCGTTCGCAAATCTGTGCCGAACCACATCGCCATGCCGTCGGCATAGCCGTTCACGGTGCCGAACCCGGGATAGGACGACAGCGGCATCGCGTTCAGGTAATCCAGCACGATATTGCGGCGGCTGTCGTAAGTATTCTTCTCGTCGACGTAGGAGCGCACCGAGGCCGTGAGCATCTGGCGCAGCTTTTCGGCGCCTGAGCCCGTTATGCCGTCGGGCGAATGGCGGAATTTTTCGATCTGGGTGGCGAGCGTAGAGCCGCCCGCGCCGCGTTCGTGCTTCACGCCGACCTTTTTCAACACTTGCGTGCCCACGGCCGCGCCGAAACGGTCCCATTCGATGGCCGGATTCCACGAGCCCGGATGATCCTTCATCATCTCGCGGTTTTCGACGAACAACAGGCTGTTGACGAGCAGCGGCGGGATGGAATCGAAATTCGCGAAAGCGTTGCGCGGAAAGCGCGCCTGATACATCGTCTGGTCGCCCGCGCCGGTAATGGTCAGGCCGGCCTGTGCCTTTTCATTATAAATGGGAAACAGCCGCATGCCGAAAGCATGGCGGTCCTGCCATGTGCCGCAGGTGATATCATAGCCATTCTGTTTCAGCCGCTCGCGGAACTGGCTGATATGGGCGTACCCCAGCTGTTCGTCGTAGGGACCGGCGGCAGGCGGAATGACTTTGCAGTCGGCATCGTTCAGCGTCACGCCCTGCGCGGCATGATGGAAGTATTGGGATTGCAGCCACGAGGTCCTGTATTCGACGAACGCGCCCGTCGCGAGCACTGTCGTGGCGCCGAGGCCGAGCATCCATTTTTTGAAACGTTTGGAATTTTTGACGCCCGCTTTTGGCGTATCGCCCGCGTTCTTGTTATTGTCTGTAGTCATTGCTACAGCCTCTCCCACACAAGGGTTGCCGGCGCTTTATTATTATCGTTGGTTCCGTTAACGAAGGTAGGGGTGCGCCGTTAGGGGAGTTTATAACCCGGGGTCTATACTATGTCAAAAGATATAAATAATATCCATTGATAACAGTCTGTTGAATTTGAGCGCTCACTGCAATTGCTGCGCTGCGCCAAAGAAGCTTTTGAGCTTTTCCTTCACCGTTTCCGCATCGGGCACGCGGTTCACCTCGGCGCGGAACGCATCGGCGCCGGGCAGGTCCTGGCAATACCAGGTCATGTGCTTGCGGAAGATGGCGACGCCCTGGTGCGCGCCGTAATGCGACAGCATGCCGTCGTAATGATCAAGGATCAGCGACAGGCGCTCGGCCAACGATGGATCGGCGGGAACGCTGCCGGTCTTCAGGTAAGCGATCGTCTGCGCCGGCAGCCAGGGCTTGCCGTAGCAAGCGCGGCCGATCATGACGCCGTCGGCGCCGGAAATTTCCAGCGCGCGCTTCGCATCCTGCGGCGACAGGATGTCGCCGTTGACGAGGACCGGGATGGTCACGGCCTCCTTCACCTGGCGGATGAATTCCCAGTTGGCGCTGCCCTTGAACATCTGGTTGCGGGTGCGGCCGTGGACGGTGAGCATCCGGATGCCGACATCCTGCGCGATCTTGGCGAGGCGCGGAGCATTCAGGCTGCTGTCGTCCCAGCCCATGCGCATTTTCATGGTGACAGGCAGTTTCACGGCCTTGACGGTCGCTTCCATGATCTGCGCGGCCAGCATTTCGTCCTTCATCAGGGCCGAGCCACCCAAGGTGTTGACGATCTTCTTCACCGGGCAGCCGAAATTGATGTCGATGATAGCGGCGCCGCGGTCTTCATTCATGCGCGCGGCCTCGGCCATCATCGCGGGATCGCAGCCCGCCAGCTGCACCGCCATGGGGAATTCATCGGCATAATCGGCGGAAATCTGCTTGCAGGTATGCCAATGCTCGATCATCGCGCGGCTCGCGATCATCTCCGAGACGACGAGGCCCGCGCCGAAGCGCTTGACGAGACGGCGAAAGGGCAGGTCCGTCACCCCCGACATGGGGGCGAGGAAGACGGGATCCTCGATTTTGGTAGCGCCGATGGAAAAGCTCATGGCCGTTGCTTATTGTGTTGCGGGCGCATTTTGTCAGAAGGCTACCGGCATATGCCAGCGCTTTTTCTTCACTGATGAGCAACTGTAGGCGATTAATCTTTGATTTTACAATGTTTTTCGCCAAAAGTCGCCTTATGAAAATATATTGCCATAATATATAAGAATCTGCTACCTTGCGGCCATCCCTTCAACAGTGAGAGATGCCGATGCCCGCATTCATCGACAAAATCAAAACCTACCCCTGGCGACACAACATCAAGAAACTGCTGTTCGAAACGCCGGCGGAAATCCTGATTGGCGTCGCGCTGCTGGGCACCGTGTTCGGTATCGCCGGCTATCGAAACCGCGCCGCCCGCGCGGGCGAAATTCCCATCGCCTTCTCCGAGGTGGAGCAGATCACGAAGGATTTCAATAGCCAAAGCAAGCCCGTGCCGCCGCTGACCAAATTCTACGCGGTCAACAACGACGTGGCGATGAAGGTGTTCGAATCCAATAATATCGCCCTGGCGATGGGGAAGACCAACCTGCTGTTCGCGACGGAGCTGCGCACGCGCATTGACGCTGCCTTCAAGGTACATCCGCTCATCAGCACCTATGCGCAGGAAATGCCGGACGACGCGCAACAGGCGATGAATTCTCTGAACAAGCTGACGATCGCGGCGAACGAGCTGCCGGGCATCGACGCCGCCTTTAACAAGGTCTGGACCGAACACCACCACGACGTGACGCATATCCGCCACTGGACGTCGCGCTCCTGCGATTCCAAGGGCAAGAACTGCCACACGGTCGACCATTATACGACCGTCTACGATTATACGATCCATACCTACAACTATCATCCCGACGCAGCCCGCCGCGCGGCGGCGCTGCTGGATGACTTCGTGGCCCGCAATCCCGACCTCACGATCGGCGAGAAGCTCTGTATCACGCATGAAACCCATGCCGACAACGAAGAAGCCATCGCGAAAAGCATGAAGCGCGAACTCAAGGGGAAGACGCCCACGGCCGACCAGTATCTGAGCTACACCAATACCTGGGCGCGGGGATCGAACTTCGCCAAATACGCGCCGGGCGCCGCCGCGAATTACGCGGCGCTGAAAAGCATTGCGGCCGACTGGAACAACGCCATGCACACGGCGCACAGCGAGCAGTATCGCACCTTCTCCCACTCCGACAGCGGTCCGCGCGAATACCAGGTTTCGGACGCCGAGCAGTCGCGCGGGCAGGGCATCGTCGACGCGTCACACCATGTCGTGGACGGCATCCGCTTTTCGGCCGGGGCCGTGCCGGCGCTGGATGCGAAAATCAGGCAATATGTGGGCGTCGTGCTCGAGCACCAGCCGGGCGACGCCGACCAGCTGCGTTCCGACATCATGAAAATGTCGCGCGAGATCTATCAGAAGAACTACGAAAACGGCTTCGACGTCCAGCCCTTCAAGTGGCTCGATGTCATCCTCATCACGATGCTCGGCATGGCGATCGGCGGCGGCATCGGCTTTGGCGTGGACCGTTTCCTGGATTCGCGCAAAGAAGAATGGTATGAACACGACGGCGAAAACGAGCCGCAGTCGCGGCGCAACCGTCCTGGCGCGGACTGGATTCCCGCGCCGGAACGCATACCGGAGCCGCAGCCCGCCGAAGAGCCCGCGATTCCCCCGGATCTGAGAGAAACTGGCCTGCCGCGCCCCAGCTGGACACCAGCGCCGCCCAAGGGAGTCGAGGTATCGCCCCCGCTGCCCGACCGCCCGAAACCCGCGGCAGAAACCTCACCTCCCGCCGTAACGGATGATGCGCCGCAAATGCCGGACCCCGGCGCGCAGCGCGACAAATGGGTCAAGAAGTATAAGGATCTAACGCCTTAAAACTCAGGCGGCTGTCAGCGACCAGGACCGCTCGGCATAGACGTCGCGGCCCGTGCGGTGGCGCTCGTGCGCCAGGCTGTCCTTGATGAAATTGTCGTAGCCCGAATAAATGTAATGCATCTGGCTTTCATAACAGGCGAGGCTTTCGTAGAGTTTTTTCAGCTCGGCCTCGGTCGCGATGATCTCTTCATCCTGCGACTTCAGCTTGTTTGACGATTCCTGGTTTAGCGCCGCGAAGTAAAGCGGCAGGCATTCCTCCTGGTAATAGCCCTCCGGCACGAAATGCTTGAGGTAATGGTAATCATGGATAGTCGCCAGCATTTGCTTGTCCGTCACGGCGGGCAGCTGCGCGTCGCTGCCGATCTGGTGCAGCCGTCCCTGCAGCAAGCCGGGCCAGAGGATATACGGGCGATCCTCATAAAATCGCGTCGGCATCGAAGTGACGCGCCGGCCTGCCTCATAAGCGGTGCGGTGGTCGATATGGCCGCCCGCGCCCAAGGGGAAATAGGCGAGGTCGATTTTCCTGTCGGCGAAGAACCGCGTCACGCGGCCCGCTACCTTGTCGATAAATGGGTCGTGCGACGCATCGATCCTGCCGAAGAACAGGTTCTTCAGCGGAATATATTGCGGGTCGCGGTCTGGCGCATCGAGTTCGTCGAGGAACGTGACATCGGCGCCCATGATCTTCTGCGCCGCCCGGTCCTCGTTCTTGCGGTTGGCGGAATTGGTTCCGGCGGTAAAAATGTTGAGAACGAAAATGTCGTCGCCCGCAGCCTTGCGGCGCTGGGCCATGATGCCGCAGGACAGTAGCGCGTCGTCCAGATGGGGTGAGACGATACATATTCTCATAAGCACACATTATAATATGCATGCGCCGGTTAGCAATGATACCTTGTGAGGCCTTTGCCTTCGCGCACGCAAGCCTGTAGAATCGCCACAAGGCAGGGCTTTCACGAAAGGCGTCGCATTTATGTTATCAGCTTCCCCCTATGCATTGGTCGCGGAAATGCTCGAAGCGCCTGACGTCATCCGGCGCTTTGACAAGGACGTGGTGTCGGCCTGGGCCGACGCCATCGACCAGCAGCAGAAGCTCTTCATTTCGGGCGAGGGCTCCAGCCGCATCTTCCCCTCCAAGAACCTGATCTCGCGCGCCTTCGCCAGCGGATCCTCCTGGGCGATCCATACCGAGGGCGGGCGGCAGGCGGCGGAATACGATCTCGAGGGGTTTGTCGTGCTGGCTGCCAGCAACAGCGGCCAGACGCGCGAACTCATCGCGCTGCTCGACAAGCTCGGCCGCGATGGCGTCGAACGTTACGGCGTGACGGCCACGGCCGGCAGCCGCATGACCGAAGTTGTCGACGATGCGCGCATCCTCAACTGCGGCACGGAAAAGGCGGTGGCCTCCTCCAAAACGGTGATCGAGCAGGCGCTCGTCTACCAGTCGCTGTTGCGCGGTGGCGAGTGGAGCGATCAGGAAAAGGCGGCCAATTATTGCGCCGATATCCTGTCCAAAGACGTTCCCGCGGAAATTGCGGATTATCTCGCCTCGGCCCCGATCATCTATTTCGCCGGACGCAACGACGGCGTGGCGGAGGAGCTGGCGCTGAAGACGGGCGAGATCGCGCGCAAAAAAGCCGTCTATCTGGAAGGCACCTATGTCCTTCACGGCATCGAGGAAGTCATGCGCAAGGGGGAAACCCTGGTCCTGATCGAACCTTTCAAGGAAGAAATCGAAAAATACAAATCGATCCTGAAAGACAGCGTGGGCCTCAATGTGGCGGCGATTGCCTCTTTCGATACGCCATTCCCGACCATTAAAATCCCGTCCTTGTCCGGCTTCGATGGCTATCTGCGCCTGATGGCGGGCTGGAACATCCTCGTCGCGGCCGGCCTTGCCCTGAACGTCAACCTCGACAAACCCGAACGCGCGCGCAAGATCGGCAACGCCGTTTAGGCCCTACGCTGAACAGGTTTTCCCTGTTTCTCTTCCTGCAGCGACTGGTCGAGCACTTTGGCCAGCCTTTCGTATTGCTCCGGCATGTTATAGACCTGCGCCGAAATGCGCAGGATGCGTCCCTTGCCGAATTGGGGCGAGAGCTCGGCGACCTGCGTCACGAAATTATGCGCGCGCAGCCGGTCCCGCAACTCGTCGGCGCTCCCCGGGGGCAGCAGCACGGCCGCCATCGTGCCAATCATATCGTCCGGCGCATGAGGCTTCGCCTTCAGTACGTCCAGCAGTAAACGATAGCCATAGCGGACGAGACGCCGGTTGCCCTCGACGAGGCCCCACAGCCCATCCGGATGCATGGCTGAAAGGGTTTCGAATGCGACCTTCGGCGTAAAATAGGGAGTGACGTCGCGCGTGCCGGTCCAGGCGAAGGTCTTCTGGAACACGCTGAGTGCCGGATTGGGGTCGTTCGCGCCATGACTGGTGCTCAAAGGGCGGATACGGTCGCGAAAATCCTCCCGCACATAAATAAAGGCGCAGCCTGGCGCGCCGCACAGCCATTTGTGGCCATTGCCGGTGTAAAAAGCCGCACCCAATGTCCCGACATCCAGCGGCACCTGCGCGGGCGCATGGGCACCGTCAACCAGAGTTTCGATGCCGCGCTCCTTTAGGCCCGCGACGATATCCCGAATGGGGAAGATGAGGCCCGCTTCGCTCGTCACATGGTCAATGAGGGCGAGGCGCGTGCGCGTTGTAGCGGCATCCAGAATGGCCTTCGTCACCTGTGCGGTTCCGTCGAGTGGAAAAGGAACAACAGCAATGACAGGTTTCGCGCCTGTAAATTCCGCGATCTCGCGCACCGCGTTGTTGCAGGCGTTGTAGCCGTGGCTCGTCAGGAGGATTTCATCGCCCTCTTTAAAGTAATGGCGCAGGGCGAGGGACTTTAATATTGTGTTCACGCCCAGGGTCGCGCATTCGACATGCGCCACGCCTTCCGCATCCGCCTTGGCGAACGCGCTCCAGAAGAGACGGTTTTCGCTCATCCGCCTTGGCGTTTCGATAGCGAAATACTCGATCGGGTTGCGCATCAGCGCAGCGCGCTGCGCCTGTACGAACTCGCGCACCGCGCGCGGGCAGGCACCGAAAGAGCCATGGTTCATATAATCGACGCCGCCGAAATCCCATTCCGCGGCGGCGATTTTTGCGTATGTCCCGGTTTCAAATGTCATGGCGCGGCCCTTTGTCTCTCGGATATCTTTCTCGCGCCGGATTGGAACATGAATCGGCGGCGAAGAAAAGCGGAAATGTTCCGCCGCTTCGCCGATGAAAAATAGCGGCAGGGCTCCTTCATCAAGAGCAGCAACCCGGCGCAGAGGTGGGCCGACAGGAACCTTGAACGCCGCGGCGTGTTGAACTGGGACGAAACTGCAGTCCAACCTAAATGAAAGGATACGAAGAATGCCAAGACAATCACAATCGAGAGGTGGCCGGGGCCGCAACATGGAGCGCGACGATGAAGGCCGCTTCATGAGCGACGACGACCGCTCGCAGTCCCGTTCGCGACGCAGCCGCGACTATGACGACGAGGGCGATGGCCGCTCGTATCGCAGCGAAGGCCGCGGCCGTTCCTCACGCGGCGGCGAAGGCCGCGGACATGGTGGCTGGTTCGGCGATTCCGAAGGACATTCGGAAGCGTCGCGCCGCGGTTGGCAGAGCTCCGACCATGGCGACAGCGGCTGGTATGGCGATTCCGAAGGACATTCGGAAGCGTCGCGCCGCGGCTGGCAGAACCCCAATCATGGCGACAGCGGCTGGTATGGCGATTCCGAAGGTCACTCGGAAGCGTCGCGCCGCGGCTGGCAGAACTCCGACCATGGCGACAGCGGCTGGTTCGGCGATCCGGAAGGACATTCGGAAGCGTCGCGCAAGGGCTGGGGCGAGCGTTCCGGCTCCCGCTCGCGCAGCCGGTATGACGAGGACGAAGATTACGGGCGTTCCTCGCGCTCCTCGCGTTCTTCGCGCTCCGAAGGTCGTGGCGGCGGACGCGGTCACGGCGGCTGGTTCGGTGATTCCGAAGGCCATTCACAGGCATCGAGACGCGGCTGGGACGAGCGCTAATCGATACTGGGTGTAAAAAAGCTGGGAGGTCCGCAAGGGCCTCCCAGTTTTTTTTGTTCTTTTTTAATGTGGGCAGAAACCGTTGGTCTTCGCCCAGCAGCGCAGCACCTCGGCCACGCTCCAGGCCTGCGAGATGCAGCCGCGCGGCGTGAAAGGCTCCTCCGCGTCACAGATCTCGCTGATGGTGCCGATGCAGCTCTGCTCCATGTGGGGGATGAAGCCCATCAGGAAACGGCGGGCGTGGCTGTGATCCTCGGGGCGAAGCGCCAGCCAGGCGTCGATGAACGGGCCGATCAGCCAAGGCCAGACGGTGCCCTGGTGATAAGCCGCGTCGCGCGCGCGCAGGTCGCCGAAGTACTGCGGCTTGTAATCCTTGTTGTCGGGGGACAGCGAGCGCAGGCCCACAGGGGTCAGCAGTTTCTTCTCCACGGTCTCCAGCACCGGCTGCCAGTGGCGCTGGTCCAGCACGGGGTAGCGCAGCGAAAACGCCATGACCTGGTTGGGCCGGCAGGAACTGTCGTCTCCGCCTTCCCCGTCGACGACGTCGTAAAGAAAGCCGGATTTTTCGTTCCAGAATCTTTCGTTGAAGGATTTTTTCGCCTTGGCCGCCTGGTTCAGCCAGGCTTCGGCTTCTTCGTGCCGCTCTTCCTCGCCCAGCCAATGCGCCAGAAGCCGCAGCGCGTTATACCACAGCGCGTTGATCTCGACCGCCTTGCCGCGGCGCGGCGTGACGACCCAGTCGCCGACCTTGGCGTCCATCCAGGTCAGCTGATAGCCTTCCTGTCCCTGGGTCAGCAGCCCGTCGGTTGGGTCCACGCGGATGCCAAAACGTGTGCCGGCCACGTGGTGTTCGGCGATACGTAAAAGAGTGGGCAGCAGCAAGCGCAAGGTGTCGCGGTCGCGAGTATAGGCAAGATAACGGTCGATCGCGTGGAAATACCATAGCGTTGCGTCCGCCGTGTGATAAAGCCCGTCGTCGGATCCTTCCGGGAACAGGTTCGGGATCAGCCCGTCTTTGACGTGGCGGTTCATCGAGCGCAAGATCCATCCCGCCTCCGCGTGCCGCCCGGTCACAAGCGTCAGGCCTTCGAGGGAGATCATCGTGTCGCGCCCCCAGTCGGTGAACCAGTGATAGCCCGCGATGACGGCGCGCACCGAATCGTCCGAGGCGCGCGCGCGCGTATGTTCGCGGATGCGGCCTGCCGGATCGAACAGGAACTGGTCGGCCGCGAGGACAAGCTCGGCCGGGATGCCCACGCGCACCTCGGGCCGCGTGCGCTGCAGCAGGTGCGCGCGCCGGTCGCGTTCGAACGTCTCGGCGTCGATGGGCACCATCGCCTCGACTTTCATCCAGTTTTCGGTCGAGATGGTGAAACTGAAGTCCGCCCCTTCCGACAGGGTGACCTTGAAGTAGCCGGGACTCCAGACGAGGTCGCGGGATTCATACCCGCGCTCCGCCTCGACGCGGAAGAACATGGTTTCCGTCGTGCCGCCGTCCGCGATGAAGGACGTGTGGTCGCCGTGGGGGCGCAGCCGCAGGACCGGCAGGTCGCTTCCCGCCGATATCTCGTAACGATTGCCGTTGAGCGTCAGCATGTAATTGCGCTGTACGGAATTCGCGTCGTAAGCGGCGTCATGGGGGTGAAAGCGCATGCCGGGCCGCAGCTCGAGGCCGACGGATTCCGCCCCCTTCAGCAGCCGGTAGAAGACGTGCACCGTGTTCTGGCGATAGGGCATGACCACGCGGCGCTCGATTTCGACGCCGTCGATATCGAACGTCCAGATCGGCATGCCGTATTCGAGGCGGAACTCGGTCAAATACTGGGCGGCGGGCAGGATGACGCGCCCCTGCGCCTCCTCGTTCCCGGTCAGCTGCACCACACGGCCGTCCGGCATGCGTATCTGTTCGAACAGCCGCTTGAGCATCAGCATGCGGCCCAAGGGCGCGGGTTCCGCCGAAATCAGGAAGCCGTGATAGCGGCGCGTGCCGATGCCGGCCACCGTGCCGCTTGCGTAGCCGCCCAAGCCATTCGTGATGATCCATTCGCGCCGCAGCAGTGCATCGGTTTCGGCGGGCTGCATTTTTTCAGAAGGGCGGAAGATGCGCGTCGGCGTTTCGATCACGGCGGCCCCGCTTTCACGACCAGCGCCGATTCCGCCGGCAGTTTCCAACCCGTGATGCCTTCGAAATCGGGCGTGCCCGCGCCGTTATAGCGGGGATCTTCGCTCGACCAAATCAATATCCAGTTTTTGCCTGCGGGCGGGGCGAGCAAAGGCTGGCTTGCGGGATAGAGGTTGAGCTCTTTCCCGAAATTGACCAGGAGCAGCCGGTCGTCGCCGCCATTCAGATAACGCAGCACGAAGGCGTCGTGCCCCAGCACGGCGCCGTCGATGTCCCTGGCGTGGCGGAAGACCAGGTCCTCGCGCCGCAGGCGTATCAGGTCCTTGTGCATCCGATAGCTGACCGCGTGCTTTTCACGCTCGCTGAAGTCGAGCTTCGACTTCTGGAAGGCCTCTTCGCTCTCGGGATCGGGAAGGCGCGATTCCATCTCCGGCGTCGCGGCGCTCGGGAACTGCCGCAGGAACTTCTGGCGCCCTTCGCGCACCGCGACCGCCATATCTCCTTCATGATTGGCGAAGTAATGAAACGGCATCGACGGCGAAAATTCCTGTCCCTGGAACAGCATCGGGATCTGGGGCTGCAGCATCATCAGCGCGGTCGCGGCGCGCAGGCGCCCGCCGCTCGTCAGCTGCCACAGGCGGCGGCCGGTCACCGAATTCGCCACCTGATCGTGGTTTTCGAGCCCGATGATGAACTGGCGGCGCGGCCGGTCGAGCGCGGGCGTGCCGCGGCGCTGGCGCTGCCATTTGGAATACTGGCCCTGGAACAGGAAGCCATGGCGCGCCAGCGACACGAATTCCTGCGGCGTGCCGAAATAATCGCCGTAATAGGCTTCGCGACGGCCGGTGAGCGCGACAGCGGACGCGTGGTGGAAATCGTCGTTATACAGCGCATCGAGTCCGTAGCCGCCTTCTTGAGGCGCGCGGATCAGTTTTGAATCCTGCGGCTCGTTTTCCGCGACGATAAACAGGCGGCGCGATGGCGCTGCGGCGCGGGCTGCCGCCGTCATCTCCGCGACGATATTGGGTGTCGAACCGTCGAAGATCTGCTGGGTCGCGTCAATGCGCAAACCGTCGAAATGGAACTCGTCGATCCAGTAGGCGGCGTTCTCGGCGACGAAGCGGCGGACGGGCGCATTGTTGGGGCCGTCGAAATTGAAGCCCGGCCCCCATTCCGAATGCAGCGCTCCCATGTAATCCGGCGTGATTTGCTCCAGGTAATTGCCGTCGATGCCGAGATGATTGTAGACGACGTCGAGAATGACCGCGATGCCTTCTTCGTGCGCGCGGTTCACGAAGTGCCGCAGGTCGTCGGGCTTGCCGTAAAGCCGCGTGGGCGCATAAAGATTAACGCCATCGTACCCCCAGCCGTACCGCCCGCCGAAATCGGCGACCGGCATCATTTCGATGGTGGTAATGCCAAGGGCCTTTAGCTCCGGCAACTGGCGTGCCGCCGCGGCCCAGGTGCCCTCGGGCGTGAAGGTGCCGATATGCATTTCGTACATGACATGGTCTTCAGGGGCGATGCCGGTCCATTTCTGGTCGGTCCAGGCGAAAGCCGGGCTCACGACCATCGACGGCCCGTGCGGCCCCTCGGGCTGGAAGCGCGACGCCGGGTCTGGCACCGGCGGCCCGTCGTCGATACGGTAGCGATAGGTAGTTCCGGGCGCGGCGGCGGGGACGAAGCCCGAGAAATAGCCGTTGTTCTCGCTTGCGAGCGGCCATGTATCCGTGGGGCCGTTTTCCAGCCTCACCTCCACCTTTCGGCGTCCGGGCGCCCATAGCCGGAAGTGGACGCCCGACGATTGCGCCTCCGCGCCGACGTGAAGGCGGCGAGTAACTTGTTTTTTCTCGATAATTTCCGCGTCCATAATTTCCCGCCCTGCGTATAGCGCCATAAAAATTCAACGCAACAGTCAAGAATTTGTTCCGAAACGGAACCGCCTGGCTTCGTCGGGCATTAACCAATTCATGTCACATGGGTTCCAGGTCAGGGAAGGATCGCCGCACCCCCGTGGCGCCGTATGGGACGGAAAGGGAACGAATTTTTCTGTCTTTTCCGCACACGCCACCAGGGTAGAAGTGTGCATTTTCGACGGCGACACCGAAACGGCGCGCATCGAACTCCCGGAATATACGGACCAGGTCTGGCACGGCTATCTTCCGCATGTCGGCCCGGGCACGCGCTATGGCTATCGCGTCCACGGTCCCTATGCGCCGCACGAAGGTCACCGCTTCAACCCGAACAAGCTGCTGCTCGATCCTTATGCGCGCGCCTATGACGGGGAATTCGTCTGGGATCACGCCTGCTTCGGCTACAAGATCGGCGAAGACGATTTGAGCTTCGACGACCGCGACAGCGCGCGCTTCATGCCCAAATGCCTCATCGTCGATTCCACCGGCGACCCCGGCGAACGGCCCGCGCATGTGGCCGCGCCCTGGGACCGCACCGTCATCTACGAAGCTCACGTGAAAGGTTTTACCAAACGCCATCCGGGCGTGCCTGAACATTTGCGCGGCAGCTATGCCGGTTTCGGGGCGAAACCGGTGCTGGACTACATCAAGTCGCTCGGCGTCACGACGGTCGAGCTGATGCCCGTCCAGATGTTCATCAACGACAGTAATTTGCTCGAGCGCGGGCTGGTGAACTACTGGGGCTACAACACGATCGGCTTTTTCGCGCCCGACCCGCGTTATGCGGCGAACCCGCACGAGAGCTACCAGGAATTCAGGGAGATGATCGCGCGCCTGCACGACGCGGGGCTCGAGGTCATCATCGACGTCGCCTATAACCATACGGCCGAGGGCAACGAGCGCGGCCCGACCCTGTCGTTCCGCGGCATCGACAATCTGTCCTATTACCGGCTGCAGCAGGACAAGCGCTATTACATCAACGATACCGGCACCGGCAACACGCTGAACCTGTCGGAAGCGCGCGTGATACAGTTGGTAACCGACTCGTTGCGCTATTGGGTCGAGCATATGCATGTCGACGGTTTTCGCTTCGACCTCGGGACCATTCTCGCGCGCGAGCCGGGCGGTTTCACCAATGCCAGCGGCTTCCTCAAGGCCTGCTGCCAGGACCCGATCCTGGGCACGGTCAAGCTGATCGCCGAGCCGTGGGATTGCGGGCCGGGCGGTTACCAGGTGGGCGCCTTTCCGCCCGGCTGGGGAGAATGGAACGACCGGTTCCGCGACACGGTACGCGACTTCTGGCGGGCCCATGCGTCCGCGGGCGCGATGGCGCCGCGTCTTTGCGCGTCGCCCGACATATACAACCATTCCGGCCGCAAGCCCTGGGCCTCGGTCAATTTCATCACCGCGCACGACGGCTTTACGCTCAACGATCTCGTCAGCTACGAAGGCCGCCATAACGAGGCCAATGGCGAAAACAATAACGACGGCCATTCCGACAACCGGTCATGGAACTGGGGCGCGGAAGGGCCGACCGATAATGTGGATATCAAGGCCCTGCGCATGCGCCAGATCCGCAATTTCCTGGCCACGCTGCTGCTATCGCAGGGGACGCCGATGATGGTGGCGGGTGACGAATTCGGCCGTACCCAGCATGGCAATAACAACGCCTATTGCCAGGACAATGAGACAAGCTGGGTCGACTGGACCTTGCGCGACGCAAACCCTGACCTCGTGCGTTTCGTGCGGCGGCTGACCGAATTGCGCCGGCTTTTCCCCGTCCTGCGTTCCGGCCGATTCTTAAGCGGCGACTTCAGCGAGCATCTGAACTTACGGGAAGTCAGCTGGATCGCGCCGACCGGCGGTCCCATGCAGCAGGGCGACTGGGACGGGGGCCGCTGCTTTGCCATGCTGCTGGACGGCCGCGCCCAGCGTACCGGCATCCGCAAGCGCGGGCAGGAGGCCACGCTGTTGCTGATCTTCAATGGGGGTCCGGATGCCGTGCCCTTTACCCTGCCCCCCTGCAACGGCGGCGGCGTCTGGCGCATGGTGCTGGATACGGCGGCGGACCACGCCGAGGAAAAGGTGTTACTGGTCGGCGATGCGTTGGATATGGGGCCGCAAACACTTAAACTACTGCTCCTCATTCAGGAGCAGGGGTAGCGGAACCATTGACGGGTTTGAACGTTTGGGCCTGACGAGGTTTCATATGGGCTACGATTCCATGCAAAAAGGGGGTACGAGCGTCCCGCGCGTCAACCGCCAGCTGATCCGGCTGGCAAGATGCTGCGGCATTGCCGTCCGCTTCGAGAATTGCGAAGGCGCGGTCGTGACGGGCCCGCCCGTGACTTTCGTGCGCCTGGTCAATGCGCTTCATGGTTTCAGTCTTCCGGATAATCCCAAGCCCGCGCAACTCAAAGCGCATATCGCCGAGGTCATTCGCCGCCGGCGCAACCCCGGCGCGCCGGGGGTTCTGGTCGCCTGGGGCGGCATGCTGAAGCCCTCCTGGTTCTGGTTTGACCAAGCGCCGAAGGATTTGTCGGCGGTCCTGACCTCGGAAGGCGGTGATCTGGTCGCGGCTCCCGGCATCGCCGAGGTGCGCCGCCATAAGCGCGGCAAACTGTGGCGCATACAGCTGCGCTGGAAAGCCATGCGCATTCCGGAAGGTTATTACCGGCTCGAGATCCGGGACGGCAAGAAGCTGGTCTGTTCGCGGCTCCTGGTCTCCGCCCCCCGGCGCGTCGAAGATACGCGCAAGAGCTGGGGCTTGTTCGTCCCGACCTATGCGCTGCAAACCGAAAGCGCCAGCGGCATCGGCGGCTTCAAGGAATTGAAGGAAGTCGCGGCGGAAGTGCGGCAGTGCGGCGGGGATTTCATCGGCACGCTGCCGCTCCTGTCGACCGCCTATGAAGGCCGTTCGCCCGACCCCAGCCCCTATGCGCCGCAGAGCCGCCTGTTTTGGAACGAGATCTTTCTCGATGCGGGCGATCGCGGTGCCGGACGCGCCAAAGGTGCCCTCGTCGATTACGGCGCCGCCTACCGCCGCAAGCGCAAGGTTCTCGAGCGCGAGGCAGCAAGGTTCTACAAACAGGGCGGCCACCGCACGGATGAGTTCCGCGCCTTCGTCGCGGCCTCGCCTTATCTGAAAGAATATGCGTCGTTCCGCGCCGCGCGCGAGGGACGGAAGACGGAACGCTTTCATCAATATGTGCAGTACCAGTGCCACCGGCAGCTCTCTGACTTCAAGGCGAAGCCCGGGCGCTATGCCGAACTGTACCTCGACTATCCCGTGGGCGTGCGCCGCGACGGTTTCGACGCCACACATTTCCATCACCTTTTCATGCCAAAGGTCCAGGTGGGCGCGCCGCCGGACATGTTTTTCGCGAAGGGGCAGGACTGGGGATTCCAGCCGTTCCATCCGCACAGTTTCGTCGCCGATGAATTCCGCTATTTCCGTGCCACGCTGAACAATTATTTCCGCTATGCGCGCATGCTGCGGCTCGACCATATCATGGGCCTGTACCGGCTGTACTGCATTCCGGAAGGCTTCTCCGCCGAACACGGCGCCTACGTGCATTACCCGTTCGAGGCTTTTCTGGCCGTGCTGTGTCTCGAGGCGAAACGCAATGACGGGCTTCTCGCGGGCGAGGACCTCGGCACCGTGCCGGGCGTCGTGCGCCGGGCCATGACGCGCCACGGCATCTCGCGCATGTGGGTCGCGCAGCTGGAAATGAAGCCGTCGCCGCGGCAGACTTTCCGTGCCGTGCGCCCGAACATGATCGCCAGTCTCAATACCCACGATCTCTTCCCCTTTGCCGCCTATATGGAGGGTAAGGACATTGACGAACTGGCGCGCTTGGGCGTTATGGATGCTTCGGAAGCGCAATCTCACCGTGAACTGCGGCGCAAGGCCGTCCGCAAATGGAAAGGCGGCGAGGCGGCTTTGCGCGCGGCGCTCGTGCACCTTGCGGCCTCGCCCGCGCGGCGCGTGATTGTGAACGTCGAAGACCTGTGGCGCGAGACGCTGCCGCAGAATATCCCCGGCACTTGCGACGAATATGCCAACTGGCGCCGGCGGCTGCCTTTTGCGGCGAAGGAATGGCAGCGCCAGAAGGCGGTGCGCGAGGCGGTCAAGACGCTCAATCGCTACAGGAGCGGCCGTGGACACCGCTGAAAGCATCAGCGGCTTTGACGCCTATCTCTTCAACGAGGGCAAGCACTACCGCGCCTATCAGCGCCTCGGCGCCCATGTGCTGAAGGGCGGGCGCGGCGTGCGTTTCGCCGTCTGGGCGCCCAATGCGCGCAGCGTTTCGGTCATCGGAGACTTCAACGGCTGGAACCGCCACAATAATTATCTGCAGCCCGTCGACTCTTCCGGCATCTGGGAGGGCGAGGTTCCCGCGGCGGGCCCGGGCCAAGCCTACAAGTTCCACATCCGCTCCCACCGCAACGGCTACGAGGTCGAAAAAGCCGATCCCATGGCCTTCTGCACCGAAACGCCGCCGCGCACGGCCTCGGTCGTTCATGACTTGTCACGCTATGAATGGCAAGACGCAGCATGGATGGAGGCGCGCGCCGAGTTCCAGGCGCTGGACCGGCCGATGTCGATCTACGAAGTCCATCTGGGCTCCTGGCGCCGCAAGGTCGAGGATTACGACCGCCCGCTGTCGTATCTGGAACTGGCCGAGACGCTCGTTCCTTACGTGAAGGAAATGGGCTATACGCATGTCGAGTTCCTGCCCGTCATGGAGCATCCCTTCGGAGGCTCCTGGGGCTACCAGGTCACGGGTTATTTCGCGCCGTCGCGGCGCTATGGAGATCCGGAGCAGCTGATGGCGCTGATCGACCGCTTCCACCAGGCGGGCATCGGCGTCATCCTCGACTGGGTGCCGTCGCATTTCCCCAACGACCGGCACGGGCTCGATTTCTTCGACGGAACGCATCTCTACGAGCATGCCGATCCGCGCCAGGGCTATCACCCCGACTGGCACAGCGATATCTTCAATTATGGCCGCAACGAAGTGCGCAGCTTTCTCATCAGCAACGCCTGCTTCTGGCTCGACAAATACCACGCCGACGGGCTGCGCGTGGACGGCGTCGCCTCGATGCTGTACCTCGATTATTCACGCCAGCCCGGCGAATGGATACCCAATGCGCACGGCGGCCGCGAAAATCTCGAAGCGATCCGGTTCCTGCGCGACATGAACCAGGCCGCCTACGGCAGTTTTCCCGGCATCCAGATGATGGGGGAGGAATCGACCTCCTTTCCGCTCGTGTCGCGCCCGGTCCACCACGGCGGTCTCGGCTTCGGCTATAAATGGGACATGGGCTGGATGCACGACACGCTCAAATACTTCCACAAGAACCCGGTGCACCGCAAGCATCACCAGCAGGACATCACTTTCCGCTCCATCTACGCCTTCCACGAAAACTTCATCCTGCCGCTGTCCCACGACGAGGTGGTGCACGGCAAGGGCTCGCTGCTGCGCAAGATGCCGGGCGACGACTGGCAGAAGTTTGCCAACCTGCGGTGCCTCTACGCCTGGATGTACGCGACGCCCGGAAAGAAGCTTCTCTTCATGGGCGGCGAATTCGCGCAGCGGAACGAATGGAATCACAACGCCAGCCTCGACTGGCACCTCCTCAGTGAGGACCGTCACCGCCAGGTTCAACAGCTGACGGCCGACCTCAACCGGCATTACCGGGTCAACGAGGCGTTTCACATCGATTGCGATCCTTTCGGTTTCGAATGGATCGACGGCTCCGACGCCGCGCACAGCGTCGTGAGCTTCCTGCGTAAAGGCTGGAACGGCGACACCGTTCTTTGTGTCTTCAATTTTACGCCGGTGCCAAGACACGGTTACTGGATCGGCGTGCCGTCGGCCGGCACCTGGGAGGAAATCCTCAATACCGACTCCGGCCTCTATGGCGGCAGTAATCTTCTGAACGGCGCGGTGCAGAGCTCTCCCGGTGCCGTTCACGGACGGCATGACCACCTCAGCCTGACATTGCCGCCGCTAGGTGCGATTTTCCTCAAGCGCGCGCCGTCGTGACGGCGAGGGGTCCGGGGGCATGAAACCGATCGTCGCGACATACCGGCTCCAGCTGAACCGCCATTTCACGTTCCAGGACGTGATGGCACGGCTGGATTACCTCCAGGCGCTCAACATCTCTCACCTTTATCTGTCGCCGGTCATGGAATCGGTGCCCGGCAGCGATCATGGTTATGACGTGACGGATTTCGCGGCGGTCAGCCGCGAACGGGGCGGCGAGGAGGGGTTGCGTGCCCTCGACCGGCGCCTGCGCGAAATGTCGCCGCGCATGCATATGATCCTCGATGTCGTGCCGAACCATATGGCCGCCTGCCTCGACAACCGCTATTGGCGCGACGTGCTGGCGCGGGGGATCAACTCGCCCTGGTGGCATTACTTCGACCTGCGGGTCGGATCGCACGGCAAGATCGAAATCCCCATGCTCTGGGACCAGCAGAGCGCCCTGATCACTGGCGGCGGCATCGGCCTTGCGCTCGAGGACGCCGACGTCGTCATTCGTTGCGGCGAAAGCCTCTATCCCGTTAGCGCGGCGACCGAGGCGATGTTGCGCGCGCGCTTTCGCGGCTCGCGGGAAAAATCCTTCGCTGAATATCTCGACAGTTTGCCGCCCGTGGCGGTGGGCGACATCCTGAACGCGCAGCATTATGCCTTCGTCCTGGCAAGCCAGGCCAGCCATACCTCGAGCTACCGGCGCTTCTTCGATATCAACGGCCTTGTCGCCTTGCGGCAGGAGGACCCGGATGTTTTCCAGGACACGCACCGCAAGCTGTTCGAGCTGGCGCGGGAACTGCCCTCCGTCGCTGGTGTCCGCGTCGACCATGTGGACGGCTTGGCGCGGCCAAAGGAATATCTGCGCCGCCTCGCCGCGGAGATACCCAATATCTGGATTGAAAAGATACTGGCGCGCCACGAAGAGCTGCGGTCCTGGCCCTGTCTTGGAACCACCGGCTATGAGTTCATCGACCGCCTCAACATGGTGACGACCGATGCGCGCGGCTTCAGGCGCATGGAGGCGTTCTGGAAGAAGGGCCGCCCAAAGTGGAAGGATTTCGCCTCCTGTGTCCGCCGCAGCAAGCTCGACGTGCTGGAAACTCTGTTTCCCGCCGAGGTGGACCGGCTGTCCGCGATGCTGGGCGGAAGGCGCTATGACGCCGCGAAGATGAAAAGCGTGGTCATGGCCCTCACGGCGGCGCTCCCGGTGTACAGGGTTTACGGCGCGACATCGCCGGCGGACCGGAAGTGGCTCGAAAAAGCCCTGTCAGCGTTCAGGCGTCCGTCGGCGGAAAGCAGGGCCGTAGCGACGGCCGTGACCGAACCGTCAGGCAGCGCGCAAAAGAATTTCTTTGCCGACTGGCAACGCTTAAGCGGCCCGGCAATGGCCAAGGGCCTCGAAGACCGGGCGCACTACCGTTACGCGCCGCTGGCGGCGCTGAACGAAGTCGGCTGCACGCCCATTATCGGCGACAATGGCCGCAAGGATTTCTGCAAGTGGCTCCGCAAGCGCCAGGAGACCTGGCCCTTCGCTCTCAACGCCGCGACGACACATGACACGAAACGATCGGAGGACGCGAGGTCCCGCCTGCAGGCGCTGGCCGACCTGCCGGATATCTGGGAAAGCTACGTCCGGCGCGCCAGCCAGCGGCTGAAGAATAACTCGCGCATTCGCCCGCCGACGGTCTCGTTCTTTCTTCAGGCCGTGCTCGGCACCTGGCCGCTGAGCGATGCGCCCGACGATGCCTATCAGGAACGCCTCTGGCGCTATATGCTCAAGGCGGCGCGGGAAACGGCGATGGATACATTCTGGTCGTGGCCAGACCATACGTACGAAGCGGCGCTCGAGGATTTCGTCCACGGCAGCCTGTCGAACCCGCTGTTCCAAAGATCCACGGCCGCCGCCATGTCCTTCATCGCCCCGGCCGCCGCCGTCAATTCGCTGGCGGCGCTGGCCATTCGTGGGCTTTCCGCGGGCGTTCCCGACATCTACCAGGGGACCGAGCTGTGGAACTTCACGCTCGTCGACCCCGACAACCGGTCGCTCGTGGATTTCGACCTGCTCGAAAGAAGCATGCGCCGCTGCGACAGCGAAGCGACCCGCCGGGAGACGCTGGCCATGCTGACGGACGACTGGCGCCATGGAGGCATCAAGATGTGGCTGACGCGCGAACTCCTGAAAATCCGGCGCGGTTTCCTGCGCGCGGCCGGGACGGACTACGATATCAGCTACGTAAATGTCTCGGGTGATCTTGGCGACTGCGTCTTCGCCTGGCAGCTCTTGTGCCCGACGCGGCGTCTGATCGTCGCCGCCGCCCGCCATCCCGGGCGGCTGGTGCGCCAAGGGCATGGCATCGACGTCGGCGGCGCCGGTTGGGGGAATACCACCCTTCACCTGCCGGCGCAGCACGCCGCGGATCTTCTGTCGGGCGCGAATTTTTCCAATGAGGATGTATCAGCCGGAGCGCTGTTCCGGCATCTGCCGGTGGCTGTCCTGTCGCTTTAATAACTTTAAGAAGAAAGCGGGCCCGCCGCGGCATGGGGCGCGCCATCGGTCTCCTTGACGACCGCCGCGTTGATCTCGTCGAACATCAGATAGACCAGAGGAGTCTGGGCCAGATGCTCCTCCAGCCATTCCGCCATGGCCTCCTCCTGGCGCATGATGGTGGCGGAGATGCGGGCGGTTTCATATTCGCCGGACTGTTCGGCGGCGGCGACGAGGCGCGAATAAACCGCCATCTCGAAGCGCTCGAAGGCAGAATTGGCGATCGAATTGCGGATGACATCGCCCGAGGCCAGCAGCACGCCCACCTCGGCAAGGGAGGATGACCGCGAAGCGTCCGGCTCCGCGCCCAGCTGTTTCAGGGCGTGTTCGAGCTGGGCGATTTGCCAGCTCGTTTCCTTGATATGCTTCTTGAAGCGGTCGACGACCTCCGGATGGTTGCGGATGCGGTCGGCACGATCCTCCAGGACCTCTATGGTCTTGCGCTCCATCTCCCAGGCTTCGGCGAGCATGGAGGCGAGCGTTTCCTTATCCGTCATGATGCTAATCCTGCCTTACTTCGCACGCTAACGTCCATAATGGGGAAATTGTTCCCGGCGTCGCCAAAACTGGTGACTTCGATGAACAGCGGCAGATGGTCCGACAGGACCCGGACTTTGCGCCCGCCCAAGATACGGGCCTGCGCCGCCAGTCCCGGCGCCCCGTCGTGCCAGGCGCGGTCGAGCCGGAAGAGCGGAAACAGCGACGGGAAGCTGCGTTGCGCGGGAAGAGGCGTCATGACGCCATTGAGGTGGCTGAGCAGCTGGGAAGGCCATTGCCATTCGTTGATGTCCCCCATCAGGAACAGCGGATGCCGCGGATCGCGTTCCACCGCATCCGCGAGGCGCAAGAGGTTGCGCGCTTCCGTGCGCCGCTCTCCCAGCACAAGCGACAGGTGCGTGCCGATGACCCGCAGCGGCGTATAGGGAGTGCGGATCAGCGCGTCCACGGCAGTGCGCGGCTCGAGATGCGGCGAGGTCTCCAGGTTATGCACTATGCCGCGCAGGATTTCGTAACGGCTCACGATCAGGTTTCCGTACCAGCCGTCCTTTTCCATGTAGGACGGCCCGGCGAAGTGGTAGGGGCGGTCGGAACCGGCGAGAAATTCCACGTCGCGCGCGGAGCCTCCGCGAGAGCGGCGCGTTTCCATCTCCTGGAAGACGCCGATGTCGACGTTCATCGCGTCCATCAGGGCCCGGATGCGGCCCAGGTCGCGCCGCCCGTCGAGGCTGCGGCCGCCATGCACGTTCATGCACAGGAAGCGCAGCAGGCTCATGGCTCCCTCCGCATGAAATACATGTCCTGCCAGCGGCGGACGAGGAAATGGATAATCGTCACCACCATGATCCAGCACAGGGCCGCCATGGCGAGGAGCGTCAGGCTCCCCACGTCCGGGTGGCGCCAGAATTGCGCCAGCGAATGGCCCGTGAAGGCGGTCACCAGCGTTCCGGGCGCGATGCCCAGAAAAGTGCCAAGCATGTAGTCGCTGAACGAGGCGGAGGAAATGCCAAGACCGAGGTTGACGGCATTGAAAGGCGCGACGGGAATCGTGCGCAGGATGACGATGCTCAAGACCCCGCCGCGGCGGATATAATTGGCGACGCGGTCGACGACCGAACCCGTCACAAGGCGCAGCCACCGCAGCCCCAGCAGCTTTCCCGCGCCGAACCCGAGCGCGGCGGTTGCCATGGCTGCCGCCATCGACATGGCGAAGCCGACGGCGGGGCCGAAGGCGGCGGCGGCGGCAGCGTTAATGATGACGAGCGGAAACAGGAAGAACTCCGCGACGAACATGAGCCCGGTAATGGCCAGAAGCGACCCGGGCGAGGTGCCGAGGCGATCCATGAGCGGCGCCAGCTTCGCGGGATTGACATAGGCCGAGATAGACGTGGTTTCCCACATCAGCGCGAGGCCCAGGATCAGCAGCACCGCTGGCAGCGCCGAAAACAGCCAGACTGTCCAGTGCCGCCGCGTGCCGGGATAATGGTGGGGGATCGTCAGTTCGGCGGGGATGAAGGGGCGGGCGGGATCCGCCATGCTGCGGGCCAGCTTCGACCCCATTTCCTCGCGGAACTGTTCGTCATTGACGCGGATCAGGTGGTGCCCGCTGTTTCCGTTAAAGCGCAGGAAGGCGTCGACGGCCCCGCCGCCATTGACGATGCCGGCGATCTCCTGCGCCTGAAGGCCGGTATGTTCCCCGATCAAGTCGTTGCGGATATCGGCGATGCGCGCGCGCGTCGCCGCGTCCCGCGCCTCGATGATCATGTCGCATTCGGTATCCAGGCGCATGGCGCGGGTCGTCAGGTTGGACGAGCCGACCCGCAAATACCGGTCGTCGACGATCATGATCTTCGAGTGGATGCGCACGGGCGCGGATTCGCCGTCCTCGACGCTCATCGGCGTCGCGATGGCGACGCGGTCCGCGACGCCGCCCTTTTCGATGATGTCGCGAAACTGGGCGCGGGCGGTCCACATGGCCTTCTTCTCCATGTAGCCGTGCGGCAGATCGCAGCTGACCAGCAGGGCGCGCAGCTCCGGCTTCTCGTGCAGGCGCTTGTTTATCGCCTCGGCCACCGGCTCGAAGGTCAGGAACTGGTTTTCGATATAGATCATGTTTTCAGCGGCGCCCACAAGGTCGATATACATGCGTTCGGCCTGCCGCAGGGGCGGCGCGCCCAGCAGCGACGGCATCGTCAGGGAAATCGCCGAAGGAACGTCGCGGAAGTCGGGCGGGTCTGCAGGCGGCCAGGCGGGGGGCGGCGTAACACCGGCGGGCTTGCGCAAGGGAATCGGATCGTAGCCGGCGGCCACGCGCCAGCGTTCGCGCGCCAGCTCTGCCAGCGCCGTCGCGGCTTCCCCCGCCACGGCCAGCTGCACATCGTGATAAGGGCCGAAGGATACCCGGTCATGGGCGTGAAATCCGCCGCCCGGGTCGATGCGGCGCGCGTTCCAGGCGTGGTGGTCGCGAAAATCCCAGCGTCCGAGCGCGATATCCATGCCGCCGCAGTAAGCAACCTCATCGTCGATTACGATGACTTTCTGGTGATGGCAGCCGCCGTTCGGGATCGCGCTGTCGAGGCAGAAATGAATGTTCTCGGGCGACCGGCTGCGCCAGCGGAATTCCGAGAAGGACTCGCGCTCCTGCGCGAACAGCAGCGAGTAATTCCAGCGGTTGAGGTAAATCATCAGTTGCGGATTTTCGGCGGCCTTGGCCTGGATCAGGTCGAAAAAATTGGTCGGATAGCGCCGGCCCCTCACGTCGTCGCCGCGTAAAAGCTCGATCCGGCTGTCAATATCCCATCCCAGCACGAAGATGGAATGCCGTGCCCGGCAGATGGATTGGTAAAGATCGCGGTAATAATTGGCGCAGTCCACGACGACCGTCGCGCAGGACGCGGCGGTCGCGCGCCAGCAATTGCGGCCTTCGGTGAACAGCGAGGGATCCATGGAGCGCCAACGCGCGAAGCGGCGCGGCGTCTGCCTATAAATTTAGTGCCGTGTGCCCGACGCCAGCACCGAATGGGCGAGGCTCGCGGACATGGCGGCGATCGTCATCATCCCGGCCGCCAGCACGATCTCGAGCGCTTGCTGCGGCCCGTAACCGGCTTGAATGAATTTTTGCTTCGCCTCGTCTGAGGGGCGGCCGTGGTGCTGCATGACGCCGATGGAATATTGGCGCAGGGCTTCCAGCTTCGCATCGTCCAGGCGGCGGCCCTGTTCGGCGGAGCGGGCGATGTCGGAGGGGACTTCCGCCTGCTCGTCGGATGCCGAAGTGCACCAGGAACAATTGCTCATGTGCGCCGTGGTTTTGAGCACGACCTCCCGCTCGATAGGCGACAGGGACGTCTGCTTCATGTACTCGTCCATGCTCATGTAAGCATTGAGAAGCGCGGGCGATGCCGCGAAAACGCCTAAGAGGTCGGGAACAAATCCGTGCTCGCCGGCGGCTTTCGATAAGGCCGCGCGCGATTCCGGCGGGGCCGTTTCCTCTGAATAAATCTGGAACGTCATGACAGGGCTCCTATGCGGGATGAGGCAGCGGGGCTTAAGTAATCTTCAAGCCAGGCGGACATGGCTATTTCCTGCGCCAGAATTTCGCGCCCCACCTGCGCGATCTCCGGCTCGTCCGCCCGTTCGGCGGCGAGGATAAGCTCGCGGTAAGCGGCGATTTCGTGCCGCTTGAAACCGGCCCCCGTGCGGGCGCGCGGCAGTCCGCGCCGGCCGCCGTGCAGGCCGGGCTTCGCGCCCAGGTTCTCGAGGCAGACTTCCAGAAGACGGGATTGCCAGCGCGTGTCGATGGCATGCTCGCGCAGACGCGCGCGCAGGCGCGGGCAGAGGCGCGCGATTTCCTGCGCGACCGCCAATATCCTCAACGCCCGCCGCTCGAGGCGGTAGGCGTCATATAGCTTTTCCAAAAGAAGATCTCTTGGCGTCTTCATGCCTGCCTCCATGGGGATTCAACGGCGGCATGGCGATAGTCGTTCCGGCAGAAAACGGGCTGTGCGCCCGGAAAGTCTGCTGCGCTTCGTCATAAAGAGTGGCGTATTTTTCTGCAGCCAGATCCCAGCCGACATCCTGCGCCATCGCATTGCGCTGCAACCGCGTCCAGGCGGCAGCATCCCGGTAAGCGTCGAGCGCGCGCGATAAAGCACCAGCGAGGGCGGCGGACGTGGGTTCGGAGAACACGAAGCCGGTTCCCTTGTCCGCGCGCGCGTTCAGCCCGGCGTCGGTGACGCTGTCGGCGAGACCGCCGGTGCGGCGCACGATGGGGAGTGTGCCGTAGCGCAGCCCGTACATCTGCACGAGGCCGCAGGGTTCGAAGCGCGAGGGCACGATGACGGCATCTGCGCCGGCCTGCAGCAGGTGTGCGGTCTTTTCGTCGTAACCGATGCGTACGGCCACGCTCTCAGGATGCGCGGCCGCGAAGGCTTTGAGCTTGTTTTCAACGGGCGCGTCTCCGGTGCCCAGCACGATCAGCTTCAATCCGCGGTGCAGCAGCGGCGGCAGCGCGTCGACCAGCAGGTCGAGGCCCTTTTGCGGCGTCAGGCGGCTGACCACGGTGAACAGGGGCTCGTCCGTATTCCGGAAGCCGAATTCCTCCAGCGCGGCGCGCTTGTTTTCCGCCTTGCCCTCGAGGTTTTGCGCATCGAAGGTCTTTGGCAGCAGCTTGTCCGACGCCGGGTTCCATACGCCCACATCGACGCCGTTGAGAATGCCCTTCAGGTCGCGGGAGCGCGCCCGCAGCAACCCGTCCAGGCCGCAGCCGAATTTGGGTGTCTGGATTTCGCGCGCATAGGTGGGGCTGACCGTGGAGATCTTGTCGGCATAATAGAGGCCGGCCTTCATGAAACCGACCTGGCCCCAGAATTCGAGCCCGTCCACCGAGAAACATTCGGGCGGCAGGCCCAGCTCGGCGAAGGTCGCGCGCGGGAACAGCCCTTGGTATGCGAGGTTATGGATGGTGATGACCGAGGCCGGACGCGGCTGGCCTCGCCAGGCAAGGTATGCGGGCATCAGCCCCGTGTGCCAGTCGTTGCCATGGACGACGTCGGGCTGCCACTTGTCGTCGTAAAAGCTGATATCCGCCGCGATGCGCGACAGCGCCGCGAAACGCAGGTGATTGTCGGGCCAGTCGTGGCCGCCGTTGCCGTAAGGGGCGAGGCGCTCGTAGAAATGCGGCGCGTCCAGCACGTAGGCGCGCAGACCGCAGGGCATGGTGCCGCACAGCAGCGTCGCGTCGCTGCGGCTGAAGTAGTCGCGCAGCACCCGGATCCGGCGCGGCCGCTTCAGGGCGGACATGACCGCGGGATAGCCCGGCAGCATGAAGCGGATGTCGATGCCGCGCTCGGCCAGCGCGAGCGGCAGCGCCGCCGCGACGTCGCCGAGGCCGCCGGTTTTGACAAAGGGATAGAGTTCGGAAATGGCAAACAGGACGCGCATGGCGCTTCAAAGCCTCGCCAGCATCTCGTTGTTGATCAGCACGATGCCGTTCGGCGTCCGGTGGAAGCGGCGTGCGTCCTCCTCGGGGTCTTCGCCGACGACCAGGCCGCTCGGGACTTCGCAGCCGGCATCGACCACGGCGCCTGTGATCGAACAGCCTTCGCCGATGCGCGCGCCCGGCAGGACAACGGCATCGGTGATAATGCAATTGTCGTCGACCACGACGCGCCGCGACAGGAGGGAGCGCGACACGACGGAATCCGCCACGATGCAGCTCTCGGACAGGACCGAGGCCTTTTCGGCGCCCGCGCGCACGAAGTGGAAGCGCGGGCTTTCATGACGGGTATAAACTGGCCATTCGCCCGCATGGGCGTAAATGGGGCAGGCCGGGTCGATCATATCCATGTTAGCCGACCAGTAAGCATCAACCGTGCCGACATCGCGCCAATAAGCCTCCTGTCCGGCTTCGCGCACGCAGCTGTCGGAAAAGCGATGCGCGAATACCCGCGCGCGGGGGACGAGGGCGGGGATAAGATCGTGTCCGAAGTCATGCGTCGATGTCATCTCGGCGGCGTCGCGGCAAAGCTCGTCGAAGAGGAATTTCTTGTTGAAGATGTAAATGCCCATGCTGGCCAGCGCATGGTCCGGCTTGTCCGGCATGCCGGGGGGGTCTTCCGGCTTTTCCAGAAAGCCCGTCACGCGATCGCCTGCCGCGATATGCATCACGCCAAAGGCGCTGGCGTGGAGCCGCGGCACTTCGATGCAAGGAATGGTCAGATCCGCGCCTTTCTCGATATGGTCGGCCAGCATCGCGGCATAATCCATTTTGTAGATATGATCGCCCGCAAGGATGAGGACCCATTCCGCATTGCCGGCGTTGAGAATCCCGATGTTCTGATAGACGGCGTCGGCCGTGCCTTGATAACCCTCGTTCGCGCGCGAGGGGAGGACATTGATGAATTCGTCCTCGCGGGGCTCGGCGGGATTCCAGCCGCGGATGTATTCTTCCAGGCTTTGCGACTGGTATTGCGTCAGGACGCTGATGCGCCGAAAACCCGAATTGATGCAATTCGAGAGGGTAAAGTCTATAATACGGAAGTCGCCGCCGAATGGAACGGCGGGCTTGGCCTGGCGATCCGTCAGCCCCATCAGCCGGCTTCCCCGGCCGCCCGCGAGGATGACCGAAGCCGTCAGATTTACCGCTTTCTGCAGATCTCTGCTCAATATCATGTATTGCCCCTATCCACCGCCAACAATATTGGCGCCAATGCGGTTCCCCCGGAAGTTATGGGCATGGCGCGGCCGGGCGAGGTGGGGAACATCCCCCGAAAGAGCTTCGTTGGAGTGATTGGCATCAACAACTATTGAGGGAGGCTGACATGACGGAAGAGATCCAAGGCACCGCCGGCACTGCCGGATTCCATCCCGCTGTCGTGATGCAGGGCAATACATCCGATGCGAAAGAAGAGGTCAAGGAGGCCGCCGGCTTCCCGGTTCTTTCCGCCTATACGCTGGCGCTGCGCGACCCGGGGTTGTTTTCCGCCTGCTACGGCGCGTCGAAAAAACAGCTCCATTAGATGCGCGAATTTTTTTAAAAAAACATTGAAAATCAGAGCTTTGGCGTGAATGGCCAAACGGCCAAGTTACAGCCGCGCCCAAAAAACCCACCATGAAAGCATGAGACTTTCCCCCGCACGAGGAGCGAAGGAAACATGCTTTTTGCCGTCTCTATCGAAAACGCGCACCTTTACGGCGACGTCATCCCGTCCGTCTACCGGTTGCGCTATCACGGGTTCAAGCAGCGCCAGAACTATGACGTGCCCTGCTACAACGGGATGGAATACGACGCCTACGACACGCCGGCCACGACTTACATCGGCTGGCGCGACGAGGACGGCGTCGTGCGCGGTTGCGCCCGGCTCTTCCCCACAACCCGGTCTTACATGATCGAGCAGCTCTGGCCCGAGGCCGTCACGGCGGTGCCGCTGCCCAAGCGGCCGGATGTCTGGGAAGCCTCGCGCATGTGTATCGACAAGAACCTGCCGCCGCAGCGCCGCCGCCTCATCCACGGCATGATCCTCTGCGGGTTGCAGGAATACGCGATGGAAAACGGCATCGACTGGATGATCGGGGTCATGGCGCTTCCTATCTGGCGCTCCGTCTTCGTCAGGGCGGGCTGGCCCATCGAATTCCTGGGGCCGCCGGTGGCCTTGAGCCCGCGCGAGAAAATCTACGCGGGGAAAATGAAAATTTCGGGGCAGATCCTGGACGCGGTGCGGGAAAAATTCTCCATTTCTCGCGCCGTCCTGGACGGCCACGGCCGGGGGGCCGCTTACGTCAACAACCAAGGAGACCAAATCCGTGCTTAACGCAAAAGAGCAGAGGGCCGACGCACTGACCAAAACGATGAATTGCGCGCGGTGGATCGTGCAGGAATTCGAGGCGCTGCAATGCGCGAGCATCGCGCGGATATTCCAGCGGGCGGTCGACGACGCCGATTCCTGGATACAGACCATGGCATTGCGCGGGCGGCTGCCGCGCGAGTCCGAAGAGCCGATCCGCGCCAAGGAGGCCGCGGTGATCCACAATATCCTGATCCGCTATGCCTCAATCGAGGATCCGGTCGTGCGCAAGGATATTCTCGGAAAAATGATGGCGTCGATCGACGAAACCAGGAACTAGCGCGGGCGCTTTTTGGCGAGGGGCAATGACGGCGAAAACAAACCTCATGAGCGGCAACAGGGCAGAAGCGGCGCAGGACGCGCGCCGCGCCCTGCTCGAGATCATGATGGTGTCCCGCGAGGCCGACATCCGCGAAGATATCCTCTTCCGCCAGGGGCGCGGCCAGTTCCATGTGTCCAGCTCGGGGCATGAGCCCATGGCGGCGCTGGCTTCCTTGATGCGCGGCGACGACCTGATTTTCTCCTATTATCGCGACCGCGCCCTGCTGCTGGCGCGCGGCATGCCGCTGCGCGACATGGCGCTCGGCTTTTTCGCCAAGGCGGGCTCCTGCAGCGGCGGGCGGCAAATGGTCAGCCATTTTTCGGACGCGGCCCTCAACGTTCAGCCGTCTTCGACGCCGACGGGACTGCAATGCCTTCCCGCCGCTGGCGCGGCCTGGGGGCTGAAGCGGGCGGGCAATGGCGGCGCCGCTTTTTGCTGCATCGGCGACGCCAGCACGCGGCAGGGCGAGTTTTTTGAGGCGCTGGCCTTCGCGATCCAGGAAGCCCTTCCGGTGGTGTTTATGGTGGAGGACAATGGCTATGGCATCAGCACGCCGACCGAAGGCATGACGCCGCTCAGCCTCGGCATGATACCGCCGGGCGTCCTGCATGTGCTCGACGGCCGGGACGCTTTCGCGCTGGGGGCGCTGGCGGCGCCGGTGGTGGAAAGAACGCGCGCCGGCGGCGGTCCTTCTGTGCTCTGGATCAAATTCGACCGGCTGACGTCCCATACCGCCTCCGACGACCAGACAAAATACCGCGATATTGCCGAGCTTTCCGCGATGAAACAGCGGGACCCGCTCAATATCGCGCGCCGCCAGCTGGCCGCGGAGGGCATCGCCGATCTGGATGAGACGGCCGAGCGCATCCGGGCCGACGTCAAGCGCATCTACCAGGAGGCCGAGCGCGCCGCGGACCCACAACCCGGGCAGGCGGCCGAGAACGTCCTCTCTACGCCCGCGCTTCCCGCCCGCAGCCATAACCGGGGCGCCGGGGAAGGAACCTGGACCATGGCCGGCGCCATCAATCGGACGCTGAAGGATTTGATGAAAGAAAATTCCCGAGCGCTGACGTTCGGCCAGGATATCGAGGACCCGAAGGGCGGCGTTTTCGGGCTCACCAAGGGCCTGTCCACGCTATATCCGGGCCGCGTCGTCAACGCGCCGCTGGCCGAAGCCACGATTGCCGGACTTGCCGCGGGACTCCCGGCGGCGGGGTTCCTGCCGATTTTCGAGCTCCAGTTTATCGATTTCATGGGCCCCGCCTTCCACCAGCTCGTCAACAACATCGCGACCATCCGCTGGCGCAGCAACGGCGCGTTTAAATGTCCCGCCGTGATCTATGCACCCTGCGGCGGCTATGTCGGTGGCGGCCCCTGGCACAGCCAGACCGGCGAAAGCTGGCTCGCGCATGCGCCGGGGCTGAAGGTCTTCATGCCCGGCAACGCCAATGACGCTGCGCACCTTCTCCATGCCGCGGCGCACGGCGAGGATCCGGCCATTCTGCTGCTGCCCAAGAACCAGTTCCAGACCGCAGTACCCTGCGAGGCGGAAACGCGCCTCTATCCGGAGCGCGCGCGCCTGCGCCGCGAGGGCGGCCATATCAGCCTCATCGCCTGGGGCAATTGCGTGGAACTGGCGATGCAAGCGGCCGAACGGCTTGGTCGGGAGGGCGTGGGCGCCGATGTCCTGGACCTCTGCTCGCTCGTTCCCTGCGACTGGCAGGCGCTGCATGCCTCGGTGCGTAAGACGGGACGGCTGGTCGTCATTCAGGAAGATAACCGCACATGCAGTTTCGGCCAGTCCATCATCTCAGGCATCTGCGGCGACAAGGCGACATGGGAACGACTTTATGCGCCGCCGCAGCTTGTCAGCCGTGCGGATGCGCATATCGGCTTCAGCCGCGTGCTGGAAGGCGCGATCCTGCCGAATGTCGAAAAGATTTTACAAGCCGTGCATGTCACCCTGGGGCAGGCCGATGATTGAGAATTTCCAGGTCCGGGTGCCGCAGATGGGCGAGGGGCTGCAGTTCGCGACCGTCGTGCGCGTGCTGAAAGGACTGGGTGAATGGGCGGCGGAGGATGATGACGTCGTCGAAGTCGAGACGGAAAAAGCCATTCTCGGCATCTCGACGCCGGTCGCGGGCACGGTGTGCGGCGTATCTTGCCGGCCCGGCGACAAGGTCCATGTCGGCGACCTATTACTGGAGATCGGCGCGAAGAAGGCCCATCCCCTGCGATCGACGCAGGTGCGTAAGGGAGATGCCGCCGCGATAGGCGCACCCCGGCGCACGCTGCCCGAAAAGCAGCTGACGCTGATCCGCCATATGAATGAATCGCGTGACATCGTGATCCCGGCGAGCATGGAATTCGCCGTCGACTGGACCCCCATCGACACGATCAAGCGCACGGGCCGCGCCATGGGCGACGGGGTGCCTTCCGCCACCGAAATCATCGGTTGGGCGGCGGCGCGTGCCATGCAGCGCCACGAAAAGTTCCGCGCCCGCCTGTCTCCTGCCAATGAGCTGCATATTTCCGCCGAAAGCCATATCGGAATCGCGGTGGCGGCGGACGACGACGTTATCGACATGCGCGTCGCGGCCATCGGCGCGCATGACGGCTGGCCAGTTGCCTGTGACAGGATCCGCCGCGCTTTGAGCGGCGACAGTACCGCCGGCACCTATCATTCGCTGGCGATCAGCGATATGTCGTCGCTGCAGATTACACGCGCCCTGCCTGTCGTTGTTTATCCGGCCGTCGCGACCCTGTTCGTGGGCGCGCCGGGGCGCGGCGGGGGCGCAGGCAGGTCCAGCGCTTTCGTGCTCACCTTCGACCACCGGGTGATGAATGGCGTCTATGCCGCGGGGTTCCTGAAATCCGTCGATGCGGGTCTCCGGCACCTGGCGAGCGAAATATCCACTCCTGAAAGGATGAAAGAAAATGCCGCGGCTGTCGCGAAAACCGGCACCTAAAGTTGACGACAGGGCAGCGGAACGCGCCGATGCCTGGCTTGTGGCCGGAAACATCCGCATCCACGGGCGGCGCACAAGCGTGCGGCTCGAGCCCGAGATGTGGAGCGCGCTTCACGAAGTCGCCGAACTCGAGGACATGAAGATCCATGACGTCTGCAGCGCCGTCGACGACTGCCGCGCGGACGGCGAGTCCTTCTCGAGCGCGTTGCGCGTTTTCCTGCTGCAGTACTACCGCGGCGCGGCGACGGGCGCGCGCAAGCCACCGGGACTTCAAAAATCCGCCCGCGATCGGGACAGCTGAAAGGAAGCGACATGAGCGGCGACAAGGTCGGTATTCTCGTGATTTCGGAAGATCGCGCTCTGCGCAAGGAACTGCGCACGAGTCTCGAAGCCTGCGGCTTCACCATTACCGAGGCCTTGGCCAGCGCGGACGGGCTGCAGACGCTCGATGACGGATTCCACGCGCATATCGTCGTGACCGACATGCCGCCCGGCGACATCCGCCGTTTCCACGCTGACGTCCTGAAGCGCGGCGGCGACTGGCTGCGCATGGTATCGCTGACCGATATGGCGCTGGCGGGGCTGGAACTGGTGTTCACCCGGCCCTGGCATTACATGTTTTTTGAAAACGCTATGCAGGGCATGATGCGCGGAGTCGGTCCCATGGGCGCCGATCGCGGGCATCCCGCCCATTAGGATTTGCGCCCACCCTTTTTCCGGAAAAACTGCAGACATATCCATAACCCGCATTAACCAATTGATATGCGCTGGTGCCGTATCATGATCGCGGGGAGATGCATGCCGGTCGTCTATATCCTCATTTCTGTTTTCGTTTTTTCGCTCTGGGCGCTGATGGCGGCGCTCGGCATCGAGCAGATTAACATCTGGGAATTCATTTTCTGGATCGAGCTGATCACCTGGGTGACTTCGGTTGTCCTGCTGAAGATCTCGACGCTCGGCAAGAACATCCGCTATAAAAAGCTGCGCGACCTCAACTTTCGCGAGGTGCTGGAGTTCAGCGCCTCGGGCTTCACGCTGATCGTGGCGCAGGCGACGCTGCTGATGTCGTTCCGTTACATGCAGAAGGCGGGCGCCATGATCGTCTACGAAGTCTGGCCGATCCTGGCCATGTTCGTGACGCCGCTGTTCGTGGCGCGTGCATGGGAGCGTGTCAAGTTCAAGGACTTCGGCTATTCCCTGCTCGCGTTGCTGGGCGTCGCGATGATTCTGCTGCCTGAAAAGAATGAACCTTTCTTCGCAGGCGATGGCGCGCTGCGCTATGTCACCCTGCTGCTGCCGCTCATCGGCGGTATCTTCAACGCGCTGACGTCGTCGCTGAACGTGCGGCTGTCGCATGCGACGGACCTTAAGGACCATCCGTTCATTGCGGTGATGGCGGCGCAGGCCAAATATGGGCTGTTCGCGCTTGGCTTCGCGGCGGTTGGCCTTGTCTTCAACAAGGTCCGTGGCGGCGCGCCCAGCCATTACACGCTTTATAACGTTGCCGCGCTGTTTTTTATCAGCATTGTCATCTACATGGTCGGCCGCCTCACCTGGGCTGCGGGACTGCTCGGCGCGTCGAACGCGAATATCACCGTGCTCTGGTATCTGACGCCGGTGCTGACCGTCGCCTGGCTGTGGCTCGCGGGCCAGTCGGCGGTGACCGCGCCGATCGTCATTGGTTCCTGCTTCATCATCAGCGCGAATATGCTGATGTCGGTGAAGGCGGACGAGCGCATCGCCTACCCGGCCACGATCCTGACGCTTCTCGCCACCGGCATTT
This sequence comes from Alphaproteobacteria bacterium, assembly GCA_025934695.1. GTDB lineage: Bacteria > Pseudomonadota > Alphaproteobacteria > Micavibrionales > UBA2020 > JAPWJZ01. Next base: position 738,213 of record JAICWS010000002.1, read on the forward strand.
ACGCCCGCTTTATTCCCGGATTGTCGATGGGAGATTATTACCAGGCGATCTCCGTCCCGCTCATCTTCTACGCCATCATCGTCGCTTTCCTGATGGACCGCCTGATCCGCCGCGACACTTTCGAGGAAGGACTAGTGGTCGAGATCATCCGGCACATCGGGCTGCGCGGGCCGAAGTCCAAGAAAAAGCAGAAGGAGCTGGTTGACGAAGTCGCGGCCATCGTGCGCACCGACGAAGCCAGGGGCATCGACGCGCATTACCGTTCCCTGCGCAACGCGGGGCATGAATTCCTGGACGAGATCAGCGACAAGCTCGACGCCCTCGCCCTCTCCCGCATCCAGGGGGCGAGTTTCGGCGAGATGCTGGTGCTTTCCCTCGTCGGCACGCTGACCGTGGCGACGACGGTGGTTTTCCGCCCCGTCGATTTCGTCGCGGATTGTTTTTCCGTCGTGCTGTCGGCGGCGCTCGTGTTCATTTACTTCACCGTGATCGACCTGATCACGCAGCGCAGCGATTTCTTCCTTGAAGTCGACGAGGACGGGAAATTCCACCTCTCGCCGCAGGCCCTGCGTTCGCACCGGGGCGAGATCGTTCTGTCTGCCGTGCTGATCTTCGTCATCATCGCCGCAATGGTTGGCGTCATGTGGTTCAAGTATAAGTAAGCGGATTTCGTAAAAACGCCCGCTGCCCACGAGGATGAATTTTCCCTTAATGGGGATGTGCTGCATTGCAAAAAAATTTTCGCGCGGCGACACAGTTTGCTGCTATTCTCGACGTCAGGCCGCCCCATATTTTTTACATACATTCTGATCGCGCCGGCCCGAAGGAGAAACCCATGAAAGAATCCGACGTTCTCGCGCTGCCCTCGATGCCGCTCGCCTCGCCGAGCTATCCGAAAGGTCCCTACCGCTTCCTCAACCGCGAATATTTCATCATCACCTATGAGTCGGATCCTGATGCGATCCGTGCGCAGCTGCCCGAGCCACTGGAACCCGACGGATCGAACACCGTCATGTACGAATTCATCAAGATGCCTGACTCCTCCGGTTTCGGCGACTACCAGGAAAGCGGCATCGTCATCCCGGCGAAGTTCAAGGACGAAAAGGTGAATTTCACCTCACAGATGTACCTCGACGACGAGGCGCCTATTTCCGGCGGCCGCGAGATCTGGGGCTTTCCCAAGAAATTCGCCAAGCCGCAGCTCATTACGCATGAAGACACGCTGACCGGCTCGCTGTTCTATGCCGAGGAACGCGTGGCGCTCGGCACCATGCGCTACAAGCAGGAAAACCTCACCTACGACCTGAGGGGCGAAACAGCCGTCACCAGCTCGATCAAGGAGCTGCAGACGAAGATGGGGAAGACGCAAGTGAACCTCAAGTTCATCCCAGACGTGGACGGCACGCCGGCCATCGCACAACTCGTCGCCTATAACATGGTGGATATCAACGTGAAGGGCGCCTGGTCAGGCCCGGCGCGCCTGCATTTAGTCCCGCACGTCAATGCGCCGGTCGCCGATCTGCCGGTCAAACGTGTCGTCGGCGGCATGCACTTTATCGCCGACCTGACGCTGCCCTATGGCCGGGTGATGTACGACTATCTCGAAAAGGCGGAAGCCAAGCGCAAAGTCGCCTGATCCATGAATAAGCCGGATGAACAAGGGCCCGCCGCGCAGGCGGGCCCGCTTCCGCGCGTCATCATCGTCGGCGCGGGTTTCGGTGGCCTGGCGGCGGCGCAAGCGCTGTCGCGCGCGAAGACGGAGGTCACTGTCATTGACCGGCACAATTATCACCTGTTCCAGCCTTTGCTCTATCAGGTGGCGACGGCGGCCTTGTCGCCCGCCGATATTGCCTGGCCGATCCGGCATATCCTGAAAACGCAGAAGAACACGGTAGTGCTGCTCGACGCCGTCAGCGGCATCGACCGGAAGACGCGCATGGTGCGCACGGACGGCGGGCGCAGCCTCCCTTATGACTACCTGATCCTCGCAACCGGCGCACAGCATAGTTATTTCGGCCATGACGATTGGGAAAAGAACGCGCCCGGCCTCAAAACCGTCTCCGACGCCACTTCTCTGCGGCAGAAAATATTGCTGGCCTTCGAGCGGGCGGAAGGGGAGAGCGATCTCCAAAAGCGGGCGGCGCTACTCACCTTCGTCATTGTGGGCGCCGGGCAAACGGGCGTGGAAATGGCAGGCGCCATCGCCGAACTCGCGCGGCATTCCATCGTCGATGACTTCAGACATATCGAACCCGGCTCGTCGCGCATTCTGCTGGTGGAGGCGGGACCGCGCATTTTACCGGCGCTGGAGGAAAAACTCGCCGCCAAGGCGCAACAGACGCTGGAGAAAATGGGCGTCGAGATGATGCTGAAGGCGCGCGTGGATAATGTCGACGACGGCGGCGTGTCCGTGGGCGGCCAGCATATCGCCGCCAAAACGGTGATCTGGGCCGCCGGGGTCAAGGCCTCCCCGGTTGCGGAATGGCTGGGCGTGCAGGCCGACAAATCGGGCCGCGTCAGCGTGGACCAAAACCTGAATATCGCGGGCGACGACCGCATCTTCATTATCGGCGACGCGGCGTCCTTCACGCCGGATAAGGCCGCGCACCCGCTGCCCGGCGTTGCGGCGGTGGCGAAGCAAATGGGCGCCTATGCGGGCAAGCGCATCCGTGCCGCCATCGAGAGCGGCAAGATTCCCGGCCCGTTCCATTACAAAGATGTTGGCACCGTCGCCGCCATCGGCCGGAACCATGCTATCGTCGTGCTGCCGCACCTGAAGGTCAGCGGGCTGATCGGCTGGCTGATGTGGAGCGCGTCGCACATTTTCTTCCTGATCGGGCTGCGCAACCGGATGTTCGTGGCGCTTACCTGGCTGTGGCAATATGTGACCTGGCAGCGCGGCGCGCGGCTGATCACGACCGAAAATCCGCACCAGGAATGACAATGATTATGGAATATAATGAGCGTCTTTGCATCCGGCGCTAAGATCCCAATTCTCTGGAATAAACTCCTTTTTCTTGAGCCGCTGGTTACGAAAAACCAGTTGACTGTCCATAACCTCGCTTTATCCTGTCAGCATTATAAAAAGACTATTCAACGAATAATTCGATCGCCCGTAGGCCAGAGGGATGTTGGCATGCGCAACAAGCAGCGACTGAAAAGCAGCACGATGCTGAGCAGCAGCGCGACCTATCAGCGCGAGCTTCTCGACGCCCTGATCAACGGCAATGCCGAGCGCGAGAAAATCCTGCGCGCGCTTTTCGGCGCGACCGCGAATGACAATGCGGCGGGGCAGGGACCGTCCAACGATAATGCCAAAACAGAAACGCGCTGGGACCGCCTCCGCGACAATAAAGAACCGATGTCGATGCGGGATCTTGCCGCGGCCATCAAGGCCCTTGGCGCGGCGGAAGGCTCCATCGACGCCGTAAAGCTCGGCGACCAGCGCAAATCGCCGCTGGCGCAGAAGGAATTCTATGACGCCATCCAGAAAGGCGCGGCGGACACCGAGATCATAAAGAAGCAGTTCCTCACCTTGCGCGACGAGGCGAAGAAGCAGAAAGGCTATCTGTCGAAAGCCTTCAATATCTTCAGCCGCGAAAAGCCCATCGAGGCTGTGCTGGAAAACGTCCAGTCGTTCGAGAAATACTGCCACACGAACGGCATCAGCTTCGACGATGTCAGCCAGCAGATGGTGGCCGGCGAAAAACCCAAGACCAAGTGGGACAAGATCAACGAATTCCGCTTCCTGATCGCCGCCGCCGGCGGCGCGGCGCTGGGGCTTGCCGGCATTAGTGTCATGGCGCATGTGGCGCCGCTCGCCGTCGTGCCGGGGCTGTTCTTCAAGGCGCTGCCCTATTTCGCTGTGCCTTTCATGGGCCTCAATATCTTCCGCGCCTTCGCGGAAAAGAATATCAGCCAGGAAGCGGAGACTTTCTGCCGCTTCGGCGCGATGATGCTCTGCGGCTTCCTGATCGGCGCCGGCGTGACTTCGCTGATGGCGGGCATGCTGCCGCACCTGGCGGCAGGCGCTGCCGGCGCCGCGACGACCGCCGCCGCGAAAGAGGGTTTCAGTCCTTTCCATTACATCATCCAGGTGATGATCGGCGGCGCCATCGGCTCGGGCATCTACAAGATGGCCAAGAACAAACTGAAGCCCGCGGACGAGCAGGCAGCGGCTTATGCCAGGAAAAACCGCGTCGCGAAAATTTTTGACAAGGCGGCCAGCCCCTTCATCAACCGCTATACGGCGCCAGCCATCGTCAAGGCCGGGCAGTGGGCCGAAAAGGCTGCCGGCTGGACCGACAAGGCTTTCGGCGGCTACATGAACTGGGTCGGTGCGCCCGCCGTGTTCCTGATGATGTCGGATACGTTCAGCAAGGGGTTTGGCCCGATGCTCGGCTATGCCGGATATTACGCGACCGTCTTCGCGGGCATGGGCATCTGCATGGCGGCGCTGGCCGCCACCGATTACCTCGTCTACCGCACGCGTCGCATCAAGGACATGAAGGCGATTGGCAAGACGGTCGGCACGGCCTTCAGCATGTCGTCCGGTGTCGCCACCATGCCGACGACCAAGGAAAGCCTGCGCATTATGGGCGTGCCACGCGCGACGCGCGAATCCATCGTTCCTTTAAGCGCGAATTTCAACATGCTCGGCACCTCGCTTTATCTCGGCACCACGGTCTTCGCCGCGAATTATATTTTCGGCCATACCATGGACCTCATGCACAAGATCGCGGTCGCCGCCATCGTCGCGCTGCACGGCTACGGCGCGCCTGGTATGCCTTCCTCGAACCTCAGCCTGCTGGCGCCCGTGCTGGGCCTCACCGGCCTGTCGAACCAGGCGATCCAGAAGGTCTATGACATGGTGATTCCCGGCGACCGTCTGCTCGACATGTCGCAGACGGCGGTCAACGTGTGGGGCGACATGACGATCGCGCTCGGCAAGCATCGCCGCGACGTCAAACGCCGCGCCAAGCGCATCAAGAAAATCCGTGACAAGCGCCTGACCGGAAAGAAAGACGAAGTGCCCGCGCAAACGCCGCAGTCCGCGCCGCAACCGGCGCTCAAACAGCCCGCTTCGCTGGCGCCCCCGCCTGCGCCAAAACCTTAAGAATGACGCGCTGATTCGCGCCTGCCGCGCGTTGTCCTGCGCAAAAGTACCTTGCGTATCGGCAATGTTGGCAATGTTCAGCGGTGCAAAAACGGTTTGGTTCCAAAGTTTTTCAAAAAACTGGCGCCTGAAACTCAATCAATTTCCGGCACTTGCAAAACCATGCGCTGGTTTGAAAATATTTTTTAGGCGCGCAGATTAAATCTTCGCCATTTCCTCCGCAAAGCTGGAAATCCCGTACCGTAAGTTGTAAAATAACCTTATAGGGATGGCACAGAAGACCGTTTCCGAATCGTTGAACTCCCTGCTGCCTGCCTCGATCGATCGGAAACCGCCGCAACCCCTGGCGTTACCAGGCAATGGACTTGCAGAGCAAAAAGGCACAGGGCAAGAAACACAAAGGACACGAACATGAGCAAGAAACTGATCATCGCTTTCCTGGCTCTCGCCTTTGTCGCGGGCTCCGCATTTGCAGTCCCGGCAAAAGCCGACTGGGATCACCATCACAACATCATTTACCGTGACGTCGGCCACCACCGGTATCGCGGCTATTGGCACAACGGCGTCTTTATCAACCTGGGCCTGGCCGATGTGCCGGTTGCCTATGCGCCGGCCTATGCACCTGCTTACGTACCGCCGCCTGCCTACTATCCGCCCCAGCCAGCTTATTATTATCCGCCCGCGCCGGTTTACTATCCGCCCGCGTACTATCCCGGCTATTACCCCACGGCCTATTTCATGGGGATGCCGGTCACCGGGATCGGCCTCGGCCTGAACTTCCGGATTAGGTAAGCATCCGCTATTTGCCCGCCCGGAATGCGCCACAAGGCCATTCCGGGCGTTGCATTTTTGGATTCGGGAAAATGAACGCGCGGTATTACGCTTCCGCCGATTGTTTGCTATAACAACGGCATCGCAAAAAGATTCTCGGAAGGAGTAACGCCATGTCGCGCAAGAAAATCGGCATTGTCGGCGCAGGCCAGATCGGCGGCACGCTCGCCCAACTCGCCTGCATGAAAGAACTGGGTGATGTCGCCCTCGTGGACGTGGCGGACGGCACGGCGAAGGGCAAGGCGCTCGATATCGCGGAAGCAGCACCTGTCGAAGGCTTCGACGCCAAATTCAAAAGCGGCTCGGATTATGCGGCGCTCGCGGGCTCCGACGTCATCATCGTCACCGCCGGACTGCCGCGCAAGCCGGGCATGAGCCGCGATGATCTGATCGCGACCAATACCGCCATCGTGAAATCGGTGGGCGAGGAAATCAAAAAACACGCGCCCGATGCTTTCGTCATCGTCATCACTAACCCGCTCGACGTCATGGTGGGGGTGATGCAGGAAACCACCGGCTTCCCGCCCGAACGCGTGGTCGGCATGGCGGGCATGCTCGACTCCGCGCGGTTTTCCTACTTCATCGCGGAGGAACTGGGCGTTTCGACCGAAGATGTTTCGGCTTTCGTGCTTGGCGGCCATGGCGACACCATGGTGCCGCTCACGCGCTATACGACGGTTGCGGGTGTGCCGCTCACCGACCTCGTCGAAATGGGCTGGCTCAGCCAGAAAAAGCTCGATGAGATCGTCCAGCGCACGCGCGACGGCGGCGCCGAGGTCGTGAGCCTGTTGAAAAACGGCTCGGCCTATTACGCGCCTGCCGCCAGCGCCATCGCGATGGCCGAAAGCTACCTGAAGGATAAAAAGCGCGTTATGCCTTGCGCCTGTTATCTTGACGGCGAATATGGCGTCGAAGGCCTGTATATCGGCGTTCCCTGCGTCATCGGCGCGGGCGGCGTGGAAAAGATCATGGAAGTCAAGCTGACGCCCGACGAGCAAGTGGCCTTCGACAAATCGGTCGACGCCGTGCGCAAGCTCAAAGACGTGGCCGACAGACTGCAGCAGGGCGCCAATGACAACAAGGCGGCGGCTTTCAACAAGAACAGCGTCAACAAGGGGCCGAAACCGTAACATGACCGCCTGCAAACTGACCGCGACCGTCAAGGCCGGTGGCTGCGCCGCGAAGCTAAGCCCGAAGATCCTTCATCGGGTCCTGTCGACCATGCCGAAACAGGCGAACCAGAATGTGCTCGTCGGCTTCGACACGGCGGACGATGCGGGCATCTATCGTTTGTCGAAGGATACGGCGCTGGTCCAGACCGTCGATTTCTTCACGCCCATCGTCGACGACCCGTTCACCTTCGGCGGCATTGCGGCGGCGAATGCGGTCAGCGATGTGTATGCCATGGGCGGCAAGCCGCTCACGGCTCTGTCCATCCTCGCCTGGCCGGCGGCGGAAGACGCGAAGATACTGGAAAAAATTCTGGCGGGCGGCCTCGCCAAGCTGAAAGAGGCTGGCTGCGCCATCATCGGCGGCCACAGCATCAACGATCCCGAGATCAAGTTCGGCTATGCCATCACCGGCGTCGTGCATCCCGGCAAATACAAGCCCAACGCGGGCGCGAAAACGGGCGATGTGCTGGTGCTGACAAAGAAGATCGGCACCGGCGTTATCACTACCGCGCTCAAGCGCGGCATGGCGAAGAAGAAACATGTCGATGGCGCGATCGCCTCCATGCTGACGCTGAACCGCGCGGCGGCGGAAGCGATGGCCGACCTCGATGTCCATGGGCTGACCGATGTCACCGGTTTCGGCCTGCTGGGGCATGCCCGAGAAATGGCAATGGCGAGCAAGGTCACGCTGGAAATCGAGTCCTCCAAGGTGCAATTTCTCGACGGCGCGGTGGAATATGCGAAAGGCGGCGCGCTTTCGGGCGGGCTGCACAATAACCGCGACTTCGTTTCGTCCTGCGTGGCCGGGTCGTCGGCGCTCGATGATCTCCTGTACGATCCGCAGACATCGGGTGGATTGCTGGCATCCTTGCCCCCTGCGGATGCGAAGCGCCTGCTCAAAAAATACCCTTCGGCCTTCGTCATCGGCCGCGTGACGGCGCGGAGTAAGAAACCGCTGGTTATCCTGTAACAATGTCCGTGACCGGCGCAGCGCAGAAAATTCAGCTCCGCGGCGACACGGATGATTTCGTGCGCCTGTTCCTGACGGACGCGCCGCTGATGGACGTGCGCGCGCCCGTGGAATTCGCGAAAGGTTCGTTCCCTAATACCGTCAACCTGCCGTTGCTCACCGACGACGAGCGTCATGTTATCGGCATCGCCTACAAGAACGAGGGACAGGAGGCGGCTGTCAAACTGGGCCACCAGCTCGTCAGCGGGGATATCAAGGCCAGGCGCATCGAAGCCTGGGTCGATTTCGCGCGGCGTAACCCGCAAGGCTACCTTTTCTGTTTCCGGGGCGGCATGCGCTCCCACATCGTCCAGCAATGGATGGCGGAGGCGGGTGTGCAATATCCGCTCATCCGCGGCGGGTATAAACAACTGCGGCGGTTCCTGATCGACACGCTCGAAACCCTCGTCTCGACCAAGGATTTCTTCATCATCAGCGGGCGCACCGGCATCGGCAAGACCATCGTCATCAACGAGCTGAAAAACTCGGTTGATCTCGAAGCGATGGCGCGTCATCGCGGCTCCAGTTTCGGCCGCCGTCTTGTGGAGCAGCCGAGCCAGATCGATTTCGAAAATGCCTTCGCCATTCGGCTGCTGAAGCTGTTTAATGGGTCAGACAAGCCGGTATTCATCGAAGATGAAGGGCGGCTTATTGGCCGTTGTGCGCTGCCGCCCAGCCTGCTCGCGGGGTTGAACCGCTGGCCTGCCGTGATCCTGGAAGAGACGCTCGATAACCGCATCTCGAACGTATTGAAAGATTACGTGACCGATATGCTGGCGGAATATCTCGCAGCCTATGGCGATGAAGGATTCGAAAAATATGCCACCTTCCTGAAAGATCGCCTGCATCGCATCCGCAAGCGCCTGGGCGGCGTCGCCTATGAAAACCTTGCCGGGCTCATGGATAATGCGCTGGCAGTGCACCGCGCTGCGGGCGACGAGTCCATGCACCGCCTCTGGATCGAAGAGCTGCTGGTAAAATATTACGACCCAATGTACGACTACCAGTTCGCGCAGAGGCAGGGGCGCATCGTGTTCCGCGGCAGTCGCGCCGAAGTGCTGGACTGGTGCCGGTCCACCCGCCCGTGATCAGGTTTTCGGTGCGGAGCCGCTTTTAATTTTCAGGGTCTTCAGAACGCCGACAGGAACTTCCGATCGCGTGGCCGACGCCGCCAGGCCGTCGAGCTCGGCGACGAAGGCGTCGCGCATGATGTCGCGGATCTCCGCGTTCGGGCTGCTCTTGCCGACGTCGTAGGGCGTCACGCCTTCCTTGTCGCGCCGCATCGTGCTGGCGCCATTCTCGATCAGCAGGCGGACCAGTTCGGGAACGCCGGTGTGGATGGCTGCGAACAGCGGCCCTTGGCCCGTCGATCCCCAGCCGAGGTTCGGATCGGCCTTATGTTTCAAAAGGACCGCCGCGATCTCCCGCGCTTTGCCGGTGACCGCCGTTTCCAGCGCCGTCGCGCCCGAATTGTGGTGGCGCGCGTTTGGATCGGCGCCGCCCGACAGCAGCGCGTCGACAACCTCCGCGGACGGCGCCGGAGCGTCGAAGCCAAGTGTCCCCATCGCCGCAAACAGCGGCAGGCAACCGTTCGCTTTCGTGGCCAAATTCGGGTTCGCCTTGTATTCCAGAAGTATTTTGGCGGTTTCCACTTGGCGTGCCTTCGCCGCCAGCAGCAGCGGCGTCGCGCCCTTCCGGTCGATGATGTCGACCGGCACCCCTTCTTCCAGAAGCTCCCGGAGCAGCTTGGCGTCGCCCTTTTCGGCGGCGATGGGCAGGTGGAATTTCCGCGCCGCGGCGCAGACCAGCTTTTCGATCTCGCCGCCCTGTTCCTTCGCGCAGTCTTCGTCGGTGACTTTCTTGTCGCCGCTCCAGGCTTCGTTCATCGGGTCAGCGCCATGCTTGAGAAGCAGCTCGACGCAGGGAACGCTGCCGGAACGGATCGCGAGGCGCAAGGGGGCGGTGTTGCTGTCGGTTTCCCAGTTCGGCCTCGCACCCGCATCGAGGAGCAGGGCGACCGTCTTCTCCGAACCTTTTTCTGCCGCGAGGCACAGAAGCCGTTCCAGTTTCCTGTCGCCTTTTTTGTCGACGGCGGCTTTCAGGGCGTCAAGCAGCGGCTCCAGGCAATCGGCATATCCAGCGCCAGCCGCGCGATAGGCAGCGCTTTTGCCGGCGGAATCTTCCGCCTTGGGATCGAGGCCCGCCGCGATCAGCAGCTTCACCATGCCGGGCTGGTTCGACTCGCAGGCCAGCATGAGCAGGTCTCTTTTGCCTTCGTCGGCATAACGGCAATCCTCGCCCGCCGCGACGAGCATGCGGAACAATTCTTCCTCGCCGCGCGCAACGGCCGCGCGAAGCAAGCTCTTGCGCGCGGCCGCATCCCCGCGCAATGGGCTTGCGCCGCGCGCCAGCAGCAGCTCGGTCATCTCGGGCGAGGGGAGCGCCGCGGTCATCGCGAGCGCGGTTGATCGATTGCGCGCCACGGCGTTCAGGTCGGCGCCGGCGTCGAGCAGGACTTTCGCCGCATCGATATTCCCGCGCGCGGCCGCGATCATCAGTGGCGTGTGGCCGGCGACGTTGCGCGCCTCGATATCGGCGCCGGCCGCAACCAGGCGCGACATTTCAACACCGTCGCCCCGCAGCGCGGCCTTGAGAATGTCTGCGGCGGGAGCAGTCCCGGTGCCCGCATTGAATGCGTTCTTCATTGAAATCCCTGGTCTGAAGCGCAAAACGGATCGTGCCGCCACTTTAACCGAATATATCCATCGAGTCAATAGTTATGTTAAATATTTTCGCTCCTATCTTTTTGAAAATATTGAATAAGCATTCAGAAAATAATTAATTGTCATAATATTTGGAATCCTGTATAGTACTGGCTACAAAGGACCGCCATGGCCAGCGACAAAAAGATCATGTTAACGACGGCTTTCAACCCGGATGACGCCGATCCCGCGACGGGGAAGACCTGCCTTGTGGCCGCGCTCGAGGCGCCCAAGACGACCCTAAAAGACGTTTACGATATCCTTTGCGCAGGCGTCGATCCCGACCAGCCGAATTTAGAGGGCGTCACTCCGATGGATGCCGCGCTCAACCGCGGCTGGTATGCGGCGGCGGATCTGCTGATAAAGGCTGGCGCGACGCCGCCGAAGTATGACGGCGACCCGGATGGCCCGCTGGAGTACAAGCCGCAGGGCATGCGCTACAAAGACGTCGAAGACGAAATGAAACGCGAGACGCCGCTCACTTACTACGTGAAGAAGGCGGATTTCCGGCACATATATCCCATCCTCGCCAACGGCGCCGATATCAACAAGAAAAACAGCATGGACGAAACCCCGCTCGAGGCGGCGGTCAATGCGCGCGAATGGCCCTATCTGACGCGCCAGTTGGTGCGCCGCGGCGCCTGGCTGGACCCGGACAAAAAAGATCCCGATGAAATCGTCGACCGCAAGACCGGCGCCACGCGCCTGTTGCTGATGATCCAGGAAGGCACGGACGCCACGGACGTGCTGCGCGTCCTGGAGGATGGGGCGAACCCCGACAAGCCCGACAATTACGGCCTGACGCCGCTCGCGCTCGCACGCGCGATGAAATGGCCCGCCGTCGAAAAGATGCTGCTGGAGCGCGGGGCAAATCCCGACGTCAAGTTCCCCGACCCGAACCAGACGCTCAAAGACGGCAAGTCCACGCCGCTTCTCGTTTACGCCGCTGTCTACCAGAACTGCCACGTGAATTATTTCAATGCGCTGATCGAAGCGGGCGCGAAAGTGGACGCAGCCGACGCCGAAGGCAAGACCGCGGCCTGGCTGACCGCGATGCACGGCGACGAATGGCGGCTGTATCGTCTTCAGGAAGCGGGCGCCGATCTCCTGAAGGGGGATAAGGACGGCACTTCACCGCTCCACATCGCGGCGCTCAACCGCCACGCGGCAATTGTCGAGAGAATTCTGGACGCGCGGCCGGAAGGCATCGACCTCGGCATGAAAGACAAGCGCACGCCGCTGATCCTGGCGGCCGGGCGGGAAAACAACGACGAGGTCTGCCAATTGCTGATCGAGCGCGGCGCAAATGTGAAGGCGGCCTCGGACCATGGCGCCACGGCGCTGTACGAAGCCGCCTATGCAGCGAAGCCGGAATTCATCCGACAGCTCATCGATCTCGGCGCGGACGTGAACGCCGTGACCAAGGATGGCACCACGGCGATGGTCGAGGCGATCCGCGGCGACAAGCCGGAAAGCCTCAAAGTTCTGCTCGAGGCGGGCGCCAGCATCGACACCGCCAACAAGGGCAAGCACTACCGCCCGCTGTTCATGCTGATGAACCATACGCTGAAGCATAAGCCGGAAATGGCGCAGCTCTTGCTCGATCACGGTGCCGACCCTAACATGCGCGGCAGCCGGGAAGCGAACCAGTCGGAACAGGGCGACGTTCTTCACTGCGCCTTCAACTGGGGTGAAATCAGCGTCGCCGAAGCCCTGCTGAAAGCGGGCGCCGACCCGCATGCCACGGGCTACAACGGCAAAAGTGCGATGCATGAGTGCGTGGAGCGGCGCTCGGTCAAGAGCTGCAAGATGCTTCTCGACTACGGCTTCGACCCGTTGCGGGTCTTCGATTATACCGTGCGCTGGACCGGCGGCGGCGGTACGGGAGACGAACGCCATCTCGGGTCCGCCTATGACCGGGCGCTGGAACTCGCCAAAAAACAGCCGGAGACCAAGGAGTATTCGAAAATCGTCGAGCTGATCGAGGAACATCTGCTCAAGCCTGTGAACGATACGTCGCCGAAGCGCAAGCGCGCGCCGACGCCATAGGGAGAATTGTGATGTTTCAGGTCAAGCCCATTCATCCCGACGAGATGAGAGTCCGCTATGCCGAGGTCAAGCGCGATATCCTCAAACGCATACCGGACGCGGAACACATCCTGCGCTACCTGGCCGCGAAGGACGTGGCCGTCTTCTTTGTCCAGCCGAATGGCGTTTCAGGCGCTTTCAACGACAAGGCGGACGCAGGCTCGCTCTCGGTCATGGATAACCGCATTTTTCTCGACGCGCGCAAACCGCTGGAACAGCAGGCCGACGATCTCGCCCGCCGCGCCCGCGCCATGATCGCGGCGCCGGCGCCCAATGCCCTCGAGCGCTTCCTTCACGAACGGATGGGCATCTCGTATGGGCGGATCATGAAGCTGGAGAAGCGGGACGGGTTCAGCCCTTCGGCGTGACGCGCGCTTTGTTTGCCGGTGCGGGCGCCGCGGGCGTCTTTTGTTCATCCAGCCACTTCGCAAAAATCGCGGCGACGGATTTGTCTTCGGAGGCCTTGAAGAACCGCTTTCTTTCTTCGCCGCCCAGTTCGTTAAGCGTTTTGTCGCTGCCGTCCGGAATGTAAATCTTCCACAGGTCCGATTTCGCATCGCTTCTCAACGGAAGGCCGTCGGGTTCTTTCGCCAGTCGGCCTTTGGTTTCGCTGGTAAAGACATGTTCGACGCCCGCATCGTCGATATAGACAAGCGCGCTGAAGAACCTGCAGGCCCGGTTGGTCTCGCCGTCTATGAGCCGGAGATATCCGTCGACGCCGATCTTGTCGACGACATACTTATTGTAGGGTCCCGGAAAACCGCCCAAAGCATCGATATAAAACCCGGTGTCTTCCACCACAAGCGGCTTCTTTAGAATATCGTGCGCCTGCCGCGCCTTGGACAGCGCAACGTCTTCAATGCGGTCCAGCTGCGGCTCGATCAGCTCCAGGTTTTCATGATGGATGTCAAACCCCAGAGGCTCGAGGCAACGCCGGAAGCTGACGATCTTTCCAGGGTTGCCTGTGACAATGGTAATCTTCTTATCGTGTGTCACGATACATTGCCTCGGCATATGGGGGAGAGAAATGGTTGGGGTGCTAGGGATCGAACCTAGGAATGGCGGTACCAAAAACCGCTGCCTTACCGCTTGGCTACACCCCAGCGGTTTGTCATCGTGGACAACTGATATATATAAATTTTCCTGATTCCGCAACTGTCATCAGATATCCGGCTATTATTATGAAAATAATTTACGGAATAGTTTCTCCATCCCCTGTGATTGAATCAGAGAATCTGATACGGTGCAGAAAGTATAAGGAAAATTTGTCCTAAACCCGGCCTTCCACCCTGAAGGTCGCGAAGTTTGTCAGGTTTCGCATGGCTAACAAGTTCGGCACAGCACGCATTTTGGGCGATCTTACGGCGCAAATCACCCCGCAGGAGAAGGTGAACCTTGAAATGCTGCGCGCGGTCGAAAGCCTCGGCCGCCGCCTGGAGCGCACCGAGAACGAGCGCGACCGGTTGGCCGCCCGCCTGGCGCAGATCGAGGCTGCGGGCTCCATCGACGAAAAAACCGGTAAGTTCTACCTGCCCGTAGTGATCGACCCCCACGTGCCGAAGGCTGCGCATGTCCCGCCGCGCTGGGCCGTTGGCGTGTCGCTGATGAGCAGCGCGCTTGCCATCCTCGCGCTCGGCATTTCGCTTTACCGAACCCCCGAACCGCAGGTGCAGCTGACCCCGCAACAACTGGCGGCGCTGAACGCATTGGCGGGGCCCTTGCGCACCGTCGACGCCACTGGCAACGGCTGGAAAAAGATTGACGAGGTCGAGGGCGTCGAGGCCAAAACCGATATGGCCGACAATATGCCGCCCCAGCCCGAAGCGTCTAAACATGAAGATGTAAAGGTCGCGGCACTACCGAGCCACAACTGGCATGAAGCCTTCGGCCCCACTCAGCCGCCAGCCGCTAAAGCCTCTGATGGCTGGCGCGTCGCGGCCGAACATACAGTTGCGCCGGAAATGCCGAAAGTGGCTGAAGCCGCGCCCGCAGACCAGGAGGTTGCCGAAGTTCCGGCGGTTGCTCCGGCCCCTGAAAAACCGGCAGTCGCCGAAAAGGCGGTGCCTGCGCCCGAAGCGCCCGCACCAAAACTCGCCGCGGCAAAGAAAGAAGTGGCGCCGGAAGACCTGACCGCGCCGCCGGATGCGGATGAGACAGCGGAAGCACCGGCAGTCAAGAAGAACGCGGAAAAGAGCGAAGCGAAAGCGGAACAAAGCCCTGTGCCGTTCACCGCCGCGAAAGACGATGAAAGACCATCCGATGGCCTTGCCATCGGCCCCGATCCGGCGCTCTCGCCGCAGTTGGCCGCGCTCGAAAAGCGCGCCTTTTCGGGTTCGCCCGAAGCGCAGCACGATCTTGCAACCATTTACGCCGCCGGAAAATCCGTCGCGCAGGATTACAAGCGCGCCGCTTACTGGTTCTACAAGGCCGCCGACGGCGGCATCGCCAATGCCGACTACAACCTGGGCGTCATGTTCCAGGAAGGCATGGGCGTGCACAAGGACGTGAACAAGGCGCTCGGCTGGTACGAAAAAGCGGCGCAGCTTGGACATCCGGAAGCCATGTATAATCTTGGTATCGCCTATGTCGAAGGCGTCGGCACGGCGCGCAACATCGACCGCGGTGTTTCCTACTTCAAGAAAGCCGCCAACGCGGGCGTGGCGCAGGCGGCCTATAACCTCGGCGTGTTGTATGAAAGCAATTTCGTCGGCCCCATCAACCTCGCCAAAGCGCAGGAATGGTACCAGGTCGCGGCCGACCAGGGCCATGCGCAGGCGAAGGACGCCGTAGCGCGCCTGCGCCAACAGATCGCCTCCGCCACCAAAACCGGCGAGCAGGGCGCCAAAGTCGCTTCGCAGGTCGAACCCGCAGCGGGATCCAAGGACGATGCGGAATACGGCGAAGGCGACGCCTCGCCCGTAGGCGATGATCATGCCGATCCGCTGCTGCTCGCGCGTGTGCAGTCCGCCCTTATCGCGCACGGTGACCTGACGGGGTCGGCCTCGGGCGTCATGGACGAAAAGACCAGCGACGCCATCCATGCCTGGCAGAAAAAGCTCGGGCTTCCCCCCACGGGCCAGCCGACGCTGCAGCTGCTCCAGGGCATCCGCGACGCGAACAGTTCGAAGTAACTCGCCTAAAGCGCTACTTCAGCAGCGTGGCGGGCGAGACCCACCAACGCGGATATTGCTGCTTGAGCTTGTTGACGGCGGCCATCGCCGATTCCGGATAGTCATAGATGCCAAAGCAGGTCGCGCCGCTGCCCGAGAGGCGCGCGAAATGGCAATTGGGCGTCTCGCCTAAGGCATTCAGCACATCGCGGATCTGCGGGGTCACTTCCTGCGCCGCATCCAGAAGATCGTTGCGGTAGATTTTCAGGCTCGCGATCCATTCGCTGGCGGTCTTGCGCCGCCCGCTGAACTGGAGCGGCGGGCTGAACTTCGCGCGGAAGCGGCGGAACACCTCGGGCGTGGGCGTCGGCACCATCGGGTTCGCGAGCACGAAGTGCAGCGGCGGCATTTCCTGCAGCAGCGTCGTCTTTTCGCCGATGCCCTCGGCCCAGACCGGCTTGCGGAGCAGGCAGGCGGGGACATCGGCGCCCAGTTTCTGCGCGATCTTCTGCAAACGGTGCTGCTCTTCGGGCAGGCCCCAGAGCTTGGCGAAGCCGGCCAGCGCGGTCGCCGCGTCGGACGATCCGCCCGCGATACCCGAGGCGACGGGCAGCTTTTTGTTCAACGTGACGCGCCCGTGCGGCGCGGTTTTGTAATCCGCCGCCAGCAGCTGCGCCGCCTTGGTAATAAGATTATCCTGCGGGGACGGCATATCGCCCGCGAAGGGGCCGTCGACGTCGAGGAACAGGCTGTCGTGGCGCGAGAATTCCATCTCGTCGCCCACATCCACGAAGACCATCAGGCTCTGCAGCAGGTGATAGCCGTCCTCGCGCTTTCCCGTGATATGCAGGAACAGGTTGATCTTGGCCGGCGCCAGCAGCTTGAAGGTGTTCAGGGACAAGGGTGGTGCTTCTTGCGGAACGATCGTTACTGAAGACCGTGCAAGTCTACAATGCAGTTGTCGCCGGTGCAATGCGCTTGCGGAAGCTGCATGCGCGGAACGCCGGTGTAATAGGGCGGCGCAAAAACCCCGCAGGCGCCTTGGACGGTGTGCGCGCCGATGTTCAGGCTCGGGTCATTCGGACCCAGCACGCCCGCCATCCCGTAACGGTCGACCGCCATGATGCTGCCGCAGGGGGAATTGTTGATGACGAAACAGGCGCCGGGCGCAAGACAACTCGTGACGAGGCCATTGTCGGGCCGCTCGGCCCGCGCGGTCAGGGCAAAGGCGGCGGTTAAAATCGCCGTAAAAACAAGGCTGCGCATGCGACATCACCTCGTCCGTTTCGAGAATTCCCCCATCTCAAAAACGGCCCTGACGCCGGATTGGTTCCCTATTGTTCGCAGCGGTCCTTGCCGGTGTGGCGGCTGTCGTCGACGGCTTCGTTCGGCACCTCGAGATCGCCGGTGCACTGGTGGTTTTCGCAGCGCAGATGCGTTACGTGCCGACGGTCGAAATTGAAGCAGGTGGTCAGCACGGCCTTGGCCTTGATCTCGGCTTCCATCCGCGGCGTGCTGTCCTTATTGACGAAATGCTTGACGCAGCAATCGTCGGTCAGGATCAGGGCGCGGCATTCGTCGTCCGCGTCGCAATAGGAGGGATTCTCGAGCAGCTTCGCGTTTGCCGGTTTGGGCGCTTCGGGCTTGATCAGCTCCAGCGTGCAGCGATGCTGGACGCATTGCTCGCTTTTCACCCGCGGCAGGGTGAGTGAGGTATCGCAGGTCATTCGCTCCGAGAGGCGCTTGTACCAGAGATAAACTTGCCCGTAATACCGCGTATTGACCGCAACCGGCGCAGCACAGGCGGGACTGACGGCGAGGCATTCATCGTCTTTCTGGCACAGGGTGTAAGCGGGATTGGTCAGGTCCGGCCTGCCCGTCAGCGGCGCGTCGGCTGCGGCGGGAAGAGAAGCCGCGGCGAAAGCCAGGCAGAACAGCAAAGCAAACCGGAAAAGGGGCATGTCGACATCTCCGCCAGGAGAAAAGGCATCAGACAACGTACCCTTACGTTATAGCCGATTTACGCCGGATTTTCAAAGATTGGTGTCTTTATGCGCGACCATCGCGGGCATCGGCTCCAGTCCGCCCTGCAGCTTGTGCTCCAGGCTGGCGCGGAACGACGCGTCCTTCGACAGCTCGTGCGCGCGGCGCCACTTGAAGCGCGCCTCGTTCTGGCGGCCGACCTGCCAATAGGCATCGCCCAGGTGGTCGAGCATCGTGGAGTCGTCGGGAATGATGCCGATGGCCTTTTCCATCCAGACCACCGCTTCTTTGTAGTTGCCGGTGCGATAGAGCGCCCAGCCGTATGAGTCGAGAATATAACCGTCATCCGGGCGCTGTGCGACCGCGCGCTTGATGAAATCCAGCGCCTGGTCGAGGTGCACGCCCTTGTCCGCCCAGCTGTAGCCGATGAAGTTCAGGATCATCGGGTTGTCGGGCTGGAAGCGCAGGGCCGTCAGCAGGTCCTTCTCCGCCATCTGCCAGTTGTTGAGGCGTTCCAGCGCCATGCCGCGCGCGTACACGATCGGCCACTGGTCTTCGGTAATCTTGTCGGCCGAGGCAAGCGCCGCGTCATAGGCATTAAAGGCTTCCTGGTATTTGTCGTGGCGGCGATAGAGGTCGCCGAGGCTCACGAGGGCCTGGACATGAGTCTCTTTCATCTTCGACAATTCGGTCAGCAGCGCGACCGACTGGTCGAGGCGGTTTTCGGCCTCGTAGACTTCCGCCACGCGCGTGCGCGACAGCCAGTAGAGCGGGCTATCCTTCGCGATGCTGTCGTAATCCTCGATCGCCTTGTCGTGCTGGTCGTTCAGGGCCGCGATATCGCCCATCATCATCGCCGCGAAAGGCGATTTGGGCGACAGCAGCAGCACCATGCTGCCGTAGATCTGCGCGCTGTCATAAGCGCGGCGCTCGAACAACAGCGTGGCGAGGTCGAACAGCGCGACGCCCGCGCCGTCCGCGGCGCGCGTGATATTCGGCTTGGCGCCGGCGCCCTGGCTTTCCAGCGCGCCCGAGAAGGGGTTGAAGGCATAGAGCTTGCCGAGGCTGTCGTAGATCGTCTTGGCCGTGTCGGGCTGGCCCGAGCGCAGGTAGTAGTTGGCGACGATGATGGCGGTGTGCATCGTCAGCCCGTTTTCCATCGCGATCTTGTAGTGGACGCCGGCGGCTTTCATGTCGCCCGTCATTTCTTCCATCAGGCCCGCGTGCATATTATATGTCGGGTCGTTCGGGTCGGCGTCTTTTTGCAGCAGCTTCAGCGCCTCGTCCTTCTTGCCTTCGCCCGCCAGCGACCAGGCAGTCAGCAGCGGCTTGGTGTACTGGCCGAAGCCGTCGTCCGGGAGCTTGTTCACGAAATCGATGGCCCCTTTATAGTCGTTGCGCGACAAGGCATCGCAGGCGAGGTAAATATTCGCAAGCTCGGCCCCGTCCTTGTCGGAGGCGACTTCGTTCGCCAGTTCTTTCGCCTTGTCGTACTGCTGCGCGCCGAGCGTCAGCAAAAACGCGCGCTGGCGGAGCACGGTATTGTCCTTGTCGAAGGACATCACCTGGTTCATGAATTTCTGCGCGGAATCCCAGTCCTGCTGGCGCTGGGCGAAACGGCCGGCGAGATAGTTGCCGGACATCGTGTCGGTCGCGATCATGTTGGAGTAGTAGGTGCCTGCTGCCGCGGGCCGTGCTTCATCCGCATTTGCGCAGGCATTGAGGATGATGATGACCGCAGCGATGGCAACCAGAGAGCTGAAAAAACCGAGAACCTTCACGACGCGATTTCCCTTACATTTCATAATCTAATTGACACTCTCCCGACACCCTGGGTCTTTTCCCCTAACTACACTTTGGCACACAGTGGTTAACAACCAATGACCGGGCGGGATTTTTAGCGACTTAATTTTAAATGGAACTTTCGTGCGCGAATTCGTACTTAAGTTTCCTTTGGCAGAAATATTATTGCGAAAACCGGAACAACCTACCAACGTTATGGGAACGAATGTGCTTGTCTCTTGCATCGTACATAATCCTCGCGCACCATCGCCAAACCCCTATTTATTAAGAATCAGGCGTGCCTTCATGTTCCGCAAGCTCACCCAGATATTTAATTCAACCACCGAGCTGCAGCGGGCCGCGATGGAATATGCAACGCTCCAGCTCACCTGGGGCGTCCTCAAGGACAAACTTCCGGACGGGGACGGGCATCCCGTCATTTTTTTACCCGGCTTCATGACCGGCGATGCTTTTACCGTTCCGTTGCGTAAATGCATCGAAGACAAGGGCTATACGACCTACGGCTGGGACCATGGCGTCAACATGGGCCTCGATGACGGCACCGCCGAACACCTGAAGAAATACCTGAAAGAGGTATTCGACGAAAACGGCGGAAAGAAAATCACGCTGGTCGGCCACAGCCTGGGCGGCGTCTTCGCGCGCGAGCTGGCGCGGGAATATCCCGAGATGGTCAGGGGCGTCATCACGATGGGCACCCCCTTTGGGATGATGGACGATCCCGCCGCCGCCACTTCCGAGCATTTAAGCCTGCTCTATGACTTTTTCAACCCCGGCAGCAAGCACCTCAAGTTCGAGGACATCGGCGAACGGTTCCTGACGCCGCCGCCGGTGCCGACGACATCGCTCTATTCCAAGGAAGACGGCATCGTCGACTGGAAAGGCGCGCTGAACCCTGCCGGCAAGGAAGTCGAAAACGTGGAAGTGCACGGCAGCCATCTCGGCATGGCTTTCAACCCGATGACGATCGCCGCCATCCTCGACCGCCTCGCGCAGCCCGAAGGCGAGTGGAAGCCCTTCGATCGCAGCAAATACGCCTCCTTCGTCTTCCCCGCCAACGACACGCAAGGCCCGCTGCCCGACAATCCCAACTGGAAGGCCGACCCGAAGAAATCGAAGCCGATGTTCGGCGGAAAGAAGCCTAAACCGTAAGGCCAAAACAAGCTCGCAACCCCGGCGAAAGCCGGGGTCTAAAATCTCTCAGCTTTACGATGCTTCATTGATAAAATGGCAGCCGCCATACGAGCTGATGGTCCTTGGATCCCGGCTCTCGCCGGGGTTACGGTGCTTTATGGCGCTTTCGGCGGCGTAATTGCCGGCCCGGCTTTCTTTTCGGCTTGCGGTCTTGCCGTGGCCGTGACGTCGAGCGTGCCATGCGGGCGGGTGGTGAAATAATATTCTTCGCCGTCGGGCAGTTTTTCCGGCTTCAGATCGACGCGGCTGAAGATCTGCGACAGCATCAGCGCGCCTTCCATCAGCGACATGTTCATGCCAAGACACACGCGCGGGCCGGTGCCGAAGGGCATGAAGGCCTGCGGGAACTTGTCCTTCTCGAAGCGTTCGGGTTTGTAGGCCTCGGGATCGGGCCAGTATTCCGGGTCGCGGTGCAGCTTGCGCAGGTCCATGCGGATAATGTCGTGCTTCTGGAAGTGGATTCCGTTGAGGTCGGTATCCGCCGCCACTTCGCGCGTCGACATGAATACCGTGGGGTGCAGGCGCAGGGCTTCTTTGAAGGCGCTCTGCGCCTTGGGCAGGCGGTTGAAATCTTTTCCCACCAGCTTGCCGTCTTTGGCGACCGCGTTGAATTCTGCGCGCAAGGCCGCCTGCTTGTCGGGATTTTTGAGCAGTTCGAGGAGCGAGAATGTCATGCCTTCCGCCGTGGTTTCATGGCCCGTGACGACGACCATGATCGCCTGGTCGCGGATTTCGCCGTCGCTCAGGGGCTTGCCGTCGCGGCGCGCATTAATGAGGCGGCCGAGGATGTCGTCCGGCTGAACGCTCAGCTTCTTGCGCTCGTCGATGATCTTGTAAATGGCCTTGTCCAGCACTTCCGCCGCATGGGTGAAGCGCTTGGGCACCGAAGCCGCCTTGTCCTGGCCGTAGCCGAGGATACGGCGCGCCAGGGGCGGCAGGAAGCCCGCATGGTCGTAAGGGATGTTGAGGCGGCGCTTGATCCGGTCGAAGCCCTTGGGCTGCTTGGCGCCGCCCATGGCGTTCGCGATCTCGTCGATGATGAATTGCCCGTCTTTTTCACTGACCGTGTCGCTGAACAGCGCGCGCATGATGACGCGGCCGGTCATGTATTTCATCTCTGTTTCGACATCACCAACCTTGCCCTGTTTTTCCCAACGGTCGAGCATCTTGTTCACCTCCTCGAGCGCGAGGGGCGCGATGTTCTTCTCGACCGCGAGCGGGTTGAAGCTCGGGAACAGGATCTTGTGCATCTGCTCCCAGCTTTCGCCTTCGTCCATGATCAGGGCGGAGCCGACCAGCTTCTTGAACGTCTTGCGCACGAATTCGATGCCCGCGAAATGGTCCATGTCGCGGAAGATCGCGCGCATCGTGGGCGCATCGGTGATGTTGTGGGTGTTCATGCGGCCGATTTTGGTGAAGGAGTAGCGACCGTTCTGCTTTTTCTCGTATACCTTGTGCAGAAGACGCTTCAGGACGCCTTCCTTCTTCTGGTCGGAAGCCATGCGATAAACCCGTTCTGTTTTGCTACTTCCGGGAAAATGCAATGGGCATGCAACAAAGTCAATCCGCTAACCGTTTTCACTATCGCTTTGGGACGGTGTTTATTATAGCTTTACTCCATAAAAGCGAGGGAATTTATAGGTTATGGATAACGTGACGCGCGATGTGATGAACTATGATGTCGTGATCGTGGGCGCGGGCCCGTCGGGCCTGTCGGCGGCGATCCGCCTCAAGCAGCTCAAGCCCGAGCTTACCGTCTGCGTGCTCGAAAAAGGCTCGGAAGTCGGCGCACATCTTCTTTCGGGCGCGGTCATCGAGCCGCGCGCGCTCGCCGAACTCATTCCCGACTGGAAAGAAAAGGGCGCGCCGCTGAAGGTGGAAGCAACCGACGATAGGTTCTATTTCCTGACCGAGAAAAAAGCCTTCCGCTTGCCCACGCCGCCGCAGATGCACAATAAGGGCAACTATATCGCGAGCCTTGGCGTCTTCGGGCGCTGGCTGGCCGAGCAGGCGCAAGCCTTGGGCGTCGAGATTTACGCGGGCTTCGCCGCCGCCGAAGTCCTTTATGACGAGAAGGGCGCGGTCAAGGGCGTTGCGACCGGCGACATGGGCATCGACAAGCATGGCAACAAGACCGCCGCCTACCAGCCGGGGATGGAGCTGCACGCGAAGCAGACCGTTTTCGCCGAAGGCTGCCGCGGCTCGCTCACCAAAATGCTGATGAAGAAATTCAGTCTCGACAAGGATTGCGACCCGCAGACCTACGGCATCGGCATCAAGGAACTCTGGGAAGTGCCGAAGGAAAAGCACAAGCAGGGCCTCGTCATCCACACGGCGGGCTGGCCGATGGACTTCGAAACCTACGGCGGCTCGTTCATGTACCACTGGGAGAATAATATCGTCTCCATCGGCTTCATCGTCGGGCTCGATTACAAGAACCCGTATCTGTCGCCCTTCATGGAGTTCCAGCGCTTCAAGACGCATCCGGAAGTGCGCAAGTATCTCGAGGGAGGCAAGCGCATTTCATACGGCGCGCGGGCTCTGGTCGAAGGGGGCCTGCAGTCGCTGCCCAAGCTGTCGTTTCCCGGTGGCGTGCTCGTCGGAGATACGGCGGGCTTCCTGAATGTGCCCAAGATCAAGGGCACCCATGCCGCGATGAAATCGGGCATGCTGGCGGCGGAGGCGCTGGCCGAGCTGTTCGGCGCGGACGATCCGACGGGTAAGGAATGCACCGCCTATCGCGAAAAATTCGACAAGAGCTGGCTGCGCGAAGAACTGTTCCGCGCGCGCAACGTCCGCCCCAGTTTCCACAAGGGCTTTATCCTTGGCTTCCTCTATTCCGCGATCGATACGGTTCTTTTCCGCGGCAAGGCGCCCTGGACTTTCAAAAACCATGCCGATTACGCCCAACTGCGCAAAGCGAAAGACAGCAAGAAGATCGACTATCCGAAACCGGACGGCGTGCTGACTTTCGACCGGTTGTCTTCCGTCTTCGTCTCGAACACGAACCACGAAGAAGACCAGCCCTGTCACCTGAAGCTGCGCGACCCGAACATCCCCATCGCCGTCAACCTGCCGGAATACGACGAGCCGGCGCAGCGCTATTGCCCCGCCGCCGTTTATGAAGTCGTGACCGGCGCCGACGGCAAGCCGAAGTTCCAGATCAACGCCCAGAACTGCGTCCACTGCAAGACCTGCGACATCAAGGATCCCAGCCAGAACATCGATTGGACCACACCGCAAGGCGGCGGCGGCCCGAATTATTCGAATATGTAGGGTGGTTTGATATTCAAGCCCGACTCATATAGAATCGCCTGACAATGTCCCTAAGCATCGAAAGCTCCGACCCGGCCGCGCTGCTGCAGTTTTATATCGACTGCGGCGCGGACGAGGCCATGGGCGATGTAGCGCTCGACCGGACCAAGCTGTCCGACAAGGTCGCGCTCTTCACCCAGCCCGGGCAAGGTGCCAAGCCGGCTTTGGCGCCCACGTCCATGCCGGGCCCCGGCGCGGCCGACACGGCCCCCTTAGGGACCATTGAGTCTTTAAGCGACGCCCGCGCGCTGGCGGCGGAGGCCAAGACCATCGAGGCGCTCAAAGCCGCCCTGGAAAGCTTCCGGGGCCTGTCTCTCAAGCGGACGGCAACCCAGATCGTCTTTTCCGATGGCAATCCGGCGGCCCGGATCATGCTGGTGGGGGAGGCGCCCGGGGCCGACGAGGATAGGCTCGGCCGCCCCTTCGTCGGGGTGAGCGGCCAGCTGCTCGACCGCATGCTGGGTAGCATCGGCCTCAGCCGCGAGTCCAACATATATATAAGTAACGTCATCAACTGGCGGCCGCCCGGCAACCGTTCGCCCTCCGAAGCCGAGATCGCCCTGAGCCTGCCGTTCATCCAGCGCCACATCGAACTGGTGAACCCTGCCGTGCTCATCTTTGCGGGTGGCGTCGCCGCCAAGGCGCTCATGAACACCTCCGTCGGCATCACTCGCCTGCGCGGCAAGTGGGCGGAGCATACGTCGGACGGGTTGAAAAAGCCGATCCCTGCGCTCCCTATTTTTCATCCCGCATACCTGCTGCGCTCCCCGCAGGAAAAGCGTCTGGCCTGGGCCGACTTGCTCAAGTTGAAGGCGCGCCTGAAAGAGCTTGGAATCCTTTAGGAACTTTTTCTTGTCATAGGGATTAGAGTGCTGAAGCACTTCGCTTCGCTTTCGCGGTCCCCAATCCGGCCGCATTCCTTTTGTTTCTTTGCCCCGGCGCGAATCTCTTTGATTGCAGAAAAGCAATCAAAACGGCATTTTATTTTACATAATTAAATTTTAATCCGGAAGGATAAGCCGCTGTTTTTAAAGCGGCTATTCTAGAAAATTATGGAAATATTTGCCAAGAACTTTTTTTTGAGTTAGGTGTTCTACGTTCTTCGAAACCTGAATTGAAGGTCAACAAACTTGGAAACGAGAGCTCGAAGACATCTGCTAAGCGTCCTGACGATCGCCGCGGCCCTGATTTTTGCAGGAGCGGCCGTCGCCGGAACTGCGCCCACAACCGCGCCGCTGCCCGAAGGCGCGCAGGTCCAGGACGCGAAGCTGCCCCAGTTCCTGACCGACCTACTGAAGCCGAAGGGTCCGTCGGCCGACGCGAAGAAGTCGGAAGAGCCACGGACCGCCGCCGCAAAACATATCGCTTCGCCCGTCAAGGCCGCGAAACCCGTCCCGGCCAAAAAGCTCGCGGCGAAACCGGTGAAAGCCAAGGCGCCTAAAAAGCCCGCGGCGACGGTCGACCTAACCGCGCTGCCGCGCCACAAGCCCGAATCCGCCCATGCCAGGCTCGACGCCCAGGCCGAGGCGGATACCGTTGCCATGCTGGCCGGCACGCAACTCAAGGCTGAAGACATCGCGCCCGCAGCCCCGGTGCCGCCGACCTCGGCCAAGCCGCCGTCCTTCTTCGCGCGCATGCTGGGGCTCGGCCCCGGCCGCCGCCTGAATGACGACGATGCGGCGCGCTACGCCCATATCTTCGCCTTCCAGGACAGTGGCGATTTCGCCAAGGCGAACGACGAAATTTCCCGGCTGACGGACGACCGTCTCATGGGCCATGTGCTGGCCCAGCGCTACCTGCATCCGAAATACAAGGCAAGCTATGCCGAGCTCGCCGACTGGATGAAGGTTTATTCCGACCATCCGCAGGCGCAGAAGATCTACGACCTCGCCCGCAATCTCCGCCCGAATAAAGGCGCCGCCTCCCTGACGGCGCCGCATATCGGCCGCGGCGTCTACGCGCTTTACGATTTCGACGTGGGACAGCTCGCCACGCCTTACATGGACGATGCGCATCATACGCCCCGGCAGCGCGATGTTATGCGCGCGGTCGACGACGCCCTGTCGGAATCCAGCCCGACCTCCGCTCTGCATCGTCTCGAAAAGCAGCAGGCGGTTTTCGACAATACGCAGTATGACGCGCTGCGCGCCGACATTGCCGCCTCTTACTTCTACAACGGCAAGCAAGACAAGGCGCGCGAACTGGCGACGACCAGCGCCGCGCGTTCGGGCCGCGACGTCCCGCTCGCCGCCTGGATCGCGGGCCTCGCGGCCTGGCGCCAGCACGACTATGCCGGCGCCGCGAAGAATTTTGAAACCGCCGCCAATTCGAACCGCACCTCGGCCTGGATGGCCGCCGCTTCCGCGCATTGGGCGGCCCGCGCCTGCCTGCGCAGCCACCAGCCGCAAAAGGTCAGCTACTGGCTGCACCGGTCGGCGGAATATCCGCGCACCTTCTATGGCATCATCTCCATGAAAGCGCTCGGCATGGAGCAGACCCGCTTCAACTGGGACGTGCCCGACCTGACGGACCAGCACGTCAAGGCGCTGGCCGCCATTCCCGCCGGCAAGCGCGCGCTCGCCCTCGTCGACGCGGAGCGCCCGGACCTGGCCGAGCTCGAGCTCAAGCAGATGAACCCCGGCGAAGATACGATGCTGCAGGAAGCGATGATCGCGCTGGCCTCGCGCTACGGCATGCCGGATCTCGCCCTGCGCATGGGGTCCAGCTTCAAGGGACATAACGGCCAGTTGTACGACGCGGCGCTGTACCCTGACGCGCCCTGGGAGCCGGGCCACGGCTTCTCGGTCGACAAGGCGCTCGTCTACGCCTTCATCCGCCAGGAATCGCAATTCCAGGCGGGTGCCGCCAACCATTCCTCGGGCGCGGTCGGCCTGATGCAGCTGATGCCCGACACGGCCAAGCATGTCGCCAAGCTCTACGGCCAGGATATCGTCCATGACGGGCTGCGCGACCCGATGCTCAACATCGACCTCGGCCAGAAATATCTCGCCGAACTGCTGAAGAACGAAAACGTCGAGAATAATCTTTTCAAGCTGGCGGTCGCTTATAACGCCGGCCCCGGCAAGCTTGCGCGCTGGGAAGAGGGGGCGAAAGTCGCCGAGGATCCGTTGCTCTTTATCGAATCCATTCCGGTCGCCGAGACCCGCATTTTCACCGAGCGCGTGCTGACGAACTACTGGATCTATCGCATCAAGTTCCACCAGAGCACGGAATCCCTCGACAAGGTCGCCGAGGGCAGCTGGCCGGTCTACATGGCGCAGGACAAGCGTCGCGGTCCGACCGTCGCTTCGGCTGATGTGTTCGTGAAATAATCGAGTTTTAACATAATATTTTAAAACTTAGGTGCACTTATCGTTTGACATAAGTCCGGAGGGCGGCTATAACGGCTATGGTATTTTTCATAGCTATGGAGTCACCCGTGGAAGCCGATGTCAAAGCCGTAATCCGTAACGCGTATCAAGCCGAATACCAGTCGGACGCTATCAAGGACGTGAAAGGTATTGGCGGCTGGCTGCTGCATATCAGCGAACGTTTCGAGCAAAAAGTGACGGAGGCCGACAAGGCGAATTCCTGGAAAGTTATCCCGTACCTGGCGGTTCCGGTGGTTCTCGGGGCCTACGCGATAATGGCCGGACTCCTGTTTGCGCCGCTGGCGACTGCGGCAGTCGTCGGCGCCGGTATCTGGAGCAAAGTGAGCGCAGTGAAACAGCAAAAGGCGATCGCCGATGCGGCGCTTGACCGCGACATCGAAAACGGCACGCTGCTGTCGCGATATAACGCGGAATTCCTGCAATCCAAAATCGACAACGCGACGAAGGAACTGGAAACGCTGCTGAAGGTGAAGTCGTCGCTGCCCTTGCCCGGCGCCGCCGCGGCGGAGTTCGCGAACGCCGTCAAGCCGCAGGAACCCGTCGTCGAGACGCAAAAGTCCACGCCCGCCGCGCCGTCGAACACCGGTCCCGCATAATTTTTTTGAAAGGAAAGAAATCAATGTCCCTGAAATCATTTTTCAACAGCCTCGGCAAAAAAGAATACGACTTCCAGAACGGCAACAAGACCGCGCATGTGACGACGAACAACATGCTCATTGCCTCCAGCTATAAGATTGAGACGAAGGAAGTCACGGCCAACGGCAGCCGCACCGGCACCATCGCCCAGTTCACGGTCGGCCAGAACGTCACCGCCAAAGGCGTGCAGAAGGGCAAAGATTTCTGCGGCATCACCTGATGTCGAAGGAAGAAGCGCTTGAAACCTTAAGCACCCTCAAAGCCGATTTCGACGCGGCCGTCAAGGACGCGCAGGAAGACGGGCGACAGTGGCGCTGGCTGCGCCGCTACCACGACCCGAAAGCGCGCGAAGACGAATTCGCGGGTTATGCTGCGAAGACCGCCGCCCTCTCGGAACTGCTCGGCAAGGACGACAAGGCGGGCGCCGTTCAAACGCTTAAGGGCATGCAGGCCGATTTTGATGCCGTCGCGGCCGATTGCCGCGCGCAGGCCACGGGCATTTTCGAAAGCTTCTTTCATCTCAACGAAATGGAAGCGCAGAAGTTCGAAGGCTATTCCGCCACCGTCCGGAAAGTCGCGCAGCTGATCTGACCTGCGAAATCGGCATTCGCCTCCGCTGCTGCCTTCGCTTCGTGTTCACGGAGGCGCAACAGAAAAGCCCGGCCTCGTTTTAAAGGCCGGGCTTTCTTAAATTCTGTGGGCCGTTAAGCGAGCGAAGCGGCGACTTCGACAGCGGGAGCGCTGCGGCGGTGTTCTTCATAGCGCTGGCGCTGGACGAGCGCGGCACGGCCGAGGTTCAGCTGCTCGCTAACGGCCCGGTCCTTCACGACGGCCTTGCAGAAATCGAGCTGGGCGAGGCCCATGTCGCGCATCCCTTTGCCAGCGGGCGTGGCCTTGGTGTTGAAGTTCGTCGCAAGGGGCGTGGTGACGGGCTTGTCCGTGAAGATGGCCTTGATGCCGGTTTTCTCATCCGTGCCTTCGACGATCGCGGTGTGGGAAAATCTGAACATCTGGTCTGGTCTCCTTTGCTTCTTTCTTGTTCACCTAGTGTCTTGATATGGATTGTATGTAAATGGCGTTAAGAAACAGTTACTGAAAATAACTTTCTAAAAATTCATTATTAATCAACCTGTTGATTAGCGTCTCCACCCGGCATTGCGCCGGAGTTCCGGCTCGAGTTTTGAGGTATTTAAATAAGAATCGACTTTCCGGAATCGCGGCTCAGGCGCGATTCTTGGACGGCTGAAAACTTCTCGACCGCCCGGCGTGGATTTATTTGGAAGACAGCAGCTTTTTCAGCGCGTCATGCAGCGGCTTGTCGCCGCTGGCGATGACTGCGCGGTTGTCGAACGAGGGCTCGAGCGGCAGGGGCCTGCCCTGCCAGTCGGTGATGATGCCGCCCGCTTCCTCGACGATGGGGATCAGCGCCGCGTAATCGTGCAGCTTCATATGCCCCTCGCAGACGCCGTCGAGCCAGCCCGAGGCGAGCGTGCCGTAGGAATAGCAATCGCCGCCGTAGAGCGTGAAACCCGTGTGGTCTTTCAGGAAGCCGTAGAGCTTTGTGTAGTCATCCCAGGCGAAAAGATCGGGGCCGGTGGTGCTGACGTTCGCGCGCGAAATATCGGGGCATTTCCGCGTGCGGCAGGGCTTGCCGTTGAAGGTCGTGCCCTGGCCGCGCACGCCGATCCAGCGCTCGCCGCTGATCGGCTGGTTGAGAAGGCCGATAATCGCTTCGCCGTTATGAACGAGCGCAATCAGCGTGCCGAAAATGGGCCGTCCCGTCGCGAAGGATTTCGTGCCGTCGATGGGATCGAGCACCCACAGATATCCGCTCTTGCCCCTGTCCGAGCCGAATTCCTCGCCGTGGATCCCGTCATGGGGACGCTCTTGCGCGAGAATGGCGCGGATGGCCTGTTCGGCCTCCTTGTCGGCAATGGTGACGGGGCTCTGGTCCTTCTTGTCTTCGATATGAAAACCGGAGCGGAAGTATTTCGAAATCACCTTGGCGCTTTCATCAGCCAGTCGGTGGGCGAGGGCGACGAGCTCGGAAGAAACGGAAGGATTTTGCGCTGTCTTTAACATTTAAAAACCCTATGTTTTATGGAATAATAACCGCTCAATCGGGCATTCCCCGGCAAGAGGGAATCCGATACCGTTATAGACCAGCAAGACAGCCGATTGTACAGCGCTGTTTTCAAGGGGACCAACAGAGGTGTGACATGACCAGCGTCAGCGAAATCCGCAGGACATTCCTGGATTTCTTCAAGAAAAACGGCCACGAAGTCGTGCGCTCGAGTCCTCTTGTTCCCCAGAATGATCCCACGCTCATGTTCGCGAACTCCGGCATGGTCCAGTTCAAGAATGTTTTCACGGGTCAGGAAAAGCGCTCTTACACCCGCGCCACCACGGCGCAGAAATGCGTGCGCGCCGGCGGCAAGCACAACGACCTCGAGAACGTGGGCTATACCGCGCGGCACCTGACCTTCTTCGAAATGCTCGGCAACTTCTCCTTCGGCGATTACTTCAAGGCCGACGCCATCCCCTTCGCCTGGAACCTGCTGACGAAGGATTTCGCGCTGGATCCGAAGCGTCTCTGCGTGACCGTCTATCACGACGACGACGAGGCCTTCAACATCTGGAAGAAAGTCACCGGTTTTTCCGACGACAAGATCATCCGCATCCCGACGATGGATAATTTCTGGATGATGGGCGACACCGGTCCCTGCGGCCCCTGCTCGGAAATCTTCTTCGACCACGGCGACAAAGTGGCGGGCGGCCCACCGGGCTCAGCAGACGCCGATGGCGACCGCTACGTCGAAATCTGGAACAACGTCTTCATGCAGTTTGAATCGCTGCCCTCGGGCGAGCGCGTGAAATTGCCCAAACCCTCCATCGACACGGGCATGGGCCTCGAGCGCATGGCGACCGTGCTGCAGGGTAAGCACGACGTCTTCGCGATCGACCTTTTGCGCTCGATCATCGAAACAGTAGCGCAATTGACGAACACCAACCCCGACGGCGACAACAAGGCCGCGCACCGCGTGATTGCGGACCATATGCGCGCATCAAGCTTCCTTATCGCCGACGGCGTGCTGCCCTCGAACGAGGGTCGCGGCTATGTCCTGCGACGCATCATGCGCCGCGGCATGCGCTATGCCCATATCCTGGGCGCGGAAGAGCCGCTCATGTACCGCCTGCTGCCCACGCTGATCGCGAAGATGGGCGATGCCTATCCCGAACTGAAAGAGGCTGAGGCGCTCATTACCGAGACGCTCAAGCTCGAGGAAACGCGCTTCAAGAAGACGCTCGCCAACGGTCTCGACCTGCTGTCGAAGGAAACGGCAAAGCTCAAGGGCGGCGAAAAGCTGCCGGGCGACGTGGCGTTCAAGCTCTACGACACCTTCGGCTTCCCGCTCGACCTGACGCAGGACGTCCTCAAGCGCGAGCAGAAGCGCGAAGTCGACGTCGCGGGCTTCAATGCCGCGATGGAAAAGCAAAAGGAAGCCGCGCGCAAGTCCTGGCAGGGCTCGGGCGAAGCGGCAACGGATAAAGTCTGGTTCGAGCTCAAGGAAAAAGTCGGCGCGACCGAATTCCTCGGCTACGATCTCGAGCGCGCCGAAGGCCAGATTAAGGCCATCGTGAACGACAAAGGTATCGTGACGAATACGGCGCAGGAAGGCGATCAAGTCTCCATCGTTGTGAACCAGACGCCCTTCTACGGCGAGTCTGGCGGCCAGGTGGGCGATGTCGGCGCCATGACCACGCCCAAGGGCGCCGTCATCGAAATCACCGACACGCAGAAGAAGGCAGGCGGCCTCTTCGTCCATATCGGAAAGGTCGCGAAAGGCAAAATCCTCGAAGGCGACCCGGTCGATATGGTGATCGACATCCGCCGCCGCAACGCCATCCGCGCAAACCATTCGGCCACGCATCTGCTGCATGCCGCGCTGCGACGGAACATCGGCAAGCATGTGACGCAGAAAGGCTCCGTCGTCGATGAGAACCGGTTGCGCTTCGACATCAGCCAGCCCGCGGCCCTGACGGCGGAACAGATATCCGTGGTCGAGAAAGAGGTGAACGAGCGCATCCGCATGAATTCGGATGTGACCACGCGCCTCATGCCGGTCGATGACGCCAGGGCGCTGGGGGCCATGGCCATGTTCGGCGAAAAATACGACGAGGAAGTCCGCGTGCTCGCCATGGGCGGCGCGGATCCGGACGATGCGAAAAAGACCTATTCCATGGAACTTTGCGGCGGCACGCATGTGCGCCGCACCGGCGACATCGGCCTGTTCAAGCTGGTCGCCGAAAGCGCACTGGCCTCGGGCATCCGCCGCATCGAGGCGGTGACGGGCGAAGGCGCGCTGAAATATTTGAGCGAACAGGAAGACCGCCTTTACAAGGTGGCCGATCTCCTGAAGACCTCGCCTGCAGATGCGGTAATGCGTGTCGAGGCGCTGGTCAACGACCGCAAGAAGCTCGAAAAAGAAGTCTCCGACCTGCGTCGCAAGCTGGCGTCGGGCGGCGGTTCTGTATCGGGCCCCGACGCGAAAGAGATCAAGGGCATCAAGTTCTCGAGCCGTGTTCTCGAAAACGTCCCCGCCAATGAGCTGAAACCCCTGGCCGATGAACTGAAGTCGAAGCTGGGCTCCGGCGTCGTGGCGCTCGTCTCGGTCGGTGAGGACGGCAAGGCTTCGCTCGTCGTCGCCGTGACGCAGGACCTCACCTCGAAGGTCGACGCGGTCAAGCTCGTTAAAATCGGCGCCGAAAAGCTGGGCGGCAAAGGCGGCGGTGGCCGCCCTGACATGGCCCAGGCCGGCGGTCCCGAAGGCGCGAAAGCTCAGGTCGCCATTGACTCCATCGAGGGGGCACTGGCGGCGGCTTAACCCCTCCAGGTGTCATTCCGGGCGTCGCGAGGAATCTTCTCAACTCCAGCTGTACGCTCGGAATGACACCTTTTTCGGGGTTGTTTGTTATTTAATATCAAACTCTTATATCTTCTTGATTTGCCTCTCAAAAGACCTTATATATCTCCGCTGAAACCCAATTTTTGAACAGAGGGAATAAAAATGGGCGCCGCAAAAGAACGCACGCTGTCAATCATCAAGCCGGATGCAACCCGCCGCAACCTGACTGGAAAAATCAACGCCAAATTCGAGGACAGCGGACTGCATATCGTCGCGCAGAAGCGCCTACACCTGACGCAGGAGCAGGCCGAGAAATTCTATGAAGTCCACAGAGAGCGTCCTTTCTTCAAGGACCTCGTGAAGTTCATGATCTCCGGCCCCGTCGTCGTCCAGGTCCTCGAAGGCCCCGACGCCGTGTCGCAGAACCGCAAGATCATGGGCGCGACCAACCCCGCGAACGCCGAACCCGGCACGATCCGCAAGGAATTCGCCGAAAGCATCGAAGCAAACTCGGTGCACGGCTCCGACAGCCTCGACAACGCCAAGCGCGAGATCACCTTCTTCTTCTCCGAAACCGAAATCGTCGGCTAAGAGCTTACTTACACACGAAACGAAAAGCCCGTCATGGCGACATGACGGGCTTTTATTTTCATTATTTCTCCTCGTTCAGCCGGTACCCGATGCCGGGTTCGGTGAAGATGTAGGAAGGATGCAGCGGGTCGTCGCCCAGTTTCTGGCGCAGGCGCTGGACGTAGATACGCAGGTAATGATCGTGCTCGTCCGAATTCTTGCCCCAGACCTCGCGCAGGATTTCTGCATGAGTGACAACCTGTCCCGCCTTGCGGGCGAGTAGCGCGAGAAGATCGTATTCGGTTGGCGTCAGGTGGATTTCCTCGCCTTTCAGCTGCGCCTTGCGGCGCGCCAGATCGACCCGCAGGTCATGGAAGGCGTAGACCAATTCGGCCAGCTGTTCGCGCCGGTTGGCATGTCGCAGGGCCACCTTGATGCGCGCCATCAGTTCCTGCGTGCCGAAAGGCTTGGTCAGGTAATCGTCAGCACCCAACTCCAGCGCTGCGACTTTTTCAGCTTCCTGGTCGCGGGCGGAGAGGATAATGACCGGTACACGGCTCCATTCGCGCGTCCTGCGAATGACGTCCTTGCCATCCATGTCGGGCAGGCCGAGATCGAGGATGACGAGGTCCGGCGGCGCCGCAGCGCAAAGCTTCAGCGCGTCCTTGCCGGTGCTCACCGTCTCGACCCTGTAGCCGCCATCGGTCAGGGCGGTTTCGAGAAACCGGCTGATCTCCGGCTCGTCCTCGACAATCAGGACGCGGGCCTTGCTAACCATGCGCCGACCCCATATCCCTGGGCAGTGTGAGGTCGGGCGGGAATTCCACCACGAAACGGCAGCCGCCTTCGGGGCGGTTGCGCGCGTAGACGCGGCCATGGTGCGCATTCACGATGGCGTTGCAGATGGCAAGGCCCAGACCCGTGCCCTTCGGCCGGTCACCCGCCGCATAGGTGGCGAATTTGCTGAAAATCTCCTGCTCCTGTCCTTTCGGAATGCCGGGGCCGTTGTCGGCCACGACCAGGCACAGGCTTCCTTCGCGGATGTAGGCCTGCAGCTCGATCTTTGCGTCCTGCTGCGTATGGCGCACGGCGTTTTCCAGCAGGTTCTGGATCAGCTGGCTGATCAGCAGCCCGTCCATGCGCACGAAAGGCAGGCCAGGCCCGACGTCCATGCGCAGGTCGCGCCCTTGCAGCGTCTCGGCGCAGGCAGCAGCCGCGCTGCCGATGATCTCGGCGGGGTCATAGGCGCGCATGTTCAGTTTGACATGTCCGCCCTCGATGCGCGTGATGTCGAGCAGGTTGTTGACGATCTTCGTCACGCGCGCGGCTTCCTGCCGGATGGATTCGAGCAGGGGATTCCCCTGGAGCGACTTGAGCAGCGTTTCCGCGGCACCCGAAATGGCGGCGAGGGGTGTGCGCAGGTCATGCGACACGGAAGACAGCAGCACGTTCCTGATCTTTTCCTTCTCCGCCATGATCCGCGAGACTTGCGCCGCCTGCGTCGTTTCCGCGCGCGTCAGCGCCGCGCCGAACAGGCCGATGAAGTTCTCCATCATCATTTTCTGATCCGGAAGAAGTCCGTGATCGGCGATTGCCACGGTGCAGATCGTGCGGTCCATGCTTCTGACCGGAATCTCGAGGAGGGGAGCAGCGACCGCAGGCCCGAAAAATGCGCCGTCGGGAAAACGGATGGCGGCGTCCGCCTGCACGGCGCGGGAAATGGAATGGATCAGGCTTTTGCTCATCGCTTCGCGGCTGTCGGCGTCGGCGAGCTCTTTCATCAGCTCGTACAGCATCAGCGCCTCGTGCTCGCGCCGGCCCGAGACCAGCACTTGGTCGCGCAGGCGCGCCGCAAGGTGGGAAATCACGAAACTCGTGACGAACATGACGAGGAACGTCAGCGAATAACGCAAGTCGCTGAAGGCCAGCGTGAACTGGGGTTCGACGAAGAAGAAGTCGAAGGCCGCGACGCTCAGGGCGGAACAAAATAGCGATGGGCCGCGTCCCAGCCAGGCGGCGGTGACCATCACACCGGCCAGGTAGAACATGATGATGTCGGTCTCGGTAAAGACGTGGCGCAACGCATATCCGGCGGCAGTGCAGGCGACCGTGATGGCGGCGGCCAGCGCATAGCCAACGCCGCGTTTCTTCAGCATATCCGGAAGGTTTCTGCCCATGGCGGTTCTTTCCTGCCGGGGCATTATATGGTTTCCGCCGTCTCGCCGGTAGGGGCCGCTAATGGGCTGATAATACATCAAATTATCACATGGCGGCCGATTTCTATGACGCGGCCGACGGGCAGCTTATAGAAATCCGTTGGCTCGGCCGAATGCTTGGAGAGCCAGATGTAAAGGAAATCCTGCCAGCCCGGCAGGCCATAGCGCGGGTGAGATTTTATAGCACGACGAGATAGGAACAGCGAGGTGTCCTCCCAGTTGAAGTCGATGCCGCTGTCAGGCTGGTGATTGAGCCGCACCAGCTCCTGCTGCACGTTCGGCGTCTCCTGGAAGCCGAAGCGCAGCACGACGACGCTGAATTCGGGGCTCAGATGCGAAATCAGCATGCGGCCTTCCTGCGGCACATAGGGCTGCGGCTCGATCTTCACCGACAGGATGATGTTTTTCTCATGAATGATCTTGTTGTGGCGGATATTCTGCAGCAGAGACGAGGGCGTGCGGTTCGGGTCGGCGGCGAAGAAGAAGGCCGAGCCATGGACTTTGCGCAGGCCCGGGAACATCGTCTGATACTCGCGGATGAACTTGTCGAGCTTGATCTCGCGCTTGCGGGCGCGGCTGTTGAGGATGAAGGTTCCCTGCACCCAGGTCAGCATCAGGATGGTGATGCCCGTGGCAATGGCGACCGTCACCCAGCCGCCGTCGACGAATTTCGTCAGGTTTGACGCAAGGAACACGAGATCGATCGTCAGCAAGGGGCCCATGATGAGCGCCGCTATCCACCATTTCCATTCCCAGCTCTGCCAGATGATGAAGAAGGTCATGATTGCGGTCAGCACCATCGTGCCAGTCACGCTGATGCCGTAGGCGGAGGCCATCGCGTCGGACGAGCGGAAGACGAGCACGAAGATGATGACGCCCACCATCAGCAGCCAGTTCACCTGGGGTACGTAAATCTGGCCATGATGGATGGCCGAGGTGTGCTTGATCTCCATGCGCGGCAGCAGGCCGAGGTTCACGGCCTGGCGGGTGAGCGAATAGGCACCGGTGATGACAGCCTGGCTCGCGATGATCGTGGCAAGCGTGGTCAGGATGACCAGTGGCATCATCCACTGCGCGCTCACCAGCTTGAAGAAGGGATTGTCGAGCGCCGACGGGTCATGAATAACAAGGGCGGCCTGGCCCGCGTAGTTCAGCGCGAGCGCCGGCAGCACGAACCACATCCAGGCGGTCTGGATCGGGCGGCGGCCGAAATGGCCGAGGTCGGCATAGAGCGCTTCCGCCCCGGTCACCGCGAGGAAGACGGAGCCGAGGGCGACGAAGGACACTTTGCCGTGCGCAACGAGGAACAGGGCCGCGTAATAAGGGTTCATGGCGGTCAGGACGATGGGTGCTTCCTGGATATGCTGAAGTCCCGTGACGGCGAGCACCACGAACCAGACGGCGGTCACCGGACCGAACAAGGTCGAAACTTTTTCGGTGCCCTTTTTCTGGAAGTAGAACAGCACCAGGATGATCGCGAGGGTGATGGGAATGACATAGGGCGTAAAGGCGGGCGTCGCGACCTCGAGGCCCTCGATGGCGGACAGGACTGAGAGAGCGGGTGTGATGACGCTGTCGCCGTAGAACAGGGCCGTGCCCATCATGCCCAGCAGCAGGAACACTGTGGTATTGCGATAGATAACCTGGCGCGCCAGCGCCATCAGGGCGAGGATGCCGCCTTCGCCGTGGTTGTCGACTTTCAGCAGGATGCCGATGTATTTGATCGTCGGAATGATGATGAGCGTCCACAGGATCAGCGAGAGGATGCCCAGCACATCGTTGACAGCGGCCGTGCCGCCCTCGGGCACGACAGCCTTCATGCATTCCCGCAAGGTATAGATCGGGCTCGTTCCAATGTCGCCGTAAACGACACCGACGGCGCCGATGGTCAGCTTCCAGAAATGGGAATCTTCACTCGTGGAATGGGTAGGCGCGCCTTCCGCTTCGTCCTGGGTCGCTTCCATTTGTTGAACACCACTTCTTTGTTTTTGGGAGTGATTATGGGTTCAAGAGCCGAAGGGGTCGCGTAAATAAGCCGTAAAAAATGGAAATAACTTGTTATTTCAATGCGATGACGACAACTCTCTAAGGGATCACGACCTCCTTTTTTACGGCTTTTTTACGCGCCAGGAACGAGGCGGGCGCGCAAAGTCGGCGCGGAGTTTATGCCATGAAACGAATTTCCGCCGCGTCGGTCCTGATCTCCCTGTCGCTGTGTGCCACTTGGGCCGCAGCCGAGGAGTCCGCCGCGCCGGCGCTCATGCCATCTGTCGGCGCGACACTTTCGGCACCCTCGAATCCATATTTTTACAACGTCCCGGATTTCGGCAAAATCTACATGACCGGCGCCGTGAGCGGCCTCGCCTTCACGCAAAGCCATCACGCAGTGGGCAACGTCGATTCGACCGCCGATTGGGGCAATGGGCAGGTTTTCGTGCAAAAAGTGGACGGCGTCCTGCAGTTCTTCGTGCAGGCGGGAATTTATTCCGTTCCTTCGTTGGGAACGCCCTATGTCCGTGCGGAAGATTTCACCGAAAGGACATTCGGTTATTTACCGCAGGGTTTCGCGAAGGTCGCGCCGACCGGCAATTTCTCCGTCGAGGTGGGCAAGCTGCCCACGCTGTTCGGCGCGGAATCGACCTTCACCTTCCAGAACGTCAACATCGAGCGCGGGCTGCTCTGGAACCAGGAAAACGCCGTTAATCGCGGCGTGCAGGCAAACTACACCTATGGTCCCGTGGCCTTCAACCTGTCGCTGAACGATGGATTCTACTCGAACAATTACAACTGGCTCACCGGCGCTGCGACCTGGACGATCAACAGCTCGAATATGCTGGAGTTCGTGGCCGGCGGAAACCTCAATCATACCTCGCATACCGACTTCGCAACGCCGCTGGCGCAGAACAACGGGCAGATTTATGATCTCGAATATACCTGGACATCCGGCCCCTGGGCCCTCGAGCCTTATCTGCAGTATACCCGCACGCCGCAGGACACGGGCCTCGGCCTGGCCCACAGCGCCTCGACCTTCGGCGCCGCCGTCGTCGGCAAGTATTCGTTCAACCCGAACTGGAGCCTCGGCGGCCGCGCGGAATATATCGCCGAAAACGGCAGCGCCGCGTCGCCGAACCTGCTGTATGGACCGAACAGCAACTGCTGGTCCCTGACCCTCACGCCGACCTATCAGCAGGGCATCTGGTTCGGCCGCATGGATGGTTCATATGTACAGGCGAATAAAATCATCGCAGGCGACGCCTTCGGGGCAGCAGGCAATGATAAATCGCAAGGGCGCCTCATGCTGGAAGCAGGGACGCTGTTTTAGCCGGCCAGGGCGGCGTAGAGCAATATCGCGGTGGTGGCTGACACATTGAGCGACTGCACATGGCCCGAGCCGGGAATGGTCACGATTTCGCTGCAGGCCTTCAGGCTTGCGGGCGGCAGGCCTTCTTCCTCGTTGCCCATGACGATGGCGAAGGGCTTGCCCGGCTGTTTTTTAAGATTAGGCAGCGGCGTGTAATCGCCCAAGGCAGTGCCGATAACATGGTAGAACTCCTGCAGCTGTTTCAGCATGTCGGCAAAATCATTGGCGCCAAATACGTCGATATATTCAAAGCCGCCTTCCGAAATGCGGTAGGACGCATCCGATAGTCCCGCCTGCTGCGGATGATCCGACAGGACAAGGCGCGGAATGCCAAAAAACGCCGCGGTCCGCGCGATGGCGCCGAGGTTGTGCGGATTGCCGATGCCGTCCAGCAGCAGCAGCGGCGCGCCGTCTTTCGCCCATTTGCGCGCCTCCGCGATTTTGAAGAGGTTGACGTCTTTCTCGCGCGCGACGGCGACGATGCCGCCGTGCATCGGAGTGCCAGCAATCCGCGCAAGTTCGTCGGGCTGCACTTCCCGGAACGGCTTGCGTGCCTGGACCATGGCTGCGCAGAACGGTTTAGCCTCGTGCTTCGCGCGTTCATCGTAGAACAGGCGCTCGACGCGATCCGGGTCGCGGTCGAACAGGGCCGCCACGGCGGCGTAACCCGCGATGCGGACATCGGTTTTCCGGGCGCCGTATTTCTTCTTCGTCATCGCGAGGCCGCGGCCTGGGGTTGATGTCGGACCGAGGCCGGATCGACGCGCAGGACTGAAAGACGCGTGGCGACATCAGGGGGAACATCCTGCTGGCAGCGTCCGCCCAGGTGCTTCGCCAGGAAAGATTCGATGGCCGTGAACATGGCCAGCTTATTCAACTCGCCGCTGAACCCGTGTCCCTCATCGGGCGCGACCAGATATTCGACGGGGAAACGATGCCGGTGCAGGGCCTCGACGATCTGGTCGGATTCGGCGATCGTCACGCGCGGGTCATTGGCGCCCTGCACGACCATCAACGGCGTTTTGATCCTGTCCGCCGAGAACAGCGGCGACTGGCGGCGCAACTGCTGGCGGCCTTCCTCGGTGCGCGGATCGCCCATGCGGCGGTAGAAGACGGTGCGCATCGACTCCCAATAGGGCGGGAAGGACGCCATCAGCGTCAAAAGGTTCGAGGGCGCGACGATGGCCACGGCGGCGGCATATAAGTCCGGCGTGAAGGCGACGCCGGCCAGTGTCGCATAGCCGCCGTAGGAAATGCCGAGGATGCCGGTGCGCTTCGGGTCGGCGATGCCGCGCGAGATCATTTCCCGGACGCCCCAGGTCAGATCGTCCTGCATCTTGTCGCCCCATTGCAAATTTCCGGCGTTGATGAACTCCTTGCCGTGGCCCGACGAGCCACGAAAATTTGGCTGCAGCACGGCGTAGCCGCGATTGGCGAGGAACTGGACCGCGCTGTTAAAACCCCAGTTGTCGCGGCCCCAGGGACCGCCGTGCGGCAGCACGATCAGCGGCAGGTTCTTGTCGCCCAGCCCCACGGGCAGCGTCAGATAGGCGGGGATGTCGAGTCCGTCGGATGATTTGTACGATAACGGTTGCTGCGCGGATAAACCCGCGCGCGGCAGCGACTCGCGAAGACGGAAGATGGGCGTCAGTTTTCCCGCTGCCCGGTCGAGAAGCCAAGTGCCCCCGGGATCATTGTCCGCATAGGCACGGACGAGCCAGCGGTTGTCGTCCCGCGTGCCGGATTCGAGGCTCAGTGTCATGCCCGGCAGCTCTGCCGCGAGAAGATCGCCGGTCGCGCGCCAGTCGGGCGTCTGCCAGTGGAAAGCGATTTTTTCGCGGTTATAAACGGTTGCTATCAGGCTGTCGGACGCCTCCGAGAACACGGCGCCCCACAGATCGGTGCGGTTTTCGGGATCGCGCTCCACAAGCTCTTCGGAACCCGTATCGAGGTCGAGCAGGATCAGCTCGGTCAGCTTCCGGCCTTCGCCCTTGTCCGTGACGAGCCAGGCGCGTCGGCCGTCAGGGTGAAACCTTTGGAAATTGACGCCCTCGAAAGGGTCGGTGACGAAGATCACGCGCAGGCCGTCGGCGTCCACGCGCAGCATCTCCTTGGTCCCGTCGGGACGCGCGCGCACGGCGAGGCGCGGCTTTCCATCGTTGTCGAAATGCCACCAGGCGATGCGGTCGTTATTTTGGCGAATCAGCTCGCGTTCCCCCGTCGAGATCCGGATGCGATAGAGGTCGTGCCAGGCCGGATCGCGGTCGTTGAGACCGGCGTAGATCACATCCGGCTCGTTGCGCGGCAGCGCGTAAATGATGGTGGCGATCTTTCCGCCGCCCGTGAGATTACGCGAGGGCGCGGCGCCTTCCGCGCCGGCGGCGCGCGGGTCCACGGCGTGAAGATTGAAATTTTCGTCGCCGCCCTCGTCCTTGTAGACCAGGATATATTTCCCGTCGCGCGTCCAGCGGAAAAAATCCACGGAGCGGCGGGTCTCGGCGGTCAGGCGCCGCGCGGCATCGAAGGGTTCGTCCGTGCGCTTGATCCAGAGGTTGCGCATCTGCTTCCAGGGCTTCAGGAAGGCGATGAATTCGCCGTCCGGCGACAGCTGCGCGCCTGAAATATCGGGGTCGCCGAAGAAGAGGCTGCGGTCAATGAGCGGCGTCGCGTCGGCCATGCAGGTTCCGTTGTCAGGGGAGGATCAGTTCAGCTTCATCCACTTGTCGACGATGGAGCGGGTATCGTAATAGGTGGGGCGCAGCTTGCGCACGATATCGCCCAGCGTATCCATCGAGAAATTCTCTTTGGCCTGGCGCTCGAGCCGCGCGCCGAGCTCGCTGAGCGCGGTGAGGCCGAAGTTCGAGGTCATGCCCTTGATGTCGTGGCCGCGGCCGACGAGGGCCTTGGTGTCGCTGTCCTGGATGGCCTTCTCGGCGGCGCCGATCAGCTCCTCGGTTTTCTGGTACAGCCCGTCCATCATCTCGTCCATGGCGTCCTTGCCGAGGCTGCCTTTTAAGCCCCCCAATACGTCTATGCTGAACAGTTTCTGCTGCTCGAACTGGATCAGGTCCTGGGGCGAGGGGGCGGGCGCTGCAGCTGCAGCAGCGGGAGCGGCGGGCGCGGGCGCCGCCGATCCATTCAATCCATTCGCCGCCGGAGTGGCAGGAGCTTC
The DNA here is from genome assembly GCA_025934695.1 of Alphaproteobacteria bacterium. Lineage (GTDB taxonomy): Bacteria > Pseudomonadota > Alphaproteobacteria > Micavibrionales > UBA2020 > JAPWJZ01. Next base: position 780,847 of record JAICWS010000002.1, read on the forward strand.
GGCGGTCATTACGGCAGCCGCCGGTTCCGCAACGGGCGCGGCGGGGGCCGCAGGTGTCGCCGGCGCTGCTGGCGCTGCAGCTGCGGCCGATGCGGGGGCGGGAGCCGCAGGAGCCGCCGGACGTGGCGCGGCGGGAACAGCGGGAGGAGCTGCCGGGGCCGCAGGAGCGGCCGGCACGACCGGCTGCTGGTTCGGGTATTTGCGCTTGCCGAACTGGATCAGAAGCTTGCGCAGGGCTTCCGGGTTCACGGGCTTGCTGACGTAATCGTCCATGCCCGCGTCGCGGCAGCGCTGGATGTCTTCCTTGCGCGTATTGGCGGTCATCGCGATGACGGTGGTCTTCGACTTCACGGGGTCCGGCAGCCGGCGGATCATCTGCGTGGCGGTGACGCCGTCGATCTGCGGCATTTCCATGTCCATCAGCACGATGTCGAAAGGCTTGTCCTTGATTTCGGCCAGCGCCGGCTCCGCGCCGCCGACGGTGACGATCTTGTGGCCGTCTTTTTCGAGCAGCCCCGCCACCACGCGCTGGTTGATGATGTTGTCGTCAACGACGAGGATTTTCATCGGGATGACGCCCATCGCGGCTGCCTGCTGCGCGGCTTGGGCTTCCGTCACGCCGATATCCATCGAGAGGATGAAGTAGAAGACGGTGCCTTCGCCCATCTTGCTCGCGATCTGGATCGACGAACCCATGGCTTCCACGAGGCGTTTGCAGATCGAGAGGCCGAGGCCGGTGCCGCCGAACTTGCGCGCTGTCGAGGCGTCGGCTTGCTGGTAGGGCTGGAACAGCTTCTTCTGCACGTCTTCGGAAATGCCGATGCCGGTGTCCTTGACGCCGAAGTAGATGCGCGGCTTCTTGGCCGTCTTGTCGTGCGCCTTGATGATGACGGTCACGCCGCCCTTCTCGGTGAACTTGATCGCGTTACCGATCAGGTTCAGCAAAATCTGCCGCATGCGGTTCGGGTCGCCCTTGAGCACGAGCGGGCACTCGGGGTCGATTTCGGCCTTCAGGTAGATTTTCTTTTCCTCGGCGCGGCCCGACATCAGCAGCACGACGGCTTCGACCAGCTTGCCGAGGTCGAAGTCGATGTTCTCGATCGACATCTTGCCTTCCTCGACCTTGGAGAGATCGAGGATGTCGTTGAGCAGCGTCAAAAGCGCGTCGCCCGAGTACTGGATGGTCTTCGCGAATTCCTTCTGCTTGTCGTTGAGCGGCGTATCCAGCAGCAGGCGGATCATTCCCATGATGCCGGTCATCGGCGTGCGGATCTCGTGCGAGATCACGGCCAGGAAGTCCGACTTCGCCTTGTTCGCCTGGTCGGCGGATTCTTTCGCGCGGCGCAGGGCGGACAGGCGCTCGGATTCTCTGTTGCGCAGGTCGGCCATCAGCTCTTTCTCGCGCTGCAACACGCCCAGCATGCGGGACTGGTCGGCGATTTCCTTGGTCTTGCGCAGCTCGTCCGCTTCCTCGCGGCGGCGCTTGGCCTCGGTCTGCTCGTGGCGCACCATCTCTTCGGAGACCGCCATGAAGCGCAGCGCCGAGAACGACAGGACCGTCAGGTGCAGGATGAAGAAGATCCAGTAGGCATAGGCGATCGTCGGCGTGTAATGCAGGATGCCCGCGTAAGAAAGCTCGGCGATAAGGCCGCCCGCCAGCAGCAGGCCCCAGGCGACGCCGTAGGTCATCGATTGCGGGCGGTTTCCCTTGATCGCCGTGGCGACGCTGAGGCCCAGCAGCAGGCCGGGGATCAGCACGCCGCCCAGGCGCGCGAACATCGTGGCGGCGATGCTCGAGGCGACGTCGGTGACAGCGGCAAGGCCGACGACGATGGGGATCGCGACGCTGACCAGAGTCAGGATGATGCGGTTCTTGTCCTTGCGGTGGCGGGAAAAGAGCACCTGACGCGAGATCATCATCGACGTGAAGGCCTGCAGCGCGTAGATGATGTCGAGGTACTGCGCCGTCGTGTTGTTGCCGTAGGGGACGATTTCGTCGCTCGCCATGTAAATGACGTATTCGAGCGAGACATAGGCGATCAGCAGCATCGGAATCGCATTGCGGTAATTGACCCAGAACACGAGGTAGATGCAGCCCGCCAGGATCGCGCCGACCTTGACGAAGTTGTTCCACATCGTCGTCTGGTCGACCTGCGTCTGGTAAACCGTGGGTTCTTCGAGCTGCGGGGCGAGAGACAGCGCCACGCCGGGCGCGGGCTCGATTTGCAGCGCGATGGTTTTCAGCTGGCCGGGCTCGAGGTTCAGGGGCAGCGCGTTGCGCTCCTGGCCCTGGATGTGCAGCTTGTTTTTCACGATGCGCCCGTCGGTCATCAGCGCATGTTCCGGATCGACGTCGGTATAGATCTTGAGGGAATTGACAACGCCGATGGTGCCCGTCGCGCGGTTGCCGAAGTCGAGGATCCAGCGGCTCTTGCTCTGGCTCAGGTTATAGACGCTGAAAATAAGCCAATAGGACGAGGACGAATAGCCGATAAAGACGGAATCCGCGTTCGGCGGCGCCACGCCGTCGCCGGCGCGATATTGCGGCAGCAGCTCCTTGAAGGTCAGCTGGTGCTGCGGATCGTTGAAGACGCGGATGGCCGAGGCGACGGGATAGACCGAGGATTTGCTCGACAGGTAGATCGGCTGCACCGCCGACGGAATTTTCTGCGGCGCCGCCGCGCTATAAGTCGGCGTGAAGGTGGGCGCCGGAACGTAAGGATGCTGCGGAATGGCGGAAGCGGGGACAGGCTGCGCGGTTGCGGGCGCCTGCGTCTGGGCAAAGCTTTGCCCTGCCCAAAAGCTGAGCATCATGGCCAAGGCCAAGCACCGAAGATAGAACCCCAAAGTCCCCAAAAAAAACCCCCAAACGGTCTTTCAGGAAGGCAGCTTAAACGAGAAGAAACGTCACAAAGGCGACGATGACGGCGATGACCACGATGGATGCGGCGGCGGCATGCGTGAAATTCACCCAGCCTTGCCATGCTTTCTGCGTATCTTTATCCATTCTCATTTCCATCGGGTCGCTACCTCTCTTCGTTACCGCTAAAAGAACCGTTAGCCTTTTAAGATAATGGCCTTCACGCGGATACTCAACAATACCATGATATTTTTAACAAAATATGACTGGAATATCTGGATTTTATGCGGGGCGCCGCGTATCTTCACTCCACGAATCTCACATCGGCCCGGTTGCGTTATGTCAAAAAAATTTCCAGCGCTGCTGTTTATCGCTATCTATTTGATATTCCTAAGCTCGCTCGGAAGCGCCCACGCCGCGGTCGGCCCTAAAAATGGCGATACCTGGGTTCCGGCGCCCGCTGCGCCCGCACCGGTCGACAAAGATCCGCTCACCGTGGCCGACATGGTCGTCGATAAAACCGCCGCCAATTCCGTCGCCGCGCGCGACCAGGCCATTGCGGACGCGCCCGCGCTCGCTTTTCATAAGCTTGCCGAGCGCAACATGACGGACAAGCAACTCAAGTCGCTTAAAACGCCGAAAAACGTATCGTCGCTCGTACAGGATCTCGAAATCAAGAACGAGCATATGTCTTCCACGCGCTATGTGGCGAAATTCACGGTACGTTTCAGCGATGCCGTGCGCAATTACATCGACATTCGCGAAACGCCCGTCGCTTCCGTTGCGAACGCAGGGCAGCCCGACGTGAACGGCGGCGCGGCCGAGACTGATGAGGGCGCCGGCGAGGAAGATGAAAACATGGTCGGCGAAGAACCCGCCGGCACCCCGGACCAGAACGGCGTCATCTGGAACGACGCCAGCGCGAAGCCCGTGGCACCCACGGCACCGGCGGCGCCCGCATCGCCGCCCGCGGCTGCCGAAGCGCTCGGACATACCGTATTGATCCTTCCTTATTACGAGGATATGGCGGGACAGACCGTGCTGTGGGAAGACCCAAACCCCTGGCGCCGCATCTGGCAGAACGCGCTTCCCTCGGGGACGCTCGGCAAGACCCAGTTAGTCGTGCCGCTCGGCGATGTCGACGATATTTCAGCCGGCCCCGCCAATGCTGTCTGGTCGGGCGACTACGGTCCCGTGGAAAAACTGCGCCAGCATTATAATGCCGATGAAGTCCTGCTGCTCGCCGCCAATAAATCCGGCAGCTCCATGACGGTCGATGTGTACAGCTATCACGAGGGGCACTTCCGCCATACCGGCTCGATCACGCCCTTCGTGGGCGAGAAGACGGAAGTCGAAGCCTTCCGCCAGGCGCTCGCCGATACGCTGCGCTACCTCTCCGCCGCAAAACAGTCCGCGCCGGCGGCGCCGCACGGCCGTCACCCGTCGCTGGAAACTATCTCGCATGAAGTGACCCGCGAAGCGCCGACCACCGTCGTCGACGGTTCCACGCCGCCGGGTCCCGCACGTATGCCGGGCACCCTGATCCTGAAGCCCTACGGCGCGCCGCAGCCCTATGCGCCGCCCCTGCAACAGCCGATGCCGCAGCCAGCGCCTTATGCCGCGCCCTATTATGTGGCGCCTGCCGCGCCGGCACCCATGGCGCCTCCGCCCGCGGCGATGAATGGCGGTCGCGCCCAGCTCTCGGCCACGGCCCGCTTCGGAGACTTCCGGTCCTGGATGGAGCTGCAAAAGCGCCTGAGCAGCATGTCGCCGATGGTGGGGGTGGATATCCGTTCCATCAACAGCAACAGCGCCGAAGTGACGCTCAGCTATTCGAGCTCTCTCGAAGCGCTGCGCGGGGAGCTGGCGACCCGCGGCGTCGCGCTCAGCCTGCCGCCCTCTCCGGGCTCGACCGCCTTCAGCCTGCAACTCGCCAACTGATGGGCGCCAAACAGCTTCCCTTTGATCTTCCGCATCGCAGCGCCTATGCGCGCGAAGATTTATGGGTTTCACCTGCCAATGCGGACGCCGTGGCCTGGCTCGACAAATGGCCCGACTGGGGCGCGCCGGCGCTCGTGCTGTACGGGCCGCCCGCCTCGGGCAAGACGCACCTGTCCTGCGTCTGGCAGAAATCCTCGGGCGCCGTCCTGTGGACGCCGGCGACGCACGGCGGCGACATGCCGAAGAGTGTCATTGTTGACGGCGCCGAAAAATACGCAGGCGATGAAAAATGCGAAACGGCTCTGTTTCACCTGTACAACCGGGCGAAGGAGCAGGGCGGCCACATCCTGTTCACCGCGGCGACTCCGCCCAAGGAATGGCATTTCGCGCTGCCCGACCTCAAGTCCCGCCTGCTGGCCGCGCCCGCGGTCGCCGTCGGCTCTCCCGACGAGCAGACGATGGCGGTCGTTTTGTCGAAGCTCTTCTCCGACCGGCAGATTTTCGTCCCGCAGGACGTCGTACAGTTCATCCTTGCCCGCGTCGAGCGCTCGTTCAAGGCGCTGCGCGACGTCGCCGACGCGGTCGATCGCAAGGCGCTCGCGGAAAAGCGCCCGGTCACGATTCCCCTCGTGCGGGAAATCCTGCAGGAGCAGGGAACTCTGCTTCCTTAACCAAATTTTAGCCATCCCGGATTTGCCTAAAATGCCGATGATCGGAGAAAAGGCAAAGCGAAACAACGCCAGTGCCGTTGAATCCCGACAATTTCGCTCAGATTGTCGGCGCGTTTTAATAAAACGCGATGGAAGATTTACCGGAGCTTCAACCGGTTTTGATATTCTGGACTTATTCGTTCTCAAGAAAAATAATAATCGCACACAAAAAACGGCAGGGGAAATACCATGTCAAACCAGGGACACACATCGGACACGTTGACGCATCACAGCATGCAGGGCGGCGGCGGCAAAACCAGCGGCGGCTCGACTGTCATGGACGGAACATCGGGAAATGACTTTCTGACGGCGCCGGACAGCAGCAACTGGACGCTCAATGGACTGGACGGAAACGACAACCTGACCGGCGGAAAGGGCAACGATACGCTCAATGGCGGCACCGGCAACGACATGCTGGATGGCGAAGGCGGGCATGACATGCTGACCGGCGGCACGGGCGCCGACACCTTCGTCTTCGACAGCAATGCGGCGGGCAAAGGCGGCGACGACGTCGTGACCGACTTCAACATGCTGGACGGGGACGTCATCGATATCCAGAGCGTCGTGTCGGGCTTCGACCCCAACAACCTCGCGAACTTCGTGCAACTGACCGACGACGGCAACGGCAATACGATCGTTTCGGTAAATACCGGCAACACGCATCACGCGCATTTCGAACAGGTCGCGACGCTGGAAGGCGTGACCGGCCTTGACGAAAGCGCGATGTTCTCCCGCGGCGCTCTTCTCGTCAACTGATCTTCATTCTTCGCACTTCGCCTGGCTTGGGCTCCAGCCTTCCTACAGGGGAAGGCGGGGGCCTCCCGGCGCGGCGGCTTTCGTCCGCGCGCGCGATTGCGTAGGATGCGGCAGCAGGGCCAGCGCCTTTATGAAGCGCGCCTTCGCATTGAAGGATGCAAGCCGCGAATGGGCCGCCCGCATCAATGACGGCGCCGGGGACGCGGCGACGGTCAGGAGTGGGGCCTTTTCGGCTTTACGCTGCTCAATCGTGCGAAGCCCCTTTTGATGCAATGCGTGGAACGCCTTCTGCAACACGACGGATTTCGCCGCCATCGCCACGCCGAAAACGATGCTCGAAACGCCGGCCGCGCCCGCGAACGGCACGGCGATGCCCGCCGCTTTCAAGCCCAATACGCCCAGGCCGAGCGCGACGCCGCCGCCCCAAAACAACACGCCGCTGGCGCACCACAGCTCCGCCCCGCGCGCGAAGCTCGTCGCGACGTGAAGCTGCCGGTCCGACAGGTGGCATTTCGCCAGGATGGTTTCCTTGAAAGGCATGAAATCCCGATCCAAAAATCGGAAATAAATTACCATAATATATGCGAAAGCGCAATTTAAATATGTTCCGCCAATTCCGGCGGTTTTTTGGGCGCGGAGGGGAGGCTGGACAGGGTCAGGCGATAATGTCGGGGAGCAGCATGCTCTCGATCTTGGAAATCGAATCTTTCAGGAACAGCTTGCGCTTCTTCAGGCGCTGCATGCGCAGAAAATCCACAGGCGTCGCGTCACCCAACTGCTGGATAATGATATCCAGGTCGCGGTGTTCGGTGCGGAGCTCTTCGAGCATCTTGCTCAGCTCTTCTTCTTCTTCCTGCATCATGAAGCGGTGCGGATCGTCCTTTAAAAGCGAAAATATATTATCAGGAAACCCTTGTTTTTTTAAGCTTTATTTGTTGCAATTGACCCTCAATTAAAGCAATTTGCCCCTGTCTTGGCGAAAGACAAGGGACTCTTGCCAGTCTAGACCACAAAAGTTAAGGAAATTATAAAAATGGCGAAGAAAAAGCGGATCGGCATTCTGACCAGTGGGGGTGATTGCGCCGGCCTGAACGCTGTGATCCGGGCGGTCGTGCATGCCGCCACGGAAAAAGGGTGGGAAGTCATCGGTCTTGAGGACGGCACCGCAGGCTTGCTCGACCGGCCGCTACGCTACCGCGTTCTTTCCAAAACCATGTTCGATACGACGATCATGCGCTTAGGGGGAACCATTCTCGGCACGACGAACAAAGGCAACCCGTTCCAGTTCCCCATGGGCGACGGCTCCATGAAGGATCGCTCGGGGGAGATCATCGACGGCATCCAGCAGCTCGGCCTCGACGCGGTCATCGGCATCGGCGGCGACGGCTCCATGGCGATCCTGCGCAAGCTGGCCGAGCGTGGCAAGTTCGGCCTCGTCTGCGTCCCCAAGACGATCGATAACGATGTCGGCATGACGGAAATGTCGGTCGGTTTCGAGACGGCGTTGTATGTCGCCACGGAAGCGCTCGACCGCCTCCAGCCGACGGCGGCCAGCCATGACCGCGTCATGGTGCTTGAAGTGATGGGCCGCGACGCGGGCAACATCGCGCTCTCGACAGGCATCGCGGGGGGCGCGGACGTCATCCTGATCCCCGAGATCCCCTACGACATTAACAAGGTCGCGGAAAAGATCATCCATGTGCGCGACAAGGAACAACGCAACTTCGCGCTCTGCGTCGTGTCCGAGGCGGTGAAGACCGTCGAGGGCGGCGCCAAGCAGATGGAATTCCGCGGCGGCGAAAAGCGCTATGGCGGCATCGGCTATTACATCGGCGAGCAGATCGCGGAAAAGACCGGCTTCGAAACGCGGGTGACCGTGCTCGGCCACGTCCAGCGCGGCTCGGCGCCAATCCCTTCAGATCGGTTGGTCGCGGCCGCCTTCGGTGTGAAGGCGGTGGAGCTTGTCGCCGCCGGAAAGTTTGACAGAATGGTGGCCTGGTCGAACCGCCAGGTCATCGACGTTCCCATCGAGGAAGCCATCGCCAGCTATCAGCAGGTCGACGTCAAAGGCCCGCTCGTGCACACCGCCCGCATGCTGGGCATTTGCCTTGGCGATTAACGGAACCTTAATTACAATCAAATAAAGTTAGGGTTGGGGTTTTGGGTCCCGCCTGATCTATGCGCCACGGGACCGCCTTGAGGGGGTTCGCATGCTTTACGTCCAGCAGTCATTAGGCCCGAAAGAAGAGATTCTGATGGCGGCGCGCTTCCATTGGATGTACACGCTGCAGGCGATTTTCTGGATCCTCTTCGGCCTGGCCATGGGCATCATGCTGGGCTGGGTCGCGATCTGGTGGGTGGTCACGCAGGAGATGCGCGACTATACCGGCGGCGCCGATGTCGATGACAAGACCTACCAGCTTCTGTGGCGCAAGATCGTCCACGAGCACGGCGGCTACCTGAAGATATTGTGGAGCCTGCACTTCCTCGTGCGTTTCGGCATCCTGTTCCTGTTCCTGCTCGGTCTCTGGTTCTTCGCCCACATGATGGTGGTGAAGGCCACGACCGAGATCGCGGTCACGACAGAGCGTCTCATATATAAGAAGGGACTGATCGCCCGACACGTGGGCGAACTGAACGTCGACCGAATAGAAGGCGTGTCCGTCCGGCAGGACGTGCTGGCCCGATTATTCGGTTACGGGCGGGTCTGCGTCCGAGGCATGGGGGTGGGCGAGGTCCTGCTGCCGCCGATCGAACAGCCGATCGAGTTCAAAAAGGCCATCCATGAGGCCAAGGACACCAAGGAAAAGGCCGGCCTTATGCGCAAGGTCAGTCCCGACGACTTCTAACCCTCTATTGACATAAATATGCCAGCTTTGTTATCCTGCAGGGCGATCAAAAACCTGCGGAATAGCCATGTTGAGCGATCATTCAGTCGGCCCGAAGAACGGCGGAAAGCCGGAATACCTGGTGATCTTCTTCCACGGCTATGGCTCGAACGGCGAACTCATGGCGCAGCACGTCGGCAACCTCTTGGGGCCCCTGCTGCCCGAAGCCAAGATCCGCTGCCCCGACGGTCCCATCGACATCCATGTGCCGGAAGATAAAAACGGCCCCGTTCTGAAAAGCTGGTTTGAATTGCGCGACCTGATCGAGGGCGACAAGCCGCCCGACAAGGCCGAAATCGGCAAGCGCGCGACCGCCGCCGCAAAAGAGATGAACGACTATATAAATGCCGTCACCGCCGCGGAAGGCATTCCGGATAACCGCGTCATTATCGCCGGTTTTTCGCAGGGCGGGACGATGGCTTTCTATACGGCCTTGCTGCGCGACGCGCCGGTCGCCGGTATTTACAGCCTCTCGGGCGGCGCGCTGGATCAATTGCAGAATCCCGTTTCAAAGCCGCCCGTCGGTCTCGTCGCCGGAGGAAACGAGGAACAGGATTATTCCGGCAAGCCGCATGCATTGGCCGTCCATAAAGCGCTGGACGCAGCGGGCTTTCGCGCCGACTGCGTCGTCATCGAGGGGCAGGGGCATGATATCAGCTGGAAGTCGATGGAATTGCTGAGTGTTTTTACGCGCGCCGTAGCGAAGAACCCTGATGCCGAACAGGACAATGCTCCGCGCCGGCCGCAGCATGGAAAAAAAGGTCCTCAGCCCTGAAAGCATGCTCCGCAAGGATGAAACCATCCTTTTGCGCTTCTAAAAACCTTCCGTCGACCGCCGAAGATACTCCAAAAGTGGCGCAGACATTGTCCATAACTTGTCGAATTTCAATGTTCCGGCTTCGTTATGGCGTGTGCGCGAATCTGATTCGCTCCCCGTTTCCCGCAATTGCCAAGATCACCGCTTCGCCCGGTATTATTGAACAAGTGAGCCCTTGAAGAAACCAGGTCGCTGCGCCATCTCGCTTGAATTGGACTTTTGAAAAAAGTTCCAAAGACGCGTACGTACGTCATCCGAAAGTGAATTTTGAAATTATCATCGCCTTTTTTCTTATTACTTGAACGATGATTTCAGGATTACGGAATAGACGCAGGTTTACCCTTGAAACCCGAAAATTTTTGCTATTCTTTTGTTCGGGAGTACGCAACACCAAAACAACAAGTGGGGTTAAAACTCATGAAGCGATTTATCAACCCGAGCGACTTGCTCGAGAAGAACCGCATTGCGGCCGACAAGTTCGACAGCGACCGCCGGGGCTTCCTGAAACATGGAATGCTCTTTACCGCGGCTCTCGGTTTCTGGACGCCGGAACTCGCGAAAGCCTCCACCGGGCCCGCGAACGGCAGGGCCCTCCATTTTACCAACGTGCATACGGGTGAAAAATTCCAAGGCGAGTATTGGGCCAATGGCCGCTACCTCCCTGACGCCTTCGGCGAGATCAAGACCGTCATGCGCGACTATCGCACCGGCGAGAAGTTCCCGATCGACCCCCGTCTTATGGACATCCTTTACGTCCTCCAGCACCGGGTGGAGAACTTCAGCGGCTACGAGGTCTTCTCGGGCTACCGCTGCGAGGCGACCAACGCCCGCCTGCGCCGCATCAGCCGCGGCGTCGCTGCCCACAGCCTGCACATGACAGGCCAGGCCTGCGACATGAACATGCCGGGCACGCGCCTCGCGACCGTGCGCCAGGCCGCCGTCGGCCTCCGCTCGGGGGGCGTCGGCTATTACCCTGTCAGCGACTTCGTCCACGTCGACACGGGCCGCGTCCGCTACTGGTAAGCCAAGTCCCTTTTCCATCGCCGCCCCGGTTTTAAGACCGGGGCGGCGATTGCTTTTGGCGAAGATTCGCGGGATGGCATTTTGCTTGCCGGGTGCTACTATCCTCTCCGGGAAAGAGAGCATGACCGTCCCTTATCACAACCCCATGTCGTTCTGGCTTATGCCGAGCGACGAATTCAACGAATGGCGCGCGCAGAACGATCTGCCGCAGCTCTATCGTTTTTTCGCCGGACGGCTACCGCATTTCAAAGACTGGCTCGACGAGTTCGGCATCGACGAGGAGATGTTCTGCAGGGTCGTGCCGACGGGCGCGCTGTTCTTTGGCGAGGGCCGCAAGCTGATCGCGCGCGAAGAGATCGCGAGCGAGAAGAATTCCTTCTATCGGCACCGCAACGTCTCGGCGCACGACTTCGAGCGGCGCTATCGCGAGATGGGCCGCCCCGCGCCACCGTACAAGGAATTCGAGCCGTATTTCGCCTGGGCGAAAAAACACCTGGGGCGCGGGCGCTATTTCCGCCTCGACCCGTCGAACGAGGCGCGCATCGACGGTTTCATCTTCAACCGCTGGACGTCGCACCGCATCCCCGAAAAAAGCCGCGCGGTGCTGCTGGGCGATTTCGAGGTGCTCAAGCTGGGCGGCGTGACGCTGCAGGAACGCATCTACATGGGCAACCGCAACCTCGACTTTGCGGACCTCGATTACCTCATCATCAAGGACAAGTGGCACGGGCCCGGCGCGGTCGAGATCAATTTCTCCTCCTGCCGCCACATGGCTTTTTCCGAGACGCTTTTGTACCACTTCGAATTCCGCGGCTGCGACCTCGACCGGCTACAATGCGTTAAAAGCGACCTGGCGAACTTCAGGTTCATCGACTGCACCGGCAACCAGCCCTCCTTCAGCGACTGCCGCCTGTCCAAGGTCGCCTTCCTGCGCGGCGCTTTCTTCCCGGAATTCGAGCGTTGCGACATGAAGGACATCGTCTACAAGCCCGGCCACGGCAGCTCTCCCGCCGCCGTCTCCGACCAGTACCGGCGCCTGCGCACCGCGGCGCAGGGCGCGGGCAAGCGCCACGAAGCCTCGCAGTACTATTACCGGGAGCGTAAATACGAACGCAAGGCGCTGGCCAGCCCCTATGCCGAGAACCCGTCGACTTTCTCCGGCTACAGCGGACGCCTGTCAGACGTCGTCGAGCGCTGGTGGAAGGGCGAGATCACCGGCGTCAAGGCGCTGCGCGATACGATCCGCATCGCGCTGTTTCATCTTGGCGTCTGGACCAGTCCGAAAACTTTTTCGAAGGCGCTGGGGTTCAAGCTGCGCTATCTCGCGTCATTGTTCGAGGAAATCGTCTGGGGCTATGGCGAACGCCCGTTGCGGATTTTCATGACGGCCTTCTCGCTGATCGGCCTTTACGCCGCGGTGTATTATTTCTTCGCGCCCGAACTGACGATGGAAGAATCGAAGGCGACGCATCTCGTCAACTCGATCTATTTCTCGGTCATCACCTTTACGACGGTAGGCTTCGGCGATATCCTGCCCAAGACGCCGCACATGAAGCTCATCTGCGCATCGGAAGCGCTGTTCGGCTGCTTCACCATGGGCCTCGTCGTCGCCGGTTTTTCGAACAAGAGTCGCTATTGAGAAACCTTTCCGGCAGGTTTATCCTGTCGGGCAAGACAACGACGGAGGACTCCAATGATTTCGGCACGCCACATTCTCGCAGCATTCATCATCACGATCGCGCTGGTGTTCGGCGCGGCGACGCAAGTGAGGGCCGACACGGCCGCGGAGCTGGATCGCGACTCGCACAACGCGCTCGCGAAGCTGTACCGCAACAATGCGACGGCGGAATCGATCGGCAAGAAAGCCAAGGCCGTCCTCATCTTCCCGAAAATCGTCAAGGCGGGCCTCGTCTTTGGCGGCAGCTACGGCGAAGGCGCGCTGATCATGGGCGGCAAGACGCAGGCCTATTACAGCTCGGCCAGCGCCTCCTGGGGATTGCAGGCGGGCGCGCAGTCCTACGGCTATGCGCTGTTCCTGATGACCGACAAGGCGATGGAATACGTGAACAAGAGCAAGGGCTGGGAAGTCGGCGTGGGCCCGACCGTCGTGATTGTGGACGCGGGCGCCGCCAAGAACCTCTCCACCTCGACGCTGAAGGACGATGCCTACGGCTTCATCTTCGGCCAGCAGGGGCTGATGGCCGGCATCAGCATCGAAGGTTCGAAGGTCACGAAGATCAAGCGCTGATATCCAGCTGCCTGAACCAGTCCGCCTTCGCCCTGCGGGCTACGGCGTGAGAGTCTTCGTGCACCGAAGAAGTACTTCTTGTATTTGGGAGGGGCTCGCCAAGTCGAAGCCCCGAAGGGGCGAAGACTGGTGCGCCCGGCGGGAGTCGAACCCACAACCTTTGGCTTCGGAGGCCAACACTCTATCCAGTTGAGCTACGGGCGCACTTGCCCCTAGTTTATCAGGGATTGCAGGGTTTCTGTCAACAAATCGCGCGAAAGCCCTTAATCGTGATATTTTTCAAGCGTGTTCTTCAGCCGGTCGAGCAAAGGCACCAGCTCCCGCTTGAACTGCTCCTGCTTCTCGTCGGGCACATGGAATGAGATGTTCTTGACCGTCATGTGCGCGGTTTCGTGGATTTCGGCAAGCTCCAGGTTCTGCTGCACCAGTTTGGCGTTGGTGTCGCGCAGACGCTCGGCCATAAGCCGCATGACGTGCTGGAACAGCCCGTTGGGCTGGCCGATGCTTTCCTCGATGTCGCGTGCGGAGATGACGATGAGCACGGAGTCTTCGAGCGTCTTGATGCTGGCGCTGCGCCGGCCGCCCGTAAGAAGGGCCATTTCGCCGATGATGGCGCCCGGGCCCGCTTCCGCGATTTTGACGGTGCGGTCCTTCGCGTCGCGCATATAGATTTCGACGTGGCCGCTCTCGATGAGAAAGGCGCGGTTGCCGATGTTGCCCTGTTCGATGACGATCTCGCCGGCGGGCACGAAACGGCGATCGAGAATCTTGACTTTCCGTGGCATGGATAAAGTCCCCCCTAGTTTTAAGTATACAGTCACACCCTTTGATATTCCGTTGATTATGCATATAATTTTATGAAAATTAAGCCTATATCATCCCTTGGAAGTCCTTGAATTTACATAAAATATTTGAATCCTTGACAGGAGAAGGTCCCGCCGCATATACAGCTACCTTGGGATTTTATGACGAGTAATGGAGATACGACGTGAAACGCACCTACCAACCCAGCAAGCTGGTCCGCAAACGCCGCCATGGCTACCGTGCCCGCATGGCCACCAAGAACGGCCAGAAAGTCGTGGCGGCGCGCCGCGCGAAGGGTCGCAAACGCCTGTCGGCCTGATGCTGACACTGAAGGCCTCATCCGATTTCCAGCGCATTGCGAAACAGGGCAAGAAGTGGACGGGGGCAGCCTTCATCATGCTGGGCCTTAAAACAGACAACGAGACAGCGCCGTTCCGCGTGGGCTTCACAGTCAGCCGCCGCGTCGGCAATGCTGTCGAGCGCAACCGCGCCAAGCGGCGCCTGCGCGAAATGGTCCGCCGCTTCCTGAAACACAACAAGCCCCAGGGATTCGATATCGTGCTGATCGCCAAGGCGCAGGCGCGGGAGACGGATTTTTCCACCATATGCGCGGACTTCGAAAAGGGCATGGCCGCCCTTGCGGGCCGCAGATGACATGGCCTTCGAAAATCCTGCTCGGGATGATCTGGCTTTACCAGCACAGCTTCTCGGCCTTTATGGGAAGACGCTGCCGCTATTATCCGAGCTGCTCCGCCTATACGGCCGGGGCGATCCGGCGCTTCGGCGCGGCAAAGGGGGCGGCGATGGGCGTTTGGCGCATCTGCCGCTGCAATCCCTGGAGCCGCGGCGGACACGATCCGGTGCCGCAGGAATTCAGCTTGAAGTTTTTCTCTAAAAAACCGGGCTGCTGTGATAGAAATCTGGGCACTTAAGGGCACGACAGAAAGAGACTGCGACAAATGCTGAACATGAGGCCGAACGACCCGAATTCCGCCGAAGACCGCGCCCGCACGATGGTCGCGGTCGTCCTGTCGCTCGCGATCCTCCTGGCCTATTACATCTTCTATGCCAAGCCGCATGCCGACGCGCTGCGCCAGGCCGAACAGCAAAAGCAGGAACAGCAGCAGTCCACCGCCGCGCCCGGCAAGCTTGCGCCCGTCGTCGCGCCCGCGGCGTCCAAGCCCATCCTCTCGCGCGAGGAAGCGCTGAAGGAAAGTCCGCGCATTTCCGTCGACGGCAAGCGTATCGAAGGCTCGATCTCGCTCAAAGGCGCGCGCATCGACGACATCCGCCTCAAGGATTACTACCAGGACCTCTCGAAGACGGAAAAGGTGGCGCTGCTCTCGCCGGCCGACTCCGCGCGCGGCTATTACGTCGACAACGGCTGGCTCAGCAATCAGTCCGGCCCCGCGCTTCCCGATGCGAACACGGTCTGGAAGCTCTCCCCCAACGGCGCGCAGACAGTGGCGAGCGGCGGCAAGCCCGTCATCCTCGAATGGGACAACGGGCACGGTTTGAAGTTTGAAACCGACGTCTCGCTCGACGACAATTATCTTTTCACGATCCGGCAGAGCGTGACGAACAACGGCGCGCAGCCGGTGTCGATCAACCCGTATCACACCACCTCGCGCGACAGCCTGCCGGTCGATTTCCGCGGCTTTTACGCGCTGCATGAAGGGCCGGTCGCTTTCCTGGGCGGCAAGACGGTCGATCCGCAGTACAAATCGCTGGCGTCCGGCTCCGGCTATGACATTCCGGACACGACGGGATGGATCGGCATCACCGACCGCTACTGGCTGGTAGCGATGCTGCCCAAACCCGACCAGCAATTCAACGCCTCCATCAAGGGCAGGAATTACGGGCGCCCCGACCAGCATTACCAGGCCGATATCGTCGACGCGACGGTGACGCTGAAGCCGGGCGAGACGAAGGACGAGACCAGCTATCTTTATGCCGGCGCGAAAGAGCTCGACCAGATCCAGGGCTACCAGGAAAAGCTGGGCCTCAGGAACTTCGAGCTGACCTTCGACTTCGGCATCTACTACCTCATCACCAAGCCCTTCTATTACCTGCTGCGCTTCCTGATCAGCATCTCGGGCAAGATCACGGCTTCGGGGCGGGTGGGCCTCGGCATGCTGCTCATGACGCTTGTCGTGCGCGGCGGGATGTTCCCGGTCGCCAGCAAGTCGTTCCGCTCGATGGCGATGATGAAAAAGATCCAGCCTCTCATGAAAGAGATCCAGGAGAAATATAAGGACGACAAGGTCCGCCTGCAGGAGGAGATCTTCGCGCTTTACAAGGAATACAACGTCAACCCGTTCTCGAGCTGCCTGCCGGTATTCATCCAGATCCCCGTGTTCTTCGGGCTGTACAAAGTCATCCTGCTCTCGATCGAGTTGCGCCAGGCGCCGTTCTGGGGCTGGATCCCCGATCTCTCGTCGCCCGATCCCACGTCGATCTTCAATCTCTTCGGCCTGCTGCCGTTCGCGCCGCCGTTCTCGCTGACGCTGGGCGCCTGGCCCTGCATCTACTGCCTGACGATGATCCTCCAAAAACGCGTCAGCCCGCCGCTGCCCGACGCCGCGCAGGAGCGCATGCAGGCCTACTTCCCGTACTTCTTCAGCCTGATGATGTCGGGTTTCCCGGCGGGTCTCGTCATTTACTACTCCTGGTCGAACTTGCTCGGCGTCTTCCAGCAATATTACATCCTGAAGCAGGTCGGCGGACACGACACCTCGCTGATCCGCGGCCATTCCGCGCGCCGCAAGCCCAAGGACAAGGGCGATAGCGACAATCCGGCCGCGGCTGCCAGCGACATCAAGCCGCCCAGCTGACATGCACGGCTTTGTCATCGACGATGCGGCGCTCAAATACGGCGAAAAACTTTTCCGCCAGGAATGCCGCTTCGTGGCGGGCGCCGATAATGCGGGCGCGCTGCCCCCTGACGAACTGCCCGAGATCGCTTTCGCCGGCCGCTCGAACGTCGGCAAATCCAGCCTCATCAACGCGCTGACGGGCCGCAAGGGGTTGGCGCGCGCCTCCAACACGCCGGGCCGCACGCAACAGATCAACTTCTTCGACCTCGGCGGAACGCTGCGCCTCGTCGATCTGCCGGGCTACGGCTATGCGATCGCGTCGAAGACGAAAATCGAGAAGTGGAATAATTTCATCCGCGCCTATTTGCGCGGGCGGCGCAGTCTCAAGCGCGTCTGCGTGCTGATCGACGCGCGGCGCGGCATCATGGCGGTCGACCAGGACACGATGGAGACCCTAAGCCACGCGGGGGTGCCTTATGTCGTCGTCTTCACCAAGGCCGACAAGGCGACTCCGGACGAGCTCGCCTCGCTTCAAAAGCGCATCGAGGACGAATTACGCGTGACACCCGGCGCCTATCACAAAACCTACGCGACGAGCTCGGCCGATAAAAAAGGCATCGCAGAGTTGCGTGCCATCCTCGCAGGGCTTTGATATTAGGTAATATTGGGGATAGATACAAATCCGTTACAAACCGATACATAACTTTTACTCTAAAGTTGTGCGATCTTTGAAAAATGTTTGTTACCTTATAAGGAGAAAGGCATGCGTAATTACCTCCCCAGGTAAATGTGTCTTTCGGGGAGCCCGGCCCGTTCCGTGCCGGGCTCTTTTTTTGCCTTATTCCCGCCTTAAATCGTAAAATTTGAAACAGGCCCAGTACTTTAGGCGTCCTTTTGACAATGGCCGCCATTCTGGGCGCCCTCTCCAATGGATACGGAAAATGACGTTGGACAATTCCTGGCCGGTTTAGGGCTGGAGAAGATCGATCGCGCGACACATGCCTCTCTGTGCCATTGCTACCGCAAAATCCTGCTCGTTTACGCCCCGCGAAACGCGCGATGAGCGCGCGCGGCGCCGCTGGACTACCGTCGTGTGTGCGAGAGGGACCGGGCGCCGGAAGGGGTCACGGCGCGGTTGCGTAACATCGAATTTGAACAGGCGCTGAGTAAATAGGCCACGGGCCTCTTTAACCCATTCATAAATAAGCGCCGGACCGCGCATTATGTCATTCATTTTTTCTTGATCTTTGCTTCACTTTAGAAGAGGGCGGGTGTATATCTCTTTTTGACTGCGCTCCGGATTCCGGAGGCGATCCCCGACAAAAACGGATTCAAAAACGACATGAAAAAAACCGCGAAGACATTGCTGTGGAGTCTCTTTAGCGCCCCTGCATTCTTGACGTTGTATTCCATTGCCGCCCAGGCCGCGACGCCGCCCAATGAAGTGATCGGCCAGCCGGTGCCGGGCGAGATCGGCCTGCAGCCCGGGGTGACGGCAGTGCGCGATCAGATGATGCACTTCCACAACGACATCCTGGTGCCGCTGATCACCGCGATCGCGCTGTTCGTTTTCGCGCTCCTGCTCTGGGTGATCGTGCGCTTCAATTCGAAAGTGAACCCGGTTCCCTCCAAGACGACGCACAACACGATGCTTGAAGTCGTCTGGACGATGGTCCCCGTCCTGATCCTTATCCTGATGGCCATTCCGTCGATCAAGATCCTCTACTACGCCGACCGCACAGCTGACGCCGACATGACGCTGAAGATCATCGGCAACCAGTGGTACTGGGGCTACGAATACCCCGACCACGGTGACTTCAGCTTCCTCTCGAACCTCGTGAAGGAAAAAGACCTCAAGCCCGGCCAGGTGCGTCTCCTGTCGGTCGACAACCCGGTCGTGCTCCCCGTCGACACCAACGTGCGCCTGCTCATCGTTGCGAACGACGTGATCCACTCCTGGTCGGTTCCCGCCTTCGGCGTCAAGCTCGACGCCGTGCCGGGCCGCACCAACGAGACCTGGGTGCGCATCGATAAGGAAGGCACCTTCTACGGCCAGTGCTCGCAGCTGTGCGGCGACGGCCACGGCTTCATGCCGATCGAGGTGCATGCCGTTTCCAAGGCCGAATTCGCGAAGTGGGTTCACGGCCAGGGCGGCAAGATGCCCAATGAAATCACCAAGGCCGCGTCCAACGCGCCCGTGCCCGCCGCGCCGGCCAGTGCCGCCGCGACCAAAAAAGAAGAAAAAGCAGGAGAAAAATAATGGCAAAAGCCGCAACCGCGAACGGTCACGATCACGCGCACGATGATCACGATCATGATCACCACATGCCGGGCTTTTTCACCCGCTGGTTCTGCTCCACCAACCACAAGGACATCGGCACGCTCTATATGCTCTTCGCCTGCACGGCGGGCCTGATCGGCGGCGCGCTCTCGGTCCTGATGCGCCTCGAACTCGCGCATCCGGGCATGCAGTACGTCAAGTCGGGCCAGGAATGGAACGTCCTCGTCACGGCCCACGGCCTGATCATGGTGTTCTTCGTCGTCATGCCCGCCCTCATCGGCGGCTTCGGCAACTGGTTCATCCCGCTCATGATCGGCTCGCCCGACATGGCCTTCCCGCGGCTCAACAACATTTCTTTCTGGCTGCTCGTGCCCGCGTTCCTGCTGCTGGCGGGCTCGACGCTGGTCGGCCCTGGCGCCGGCACCGGCTGGACGATCTATCCGCCCTTGTCCAGCACGCCCGCGCACGACGGGCCCTCCGTCGACATGGCGATCTTCGCATTGCATCTGGCCGGCGCATCGTCGATCCTGGGCGCGGCTAACTTCATCACGACCATCTTCAACATGCGCGCGCCAGGCATGACCTTGCACCGCATGCCGCTGTTCATCTGGGGCATGCTTGTCACGGCTTTCCTCCTGGTTCTCTCTCTCCCCGTTCTCGGCGGCGCGATCACGATGCTGCTGACCGACCGCAACTTCGGCACCTCCTTCTTCAAGCCCCAGGGCGGCGGCGACCCGCTCCTGTTCCAGCACCTGTTCTGGTTCTTCGGGCATCCCGAGGTCTACATCATGATTTTGCCGGGCTTCGGCATCATCAGCCAGATCGTCTCGACCTTCTCGCGCAAGCCCATCTTCGGCTATCTCGGCATGGCTTACGCGATGGTCGCGATCGGCTTCGTCGGCTTCATCGTCTGGGCGCACCATATGTACACGGTCGGCATGAGCGCGAACATCCGCGCCTACTTCACGGCGGCCACGCTCGTGATCGCGGTGCCCACGGGCATCAAGATCTTCTCCTGGATCGCGACGATGTGGGGCGGCTCGATCCGCTTCAAGACGCCGATGCTCTGGGCGGTCGGCTTCATCTTCCTGTTCACGGTGGGCGGCGTCACGGGCGTCGTCCTCGCGAACGCGGGCCTCGACATCTCGCTGCATGACAGCTACTACGTCATCGCGCACTTCCACTACGTGCTTAGCTTGGGCGCCGTGTTCTCAATCTTCGCCGGCTGGTATTACTGGATTGGCAAAATGTCCGGCCGCCAGTATCCGGAATGGGCGGGGCAGATCCACTTCTACCTCACCTTCATCGGCGTGAACCTCACGTTCTTTCCGCAGCACTTCTTGGGATTGGCCGGCATGCCGCGCCGTATCCCGGATTACCCCGACGCTTTCGAGCACTGGAATACGATTTCGTCCTATGGCGCCTATCTCTCGTATGGCGCGACGATCTGGTTCGCCATGCTCGCCGTCTACACGATCTTCTTCGGCAAGAAGGTCAGCGGCAACTATTGGGGCGAGGGCACGACGACGCTGGAGTGGCAGGTTTCCTCTCCGCCGCCGTTCCATACCTTCGAGACCCAGCCGGTGGTGATGTAATTTTTAGGACTTCTCCGCTTGCGGAAGGCGACTTCCGCAAGCGGCAATAACAAGAACAACAAGGAATTTTGATGGCCGATATCGCCACATATAGCGCACCTGCCGCATCTTCCGCGAAAGTGGGCGACTTCATCGAATTGCTGAAGCCGCGCGTCATGACGCTCGTGGTGTTTTCGGGCCTCGCGGGCGTCGTGCTGGCGCCCGGCCACCTGCATCCGTTCCTCGCTTTCGTGGCGGTCCTGTGCATCGCGGTCGGCGCGGGAGCCTCGGGTGCCATCAACATGTGGTACGAGCGCGACATCGACGCCATCATGAACCGCACGCGCGGCCGTCCGCTGCCCTCGGGCCGCGTCGATCCGGCGGAAGCGCTGGCCTTCGGCGGCGTGCTGACACTGCTGTCCGTCGGTCTCATGGGGGTCGCGCTCAACTGGACAGCGGCGGCGCTGCTCGCCTTCGCGTCGTTCTTTTATGTGTTCATCTACACGATCTGGCTCAAGCGCATCACGCCGCAGAACATCGTGATCGGGGGCGCCGCCGGCGCATTCCCGCCGATGATCGGCTGGGCGGCGGTGACGGGCCAGGTTTCCATCGAATCCATCGTGCTGTTCACGCTTATCTTCCTCTGGACGCCGCCGCACTTCTGGGCGCTGGCCCTCTACCGCAACGAGGATTACAAGCGCGCCAACATCCCCATGCTGCCCGTGGTGGCCGGCGAGCGCGAAACCAAGAAGCAGATGATCATCTACACGCTGTTGCTGACGCCTTTCGCGCTGGCGCCCTATTTCATGCATATCGCAGGCGCCGCTTATCTTGGGCTCGCGGGGCTCCTGCAGGCGCTGTTCGTCATCAGCGCGCTTAAAGTATGGACCGACAAGACCCACAAGTTCGCCCGGATCATGTTTGGCTACTCGATTTTCTACCTCTTCGCGCTGTTCGCGCTCATGATGTTCGACAAGGTGTAAAAAAATGCCCCACGCAGAAGTTCACGAAAGAAAGAAAAGCCGGAACTACGCGGTGCTCTTCGCGCTGCTCGGTTTCGTCGCGACGGTCTTCGCCGTCAGCATCATCCGCATGAAAGGCGGCTGAAGAGCCCATGCAGGACGTGCAGGCAAAGAACAGGAAGGTCATGGCCGCGATGCTCTCGTTCGCGGGCGTCATGATCCTCGTGTCGTTCCTGTCCGTCCCGCTTTACCGCCTGACCTGCAAGGTCACCGGCTGGGAGGGCACAACGCAGAAGGCGGCGGCAAATACATCGCGCACCGTCATCAATCACGTGATGGAAATCCGCTTCAACACCGACACGGCGACCGATATGCCCTGGACCTTCCATGCCGAACAGGGGCCGGTCGAGGTGAAGGCGGGGGCCGACAAGCTCGTTTCCTTCTCCGCCGAGAACAATTCTGACGAGCCCATCACCGGCACCGCCGTCTACAACGTGACGCCGCTCGAGGCGGGCAAGTATTTCTTCAAGACTCAGTGCTTCTGCTTCTCCAAGCAGGTCCTGCAGCCGCACCAGAAGGTGCATATGCCGGTGTCCTTCTACGTCGACCCGAAGATCGCGGACGACCCGGACCTGAAGGACCTCAAGACGATCACGCTTTCCTACACCTTCTTCCGCGCGGAATCGCCGGCGCTGGAGCAGGCGACTCAAAAATTCTATAACGACCATAGCGCAAAACAGGCAAAAGCAAACTAAGGGGAGCCCCATGGCAGAGACACCCACCTTCGACCTCAAGAACGGCAAACCGCAGCCGTTCCACCTCGTCCGGCCCAGCGTCTGGCCGCTTCTGGGCGCCATCGCCGCGGGGATCCTGACCTCGGGCACGGTCATGTATATGCACAACATCAAAATCGGCGACGTGCCGGTCGGCTTCAAGGGCATCATCCTGGGCTTCCTCGGCGTGCTGGCGACGATGTGGGTATGGTGGAAGGACGTCATCAAGGAAGCGGTCGTCGAAAAGGCGCATTCGCCCATCGTCAAGATCGGCTTCCGCTACGGCATGGCCCTGTTCATCTCGTCCGAGGTCATGTTCTTCGTGGCCTTCTTCTGGGCCTTCTTCGCCTCCTCGCTGTTCCCGAAAGAGGCGATCGGCTTCGTCTGGCCGCCCGCGAACGTGCATGCGATCCATCCGTTCGAGCTGCCGTTCCTCATGACCATGCTGCTGCTCCTCTCGGGCTGCACGGTCACTTGGGCGCACCATGCGATCATCGAGGGCAAACAGCAGGAGGCCACCAAGGCGCTCTTTATCACCGTCGTCCTTGGCGTCCTGTTCACCTGCTTCCAGGCGTTCGAGTATTACCACGCAACCTTCCGCTTCTCCTCGGCCAACGGCGGCAACATCTATTCCTCGGCCTTCTATATGGCGACGGGGTTCCACGGCTTCCACGTGCTGGTCGGCTCGATCTTCCTGATCGTCTGCCTGTTCCGCAACATGAAGGGCCACTTCACGCCGACCAGCCACTTCGGCTTCGAGGCGGCAGCTTGGTACTGGCACTTCGTTGACGTGGTATGGCTGTTCCTGTTCACCGCCATCTACTGGTGGGGCAACGGCCTCGGCCACTAAAGGTGTCGCTGCCCGACGATATCGCTTTCAGCCTTCATCCGCGCTGTCCGGTCTGCCGCAAGGGCCGCCTGTTCAAGCCATGGTCGATCAGCGTTGTCGACAAATGCGCAGAATGCGGCGCGAACCTCGGCGCTCATGACGTGGGCGACGGCGCTTCCGTGTTCCTGATCTTCCTGCTGGGCGCGACGCTGGTGCCTTCCGCCTGGTTCTTCGACAAGGCCTTTTCCCCGCCGCTCTGGGTGCATGCAATCTTGTGGACGGTCGTGGGGCTTTGCATCATCGCGCTCGTGCTGCCCGCCGTGAAGGCTTATATCATCCTGCTGGAATTCCGTCACCGGAAGTAGGGCGGAAGTTACTTCTTCAACGCGAAGGGCATGATCGGCGCCGCCGTCTCGGCCATATTGACTGCCGCGCGCAGGACGAGGTTTTCGGTTTTTTCCATCAACGTAGGATTGCGGGCGTAAGACGGATCTGCGTTGAACTTCGCCATGACCTTATCGAGGTCCGCGTCATGCTGCGCCTGCGCGGCCGCGTCCTTCTTGCGCTGATCGTTTACCTGGTCGGCATATTTCTTCGTGAAGTGGGCCTGGCCTTCGCTGTCGAAAGCGACGGTGCCTGACGCCTCGGCCGTCCTGACCTGCAGCGACGTGGGTTCTTTCTCCCGCATTTGTGTCAGCATTTTCAGCTGCGCGCCGCCGAAAAAGCTCTTGTCGAGACCTTCGGGCGTGGCGTCCGGCAGCGGCGGATCCGGATGTGCCCTGCGCTGCTTCGACAGGTAATTGTCGGCCACCATGTCCGCCTGCTGCTCGAGGTTATAATCGAGCAGGTCCTTTTTCGGATCCGGCGTGTAGTCGTAGGCCGAGGTGTAGCAAAAGCCGGATTTGAATTCTTCCTTGACCGCCGCAATCCGCGGGTTGAGGACATTGTTCTGGTACTGCCAGATATGCGTCATTTCATGGACGAAACGATGCACGTCGCCCTTGGAAAAATCGTCGCTGTAACTGTCCGCGCCACAATACATCTCGCCGTTGGGCGTGACTGTCGTGTCCTTCGACTGGAACATATTGCTGGTGTCGTTGTGGATGCGTACCTTGGAATAGTCGATGGAACCGCCGAAGACGGAGCGGGCAATCTCCAGCTCTCCGGGCGTCAGGCCGCGGCTTTGGCCTTTCGGCAGTTTCGGCGTGTCATCCATTCCCGATATCCCATTCGTAACCCTAGAAATATATTACCATAACTTGCAAAAGATTCCGACTGCCGCCTTAAAACGCCAAGCATTTCAAGCAGCAGCGGATGGCTTCTGCGGGAAAATATCAGGCGGCTTTGGGCGGCTTCGGCTTGCCGAGGCCAAAGGCGGGGAAGGCGGTGCGTTTCGCATAGGCCGGATCGGCCAGGAATTTTTCCAGCACCTTTTCGTAGAGCCGGAGCTTTTCGACATCATCACAGGGATTATAGCAGCGGTCCCAGACCGAGGTGCCGCGGTCCTTCAGCACGAAGTAATCCTGAACAATGGTCGCCTGCTGCTCCATGTTGTAGTCGAGCAGGTCCTTTTTATCGTCCAGCACGTAATTGTAGGCGGCGGCGTAGTCGAACTTGTGCTTCACCGCCAGTTTCGCGGCCGTCGCAATGGGGTTCAGCACCTTGTTCTGGTACTGCCAGACATGGGTCATTTCATGCAGGAAAGTACCCTGCCACAGCGTGTCTTCCGTGCTGTAATCCGTTTTGTAGCAGCCCGGCATGAAGAGGCTGCCGTTCGGCGCCATGGCCGTGCCCTCGGGCAGAAACGGAATTCCCATGAATTTCTGATCCGAGACAGTAACTGTCGCGTAGTCGATGGAATCCGCAAAAATCGTGCGCGCGAGCGCGATTTCGCCTTTGGTCAAAGGACGCGAGACCATGGAGCCTCTTCTGTAAATTATGTATAAAGATTGCTATTCCTTCTTGCCGAACAAAGTTACTATAATCAAGCAAAATTTATCCGAGGTTTTCAAAGCCATGGCGGCGAGAAAATTCCGTCCTACCCTGCTTTCCAGTCTCATCACTTTTGCGCTTTTCGGCGTCATGATCTGGCTCGGTACCTGGCAGGTGCACCGCATGCACTGGAAAGAAAGCATGCTGGCCCAGATCAATGAAAATATGGCCCGCAAGCCGGTGCCGATGCCCGAGAAGATCGACAATCCGGAGGACTGGAAGTTCCGGCGGGTGACGCTGGCGGGTTCGTTCGACTACAGCCACGAAATGCTCGTGAAGCCGCGCACCCTGGACGGTGCAGTGGGTTATGACATGGTGGTGCCCTTTATTCGCGCTTCCGGCGGCACGGTGCTGGTCGACCGGGGCTGGATTTCCGACGCGCTGATGGACAAGGCCAGCCGCCCCGACCACGGCATGATGCAGATCGAAGGCGTCCTGCGCACGCCGGAAAAGCCCAGCTTCTTCACGCCCGACAACAACCCCGCCAAGAAGGACTGGTTCTGGACCGACGTCAAAGGCATGGCGGATGCCGCGGGTCTGGAGGATGTCGCACCGATGGTTCTCTATATCTCGGCCAAGCAGCCCGGCGTCTACCCCGTCGGCGGCCGCGTGCAGGGCCTCCAGGTCGCCATTCTTCCGAACGACCACAAGCAATATGCGATTTTTTGGTTCGGCATGTCCTTCGTGCTGCTGATCGTCTGGTTTTTGTCGCATCTTGAACGCGCGTCTTTAGAGGAAAAACATGCAAGCCTATAAGCAGCTCGAGGAACGTTTCGGGCGTTTAACCGCCTTGCGCGAGATTTCCAGCTTCCTGTCCTGGGACCGCTCGGTGCTGATGCCCGAAAAGGGCGTGGATCAGCGCGCGCGCCAGATGGAAATTTTAAGCGTCCTTATCCACGACCTGCAGACGGCGGACGAGGTCGGCGAATGGCTGGCCCAGGTCGACCGCAAGAAGCTGGGCGACTGGCAGCGCGCCAACATCGACGTGATGGAATGGCTTTATAACCATGCCACCGCCGTTCCGGCTGCGCTCGTCGCGAAGAAAATGAACCAGGAGACGAGGACGGAAGTCCTCTGGCGCCAGGCGCGGGCGGAAAGCAATTTCGCCATGGTGCGGGACGAACTCGCGCGCCTGCTCGACATCGTGCGCGAGCACGCGGAAGTGAAGGGCAAAAAGCTGAAGAAGCCCGCTTACGACGCGCTGATGGACAGTTACGTTCCCCACATGACGTCGCTGGAAGTCGACGCCGTTTTCGACGATGTCGCCGCATTCATCCCGGGCTTCCTCACAGCCGCCCTTGAATACCAGAAAGAGCCTCTGCCGATCAAAGGGCCGTATCCCAGGGACCGGCAGGAACAGCTGGGCCGCGATCTTTGCGGCACCCTCGGCTTCGACTTCAAGTGGGGAAGGCTCGACACCTCGACTCACCCCTTCAGCATGGGCATCGGCGACGATGTGCGCATCACGACGCGTTACAACGAGGATGAATTCATCACCGCCATGCAGGCGGTCGCGCATGAGGCGGGCCATGGTTTTTACGACCGGCATACCCCGAAGGAATGGCACCAGCAGCCCGTGGGCGCAAGCCAGAACATGGGCATGGGCATCCATGAATCCCAGTCTTTGAGCATCGACATGCAGCTCTACCGCAGCCGCGATTTCTGGGAGTTTTTCGCGCCGCGGGTGCAGAAAATCCTGGGCAAGTCCGGCGCCGAATATTCGGCCGAAAACCTCTATCGCCACGCGACGCGCGCCAGGCGCGGCTTTATCCGCGTCGAGGCGGACGAAATCACCTATCCCGCCCACGTGATCCTGCGCTACCGGCTCGAGAAGAAGATGGTCGAGGGCAAGCTCGAGGTCAAAGACCTGCCGGAGGCCTGGAACGCGGCGATGAAAGAACTCATCGGCGCCGTGCCGCCCAACGACAAACTGGGCTGCCTGCAGGACATCCATTGGTATTCAGGCGCCTTCGGCTATTTCCCGTCTTACGCGCTGGGCGCGATCATCGCGGCGCAACTGGTCGACAAGATGAAGCGCGATATTCCGGATGTCATGGCGCAGGTGCGGCAGGGGAACATCGCGCCTTATACCGGCTGGCTGCGCGACAATGTGCAGGCGAAGGGTTGCCTCTACCGGCCGCAGGAACTCATTGAAAAGGCGACCGGCGCGAAAATGTCGACGCATTTCTTCAAGAAGCACCTGACCGAGCGTTATCTTGAAAAAGCCTATGGGGGTGAGGCGTGCTCAGATACATCAGCACCCGGGGCCAAGCGCCGCGCTTAGGTTTCGCCGATACGACGCTCGCGGGCCTCGCCTCCGACGGCGGGCTCTATGTGCCCGAAGCCTGCCCGAAGATCGAGCCCGGCGAAATCGGCAATATGGCGAACCAGAATTATCTCGAAATCGCCTGGCGCGTGATGCTGCCCTTCGTCTCCGAGGACCTGAGTTCGGAAGACCTCCTCAGGCTTTTGAAAGCATCCTATAAAAATTTCGACACCAAGGACATCGCGCCGCTCAAAGAGCTCGAAGATAATCTGCATGTGCTGGAGCTGTTCCACGGCCCGACGCTCGCCTTCAAGGATGTGGCGTTGCAATTCCTGGGCAACGTCTTCGACCATTTCCTGAAAATCCGCAAAGAAAAAGTCACCATCGTCGGCGCGACGTCGGGCGATACGGGCTCGGCCGCAATCGAGGCGTTCCGCGGCAAGCCCAATGTGAACATCTTCATCTTCCATCCGCACAAGCGCGTCTCCGACGTGCAGCGGCGGCAGATGACGACGGTCCAGGATTCCAATGTTTTCAACGTCGCCATCGACGGCAGTTTCGACGATTGCCAGGACCTGGTGAAGGCGATGTTCAACGACGCGAAATTCCGCGCCGAAATGAAGCTTTCCGCCATAAATTCAATTAATTGGGCCCGGATTCTGGCGCAAACCGTATACTATATATATGCAGGCGCGAAACTGCATGACAAAACCGGCAAAGACGTGACCTTCTGCGTGCCCACAGGGAACTTCGGGAACGTCTATGCGGGCTATGTCGCGCAGTCGATGGGGCTGCCGGTGGAACGGCTGCTCGTCGCCACCAACCGCAACGACATTCTCCACCGTTTTTTCGTCAGCGGGAAGATGAAGACCGAGGGCGTCGTGCCGACCATCAGCCCCAGCATGGATATCCAGATTTCGAGCAATTTCGAACGCCTGCTGTTCGACATGTTCGGGCGCATGCCCAAGGCGGTCGCGCAGACCATGGAGCATTTTCGCAAGGACGGCCCGTTCAAGATGGACGACAAGGTCATGGAAGGCGTGCGCAAGCTGTTCGCGAGCGGACGCATGGACGACGCGCAGACGAGCGAGGTGATCAAGCGCACCTGGCAGAAATACGGCTATCTCGTCGATCCGCACACGGCGGTGGGCCTCGGCGTCGCGCAGGCCTATCTGGCCGAAAATCCGAAGAGCACAGTCATCTCGCTCGCTACCGCCCATCCGGCCAAATTCCCTGACGCGGTGAAGCGCGCCTCGGGCGTCGATCCGCAATTGCCCGAGAGGCTTGCGGACCTTCACAAACGGCCCGAAAAGTACGAGGTCATGGCAAACGACCTCGCGAAAGTGCAGGATTTTGTCAGAAGCGGGGTGAAGCATGCCGGTTAACTTCCATACGTCATTCCCGCGGAAGGGGGGACCCCGTGACGTTACAAGAGCAGGCTCCTTACTGAACGAGATTCCCGCTTGCGCGGGAATGACAAAGAAAGGAAGACGGGGCGCATGAATGTCTATCCCTTCCTTCGCCCCATCCTTATGTCGATGGACGCCGAAAAGGCGCATCGCCTGACGATTAGCCTGCTGAAGACCGGCCTTGGCCCGCGCTATGCATGCGCCGATCCCGCGCTGTCATGCAAGGTTTTCGGCATCGAGTTCAAAAACCCGCTCGGCCTTGC
Source organism: Alphaproteobacteria bacterium (assembly GCA_025934695.1). GTDB lineage: Bacteria > Pseudomonadota > Alphaproteobacteria > Micavibrionales > UBA2020 > JAPWJZ01. Next base: position 810,059 of record JAICWS010000002.1, read on the forward strand.
CGCCGGTTTCGACAAGGATGCCGAAGTAATTGCGCCGCTTTTTCACATGGGTTTCGGCTTCGTCGAGGCGGGAACGGTCACGCCCAGGCCGCAGCCGGGCAATCCGAAACCGCGCGTGTTCCGCGATGCGGGCAATAAGTCGGTCATCAACCGCATGGGCTTTCCGGGCAAGGGTCTCGATTATTTCGCCGGCAATGTCGCGGCCTACCGGCAGGGTCACGGCAAGGGGCAGGACGTCCTCGGCGCCAATATCGGCATCAACAAGGACGCACCGTCGCCCGTGGACGACTACCGTGACGGCATTGCCCGCCTGGCGCCCGCGGCCGACTACATCACGGTGAACGTGTCCTCGCCCAACACGGCGGGCCTGCGCGACCTGCAGCGGCGCGACGAGCTCGACCGTCTGCTCGAGGCGCTGATGGAGGAGCGTAACCGCCAGCCCGTGAAGCCGCCCCTGCTTCTGAAAGTGGCGCCCGACCTCGATTCCGCCCAGCGGGCCGCCATTGCCGAGCTGGCCCTGCGGCATCGCATCGACGGGCTGATCGTCTCCAATACGACCTTGGCGCGCCCCGCGGCGCTGGCGCCTGCGCTGAAGGAAGAAAAAGGCGGGTTGAGCGGTCAATTGCTGAAGGATCTCGCGACGGATGTCATCGGCGACTTTTACCGGCTGACAGAGGGCAACTTGCCGATCGTGGGCGCGGGCGGCATCGGCGGGCCGGAAGATGCCTATGCGAAGATCTGCGCCGGTGCGTCGCTGGTGCAGGTCTATACCGGCCTCGTGTTCGAAGGCCCAAGCCTCGTGCCGCGCATACTCGAGGGCCTTGCGGCGCTGTTGAAAAAGGACGGTTTCTCGCATGTTGCGGAAGCCGTGGGGGCCGCACATGCGTATGGCCAGCGCGCCGCGAAAGCAGTAAGGTGAAAACATGAACAAGCCGCAGGAAAAGCCGGATGGCAACGTGGTCGACTTCAACTCCCTTCGCAAGCCGCCGGAGATACGCCCGGCCGGGTTCCGCCCCTTCGCCGAATATCTGACCTTCCGCAACGCCGTCATGGCGCTGGCGCTCGCGACCTTCCTGATCTTCCTGGGCAGCGTCGCCTCGGCGCGCATCGCCTTCCTCTTCGCGGCGCTCCTGGGCCTTCTCGGCCTGCTGGTGCATGAAATGATGTCGCGCCGCAAGTGGGAGGCGGACCTTGTTTCCCAGCTGCAGCGCATGTCGGGCGATTACGAGCGCCTCGTGCGCGAAACCGCCCGCAACCGCAATGAATTGACCGTCCTCAAGCGCCAGCTCGCCGACGCAGGCGAGGCCGCGCGCAGCCACGGCAAGACGGGCGGCGGCGACCTGGAGCAGCGCATGGTCCGCACGCTGGCGGAGCAGCTCTCGAAGCTTGGCGACGCCCCGGAAGGGGCCGCGCCCGACCGTGCCATTTCGGCGGTCGAGGCCGGCGTCGTCGATGCGCATTCTCCGCTTATGACGGCGACGCAGGAAACGGTCGGGCGGCTGGTGACCGACGAACAGGTGCTGGCCCTCGTGAATGCCGCGGTGCGGCAGGACCGCATCGACCTCTTCCTCCAGCCCATCGTCGCGCTGCCGCAGCGCAAACTGCGCTTTTTCGAGATGTTTTCGCGCATCCGCATCCGCGACGAAGTGTACCTTCCGGCCGAACGCTACATCGAGGTCGCGATGCGCCAGGACCTCGTGCCCGCCATCGACAACCTGCTGCTGCTGCGCGGCCTCCAGCTGATCCGCGAGGTGCAGGACGACGCGGTGAGCGCCTTTTTCTGCAACATCACCAGCATTACCCTGAACGACCCGAAATTCATGGCCGATCTCGTCGAATTCATCGCGCAGAACCGCGGTCTCGCGCCCAGGCTCGTCTTCGAGCTGGGCCAGCGCGATCTTGCTTCCATGAGCCCCGACGTGCTGCCGATCCTCGAAGGCCTGTCGCGCCTGGGCTGCCGCTTCTCGATGGACCAGGTGCGTTCGCTGTCCTTCGATTTCGAGCATATGGCCGTGCGGCACATCCGCTTCGTCAAGGCCGACGCGTCCATGGTGCTGAAGGAAATGAAAGAGCGTGGCGGCGCCGCGCGGCTCAAGCGCCTGAAAGCGGAAATGGACCGCAACGGCGTCGATTTCATCGTGACAAGGATAGAAACCGAGCGCGAGCTTGTCGAGCTTCTCGATCTCGGTATCGACTACGGGCAGGGCTTTTTGTTCGGCAGGCCCGCGCCGGAGCTGCTGCGCCGGCCGGAGAAGGCTTAAGATCCCATGCTTGCCGCCAACACCAACCTGCCCAAGCGCATCCGCGGCCTCGGCGATATCGCCGGCTTTTACGACGGGTTCATCCTCGACCTCTGGGGCGTCGTGCACGACGGGGTGAAGCCTTTCGAGACGACGATCGAGACGCTCGAGGAACTCAAGCGCGCCAAGCGCATCGTCTGGCTGCTCTCCAACGCGCCCCGGCGCTCCTGGGTCGTGCGCGACAAGCTGACGGAAATGGGCATCGGCCAGGATCTCTATGACGGCGTGCTGACCTCGGGCGAGGCGACATGGATGGCGCTTAAGCAAAAATACCTCAAGCAATGGGGCACGCGCTGCTATCACTTGGGCCCGCGTGACAAGGACGCGACGCTGTACGAGGCGCTGATCATCGACATCGTTGACACGCCGGCGGAAGCCGACTTCGTCCTCAACAGCGGCGTCGAGGACTTCAACGACACGGCGGAAAAATACCAGCCGGTGTTGCAGGCCTGCTTCGAGCGCGGGCTGCCGATGATCTGCGCCAATCCCGACCGCATCGTGCATGTCGAGGATAAGCTCGTCATTTGTCCCGGGACCTTCGCGGATACCTACGAGCAGATGGGCGGGCAGGTGATTTATTTCGGAAAACCGCACCGGGCCGTTTACAGCATCTGTCTGGAAAATATGGGCGTGCAGCGCGTGCTCGCGGTCGGCGACGGCATGCAGACCGACATCGCGGGGGCGACGGGGGCCGGGCTCGACTCTGTTCTGGTCACGTCCGGCATCCACCGGCATGAAGTTGCGGACGAGAGTCGCTTGCAGGAACTTCTGCGCCGTTACCCCTATCGGCCAAGTTACCTCCTGCAGCGCTTTGAATGGTAATATCCTGAATTCACCTTGAAAAACAAAGAATTAAGAATAGATAAAATTTTGCATAAATGTTCGTTAATTTGACGGTTTTGGGAAACCGGCGTATCATTAAAGAATAAGCCTGAAAAGGTGTGTGTGGCTTTATTTGTCGGGGTCCAATCATGAGCGAATCCAATCAGAATAATAAATTCTCCGTTGGGGCATTCCTTTTCATGCCTCAATTTAAGTACAGTTTCAGGGCGGCGGCGCACCTGTATCCCGTGTTCATCCAGCTCATCGCGACCGTTTTCGCGGCGTCGGGCCTCCTACCCAAGAACCACGAGGCCATGCGCTTCGGTTCTTCGGACGTTACGAAGAAATACACCTTCCGCGACCTCGTCGGGGAAGCCTGGTATCACCTCCGCCGCACCCGCGCGACCCCGCGGCAGTGGGCGATGTATTTCTCCGTCCTCCTGATGATTTTCTGCTTTGCAACCGCGATCATCGGCGTCACCGGCCGCGTCTTCCTGGGCATCGGCGTTTCTGCCCAGGCGCAGCTTTTCACTCTCGGCGCGTCCAACACCTCGATTCAGAACGGCATGTCTTCCGCTTCGTCCCTCCTCTTCGACAAGCGCATGGACCAAAGCCAGATGGGCGGTATCGGTTATAACGACTGGGGCCTGTTCATGCTCGACAAGATCGTGCGTGAATCCGCGCAGACCCCGCAGGTCGGCGGTACTCTCCAGAACGCTTTCTCCGCGATCATCCTGACCTATAACACGGCGATCACCGTTGTGGCGGCCGTGATGATCTTCTGGATCATCCTCTCCGTCGTCGTGGACACGGCCAAGACCGGCGTCCTGGGCGGCGGGCGGCATAACATGGTCTGGGCGCCGATCCGCATCGTGTTCGCGCTCGGCCTGATGATTCCGCTCGGCTCGGCCGGTTATTCTTCGGGCCAGTATTGCGTCATGAAGCTGGCGGAATGGGGCTCGAACCTCGGCACCAACGGGTGGAACGCCTATGTGGGCGCGCTCTCGGCCAACAACGACTTCCTGGCGCCCATCATGCCGGGCGGCTCGACGAGTCTTGTCAACGCGATCGCCGAAATGCGCCTGTGCCAGGTGGCCTATAACTCTTATGTCGTCAAGGCGACCAACCCGCCGCCGGCGCGCCAGCTTGTCGGCGCACGCAACACCTGGTCGGCCGATGGCGGCACGCTGATGCATGCGCTGACGAACGGTAACGACGCGGCGCTGTGCGGCGCTCTCAATATCGCGGCGCCTGCCGGTAACGGCGACGCGCTGATGTCGGGCACGCTCAGCAGCTGGAGCTATTCGCCAGGCGGCATGGGCACGGTGCCTCCTCGTCCCAGTGACAATACGAATTCGTTCCTGACGTCGCTCACGACTGCCCTGGAAGACGCCACAATCGTCGGGCTGGCCCTCGTGAACCCGATGAGCCCGCTCGGTAAAGGCTCCTCGCCCTGGATGTCCGGTTATACATTCGGCAACCCCTTTACCGCGATGGCAGGTATCGCCAGCTTCCAGGCGGCCCAGGCAACGATGCGCCAGACGATCATCGCGAATACCCTTGGCACGCTGACAGGCACGGTCGAACCGAACATGCTGAAGTTCGCCTGCGCCTATGCTGCGCACCATGTCGTCGGCGGCACGCCGATCGTGACGGCAGCGGTTGACGTTAACCCGGTCGCGTTCACCACCATGGGCAACCTGTGCACCGGCAACCCGGATACCGACTGCGGAGCGACAGCGCTTCCGCCGCCTCCGGGTCCGGCGACGGGCGCCTACGACCCGAACTACAGCTGCCACGGCGCATCCATCGCGGCGTTCAACACGAACCTGGGCGGCGCGCTGAACGGCGCCATGACGGCTCTCCTGAGCTGGCTGACCGGCGGTAACTTCAAGTCCGAGATGCTGCAGTACGGCTGGGCAAGCGCGGGCGCGTTCTACAACAAGGTCACGTCCATGAACGCCTCGGCGCAGGCCATGGGGCAACCCACCATTACCTATACTCCGGGCAAGCTGGGCGCGGCGATGGCGGACTGCTACAGTTCCTATTCTTCCATCGGCGACTGCCATGGCACTCACATCGACTATGAAACCGCCATGGTCATGCAGGAATATACCCGTTGGTACGAAGAATATGCAGCCACGGCGGCAGGCGCCGCCGGTCTGGGCGACGGTACGGCCAGTATCGGCCAGCAGGCCGCTCAGGCGGACAAGCCCAACGGCATGAGCATGTGGAAAATTGGCCTTGCACTGATCAAGGGCGGTTCATCCGCAGTCGCGTCTCTCATCGAGACGTCGGTCTTCGGTCCCGACTCTCGTAACCAGCTGCTGGTCAACCTGGTGGGCAGCGTGAACGACAACACGCTTCCGCTGGCCAACCTCGCCAAGATGGGCGTCGGCATGGTCATCATGGGCGGCTCCATCATCTTCGCCTGCTCGGTTCTGCAGGGCGCGTTGGGAGCGATCCCGCTCGCCGGCACGGCCATTGCGAACAGCGCGATCTTCGCTTTCGTGACGGCGACGGCTGCGACGCTGATTTCGTCGGGCATGATGCTGACGTTCTTCACGCCGATCATGCCTTTCATCCGGTCTGCCTTCGCGACACTGACATGGATGGTCTCCATCTTCGAGGCCGTCTGCATGGTCCCGATCGCGGCGCTGGCGCACCTGACGACGGAAGGCGAAGGCCTTGCCGCCGGCGCGCGCCAGTGCTGGGTGCTGTGGCTGAACGTGCTGGTCAGGCCTATACTATATGTTATGGGCTTCGTGGGCGCGTTCATCGTGTTCAACGCCTGGGTCTGCTACTTCACCACGGCGTTCGCCGCGGCCGCCGCGTCTTCCCCGATCCAGGACAACATCATCCTGCGTATCATCGCCATGTTCTTCAACTCGACGGTGTATGTGGGCACGGTATGGGCGACGGCCAACTCCTGCTTCAAGATGGTCGACATCATCCCGAACGCCCTGATGCGCTGGATGCCGGGCGGATCGGTCGACCATAGCTTCGACGACGGCGCCCAGGCGGCCCAGGGCTATGCGCAAAGCGCGGCTTCCACCATCAGCCGCGGCTACGGCGCGGTCGCTCAGGACACCGGCTATGGCATGGGCAAGGCGGCTGGCGCGGCGACGATGACCACGACGAAGGGCGCCGATGGCAGCACGACCACCTCGAACTTTGCCGGCAGCGTCACACAAGCCCAGGACGGCTCGTTCCAATCAGGTACGGGCATGGCCGGAGCGGCGGCTAAGTGGGGTAATTCCAAGCAGACGGCAAGCGGCGAGAATCCCAACACCGACCAATACAACAAAACCTTCGGTGGTGGCGGCACCGGCTAATAACCATCGTATTTCCAAGATTAAACCGCCGGGCCTCAAAACCCCGGCGGTTCTCATTTGTGGGTATTTCCACGTCATCTGCCGTCCCTTGCCACCCGAGAACCCCGCCGCTATAGTGGGACCTTATTAATTTAAGCCACTGTATTCGCGGGAGTTTATAGAATGCACATGCTGCGGCAGGCCGCCCTTGTCCTTGCGCTGACCCTGATCTCCTTCCTCGCCGCACAGGCGGAGGAGGCGCCCCAGCCCAAGCCTTCCATCGCGATGTACGGCGAAACGAAATACCAGCCCGGCTTTGCACACGTCGACTACGCGAACCCTGAGGCGCGGAAGGGCGGCGAGATGCATCTCGCCGAAGAAGGGACTTTTGATACGCTGAACCCCTTCGTGCTCAAGGGCTTGGCGGCGCCCGCTGTCGCCGGCATGCTGTTCCAGACCCTGACCACGGGCACCGAGGACGAACCGTTTTCCCGCTACGGCCTCGTCGCCGAGACGATCGAGATGCCCGAGGACCGCAGCTGGGTCGCCTTCAACCTGCGCAAGGAGGCGAAGTTCAACGACGGCACGCCGATCACCGCCGACGACGTCGTGTGGACTTTCAATACGCTCATGGAAAAGGGCCATCCGTTTTTCAAGGCCTATTATGCCAAGGTCGCCAAGGCCGAGGCGACCAGCCCATCGCGCGTCAAGTTCACCTTCAGCATGGCCAATAACCGCGAGCTGCCCCTGATCATGGGCGAGCTGCCGGTCATGTCGAAGCATTACTGGGAAGGCAAGACCTTCGACGCCTCGACGCTGGAAGCGCCCTTGGGCAGCGGCCCTTACCGCGTTAAATCGGTCGACCAGGGCCGCCGCATCACCTTCGAGCGCGTGAAGGACTGGTGGGCGAAAGATCTGCCGATCGTGAAAGGGATGTATAACTTCGACACTATCGTCATCGACATGTATCGCGACGAAACGGTGCTGTTCCAGGCCTTTTTCTCCGGCGAATACGATTTCCGCCAGGAAAACGTCGCCAAGAACTGGGCCGCCGAATATGACGAAAAGAAGCCCGTCAAGGAGGGGCTGATCAAGAAGGCGGAGATCAAGCACAGCCTGCCCACCGGCATGCAGGCTTTCGCCTACAACATCCGCAAGCCCGTATTCCAGGATCCGCGCGTGCGCGAAGCGCTGGGCTACGCCTTCGACTTCGAATGGTCGAACAAGCAGTTCGCCTACGGCACCTATGCGCGCACGCACAGCTATTTCGAGAATTCGGACATGGCAGCCACCGGCCTGCCCACCGGCAAGGAGCTCGAGATCCTGCAGCAGTATAAGGGCAAGATCCCGGACGAGGTCTTCACCAAGGAATTCACGCTGCCCACGACCGACGGCAGCGGCAACGGCATCCGCGACAATCTGGCCAAGGCGAAGGAACTGCTGACGCAGGCCGGCTGGAAGATCGGTTCCAGCGGCGTGCTCGAAAAGGACGGTCAGCCCTTCAAGTTCGAAATCCTCATCGACAGTCCGGCATTCGAGCGCTGGATCCTGCCCTTCATCGGCAACCTGAAGAAACTGGGCGTCGTGGCCAACTTGCGCAACGTCGATACCGCGCAGTACCAGCACCGCATCGAGAACTTCGATTTCGACATGACGGTGCATTCCTTCGGCCAGTCGCTGTCGCCCGGCAACGAGCAGCGCGACTACTGGGGTTCTGACAAGGCCGATGTCCACGGCAGCCGCAACATCATCGGCATCAAAAACCCGGTCCTCGACGATCTCATCCAAAAGCTGGTCAGCGCGAAGGATCGTGAAGAACTCGTGGCCATCTGTCACGCCATGGACCGCGTGCTACTGTGGAATTATTATGTGATCCCCCAATGGTATCATCCCGCCTGGTGGATCGCCTATTGGGACAAATTCGGCCGCCCCGAGACTGCCCCCAAATACGGACTGGGCGTTCCCGAAACCTGGTGGTACGACGCCCAGAAGGCTGCTAAAATTGCGGAAAAAGCGCCGGAGAAAAAACAATAGCCCGAGCTTAAGGGCTTAAAGGCTTAAAGGCGCCCTTGGGGTTCGTTCAGTGGCCGCATATATCATCCGCCGCCTGCTGCTCATGATACCGACGCTGTTCGGCATCATCCTGATCAATTTTCTCATCATCCAGCTGGCCCCGGGCGGCCCGGTCGAGCAGATGATCGCCAAGCTGCAGGGGATGGATGTTTCCGCGACGCAGCGTTTTTCCGGCGGTGGCAGCGATACCAGCCTTTCCAGTCAGCAATCCCAGGCGGCGATGAACATGTCGAGTGGCGCGTCGAAATACCGCGGCGCGCAGGGCCTGCCGCCTGAATTCATCGCCAGTCTCGAAAAGCAGTTCGGCTTCGACAAGCCGCTGCACGAGCGCTTCTTCCTGATGCTGAAGAACTACCTGACGTTCGATTTCGGCAAGAGCTATTTCCAGGACAAAAAGGTGACCGACCTGCTGCTGGAAAAGATGCCGGTCTCGATCTCGCTCGGCCTGTGGGCGACACTGCTGATCTATATGATCTCCATTCCGCTCGGCATTGCGAAGGCGGTACGCGACGGATCGAAGTTCGATGTCTGGTCCAGCGTCGTCATTATCGTGGGGCATTCAATCCCGCAGTTCCTCTTCGCCATTCTGCTCGTCATCGTCTTCGCGGGCGGCAAATACCTGAATATCTTCCCGCTGCGGGGCCTGACCTCCGACAACTGGCACGAGATGGACTGGCCGCACCGCATCCTCGACTATTTCTGGCATATCACGTTGCCTGTCACCGCCAGCGTCATCACCGGCTTCGCGGGACTCACCATCCTGACCAAGAACTCCTTCCTCGAGGAGGTGAGCAAGCTCTACGTGCTGACCGCGCGGGCCAAAGGGCTGACCGAGCATAGAATCCTTTATGGACACGTGTTTCGCAATGCGATGCTGATCGTGATCTCGCAGATCCCGGGCAGCCTGCTCGGCATTTTCCTGACGGGATCGGTCCTGATCGAGGTGATCTTCTCCCTCGACGGCTTAGGATTGCTGGGTTACGAATCCACGCTCAACCGCGATTATCCCGTCATGTTCGCGACACTGTATATTTTCACCATCTTCGGGATGCTCATCACGCTGATCAGCGACCTGACCATGACCTGGGTTGACCCGCGCATCGACTTTCGCGCGCTGGAGGGCCGCTGATGGCCCTGTCCTCCATCATGCAGCGGCGCATCCAGCAGTTCAGGCGCAACAAGCGCGCCTACTGGTCGCTGTGGATTTTCCTGTCGCTTTTCATCGTCAGCCTTTTCGCCGAAGTCGTCGCGAACGACAAGCCGCTCCTCGTGCATTACGCCGGTGGCTGGTATGTGCCGGCCATGAAAACCTATCCCGAGACCGCGTTCGGCGGCGAGTTCGAGACGGAAGCGGATTACCGCGACCCCGTCGTGCAGAAGCTGATCGACGCCAAGGGCTGGATGGTCTGGCCGCCCATCCATTATTCCTACCAGACCATCAATTATAACCTGACCGTTCCGGCACCCGCGCCGCCGTCGGCCGAGAACTGGCTCGGCACCGACGACCAGGGCAGGGACCTGCTGGCGCGGCTCATCTACGGCTTTCGCATCTCGGTCGTTTTCGGCCTGATCCTGACCGTCATCAGCAGCGCCATCGGCATCACGATCGGCGCCATCGCCGGATACCGCGGCGGGCTTTTCGACCTTTTGTCCCAGCGTTTCATGGAAATATGGGACAGCATGCCGATGCTCTACATGCTGATGATCATGGCGAGCGTGATCACGCCGGGCTTCTTCTCGCTATTGGGGCTGATGCTGCTGTTCTCCTGGATGCGCCTCGTCGGCGTCGTGCGGGCGGAATTCCTCAAAGCCCGCAACCTCGATTATATCCGCGCCGCCAAGGCGCTTGGCCTCTCCACCCCCGCGATCATCTTCAAGCACGCGCTGCCCAACGCGATGGTGGCGACGGTGTCGATGATGCCTTTCGTGGTCTCGGCTTCGGTCACGACGCTCACCAGCCTCGACTTCCTCGGCTTCGGCATGCCGCCGGGATCGCCGTCGCTGGGCGACATCGTGCTGCAGGGCAAGAATAACCTGCAGGCGCCCTGGCTCGGCATCACGGCCTTCCTGTCGCTCGCCACCATGCTGTGCCTCTTCACCTTCATCGGCGAGGGCGTGCGCGACGCCTTCGATCCGCGCAAAATTTTCAGGGAGTGAGTTTCGATATGGCCTTGCTCGACGTCAAAAACCTGTCGGTGGATTTCGTGAATGGTCCTTTTACCACTCATGCGGTAAAGGATGTGTCCTTCTCCATCGAAAAGGGCGAGACGCTCGCGGTCGTCGGCGAATCCGGTTCGGGAAAATCGGTGACGGCGCTTTCCGTGCTGCAGCTTTTGCCATATCCGGCCGCGAAACATCCGGGCGGTTCCATAAAATTCCGCGGCGAGGAACTGATGAAAGCAACGGACGTTGTTTTGAGGTCTATCCGAGGAAACAAGATATCCATGATTTTCCAGGAGCCCATGACATCGCTGAACCCGCTGCATACGATTGAAAAGCAGATCAGCGAAGCCTTGTTCCTGCACAAGCACATGAATCCCTCCGCCGCGCGCCAGCGCGTGATCGAGCTGCTGGAGCTCGTGGGTCTTTCGAAACTCACCTCGCGGCTCGGCGCCTATCCGCATGAATTATCCGGCGGCCAGCGCCAGCGCGTTATGATCGCGATGGCGCTCGCAAACGAGCCCGACCTTTTGATCGCCGACGAGCCCACGACAGCCGTCGACGTGACGGTCCAGGCGCAGCTGCTCAAGCTCCTGCGCGACCTGCAGAAGAAACTCGGCATGGCGATCATGCTTATCACGCATGATCTGTCGATCGTCAAGAAAATGGCGAACCGCGTCGCCGTCATGTACAAGGGCGAGGTCGTCGAGACCGGCGAGACACAAAAGATTTTCTCGCACCCCGAGCACGAGTACACGAAGATGCTGCTCTCGGCCCAGCCGCGCGGCAATCCCCAGCCCTATGACGACAAGGCGACGCCGATCCTCAAGGCGGACCAGTTGAAGGTCTGGTTCCCCGTCAAGACCGGGATCTTCCGCCGCACCACCGACTACGTGAAGGCGGTCGATGGCATCGACGTCGCCATCCGCCCGGGGCAGACTATCGGCGTCGTGGGCGAGTCCGGTTCCGGAAAAACCACGCTGGGCCTCGCCCTTTTGCGCTTGCTGCAAAGTCAGGGCCTCGTCTCGTTTGAAGGTCATGACCTTGGCAAGATGACGGAGAAACAAATTCGCCCCTTGCGCCGCGACATGCAGATCGTATTCCAGGACCCTTATGGGTCCTTGTCGCCGCGCCTCTCCGTGGAGCAAATCGTCGAGGAAGGGCTGCTCGTCCACTTCCCTAATATGACGAAGGCCGAGCGCACGGCGAAAGTCATTGCCGCGCTGCAGGAAACGGGCCTCGACGCCGAAACGCGCCACCGCTATCCGCACGAATTTTCGGGCGGTCAGCGCCAGCGCATCGCCATCGCCCGCGCGATGGTGCTGAACCCGAAATTCGTCATTCTGGACGAGCCTACTTCTGCGCTCGACATGTCGGTGCAGGCGCAGATCGTCGAATTGCTGCGCCGCCTGCAGCAGACTCATAATCTCGCCTATATGTTTATCAGCCACGACCTCCGAGTGGTCAGGGCCATGTCACATCAGGTGATCGTGATGCGCAATGGCAGGGTGGTGGAAACCGGCGAGGCGCGGCAAGTGTTTGAAAACCCGCGCGAGGACTATACGAAAACACTGGTGGCCGCGGCGCTGAACATGGACGTCGCGGACACTGGAACCTGACAACTTTAATTCTAAATTAAAATCTTCGATGCTATACTTAAATTATCCGGGGGACGCTAAGGAAGAATAAGAAAAGGATGCGGACCCCATGAAAAATTTCATCAAATTTAAGAAGCATTTTATCCTTATGCTGGTTGTCACGAGCCCGCTGTTGCTGGGCGGCGCCAAGTATTGGGTCGATCCCGCGGCGCTTCCGGAGGACCAGAACTGCGCGAACGGCGTCTGCTGCGCGAAATGCATCGAAACGCCGGACGGCGGCTCCTACGAGCATACGGCAGGCTGGCAGTGGAAGATGCAGATCGCTTCGCACTACACGCGGTAGAGCAATAATCTGTCATTCCAGCGTAAGCCGGAATCACTAAAATTTTAGCCATTCCGGCGCATCCGGAATGGCTTTTTTGTTTTTGAGATGCCAGCGTGCGCTGGCATGGCAATTAAATCTTTAAGCGGCCTTCTTCTGTTCCGGCGCGGCGGGGCGGCCGAATTTTTCCAGCAGGGCGGCTTCGGCCGCCTTCGCCTTTTTCAGGTGTTCTTCCTTCACATGGCCATAGCCCCGGATATGCTCGGGGATGGAGGCGATCTCGACAGCGACCTCGTAGTTCGCGCCATTGAGGCGCGCCAGGATATCCTCCAGCGTGCGCTTGTAATCCTTGATCAGCTGGCGTTCCATGCGGCGTTCGGCGGTATAGCCGAAGATGTCGAGCGGCGTGCCGCGCAAGGACTTCATCTTGGCGAGCACCTTGAACGCCTGCAGCACCCAGGGGCCGAATTCCATCTTCTGCAGCTGCCCGGTCACGGCATCGCGCTTGGCGAGCAGGGGCGGGGCCATGTTGAAGCGCAGCTTGTAATCGCCGCCGAAAGTGTTCTTGAGCTGCGAGATGAACTGCCCGTCGGTATAAAGACGCGCGACCTCGTATTCGTCCTTGTAGGCCATCAGCTTGTAGTAATAGCGGGCGACGGCTTCCGTGAGCTTGCCGGGGTTGCCTTTCAGCCTGATCTCGGCTTCGCGCACTGTGTCGACGAGCGCCTTATAGCGGTTCGCGTAGGCGGCGTTCTGGTAGCCGGTCAGCGACATCATGCGGCGGTCGATGATTTCCTCGAGCGAGGTCGAGATCTGGCGGTGGCGGTCGGAACCGTCGGCTGCTTTCGAGGGCGTCGCGATTTCCTGCACCTTCGCGAGGTTCCAGGCGGCTCGACGACCCCAGACGAAGGCCTGCTGGTTCATCGGGATGGAGACGCCGTTGAGCTCGATAGCCTTCATGATGGCCTCGCGCCCGACTGGCACATAGCCAAGCTGCCAGGCATAGCCCAGCATGAACATGTTGGTCGCGATGGAATCGCCCGACAAGGCAGTCGCGATCTGGGTCGCGTCGAGCGTGGAGAGGTTGTTTTCGCCGCACAGGTTCGCGATGGCGCTCAGGACCTTGTTGGTCGGAATGTTCCAGTCCGGCTTGTGGGTGAATTCGCCGGTCTGCGCCTTATGCGTGTTCAGGATGATCTTGGTCTCACTGTCGGAACCCTTGGGACGGATTTTCGACAGGCAGTCGCCGTCCGCTGTCACCAGCATGTCCGCGCCGATGATGACGTTCGCGCCGGCGATGCCGATGCGCACAGTGTTGATTTCGTCCGGCGTCTTCGCGAGGCGGATATGGCTCGTCACCGCGCCGCCCTTCTGGGCGAGGCCGGTCTGGTCCATGGTGGTGGCGCCCTTATTCTCGATATGCGCCGCCATGGCCAGGATCGCGCCGATGGTCACGACGCCCGTGCCACCCACGCCCGTCACGAGGATGGCGACCGGCTTGTCGACATCGCCCATCTGCGGTTCTGGCATCGCCTTGAAGAATTCGTCCACCGCCGCGTCGGCTTTGGCCACTTCCGGCTTTTTGAGGCCGCCGCCCAGGACGGTCACGAAGCTGGGGCAGAAGCCTTTGACGCAGGAGAAATCTTTATTGCAGGTCGATTGGTCGATCTGGCGCTTGCGGCCGAATTCGGTCTCGACCGGCGCGACCGACAGGCAGTTCGATTTCTTGCCGCAGTCGCCGCAACCTTCGCAGACGCGCTCGTTGATCAGCACGCGCTTGGCGGGATCTTCCATCAGGCCGCGCTTGCGGCGGCGGCGTTTTTCGGCGGCGCAGGTCTGGTCGTAAATGAGGATCGTGACACCCGGGGTTTCGCGCAATTTGCGCTGCACTGCATCCAGACTGTCGCGATGCTCGATGGTGGTGCCGTTGGGGAAGCGCGCCGCGCCATATTTCCACGGCTCGTCCGAAACAATGTAGATCGTCTTGATGCCTTCGGCCGCCAGCTGGTCCGTCAGCATCGGCACGGTCAGCTGCCCGTCGACATGCTGGCCGCCGGTCATGGCGACGGCGTCGTTATAGAGGATTTTGTAGGTGATGTTGACGTTGGCGGCGACCGCGGCGCGGATCGCGAGCAGGCCGGAATGGAAATAGGTGCCGTCGCCCAAATTCGCGAAGACGTGTTTTTCGGTAGTGAAGGGCGACTGGCCGATCCAGGGCACGCCTTCGCCGCCCATCTGCGTGAACATGACGGTGGAACGGTCCATCCACATCGCCATGTAATGGCAGCCGATGCCGGCGAGCGCGCGGCTGCCTTCCGGGACGACGGTCGAAGTGTTGTGCGGACAGCCCGAGCAATACCATGGCATGCGCACGACCGGCGCGGGCTTGCCTTTCAGGTCGAAATTCTTGTGGATGAGCGCCATGCGGCTCGCGAAGGCCGAGGTGTCCGTCATCGGCGCCAGGCGCTTGATCAGCGCGTCGGCGATCTGTCCCGGCGACAGTTCATATGTTTCCGGCAGCAAGGGCGCGCCTTTGTCATCCGTCTTTCCGGTGACGCGCGGGCGCTTATCGGCGGGCATATTGAAGAGGATTTTCTTGATCTGCTCTTCGATCAATCCGCGCTTTTCCTCGACGACGAAAAGTTCTTCCACTTCACTGGCGATCTTCTGGATGCCGACCGGATCGAGCGGCCAGACGAGCGCGATCTTGTAGACCGCGATGCCCATTTCCTCGGCGCGCTTGTTGGTGATGCCGAGGTCGTCGAGCGCTTGCATCGTATCCATCCAGCCCTTGCCGGTTGCGACGATGCCGAGGCGCTTCTTCGCCGGATTGATGATGAAACGGTCGAGGCCATTAGCACGCGCATAGGCCTGCGCGGCGGGCAACTTGAGACGAATAAGACGATCTTCCTGCTCGACCGGCGGATCGTACCAGCGGATGTTCAGCCCTTCCTTCGGCATGTCGAAATCGGTGGGCAGCCGGAACGCGAGCGCGAAAGGATCGGTCGAGACAGAAGCGGAAGAGTCCGCGAAATCGGAAATGATCTTGAATGCCGTCCAGCAGCCCGAATAGCGCGACATGGCGATCCCGTGCAGGCCGAGGTTCAACGCGTCCTCGATCCCGGCGGGGTGCAGGACGGGGATCATCGCGTGGATGAAAGCATGTTCCGACTGGTGCGGGAAAGTGGAGGATTTGCAGGCATGGTCGTCGCCCGCCAGCGCCAGGACGCCGCCATGTTTCGAGGTGCCTGCGCCGTTAGCGTGCTTGAGGACGTCAACGGAACGGTCGACGCCTGGGCCCTTGCCGTACCACATGCCGACGACGCCGTCATAGGCGGCGCCGGGACCGAGATTGAGTTGCTGGCTGCCCCAGACGGCGGTCGCGCCCAGGTCTTCGTTCACGCCGGGGACAAACTTGATGTCATGCTCTTCCAGGAACTTGCGGGCGCTTTTGAGGGCCATATCCAGTCCGCCCAAAGGGGACCCCCGGTAACCCGAGATAAAAGTGCCCGTTTTAAGGCCTTTGGACGTGTCCAGCTGGTGCTGCATGATCGGAAGGCGCACGAGGGCCTGGAGGCCGTTCAGGTAGATCCGGCCCGCTTTTTCGGTGTATTTATCGTCGAGTGTGACTGTATCGCGCATCCCTTTTACCGCACCGTCGTTTCCCGATTCTTGGTTCAGGAGTAAGGTAGTGGGGCGAGGGCCCATAAGCAATATAATTTCGTGGCCGATTGCGATAATATTTTTTCAAATTGCCCCAATAAATCAAAGGTATGAGCCGAATTTTTATGTTGCGGCGCACCATTTGAACTGGTTAACAAATTATTATCAGAATCGCTTGTGTTTTGACAGAAGCTTACGTAATATGTAAAACGATTGGATAGGTAATAGAGAGAATCTGACCATGAGCGAGTCTGAAATCGCGCAGCTGCGCGGCAATTTTTGTCTTGCCGCAGGGCGAGACGCGGTCGTCGACATGCAGCCGTATCTGAAAACGGCCGCAAATGATCCTTGCCGGGAGAGCATCCTGGCGATGGCCTTCTCGCTGGCGTTAGCGCACCGGCAGGAGAATTCCGTGCGCTGTCTTGCCCCCGTCCTCGCGACAGAAGGATTGGGCAGCGAATACCAGGTCTCGCTCGCGCAACAACAGGGAGCGGGACGCTTTCTAACCGACGTCATAAGAAAAATGAAAACTGAGGCAGCATGATGACCCCTAACATATCTTCCTTCCGGAGCGGCTTCGAAAAAGCCGGTGCCAAGCTCTTCCGCGTCGATCCGCGCAAGGCGACCAACGACGCCGCGCGTTTCTTCCTCGAGATTCTCAAGAAAATGCCCGTCGAGCAGGAGTGATCGAATGGTCATTATTGACGATTTTGGCGATTACGACAGCGCGTCCGAACGTCAAAAACGGCACGAAGCTTCGGATCGCAAGGACCGGTTCCTGATGGCCGCGGGCGCACGTCCCGCAAGCGCCCAGGACTACCAGGCCTGGCTCGAAAGCCATCTCGATCATGGCGGCAAGATCGGAAGCGTTGAACAGCGCGCGTTCAATAGCTCCGGCACATACACGATCTCGCGCGACGCCGAATTGCCGGCGGGGCTTTGTGGCTCTGATTCCGTACATGTCATCGTGCCCGAGGGCATTACCCTGACTACGAAAAACCGGGGTCATTGCACCGTCTATAACATCGCGGACGGCAGTGGCGACGATTTCCGCCAGTCGGTCGTTTATCGCGAAATCCTGCCCTCAATGATCGAGCGCGGCTATGCGCTCGATCAGCTCGTCCCGCAGAAGGACTGGGAAGGCATTGTCAGCGGCGTTCTTGAAGCGAAGGTCGGCAATATGCGCAAGGCCAGCGTCGCCGATGCCGATGCGATATTGAAAGTTCTGGGTGCACTCGATCTCGCCTCCGAGGCGAAGCGCCAGCTCGGCCTCGATCCCGCGATGCAGCTGCCCGCGCCGATGCAGAAAGCGGCGGATGATTTCAAAGACGGGCTGACCGAGAGCTACAAGGCTTTCCGCTACAAGCTCGATCCTACCAGCCAGACGCCGGGACCGTCGCTGCTCAAGCCCAAGGTCAATCCGGCGAAACAGGCGAAACAGGCGATGCAGGTGGCGGTGCAAGCGGCGACGACGGGCGCACCGGAGAAAATCGTTGTCATGCCGCGGCTGAAATTCAAGGGCGCGGCGCAGCCACCCTCGCCGGCCCCTGCCGCCGCCGCCGCGGATACGGATTCAGCCCCAAAAAAATGGGGTTTTCGGCGGCTTCTCGGCAAGATGATGCCCTGACGGGTCCTCGGCTTATCCGACTGAATCCGTTACCCTTTTTCGATGTTTGTGAAAGGCGGAAACGCGCATAGGCGCAAGAATCCGCTTCCCAACGCTGTTTTTTGCGTGTAAAAGGGCCATCTGATTGGCTTAACCTTTTAAACTTAAAGAGATATCGGAAAGGGGTGATTACCATCGTACAGGTTATCGTACGCGATAATAACGTCGACCAGGCTCTGCGCGCACTCAAGAAAAAGATGCAGCGCGAAGGTCTGTTCCGCGAAATGAAGATCCGCCGCCACTATGAAAAGCCTTCTGTGAAGAAGGCGCGCGAGCGGTCTGAAGCCGTGAGACGTCATCGCAAGCTCGAGCGCAAACGCAAAGAGCGCGACGGCGATTAGGCCGTTATTATCGGATCACTTATCCGTTAAAAAATGAAGGAGCCCGCGCGATGTGCCGGGCTCCTTTTTTATTTTCGCGAATTTTCCTCACTGGCCCGGATGCAGGCGGCTTTCGCATGCCTTGTAAAAGGCCGGGTTGATGTTCTGATAGGCTGCGCAGGCATCCGCCTGACCCGATGTGCCCGATGCCGCCGTCGGTGTGGGCGCGGACGCGCCGCCCTGCAGCGACTTGATCAACGCCGCCTTTTGCTCGGGCGACAGGTTCTGGATCTGCTGCGTCAGCGACGCGACCGGATCCGCCGCGGTCGCCGCCTGCGGCTGGTCCGCCATTTGCTGCTCGGTCGACTTCACGTAGGGCTGAAGCTGGTCGTGCAGCATCTGCTTCTGGTCGTTCGTGAGCATCTTGTCCCATTGCGAACCGAAAGATCCGCTGTCGCCGCCCATTGACTTGGCCTGGTTGGTCAGCGCCTCGCGTTGCTCCGGCGACATGTTTTTGAATGTCTCGATCGCCTGTTGGAGCATGGCGTTGCGCTCCTCGGGCGACATGCCCTGAAACGCCTGCATCGCGGCGTCGGCCGGCGCCGCCGCCGCTCCACCGCCGGTGCCAGACGGTCCCGGCATTTCGGCGACGCTGTGAAAGGTTGTCGTATCCGCCCCTGGTGGCGTCGTGACGGATTGCTGCGCGAAGGCCGCGGGCGCGACAGCCAGGCCGATGCCGAACACACAGGCGACAACCGTTTTTCCGACAATAGTTCTCATGGGCACCTCCTGCCGTTGGCCACCCTTCAATTATACCGGAAGATTGCCTACGAAAGATAAACGAGGGCGAGAGCCTGAAAATATTCGTGAAAACAATAAGTTACAGATTGAATGCCGATTTCGGCCGCTTGCCACCGCCCAGCACATAGGCCTCGTCGGCCTCGCCGCCCAGGCGCTGGAATTCGGCCAGCGCCTTGCGCAGGGCTTCCTCGTTGATACGGTCGAAGCTTTCCGGGGGCGCCAAGGTCTCGGCGCCCGTCTTCAGGTTTTCGGAGACGACCGTGCGCTCGCGCGCCTCGAAATTGAAAATCTCCGTGACCTTGCGGCCGATGCCGGGATAGAGGCCATTCAGCGCGACGCGATTTTTTCCCACGAGGCTCCAGCTTTCCGACGTCTCCGCGGACGAGGGCGCGGACGCCACGGCGGGTGTGACGGCAGGCGCGGGTGAAGGCGCGCCTTTTTGTAGCAGCTTCAGCACATGCGGCTTGGCTTTCGCGAGATCAACCGCGGTCTTTCCCGCCTTGTCCGCGATGTCGGTGCGCGCGCCCGCCTTGATCAGGCAGTCGACGGTGCTCGTCATTTCCTTCTCGACCGCCCAGTGCAGCGCCGTGCGCCCGTTGGTGCGGATGATCGCATCGAGATCGGCCTGCGCCGCGATAAGCGCCTTGACGACATCGAGGTCGCCCGCGAAAGCGGCGAGATGGATCGGATAAATGTACTCGGGGCTATGCGTGTTCGGTTTCGCGCCGCCCTCGATGAGCGCCAGCGCGGCGTTCGGCTTCTTCTCGTCCATCGCGGCCATCAAGGGCGTTTGTCCCTCGCGCGACGGAATATTGGGGTCCGCCCCGAAGCCGATCAGCATCTGGATAATCCGCACATCGCCCTTTGTCGCCGCGATATGAAGCGCAGTGAGGCCTTTGTCGTCCTGGACGTCGATGCCGAACTTGCGCGGAATGTAATAGGTGAGGCAATGCCGGATTTCGTCTGCGTCGCCCGTGCGTGCGGCATTCAGGAAGCTTTTCTTGCTGTGGAACAGGGGCATGCTTAAGGATTGCCGGCTTGCGGTTTCAGTGTTTTCTTGGCCAGGCGCGCGCCGAAGACGGCCTCGTCGTCGGCCTTGCCGCCCAGATCGCGCAAGGCACGGAGCGCCTTGTCCAGCAGCCCCTCGGGTGTCGCATCGAAAGACATGGGCTGCGTGACGGTTTCCGCCTGCGTCCGGAGGTTTTCCGAGATGGTGAAACGCTCGCGGCTTTCGAAATTGAATACTTCCGTCAGACGGCGCAGCAGCGCCGGATGGACGCTGACGCGCGCGACCTTTTCCTCGCCCATCAGCACCCAGGCTTCCGCGTCGCTCAAGGGGAGCTCGGTCGCCGTCGCATTCAGCGGCGTGGTGCGGCTCGCGATGATTTTTTTCACATGCGGCTCGATAAGCGGCACGATCGCCGCCGCGTGATTGGACCGCCGCGCACATTCGAGCGCATCCTGGGACTGGCTGTTGAGAATATCGACGCGCGCCCCGCGGTCGATCAGCAGCTTGACGATATCCGCCTCGCCGGCGTTGATCGCGGAGTGGAGCGCCGTATTCCTGTAGTCCGCCCGCGCGTTGATATCAGCGCCTTTGTCGAGCAGCGCCTGGGCCAGGTCAAGCTGACCATGCATTGCCGCATAATGAAGCGGACGGTATCCATTACTGGCGCGGGCATTGGGATTCGCCCCGGCGTCGATCATGTCTCCAGCCAGTTTCCATGCGCTCTTCTCAAGCGCCTTCAACAGCGGAGCACCCTTGCTCACATCGGCTTTCGCGTCGAGCAGGAGGCGGGCGATCTCCGTGTTGCTGCCGTGGCGGTTCAGCGAAAGGCTGAGAATACTTTCGTCATTCGGCATCTCGGCGTTCGGGTCCGCCCCGGCCTTGAGCAGCGCGGCGACAATCTCCTTGGCCCCATCGGGGTTGCGCAGGACGGCAAGCGCGAGCGGCGTATAGCCAAATTGGCAGGTGGCGTCGACGGGGAATCCCGCCTGGATCAGGGCTTCCACGGTTTCGGTGTGGCCTTCCTGCGCTGCCAGGTGCAACGCAGTATTTCCATCGTTGCGCGCAGCAAGGCACACCTGCGGCTCGCGCTGCAGGTACTGCCTGACGGCGTCGGTATCGCCCCGTTCGGCGGCTTTCAGGAAATTCCGCGCGGTGAACAATGGATTGCTCCATAAATACGGTAAACTATCGCAATATGGCAAGTTTTTGGCACGACGTCAATTCTGTAAATTTGGCCAAAAATCAGCTTGTTAGGAAACGCCTACAGATTGAAGGATTTCTTCGCTGCCTTGTCGGCCGGATCTCCGCCCAGTTGCCGGAAGGCGTCCGCCGCCTGCGCGACCGCGGCATCGGACAGCATGTCGAACTTTTCCGCCGGTCCCATCGTCTCCGCGCCCGTCTTGAGGTTCTCGGTGATGACGATGCGCTCGCGGGTCGCAAAGTTGAAAACTTGGGTGATCTTGCGCGCAAGGTCCGGGTAAACGCCGACATGGGCCGCCTTGTCCTCGCCCATGCGCTTCCAGGTCTCGCTGTCGGCGCAGGCTGCCGCCGGCGCTATCGTCGCGGCAGGAGCTGGCGCTTCTTTCCGGGGCGCCTTGAGCGCCGCGTCGATCATCGCCGCGATGCGCGGTTTATTCTGACGCGCATAAGACGCAGGCGTGACTCCATCGGTTCCGGGAATATCGGGCCGCGCGCCCGCGTCCAGCAGGAATTGAACCATGGCGCCGCGATTTGACGCGACGGCGTAATAAAGTGGCGTACGTTCTTCCGTGGTATTGACGGGATCGATTAGGGCACCGCGCGAAATGAGGTCCTTCGCGGTGTCGAGATCGCCCAGATGAGCGGCCCAATGCAGTGCATATGAATATGTCGGAGCATGCGCATTGACGTCCGCCCCCGCCGCCATCAGGACTTTCGCGGCTTCAGGCTTTCCTTCGGAGACGGCAACGAACAGCGGCGTGGCGCCGATAGTGTTGCTGGCCTCAATGTCCGCCTTCATTTCGATCAGGAAGCGGAGCGCCTCGATCCGGCCATGCTTCGCCGCCAGGTGCAGGGCCGTATTGCCTTCCTTGTCGCGGACGCTGGCCGGCAGATATTCGGGAATATAATAGTCGTAGCAATACTTCAGCTCGGCGACATCGCCCGCGGCGGCGGCTTTGAGGAATTTCTTCTGCGGCGATCCGAACATGACGTCCTGCGCTTAAAGGTTGAAGGCTTTTTTGGCGCCCTTGTCGGGCTGCTCGCCGCCCAGCGACTTCAGCTTCTCGGCCGCCCGCGCGAGAATGTCGGGGGAAAGGGCGTCGAACTTTTCGGGCGGCGTCATGGTCTCGGCCGCGGTCTTCAGGTTCTCGGTGATGACCGTGCGTTCGCCCGCGGTGAAATTGAAGATCTCGGTCAGCTTGCGGGAAATGGGCGGATAGACGTTGACATGCGCAAGCGTGTCCGGGGCCAGCAGCATCCAGCTCTCGCCCGCGACGATCGGCTCGTTTGCGGGCGCTTGTGCGGCTGCGGGCTGCGAGACCGGCACCGGCGCATGCATGCCGCGTTTCTGGGCCGCTTCGATCATTTCCTGCAGCGCCTTGCTACCGATCGCCTTCGCGCGGTCCCAGGCGACGTAATTGTTGCTGTCCTTCATGTCCGTGCGCGCCCCCTGGTCGAGCAGGAACTGCGCTTCGGGGTTGCGGCGGTTTTCGACCGCCATGTGCAGCGGCGTCTGGAGATAGCTGCGCGTCACCACGTTGAGGTCCGCGCCCGCGCCCGCCAGCGCCTTGACGGCATCGAGATCGCCGTTGCGCGCCGCCCAGTGCAGCGGATAATAATAGTCGTTGTCGTGCGCGCTGACGTTCGCGCCCGCCGCGACGAGAAGCTTCGTGGCCTCCGTGCAGCGGTTGTAGCAGGCCCACCACAGGGCGGTGCGTCCCGAACTGTCGGCGATTTCCAGGTCGGCCTTCTTCGCGATCAGGATCTTCAGCGTGTCGACCGCGCCCGCCTTGGCCGCGAGGATCAGCGCCGTGCGGCCCGCGCCGCCGCGCACGTTGATGTCGTATTGCGAAGGAATGTCCTGCGACAGGCAGCGGTTGAGCTCGGCCACATCGCCGCCTGAGGCGGCATTGAGGAATTTTTTCTGCGGTGAGGATCCGAACATCATTGCACCTTAAAGGTTAAAAGCTTTCTTCTGGCCGCGCTCGGGAGGCTGGCCGCCCAGGCTTTTCAGCCGGTCTTCGGCGCGTCCCACCACCTCCTCGCCCAGAGTTTCGAATTTTTCGGGCTGCGCCAGGCTTTCCGCGCCGGTCTTCAGGTTTTCTGCGATGATGACGCGCTCGCGGTTCTCGAAATTGAAGATCTCGGTGATCCGGCGGCCCATCGATGGATAGTCGGCGATATGCGCCACGCGCGCCGCGCCCATGAGCTTCCAGCTATCGCCATCTTCCGCCGGAGAAGTTTCGGCTTGCGGCGCTTTCTGTTTCGCGGCGGCGGTGATGATATTCAGGAGGCGGTCGGTTCTCTTGTCGCGCGCATGGTCGGCAGGCGTCTTGTTGTCGCGGTCGGCGATATCAGTGCGCGCGTGGCTCGCCATCAGGAATTCGACGACCGGCCCGTGGCCGTTGATGACCGCCCAATGGAGGGCGGTGCGGCCGGTTTCCTTGCTGACGGCATTCAGGTCGGCGCCCGCTGAAACAAGGTCTTTGACGACATCGAGCTGGCCGTAGCGCGCGGCGGTCAGCAGCGGCGAGACATAGCTGGTCGTATGCGTGTTGACGTCGGCGCCCGACGCGATCAGGAAACGCGCCACGGCGGTCTTGTCGTTGGTGATGGCGATGTGCAGCGGTGTCTTGCCGTCGCCGTCGGAGATGTTCAGGTCGGCCTTCGCTTCGACCAGCGCTTTGACCGCGTCAAGCTGGCCGCTTTCGGCCGCCAGATACAAAGCCGTTTTACCGCTGCCGTTTTTGACGTCGACGCTGAAGTTGCCCGGAACCAGGGCGGAAAGGCAATATAGCAGCTCCGCCATGTCGCCTTTCGCCGCGGCCTTCAGAAAGGATTTTTTCGAGCTGATGAAAGCCATTTACGATCGGTCCTTCAGAGATTGAATGTTTTCTTCGGCGCGTCGCCGCCGCCGCCCAGGCGCGCCAGCGCCTCCGTGGCCTGCCGAACGGTTTCCTCGGGCAGGTTTTCGAATTTCTCCGGCTGGGTCGTGGTTTCCGCGCCGGTCCGCATATTCTCGGTGATGATCAGCCTTTCGCGTCCGGCAAAATTAAAGACTTCCGTGATCCTGCGGCCGATAGCCGGATAAACGCCCACATGCGCGGCTTTGCCGGGCGCCAACAGCAGCCAGTTCTCGCCGCCGTCAACCGTATCCGCGGGCGGCGCGGTGATGGGCGTTGTGACGGGCCCGGGAAGGGCCTGCGCCTTTTTCTCCGCCGCCTCGAGGAGGCGGATTGCCTGCTCGCAATTCCGTTCGCGCGCGCGCCCAAGCGGGGTGGATCCGCTGGAATTTTCAATCGTTGTCGATGCACTCCGCGACAGCAGGAACTCGATCGAGACGATGTTACTGTTGTCGACGGCCCAATGCAGCGGCGCATTGCCGTAGCAATCGCGGGCATTGATGTCCGCGCCTTTGTCGAGGAGCGCCTTCAGCACGTCGATCTGGCCCTGCTGCGCGGCGTAATGGACGGGCTGGCGGTAATTGCCGCGGTGCTGGTCGGGCTTGGCGCCTTTTTCCAGGAGCGCGAGGGCATTCTCGGGCCGGTTATATTCCGTGGCGCCCACCAGCGGCTTGTTTTGCGTGTCAATCCGCGCGCCGGCATCCAGCAGCGCCTTCAGCGGCGCGGGGCTCGCAAGGCAGGCTGCCGCGTCGAGCGGCAGTTGTCCGTTCTTGTCCGGAATGTTCGGGTCCGCGCCCGCGGCCAGCAGGATTTTGACCGCCTCGGCGTTGCCGTACTGCACGGCCACGGCGAGCGGCGTTTCGCCGTCTTTGTTGCGCGCATTGACATCCGCGCAGCCGCTGATGAATTCCGACAGGATGCCGAACAGGGCGCCGCGCACCAAAAAATGCAGGGCCGAGTTGCTGTCTTTGTCGCGCATGTCGAGGCACCCGCGGGTCCCGTTCCAGCGCAGATGTTTGCGGACGAGAGCTTCGTCGCCTTCCTTGCAGGCGTTCATGAAACCTTTGACGGTATGGATCAGCGGCATGTCGTTCGGGAATAATTAGGTTAAATCTTTGACAATATGGCAAATTTAAAAAGGATCGTCAAGAAGTCCCTTCGGCAGAACAAGGTCCTGAAATTTATGAAACTTTGCCTTGACAGAACAGGCCGCTGTAAGTATTATGGCAAATAATTTAAACGGTGTGTTATCACTTCAAACGGTAAAACGAGGGAGATGAAAATGACAGACAAGGCAATTGATGCAGCGGAATATTACAACCAGCATGCGGCAGAAGAGCGCGAATATGTGCGCGTATACTGCGCGCTGCCGGCGAAGGAAGGCGATCATTGGGTCGCCAGTCTTGGCGGCCTGAATATCCAGCAAAGCGCCGACGAAGCAGGCTATATCCTGAAAGCCTATACCGGGATGCAGAACCATAGCGAAGAATTCCTGACCGCCGACGAGTTCAAGAACAACACCGCGGATGCCAGCAAGCTCGCGACCTCTTTGCCCCGCTCAGATGTTTCGGAAGATGACGCAAAGGCGCTGACGCCCGTGAAGAAAGGCAAGCGCATCGTCGTGAACGTCGGCCTGCCCCTCGCGACGACAGCCGATTGTGACGGCTTCCTGTACAAAACCGACAGTGGCAACGTGTTCCTCTCCAATTATTCAGTCTCGGCGGCATTCAACTACGCCGGCCAGAAGGCACAGTCGCACGAAGAATTCGTCGTCACCAAGAAAGATGAGCCGGCAATCAAGGGCATCATTCTGAATGAAGACGTGACCTTCAACTTCAAGTCCGGCCCCTACGAAGCGAAGAAGGGCGCCTTCCTTTCGCCCAACGCGCAAGACGAAGACGGCTATACGGCCTATCCGCCGGGCTTCGCTGCTTTCGGCCTGCGCCAGAACCAGGAAGAACAACCCAAGCCCGCGGCAGCGGCGCCGAAACAGTCGGCTCCGAGCGCGTAAAGTTTTAATCCAGAAACGAAGGGCGGCGCCTTGGGCGCCGCCTTTTTTCTTTTATACGATTGCGATTCAAGCCGGCGTCGGGCCGTGTTTTTTCGGCTTGTGATTGCCGGCGACGCGGGACGCGCTGGCCGGTTGTTCCGGCTCGAAGATCCGGTTTTCGGTGAAGCTCGCATTGAAGCCGGCGTTGACCTCGGCGAAGCTTTTCGCCCTTTTTCCTTCGAAGAACACCGGCTGGTTGCCGCCGTGCGTGTAGGACGAGGGCAGCGCGGGCGCCGCCGGCGCATCCGGCGTGTGCATCAACCCGTTCTCGTAAATGCGGCCGGTCGTGGGTCCCAGCAGCTGGTAAGCGTAGAGCGCGCCCTGGTCGTCGCGCAACGATGCTGGCAGCTGCGCCTTATTATCCGCCTGCAAATGCGCGCCCAATAGGGCGTTCAGCCTGGGATCGTCGCGCAGGGACATGGCGTAGTTATATGTGGTTTTGTCCCGCAGGTGATAATAGCCGTCGGCGCCGGTGATCTGGTTGGCGAGATTGCCAAGACCGTATTGCGCGCCATGCTGCTTGATGGCGCCGAGCCAGGTCATCGGAATGATCTGGTACAGGCCCCGCGCCACTTTCGGGTTACCCGGATCGGGAGAATTGGTGGGATCAAAGCTGCTTTCGCGCTGCACCGTCTGCATTAAATAGGAATAGCTCATGTTCGACGCGTTCGCGCCGTTACGCACGGCGTTCGCGACGGCGGGCGTCATCTGGATATTGTGCCGCGCGTATTTCGCGGTGTCCGCCAGCGCGTTTTGCGCGGCCTGGTGCAGCCGCGCTGCTTCGGTCTGCGGCGTCACGGGAGGCCGCGTCTGCTGGATGAATTCCTTTAAGGACGCCTGCGTCAGCGCGTCGTTGATCCCATGCGCCTGGTGCGAGCCGATGTCGTAGCCCAATGTCATCAGGTCCCGCTGCATTCGCGCGATATTGCCGTCAGGCCGCGCGTTCGTCCCGGCGTAGGAGACGTTGGGAATATTGATGTGATGATGCTTCGTGTAGGCGGTTGAAATTTTCGGCTGCAGGCCCGGCGCGTCGCGCAGCGCCAGGATTTCGCGCAGCATGGCGGGATCGTCGACATGGGCGCTGATCTGCCCGTTTTTCACGTTCAACTGGATGCTGTCGGCATAGCGCTGCAGGCCGAAACCGTGGCCTTCCGTTTTCATCAACAGCAGCCAGGTCGGCGCATTGAAATGCTGCGGATTTTGCGGATCAGTCACCGAATAATGCGCAGGCTGCGGCCTGGCTCCCGCCAGATGCGGCAGTTGATGCGGCAGCTGGTGCGGCGCCTGGCGATGCGGCGGCGGTGCGCTCTGCCCGAAAGCGCGAGATAGCATGCCTTCCAGTTGTGAGAGCGGATCTTGCGGTGCGTTTGCCAAACCCTTAACCCCGATTTTAGAAGTAACCCCAAAACAGTATCGCTATACACAATTATACATAAAAATCGGGATTTGTGCTCGGGCGAAAGAAAAAGCAACGTAATTACAAAGGCTTAAAATTGAACGCCAGCGCGACTCAGAGGCAGAATTTCGGCAACGTCCTGGGTTTGCCCGGACCGTGATTGAGCGGCTCGGTCGCCTTCTCGAGGAAGGCGAGGGCGGCAGGGTCGGACTTCAGCAGCGGCGCGATATTCTTTCGCACTTCGGCATGGTAATCGTTCAGCCAGTTCAGCTCTTCCTTGGTCAGCAGCGAAGGCTCGATCAGGTTGCGGTCGATGGGCGCCTGCGTCAGCGTTTTGAAGGCCAGCAGTTGCTTGCAGTCCTTGTCCTTTTTGCCAGTATCGACGACCGTCACGAGGTTCTCGATGCGAATGCCGTAAGCGCCTTCTTTATAAAAGCCGGGCTCGTTCGAGATGATCATGCCCGGTTCCAGCGGCACAGTCGTCGAAAGAGGAGAAATTCCGCAGGGACCCTCGTGCACCGACAGGTAGCTTCCCACTCCATGGCCCGTGCCATGCGCGTAGTCGAGACCGACTTCCTTCAACGGCGCGCGCGCCTTGTCGTCGAGCTCCTTGCCCACGGTGCCAGCGGGGAAAACGGACATGGCGACGTCGATATGCCCTTTGAGGACGCGGGTGAAATGTTCCTTCATTTCCGCCGTCACATTGTCGACCGCCACGGTGCGTGTGATGTCAGTCGTGCCATCAAGATACTGCGCGCCCGAGTCAACGAGGTAAATTGGCCCGGTCGTCAGCGGCTTGTTGGTGCGCGGCGAGGAACGATAATGGACGATCGCCCCGTTGCCGCCCGCGCCCGATATGGTGTCGAAGCTCAAGCCGCGGAAATTCTGGCCTTCCTCGCGGAACTTCTGGAGCAGGTCGGCGGCGGTGAGTTCGTCATATTTTGCCGCCGCACTCTGCCCCGAAATGGCGGCGAGGAATTTTGTCACGGCCACGCCGTCGCGGATATGCGCGTCGATGCTGCCCTGGATTTCCACGGCATTCTTCTTCGCCTTCATCAGTTGCAGGGGGCTTTTCTCACTGAGCACGCTGCCGCCGGCGGCGATCACGATATCCTGCGCCTTTACCGGGGCGGAGCCGGGATCGACCCAGATTTTCTTGCCCTTCGCCGTGGCGGCGAGGCTGCTCGCGAATTCCGACAGATCGTGGAGGCGCACATCCGCGCCGATCCACTGTTTGGTTTCTTCCGTCACCTTGCGCTGGTCGATGAACCAGTCGACGCTGCCGTCCTTGTGCGCAATGGCGTAAGAGAGGGCGAAAGGCGTGCAGGGCACATCCCCGCCGCGCACGTTCAGCATCCAGCAGATTTCCTCGGGCAGCGTGATGGCGATAGCGTCGGCGCCTTTGGCGGCCAGCACCGCCGACAGGTCATCGCGCTTGTCTTCCGAGGATTTGCCGGCGAACTTCAGCGGCTGCGGCACGACGGGCGACAGGGGCGCGGGCGGCTGGTTCTTCCAGGCAGCATCGAGTGGATTGTCGTTCAGCAGCACCAGCGTCCCGCCGGCCTTTTCGACCGCATCCTTGATGCGCTTCATGTCGGCGGGCGTATGCACCCAGGGATCGATGCCGAATTTTCCGCCCTTGGGCAAGTTTTTCTCAAGCCACTCGGTCGGCTTCATTGTGGGCACCGGACCCTGTTTTTCGGAGATACTACAGATGTCGAAATCCTTCGCATTCACCTGGTCGTGCGCCTGCAGGGTATAGCGCCCGTCGGTAAAGAAAGCGGCCTTGTCCTTCAGGACGATGGCGGAGCCGGCGGAACCGGTGAAATTCGTGATCCAGGCCAGGCGCTCCGCGCGCGGCGGTACATATTCGCCCTGGAATTCGTCGGCCCGCGGGATGAAGAAACCGTCGACGCCGCGCTTCGCCAGTTCGGCGCGCAGGTCGGCCAGCTTGTTTTGCGTGACGCTGTTCTGGTTGGCGGCCAGCTGCTCTTTGAGCGCGGCAAGCTGCTGCACGATTTCCTTGTTGTCATTCGTCTTGAAAAGCCTGGTCCAGCGCTGGGGCTCGCCGAGGTCGGCGGGAGCGGCGTTGATGCCCTTGAGCGTTTCCTTCACGTCGTCGACGCTGCGGCTTTCGCCCGCGGCGGTCAGCAGGGATTTCAGGTGCTCGTCGCCTTTATAGGTCATGGCTTATTTCTCCAGACAGAACCAGGTGATTTCATGCTTGTTGTTATACATATGGGCAGCATAAGACCCCGGTATGTCAAGAAAGTTCTTGATCGCGCCGAAGTCGGTATCTCCTTGAAATTTAATAGTCGTCACAAAGTTCCGCGCCAACCCGCTGTCGCGCCATTCAGTCACGAGACGCAGGAGCCTTTCCGGATAACAGATGATATCGGAAAACAGCCAGTCCACGGCACCGACATCGGAAGGCTTCAGCGCGAAAGCGCTCTGTTCCATATGCTTCACGCGCGGCAGTTTCGCGATATGCGGGGCGAGGGGCGCCTTGTCGACGCTGATGACGGACGCACCCAGCGATTGCAGCACCCAGGTCCAGCCGCCGGGCGATGCGCCGAGGTCGAGGCAGGTGTCGCCTTGCCCGGGCATCTTGCCGCAGCGCGTCAGCGCCTCCCAGAGTTTGAGATAAGCGCGGTTCGGCGGCTCGGTCTTGTTCTCGACGAAGATATAAGCGCCGTTTGGAACGGTTTCCGAACAGGCGGGTGAAGCGAGGATCAGGTTTTCCTTCACCAATGTCCAGGAGCCCAAGGGGGCCGTAATCAAGGGTTTTCCGAACTGCAAAGGTTTCGCTGAAACATGCGGCAGTTTTTCGACGATCAGCTTCGCGCGGCGGTGAAAGTCGAGATCATACAGCGCCCAGTTGCGCTGAATGACTTTCAGCTTCTTCGCCGCGTCCCCGATGGACTCGATCTCAATCCACTGCGGGTTCAGCCAGGTATTCTCGGCCCAGACGGTCCTGCGCGGTTTGCCCGGCGCCAGCAGCAAACGGCCATAGGCGTCTGTGACGTCGCCCAGTTCCGTCGCCAGATCCTGCTCGAACCCCTCGGGTGCCAGATAGGCGGTCACATCCGTCATGGGGATTTCGGCATCATCCTGAAGGATGGTTTATTCAGGGTATGGGGCTTGTCGAAGGCATCCGCGATATCGTGCCGGAAGACGACATCGTTGCGCGCCGCCATCCGCAGCACTTCGTCCTGGAATTTCACCAGCGCGTCTTCGTCGTTCTTGAGATCGTAGATTTGGGCGCGCACTTTATTGTCGAGCTTCCCCTCGGTAACAGTCCCGTCCGCGCCGTTGAAGCGGATGTCGAACTCCGACATGGCCAGCTTCAGCACCGGCTTGTCCTCGATGCGCACCGCGAAGGCGAACAGCCGCTGAATGGGGCCGATGTGGAGAATGCCGGTGACGGGTGTGCGGATGGAGGATGAGTTGAACAGGGCGAAGCTGAGCTCCGACGCGTCGCCGAAAATCTCCACCGACAAATCGAGGCCATAGGTCTTGAGGTCGCGGATCGCGACGCTGAAAGCTTCCACCGCCTGGTCGAGCCCGTGCTTTTCGCAATCGTCCGCGAACTGCCGGCGCCTGGCGTTGAAGGTATCGCTGATCTGGTGCGGGTCCATCCGCCGCATGGGTGAGGTCCTTCATGTTCCTTGAAACCGCGCCAGCATAGCAAAAAGATTCAAGGTGGCAATATGAAAAGACGCGCCCCCATTATGCCTCTCGCAGAGTTGGTGTTTTGTCGCTATAAAAAGAAACCGCCGTTTAAGGGCAAAGACAGCAGGCGCATTTATGAAAAAAGAAACCGCAGTGCCGAAACCCGGACAACTGACCCACACGTTCCATCCCAGCATCCTGCGCGAATACGACATTCGCGGCACCGTCGGCAACACGCTGAACGACGAGGACTGCTATTTCATCGGCCGCGCCTTCGGCACGATGGTGAAGCGCCAGCAGAAGGGCAAGACGGTCGTCGTTGGCTTCGACGGGCGCGAAAGCTCTCCGTCTTTTGCCAAAAATATCATCCGCGGCCTCAATGAATGCGGCCTCGACGTCGAGAATATCGGCCTCGGCCCCACGCCCATGACCTATTTCGCGATGAAATCGCGCGGTGCGGATGCGGCCGTCATGATTACGGGCTCGCACAGCCCGCTGTCGTATAACGGCATCAAGATGGCCTATAAATCCGGGCCCTTCTTTGGCGCCATGGTGCAGGAACTGGGCCGCATCGCGGCCGCCGGCGATTTTGAACAGGGCAGCGGCAAGACGGTGCAGGCCGACGTGCAGGACGCTTACATCGACCGTATGCTGCAGGATTATCACGGCAAGAAAGCGCTGAAAGTCGCCTGGGATATCGGCAACGGCGCGACCGGCGAGATCATCCGCCGCCTCGTCAAAAAACTGCCGGGCGAACACACGCTGCTGTTCGACAAGATCGACGGTACCTTCCCGAACCATCACCCCGATCCCACGGTCGAGAAGAACCTGAAGGACCTGCAGAAGACCGTGCGCGAAAAAGGCTGCGATATCGGGATCGGTTTTGACGGCGACGGCGACCGCATCGGCGTTGTGGACGAGAAGGGTAATATCCTCTGGGCCGATTTGCTGCTCGCGCTTTACGCGGGCGAAGTGCTCAAAGAACATCCCGGCGCGCCCATCATCGCCGACGTCAAATGCAGCCGCGTGCTGTTCGATGAGGTCAAGCGCCTGGGCGGGCAGGCGATCATGTGGAACACCGGCCATTCGCTGATCAAGGCGAAGATGCAGGAGACCAAATCGCCGCTCGCGGGCGAGCTTGCGGGGCACATCTGCTTCGCCGACAAATATTACGGCTTCGACGACGCACCTTATTGCGCGGTGCGCATCCTGAATATCCTCAGCCTGTCGGGCAGAAAATTTTCGGAGCTCGCAGCACATCTGCCGAAGATGCACAATACGCCCGAGGTGCGCTTCCACGTGCCCGCCGACCGCAAGTTCGGCATCGCGCCGGAGATCAAGAACCGCCTGAAGGCCGAGAACAAGAAAGAGGTCGAGATCAACGATATCGATGGCGTGCGCGTCACGACGCCGGACGGCTGGTGGCTCATGCGCCCCTCGAACACCGAGGACGTGCTGACCATCCGCGCCGAAGGATTCACGGAAGAGGGGCTGGGCCGGCTGAAGAACCAGCTCATCGACCAGCTCAAGCAAAGCGGCATCTCGTCGCCGTTCTAAATTACTTTTGGGGGAAGAAAATATGGACGTCATGCTGCATCCGCGGGTGCTTGAACTGATCGCCTCGCGCATCTGCCACGATCTCGTGAGCCCGGTCGGCGCCGTCAACAACGGGGTCGAACTCATGCAGGAGCTGGGCGAGGACGCGGGGGACGAGGCGGTCAAGCTGATCTCCGACTCCGCGCAGCAGGCCTCGATCCGCCTCAAGGCGTTCCGCCTGTCCTACGGCGCCGCCGGCACCGACAAGAACATCGGCTTCAAGGAAATCCGCGAGGCTTTCACCGACCTTCTGAAGGCGGGACGGGTGCAGGCGGAATTCGAGCCTGACATCGGCATCAAGTTCTCGATGCCGCCGCGCGGTTTCTTCAAGTGCATGCTGAACCTTCTCGTGCTGGCCGAGGAATGCAACCACGGCGAGGGCAAGATCACCGTCTCGGCGCTGGAAGGCAACAAGGGCATTAAGGTCCTTGTGACCGGCAAGAATCCCGGCTTCCGGGAAGGGGCCGAGTCGGCGCTGAAAGGCGATACCCAGCCCGACAATCTCGATCCGCGCTCGGTCCATGCCTATATCACGGGCCGTTTTGCCGCTTATTTCGGCTTCAACCTGGGCTGGCAGGCGCAGCCGGACTTCGGCCGGGTCGAGTTTTCCCTGTCCTTCCAGCCCTGATTTGACATAGTCGCGGCGCGCTGCTAAGACTCGTCTCACCATCAGGAGACGAGGATTCATGTCCGTAAAATCCGCCATCGACGACAAGCAGGCGCGCGACCTGGGCGAAGGACTTTTCCAGCAGATGTCCCGCCAGCATGTCGACGTGCCCGACCTGCTCTGGCTGATCCGCAACGGCGCCAGCATGCATGTGACGGACAAAGACGGCATGACGCCGCTCCTGCGCGCCATGGGCTGGGGCAACGCCTTGATTATCGGCGAAATGATCGGCCACGGGGCGGATGTGAATTATGCCGGCGGCCGGCACGCCATCACCGCGGTGCAGATTGCGGCGTCGGGCAGCAATCCCGACATTATGCGCATGATGATCGATGCAGGCGGCGACTTCCTGAAGAAAAATGCCTCCGGCGCCAATGCGCTCGAGATCGCGCGGCGCACCAATGCGCCGACAGTGCTGCCACTGGTCGAGGCGCGCGCGCAGGTTCAGCAGGCGGCCGCAGATGCATCGGCTGCGCATAGCCGCGCGCTGAATGAAGGACTGCCCGTCGAAAAGGCCTTCCGGCCTATGAAACGGATCACGCTGCGCCCGCATTAGTACGCTGGAAATACAACCCTTGGCTATTATCTGGATAGGCGGTAAAATCGCCAAATCCGCCTTATATCACGGTTTCGCGGACAAGAAGGTACATCCAGCCGCATGAAAACCTGCCTTATCGTCGACGACAGCCGCGTGGTGCGCAAGCTCGCCCGCCTCATGCTGGAGGGCTTAGGCTTTGACTGCCGCGAAGTCGACGATGGCCCGCAGGCGATCGACGCCTGCCGGGAGTCGATGCCGGACGTCGTTTTCATGGACTGGAACATGCCCCTTTCCACGGGCATCGAAACCATGCACAAATTGCGCGCGCTCCCGGGTGGCCCTGCGGCCAAGGTCATTTTCTGCACCGTCTATAACGAGATGAATTACATCCGCGAGGCGCTCGACGCGGGCGCGGACGAGTACATCATGAAGCCCTTCGACGCCGATATCGTCACCTCAAAGCTTCAGATCGCGGGCGTGCTGTAGCATGGGCGGCCATCCCGATGTCAATTTCATCGAAGAACTCGTCAAGCGCGAGGCCGGCATCGTGCTGCCGCCCGACAAAGGATATCTTCTGGAGACGCGCCTTTTGCCCGTCGCCTATAAGCACGGGCTCGACGGACTTCCCGCAATGGCCTCGCGCTTAAGGGCGGCGAACGACCCCGAGCTTTTGCGCGAAGTGGTCGAGGCCATGGCGGCCGGCGACACGTGCTTCTTCCGTGACTACACGCCGTTCGAGAAATTCCGCACCGAGATCCTGCCGGGTATGATCATGACGCGGGCCGGCATGAAACGCCTGCGCATCTGGTCCGCCGCCTGCGCGACCGGGCAGGAGCCTTATTCCATCGCCATGCTGCTGCTGGAGTCCGGGCTCGTCCTGAGCGACTGGAAGATCGAGGTCCTGGCAACCGATATTTCGCAGGAGGCGATCGGCTATGCCCGCGCCGCCGCCTATACGCAGCTGGAGGTGCAGCGCGGCCTGCCCGCGCGCTATCTGGTGCGTTATTTCGCCCAGGAGGGACAGCGCTGGCGCCTGCAGCCGGAAGTGGCTGAAAGGGTGCAGTTCTCGCCCCTGAACCTCGTGTCAGGCTTTGGCGAGATCAGCGCCTGCGACATCATCCTGTGCCGCTATGCCCTGCAGAATTTTGATGCGCCGATGCAGGCGAAGGTGCTGAAATCGCTCAAAGCCGCGCTGGCGCCCGATGGGGTGCTGTTCTTAGGATTGGGCGAAGATCCGCTGGGGCTCTTCACCCCCATCGACCCGGCGCTCGGGATTTTCGGGAACCAGAATACTCCTTAAGAGTTAGGGTGTTGTTGCTAGGGTTTTCGGAATAATTTTAAGCGAACATCCTGTTTCATTTCAGGAACTGCTCTTTTTAAAATCGAACGTTTAAAAACCGCGAATGCCGGTAAAACCCCGATAATCCTGATTTTTTGACTGGCATGCGATTTGAAATGCCAAGCGTCAGCAGGGGGAGATACAAGCATGATCATCGCCGCACCCGGGAAAAACGGGCTTCACGCCGACCCCGACGGGACAAGATACTGGTATAAGAACGGATTATTGCATCGCGAAGACGGCCCGGCTATCGAAAGGCAGGACGGCTCGAAAGAATGGTGGCTGCATGGCGAGCTGCACCGCGAAAGCGGCCCCGCCATCGAGCGCGCGGACGGCACCGTGGAATGGTGGCGCGACGGAGAACAGCTGAATAACACAGGACAGCCCACCGGGCTGTGATCTTTACCCTACCTTGGGGGAAAGCAAGAGCCGGCGGTTGATGATGCCGCCGGCTCTTTTGTATCTTGGAAGGTAATCGCTTTAAGCGTTCGCGCTTTCCTTGCTGGAAGGGACGGACGCGCCGTTCGGGTCGCGCAGCACATAGCCGCGGCCCCAGACGGTTTCGATGCAGTTGCCGCCTTCGGGCGAGATTTTCTCGATCTTCTTGCGCAGCTTGCAGATGAACACGTCGATGATCTTTACTTCCGGCTCGTCCATGCCGCCGTAGAGATGGTTCAGGAACATCTCTTTCGTCAGCGTCGAGCCCTTGCGGAGAGAGAGAAGCTCGATGATGCCGTATTCCTTCGAAGTCAGATGCAGCTGCTTGTTGTCGACGTCGACCGTGCGGGCGTCCAGGTTGACGGTGATCGGGCCGGTCTTGATGACGCTCTGGCTGTGGCCTTTCGAGCGGCGGACGATCGCCTGGATGCGGGCCATCAGTTCGCGCTTGTCGAAGGGCTTGGTGAGATAATCGTCGGCGCCGAAGCCGAGGCCCTTGAGCTTGCTGTCGAGCTCGGAAAGGCCCGAAAGGATGAGGATGGGGGTTTCGACCTTGGCCGCGCGCAGGCGCTTGAGCACTTCATAGCCGTCGAGGTCGGGCAGCATAAGGTCGAGGATGATGATGTCGTATTCGTAGAGCTTGCCGATCTCAAGGCCGTCCTCGCCCATGTCGGTGGTATCCACCACATAGCCGTCGGACTTGAGCATCAATTCGATGCTCTTGGCTGTTGACTGATCGTCTTCGATTAGCAGAACCCGCATGTGCCTGTTTCCCCTTAATGATTGCTTAGTGGAGGTGAATCACTATTTAACCAATATCTAGACTATACCATGATTGTTAATAAAGGTTAAAAGATGTTGGACGGTATTGCCATAAGTTAAAAATTTTTATAGCGATTTCAAGGGAAAAGAAGTTTTCATTTTGTTTTAAAAATATCTTATAATTGGTTAAGGGGCGAGGGGTTTGGCATGGGAGCGGCACACCATTTTATCGAAAACCTAGGCGACAGCATCAAAGAACTGGCTGATTTTCAGCTCTTTGGGCGGGTCACCAAGATTCTCGGCATGCTGGTCGAAATCGGCGGCGTGGAGAAGGAACTGGCGATCGGCGACCGGTGCAATCTGATGCCGCGCGGGGCCGATCCGGTGCCCTGCGAGGTGGTCGGATTTCGCGACGGGCACGCGCTGGTGATGCCTTTCAAGCCGCTTGACCGGGTGGGCCTGGGCTGCCGCGCGGAAGTGACGACGGCGCAGCCTGCCGTTTATCCGAGCTTCGCCTGGCTGGGGCGCGTCATCAACGCCTTCGGCGACCCCATCGACGGCAAGGGGCCGCTGATGCAGGGCGAAGAGCATATGCTGCTCAAGAACCATCCGCCCGCGGCCCACGACCGCAAGCGCCTGGGTTCCAAGCTCGACCTCGGCGTGCGCGCCATCAACACATTCTTATCGACCACTCGCGGTCAGCGCATGGGCATTTTCTCGGGCTCCGGCGTCGGCAAGTCCGTCCTGATGTCGATGCTGGCGCGCAATACGGAAGCCGAAGTCAGCGTCATCGGCCTGATCGGCGAGCGTGGCCGCGAAGTGCAGGAATTCCTCGAAGACGAGCTGGGCCCGCAGGGCCTCAAGAAAAGCGTTGTCATCGTTTCAACGTCCGATGAATCCCCGCTCATGCGCCGCCAGGGCGCATATCTCACGCTGGCCGTTGCCGAATATTTCCGCGACCAGGGCAAGCAGGTGCTTTGCATGATGGATTCCATCACGCGTTTCGCCATGGCGCAGCGCGAGATCGGCCTGTCCGCGGGCGAGCCGCCGACAAGCAAGGGTTATCCGCCCACGACTTTCTCGGAACTGGCGCGGCTGCTGGAGCGCGCAGGACCCGGCACCAAGGGCAAGGGCGATATCACGGGTTACTTCTCGGTCCTCGTCGAAGGCGATGATCATAACGAGCCGATTTCGGACGCGGTGCGCGGCATTATCGACGGCCACGTTGTGCTGGAACGCGCGATCGCCGACCGCGGGCGCTATCCCGCCATCAACGTGCTGCGCAGCATTTCGCGCTCGATGCCGCGCTGTCTCACGCCCGAGCAGGCGGCCCTCGTGCAGCGCGGGCGCGAAGTCATGGCGACTTATGAAGACATGGCGGAACTTATCCGTCTCGGCGCCTATCGCCGCGGCTCTGATCCCAAGGTCGACGAGGCGATTGCGATTTATCCGAAGATCGAGGCCTTTCTCGCGCAGAAGCCGACCGAAAAAACCTCGCTTGAGGACGGCTATAAAATGCTCGCGCAGGCGCTCGGCATGCCCATGCAACAACAGCCCGCCGCGCCCCAGCAGCCGCCGAAAAAGAAATGAACGGGTAAGCGCCGCCCATGGCCGACCTTTCCGTCCTGATCCGCCTGCAAAAACACGAACTCGATGAAAAACGCCGCGTGCTGGGCGAGCTTTATGCCGCGCTCGCCGAGCTTGAACGAAAAAAGCGCGAGCTGGAGCGGGAGTTCGAGCGGGAAAAGCAATCGCTCAAAAACAGCAGCGACGTGCATTACACCTTCGCCCAGTACACCGACTCCGTCATCAAAAAGCGCAAAGAGTTCGCGGAGGCCGAGGCCGAGCTCGAGAAAAATATCGAGAAGGCGAAGCTGAGCCTCCTCGACACCTTCAGCGAACTCAAGAAATTCGAAATGACGCAGGAAGAGCGCGAGCGTATCGAGGCCGAAGAGCAGCTGTTCCGCGAGAACCAGGACATGGACGCCATCGGTCTTGAAGGATTCCGGCGCAAGGAAGATTAGTTTTCCATAACCATTGACTTTACCATTTTCCACTGCTAGACTTCGGAGGCTTTCTCGGCTCCAGGAGACAGTGACGACGGCAAATGGTTGAAGAAATAATTATTAATTTCAATCGGTTATTAAATGACTGGCAGGGACGGAAAGCCTGATGTCGAATTCATCCATTTCTTCCGCCGATCTGATGGCCCTCGACAAAGGGGAAGACCTGCTTGATGAAGTCATGAAGGACGCGCCCAACCGGAACTGGGTCGTGGCCGCGATCAAAGGCAATTACCCGCTCAACCAGGAAGACGGCAAGGGGCGCAACGTGCTGCTATGGGCCGCCGCGAAGGGCTTCGCGCCCGAGGTGCGGCTGATGCTCGGGCGCGGCGCACGCGTGGACAAAGCGGATGATCAGGGCAAGACGCCGCTCATCCTCGCGGCCGAAGGCGGGCATCTCGAACTCGTGGAGATTTTTGTCGCCGCACGCGCCGCCGTCGACGCGTGCGACAAGGAAGGGCATACGGCAGCCGAATGCGCGCTGAGCAAAGGCTTTAATGAAGTAACCGCTTGCCTCGTCGCTGCTGGCGCCACGCCGCCGCCGGTCGATACCGACACGGAACTCAAACAGCCGGCGAAAGTCTTTTCCCGGCCGCTCGCGCTGCGGAAGCCTTAAGCGCTCATTTCGCGCGGTGCTGGCGCACGTCCTCGATAAATGCCGCGATTTCCCGCTTCACCCGGTCCGGCGTCAATTCGTCGATGGCGATATCGGCGACCTTGGCTTCGACCAGCGTCCGCGTCACGCGCACGTCCCGCTTGCGGGTGTCGGTAAAGGCGAAGGTGATGAAGGGTCCCTTGTAGTCGGCTTTGCCATAGATATTGAGCCGCGCAGTTTCGCCCGCCCATTCCTCATCCGTGGATTTCCCCACATGCGCGCGGCCGCCGTGCTTGGTGAAGAGGGCGATCGTCTCCTCGAAGGCGGGAAGGATGACGATGTCGCGCAGCTTGCGGAAATCCTCGAGGTTCTTGCGCTGCGCATCGCCCAGCTGGGCCTTGAGCGCGGCGGATGAAGCGGCCTGCGCCTTGTCCTGCTGCGCTAACCCTGCGACCGCCTGTTCGAGCGGGTGCGGCGTGGGGATGGGTGGCGCTTGGGGCGGCTCGGCTGGAGGCTCCTGCTTGCCGCCGAAAAGTTTTTTGAAAACCATGTTTGCGTCTTCTCCCTTTTAAGCGAGCATGCCGCGTTGCGGCAGCGCGACCGTCACCCAGTTGCCGGCCCGGGGCTGGAAGCTGACGGCGCCCTGCATGTCCGCCTGCCGCAAGCCACTCTGGAAGCTTTGCATGATATCCTGCCGCATCGCCGCGGAGAGTGGCGCAGAGCTGCGCAGGATCAGGTCGAGCCGCCGCTGGTTCACCAGCCCGTCCAGCTGCATATCGCCCAGGCGCGACAAGCGCAGGTTCAGGATAAAGCGCGTCACCGGACGCACTCCGTCCTCTTCGTCCTTTTTCCGGCCCTGCTGACCCTGCTGCTGGCGCACGAAAATCTGGATCTGGCTGATGCCGTCGTCATGACGCATCGGCAGCGAGGTCGCCTTCCAGCCGTCGGCCACGGTTTCCTTCGTTTGATTGGACAAGCGGGCAAAATCCTCGGTCAGGCGCTGGACCAGCGCCGTCTTTCCCGCCCCTTTCAGCGCCTGAAGAACTGGCTCGCCCAGCCAGTTTGCGACGTCGCCGGTGCGGGCAGCGGCGAGGAAGAACAGCGCGGCAGGCGCCATACTCTGCGTGGGCGAAGGAATAAGGTCGCGCAGGGCCTGGGCCATCATCGGCGCTGAAGAAGATATCGTCTGCATTGCTTCCTGCAATGCGGGCCAACTGCCGCTGGTCAGCGGGTCAAACCAGTCCGGCGTTGCCGCCTTGACAACGGCGGTTACGATCGCTTGGTTGGGGCTCAGCGGCTGTGCTTCGAAAACGACCGTGCTGCCGGTCGGTACCGTCGACTGCGTCTTCAGGATAAATGTGCTATCCGGCGCGCGCACAACGGGGTAGCCGCTGGGCGATATGGATTCCACGATGCCCTGCTGCGCGCCGGCAGGAACAGGTTCCGGCTGCGCGCCGGGCGGCAGGATGGAGAGGATCTTCACCTGGTACATCGATTGCGGCATCTGCGCCGCCAACGGCTGGCCGGGGGGCAGACCTTGCGGCATGGCAAAGGGGCTGAGCGTCATGGAAGACGGGGTTTCCGGCTCCAGCGTCTCGAGCAGCGGCAGCAGGCTCTTCATGACGGCAAGCGCCGCAGGCGCCTGCGATACTGACGGAACAGCGGGCGGGACCGCGTTCGCTTGCAACGTCGGCTCCTGCGCCACCCGGCTTCCTTGAGCGCCCACGATTTGCACCAGGTCTTCGTCCGAAGTGCCTGCCTGTGGCGGCGGCATGGGCACCGCGCCGAAATTTGGGGCCTGTTGCGGCGTATCCGACGCGGGTTCCGCCGGATCGGCGGCGGCAATGCTCCGCATGATATCGGGCGGCAGGACGCGTTTGAGGATCTCGGTCACGTCGGGGCGCGCCATGAAGGCGATGATCTGCGCCTGCTGGATCGGCTCGAGGTTTAGGAGCGCGGCGAGCGTGTCCGGCGCTGTCGCGATCTGCGCCAGCGCCGGCGCTGAGACGGGGAGGGGCTGCGGCAGCTGCGTAATTGCCGTGGGCGGAAAATTCGCGATCACCTGCGCCGCCTCCACCAGTGATGGCGGGGGCGCCGACAGGGGCGACGGGACTGGCGCGGCAGCGGTGTTTAGCGGCTCCGGAATCAGAATGGCTTGTACCGTCTCGCCCGGCTGGAGCGGCGGCTGCGTGCTCTGCGGCGCCGCAAGCTGTTCTTCCAGCTGCGCCACTTCTGCCTGCTGGCGCAGGAGTGCGATCGTCGCGATCTCTTGGCCCTTTTGCATGGCGAGATCGACGGTGACCGGCGTATCCGGAGGCAGATTGGCGGAGGACTGCACGACAACCGTGCCGCTCGCGGTGTTAATGCGCAGCTCCTGCGTCTGCGGGTTGCTGGAAATCACCGTACCCTGCACGCGGATGGTTTGCGGCGGGTTTTGCAGCGCCGGCGGTGCCTGGCGGACGGGCAGGTTGCTTAACGCCGCGCGCGATCCGACCGGCGCGGCGGCACTGCCTTGCTGTGTTGACGAGGGGACGTTGACGGGCCTGGCGGCGGGGATTGGCTGGTCTGTCACATGTCCCCTCCGTTTTTTTATGCCAGGATTTCGCCCGCGACGCGCGCGGCGATTTTTTCAATATCGTTCGCGGTCTCGGAATTGGGCGAGCGCGTCAGGAATGGCGTCTGCGCCCTTATCGCCTCGCGCACCTTCTTGTCCTGCCGAATGATTCCGAGCAAGGGCGGCGAGATTTTTAGGAAATTTCTGCAGGCTTTCAGGATCGTATTATATGTGCCTTCGCCTTCCTTCTCGCTGCCGGTCATGTTGACGACGACCTGGATATTGTCGCCGTGGCCAGCCGCATGGCTAAGCTTGATAAAGGCATAGGCGTCGGTCAGCGACGTGGGCTCGTCGGTCGTCACGACGAAGGTGGTGTCGGCCGCGGCCGCCATGAAGCGTACCGTCTTGTCGATGCCGGCGCCCAGGTCGATGATGGCCGCGTCATAATTCTTCAGGACGCCGCGCATCTGTTCCATCAGCTCGCTGAGGCGCGGCAGCGGCAGTGCGGCCAGCGATCCGTGGCCCGAGCGGCCGGCGATCACGTCGAAACCGCCGTCGGCGTAATGCTCGATCACGCGGTCGAGCGTGATATTGCCTTCGATGACGTCGTTGAGGTCGCGCTTGGCCATCAGGCCCAGTTGTACGTCGATATTCGCCAAACCCAGATCGCCGTCAAACAGCACGACTTTCTTGCCCTGTTTCGTCAAGGCATGGGCGAGCGTGATTGAGAACCAGGTTTTGCCGACACCGCCCTTGCCGGAGGCCACCGCGATGAGCTTTCGCGGGCTGCCGTGCGCGGGCGTTTTCGAAGAAGGTCTCTCGGTTTTCGTGGTCATGCTCTGCCTTTCTTCGTTTTCGTCCGGGCTTTTTCTTTTTTCGGCACGTGCGGAAGGATGATGTTGGACAAGGCCGCCGCGTCGAGCGCGAGGATGCCGTTCGCCACCTGCGGCGTATGGCTGGCCTCCGCGAAGGCCAGGCCGCCGCGGTCCGCGGCGCTTAAAATTCCGCCGATGCGCCGCGCAAAGTCGAGGCGCGTCGGGATCAGCCGCCGCACGCCCAGGATTTCGAAGGTGAGGGCGATTTCGGCGCTCTCCTCGGCATCCACGCCGGCCGGCAGCACGAGGGCCGCATCCATTTCGGCGGACGCCATTAATCGCGCGAGCGTCTTCATTTCCTGCGGGTCGAAGGGGTTGAGGCCGCCGGTGTCGACAATGACATGCGAGGCCCCCTTGGCCTCGGCCAGCGCGAGTTTGAGCGATTTTGGGTCCTGCGCCTGCCCGAGCGGCAGGTTCAGGATGTTCAGGAAGGCCGAAAGTTGCTCGATGCCGCCCGCACGCTGGATATCCGTGGTGATGACGGCGGGGCGATGGCCATCCATGACCGCCTTGGCCGCCAGCTTCGCCGCCATAAGGGTCTTCCCGGCCCCTGGCGGGCCCACCAGCATAATCGGGCGCGCGGGGCGCTTGGCCGGCTGCATGAAGGTGAAAGTCTTCTCCAAGGCCCGCTGGAGCGCTTCCTGAGGGTCGCCGGTCGCCTGGATGATGGCGGCGGCGACGATTTTTTCGCTGACCATGCCCGGCACCCGGTGCTTGAGCAGCGCGTCGGTGACCAGTTCGATGATCTCTTCGCCCGAATATTGGCCGGCGCCATGGTCCTCGGCCTCCAGCACCTCATCGAACGAGGGATTCTGCTGTTCGACCGCCGCGGTCACGCGCACCGAGCCGCCGGGGCCGTCGCGGGAGCTCACGATGATTGCGTCCTCGCCGAGCGCGTCCTTGATCTGGCGCATGGCCTCGGTCATCGTTCTTGCCTGGAAAGTCTTCAGTCTCATGGGATCGTCAGGTTATCTGGGCAAAGGTGCGGATTTTGGCGCGCGGATGGATCTCGTTCTGCGACATCACGATCGTCTGCGGCCGGAAACGCTCGATAATCGAGCGCACGTAGGGACGGATGCCCGGGCTCGTCAGCAGCACCGGAGTTTCGCCCTTCATGGCCATGTCCTCGTAGGTGGCGCGCACGGACTGGATAAACTGCTGCAGCCGTGTGGGCGGCATGGCGAGTTGCTTGTCGTCGCCTTGGCCGACGAGGGCCTGGGCGAAGGACTGTTCCCATTCGCCCGAGAGCGTGATGAGCGGCACGAAACCCGTCTTGTTCGTGTACTGGTCGCAGATCTGGCGCGACAGGCGCGCGCGGACATGCTCGGTGATCATCGTGATATTCGTGGTAAAGCCGGTGGCCTCGGCAACGCCTTCCAGGATGGTGGGCAGGTCGCGGATCGACACGCGCTCGGAAACCAGGTTCTGCAATACTCTTTGGAGGCCGGTGACCGTGATTTTGGACGGGATGACGTCGGCCACCAGTTTCTGGTGCGACTTGGGCAGCTCGTCCAGCAGTTTCTGCGTCTCGGCGTAGGAGAGCAGGTCCTGCATATTGTCCTTGATGATCTCGGTGATATGCGTGGTGACAACGGTCGAGGGATCGACGACCGTATAGCCGCGGAAATGCGCTTCCTCGCGGTAGTCGGGGTTGATCCACATCGCCGGCAATCCGAACGTCGGCTCGCGCGTCTGTTCGCCGGGCAGGTCGATCTTGTCGCCTTGCGGGTTCATGCACAGCAGCATCTCGGGACGGATATCGCCGCGGCCCGCCTCGATTTCCTTGATGCGCACGACGTAGGTGTTGGCGGGAAGCTGCAGATTGTCCTGGATGCGCACGGAGGGCAGGATAAAGCCCATGTCCTCGGCCAGCTGACGGCGCAGGCCCTTGATCTGCTCGGTCAGCTTGCCCTTTTCAGGATTGTTCACGAGCGGCAGTAGCCCATAGCCCAGCTCGACGCGGATATTGTCGATGGCGAGCGCCTTCGAAATCGGCTCCTCGGCAACGGGCGCC
Organism: Alphaproteobacteria bacterium; assembly: GCA_025934695.1. Classification (GTDB taxonomy): domain Bacteria; phylum Pseudomonadota; class Alphaproteobacteria; order Micavibrionales; family UBA2020; genus JAPWJZ01. The sequence goes on from JAICWS010000002.1 coordinate 854,769, forward strand.
TTGGCGGCAGCCGCCTTTTCCGCCTGGACCTTCGCGACTTCCGCTTTGCTGCGGGTCTGCAGGGTCTGATAACCAAAGAAGCCCGCCAGCGCGCCCATCACGAGGAAGGGGAAGGCGGGGATGCCCGGCACAAGCGCGAGAACCACCATGAGCCCCGAGCTCATGACCAGGGCCTGCGGGTATTTGCTGAGCTGCGCGAATAAAGCCTTGTCCGACGAACCCTGCACGCCCGCCTTCGACACGAGCATGCCCGAGGCGACCGAGACGATGAGCGCGGGGATCTGTGTGACGAGACCGTCGCCGATCGTCAGGTGCGTGTAGAAATTCGCAGCATCGTCAAAGGACAGGTCTTTCTGAACCATCCCGATGATCATGCCGGCGATGATGTTGATGAAGACGATGAGCAGGCCTGCGACCGCGTCTCCGCGCACGAATTTCGCCGCGCCGTCCATGGAGCCGAAGAAGGTGCTTTCCTGCTCGAGGTTCGAGCGGCGCTGGCGGGCCTCCTTCTCGTCGATCAGGCCGGCGGACAGGTCGGCGTCGATGGCCATCTGCTTGCCGGGCATCGCGTCCAGGCTGAAGCGCGCCGCGACTTCGGCGATGCGGCCGGCACCCTTGGTGATGACCACGAAGTTCACGATGGTCAGGATCGAGAAGACGATCACCCCAATGACGAAATTATCCTGCATCACGAAGCCGCCGAAGGCCTCGATGACGTGGCCGGCGGCCGATTTGCCTTCATAGCCGTGCGCCAAAATCAGGCGCGTGGAGGCGAGGTTCAGCGACAGGCGGATCATCGTCGCGACGAGCAGGATGGTCGGAAAGGAGCTTAAATCCAGCGGCCGCTCGATGAACAGCACGGTCATCAGGATCAGGACCGAGAAAGTCAGCGATAGGGCGAGGCAGGCGTCCAGCAGCCAAGAGGGCAAGGGCAGGACGAGCGCGATCAGGATCCCGATGACGCCCGCTGCGAAGATAATGTCGCCCCGGAGGCGAAAGCCTCCGCTCGAACCGTTCGTGGCTGCCGCTTCAGCCATCTATCAACCCCCGCCCGGCACGGCGATGCCCGCATCGCCGTACTCTTTGAGCTTGTTGCGTAATGTGCGGATCGAAATGCCCAGGATGTTCGCCGCATGCGTGCGGTTGCCCAGGCAATGATCCAGCGTGTTCAGGATGAGCTCGCGCTCAACCTCGGCTACGGTGCGGCCCACGAGCGGCTGCGAATTGGCGGGCTGCGCCATGCCACCCGCGGTCGCCACGGATTTTTCGACCGTTTTGGCGGCGGCGACGGCCGTCTGCGCGGCGCTGGCCGCTTTTTGGCCTGACAGCATGATGGCGGTCGCCTCGATCTCTTCGTCCTGGCTCACCAGCACGGCGCGGTGAATGGTGTTTTCCAGCTCGCGCACGTTGCCCTGCCAGTGGTGGGTTTTGAGCTTCTCCTCGGCGGCGGCGGAGAATTTCTTGTTCGGGATGCCGTTCTGCTCGCTGTACTTCGCCGCGAACATGCGGGCCATGGGCAGGATATCGGCCGGGCGCTCGCGCAGGCCCGGCAGCTGCAGGTTCACCACGTTGAGGCGGAAATAGAGGTCTTCGCGGAACTTGCCCTCGCGCACATGCTGCTCCATGTCGCGGTTCGAGGTCGCGATGAGGCGGATATCGACCTTGACGGGCGTATTGCCGCCAATGCGGTCGATGACGCGCTCCTGGATGGCGCGCAACAGCTTCGCCTGCAGGGAAGGGTGCATTTCGCTGATCTCGTCGAGGAGGAGGGTGCCGCCGTTGGCTTCCTCGAACTTGCCGAGGCGCTTGGCGACCGCGCCGGTGAAGGCGCCTTTCTCGTGGCCGAACAGCTCGGATTCCAGCAGACTTTCGGGGATGGCGGCGCAGTTGAGCGAGATGAAGGGCCCGCCGGCGCGGCGGCTCTTCTGGTGGATGTAGCGCGACATGACCTCCTTGCCGGTGCCGGACTCGCCGGTGATGAGGATTGTCGCCTCCGAAGGCGCGACGCGGTCGGCGACCTGCAGCACGGCCTTCATGCTGGGATCGTTCGCGATCATCGCGTTGCTTTCTTCCGCCACGGCCTGGAGGACGGCCGCGATGAGCTCGGCGTTGGGCGGCAGGGGGATATATTCCTTCGCGCCCGCCTTGATGGCGCGTACGGCCGATGCCGCATCAGTGCCGATGCCGCAGGCGACGACAGGCACCACGAAGCGCTCGGCCTTCAGCTGCTCGACGAGGCCCGCTATATCCTGCTTGACGTCGACCATCAGCAGGTCCGCGCCCTTGCCGGTGCGCAGCGCGCCCAAGGCCTGCTCGACGTCTTCCGTATGCGTGACCTTCGCGCCGCGGCCGATGGCGATCTTGCCGGCCGTGCTGATTTGCCCGTTCAGGCTCCCGACGATCATCAGGCGCATGGTTTATTCCCCCTCATCCCGCCAGTCTATTGCGGCGACTTGTCGGACTTCACGATTTCCGTCATCGTCACGCCCAGGCGGTCTTCGACGACGATGACTTCGCCGCGCGCGACGAGGCGGTTGTTGACGTAGATGTCGATGGCCTCGCCGACCTTGCGGTCCAGCTCGACGACTGCGCCGCGGCCCAGTTTCAGCAGCTGGCTCACCTGCATCGTCGATTTGCCGAGCACGGCGGAAATCTGCACGGGAATATCGTAGATCGCGTCGATGTCCTTCTTGCGGACCTCGGTCGTCACATGGGGCTCGACTTCCTCGAGGACCACATGCGGGTTCTTGGGATCGTTGGGGTTTGCCATTTCTCTCTCCGGTTAATAAAAGTGGTTATTTCTTCATGTCTTTCAGCGTCGCCTGCATGCCCGCGATGGCCTTGGCGAATTCCGCCTCGACCTGGCTGAACAGGCGCTCGTACAGCCGCTCCGCCCCGCCATCGGCCCATTCGACGCGGCAGTCGGTGGGCGCCAGGTTGTCGTCGGCGATGATGATCAGCTTGCCGGCATAGCCTTTTTCGTGCGCGAGCTGGTCGATCCTGCCCTTCAGCGCCTCCAGGTGCACGGTCGGCACGATGATGGCGATGCGCGGCTCTTCGCGGCGCGTTTCTATGGACTGTAAAACAACACGCTCGATCTCCTCGAGCGAAAAGCGCTGCGCGAACTGCGGCAGCAGTTTGTGCGCCACCTGCATGGCGAGCTTGGTGGCCGCGATCATCTGCTCCACGTCGCGCACGCCCTCAGCCGCGACGAGCTTTTCGCAGGCGAGGCCCATCTGTGCGAGGCACTTGGCGATCTGCTCTTCCTGGCGCTGCGTGGCTTCCTTCAGGCCTTCGGCCTTGCCCTGCGCCTGCGCCTGCATTTTCGCGACAATGAGCTGCTCCTCGGTGAAGACCGGCTTGGCCGCTTCTTCCCGCTCCCTGTCGAAATCGTGCGCGTCGAACAGGAATTTCTTCACTTCACCGTCCTTAGTAGATGAGCTCATCTTCATCCTTCGATGTGACTACGGTGATCTCGCCGCGGTCGGCGAGGTCCTTGGCCACGGAAACCAGGTGCGACTGCGCCTCTTCGACGTCTTTCAGGCGCACGGGGCCCATGGCGCCCATGTCTTCTTTCATGATCTTGGCCGCGCGCTCGGACATGTTCGAGAAGAACAGGTCTTTCATCGCGTCGGAAGCGCCCTTGAGCGCGATCGGCATCTTTTCCTTGTCGGCGGTGCGGATGATCGTCTGGATCGCCGACGGGTCGAGGCGGCCCAGGTCCTCGAAGGTGAACATGAGGCTGCGGATCTTCTCGGCCGCGTCGGGGTTGCGCTCTTCCAGCGAAGTCATGAACTTGCCCTCGACCGAGCGCTCGAGGTTGTTGAAGATCTCGGCCATGATCTCGTGGCTGTCGCGGCGGCTGGTGCGGGCGAGGTTGGTCATGAATTCGGTGCGCAGCGTGCGTTCGACGTCGTCGAGGACGTCTTTCTGCACCGCTTCCATGCGCAGCATGCGCATCACGACTTCCATTGCGAAGCCTTCGGGCAAGAGGGCCAGCACGCGGGCCGCGTGTTCGGGCGTGATTTTGGACAGCACGACGGCCACGGTCTGCGGATATTCCTTCTGCAGGTAGTTGGCGAGGATATCCTCGTTCACGTTGGACAGTTTTTCCCACATGGTGCGGCCGGCGGGACCGCGGATCTCTTCCATGATGTTGTCGACCTTGTCCTTGCCCAGCACCTTGGCGAGCAGGCGTTCGGTCGAATCCATCGTGCCGACGAGTGAGCTGGTGGACGTCATGTTCTCGGCGAATTCGATGAACAGGCGCTCGATGACGCCCGACGACACCTTGCCGAGGTTCGACATGGTTTGCGAGAGGATGAGGATCTCGTCCTCGTCCAGCTGCTCGAAGATCTTGGCGGTATATTCCTCGCCGATGGAAAGCAACAGGATGGAGGCCTTTTCGGCCCCGCTCAGGGTGCGGTAATCTTCACGGACGCGCATCTATGTGCGTACTCCTTCTTATCAGCCTTCCTGCGACATCCACTGGCGGATGACGGAGACGGTTTCGTTCGGATGGTTGGTCACGAGCTCCGAAATCTTCTGCACGCTCGAGGCCTTCACCTTGCCCTCGACCGACGACATGTCGATCATGCTCTCAAGCTCCGACTGGCTCTGCGGCCCGCCCAGCATGCCCGTCACCGGCGAACCGGGAAGCTGCTGCTGCTGCGACCCGGGCAGGAGGGACTGGTCGTCCTGGGCGCTGGCGATCGCGTTGCGCGTCGAAACGGCGAAATGCACCGCCAAGGGGCGCAGGACGAGCAGGATAATCAGGACCGCCACGACGCTGAGCGTCAGCGTCTCGGCCACGCCCAAGAGGTCCGCCTTCGCGAAGCCGAATAGCGTATCGTCCTTCAGCGGCGTGTCGTAAGTGTCGCTTTCGGCGAAGGGCATGTTCACGACCTCGACCTTGTCGCCGCGCTTTTCATCATAGCCGACGGCCGACTTCACGAGGGTCGAAATCTGGTCCAGCTCGTCCTTGGTGCGGGGCATGTATTTCTTGGGCGCCTGCCAGTCGGCCTTGGCGTCCTTCGGTTTCTGAGCCGCGGTGTCGGTCACGTAAGAACCGTCGACGAGGACGGCAATGGACAGCTTTTGCACCGACCCGCTTTCGCGCACCATGTTCTCGACCGTCTTGCCGATTTCATAGTTGGTGGTTTCCTCGTTGCGCGCGGTCTTGGAGCCGCCCGGCGTGGTCGAGCTGGCATTATTGGGCAGCCCCGGCAGGTTGTTCTGCACCGCGACCGTCGAGTTCGTGGCGCCCGAGTTGTCGGCCGAATTGTCCTCGACCGTCTGGGTCGAGCGCACGACCTGCTGGTCGGGGTCGTAGCTTTCCTTGTTCTGCGTCACGGTGTCGAAGTTCATGTCGGCGGTGACGTTGGCCCGCACCTTGCCGTAGCCCACGATGCGGCCCACCATGTCCTCGATCGAGCGGGTGAGGCGCAGCTCGTACGTCTGGCGCAGATCCGCGCTGTTGCGGGCGGTGGCGCTGGCGTCGCTGTCGTCTTCGCCGCGGGCCAGCAGGTTGCCGCCCTGGTCGATGATGGCGACGCGGGAGGGCTTCAGCTGCGGCACGGCGGAAGCGACGAGATGCTGGATGGCCTGCACCTGCTCCTGGCCGATGCCGGCGGAATTGCGCAGGTTCAGGAACACCGAAGCCGAGGCCGGCTGCTGCTCGCGGCTGAACAATTCTCTTGTCGGGAGAACAAGGTGCACGCGCGCGCCCTTGACCTGGTCGATGGTCGAGATGGTGCGGGCCAGCTCGCCCTCGAGTGCGCGCAGCGCATTGATGTTCTGCTGGAACGAGGTCGCGCCGAAGCTCTGCTTCTGGTCAAAGATCTCATAGCCCATCGATCCCTGGTGCGGCAGGCCTTCCTGCGCCAGCAGCAGGCGCGACTTTGCCACGTCCTTGTGCGGCACGGAGATCTTGGTGCCGTCTTCGCTCAAGGAATAGGTGACGCCCGCGTTCTCGAGCTTGGCGGCCATTTCGGTCGCGTCGGTCGACGACAAGCCGCCATACAGCAGCGTCAGCGACGGGGCGCTGGAGCGGACGGCGATGAAAATGAAGAAGATGAGAAGGCCGAAGAAGGTCAGCAGCATCATGGCCAGCCGGCCAGGCCCCAGATTTTTCAGCGTCTCGATCAGAGAGTCCACAGCTCATTCCCCCCTTGCTTTGAACAGCTCAAAGAAGGGAATCCGGGCGTAGAAATAATAATGAAAAACCCGAAACCCCACTTCTCCACAGTAACCAATTTCCCGCTACTAGGCAAATTTTGCCCGATGGTTTTGCCGCTTTTTTAATCTGCTTACCCATCAACTCAGATTATCCTTCTGAGAACTCTTTATTTTGCGGCTTGGGAGCTTCCAAGTAATATGGATTGGTTAACCGCTCTTTCTCCATATTAATAAAATAAACTTTACATAGGCATAATAAATGCCTGTTTTTTAAGGGCATTTTACGAAATTTAAGTGGTAAAAGTATTGCAAGTATTAACAGTGTACTAACAAAGTAATTAATAAATCGTTAACGATTGAATATATGATAAAAGTCAAGTAATCTACTGTATATACTGGAAATTTTACTTGCAAATTGCCGACGATAGGCGTACTATAGGAAGTGTAGGAGTAGACTACTTTTCGACTCGTGCAACAGGATCATAGAAAATGATTGAGTCTGTCAGCACATTATCCGGTGTAAGCACCGCCTCGAGAATAGCGTCTCAGGGCTCCTCATCCTCGTCACTGCCGCCGATCGCTCCAGCGCCGCAATATGGCGGCTCCCGCATTTTCGTGAACAACCTGCAGAACGTGGCCGTGCTTCAGGATGTCGACGCCGACGGCCAGGTGACCGCTCAGTACCCGACGCCGGCGCAGATCCAGGCGTTCCGCACCGCCGAAAAACTGGCAGCGCAGCAGCAGGAAGTTTCGCAACTCGCTCCCGCCACCTCGGACGGCGGTTCTTCCGCTTCTAACGGCTCATCGGGTGGCATCGCACAGGCCGCGGCAGCCGCGCAGAGCACGCCTTCGGTGTCGAACATCATTGTGGCCATGACGACCGCTTCGTACACCTCCAGCGGCGCGCAAAGCGCGCCCAGCGCGCAATCCTCGACGCAGTCAGTCGACGCTTAATCGCAAATCGATGTAGGATGAGCAGCCTTCGAACGAGGCATGTCAGGAACGCCGTTTTTTCGGCGTTCCGGTTTCTTCCGCAATGTCGGTCAGCATCGATTTCAACGCGGACTTGCGGCGCTTGTCCGGAATGACGCGCTGGCGGTGGCGCGGGTCGGCCAGGGCTTGCGCCGCCCGACTCCGGGGAAGTTTCGGCTTCTTCTGTTTGTTTTTCACAGAAAGCTCCTCAAACCAGGCTGTCGGTCGAGCCTTTTTTGCCCGACGGGTTCTCGGTCGGTTTTTCGGGAGCGGTGGACTGCTTTTGCGGCAGCGGTGCGCCTTTCCGGGCGTCGGCCGGGGCGGGTGGAGGCGGCGGTTTGGGCACCTTCATCAGGCCCGAGGCAATGGTGCGGTTAATGTCGATCATCGGCTGGATTTTCTCAGGCGTCGGCGTGACCAGCACGGCGATCGAGGTTTTGAACATGAACATCGCCAGCGAAGCGATGTTATTCTTGAGTTCCTTGGGCAGCGGATGGTCCGGGTTTGCGGTGTCGCTGGCGAAGACCGTCCACAGCTTGCGGTTATAGTCGACAGCCTTGCTGATATCTTCCAGCGGCACTTTTTCGCCCGATTTGATGCGCCGCGACAGCTCTTCGAGGTGGGCAGCCGCTTTCAACAGCACTTGCCCTTCCAGCGCGCGCGGATCGGCGGTCGAGGCGGTATTGCCGTAGGCGGCGGCGGCGCGGCCGTAGGGATTATGCTGGTCCGACATTCGCGATCAACTTCTGTTCGTATTCGATCAGGTGGCGCGCTTCTTTCAAAGCCTTGTAATACTGATCGCCGAGAATGAAATCGTTGATCTTCATGAACATGGGGGCGGTGCTGGGCGCCGCATGCTGGACATCCTTCACCTGGCTGAAATAAAGCTCATGCAGCTTCATCGGATCGTCCGACAGATACATGAGCTGGATCGTGAAATAAATGCGCTTGCAGGGCGAATTGGCATCCTCTTCGCGCAGAATGTCTTTTTCGCGCAGGATGGCGGCATCGCCTTCGATATGAAGGCGCGCGCGCGTCGCGTCGTTCGTGATCAGCGCGTTGCCGATGATCACGCGCTCCTTGGGTTTAAGGTCGATGATGAGGGCCATAGAGATTCTCTCCTTTACATAAATGGAATTCTTCCAATGCCTGTCGATGGGTATTATCCCATATCGGGAATATAGGAGCAAATACCGTGCCAGCCAGATCGTCATTCCCGCGCAAGCGGGAATCTCCCGACATTCGGAAACGCTCCGTCGGCACAGGATTCCCGCTTTCGCCAATGACGAATGAGCAAAAAAAGAACCGGCGGCTTCTGCCGCCGGCCCTTTTTTGTTTTCGTTTTCCTGCTGTTACGGGAACAGGCGGAGAATCGACTGGTTGGCTTGCGACGCAAGAGACAGGGACGTGATGCCCAACTGCTGCGTGGTCTGCAGTGCCAGCAGTTTGGCGCCTTCCTCGTTCTTGTCGGCCACCGTCAGGTCGTTCGCGCCGGCCTGAAGGGTATTAACCAGGTCCTGCGTGAAGGACTGGCGGGTCTGGATGATACTCAGATTATTGGCGAGGCTCGAAGCGTCGTTACGAACCTTGGTGATCGCCGAGTTAAGGGCATCAATCGTCGACTGGATAGTGCCAGCATCGCCGGCGACGTTGGAGCCCAGTGTGAGCCCATTAATACTGAGGCCGGTTGCCGTGTCGTCAGTGCCGCTAATAGTCAAAGTGTGCGTGTTGGTTTCGTTGAACTGCACTTTCAGAGTACTTGCGGTCCCATTTATCAGAGAAATCCCCTGATAGCTGGAGTCGCCCGCCATATTAGTGATCTGCTTCGTAATGGCAGTGAAAGCCGCGTTGTTGGCGACGGCATTAGTGTTAGCACCGGTATGAGCATTGGCGGTCGAGAGCGCATTTTTCGCGAGCGCCAGGGCCTGCTGCAGAAACGAAGTAATCGACGTAATACCATTATTTCCCGCTTGCACGGTCTGGATCGCTTGGCCCATCGAATCCAGGAGGTTCGAGAGGTCGCCTGCGCGGTTGTTCAGGCTTTGAGCGGCGAAATACGAACTGGGGTTATCCAGTGCGCTGTTCACTTTCAATCCTGTCGAGAGGCGGAGCTGGGTTTGATCGAGGAGAGTCTGCGTTTTTTGCAAACTGAGAAGGTTTGCGTTCATTGCAGACGTAAGGGTAACGTTACTCATGGCATTTTCCTTTCCTAAGGTTATGCGTTATGTATTGAGGCGTCGGGAATACTTCCCTTTGCCATGTCTCATCATTGCATGACTGCGGTTAAGAAAGCTTTAAAGGGGCGGTTTACCGAAAATTAACCGCGATTTTCCCCGTTTTATTGGCGGAAATGTTATTCCGGAATGCCGAGCGCGTCGATAAGCGGCTTCAGCTGCTTCTCGTACTTCTTCCATTTCTTGACCGAATCCTTGTAAATCGGCTTCCTCACCTGGGCCGAGCTGGCGGTCTGGACGCTGCGCTCGGTTTCATGGAAATTCAGCACGTGGTCAGTCCAGGGAAGTCGGCAGAACTCGAGCAGCTTGCGCGATTCCCCTTCCTGGTCGGCGACCAGCGTCTCATAGCTCAGATCGTAAATTTCGCCCGGAAAAAGCCTGTGCCAGTGCGCCATGAGCTTCTGATAGGCCCTGGTGTAACGGCCGATTTCCTTCAGGTCGCTGCTCCAGGGGATATCGTCCGTGAATAAAAGTTTCCACATCGAAAAACCGGTATCGACCGGATCGCGGACGGTATGGACGATCTTGCTCTCCGGAAAGGCGAGCCGCAGCAGGCCGACCCAGGCGAAGTTGAACAGCATCTTGTCGATCACATGGTTCGTCGTTTCGGCGAAAGGCGCCGAAATCGAGCGGTATTTTTTGGCGATATCATCCAGCAATTCGGGATTCAGCGCGTCGACGAACTTCCGAGTGACGGACGGGGCGTTCGCCGCGAAGTAATTAGGTATTTCTTCGTTGGGGAACACGGGAATGCAGGCCGGGAGCGCCTTTGATTCGCCCATGCTGCTTACGTCAGGATGGCTTGAGATGATCTGGTCCACCAGGGTCGAGCCGGACCGCGGCAGGCCGACGATGAATATCGGTATGTTCCTGTCGACCGGCGGCTTGCCGCGCAGCCTCTTGACGACATCCTCGCTGAACAGCGAGATCATGCTGTCGAAATATTTCTCCAGATTGTCAATGCTGAACTGATAGGTCGCGCGCTTCAGGAAATTGCCATCCGCCAGACGGCTGAAACCTTCGTCGACATTTCCGTTTTCCAGCAAAGCGTTGCCGAGGGTAAAATCGAGCCTGATTTTTTCTTCGAGGGAAATCTTCTGCTCACTTTCTATTTTCAGCAGCGCGTCGATTTCTCCTTGCGTGAACTTGCGCAACTGTTTCAGGTGGTAATAGCCTTCGATATAGTCAGGCTTCCGTGCGACGGACTGTGAGAGATATTCCCTGGCGCGGTCGAGCTGGCCTGCGTCCATAAACAGAACGCCAATCCGGTTCAGGATTTGCGGCGAGGGATTTAGTTTCAGGGCCTTTTCCGTCAGGCGAAGGGCTTCTTTCACGTCGGACTGCGCCATCCTGATAACGGCAAGAACAACCACGGCAGGACAGCTTTTATCATTCAGGCGAAGCGTTTTTTTGACCAGGTTTTCGGCGTCTTTGAGTTTATTGTCACGCACGTAACCGATGCCAAGGTCGACCAGCGCAACCTCGTTTTCAGGGTCGAATTTCAGTATTTTAAGATAAAGTTGTTCAGCTTCCTCGTACTTATGAACGTTCGTGAGATCCCGCGCGATCTTGATGGCTTCGCCGGTAATGACGGAGTCGCCCTTTTTGCCTTTGATGCCTTTGGCGCGACGTTCCTGACGATTCATGCTTCCCCCTCCCGACTACGGTTCTCCATAGTCTCCCTTGGAATGAATGCAATAATCAAGCCAGATGGTTTAAGCGCCGTTGAGGTTCAAGAGCAGGGGCTGCAAGTGCTTGTCATATTTGGCGGATTTGCGCAGGGAATCTGCATAGATCGGCTGGCGCACCTGCACTTCGCTGGCGGTCGTGACACGGCGTTCGGTTTTGTGGAAATCGAGGCAGCGCTCGTCCCAAGGCAGGCCGCAGTAATCGAGCAGCTTTGCCGTCTCGCCGCGCTGGTCCGCGATCATGGCTTCATACGGCAAATCGTGGAATTCGCCCGGGAACAGCCGCCGCCAGTGATCCATCAGCCGGGCATAGCCGCGGTAGTACCGCGCAATCTCCGCCTGATCGTAAGCCCAGGGGAGATTGGCGGAAAAATGGGTGCGCCAGATCGACAGGCCAAGATCGGCGGGATCGCGGCTGCAATGGACGATCTTCGCCCCCGGCAGGGCGAGGCGGATCAGTCCGACCCACAGGTAATTGAACAGCATTTTGTCCACAACGCGCCGCGCATCCTGTGCAAAAGGCGCCGTCGCCGCGAGATACTTCTGGCCAATATCGCCGAGCATCGCGCCATCCAGCCTATCGATGAAGGCTTTCGAAAGGACGGGGACCTTGCCGCTGTCGCCCGCCTCGGGAATGACGGGGATGGACTGCTGAAGGAATTTCGCCTCGCCCAGGCTGCGGACATCCGGGTGGCTCGCGAGAATCTGGTCGGCCAGCGTCGAGCCCGAGCGGAACATCCCGATGATGAAAATCGGCTGATCGTTCATCACGGCGCTCTTGCCGCGCAGACGGCGCACCGTTGCAGCATCGAAATTCAGGATGATGTGGTCGATGTACGTCTCGAAAGTCGAGATATCATACGTATAAGTCGTACGCTTCAGCGCATTGCCTTTGGCCAGATGCGCGAAACCGCGGTCGGCGTCGCCTGCGTCGATATAGGCTTTGCCGAGAATGAATTCGAGATAGATGCGGTCCTGTGGCGAAAGACCTGGCTTCGCGGCCAGAGTTTCCAGCTTGACCAGGTCGGTGTCACCAGGCGCGAAGGTCTTGAGATTGTGCATGCTGAACCAGGCCATGACATAGTCCGGCTTTTTCACCAGCGCCTGCCGCAGGTGCTGGCGCGCGCGATCCAGCTGCCCCGCTTCCTTGTACAGGTGCCCGAGCTTGGCCAGCACTTCGGGCGGGCAGTCGAGGCGCTGCGCCTTTTCGGCGAGCTTCAGCGCGGCGGGAAGATCCTGCTGTTCCATCCGCACCACCGCCAGGCCGATAAGCGCCCAGGGGTTCTTCGGGTCCGCGGCGGCCGCCTGTTCCAGCAGTGGCGCCGCGCCCGCAATGTCGTTGCGCTCGACCGCGGCGATGCCCGCTGCGATCAGACCCGCCGTCTTGCCGCCGCCGGACGAGCTTCCGCCCGCGCGCCGCTGCTTGCGGTTCATCGTGCAGCCTCCAGCGTTTCGATCAGCGCCTGCAGGTATTTGGCGTATTTCCTTCCGCTGCCCACCGAGTCTTTATATACGGGTTTGCGCACCTGCACGAAGCTGGCGGTGGAAATGCGGCGGCCGGCCGCGTAAAAATTCAGGCAGCGCTCGTCCCACGGCAGGCCGCAATATTCCAGGAGCTTGCGCGTTTCCGCTTCCTGGTCTGCCACCATCGCCTCATAAGACAGGTCGTAAATCTCACCCGGGAACAGCCGGTGCCAATGCGCCATCAGCCGCTGGTAAGCGTGGTAATAACGCCCGATATCTTTCTGGTCGTAAGCCCAGGGAACATTGCCCGCGAAATGCATGCGCCAGATGGACAGGCCCATGTCGAGCGGGTCACGCGCGCAATGGATGATGCGCGCCTTGGGGAAGGCGAGGCGGATAAGGCCGGTCCATACGAAGTTGAACAGCATCTTGTCGACCACGCGCGCGGCGTCATTCACCTCGTTTGCCGCAAGATATTTTGTCGCGATGTCGCCGAAAACGTCCGGCGCCAGTTGTTCGATGAATCTTTTCGAAATGCTGGCGGTCTGCGCTGAAAAATATCCGGCGCGGACCTCGGCGTTAGGCACGACCGGCACCGCGTCCTGGAACGCCCGCGATTCGCCGATGCTCGCGGCGGCGGGATGGCTCGCGAGGATCTGATCCACCAGCGTCGAGCCCGAGCGTGGCATGCCGACGATGAATATTGGCCGTTCGCTACCGCTCGCCGCCATATGCCGCAGACGGCGGACTGCATTTTCGTCAAAATGGGCGATGATGTTTTCAATGTACTGCTCAAAGTTCGCGATGTCATAAGCAACGGCGCCGCGCTTCATCGCATTGGCTTTCGCGTAATGATCGAAAGCGCGGTCGGTGTCTCCAGCGTCTAACCAGGCCTTGCCCAACACAAACTGCAGCTGCGCCTGCTGGCGGGCCGGCAGCGCGCCGCTTTTCGCCACAACGGCGTCAAGCCGGTCAAGATCGGGATCAGCGGGCGAAAATTTCTTGAGGTCGCGCAGGTTGAACCAGGCCATGACCAGTTCGGGCTTCTTGTCGACCGCCTTGCGCAGGCAAGAGGCTGCGCGGTCGAGATATCCTGTTTCCTTGTAAAACAGGCCGAGCTTGGTCAGCGCTTCGGCCGACGGGTCGAGCTTCTCCGCCTTTTCGCACAGGGCGAGAGCCGCGTCGCCGTCGCGCTGCTCCATCTTCACGACGGCCAGCGCCATCAGCGCCCAGGGGTTTTCCGGCGACAGGCGCGCGGCCTTTTCCAGCAGCGGTGCCGCCGCCGCGATATCCTTGCGTTCGAGCGCTGCGACGCCGAGGTCGAGCAGCGCGCCCGCATTATCTGGATCGTCTTTCAAAATTTGCTCGTAAAGGAAATGCGCCTCCGCCAGCGCGCCTTTGACGACAAGCTCGCGCGCCCGGCGCAGCAGTGCCGCCAAATTCCCGCCGCCGGTTGGCCCGGCGCCTTTCTCCCTGCGCTCCTTACGGTTCATGGCCCCGGCCCGATGGTTTCGATCAACGGCTGAAGATAACGCTCGTATTTCTTCCACTTTTTGACGGCGTCTTTATATATCGGTTGCCGGACCTGCGTCGCGCTCCAGGTCGTCACGGTGCGTTCGGTCTCGTGGAAGTTCAGGCAGCGCGCGTCCCAGGGCAGGTTGCAGGCCGCCAGCAGCCGGCGCGTCTCGCCTTCCTGGTCGGCGATCATCCGTTCGTAATTGGCCTCATAAATTTCGCCCGGAAAAACACGGTTCCAGTGATCCATGAGTTTCTTATAGGCGAGGTAGTAACGGCCGATCTCGCGCTGGTCGTAGGCCCAGAGCGTGCCGTCGCTGAACAGCAGCTGCCAGATCGACAGGCCGGTATCGACGGGATCGCGCGTACAGTGGATGATCTTTGCCTCCGGCAGCGCGAGGCGGATGATGCCGATCCAGAAATAATTGTACAGCATCTTGTCGACGAGGTGTTTCGCGCCTTTCGCGACGGGGTCGGTGACGTCGAGATATCTCTTCGCGATTCCGGACAGCATGGACGGCGCCATGCCGTCGATAAGCTCCTTCGTGATCGCGGGCGCCGCCGCTTGCATCAGCTGCGGACTGTCCCCCTGCACGAAGGCGGGAATGCAGCTGCTCCACAGCTTGGTCTCGCCCGCCGAACGCACGTCCGGATGACTGGAGAGGATCTGGTCGGTCAGCGTCGACCCCGAGCGCGGCATGCCCACGATAAAGATCGGACGCGGATCATTCACGCCTTTGCCGCGATGCTTGTGGACGACGTCTTCGCTGAACAACGCGATAATATTATCGACATGCCGTTCGAGCGCCGTGGCATCATAGGTGAAGCTGGCGCGCTTGATGCGGTTGGCCTCCGCGAATTCGGCAAAGCCCTGTTCCGCGTCGCCCTGATCGGTGAGCGCCCGGCCGAGCGCGAAATGAAGCGCCGCGCGGTCTTCGGCGCTCAAAGTTTCCGCCTTGTCTTTCAGCTTCAGCAGCTGTCTGAACTCGGGCTCGTCCGCCTTGAATTTGCGGATGGTGCCGAGGTTGAACCAGGCCGGCACGTGATCGGGCTTGATGCGGATGGCGCGCTCATAGCAATCCTGGGCGCGCGCGAACTGGCCCGCGTCGCGAAATAGTCCTCCCATGCGCTGGAGCACGCCGACAGACGGCGGCAGCGCGACGGCCTTTACCGCGCAATCGAGCGCGCCGTCGACATCGCCCCGGCTCATTTTTACGGTCGCGAGGATTGAGACGGGCACGCTGTCGGCCGGCGCCAGCGCCGCGGCGCGTGTCAGGAAACCGTCGGCTTCCGCGAGCTCGCCCTTTTCGATCGCCAGCAGCCCAAGGCCCACGAGCGCGGGAAGGGCGCGCGGGTCTTTTTTCAGGATATTCCGGTACATCGTTTCGGCGTCGGCGCGGCGGCCCTGGCGGACAAGCTCCCGCGCGGCGCGCAGGCTGTCGCTCCCGTCGCGCGGCGGCGTCGCGCCCAATCCTGTTTTTTTCCCTCTCATGCCTTTTAATGTCATGCAGGGGGATGAAGGAATCAAGCCTAAAAAGAACGACCGGAGACTTCTGCCTCCGGCCGCTTTGTCTTAAGTTCAGGTATCGGTAAATTATCCGAAGAGCTTGAGGATCGACTGGTTCGCCTGCGACGCGAGGGACAGCGATGTGATGCCCAGCTGCTGCGTGGTCTGCAGTGCCAGCAATTTGGCGCCCTCCTCGTTCTTGTCGGCCACCGTCAGGTCATTCGCGCCGGTCGTCAGCGTATTGATGATGTTCTTCGTGAAATCCTGCCGGGTCTGGATGATGCTGAGGTTGTTCGCGAAGCTCGTCGCATCGTTGCGGACCTGGGTGATGGCGGCATCGATTGCCTTGATGGCGTTGTTAATGTCGGTTGTATTGTCCAGTTTCAGCGTGCCGCTGGTGCCGGCGGTGATGTTTAGGCCGGTCGGCGTCAGGTCGACACCGGTCAGCGTCAAAGCGGACGTCGTGTTCGCTTCGCTGAACACCACTTTCAGCTTGTTGCTGGCGCCGTTGAGCAGCGCGACGCCCTGGTAGTTGGAATCGGCCGCCATGTGGGTGATCTGGCCGGTGAGGCTGGCCAACGTTGACGAGTCCGCCGCGGCGTTGGTGTTGTTGCCGCTGTGCGCCTGCGCGTTGGCGAGCGACGTGCGCGCCTGGGCGAGGGCCTGCTGCAGGAAGCTGGTGATCGCGGTGATACCGTTGTTGGCGGCCTGCACCGTCTGGATCGCCTGGCCCATCGAGTCGAGCAGGTTGGACAGGTCGGACGCGCGGTTGTTGAGGCCTTGCGCGGAGAAATATTCGACCGGGTTGTCCAGCGCGCTGTTCACCTTGAGGCCCGTGGCGAGGCGCAGCTGGGTCTGGTCGAGGAGTTTCTGGGTGTTCTGCAGGCTCAGCAGGTTCGCCTGCATTGCGGATGTAAGAACGATGTCAGACATGATAAATATCCTTTCTTAAGACAAAGAAGTTGAATTCAGGGGTTACGGGTTGATTTGCAAGAGGGTTTGAGTCATCTGATCTGCGGTCTGGATCACCTTGCTGTTGGCCGAATAGGCCTGCTGGGTGACGATCATCTTGGAAAACTCGTCGGCGATATCCACGTTCGATTCCTCGAGCGCGCCGCCTTGGACGGTGCCGGCGCCGCCGGCGTTCGCCGCGTTCAGCACCACGTTGCCCGACGTGTCCGAAACGCGGAAGACGTTGCCGGTCACCGGCGACAGCCCGTTGGTGTCGGGGAAGGTGCCGAGGGCGAGCTGATAAACGTCGCGGGACAGGCCGTTTGAGAACTGCACGTTCACCTTGCCGTCGGAGCCGACCGAGACGCCGGTCTTGTAGCCGAGCGGCGTGCCGTTCTGGTCGACGGAGGCGACGTTATAGGGGCCGGAGTTCTGGTTGATGTTGGCCATGTTGAACATGATCGTCTGCGGGCTCGAGCTGTTGCCCCAGTTGATGGTGCCCAGCTGGACGTTGACGTTGCCGCTGAGGTCTTTTGCCGCGTTCAGCGATCCGTCGCTGTTGAAGTTGACGTTGCCGAGCACGGTGTTCGTGCCCACGCCCTGGTCGACGAAGGAAACCTGCCACCAGCCGTCGGAGGTGGTGGGCTGGTTCGGCGTGACGCCGGAAAGTTCATTGGTCGTGTAATCCGTGGGCAAATAGGTGTTAGGCGTGATGCCGAGCTGGGTTTCAAGCGGCGTATCCGGTGTATCATCCGTGAGCGTCAGGCCGCTGGGGTCGCCGGTCGTGTCCTCGATGACGAGATGATTGGTGGCATCAAGGTGAGCGGCGATGCCCGATATTGCGTTCAGGTCCGTCAGGAGCTTGTTTACGTCGCCGTCGAGCGTGACGGTCGTGGTGCCGTTGACGTTCGTGACGTCGAAGCTGTCGGTGCCGGGCTGGAAGGTGCCGCCGTTGAGCGAGGACAGGTCCACTGTGCCGACCGTGTTCGCGTCCGCGGGAGAAAGCTTCTGGAATTGCGCCGTCAGCGTGTGGGCATCGCCCAGGCTGTCGTAAACGGTGATGTCGCGCGAAAAGTCGGTGATGCCGTCCGCGCCTTGGGTCGAGTCGAGGTTCGCGGTCATCGACACCGTGGAGGTCGGCTGCGTCAGGCCGTTCGGGAAGGCGACATTGACGGGAACGAGCGACGACACGCTGCTGGACGAGCCGACGATGGCGCCGTTCTGGTCGAGCTGGTAGCCGTAGAGATTATAGCCAGCCGTGTTGACGAGGTTGCCGTTCTGGTCTTCGGAGAAGGAGCCAGCGCGGGTGAAGAGCGTTTCGGCGTTCGGATCGGTGGTCGAGCTCTTCACGACGAAGAAGCCGTTGCCCGAGATCGCGAGGTCGGTGGCCGACGAGCTCTGCTGCAGGATGCCCTGCAGGTCGATGCGGTTGTTCTGCGTCACGTTGACCGCGCCCGAGGAATATTCGGTCGACTGGCTTTGGTTTGTCACGAGGCTGGAGAAGCTCGCGTCGGTGCGCTTGTAGCCGACCGTGGAAATATTCGCGATGTTGTTCGAGATCATGCCCATCGCCTGGCTCTGCGCGGAGAGGCCCGACACCGCCGTGAAAAGCGCACCAAAGACACTCATGTTAGTCTCCTTCCATTTTTCTGCCGGACTTTTTTGCCGGCGCTAAAATCAAACTCAAAACTTCTCTTGCAACGCCCGTGCCAGTTTTCAAGAGGCGGGTGAAGAAACTTCGCGCACGTCCGTCATCGGGACGAGGTTGTTGTTGACGTTGAGCATCAGCGTGCCGTCGTCGGCGGTCTCGAGGCTCGTTACGCGCCCCGGAACGAAGCCGGTCGTGTTGATCGCGTTGCCGCTCGCGTCGAGCGCGCTGACAGTCAATGTATATGTGCCCGCGGGCGCCGCCGTGCCGTCGAGGTTCGTGCCATTCCACGAGAAGTCGTGCGTGCCCGTCGCGAGGTTGATCGGCTGGTTGAAGACGACGTTGCCGTTCGCGTCGGTGATCGCGATGGTGCCCTTGGCCGCCGTCGTGGGCAGGCTGTAGGCAAGAGCTGACGTGCTGCCGCCGCCGCCGGTGAAGGTCGAGCCCGCGGCCTGGACATCTTTGCCGATGAAGCTGACGCCCAGCGCGGTGGTGTTGACCGACTGCATGGAAAGCAACGAGCTCAGGGTGCTGTTGGTTTTCAGTTGCTGTTCGACCTGGCTGAACATGACCAGCTGCTGGGTGAACTGCGCCGTATCCATCGGGTTCAGCGGGTCCTGGTTCTGCAGCTGCGTCGTCAGCATCGACAGGAACTGGTTGAAGTTCTGGTCGAGCGCCGCGGCATCGGTGCCGGTGCCGGTCGAGCTCGGAGTCGACGCGCTCGAAGACGCAGCCGGCGTTGTCGCGGCAGGGGTCGGTGTGTTTGATACTGCGCTCGTCATTTTGACGTACTCCTTATATAACCCTTAGACCATGATGTTGACGCCACCCTGGCGGATATACCCCGCCGACTGGATGGCAATGTTCGCGTTGATCGTGTCGGTCGGCACGAGCGTGTCAGCGTATGGCGACGCCTGGCCCGCGCCGCTGTAAGAGGGGTTGCTGCCCTGCTGCTGGCCCTGCTGGCGCAGGTCGAAGCTGAGCGAATTTTCGTCCGCGTCGAGTCCCGTCTGCTGGAGGATGCGGTGAATCTGCGCGGAGTCGTTTTTCAGTGCGGTCAGCGTCTCCGGCTTGTCCGCGATCAGGTGGGCCTTGATGCCGCCGTCGCGGTCGAACTTCAGGCGCACCTCGAGGCGGCCGAGCTCGGCGGGTTCCAGCTGCATCGTGAAAGTGGTGATGCCCTGCTGGGCGTTCTGCTGGATCTGCAGTGCGATGTTCTGGACCGTCGCGGGCGTCGTCGTGGCGGCCACAGCGGGGGCCGAATTCATGAAGTTGATGAAGCTCAAGGAATTCGCCGCAACGGCGTTCGGCGTCAGGCTGGCGGCGTTCACCTGGCCGCCCGCGTTCTGCGACGCCTGCTGGTCACTGCTGCCGGAATTGCCGAAAGCGTCGTTGCCCTGCGACTGGTTCATGGCGAGGAAATGCAGCGCGGCCGCGGGCAGCGGCTTCGCCTCGGACGCGGTGTTGGAAGCTTGCGAAGGCGCAGGCGTTGCCGCATCGTCATCGGCGCCTTGTGAAAGCGCCGCCTGCTTGTCCGCGCCATGCGCTTGCGCTTTTGTCTGCTGGTCGGCGTTCGCCTTCTTGTCGGCCTGCATCTCCTGAGATTTGGAGGTAGCCGCAGCGGTATCGGTTGCCGGAGAGGCGGGCAGGCCTTCTGCCTGCGCTTGCGTCTTCGGCGATTGTGTTTCGTCGCCATCATCCGCGGCGGTTGCCGTCGCGGAGGAATTATTGGAGGAACTCGCCTGCGTCGTGGCGGACACGGTCGCGGAATCGGGCGAAGGCTGAGCCGCGGCGATCTCCTGGTCCGACACCGGCATTGCGAGCTGCGCTGCGAGCTGGGTCGACAGCGCGTTTCCGGCGGTGTTGGCGAGCGAGACGAGATAATCGTCCATCGCGGAGGCATCGACGCCCTTGCTCTTCATATAAGAGATTGCGTCATTGCGGAACTGCGCCAGTTTGTCCGCCGTAACCGGCCCCTGCTGCGTCAGGCCATCCAGCTTTTGCTGCAGGTGAGACATAATGTCGGGATTTTCCTGCAGTCCCGGCGCGAAGGTCGAGGAAAGATCGCTTGTCAGCGTCGCCTTGACGGTCGCGGCATCCGGCGTTCCAGCTTCAAGTTGCGTGACCGCCTGCTGGATCTGGCTGGTGCTGGCGTTCGGATAGAGCTTTTGCAACAGGGCGGTCAGATCGTCCGCGCCGGCCGCGCCGTTTTTCAGGATCGAGGCAATTTTTGCCGCGAGATCATTGCCCGGAGGAGCGCTGCCGCCCTGGCCCATCAGCACATTGAGGAAGGCCATCAGCCCGTCCTGGGCTGAGCCTGCCCCTTGCGCCGGCGCGGTTTTCGCGCCCGCCTGGGGGACTTGTCCTGCAATGTTGAGTATCGAAGCCAAGGATGAACCTCGCGTAATTATCCGAGGCTATCCTTGCAGGACCCGTGCCAGTTTTTTCGGGGAGGGGATTTTTTCTGTTCAGAAATATATGCGCGCATGCAAAATCCCGCGCAGCAAAAACGGTGCGCGGCACGGAAACGCGAACCTCCGATGGGCTGCCCGTTGGGAAAACGGGCAGCCCGCTTGGGAGGGAGTGGTAGTACTCTTTAGTTCTGTTCCGTTATAGTTTCTGGTCCACCGACAAAGACAAGGTCGAGGTTTTATAGGCCTGCGCCTTTCCGCCGGAGGTGTAGTTGGTCTGCTTCTCGTCGACGACCGTCTTGCGGGCGGCGTCGAGAATTCTGGAGACGAGGCGGCGCGCGCTGCGCTTGGCCGTCTCGAGAGCCTTGAGGTTGTCGCCCAGGATGATCGTGAAACCCGTGCGCGCCTTGACGAGCCGCTCGCGCGAGGTGATGTCGAGCCCGCCGATTTCGCCCTTGCGCGCGCTGAGCGCGACGACCAGGTTCTGGTATTGCAGCGCCATCTGGCGCTTGGCGGGCTGGAGCGTGTCCACCGCGCGGAAATCCGCTTTCTTGAGCGCCGCGGTTTCGCGCAGCAGCAGGGCGCCGAAGTCCTCGATTAACGACATGATGTCCGTGATGTCGCTCGCCAGCGGGCGCTTGACCGCGGAGGTGTTTGCCGTGCTCATGCTTTCTTTCCTTCCTGCATTTGAATCATCATTTTCTGCAACTGGTCGGAGATGCCGATGCCGTGGCCCTGCGCCATCATCTTGCCGTATTGCTGGACCAGCATGCCGCGGAACATCTTTTCGCCTTGGCCGCCGCCGAACATCGGATCGACATTGAGGCCTTCGAACATGTGCGAGAACATCTCGGACAGGAACACGGCCTCGAAGTCCTTGGCCGCGGCCGCCGTTTTCGGATCGGCCGTTTTGGCGGCCTGGCCGAGGCCCTGCATGGCGGCAGTCGAGGCGAGAGGGGTTGCGGACATCGCGGTCATCACATCACCTCGATGTCGGCTTGCAGCGCGCCCGCCGCCTTGATGGACTGGAGGATGGTGATGATGTCGCGGGGGCCGACGCCCAGCGCATTGAGGCTGGTGACGAGGGCCTGCAGGCTCACGCCCTCGGGCAGCACGGCGATCTTGTTGCCGGTCTGCTGGTCGACCTGGAGGTCGGTGCGCGGCACGACGACGGTGTCGCCTTGCTGCGAGAAGGGCGCGGGCTGCGACACCTGCGGCGTTTCGGTGATGCGGATGGTCAGGTTGCCTTGCGCCAGCGCCACGGTCGAGATACGCACGTCCTTGCCCATCACGATGACGCCCGAGCGCTCGTCGATGACGACTTTGGCTTCTTCGTCGGGGTTGATGCGCAGCTGTTCGATGTCGGTGATCAGGTTGACGATGCCCGCCTTGTAGCCGGGAGGCACCTGCAGCGCAACGGAAGCGGGGTTTTCGGCCCGGGCGGCCGGGTATTGCAGGTAGTTGTTGATCGCGAGCTCGATGCGGCGGGCGGTCGTGAAATCGGGGTTGCGCAGGCCCAGGCGCGTCTGCGTCATATGATCCATGGTGAAGGGCACTTCGCGCTCGACGATGGCGCCCGACGAAATGCGGCCCGTGGTGGGAATATTCTGCGTGACCGAGGAGCCGGCCTGTCCTGCGGCCGCGAAGCCGGCGACGGCGACGGGGCCCTGCGCCACCGCATAGACCTGGCTGTCGGCGCCGAGCAGCGGGGTGACGAGCAACGTGCCGCCCTGCAGGCTCTTCGCGTCGCCCATGGCCGAAATCGTGGCATCGATGCGCGAGCCCTGGTTGGTGAAGGGCGGCAGCGTGGCCGTGACCATGACGGCGGCGATGTTCTTGGTGTTCAGCTTGTCGTCGCGGACGTTGACGCCTAAACGTTCCAACATACCGATGATCGACTGTTCAGTGAAAGGCGAGTTGTTGAGCGTATCGCCCGAGCCGTTGAGGCCGACGACGAGGCCGTAGCCGACCAGCATGTTGTCGCGCACGCCCTCGATATTGACGATGTCCTTGATGCGCGTCGATCCCTGCGCCATCGCGGGCACCGCCATGAGCGGCGCGGCCACCGGCTTTTTAGAGGCGGCAAAGGAGGAAGTGCTGGCGACGACCGCCGCCAGCACGACCACAATGAAACTTTTCCAGACCCTGTTCATAATTCCTACCCATCCCAAAAGGCAGTTCTTCCCGCAGATGTCGTTGCGAAATCCGTGCCAGCCCAAACCCTTCGGCGTCATTCCCGCGAAAGCGGGAATCCCGCCGAAATACCAACGGGATCCCCGCTTTCGCGGGGATGACGTAAAAAGCGGAGGAGCTGGAGAAAGGCAAATATTGCCGACTGGTTTCTGCATAATAAGCGGCGTATAATAT
The DNA here is from genome assembly GCA_025934695.1 of Alphaproteobacteria bacterium. Classification (GTDB taxonomy): domain Bacteria; phylum Pseudomonadota; class Alphaproteobacteria; order Micavibrionales; family UBA2020; genus JAPWJZ01. The sequence goes on from JAICWS010000002.1 coordinate 877,703, forward strand.
ATAGAATGAAAATCGAAGGCCCGAAAAAGTCATCCCCGTCCACGGGACCGTCCAAAGCCGGCGGCGCGAAGCCGTCCGGGGATTCGACCTTCAGCGGCATGATCGACGACACGGAAGAGGCCTCTGGCCATAAAGCGGTCAGCGGCGTTATGCAAATCGGTCAGCTGGATGCGCTTCTGTCCATCCAGGAAGCCGCCGACAGCGGCTCGGAAGAGGCCGCCAAGAAAGGCCGCCGCCGCGCGGCGCAATTGCTCGACCAGCTCGACCAGGTGCGCCTCGGGCTTTTGTCGGGCGGCATTCCGGTTGCTACCCTCAACCAGCTCGCGCGCACCATCGCCAGCCATCGCGACAATGTGCTGGATCCGCAATTGCAGTCCTTGCTCGACGACATCGACCTGCGCGTCCAGGTCGAGCTCGCGAAGCTCGGGCGTTAAATCCGTCAAAGATCTTTGTCATGCTGAGCGCAGCGAAGCATCTCCCTTCCTGATTGCGGCAAAGGGAGATTCTTCGGTCGCTACGCTCCCTCAGAATGACATTCTACTTTTAGCGCCTTTACTTCGGCTTGTTGTCGAGCGCCGTTTTGACGAGCGCCGCCAGCGACGTGAGCTTGTTCTTTTCGAGAAGCTCGACGTCCTTGGCGTCCAGCTTGTCGACATTGACAAGGCCGGCCAGTTCCGCATCGGTGCCGACGCGGCGGGCGACGCGCATGAAGACATCGGTCGCCGTCAGCGACGCCAGGGCGGCCTCGGGTTCGGATTTATATAGCAGGCCTTTCAGCGCGGCTTTTTGCTCGGCGTTGTCGGCGTCGGTCGCTGCCGCCGCGAAAGCCTGGATTTTACCGGCGTTGTTGAAATGCTCTTTCACGCCGACAGTGACGCGCCAGCCGAAAGCGTCCTGGATCTTCATGAGGCGCTCATTTTCCTCCAGTTGCGGGCCGAAGGTCTTCTGCAGCGTATCGAACACGGCGCCATAGACCGCGTTTTCGGTCTCGGTCTGCTCCTTGGTCAGCTTGGAGAGTTCGTCGGCCAGCGTCTTGAGTAGCGGGTCCGCGGCATCGCCTTTCGCCTTCACGACCTGTAGGATGATGACGGTGAGCGCCTGTTCTTCGTTGACGGCGGCGACGGGATCGGGGGCGCGGATGCCCATGAATTTCTTGCGGGCGCGCGTCAGGCCTTCGTCTTCCACCATGGCTTGAAAGTTGCCGATGAGGGCGAGCGCGTCTTTCTCCAGCCGGTCGATGACGAAGCTGCGGGCCTTTTCATCGCGCGCGGCCAGCGCGGCGAATTGCGCTTCGGTTTGTTCCTTGCACACCAGTTCGGCCATTTCTTTGGCAATGACGGGGGCAGGCTTGCCGTCAAACATGTCGGACATCTTTTTCTCCTATATGATTTCGAATTTGGTGATTACCGTAATATTGACCCAAGGGTATGTCAAATAAAAATGCGGCCTGAACAGGCGTTCTTCTTTTACGAAAGATGTGGAAAACCTGCCCCAGATCAGGAGTTTTTCCCGTAAAACGCGTTTTTTGCTGGTATTTCCGCTTCTTTTTCATTAATGAAGGGCGATTCTGCAGTCCACAATTGTTTATTAAGGACTGCGGGATTATAATTTAAGACATGCTGAAATCTTAAGGTAAACACATGAGCGCACTGTCCGAAACCTCATCGACCATTCTGCCGCCGGATTACCGTCCTTCCGAAAAAGAGAAGTTCATGAATCCGGTGATGCTGGAATATTTCCGCCAGAAACTCATCCGCTGGCGCGCCGAGCTGCTCAATGAATCCACAGAGACGATCAAGGAAATGCAGGAAGACAATCTGCAGAAGCCCGACATCGCCGACCGCGCCTCGGCCGAGACCGACCACGCGCTCGAGCTGCGCACCCGCGACCGCGAACGCAAGCTGATCTCGAAAATCAACGCCGCCCTCGAAAAGATCGAGGAAGGCAACTACGGCTATTGCGAGGAAACCGGCGAACCCATCTCCATCGCCCGCCTCGAAGCCCGGCCTATTGCCACTCTTTCGTTAGAGGCCCAGGAACGCCACGAACGGAAAGAACGTACGCAACGGGATATGCGGGAGTAGTTTTTACTTTTGCGCTTTCAACAAAAATGCCTCCGCTGGTCGGAGGCATTTTTGTTTTGAAGCAGGGGGTGCTGTAGGCGCAGCATGTAACAATTGTCATTCCGAGCGCAGCGAGGAATCTTTTCAAGCGCGGAAATCGGATGATTGGGAAGATTCCTCGCTGCGCTCGGAATGACAATGAGGAGAGAAAGCCGACTCGAAACGACTCGATGGACGTGCAGCGCGACAGACGAGATCCCCATCCTAAAAGAATACTTCCCATAACAAAAATTATTACGAAAAACTCACGCGAGGATTTTCCCCCATACCGCTCCGAACGTTCATTTTAGTCACGTTTTTATGGCATTTCTGACGTTTCCGGAAAAATGATTTTCCAGTACATTATGTGCTGCGCCGCAAAAATTTTTGAAACAATTCATGCGAATTTGGCAGGGGATCGTGCCCGAAGTTGCATTTTTAGTATTTGTCCCTTTTACAAAAAATGCTAACTTCGACCTCGATCAAAAACGCCCTCTATCAGGTCGATTCCGAACGCCGTTCTTCCGGCAAAGGTGGCGCGTTGATGAAAAACGATGTTAACGAACTTTTAACTGTTAAAGGCGACGTTATATATGGCCGACCCGAAAGACAGACGGAAGATTGAGAATATCCTGCGCGAGCCGCTGACGCGCCACCGTCTGTTCCTGAATGCCAAACTGCGCGCCGCACAGAATCCCGAAAATCCGCAGCCCTTCACGGTCGACAACCTGCGCGACTTTATGGCGGCGCTGCCGAACAATTCGGAAGAATACAAAAAAGAAACGCTCAACGTCCTCGAGGCCGTCACCACCGGCAAGGCTCCGCAGGAACCGAAATTCGACAGCCCCGAAAAGCAGCTGATCTGGGGCGCCGCGATCGCGTTCCTCACGCTCAACCCGGACCAGATGAAAACCTGGGCCAAGCCGCCCGCCGAAGGCGTGCCGCTGCAGGGCACCGAGCTGTGGCAGCAGGTGACGACGACGGAATTCGCCTATCAGGAACTGCTCAGCCACGCGCACTACATCCGCGAAGCCCTGCGCGACAAGGACATGAAATACGCCTGGGGCCAGCCGGGTTCGAACTTTACCTATGACCGCACGAAGAAGGTCATCAACATCGACTTCATGCAGTCGCTGATCGTGGGCTTCGAGCACGCGCGCGCCGACGTGAACCGCGAGATCGGTCACTCGATGCTCTCGGTCTCCTACCCCAAGCGCATGCGCGAAGTTTACAAGGAGATGCAGCCGCTGATGAAGCGCGCGCGCCTTGCGCAGGAGAAGAAGGGCCCGCAGCTCAAGCCTGATGAGTACAAGAAACTGCGCATGCTCTCGGCCGAATGGCAGCTGCGCCACATGATGTTCTCCGCGGCGGAAGAAAACGTCGCGAACAAGTTCGTTTCCAACCTCGGCCAGCAGGTGCTGCAGGACTTCGGCGTTTCGCTGAACAACACGGCCGTGACCTTCCGCGGCGTGGGCCTCATGCGCCTGCCCGAAGACGGCATGCAGGACGAGCTGCGCCGCTACATGAACCTCTGCAATGCGGTTCAGCTGAGCTTCTTCGCGAACAACGAATTGTTCGAAGACACCGACAAGGGCTGGGACAAGGTCGGCATCGATCCGAACCTGATCCGCAAGACCTCGACGCTCAGCAGCCGCCCCGAAGGGCAGAAGGACGATACGGACGGCATCAGCCATCCCGACTTCCAGTACCTGCGCGAACTCTGCGGCGGCCCGAAAGGCCTCGAGAACCTCCAGCCCAAGCAGCACGAGCGCCTGTTCGGCTGGGCCAACCTCGCCAACCGCGTGCAGCGCGCCGATGAAGACCGCAAGGCGATCATCGAGGAGATCTGGAAGCTTTATGCCGAAGACCTCATTCAAAAGGTCCTCCAGCAGACCAATGATCAGGTCGATCAGCAGCTGAAAGACGCCCAGCAAAAGCAACAGCAGCAGGGCCAGGACGGCGAAGACCAGGATGGCCAAGAAGGCGATGACGGCCAGGACCAGGACGGTCAGGAAGGCCAGGGTCAAGGTCAGGGCAAAGGCAAGGGTAAAGGAAAAGGCAAGGGCAAGCCGCAACGGGGCAAACCCCAGGGCGATCCTTCCGATGGCGATGATTCCGACGGCGAAGAATCCGACGGCCAGGATCAGGACGGCCAGCAGGGTCAAAAAGGCGACAAGCAGAAAAAAGACAAAGGCAAAAAGCAAAAAGGCGACAAGGGCGATAAAGGCGACAAGGGAGACGAGCAGGGCGAAGACCAGGACGGCCAGGGCGGCGACGAACAGGACGCCGATGCCGACAAGGACGGCCAGGGTCAGGGCAAAGGCAAGGAAGGCGATCTCGGCGCGGATGAGGAAGAAACCGTTCCCGTCGAAGGCGCCGGCGACATGCCCGCACCCAACAACGCCAATGAAGTCCCCGCTGACGAAGTCGACCCGAACGGCAATGGCCAGGACGGCGAAGACGCCGATGGCGAAGATGCCGACGGCCAGGACGCGGACGGCGACGATGCGGACGGCGATGGCGACGACGGCATGACCGCCGACGAGCTCGAAAAAGAGCTCGAGAAGCAAAAACAAAAAGGCCAGGATGGCGAGGGCGACGACGCCGACGGCCAGGACGGCGACGGCGATGCCGACGGCCAGAAGAAGGGCAAGAACGGCAAGCAGAAGGGCAAATCCTCCAAGCAGGCGGGTCATGGCGACGGCCGTTCGCTGGAAGAGCTCTCCAAGCTCGACTGGACCGAGTACGGCAAGCGCGTGGCGGAGCTCGCCGGTCCCATCAGCCGCGTGCGCAAATTATTCAAGGACGTGCAGGAGCGCCAGCTCCAGCGCAAGCGCGCCATGTCCCAGACGCTCGACATCCTCCCCGAAAACGGCGAGGTAAAGGACCGTTTCAACCAGGAAGCGCACAAGAACCTGACCATCAAGAAGCTCACCAACCAGGTGGAAGAGGGCGATCTCAAGCGCTTCCACAAGGACGAGGTGAAGATGGTGCCGACCGAGATCGACATCGTCATCATGATCGACGGCTCGGGCTCCATGAACGGCACGCCGCTCAACTCGGCCCTTCAGTCTGCGGCCATCATGTTCGAAGCCGCCTCCGGCAAGGACATGAAGATGAACGTTTACGTGGGCATGTGGGGCGACAGCGATCCGCCGATGCTCATCACCCCGGGCGCGGACCGCGTCGAGATCGGCAAGGCGATGGCCAAAGCGCAGAAGGGCCTCAATTCGGGCACCGACCTCGCCCCCGCGATCAAGAAAGTCGCGCAGACGATCGGCGAGCAACGCGGCAGGAGCGGGACCTTAAGCGGGTTCACGCACGTCCTTATCCTTTCCGACGGCGACATGTTCGACAACGGCGTCGCGAAAGACAAGATCTACACCATGTTCGAATACTGCGACAAGGTGACGGTGGATGTCGCCATCATCGGCCGCAAGGGCACGAGCATGGAACAGATGGCCAAGAGCATCAAGGGGCACAAGAGCTTCCAGGACGTTGGGGTTACGGTTGGAAGCGACCCGAACCAGGTGCCGATGGACATTGTCGGGCTCTTGCTCGAAAAGGTGCGGAAATGCGGTTCGTTCACCGCCGTTCCGAACAGTCAGAAACGCAGAGCCATGCAAAAAGCTCATAACAAAATGGATAGGAAGCCATGACCAAAGAAAAACCCTCGCTGCTGAAGACGAAACTGAAGGACCTGACGCCCGACGAGCTCCAGTCGCTGGAAAAGCCCCTCGGCACGTCCGACCGCCCGTTCCCGATGTGGGGTTCGCAGCGCGTCGAGCAGAACGGCCGCTCCGATCTCGAGCAGGTTCTCTCGGTCATCGCCGACGACACCTATCCGATGAAGGTTTTCTCCGAGCGCCCCTATAAAGAGGTGATCGCGCTTGCCTATGGCGACATGCCGACGCCCTCGATGCTGCCGCTCTTCTTCGACGGCCTCGAGCGCCGCAAGCCGGATTCGACCAACCGCACCCAGATGATGATCGGCGACCCCGGCGCGGGTAAGTCGTTCCTGGGCGCCCTGCAGGGCCGCCTGCGCACGAAAGAGCCGATCGAGGTCCTGGACTGCGGCGGCAAGAACATGCGCGAACTGCTGTTCGAGATGGTTCTCGACTTCGGCGCGGGCGAAGCGCTGCCACGCGCAATCGACAAGCGCCTCGCGGCCGGCACGCTCGAGCCCCTCTCGCTCGGCCTGCTCAAGCAGCTGCCCGACACCGCCGTGACGAAAGACACCGACGGCAATCTCCAGGGCATCGACTGGAACGCGCTGAAGTCGGCCGGCAACGACAAGGTCGAAGCCGCTTTCGAAACGCTGAAGAAGGTTTCGAAGATCGAAGGCCTCGACAATGCCGGCGGCAACGCGCTCGGCATGAACTCGCAATACGGCCCGCTGATCCAGAAGTTCATCAAGGGCGAAGAAATCGTCCTCGACGAATACAACAAGTCGCGCGAAGGCACGGACGACAACCTGCAGACGGTCTGGCAGTTCTGCATCGGCGAATTGAAAGAGTGCACGGTCGAAAACCCGCTGAAGAACAAGGACGCGACCTCGGGCCCCTCGACCTTCACCTTCCGCCGCGAAGACACGAAGCCCGGCTTCTTCGTCACCCTCACGGGTAACAAAAAAGAAGACGGCGTCACGACCCGCTCGCTCAACAAGTCGGTTTATTCGCGTCTTTCTCCCCAAACGCTCCCCGATCCCGACGTGATCGACTGGCAGCACCGCATCTGCCAGATGATCGTGGGCATCCCCGTTTCCACGCTCTACACGACCTTCAAGGACCAGGCCGACAAGGATCCCGATGCGTTCGGCGACTGGCTGCTGTGGCTGCGCCGCACGAAAGCCGAGTCCGAAGGCGGCAAGGTGCCGGAACTGCAGGAAACGCTGCTCACCAACTGGAAGAACGTCGTCAATTCGTCCGAAAAACTCGCCCGCTTCTACGACAAGTGGTCGAAGATGACGAACTCGGAAGCGATCACCTCCAACGGCAACGCCGACCTGGTGGAAGAAGTCGACGACGAATACTCGAAAAAAGAAGGCATCGACTTCCGCAAGATCAAGCAGCACCTCGAAGAGGCGATTCCAATCCGCCCGCGCATGCAGAAGGAAGACGCGCCGCGCTTCCTCGACACCAAGGCGTGGGACAAGGCGCCGAAACTGGGCGAAGCGATCCCCGAGAACCCCTCGCTCAACTTGGGCACGCGCCTCACCGAGTTCCTCGAGCGCATGGTCTACGAAAAGTCCGGCGCCGTCGGCAAGCACAAGCTCTACGACAAGCTGACGAAGTCGATGCAGGAATTCGCCCTGCGCGACATCACTCTGCAGGAAGCCGCGCGCTCCAAGCAGCGCTCGGTCGAGGAAGACCTGAACATCTCGGCCTTCAACGACCGCGACCTGAACAAGCAGGCCAACATGGCCCGCAAGGTGTTCTGTGAGTGGCTCCGCCAGGAAAATCCGGAGATCAAGGCAACCGACGACGAGATCGCGACGCCCCGCACCTTCCGCACCGCGATCGAACAGGTCGCCGCCGCGAAGGATTCGGCCGCGAAGAACGAGTTGTTCGTCGCCAACCGCGATCCCGAGACGCTCTATGCCGGCCAGCCGCTGATGTCCGCGATCATCAAGGACGCGGCGGTCTATGTCGCGCAGTCGAAAGAGATCGATTTCACGCTGCAGGACCTCGTCCACCACGACGATTTCCTCGCGTCTCTCGCGCTGCCGACCGTTTCGGCCAAGAACCTGTCCTCGGTCTGGGAGCAGAACATCCGCCCCCTGACGCGCAGCGAACCCGCCAACGACAGGGGCGCGGCCGCTTCCGCGCCTGCTTCGGGCGGCTCGATCCTCGACCACGACGAGGCGCTGTACATCGCCGAGAACAAGTCGGACAAGAAGATCGCGACCACCAGCCTGCAGGTGCTGTGGTCCGACGAACAGGGCGAGCGCCCGGTTTCCGTGCACATCGTGCGGAACGAAGCGCGCGGCAAGACCCTGGTCGTGTCGGAGCACGCGCCCTCCAAGCTCTTGTCGGCCTTCAAGGAAGCCGGCGTTACGCACGTCGACCGTCACGACCCGAACGCCCAGACGAAGGTCGAGGCGGCCCTGGCGGACATCACGCGCGGCATGCCCGGCTCCGTCAAGGACCGCCTGGTCGATGCGTTCAAGTACCGCAATGACGTGGATCTGCCCCATCTCAAGGGCAAGAACCCCGGCCTCGCGGACCTGCTCGTCGACGAGAAGATCGACATGATGTACGCCAAGTACCTCGTGAAGAACGATAAGAAAAAAGCCGCCGGCGGCCCCGGTTAAGCTTTTTAGGGCAAGGTCATGAGCAACACCGGCAAGAAGGCATCGCACCTGATGTCGACAGACACGCTGGAAGAAGTCGGCGCAGCCGTTGCGCAGCAGAAAGCCATGGAGCGGGGACCCAAGTTCCTGCCCCACGGCTGCCGGCTCTTCGAAGTGGCGTCGGGCTGGGAAAGCAACATGATCCGCCGCGACAAGGGCGTTGCGAGCGCGTCCACAATGCTCGAGCTCGAGGACGCGATCCGCAGCCCGGATGTCAAAATCGTGTTCATTCCGCTGGACGCCATGGTGACCGCCCCGGATATCGAGAAAATCTGCCAACGGAACGGCGTCGCGAAGACGCTTTTTAAAGAGGTGAGAGAATGAGCGGGGAACGGTATATCAAGCAGGCGCTCATCGCGTCGATGGTCGACCATCCCGATCAGGAAAAATACCGCACGCGCGCCTTTTCCGGCGAGAACCTGGAAAAAGTCGTGGAAGTCCTGGCCGAGCAGAAGAACAAGCTGACCAAGGCCGACTTCCTCGCGCCCGACGACGAGGGCCGCTATATTATCGACACCCCCGGCTTCTGGAAGAACTTTTCCAAGATCCTCGATATCGTGACCAAGGCGGGCGACAAGTTCACCTTCGATGATTTCACCAAATCAGTGGCGCGCGACGACGCCCGCGAGCCGCGCGACCTGCTCGATTCCGCGCGCGCCAACGGCGGTCTGGCTAAAATCTTCGCGGCCGACGTCTGGACCGGACGCTATGACGAGATGGAGCGCCTCTGGTACCGCGTGCCGGTGCCCTCGCGCCGCGACCTGTTCAAGAACGACGGCTTGCTCGATCCGTCCCTCAAGCGCACGCTGCTCGCCGCCGAAGGCAAGCAGATGCCCGAAGACGGCCTTTCCGCCGCGGGCGTGACGACGGGCGATCTGTTCGCCGCCTTCCGCGAGCGCGGCAATTACGAAGAGCTCAACCGCAAGCTCGCGCAGAACAACGATTACCTGCGCAAAGACTATCTGCTGCTGCCCGACAGTTCGGGCGACACGGTGTTCTATTATCAGGGCGCCTGGGATAAGTTCGCCGACATCACGAAAAATCTCGCCGCGCACGGCGAACGTTTCGAAGTGGCGGATTACCTGCGCCAGGTCGGCCGCCAGCCGAACATCCTGACGCGCGCCGCCGAGCGCAAGACGCTCGACAAGGTCTTCGCCGCCGACAACTGGGTCGACCGCCTGCCTGAAATGCTCGAACTCTGGGGCCAGGTGCGCGAGGGCTGGAAAACCTCGACCATGACTGCGCGCGACTTCGACAATTCTTACGCCGAGGCCGAAAGCAAGACCTACGGCAAGCTCGTCGACTTCACGGCTATCCATGGCAAGCAGGACCTGTTCACGCCGCTGAATGCGACCCAGTCCGCGGGAGCGCCGGTGCTGCCGCTCGGCCTGAAATCCTTCTGGGATAATTATGCCGAGGCGGACAAGCGCCTTTCCGAAACGGGCGGCAAACTGTCCATCACCGACCTGCGCCAGAACAGCGGCTTCCTCGGCTCGACCGTGCTGATGAGCGCGGTGAAATTCGGCCAGTTCGAAAAAGTCGTCGATATTTCGCGCAAATCGGGCGAGCCCGTGACGCTCGACGATTTCCTGTCGAAAGATCGCCACGGGAACACGCTTTTGAACATTCTTGCCGACCGCAATCAACTGTCTCTCGCATTCTCGCCCGACCTCTGGGCGGGCCGCGTCGGCGACATGAAAACGCTCTGGACCCACGTGCGCATCAACGACCGCGCGCAGGTCGACTTCCCGCAGGCCGAAGTGGCCGCCAAGCAGGCGACGCTGAAGATGCAGGCGAAGGATAAATTCAAGCTCAAGCCCAACCGCCAGACTCCCGGCGCCGGCTAAAAGCGATTAGGACTTTTTAGGGGATACGCCTGATTTGATTAGGGACAAAACCGGAGCCGCAAGGTTCCGGTTTTTCTTTTTCCCGCGCATATCGAAGCGCGCAATTGAAGAGGTAGGAGTTTTATAAACTGGACCCCGACCTTCGTCGGGGTGGTTTGTCGGCATAAGTGGAAATTCGTGCTTATTCGTGTCCATTCGTGGTTCAAATCACGGAGGACGCATAATATTAGGGCGCCGGATTTTTCGGTCCTTTCGGCGTGATGGTCGCCGCGCGGTTGGGACTGATGTTGACGAGCGGGGGAACCTGGAAGTCTTCGGCATCGTAAATCACCGGCTTGCCATCCAGCGTTTCGACCTTGCCGCCGGCCGCTTCGACGATGGCGTGGCCGGGGGCCACATCCCACCATTTGCTGCGGCCTTCGCGGCGGATCGGGCATATAAACGACATATCCGCCATATTGTCCGCCACCTGGCAGGCACGCAGGATCCCGGGCTTTGAATCGATTTTTGCCGCGACATCGTTGAACTTCTCGCTCAGGAAGCCTTTCACCTTCGGCATATTGGTGCGCTCTTCCGCCATCAGCACGCGCATATTCTTGTCTGCATCCGCATCGATGCCGAGCGGCACGGTTTTATCATCCGGACCGGTGCGCGTGGCGGTGCCGGGACCGGCCGCGGAATACATGATGCCGAGAGCGGGATGATAAATGACGCCAAGCACCGGCTTGTTGTCCACCACCAGCGAGATCGCGACGACGAACGCGCCCGTGCGGTCGATGAATTCCTGCGTGCCGTCGAGCGGATCGACGGTCCAGAAAGTGCCCTTGCTGACATCGGGCCTGTATCCCGCCGAGACGGCTTCTTCCGACACGATGGGCACGCCCTGGAGCAGGGCGGCCAAGCGGGGGAGGATCAATTGTTCCGCCGCGAAGTCCGCGTCGGTCACCGGGCTCTCGTCGGCCTTCACGTAAGAAGCCGTCTTACCGCCCTCATAGAACTTCATAATTTCAGCGCCTGCGTCGCGCGCGACTTGCTCCACTTGCGGCAGCAGGCTGTCCAGATCCAGTTTCATGGGGTAATTTTATATCATATATGAATTATGTAAACAAGGGCAATTTACAATAATTTTCAAAACCGCGAAAAGATTCAACTCGTTAAGGTCGTGTATTGACGGGACTCCTGAGGAATCTTATCCTGTTCTCATAACCAAAAACATCATCGTCGCCACGACATCGAAGCATCAGGGATTTTTCCTATGAAATCTGTACTTAAACCGGCGCTCGAGAATCTGGATAAGGCTTTGGGGCGCCTCGAATCGGCTGTGGAGAAAAGCCTCTCGCACACCAAACGGGTGAAACAAGAGCCGCAACTCGAGCTGCAGCGCAACGAGCGGGACGTCAACCGCAAGATCGCCGCCAAGCTCGACCAGACCATCAACCGCCTTGAAATGCTGCTCAGCGAGGAATAAGCCATGGCAGAAGTGACCATCACCCTCAACGGGCGCGCCTATGAAATCGCCTGTGATCCGGGGCAGGAAGGCAGGGTCGTCGACCTTGCCTCCTATATCGACCAGAGGCTGCAGGGCATCGCCCGTTCGGGCGGCGCCTATAACGATGCGCATCTCCTTGTCCTGACGGCGCTTGTGCTGGCAGACGAGCTCTATGAGGCGCGCGAGGACGAAGCCCGCACCCGCATGGCGGTTAAAACCGGCGCCGTGGCGCAGGCTTTACCCCAGAACAAGGAAGAGGAAGCTCTCCTCGTCCGGTTGCTGGGCGACCTCGCCAAACGCATCGATGGTATTGCCCAGCGCGTTCAGGCAGCCTAGATTAGGCTCCGGAAGGCGGCTGCGGCGGCTCGTGTAGGCAGCACTGTCCCAGAGGCCGATGAAAATCGCTAGGGAGCTGTCCCTGACCGGACCCTGGTCCGGTCATATGGCGCCCACCTGTAACCCAGGGCCTAGCGGATAACCCCGCCCACGGCGCAGGCGGCTGCCTTCCACGCTATCTTCGCCATCCACGGCTAGAAAGAGACGCTATACCCATTTTGGCTTCGCCCGTTTTCAGCAAGCAATCTTTGCGCGACGCGGCCTTCCGCCGCCGCAATGCGATTGCGCCCGAAGAGCGGATCAGGGCGGCGGAAGGTTTGCGCGACAACTTCATCAAATCCGTTTACCTGCCCACGGGCGCGTCCGTCGCCGGCTACATGCCGGTCAAGTCCGAGATTAATGTATTGCCGCTGCTCGACGCGCTGATCGCCCGCGGCTACCCGGTCCTGATGCCGCGCATCATTCCCAACGACACGCAGATGGAATTCCGCCGCTGGGACCGCAACGTCCCCACCTTGCGCAATCTCTACGGCATCGAGGAGCCCGACCCGATGAAGTCGGAAGCCGGAATCCCCGATTTCTTCATCGTGCCGCTGCTCGCTTTCGACGCGTCCGGAAACCGCCTGGGGTATGGCGCGGGCTATTACGACCAGACGTTTTCGAAGCTGCGCGGCAAGGTCCCATTCACCGCCATCGGCGCGGCCTATGAATCGCAGCGTTACGAGCATGTGCCGCACGAAGGACACGACCACCGGCTCGACATGTGCGTCACCGAAGCCGCCACCTATACGTTCAGGAGCAATACATGAGAATTCTCTTTCTCGGCGACGTGGTGGGGCGCGGGGCGCGCGACGCGATCACCTCGCAGATGAAAAATTTCCGCGCCACATACGCGCTCGACGCCGTCGTGGTGAACATCGAGAACGCGGCGCATGGTTTCGGCGTGACCGCGCAGATCTGCGATGATTTCTACAAGGCGGGCGTCGATTGCCTGACGACCGGCAACCACGTCTGGGACCAGCGCGAGATCATTCCCTACATCGACAAGGACCCGAAACTCCTGCGTCCCCTGAATTATCCGGAAGGCACGCCGGGCAAGGGCGCCTATGTCGTCGAAACCGCACGCAGCGAAAAACTGCTCGTCTGCAACGTCATGGCGCGGCTGTTCATGGAATCGCTCGACGATCCTTTCCAGGCGGTGGACAAGCTTTTAAAGAGCTACAATCTCGGCAAAACCGTCAATGCTATCCTCATCGACTTCCACGGCGAGGCCTCGTCGGAAAAGCAGGCGATGGGCATCTTCTGCGACGGGCGCGCGTCTTTTGTCGTCGGCACGCATACCCATGTGCCGACGGCCGACCAGCGCATCCTGCCCAAGGGCACCGGTTACATGACCGACGCCGGCATGTGCGGGGCGTATGACAGCGTCATCGGCATGGACAAGACGCTGGCCACCGCGCGCTTCGTGCGCCGCATGCCGGGCGAAAAGCTTTATCCCGCCGACGGACCGGTCACGCTCTGCGGCGTCATTTTCGACGTGGATTCCAAAACCGGTCTCTGTACGCGGGTCGAGCCATTTCGTTCGGGCGGCGCGGTGGCGCAGGCCCTGCCGGCATTTTGAGAAAAGGTCATTTCATGACGGATGTCACAACCAAGCATAAAATCATCGCCGGCGGCCTGACCCTGTGCCTGCTGGCCGGGGGAGGCTTCATGCTCCAGCGTTGCGCCAATGGTGAGGAACTCAAAAGCGGCCTGCCGGTCGAAAAACTCACCGTGCAGGAAAAAGACGGCAAGGAAGTCACCTTCAACGTCGAAATCGCCGCCAAGCCGGTCGACCTGCACGTCGGCCTGATGTTTCGCAAGGAAATGCCGAAAGACCACGGCATGCTGTTCGAATTCCCGGCCGCGGCCGAACAGAGCTTCTGGATGAAGGACACGCTGATCCCGCTCGATATGCTGTTCGTGGCCGCCGACGGGCGCATTGTCAATATCCACCGCAACGCGCGGCCCGAAGATACGACGCCGATCCCCTCAATCGAGCCGGTGACCGGCGTCATCGAGCTCAACGGCGGCATGGCCGACGAGGCCGGCATCAAGATCGGTGACCTGGTCGTTCATCCGTTCTTCACGCCCGCAAAATAAGGCTGATTACCTTTCTGCCTTTTGCCGCTGTTCTTCGAGCTTACGGTAAAAGGTGGATTTCGACATGCCCAGCGCATTTGCCGCGCGGGTGATGTTGTTGTTCGTGTGAACGAGACTGAAGGCGATGGCTTCGCGCTCGATCTCGGCCAGGGATTTAAGCTCGCCCTTGTCGTCGGTCAAGCGCAGGATCCCCGCCTGCGCCGACATCGCATTGTCCTGTAACGTCGCGGCGGAAAGGCGCGAAACCTGGAAATCCGCGGGCTCCAGCATTTTTCCTTCCGACAGCAGCATCGCGCGCTGGATCGTATTCTCAAGTTCGCGGATATTGCCCGGCCAGTCGGCCGCGCTTAAGGCATCGAGCGCCTCGGGAGAGACGGCTTTCAGCGGCCGCGAATCCGCGGCGGCGCAGCGTTCGATGAAATGCTGGACGAGGGCGGGAATGTCGCGTCGACGGTCCCGCAAGGACGGCATGCGGATCTGCAGAACGTTCAGGCGGAAGTAAAGGTCGCCGCGAAAGCGCCCGGCGGCGACTTCGGCTTCCAGATTGCGGTTGGTCGCGGAAATGATGCGCGCGTCGATATGCACGGGCTTCGCGGCGCCGACCGGCACGACTTCCTTCTGCTGCAGCGCCCGCAAAAGCTTGACCTGCGCGTCGAGCGGAAGCTCGCCGATCTCGTCGAGAAAGATCGTGCCGCCTTCCGCCTCACGGAAGCGGCCCACGGCTCTCGCGATGGCCCCGGTGAAGGCGCCCTTTTCATGACCGAACAGCGTGCTTTCGACCAGGTTTTCCGGTATCGCGCCGCAGTTGACGGCGATGAAGGGCTTTCCGGTGCGCCCGCTCTGGCCGTGGATCGCGCGCGCCAGCACTTCCTTGCCGACGCCGGTTTCGCCGGTGATCAGGACCGGTATGTCCGACTGCGCTGCCTTGCGGGCCACCTTCACGACGTCGGACAGGCCGCTGTCGCAACCGATGAGATTGGCGAAGGAATAGGCGCCGTCCTCGTGTTTCTTCAGGCGCGTGACCTCTTTTTCCAGCGCGCTGACGCGCAGAGCGTTGGCGATCGATACCTTCAGCCGCTCGGGCTCCGGCGGCTTGTTGAGGAAATCATGCGCGCCCTGCTTCATCGCCTGCACAACGTGCCCGGTGTCGTGGCTGCTGGTCAGCATCAGCACGGGCAGGCGCGGATATTTGCGGCGCATCACCTCGAGCGCCTCGAGGCCCCCCATGACGGGCATGTTGACATCCATGATAACGAGGCGGATTTCTTCCGGCGCGCATTCCTCGAGGATCGAGAGCGCAACGCGCCCATCGGACGCCTGCACCGCTTCGAGCCCGGGCTGCTTTTCAATGAGCTTCGCGATCATCTGCCGCTGGAGCGGATCGTCCTCGGCCAGGAGGATTTTGGTCTTCATTTTTTTATTGCCTCTTACGGTTGTACCGTAAATCCAATTCTAGCCGCACTTCCTTAAGAAAGCGTCTTAAAATGAAAGCGGGTCTTTAAAAAGACTCCCAATTTGAGACGGAAGGAGCGACGGCGATCGGGGCCAAATCCCTGATAAACCTTGGGTTGCCGGTGGCACGCGTCTTGAAATGTATCTGTCATAAGAAATAAAAACTCCGATTTTGCGTAAACAGCAAGCCGCAAGGGACAGCTACATACAAGAGTAATCACTTGGCGGTATGGCGGGATTAACAGGATACGAGACAGAAACAATCAGCAACACCAATAACATGCGATGGCAATCCTGATGAAAACGGAGATTGCCAGACTGGCAGCCGCATGTCCGTCCAACGAAAGGGCATTTCACATGAAAAGAGGCATCTCGAATTTCAAAACTGTCCTGATCGCCCTCTCGTTGGTGGCCGTTTCGGGCGCCGCTTTCGCTGAAAATATTTCCATCGATGCAGGCCGTTACGACCTGTCCCGCGCGCATAATGAGCGCATGATCATCTTCTTCGGCCAGGATGTTTCCTTCAAGCGCTATGCGGTGGTCGACATGCTGCACCAGTACTTCACCGTCGCCGCCGATGTGCGGGGCGGCGTGCGCCACACCATTCGCGACACTGGAGGCGAAAAGACGCTTGTCATTGAATAAGCTCGCTGGAACCTGGGGAGGAATACCATGGAACAATATAGGGCCCTGGTGCAGCCCTTCGTCCGCCTCTGCGCCGAATGCCTGGCAACGCTAAAGGAGCATGTTGACGGCCGGCGCAGCATTGCCGACTGGCAAAAGGCCGCCCGGACACTGAAAGAAGCAGCGAACACACACGGCGCGCACCGCCTGGCTGTCATCTGCCAATCCGCGATTGAGCGTGCCGCCGCCGGCGCGGAGGAAAAGCGCGTCATCCTGGGCCAGGTGGAAGATTACTTCTTTGAAATACAGGCGCTTTTCTAACCATCTCAAAACAAGAACCTGACATGGCAGGCGTTTCAAAATGAAACACCTGGGAGAAGACCACCTATGGGACAAGTCCTTGGAATAATGGAATCTTTATCTGGTACGCTTTTTGAAATACATAAAGCATCAGCAAGTTTTTAGGGACGGGAGAATAAAATGCCGGCGGCAAACATGAAGAACCTGAGAATCCTGGTCATCGAAGACGACACGCTGACACGCCTGTCGTTATGCAGCCTCCTGAGGAAGATGGATTACGAGACGATCGAAGCCTGCAACGGCCACATGGGCCTGCGCCAGTTCCGCCGCGAGCGCCCAGACGTCGTCATTACCGACATTCTCATGCCGGACCGCGGCGGTCTTGCAACCATCGCGGAGATCCGGGCGATCGACCCGAATGCGCGCATCATCGCCATGTCGGGCGGCAACGCCGGTAATCCAGTCGATGTCCTGCAGCTGGCCGAGGATATGGGCGCGGTACGCACGCTGAAAAAACCTTTTTATCCCGCAGACGTCGGCGCGCTGATGGCCGGGCTGAAAGCCTAACTGTTAACAGGGGAGAAGTCATATGCAAGAACAGGAAAACCAGGGTCTCAAGGTTCTCGTCATCGACGACGATCCGTTCATCCGCATCGCTCTCTGCGGCATCCTGCGCCGCATGAACTGCCGGACCTGCGTGGCGGACGAAGGCGTGAAGGGCGTCGCGATGTTCAGGGCCGAGCGCCCGGACGTCGTCATCACCGACCTGCTGATGCCGTACAAAGAGGGCTTCGAAACCATCGCCGAAATCCGCGCCATCGACCCGGAAGTGCGCATCATCGCGATGTCGGGCGGCGGCGCCATGAAGAACATGGAGTTCCTGGGCATGGCGAAGAAACTGGGCGCGGACCGCACCATGGCCAAGCCTTTCGGCGCGAACCATGTCCGCGCGGCGCTGACCGGCGCGCCGGGAGCGCAGTGAGAATGCCTGCCACGCCGCAAAAAAAACCTGACGGGCTGATAGACACTCTCAGGAAGATATTGTTCCCCCATCACGCCGTCGCGGGATCGAGCCGCGCCCCGCAGCCGCGTGAGCCTTCGGCGGCCGACCGCCAGCGAGAGGTCGAGGCGCTACTGGCGCAGCTGTTCGCCAAAAAGTCGCTCGTGACATCCGGACGGCTGCAGATGCTGGGTTTCGACAAGGTGCGCGAGCGCCTCGGCCAGGCTTGGCCGATGATGCAGGCGGCGGTGTACAAGATCACCGACGATACGATCCGCGCGCTCAAGGCGCCCGAAGATATTTTCCTGCGCTACCACGACGACTATGTGCTGATTTTCCCGCTGGCGGCGCCCGCCGAGGCGCTTGCGCGCGCTGCGCGCATCGCCGAGGAAATCGGCGAGCGCCTGGAAAAAATCGGCGAGGAGGCGCTCCGCCTCATCAAGGTCGAAGCCCACATTTGCGCCGCCGAAACGGCGCGCTTGGCGGGCCAGAGCCTGCATGACATTCTGGCCGCGCTTTACGGCATCGTGGAAGCCGACGCGTCAAGAAAAGGCGCGGCCCGCCACGCCGCGGAAGCAAGCGCCGAAACGGCGCCAGCGTGGGTTCCGGCCTGCGTCTATTTCCCCTTGTGGAGCATTCGCAAGAAGGCCTTGTCCGCCTATCTCTGCGAGCCCGAAGGCAAATCCGCGGGCCCACTCGACCGCGACTTCGACCTGCTGCGCGCTGCGAAGGCGGAACTGCCAAAAATGCAGCAGCGGGGCGACGAGCGCATGCTGGTCGTCCCGGTGCGGCACGGCACGCTTTACAACGTGGATTCCAGCCAGAAATACCAGTCGCTTTACCGCGACATTCCCATGCCGCATCGCCGGCAACTCGTTTTCCTCGTCACCGGCTATATTGAAGGGTTGCCGGAGAAAGACGCTTTCTGGTTCCTGCCGGCGCTCAAAGCCGCCGGCCAGCATGTCTTCGTCGAGATGCCCCTGCGCACCAAGGCGAATTTCGCGGCGCTGAAGCAGCTGGGCATCGACGGGCTCGGCGTGACCGCCGACGCCGGGATCGACGAGGCGGTCGTGCTGGGCTACCTGCAGAATATCGCGGGTCTCGCGCACCAGGCCGGCCTTGCGCAGACCTTTGTCCTGAACATCCCAACGCTCAGTCTCGCGACCTCGGCCAGCTGCATGGGCTTTTCCTGGATGGGCGGCCCCGCGATCCACGGTCTCGTGCAAGGCCCCGACAAAAGCCATCAATTCCGCTATGCGGAGCTGTTTGCCGGAATAAAGTAAAGAGCTGAAAAAGCGAGGAATTCCCGGCGTCCCGCGCCTAAAACAGGCGCGGGGCTGAATCTTAGGTCTTGCCTTCTTCGCCGAAAAACCCTTATAAATCAAGTGTTCGGAGTGTAGCGCAGTCCGGTAGCGCGCCTGTTTTGGGAGCAGGATGTCGGGGGTTCGAATCCCTCCACTCCGACCAACCTACGCCAAGGCTTCGGTTGGCAGACCACCCTTCGTCGGAGACAAAAGTGAAAGCACGGATCTACAAACCCGCCAAGAACGCGATGCAGTCGGGCCGCGGCAACACCACTGACTGGGTGCTGGAATACGAACTCGAAACGCCGCGCCGGCCCGAGCCGCTGATGGGCTGGACCTCGTCGGGCGACACGCTCAACGAAGTCGTCATGCGCTTCGAGAGCCGCGAAGCCGCCATCTCCTTCGCCGAAACCCGCGGCATCGAATATACGCTCGCCAACGACCATCCGCGCAAGGTCAAGCCGCGCAGCTATCTCGACAATTTCAAATACCGCCCGTACGAAGAAGAGAAGTGACGCTTTAGCGTCATCCCCGCGAAAGCGGGGATCTCGTGAAGCCGGAGGGGATTCCCGCTTGCGCGGGAATGACGGCTTTGTTTACGGCTTCGGCTTTTGGCTCGCCTTCACGTGCTCGGACAGATTGTCCATGATGTCTTTCGTCGAGCGTCCGATGAAGATCTTCACGGTGCCGCTCACTGCCGCGTTCATGCCGGTTTCATAGTCCATCTCGAACGTCACATGGGTTTTGCCGGGCGCGACCTCGTTGAAGGTCCAGTGGATGTCCATCGACTTGAGCGCGCCGCCGATCGAATGCAGTTTGATGTCGCTGTCGGGCGTCGAGGTCGCGCGCACGGTCTGGCTGGTGGAAGAAAGGAACGCTGAAATCGCGGGCGGAACTTTAAACGCCATTTCGACATCTGTGGCGGCCGCATCCTGCTTCACGATTTTCGCCGAGCGGATGGACGGAAAAATATCGGGGAAATGCACATAGTCCGCAACCGCGTTGAAAAGTTCCTTCGGCGAGAAGGGCAGATCGGCTTCCTTGACGACTTTGACCATGTTTTTTAGCTCCTAAATGTGCGGTGATTTCTTCTTGATGATCGTGGATTTGATTTCCTGGTATTCCTCGATGCCGAAGTGCGAATTCTCACGCCCAATGCCGGATTCCTTCACGCCGCCAAAAGGGATCGCCTCGTCGATAAGCATCGACTCATTGATGCCGACCATGCCGGCCTGCAGCTGTTTCGCCACTTCCGCCGCATGCGCCTCGTCCCTGCCGAAGACATAGGCGGCGAGGCCATAGCGCGTATCATTGGCCTGCGTGATCACCTCCGCCTCTTCGCGGAACTTGAACAGCGCCGCGACAGGACCGAAGGTTTCCTGGCTTTTGATTTCCATCTCCGGCGTTGCGTTCTTCAGCACCGTGGGCTCGAAGAACAATGTGCCGGGCTGCGAGACATGCCCGCCGCAGAGGATTTCCGCGCCTTTTGCAACCGCGTCGTCGACCTGGTGCTGCACCTTGTCGACGGCCTTTTGGTTGATAAGCGGGCCCATCTGCGTGTTGGGATCGAGTCCGTCGCCGACCTTGATGTCCTTCACGGCCTCGGTCAGCTTCTGCGCAAATTCGTCATAGACCTTTTCGTGCACATAGATGCGATTGGGCGCGACGCACATCTGGCCCGCATTCATGAACTTGGCCGACAAGACACCTTTGACGGCCACATCGACGTCCGCGTCTTCGAGCACGATGAGCGGCGCGTTGCCGCCCAGTTCGAGGGCCAGTTTCTTGACCGTCTTCGCGCTCTGGCCGATCAGCAGCTTGCCGACGTCGGTCGAGCCGGTGAACGAGAGCTTTTCAACATCCGTGCTGTCCATCAGCGTCTTCGAAATCACGGCGGCCTGAGCGCGGTCGCCGATGACGATATTCAACACGCCTGCGGGCAGCCCCGCGCGTTCGGCCAGTTCGGCCAGCGCCAGCGCGATCAGCGGCGTGTCCTCGGCGGGTTTCAGGATGACGGGGCAGCCGGCGGCGAGGGCAGGCGCAACTTTCCGCGTCACCATCGCGGCGGGGAAGTTCCAGGGTGTGATGGCGGCCACGACGCCGATGGGCTCGCGGCTGATTTGCACCGTCGCATTTTGGGAGGGCGCGTCGGCGGTCTCGCCATGGACATGCTTGGCTTCTTCGGCGAACCAGTCGATGTAGTCGGCGCTGGTCATGATTTCGCCGATGGCTTCGAGCAGCGGCTTGCCCTGCTCGGCGGTCATGAGCTCGCCCAAATCTTCCGCATTGTCGCGCAGCAGCTGCGCCCAGGTTTCCAGGATGGCGGCGCGATCCTTGCTGCTGGTGGCGGCCCAACTGGGGAAAGCATCATGGGCAGCGGCGATGGCGTCCTGGGTCTCTTTCGCGCCCATGTTGGGCACGTTGGCGATCACGCTGCCATCGGCAGGATTGGTCACGGGGAATGTCGCGGCGCTTGCGGCGGCCTGCCACTGTCCCGCGATGAAGGCCTTTCCATTTGCTTCGGTCGCAAACTTCCACATGGTCCATCTCGCTGGTCATTTATGATAAATTCTTGTAGCTATGATAAATTCTTGTAGCGGGCGCGGGAGTGCCCGTCAACAGCGGATTTCCACCTTTAACACCTTGGAATAGCGCTATTTTTTGCGCGGCGTAAAAGCATATAGCTCGACATGGGAGCATTTCGGGCAGCGATAGGCCGTCAGCGGCACGCCGTCCTGGTAGAGCACGCGGCGGATGCCAGACGACTTCCAGAAACCGGCGTTCTCGGGCACGCCTGAATACCAGGTGGGCAACAGCGTCGGGCCGTAAGAACGATCAGGCACATAGCCCACTTCCATCGCCGTGTGACATTTGTTGCAGCTTGTGGTCTTGAGTTCGGCGCTCATGCGGAAATCCCCAAAATCGATGCGTGCTGAAAATGCGTCAATAAATCCCGTCAAAGATACAACAGGACAGGGGCCTTGTACATCGGAACGGATTTTACGACGCGGGCTTTGCGGCGAGAGCCTTAAGGGGCGGCTGCTGGAGCTGCGGGTTCAGGTTGATGGCGGCTTTTGGCGAGGTGCTCGCGGCATCCCAGGAGGGATAATGGTTCTTCCCGTAGAGCTCCACAGTCTCAAGCCCCTTGCCGGGCGCGATGGCGCCCTTGCTCAGGTCGCTTGCCAGCTCGTCGACGCTGTCGGAGCCGCGATAGTAGGCATCATTGCTCGACCAGAAGCCGCCTTCCGCCGGCTGGCGGCCGTCGTCGACATAGCTCATCACGCCTGGTTTGCCGTTCTGGCCGGGATAATAGACGCCCTGGATGTCGCCGTACCAGAAGTTTGTTTTCTGGCTCGCGAGGCGCTGGTCGAGGCAGACGGTGATATGGCGGTCCTGCAGCGTCTTCAGGCTGCTCAGCTTCGCGTCGCTCAACACTTTTGTCAGCCGTTCGGCATAGGCGGACGCGTCGGCGTGGACCGGCCCGGTTTCGCAGACGCTGGCGGAATTCTCCACCATCTGCTGCACGACCGCCGGTTTCTGCGCGAGCTGTTCCGGCGTTTCGCCGCAACCGGCGAGGGACAGGGCGGCAACCGCCAGGGCGACCGGGGCGAAGGCTTTCTTCAGCATGGACATCGAGGGTCTCCTTATGATGCGGGTTTCGCTGACGGCACGAGCGGCGGCGCTTTGAGCTGCGGCGTCATATTCAGCGTCGACGTCGGCGACGTGCTGGCCGGATTCCAGTAGGGATAGGAGCCTTTGCCCCGGAGCGTGACGGTCATCACGCCTTGGCTTGCGCCCGGCGCTTTACCGGCATTGATTTTATCCGCAAGGCGATTGACCGCCGTACCGCCGCGGAAGAACGCCGGATTGCTGGAGAAGAAACCGCTTTCCGACGGTTGGCGCCCGTCGTCGGCATAGGTCATGATATTTTTTCCGTCCGCGCTCGGATAGTAAACGCCCTTGTCGGCGAAGTTCCAGAAGCCGTGTTGCTGGTTCACCAACCGCTGGTCGAGGCACACCGTAACGTGATGATCCTGCAGCGTCTTGAGGCTGGAGGTCGTCGCGCTGTTCAGCATATGCGTCAGGCGCTCGGCATAGGCGGCCTGGCCGCTATGGACGGGGCCGGTCTGGCAGAGGCTTTCGGAATTTTCGACCATCTGCTGGACGATGGCGGGTTTCGCCGCCAGTTGCTCGGGCGTTTCGCCGCAGCCGGCCAGCGACAGCGTGGCCGCCGCCAATGCGAGGGGAGCGAATATTTTTCGGAGCGTCGACATGGTGTTATAGATTCCTTGGGGTTGATTTGCAAAGCCTACTAAAATACTATGAATTATTCAAGGATTATCCGTAAAATCTACACATTTTACATAACATACTAACAAAAAGAACCGGAATTCAGTGGGTTACACAATGCCGTTGACCAGATGTAGCTGTTTAATTATACATAACAGCTTCACATTCGAAGAACGAAAGCGCCGAACAACCGGCATGAAACAGCAATTCAACAGCAAACAGGCGCGACTCATCAGCGCGGCCGAAAAAGCCCTTGGCGAATGGGAAATCGATTTCGTGCGACAAGCCGACGGCACGCTGCTGGTGCCGGGCGATCTCGATATTTCCGGCAAGGGCCTCGAGAGCCTGCCCGATTTTTCGAGCGTCATCGTCGACGGCGATTTTGCCTGCCATGAAAACAAGCTGACCTCGCTCAAGGGCGCGCCGCAAAAAGTGCATGGCGGATTTTATTGCGGCCTCAACCAATTGACCTCGCTGGAGCATGCGCCGAAGAAAGTCGGCGGCAACTTCATGTGCCAGGGCAACCGGCTTACCTCGCTCAAAGGCGGGCCGAGAGAAGTCGGCGGCGGCTATGAATGCGCGAACAATCAGCTCACGACGCTGGAAGGCGCGCCGCGCAAAATTCCGGGCAAACTGGGCTGCCACAACAACAAGCTTAGAACGCTGAAGGGTGCGCCGCGCGAAGTGGGTGCGGAAATCTTCCTGGCCTTCAATCCGCTCGAATGCCTCGAAGGTGCGCCGCGGAAATTCCGTGGGCTCGTCTGCGAGCTCGGCGAATTCGCTTCGTACAAGGATATCCCGCCCGCCCTGCTGATCTCCCAGGAAACCATCGACCGCCGCCTCGCCGAAAAGGAACAGGCCATCATCGCGGCGACGGTCCTGCAGGAGCCCACGCAGGTGGGCAAGCCGCTGCGGTTCAAGGCCATCAGTCCCGATCGATAGAATTTAATACGCTATTAGCCTCTCAGGCTTTCGGCGCGCCGATGCCTGCCGCCGCGGGCTTGGGTGCGGCCTCCGGCTGCTGTGCGGGCTTGCTCTCCGCACGGGCCGCGAAGAAGCTTTTCAGCGATATCTTCGACAGCTTCCAGCCGCTGCGCGGTTGCTGCGCCGCCGGGGCCGCCGCCATTTCCGCGGCATAGCGCGCGGGCAGGGTGCCGCTGCGGATGTCTTCGTTCAGCTTTTTGCACGCGTCGGGATAGATCAGCGCCGCGTCGAACACGATCTTGTCGAACAGGAAATGCCCGACATTGTACATGGCGACGCCGACGAGCGCGCCCGCCGCGACGGCCAGCGCGCCGCCAGAGACGGCGCCGATGCCGCCGAGCACGCCGCCCACGGCGCCGACGATAAGGCCATGGATCGAGAAGGAGCGCTTGCCGCTGTTATGATCGGCGTCATGCGTGCGCAGGAACTTGCCAAGGATGCCGGGCTTCGTCTTCAGCGCGGCGGCGCAGTATTCGTTGAAATAATGCGCGAAAATTTTGCGGTTCGATGCCTTGTCCATGACGGGGCCTTTTAAAGAATCGGCTGAAAATTGAATGATATGCGCGACCTTAAGAGGGAGCCCGCGACGGGTCAAGCCGGTCTATTTGCCCGTTTCAATGAAATCGGTTACAAATAGGCCGTCTGTGCCCGTAGCTCAGCTGGATAGAGCAGGTGCCTTCTAAGCATCAGGTCGGGGGTTCGAATCCCTCCGGGCACGCCATTCCGCGGTTAAATACCTGAAATGGCGGCATTCGCGGGGCATTGCCATATTGCGCAGATTTAACTGGAGCTGCCGCCAAGGC
This sequence comes from Alphaproteobacteria bacterium, assembly GCA_025934695.1. Classification (GTDB taxonomy): domain Bacteria; phylum Pseudomonadota; class Alphaproteobacteria; order Micavibrionales; family UBA2020; genus JAPWJZ01. The sequence goes on from JAICWS010000002.1 coordinate 902,728, forward strand.
TTGCGCTATGCTGCACTGAATTTGTTCAAGATACCGGAGTTCCTAAAACATGCAGGCTGTCAGAAAATCCATTCCCCCCGTGACCTCGGCGCCCGAGGCGATCGATGTCGCCCGCGTCGTGGATGCGCCGCTGCAGATCGCGCCCTACGAGCATATCGTCATTTCCGGCTTCATCCGCGACGCCTGGAAAGAGCGCATCTATAACGATTACCCGGCGATCAAGGAAGCGGGCAGTCTGCCGCTCAACACCACCAAATACGGCCCCAATTTCCAGCGCCTGATCGACGAGATGAACGGCGACGAATTCCGCGTCGCGGTTGAGCAAAAATTCAACGTCGAACTCAAGGGCAAGCCCACGATGTTCACCGTGCGCGGCAATTGCCGCATGAAAGACGGCAAGGTGCATACGGATTCCGAAAGCAAGATTGTCACCGTCCTACTCTACATGAACCAGCCCTGGCAGAACCAGGGCGGCCGGCTGCGTCTGCTGAAATCCAACAATCTCGAAGATGTGGCGACGGAAATCTCGCCCGACATCGGCACGCTGCTGATCTTCAAGCGCACCAATAATTCGTGGCACGGCCACCTCCCCTTCGAGGGCGAGCGCAAGGTCATCCAGATGAACTGGGTCACCGCGCAGAAATACGTCGAGCGCGAGCAGAAGCGCCATCTCTGGTCCTTCATCGCGAAGAAGCTCGGGATTTATTCTTAAATCTTTAAGCCCGTCATTCCCGCGCAAGCGGGAATCCCGTTGGTCAGCGATGATACTTGATGATCAGAAGATCCCGCTTTCACGGGGATGACGTGGCACGTCACTGCCCCTTGTCGATTTCCTCGAGCGCCTTCATGAGATCGGGCTTCTTGCCGTTAATATCATTCATGTCGACGGGCTGTTTCGCCGCAGCGCCGGCAGGGGCGGCGGGCGTTCCAGGCGCTTCGGCGACGGGAGCGGGCGCGGAGACAGGAACCGCGACAGCGGAGGCCGTGGGCTGCGATGCGGGGCCGAGGCGGCTTTCGTCAAACATTTTGCCGCCGAGCGCATCCATTTCTTTTTGCTGCTGCGCGCGCAGCTTGTAGCGGCCCTGGCGCCATTCGTCGTCATGCGCCTTCAGTTCCGCCGCATATTTGGCGGACAAGGAGGCCTGCGCCGTCTGGTCCTTCTCAAGCTCATTCGAATATTTGGCGGACTCATCCGCCTGCGCCTTCTGGTCTTTCGCGAGTTCCTTCGAATATTTGTCGGACTCGAGGGCCTGCGCCTTCTGGTCTTTCGCAAGTTCCTTCGAATATTTGTCGGACTCGGCCGCCTGCGTCTTCTGGTCCTTTTCGAGTTCCTTCGCGTATTGGGCCGACGCATCGGCCTGCCCCTTTTCGTCCTTCTCCAGCTCCTTCGCGTAGATCGCGGATTGATGGGCCTGGTCGTTCTGCTCTTTCTTCAGCGTGTCGGCGTAGAGGGCGGACTGGTCGGCCTGGTCCTGCTGGTCTTTCTTCAGCGTGCGTGCATAGAGGGCGGACTGGCGCGCCTGTTCCATCTGGTCGTCGAGGAAGGGGCCGTAAACCTGGATCTCGTCCGCGCGCGCGACCGTACCCGCCAGCATCAGCATCAGAACGAGGGATAAAGGATATTTCATGGCTAAAAACCACTCCGCCTTGGACTCACATTGTAATGTGCCGGGACCGTGCTTGTCAGCCGCGATAATGTTTACATAAATTCAAACGCGCCGGGATCAACCGTGGGGCGGGGTCGCGGGGACCGCCGCCATGCTCTTGGCGCAGCCAAGGTTCAGAAAATCCGCCTCGTCGGCGAGCGTCGAGGCGCGGCCCTTGAAGTGCTGGATGTTCCAGCCGATCTCCGGCAGTTTCAGGCGCGCGCGCATGTCGGGGTCCTTTACCGCCATGTCGAGCAGCATGCGGCGCACCGCGATGGAGCCGGGATGCGCGCCGTCGATGAATTCGCAGTCGCTCGCGCCCGCAAAGCGCAGGTCGTGATCGTCGAATAGCGGCATATGATAGGAGGCCGCCAATTCCGACACTTTCATGCGCAGCCCGTCGATATATCCGTATTTGTCGCTGGCCGACATGGTGTCGAGCACCGTGGGCGCGAAGGGCGGAAAGACGATGAAGGTCCGGATCCCGCGTTGCGCCAGGAACTCGAGCAGGCTATTGAGCTTCTGCCACTGGCCGTTATCGAGATGGTCATTCCAGCCGAAAATCCCCTCGCCGTGGGTGACCTGGTCGACGCTGTGCGCAAAACCGGAATCGTTGGATTTTTCGGCCCCGCTCCACAGCGAGGTATAAGAATAGCTGCCGTCGCGGCTGAAACCGTCGCCGCGCAAGATTCCGTCGAAGCCGATGTTGCCCGACGCGCCGGACATGATCAGGCGCACCTGCGACGGCGTCAGGTCGCCCGTCGCATACCAGCCGGCCAGCGTATAAAGGCTTCTGGCCTCGCCCTTTTCCGCTTCCGGCGCGCGCGGCGAAACGGCGGCCTTTCCGTCATTGAGAAACCACCAGTCGTCGAGCGCCAGGATGACCGCCTTGGGCTTCAGCCTGTCGAACAGCGCGGTTGCGAGCGACTGGACTTCGTCGAGCGTTTCCGCGCCGCCCAGGTTCACGAAGGGCACGGAAAAATCCTCGGCGCGCAGCTGGTCCATCCGCCCGGAGCCCAGCAGGACCGTGTCGGGCGTGTACCGCTCGTAGAGACGGCGCTTGAAGTCGAGGATCTTTGGCGCCAGCGCAGGGCCGTAAACCCCATTCGTCTGCGCCAGTCTGTCGATGATGTCGTCGGGGCGCATGTATTCGCCCGCGTGGTTCAAGACCGCGATCGTGGCCGCCAGCAGAAAGGCGCAGCCCGCCAGGGGAATGGCGGGGAGCCAGAACAGCCAGCTTTTATCCGGTCTCTTTTTCTTTGTCTTCGTCATGCCTTGTTATAGCGACTCCGGGGCTTGGGGAAAATGGCGGGAAATTGGGTCCGGAACGGAGCTGGAACGGGCGTTGCGCCTGGTTCAGGCTTCTCCCGTAATCAACTGTTAAGCCTTATCAATTTATTTTCAGTTTCAATTTGCCTCAAATTGTAGGTAAACTTCGGTTTATGTTAAATTAAACCATTTATAATTAAAGGACAAATACAAAGACTGTCTGGGGATGGGAAAACCGGTCATGTCGGGGGACCGCAAAAAGATCAAAGCGAAATTCTACGCACCGGCGGCGCGGCCGTCGAACCTGTTAGGCTCCGTCGCGATCGCGGCGCTGATCCTCGGTTCCTATCCGCGCACGGCATCGGCTGTCGAGGCGACGGCGACTCCGCAGGGCGCCACGGTCGTGGCAGGCCAGGCGACTTTCGCCAGCCGCACCGGCGCTTTGACGGTGACCCAGACCACGTCCCGCGCGGTCATCGACTGGTCGTCCTTTAATATCGGCACCAAGGCCTCGACGACTTTCGTCCAGCCGAATGCATCATCCATCGCGGTCAACGAGGTCACCGGTACGGACCCTGCGCAGATCCTCGGCACGCTGAAATCCAACGGCCAGGTCTTCATCCTCGATCCGAACGGCGTACTGTTCGGCAAGACAGCGAAAGTGGACGTGGGCGGCATCGTCGCCTCCACCGGCGCGATCGACCATAGCGCCTTCATGGCGGGCGGCAATACGCTCGACATCACCGGCATGTCGACGGGCACCGTCGAAAACGACGGGCTCATCAGCGTGAAGGCGGGCGGGCTTGCAGCTTTCGTCGCGCCGCATGTCGTCAACGCGGGCACGATCCAGGCGAATGTGTCATCGGTCGCGCTGGGTTCGGGCAGCGCCGTGACGCTCGACCTCTACGGCGACCAGCTGGTCACGCTCCAGGTGAATGGCAGCGTCGCGAACGCGCTGATCCAGAATAGCGGCAAGATCATCGCCGACGGCGGCAAGGTGCAGCTGACCGCGCGCGCCGCCCAAGGCGTCGTCAATAGCGTCATCAACATGAGCGGCATCATCCAGGCCCGCACGGTCAAGCAGCAGGGCGGCCGCATCGTCCTTGAGGGCGGCTCGAACGGCGCCGTCTCCGTCACCGGCAAGATCGACGCCACCAGCCAGGTCAAGGGCGCGACCGGCGGCTATGTCGAAGTCACCGGCAACCAGGTCACGCTGCAAGGTGCGACGGTCGATGCCTCCGGCCTCTCGGGCGGCGGCCAGGTTTATATCGGCGGCGGCCTGCATGGCGACATCGGAGATATCTCTCCGGCGATGGTGACTTACGTGTCGTCGGACAGCACGATCAACGTGAACGCCTCCAGTTCCGGCAACGGCGGCACGGCGGTCATCTGGGGCAATGAGTCGACGGGTTTCTACGGCACGGCAAACGCCAAGGGCGGCTCGAGCGGCGGCAACGGCGGCTTTGTCGAAGTCTCGACCGGCAAGGGCGTCGTCTTCGCGGGCATCGTCAACACCACGGCCACGAAAGGCACGATGGGCGAACTGCTCATCGACCCGGCTTCGGTCACGATTGGAAACAGCGCAGCGTCGCCGGACGGCAGCTATCTCAATGCCGGAAACATGGCGAATACGCTGGCCTTCACCAACGTCTCGGTGTCGGCGACGAACAATATCGATATCGGCGACAACATCAATCTCGCGACCAGCAGCTTCGGCCCGACCTCGGGCAACCTGTCGCTCACTGCCAGCATCATTAACTTCGTGCACAATATCAGCTTCGGTTCGGGCAATATTTCGTTCAACGCGCCGACCGTCAATGTGTCGGGCGAGGCGACCTCTGCGAGCGGTGCGCTGCTCGGCGCGGGCCGCGTGAACGGCATGGGCACCACCATCAACGTTTTGTCGAACGCCGCGAGCCTGCAGCAGGCCATGGACCTGTCGTCGGCCGCGTCGCCGGTCACGGTAAACGTCGCCTCTGGCCTCTATCAGGGCAATCTGACAGTTTCCAAAAATGTATCGCTGATCGGTAACGGCGGCGACCTGAGCGTGGCAGGCGCCGATGCCACGGCGCCCACGATCGAGGGCACGATTGCGGGCGGCAACGTCATCATGGTCACCGGCGCGGGCGCGAAGATCGAAGGCTTCAACGTCGATGCAACGGTGAACGGCGTCGCCCATTCCAGCGCCAGCGGCGTCTCGGTGTCCGGCGCGAATGTCACGGTCGATAACAACAGCTTCACGGGCTTCACCAACGACGGCGTGATCGCAAGCGCCGCGAACGGCCTCAACATCAACCACAATTATTTCACCGGCATCGGCAATGACGGCATCAACGTCAACGGCGGCACGGGCGTTTCCATCACGGCGAACATTATCCAGGGCAATGGCGGCACCGGCGCGGGTCATAATGGCATTACCGTCGCCAACAGCGCGGGCGTGCTGGTCGACGGCAACCTGGTCGAAGGGCTGAATAACGGCACCGGCGCCGGCAACAACGGCATCGACATCTCGTTCAGCAACAACGCGATCATCACCAATAACACGGTGCATAACGATGCGGCGCTGCTGTCGGTCGGCGCAGGCAATATCGCCTTTAGCGTCACTAACAGCTCAGGCACCACGAACAGCAATAACAACGTCGTGAATGATCGTCCGGCTCCGACCCCGGCGCCCACACCGGCACCGACGCCGACGCCGACCCCGGCTCCGACGCCCGCGCCGACACCGGCACCAACACCGGCCCCGACGCCAGCACCCACTCCGGCTCCGACGCCCGCGCCGACCCCGGCACCCACTCCGGCACCCACACCGGTGCCCACTCCGGCACCGACGCCGGCTCCCACTCCGGCACCCACACCGGCACCGACCCCGGCACCGACCCCGGCACCGACCCCGGCTCCCACTCCGGCACCGACCCCGGCTCCGACTCCGGCACCGACCCCGGCTCCGACTCCGGCACCGACCCCGGCTCCGACCCCGGCACCCACTCCGGCACCGACGCCGGCTCCCACTCCGGCACCCACTCCGGCTCCGACACCGGCACCCACTCCGGCGCCCACACCAGCTCCTACGCCGGCACCGACACCGGCACCTACGCCCGTTCCGACGCCGTCACCGACCGGACCGGGACATAACGGCAATGGCGACGGCCATGGCAATAACGGCCACGACAGTGGCAAAGGCAATGGCGGCCAGGATAATGGCAATGGGACCGGCAACAACGACGGCCAAGGCGATGAGTAGCCAGTAGCTTCGCCATTTTTTCAGACCGCGAAAAATATAAACACGCCGCGCTGCCAGCGGCGAGAATCCATTATTATGCTAAATCTATAACGGATTGACAGAATATCGAGAATTTCCGTATGCTCCGCCCATTCATTCACACCAATGACGGGCAGTATCCCGCAAGGAGCAGCACCATGAAAAATCCCCTTAAGACCCTCCATCAAAAGATCAACACAGGTATGTCGGGCGCCCTGACGCGCGGCAGAGACACCCTCAAGACCGCCCCCGAAAAAATCAAGGCACGCATCGCGAAGCTGACATCGCCGGAAGGCAAGGCGAAGATCCTCAGCGGCTCGGGCATTGCGCTCTTGGCGGGTGTTCCCGTCGCGGTCGGTGTCGTCCTGCTTGGCCCTGCGACAGCGACTGTCGCCGCAGGCGCAGCCGCGCTGGGTCTGCTGGGGGTCGGTTTCGGCCTGCTCCAGGAAGGGGATAACGTGCGCTACCAGGCAGCGATGAAGAAGCAGGCGGATGTAAAGACGCAGGCGCCCAAAACGGAAGCCGCGCCCATTGCGCCAACAACTGAAGCCGTTCCGTCCGCCACGGCCCCCGTCGAAGAGAAAAAGGTCGAAGCAGCCGCAACATCCAAGCCCGCAGTCGAATTCACCGCCGCGGCGGAGAAGAAGGCGGAAGAACCGGCGGTCATTGTCGCGCCCGCCGCCGCTCCTGCCGTCAAGGTCGACATCGCACCCAAGCCCTAAATACCGGCAAAAAACGCCACCGCCGCCGGCGAGGCCGGGGCGGGTGGCGTTGCAGTTGGGCCTTTTGAAGCCTTTAGACCTGAAGCACCGTTCGCGTCGCCGAAACGTGCATCATCTTCGCATAGCTATAGCCCAGCACGGCACCGTAGATGAGGTGCAGGACAAAGGTCGCGATGGGCGCTTCGATGCCGAGATTGGCGCCGAAGAAGCCAGCCCCTGCGATTGGACTAACGACGATCATCGACAACAGCCAGACGATGATGCCGAACCACAATCCCTTCCCAAGCTCGGTCTTGCCGGGGACGAGATGGTTCCAGGCTCCGAAGATAATGCCGAAAATAATCGTGCCGACGATGAAATGGAGACCCCAGCCCGTGCTGGGCGTGTCGGCCATGCCCAGGTAGCGGCTGGCCAGGCCCGAGTTCGTCGCGATCGGATCGAGTTCGGGCATCAGCTTCATCGCACTTTTGATGAGCATCAGCACGGACATGACGACCGTCGCGATAAAGCCCGCTCCGATGCCTTTAACTGTATTATCCATTGTTGTTCTCCTTTGTTATGACCAACGGACGAAATTGCCGATTGTTTCGGTCATAACTGATCGCCAAAACCACTGTGAACTGGTCATAACGACCGAAGCGAGGTTTGGGGGCGTCGCATTTTTTACTGATGCTTAATCTAATTCCGGCACAATTTAACAGATGCGCCTAAATAGCTTGGAAAGATTGAAAAACAGGCGGCGCAGGCGCTATCTTAAGAACAGGGGAAATTTTTCGGGCCCGTCAGGGTGGGGTGCATGGGGAAAGTCGTCGTTCCGGCTATCTTGCTTCAATCTTTATTCGTATGTCGCGCCAGGGCATCGCTTGCCGCCCTCTGCGCCGCGATCATGTTGGCGCTCCCCGGGGCGGCCATGGCCGCGACTTTGGCCGACAGCGTCGCGCAGGCTCTCGATACGCATCCCGCCATTGTCGCCAAGAAAGCGGTGGTCGAGGCGGCCGGCGAAAACGTGAAGGAGCAGCGCTCCAATTTCTATCCGCAATTCTCCGCGGGCGCCCGCGCAGGCCGCCTCGCGCAGGAAGACGATATCACCCGTGAGTTCACCTCGGGCTTGGCCAGTTCCTGGCTAACGGAGGGCACCGCGACGCTGACGCAGCCGCTCTATACGGGCGGGACGAACATGAACCAGCTCGACGCCGCCAAAGAGCGCGAGAAGGCGGCGCGCTTCGACCTGTCCAGCTCGACCGACGATGTGGCGCTGCGGGCCGCGCGCGCGCATCTGAACCTCATGCGCACACACGACCTGCTCGACATCGCGCACAAGTATATGGAAGCGATCCAAGGCCGCAAGGACAGTATCAGCCTCATGGTCTCGGAAGGGGCAGGCGATGAATCCGACCTGCTGCAGTCGAACGAAATCCTCATGGCCGCGAAGACGACGCGCCTGGGATATGAAGAAGCCTTCCGCCAGGCGGAGGCAGATTATATCGCAGCGGTGGGCGGTTCGCCCGCGCGCGTGCTCGAATTCGGGCAGCCGACCTGGGAGCGCATGATTCCGGTGAACGTGGACGAGGCGGTGTCGTTAGCCGTCAACAACAACCCGCAGGTCCAGTCGGCCGGCGCCATGGTCGAGGCGCTGGGCAAAGACGCCGCCGCCTTCCGCGGCACCATGATTCCCCGCGTCGACGCGGAACTGAGCGGCATCGACCAGCAGAAGGAAACCGAGCTGGGTGGCGCGCTGCGCAATGTGCAGGGCATGCTGAAGCTGTCGTGGAATTTTTCGACCGGCGGCGGGCAATTCGCCCACCTCGATAAAGACCTCTCGGCGCGGCGGGAGGCGATGGCCAAGCTCGACGACGCGCGCCGCAACGTCGAGCACGACGTGCGCCAGAAATTCACCTCGATGAAGATCGTCGACGAGCAATACGGACTCATGCGCGACCGCGAAAAGGCGGCCGAGCAGATCCTCTCCAACCTGACGGCGCAGTTCGAGGGCGGGCGGCAGTCGAATTTGCAGCTGATCAACGCCAACGCGCGCCTGTTCGAGGCGCGCGCCGCCCGCGCCGACACCTATTATCGCCGCCTGCTGGCGCGCTTCGAGTTGTTGAGCGCGATGGGCGACCTGCGCGAGGCCTTCGGGCCCGCGGGCGCGGCCTTTGCGTCGAAGCCGGCGGTATCATCCGCCGCCGCCCGTACGACGGCGATCACTTCCAGTCCCGAGGCGGATACGCCGCCCGGGCGCCAGGCGCCATAAGCGATGGCGGAGATCCTCCAGGCCCAGCGGACGGAAGCGCCTGAAAATTCCCTGCTCGAGGCCCTCGTCTTCATTACCGCCTTTTTCGGCCATGCGCGGTCGGCGGAAGCACTCTCCGCGGGGCTTCCCGTCGGCCGGAAAGGCATGACGCCCCAGATGTTCTGCCAGGCAGCGGAGCGCGCAGGCTTCCGGGCCAAGGTGCTCAAGCGAAACCTCGACAGCGTGCCGGCCGAGGTCATGCCGGCGATCGCCATGCTGAAATCCCGTCAGGCGGTTGTCATGCTGAGGGGCGAGAAGGGGCAGGCGCGGATCCTCAATCCGTCGACCCGCGAGGAGCGCGACGTCAGTCTCAAGGAATTTTCGCGTGAGTTTTCCGGCTACGTCATCTATGTGCGGCCCGACGAGACGGCGGCGGAGGGCGAGCCGCCCCTGTCGTCGCACTGGTTCTGGTCGAACGTCATCGAAAGCCGTGGCATTTATGTGCGCGTTATGGTGGCCTCGCTGCTGATCAACGTTTTCGCGCTAACCTCGCCCGTTTTCATCATGAATTTCTACAACCGCGTGCTGCCGAACAATGCCGTCGAGACCGGATGGGTCTTGAGCATCGGCGCCGCCTCCATCTTCCTCTTCGACTTCATCATCCGCACCATGCGCGGCTATTTCATCGACGTCGCGGGGCGCCGCGCCGACGTCATCGCGGCGCAGCGGCTATATAACCAGATCCTCGACATGCGCTTAGGCTTTCGCCCGGCGTCGGTGGGCGCTTTCGCCAACAACCTGCGCGATTTCGATTCCTTGCGCGAATTTTTCAACTCGGCGACGATGACGGCCTTCGTCGATTTCCCGTTCTCGCTCCTATTTATCGTCACCATGTGGATCATCGGCGGCCCGCTGATCGCCCTCGTGCTGGTGACACTGTACGCGGTGGCGGCCGTGGCGGGCTATGTCATGCAGCTGCCCGTGCAGCGCAAGGTACACCAGGCCATGAAGACGGGCGAGCAGAAACACGGGCTTCTTGTCGAAACCATCGCCAATATCGAAACCATCCGCGGCGTCGGCGGCGAGGGACATTTGCGCGCCAGCTATGCCACCTATACCGGCAAATCGGCCGAAGCGGGGCAGGCATCCCGCTTCTATTCGGGCCTTAGCGTGCATTTCTCGATCCTCGTCCAGCAGCTCGCCTCCGTCATTATCGTGCTGGTCGGCATGTATCTCGTGGCGGACAAGGATATGAGCGTGGGCGCGCTGATCGCCTGCGTGCTGCTGGGTTCGCGCGCCATCGCGCCGGTCGGGCAGGTGGCCGGGCTCGTCAATAAATACCATCATGCGAAATCCTCTTACCGCAACCTCGACGCCGTGATGCGCCTGCCGGTCGAGCGCCCGCGCGACAAGAAATTCCTGCATCGCCCGAAGCTCAAGGGCGACATTTCCTTCCGCGATGTCGAATTCGCCTATCCGCGCACCAACCGGCCCGTGCTGATGGGCCTGACGCTGAACATTCGCGCGGGCGAACGCGTGGCCGTCGTCGGCCGCATCGGCTCGGGCAAAAGCACGCTTCTGAAACTGATCGTCGACTTTTACGAGCCGACGCGCGGCACGATTCTGGTCGACGACGCCGACATGCGCCAGATCGACCCGGCGGATCTGCGGCGCAATATCGCTTATATGGGTCAGGATACGGCGCTCATGAGCGGTACTGTGCGCGACAATATCGTCATGGGCCGGCCCGCCGCCACGGACGAAGAGGTGCTGCGCGTCGCCACGCTGGCCTGCGCCCATGATTTCGTCCGCCGCCACCCGATGGGCTACGACGCGCCCGTCGGCGAGCGCGGCGAAGGCTTGTCGGGCGGGCAGCGGCAGGCCGTGGCGCTGGCGCGCACGTTGCTGATGGATACGCCCGTGCTGCTGCTGGACGAACCCACCAATTCGATGGACTCCGGCACAGAAGATCGCGTGCTTTCGCAGCTGGAGGAATTCACGAAGGACAGGACGCTGGTCGTCGTCACGCACAAACCCGCGCTGCTGCGCCTCGTCACGCGCATCGTCGTGATGGACCAGGGCCGCGTGGTGGCCGACGGCGCGCGCGACCAGGTGCTGCAGGCGCTATCGACGGGCAAGATACTGGTGTCGAAGGATTAGGCATGGACAAGGAAGACGTCGAATTCATGTCGGAACTGGAAGCGGCGGCGCACCTGAAGCCCTCGCGCGCCTCGACCCTGTTCCTGTGGATTGTCTTCGGCCTTTTCGCCTGGCTGTTCGCCTGGTCGGCTGTCTCGCAGGTGGACGAGCGCGTCCGCGGCGCGGGACAGGTCATGCCCTCGTCCGACATCCAGGTCGTCCAGAGCCTCGAGGGCGGCGTGCTCGACGCCATCCTCGTCAGCGAGGGCGATCATGTAAAGAAGGACCAGGTCCTCCTGCGCATCAACGACGTCCAGTTCGCCTCGCAGGGACGCGGCGTCGAGGCCGAGCTTGTGGGCCTGCAGGCGAAGGAAACGCGCCTCAAGGCCGAAGCGGCCGGCCAGCCCTATGTCGCCGACGCTCTGATCGCGCAGAAATATCCCGATGTCGCGGCCAACGAGGGAAAGCTCTACAGGTCGCGCCAGGATGAGCTTAAAACCTCCTTCGGCATCATCGACGACGAGGTGAAGGAAGCCGAGGCCAACCTGTCCGAGGTGCGCGCCGATATCGGCAAATATGCGAAGAGCAAGGAACTGCTCAGCAAGCAGCTCGATATCACGCACCGCCTCGTACAGCAGCACGCGCAGCCCGAGATCGACGAGCTTAAGCTCGAGCAGCAGCTGAATGAAGTCTCGGGCAGCCTCTCGTCGGCCTACCAATCCGAACAGTCGCTGGAAGCGCGCCTCGCCGCCGCGAAGAAGAAAGAAGAAGAAAAGACCGGCGCCTTCCGCTCGCAGGCGCTGGGCGAGCTGAACGACGTCGAATCGAAAATCGCCTCCATCAAGGAAAACCTGAAATCCATCCAGGACAAGGTGAACCGCACCGAGCTGAAGTCGCCGGTGGACGGTATCGTCCAGCAGCTTCATGTCAAGACGGTGGGCGGCGTCATCCAGCCCGCGCAAAAGCTGGTTGAAATCGTGCCTGCCGCCGATGACCTCATGATCCGCGCGCGCATCGCGCCCGCCGACGTCGCTTTCCTCAAGCCGGGGCAGGACGTGCGTGTCAGCATCACGGCCTACGACCCGCAGATTTACGGCACCCTCCAGGGTCGTCTGGAGCGGATCAGTCCCGACACGGTCGAGGATTCGAAGGGCGACGCCTGGTTCGAAATCGACGTGCGCACCGACAAAAATTATCTTGGCGACGCGGGACATCCCTTGCGCATTGCGCCCGGCATGGTCAGCGAGACCGAAGTCATCGTCGGCAAGCGCACCATACTCACCTACCTGATGAAACCGGTCCTGCGAACGAAGGACCGGGCATTTACGGAGAAATAGCGCATGCTGATGGCCGTCCTCAGCAAACGATGGGCGCAGCTGACGATCCTACTGATCCTGCTGGGCGTCGGCATTTCCCTGATCCTTCCCGAAAAGCCACCGTCCTTCATCGCCCGGCTGCAGCAGTTCAACTATGACACCTATAACGTGCACATGCCGCGCGACCCGGCAGGCCGCTACCGGGACGTCGCCATCGTCGACATCGACGAAGAGTCGCTCCGGCGTGTCGGCCAGTGGCCCTGGCCGCGGCCGCTGATGGGCGACCTGGCGCTGGCGCTGCGCGACCTGGGCGCGAAATCCGTCGCCTTCGACATGACTTTTTCCGAGCCCGACCGGCTGTCGCCGGAAAGGATGGCCGACACGCTGCCCAACTCGCCTGATATGGCCCCTGTCGCCGAGGTCCTGAAAAAGATGCCGACGAATGACTCGGTCTTCGCGCAGAAAATCGGCCAGGCCGGAAACGTCATCACTGGCTTCGTCACCGAAACGACGCCGACCAAGTCGATCTTCGTCAGCCGGGCGCCCTTCTGCGGCCACAGCAAGCCGCCCTTCAACGACAAGCATCCCGCGCCGCCGCTCTTGCGCGCCCGCTACCTTGTGACATCGCTGCCCGAGATCACGCGCGCCGCGGCCGGCAACGGGATATTCACGGCCGAGCCGGACGAGCAGGACGGCATCATCCGCCACGTGCCGCTGCTGCTGGACTACGGCGAGAACGGAGGACCGGTCACCGACGTCCTGCCCGCGCTGTCGCTGGAAGCGTTGCGCGTGTCATTGAGGGACGAGTTCCAGATTCTCGAAAAAATGGGCCGTTGCGCCGGGTACGACATAGACGAGAGCGACATCGGCACCGTTAACGGCATCACGCTGGCCAAAAAACTCGTTCCGACGGACAGCTGGGGAAAAATCAACGTCTATTACCACGGCTACTACAGTCACCCCGAGCATTATAACGACATCTACGTTCCCGCCTGGCAGGTTCTCGAGAAGAAGGCGCCGGCCGACAAGATCAAGGGCAAGATTGTCTTGGTCGGCACCTCGTCCATCGGGTTGCTCGACCTGCGTTCGTCGCCGCTGACGGCGGTGCTTCCCGGGGTTGAAATCCACGCCGAGATCATCGAGCAGCTGCTGCACGACCAGTACCTGATCGTCCATCCCGATACGAAGTATTACGAGCTTCTCTTCATCATCGCCGTGTGCCTCGGCGTCATCTTCCTGACGCCTGTGATATCGGGCGGCACGATGGCGCTGCTGGTCGCGGTGATACTCGCAGCCGAGATCGGGGGCGGCGTCCTTGCCTACCAGAGCGGCTATCTCATCGACGTCGCTTACCCGTCCTTCGTCATTATCGTCATTTTCATCATGTCCTCGATCCTGACCAACCTGCGCACCGAGATGGAAAAGCGCATGATCCGCCAGGCCTTCGACCGCTACCTGTCGCCCGCGCTGATCGAGGAACTCGTCAAGGATCCGTCGCGGCTCAAGCTCGGCGGCGACGTACGTGAGCTCAGCGTCATGTTCACCGACATCCGCAACTTCACGACGATCTCGGAGTCGATGGATCCCGCGGAGCTCATCCGTATGATGAATGATTTCCTCACCCCCATGACCTCGGCCGTGCTCGACAACAAGGGCTTCGTCGACAAATACATGGGCGATGCGATGATGACCTTTTGGAATGCTCCCGTCGACGACCCTTACCATGCGACCAACGCCTGCCGCGCGGCGCTCGAGATGGTCGAGGCGCTCAAGCCCGTCAATGCCGAATTGCGCGCGCGCGCTGAGAAAGCCGGCAAGCCTTTCCACGAGCTGAAGGCCGGCATCGGCATCAACAGCGGCAAGGCCTCGGTCGGCAACATGGGGTCCAAGCAGCGCTTTGCCTATTCGGCGCTCGGCGACACGGTCAACCTCGCCTCCCGCATGGAAGGCCAGACCAAGGTCTACGGCGTCACGACGATGATCTCGGCCTCGACGCAGGCGCTGGTGAAGGATTTCGCCTGCATCGAGCTCGACCTGCTGACCGTCAAGGGCCGCGCCGAACCGGAGCGGGTCTATACGCTGCTGGGCGACGAAAAGCTGGCGGCGACGCCCGCCTTCAAGGCCTTCGCCGAGGCGCATGCGCGCATGCTGGCGGCCTATCGGGCGCAGGACTGGGATGCGGCGGGCAAGCTTATTACCGAATGCGCGTCGTTAAGGCCGGACCTGGCGGCACTCTATCACCTCTACGCGGAGCGTATCGGCGCGTATCGCGCGCATCCGCCCGGTCCGGAATGGACCGGCGTCTGGATCGCCAAGGAAAAATAGAAACTAGTGGACAGTTGCGGAGGGGATACCATCGGCCAGTGTCCCGGCGCCGCGATCGATGATCAGCGTCACGGTCTGGCCGTTCGATATGAGCGTTCCGGTAAGGGTCTCCTGCCCACCCGAGAAGGTGGCCGTCATGGTTCCCTCCGATACTCCGGCCGCCGTTTTGGTGTCGAGGTTGACGACAGTGCTGTAGCCAGTATTGAGGTTGCCGATCTCAAGGGTGTGAGCCGGATTCATATCAAAGATGTTTTGCATGTCCAGCGTAACGGTTGCATTTGGGGTGCCCGTTGGCGACGCGGCGACCATGATTTTTTCGATGTTCGTCACGTTGCTGGCGCCTTCGAAATTATAGACCTGGCCGCTGGCGCCCGTGCTTCCCAATCTGAGGGTTTCGTTCGAGCCGGTGCCGCCGTTGATGACGGAAGTGCCGTCCGTCAGGAAGCCCGGCGTGGTCATTGTAATGGTTTCGCCGCTGCCGCCGTTGCCGTATATCTGCACGGTGCCCTGGCCGAGCCATAGAACGCTGTCGCCGCCCGCAGTGCCCAGGACGATGACGTCATGCTCGGAGGCCGTCGTACCGATGACTTGCGCGCCCCCGGTGCTGCCGAGCTGGCCGTTGCGTTCAAAAATCACGTTGTTGCCGCCGGTAAAGCCGAAAACGTCGATCGTTCCCGCGCCCGCCTCGCCGCCGAACAGCAGGTTGACCGGGCCGCTGACGTGCGGCTCGAACTGCAAGGATACGGGCGTTGATACGCTGGTCGAGGTGGTACCATCCGTCGCCGTCACCGAGAAGTTGAAGGTGTTGTTCGGCTGGTAGGCGAGACCGGTCGGGTCGCTGAAGGTCATCATCACCTGGCCGGTCGAGGTAATGTCGAAATGCGCGATGACCTGGCCCGGCGTCGTGGTGGAAAGGCCAGCAGTTGTCGGCGTCACCGTATCGCCGAGCAGGTCATAGCCGCCGCCGCCGCCCGTATGTGCGACAAGAGTGGAACTGGTGACCATCGAGAAAGTGGGATTCGTCATGCCCGTCGTATTGATCGTGCCGATCAGCACCGACGTAGTGCTCCAGTTCTGGCTCGAGAACAGGGAGGCCAGCTGCGGGCCGAACAGCGGCAATCCGTCATCCGCGGTGGACGGCGTGCCGTTCGTGTAAACGCCGGAGAAGGCGAACGATGCTGTCAGCGGCGGCGCGAGCGGCGTGATCGTGGTGCCGCCGCCGGTCGTCGTCGTGGCCGTGCTTCCCACCGAAGGGTTCGAGGTCGTGCTGAACGACGTCGAGGAGGTGCTGGTCGTCGAGGTGGCGGCCAGCGTGGTGCTGGACGTGCCGGTGCTATCCGTCGCCGGCGCGCCGCCGAAGGTGGCGGTGGTGCCGGTAAAAGAGGTTGTGCCCGTCGATGTCGTACCGAAAGTCGTCGTGTCGCTGGTAAAGGTCGAAGCCGACGTGGGGCTGACGACAGTGCTGTTGTTCAATGCAACCGTCGGATCCGTGACCGTTGGGTCATAGGGATCCGTGACGTTGACTGTCGAGGTGCTCGTCACTGTGACCGTGGTGCCCACGGTGTCGCCGGGGGCCGCCTGCGTCATCGTATCCGGCGCCGTTGTCGTGGGGGCGGGGGCAGTCGGTGTTGTGGTGGTGCCTGTATCCGGGCTGGTCACCACTGGCGCCGGTGCCGTGGTTGTGCTCGTGCCGGTCATCGAATAGAAGGCCGGGTCGGCAGGCGCGACAGCGCTATAGGTGCTGTTAAAAGTCTGCGTCGTCATGACGCCGGTGTCGGTGGGCGCGGTGCTGTAACCCGTCAGCGTGGCCGTATCGAGAGCGCTGCTCATCGTCACGGTGCCGCCGTCGTTGGAAACGACAATCGCGCCGTCAACCACTGTCACAGTGCTGGGCTGGCCGGCAACGTTGATCTCGCCCGCGATGACGGTGCCGCGAATGCCGATGGAACCCACCGGCGTATGGATGTTCACGTCGGCGGGATCGCTTTTGCCGATCAGGCCGCTCGTGTACACAAAGACGCCATGCAGCATCGAGAAGAAGGACGTGCCGGTATGGCTCTCCGGATTGTAAGTATACTGGTCGATCGATAGCCGCGCATGTTCAGACACCGCGAAAGTCGTGTTGTCCACGAAAAGAATATGGACTGCTCCCTTGTCCGATGTTTCGATGACATCGCCCATATGCACGGTCACGCCGACCTCGGCCTTGATATGCGTGCCGTCGGGATGTGTGATGGTCGCGTCGCCCACGACCTGCGTCACCTTGCCGATCGGGCTTGCGTCATCGGCGGTCGCGTTGGCGGCATACTGCCCCGGGTGCTCCGGCGCCAGGAAAGCGTCGACCATGTCGTGCGGCAGTTTCGCGCCATCGGAACTCACGAGGTCGGGAGGCGGATTGTGGGAGAAATAGCCGTCGATTTTAATGGTATGGCCGTCGGGCTCGCGCAGGATCAGATCGTCGCCGCTGCGCGCGAACTGCGCATTTACCGCCGTTTCACCGCGGGGGAGGGTCACCGGACCGTCGCCGGTGGCCTGCAACCGTACATCGAATGAGAGACCGTCTGCCATAACCTATCCCCCCGATACGCGCCTGTTGTTAATGGATTAAGGCTGGCGCTGCCTGACACATAACCCTATTCTTTAATTATATCGGGAAAGCTTTAAGCCATCATGAAAAAAAGCTAAAATGGTATGTAATTTAAGTGTTTGTATTCACTGAATTATTATCGATTTCTAATTTTGGCGGCTGCCAATTTTTAACAAATTTCATGGCATCGTCAAAGGGCAGCGGCTTCGAAAACCAATAGCCTTGGATGTAGTCGCAACCCAAAGTATAAAGGATTCCCGCCTCCTTCACCGTCTCGATCCCCTCGGCAATGACCTTCATGCCCAGATTGCGAGCAAGGCCGATGATGGACTTGACCAGCACCAAACTGTTCGGGTGGGTGGTCATCGAACGGATAAAGCTCTGGTCGATCTTCAGCGTGTCGATGGGGAAGTAGTGCAGATAGCTTAGCGACGAATAGCCCGAGCCGAAATCGTCGATCGAGACGTTAAGGCCGATCTCGCGGCATTTTTCCAGTTCCGCCTTGGCGGCTTCCGGCGCTTCCATCAGCAAGGTTTCGGTAATTTCAAGGTGGATTTGCTGCGCCGCAACGCCTTTTTTGGCCAGCGTATCGCGCATATGCGTGAAGAGGTTTCCCCCCATGAAATCCTTGACCGAAAAGTTGACGCCCACGAAAAGCGGTTCGGGGACGACGAGGGCGGGCGACGCCGCCTTCTGCAATTCTTTTGTTGCGTCGCAGGCGACATCAAGCGCGAAGCGCGAAAGCTCCAGGATCAGCCCGCTTTCCTCGGCCACGGGAATGAAGATGCCGGGCGAGATCATGCCCTTCTGCGGGTGCTTCCAACGCATCAGCGCCTCGAAGCCCGCGATCTTCATGTTCTGCACGTCGATGATGGGCTGGTAGAACAGCGTCAATTCGCCGCGCTGCAAGGCCACTTTCAGCTCGTTATGAATTTTGATGGTTGAGAGCGCGATGTCGTGGAAGGCCTCACTGTTCTCCACTGCTTCTGCCGTGGTCGAAGGCACGAACCGGATGGTTTCCGTGCGCCCGAGCATGTCGCGATAGCGCGTCGTGAGGACGCGCAAAACCATTTTCAGGACGGGATCGGCGGATTCGACGCGGCGGCCGAAATCCTCGCGCGTGATCTCGATAACGTCACAATCTTCGACGGCGCGCACGGTCGCGGTGCGCGGCTTGTCGTCGATCATCGCCATCTCGCCGATCAGCGAGCCGGGGCCGCGGACGCCGATCTGGATCGCCTGTCCGTCGCGCTGGACGAGAATTTCGACGTTGCCGGCCTCGATGACGTAGGCGCATTCGCCGCGCTCGCCCTCGCGGATGAGCGTTTCGCCCTTCTTGAATTGCTTTTTCGCCGAGCTTTGCATGCCTTTTGAAACCTTCTTCCCCATATTATATTTACGCCAGCGGCGGTTAAGAAAGTGATAATTCCAAGCGGCGCTGTGATTACGGGAACAACTTTCGTCTGGCCATGCCGGGCGGAAGTTCATTACAATTACTGCAGCGTCTTGCAGGGGCGGTCATGACTTTCGTCAATATCATCATCATTTATCTTGCGTTCCGCGCCAAGCAGGTGATCTGCGACTTCTTTCTGCAGACCTCATGGATGGCGAGCGTCAAGGGCAGCCCGTTCAACATGGGGGGCGCCAAGGCGCTGGGTCTGCACGCGGCCATCCATGCCTCGTTCACCCTGGTGTTGACGCTGATTTTCGCGCCGGACCTGTGGTGGCTGGCGCTGGTGGATTTCGTTGTGCACGCGGTCATCGACAAGTTCAAGGGCGCGGTCACCAACAAATTCGGCTGGACCTACAAGGACAATAAATACTGGTGGGCCTTCGGCATCGACCAGGAAATGCACAATCTCACGCACTTCGTCTACCTGCTGACCATCCTCGCGCACAAGGGATTGAACTTTGCGGCGCAGCTGCCGATGGCGCATTGACGCGGCTTTTACACGTGCCCGCGCATCTTTAAATAAAGATCGAAAGCTTCCTTCAGGTACACCGCGCCCGTGATGAACAGCACCGTCTGTGTCGCGCGGTAGAAATGCTTGTCGGTGAGCCGGTCGAGGACGTATTTCGACAGGTGCGAGCCCGCCAGCGCCAGCGGCACGACGGCCACGAACAGCCACAGCGGCAAACCCGCCGTCGCTTTTGAAAAGCTGGACACGACGAAGCCGAAATAGATGAACTTGGTGATATGCGATGTCGCCTGGGTGAAAGCCTTGGTCGCGACCGTCTCGTGCCGCGTCAGCGCGCGGTTCTGGAAGAAGATGTCGAGCAGCGGTCCCGACACGCCGGCCGTCAGCTGGAAGCCCGTCACCAGCAGTCCTGACAGGAAGGCCTGCGCCGGCTTCGTAAAATTGAGCTGGATGCTCTTGGGCAGCAGGAAGGCGAGATAGGGGCTCACGCCCATCAGCAAAAACACCGCGAGCTTGTTCGGAATCAGCGCGAGATACGTAAAGGCCGCGAACATCAGCGTGAGCCCGGCGAAATAAAAGGGCAGGCTTCTGACGTAGATATGCTTGCGGTGGATGAAAGCGCGGCTGCCGTTGGCGGCGAACTGCGACACAGAATGCAGGATCATCGCCTGCTGCACCGATGGCAGAAGCCAGGTCAGGATGCCCATTAGCACCATGCCGCCCGCCATGCCCAGAATGCCGGACAGGATCGAGGTCGCGAAGACGCCGCAGGCAATGATGAGGCAGATGGGAAGGCTGAGGCCCATGGGATTGTTTCTAGCAGATGAGGGGAGAAAAAAAAGTCCGGAGAACCTTTTGGATTCTCCGGACAAACGGCGGTAATAGAGGGTGTGTAAGACAGTTATAAGAAAAACCGCCCGTTTCCGCAAGAGGAAAATGGACAAAACTTAAAAAAAAGTGAAGCTTTTTAGAATTTTGTTTGAAAACAGCACTGTTTTGCGCAATAAAGTTTCAAAATCCTGAAAACTGAGAATAGGTCTCATTCAGGCTAAGGAGCGGCGAAAAGGGCCTTTTTGAACCGCTGCAACATTAAAAAAACGCAATAAAGACGGGCGTTTTTTGCATATGCTGCTCTGCACAAAAAACAGGCATTGGCGAGGAATATATTCCATATCATTGCCGAAGGCAAGAATCGAATCGCGCGTCCTTGAGTCGGGCCGATTTTCCGAGTCGCGTTCTTTTGTAAATGTTATATTTTCAAAAGAAAAACCCCGGCCCGCGGCCTATCGGTCCGGCCGGGCTTCGCCAAGGCCTTCCCCGCTTCAGGAGAATCAGGGCCATGATGCCGGCAAAGAAGACCTTCTTTTATGTGCCTGCCCTCGACGGGTTGCGAGCGGTGGCCGTCCTGCTGGTCATGCTGTCGCATGTCGGTGTGCCGGGCTTTGCCGGCGGCGGCATGGGCGTGGACATGTTTTTCGTCCTCAGCGGCTTTCTGATCACCACGCTGCTGCTGGAGGAAATCGAAGCGACCGACCGCATCAATATTCTCCACTTCTACATCCGGCGCCTGCTGCGCCTTTATCCGGCGCTGTTATTGATGCTGGTGCTGTTTGCCATTTTTTGCGACATCCTGCGCCATTCGCTCCCGCATGCGGAAGGTTTCGACTGGGGCAAGGATGTCGTCTTCGCCGGGCTTTACCTGACCGATTACGCCGTTGCGCTGGGGTTCGAGAACAAGAACTCCCTCATCGCGCACACCTGGTCGCTGGCGGTGGAAGAGCATTTTTACCTCGTCTGGCCGTGGGTTTTGCTGGGGCTGCGGCGCCAGTTCCGGGGCCGCAGGCTGGTGAGGACATTGGCGGTGCTGTATATCGCGGCGACGGGCTGGCGCATCCTGTGCCTCTCGTACCAGCCATGGGACATGGTCTATTTCCGCTTCGATACGCGCCTGGCCGGACTGGTGCTGGGTGCGCTGCTGGCGGCGATGCGCGCCAACAACATGAAGCTGCCCTGGGCGCGCGAAGGGCTGGTCCTTTCCAGCCTTGCCTTCGTCTTCGTCATCATGACGATGACTTCGATGCGAGCCGGCACCTATGAAATCACGGTGGCCGAGGTTTTCACTTTCTTCCTGATCGCCCGGATCGTGGAGGCCAGGGCTTTCGCGCCGCGCGCGTGGCTGGCGCACAAGGTGCCCGTGTTCTTTGGCCGCATCTCTTATGCGCTGTACCTGTTCCACTTCCCGGCGGCATCGCTGCTTCTGCGTGCGGATACGCCGCCGCTTATCGCCTTCGCGGCGACGGGCGCGATCGCCACAGCATTGGCTTGGTTTTCGTGGACAACGGTGGAGAAGGCCGGCCGCGCTAAAGCGCGGGAATACCGGCGCCTCGGCGGGCGGCGACACCTGCCGGAGGAAGAGGCTAAAGGGGCTTGATTTCAGGACCCTTCGGCATATTTCTTCAAAAGCGGAAGAAAAGCTGTTCGCAATCAATTCAGGGACATGCAAAAAGGGTATCATGAGACGCGCCAGGCCTCACGAACTGCACGCCAAACGCTGGGGCCTCGCCCTGCTGGTCGTCATCCTGATCGGGACCTGCGGCGTCGCCTACGCCTATTCCGGCGAACAGCTTCCCAAAAACTCCGCCACCCCCATGGTCATCGCGCTGGCCGCCAGCTTCGGCGTCAAGTAAATCAGCCGTAGATCGTCTTTCTTTCGAAGTCAGCGCGCGGGAACTGGCATTGCTGGAGACGCAGCCGCGGGACGCGCGCGCCTCGCGGCGAAGGCATTGACCGCGTCGTTCCAGTCGAAGTCGCGGTTGCGGGCTTTGATCTCGGCGACGAAGGCGTCGCGGGCCGCCGCGTTTTTCGTTACCACCATTCCGTCCGACGCTTCCGCGGCAAGCGTTACATTCTGTCCGTCGCGCCAGTAGAGTGAGAGCCGGTCCGCGTTTTCGAAATGCGTCTTCACGATCGCCGGAAACAGGCGGTTGCCTTTTTCCTTCACGTCAGCTTCGGGCGTAAAGCGCCGCTCCTGCTGGAAGCGCGCGGCGACGCCCGAGAGCCGGGTCTCCTCGTTCGCATGACACATAATGACGTTGATGCCGTATCCGTCTTTGCGCGCGTTATCGTACAGGAATTTGATCGCAGGGCTGGTCGCCGTCGTCCCGACCGCGATGTCATAGCCGTCTTGTCCCAGACGGTTCAAAATCGTGTTCATCATGTAAATGGACGCCTGGCGCCAGTAAACATAGGCGATGGCGCGACCCGTGTCGGTATCGCCGAGCGCGTCGACCAGCTTGTTGTAGGGGCGGAACAGCTTGAGGATTTCGTCTGAATCGACATGCACCGTGTTTGCCAGCGGTCCGCCGTTCTTCTGGAACTCGCGGATGAGCGTTGTCTTCCCCGAACCGGGGCCGCCGGTCGTTACGGTCAACTGGCGGCCGCCCTTGGTCGCGTTTTTGGTGAGCTGCTTATAAATACGGTCGGTCTCCTGCGCGATGCGCCATTTGTCCCGCAGTGAATAATGGACCTGCTTTTCCTCCCCTTGGGGGGCGAGGCCGAAGAACGGCCGCATCTCGGCATCGAGCGAGATCGGCTTCTCGAGGTCCTTTGCGACGATGGACGGATCGATTAGAGCCATGCTGCTCTTCCAATAAATTGCGCTAAGGCAATTATAGGAAAAATACCTTCAGGAACGCTTAACGGGCGCATCCGGCTGAAATCGTTTATGTTTCGGAGAGAAGTTCCAGCTGGAGCAGCGTGGCCAGGAATTTGTCGAGCGGGAAGGCGGGCTCCGCGCGCATGGCGCTGTCGGCGGCGAAGGCGAGGCGCGGGTCGGCCATCAGGTGCTCGAGGAAGCGGTAGCCGCCTTCTGAAATCGTCCACACCGCAATGCGGCGCTCCTCGCGGTAAATCGCGGCGAAAGTGTCCGCCGCTTCCAGTTTGAAATCCTTCAGAGCGTCGCCCTGCGCCGAGACCTCGTGCCACAATTTATCGACCGGCCAGGCGGATTGCAGCAGGAAGACATGCGGCTGCAGGTGCAGCTTCAGGTTGATCGGGTCTTCGACTGCCTCCAGCATCGCGCCGGTCAGCGGCGGCTTTCGCGGCGACAGGTAGGATTCATGCGCCAGCCATTCCAGCCGCGCGACATCGGGCACGTACGGAAACTGGTTCAACGCCGGCAGGTGCGCCAGGAACTGCGGGAAGCCTTCGCCATAACCGTTCATGTCGCCGCTCTCCGGCGGAAAAGCCTTGATGAATTCGGCTCCGGCGAAATTGACGAACTTGTCGCCCAGCAACAGCACCGTGACCGGAAAGATATCTTTCAGCAGGTCGCGCAAGGTTAAATGCGTGTTGTTTTTGTATACCGCCAGGCGCTCGTCCGGCGTGAAGGGGCCGTCCCCGGCGATGGGCAGGCCTTTCGCGTCTTCGCCGCGCAGGATCTTCGACATCAGGTCGTGCTGGAGCTTACGCAACGCGGGCATTTTTCTTACCCTTCGAAACCGTCTCGCGAAGCTTGTCGGCCTTCCTTGCTTCGCCGAGGAGAGTTGACAGCGGCGGCAGATCGCTGTCCCATTCGACCAGCGTCGGCACATCGCCCAGCTTTTCGAGAGCGGCCTTGTAAAGCTCCCACACCGCGTCGTAAACCGCGTGATTATGCGCGTCGACGAAAATTTCGCGCCCGCCCGCCTCATTCACGTGATAACCGGCGAGGTGGATCTCCTGAACCGCCGCTTTGGGAATGCCGGCGAGATATTCGCGCGCATCGAAGCCGAGGTTATGCGCGCTGACATGGATATTGTTGATATCGAGCAGCAGACCGCAGCCTGTGCGCTTCACGACTTCCGCGATGAACTGCGGCTCAGTCATGTCACGGTCCGCGAAGGCGAGATAGGACGAGGGGTTCTCGACCAGAATTTGTCTCTTGAGCACCTCCTGCACCCTGTCGATATTCGCGCAGAGTGTTTCATGCGCATCTTTCGTCATCGGCAGCGGCAGGAGGTCGGGCACGGATTTTCCCTCCGCCGTGCTCCAGGAAATATGCTCGGAAACGAGGACCGGGTCGGCGGCCTTTACCAGCGCTGCGAGCTTGGCCAGATGGTCTTCCGACACGCCTTCGGCCGAGCCCAGCGACAGGCCCACGCCGTGCAGGCTCAAGGGGTAAATCTCCCTCGCCTTCATCAATTGCTCGAAGGGAATGCCGCCTAGGCGGAAATAATTCTCAGAATGCGCCTCGACGAAACCGACCCCCGGCTTTTCGGTCAAAATCTGTTCGGCATGGAACGCGCGCAGACCGATACCCGTCTTGGCCTTTTTCAGGTCGGTTTTGCTTTTGCGCGTCATTTTCGGGCCTTTAAACGGCGTTTATGCCGTCTTCTTCGTATCATATAGCCCATTTTTAAGCAATTTCCGGCGGATCAGCCAGTCGATTGAGAGGGTGCCGGGGCCTACGCAGACGAGGATGGGCATGATAACCATCCAGTAAATGCTTTCCTCGTCGCCGGGATAGACGAAGGTCTGAATGGTGAAGGCCATCACGAAAATGCCGAAAGCCGCACCGCGGCCCGCGAGACCCAGCATCAGCAGCACGGCCAGCGCGATCTCGACATAGGTCGTTCCGAAGGCGCCGAGCGCGGTCGGGGGCACGGGAAAGGAGATATCCATGCCCAGCCAATGCTTGACGTGGTTCTTCTCGAATTCCGGCTTGAATAGCGCATCGAAAGTGTCTTTGGCATGCTCCCAGCCCTCGGCGCTTTTTTCGCGGCCCGAGTTCCAGAATTCCATGCCGACGTATAGCCGCGCGGCCAGCAGGGCGAGGGGAGCCGCGAAGGTCTCGAGCACCCACAGCTTCCAGGCGGAAAGCTTGAGCAGTTTTTGCACCAGCGGCTTGTCGGTGAGAGCGGTCATAGCGGCCTTCCTTATCCCTCATAATAGAATCCGCCGGGCGGGAACTCCACGCGCCGGCGGATTTATTTTCGCTGCAAACGCGAAGTAGTTACTTCTTCATCGAGTCAGTTTTCGGGGCTTCCGTCGAGCCGCCCATCAGCTTGTCGCAGAGGCCGGTGGGGGTCAGGACGAAATCGCCCTTGCTGTCAGCGGTCGATTTGCCGGCGCAGGCATGTGCGTCCGTCTTGCAATCGTTCTTGCCGACTTTGGCGACGCCATAGCATTTTTCAGTCTTGGCATCATCGGCTTTTGCGGCGGTCGCAACGGCCATCGAGAGGCAAGCGGCGAGAGCGGTCGCGGTAAAGATATGCTTTTTCATGATTCCATCATCCTTTATTTTCGGTTTTTTAAACGAATGGGCGATTGCCCGCTGATATCTTAGGCGGGTTTGGTTAAAAATTGTTGCAACACAAACTTATTTTTTTGCAATGCGCAACTTTAACAGAATCAATCCGAGCGGATATCCGATCGCCGCAAGAATTATGACAGGCAGGAAATGCCAGACCAGCAGGTGCGAGGGCGTATCATTCGGGCAAATGAACCGCATGCCGAGGGCCGAGAAGGACCCGATGGATAAGACCAGCGCATAACCCGCCCAGCCACGCCAGACCGGCGCGCTGTGCAGCAGCATGACCATGCCAAGGGCCAAGGGCGCGCTCATGCCCAGCGTGAGACCGATAAAGCAGGAGGGCGCGGGTTCGGGCGCCGCCGTTGTCTGCGCCAGCTCGAAGCCAATCATCGCGAGCCAGAGCAGGGATGAGATGCCGAGCGCGATCTTCACCGGCGGGCGGATGCGCGTATCGGGGATGCTGAGGCGGCAGGCGGCATAGGCGGAAAGCAGCGCGGCGATCAGGATGGCGGCGCCCTGGATGAGATAGATGGACTTGCGGAAACTCAGCAGCAGGTCGGGCCGCGGCTCATGCGTCACGCGCAGGATCAGCAGCGCCAGGAACAGCGCCGAAAGCGACAGGAGCGTTGCGCGCAGGCCCGCGCGCCGCACGGGCCGCACGGGCTGTACGTTCGACGACAGGCGCTCGATCAGGTCATGAGTATCCGTACTCAATGAGCCACTCCTTCATTTTCTTGTAGGCGCGGTGGGCCGTGACCTTCACGGCGGATTCCGTCATGCCCAGCTTCTGCGCTGTTTCGGCCATGGAATACCCCTCGACCTTGACCAGCAGCAGCACCTGCCGCTGCTTCTCGGGCAATTTCGTCAGCGCTTGCTGCACGTCCTTGCCGGATAAGGCCTCTTCAGGGTTATTCGCTTTGTCAGAGAGAAAAGTTTCAAGTTCTTCATCGTTGATTTCATTGGCATTCTGGCGGCCAAGCTTGCGCATATAGTCGATCATCTTGTGCCGGGCGATGCCATACATCCAGTTCTTGAAAGGCTGTTCGGGGTTATAGGTATGGCGCGCCGAATGGATGCCGAGCAGGATTTCCTGCACGATGTCATCGATATGGCTGGGAGAAAAGAAGCGGGTGCGCAAAAAGGCGCGGATCGCAGGGGTAATATCGGTCAGCAGGCGCTTATAGGCCGCGGCATCGCCTTTTTGGGCAGCCAGCATCAGGACCGACAAAGGGTCCGGGTGGTTGCTGTTCGCGGGTGGCGGCGGTGTTTCGGTCATGCCCTCTATCACCAAATAAGGCACAATATCATAGCCTTGCCTTTTGAATGATGTACAGCGGATTGTGGGAAAGGAAATGCCCTGCGGCAAGGCCGGCATCAGGCGCGGGCGTCGCTGCGGTTTTCGCGGCCCGGGCGCAACAGCTTGCGCAGCCTGCGGCGGATGCCCTGCGGTTTTTCGGAAAGGCCCATGCCCGGACGCGCGTCTTCGGCATCGACGATCTGCCCGATATCGGCAAAAGAGGGCGCGAAGACCTCGTTTTCAAGAAAATTCCGTTCGCCATGCCCGTCAGCCAGCCACTGCATCGCGGCGGGAAGATCGGCGGGCGAAAAGGTCTTGATGCCGCCGGAGAAGAGCGGACTGAGTATTCCCGCGGCGCTTCTTAGCCAGGGAAGCGCCGTGACGATCGCTGCGCGCGTCACATGCGCATGAATGCGCACGGCCTCTGCGTCGGGCCAGGCGGCTTTGGGCGCAAAGCCCCGAAAATCGCCGTCTGTCACGAAAAGCAGCTTCGCGGCGCTGATATGCGGCGCGCGTTTCTTCAACACCGGGATGAAGATTTCCCGATACTCCTTGGGGGTGATGGTTCCGGTCGCGGAAACGCCGATGGTGTCAGGCGGAAGGCCTTCGATGATGCGCAGCATATCTTGAAAACAAAAAAGAGTGGCGCGGGGTTCCACTAGCCAAGACAGCGGGAGGAAGTCAAAATGCTGAATACCAAGGTGTTTCGGCGTCTTCCGAGCCGTTTACATTAAGATTATCTCAACCTTTCGTTAAAACTTTCCTTACCCATCTTTGGTAGTGTTGACTTGTGTGTGGACCTCGGGGGCTCTGCCCCGAACTAAAGAATACGGACAAACGGCAAGATTTCTTTGTGTGTGTGAAGATTGGGGAAAACGAGGGCCGGTGCCTGCAGCACCGGCCCTTAACTTTTTAATTAATGCGGGGATCGTATTTGACCTGCAGCTTGCGGAGCGCTTTCGTGGCTGCGTCGGTAAAAGAAACAAGCTCTCCGTCCGCCACCTTTTGCTGGAAATCAGGGGCTTCGCGCGCGGCCTGGATAAAGGCCTGGGACACTTTCGGATCGGGGCTGAAACGCAGCGCCAGGTCGACCATCGGCGACACGGGTGTATAGGCCCCCGCTTGTCCAGCTTCCCGAGCCTGTTCCTGCAGCAGCACCATGGCCGCCGCCTGCGATGTCTGTTTCGGATTGAAGGCGGCCGCGGCGGCGGTGAGGGTGTCTGCCGCCTCCTTGCTGATGAAGATCTCGATATTCGTATTGATCTCGGGAAATTCGCCGCGGCGGAGCGCCTCGAGCATCTTGGCCCTTGTCCTGGCGTCGATATCTTCCTTGGTCATGCCGGAGAGCTCGGTGATTTTCGCCCCGAACGACTTTACCTCGACGACTTTTCCCGCGAATTCATTAAAATCCATACCCGGCACCAGACTCTCCCTTTCGAAATGTCCGGATAGCATAGCCAATTCCAAATATTATGTCAATTATTATTTTACATAATATGCGAAATTCAAGCATAAGGTGTCTAATCAGGATATTCTTTGGATTGGTCTAAGGGCTCAGGCCAGCACCTGCTTCACCGCGGCCTTCCAGCCGTCATAAAGCTGTTCGCGCTCCGACGAGGGCATCTGCGGCGAGAAGCGTTGTTCGCATTGCCATTTGGCCGAAATATCGTCGAGCGACTTGAACAATCCCGCCTGCAACCCGGCAAGGTACGCTGCGCCCAAGGCCGTCGTTTCGGTCACGACCGGGCGCAGAACGGGGGTCGAGGTGATATCGGCGATGAACTGGCACACCCAGCCGTTCTTGACCATACCGCCATCGACGCGGATTTCGCTCATCGGATAGCCGGCATCGTCCGCCATCGCCTGCATCAGGTCGGCTGTCTGGTAGCCCTGCGCCTCCAGTCCCGCGCGCACAAGATGCGCAGAAGTCGCGCCGCGCGTCAGGCCCGTCACGGCCGCCCGCGCATGCGGCTCCCAATAGGGCGCGCCCAAGCCCGTGAAAGCGGGCACCATGTAGACGCCGCCGTTGTCGTTGACGGACTGCGCGATCTTCTCGGTGTCCGCCGCCGACTTGATGATGCCGAGGCCGTCGCGCAGCCACTGGATAGCGGCGCCCGCCACGAAGATCGCGCCTTCGATGGCGTAATGAATTTCACCTTTGAGGCGATAGGCGACGGTCGTCAGCATCTTGTTATGCGACGGCTTGAACTCGCCGCCGATGTTCATCAGCGCGAAACAGCCGGTGCCATAGGTGCTTTTGACCATGCCGGGATGGAAGCAGGCCTGACCGAACAAGGCGGCCTGCTGGTCGCCCGCCATGCCAGTCACGGGCACCGGCGCCCCAATGAAATCCGCGGTCGCAGTGCCGAAGTCGCTCGCGTTGTCGCGTACCTCGGGCAGAAGTTTCTTGGGGATTTGCAGCAGGGCCAGCAGCTCATCGTCCCATTTCTGCTCGATGATGTTGAACAGCATCGTGCGCGAGGCATTGGTGATGTCGGTCGCGTGGCTCTTGCCGCCCGTCAGCCGCCAGAGCAGGAAGCAATCCACGGTGCCGAAGGCGAGATCGCCATGCTCCGCCTTCATACGCGCGCCTTTGACATTGTCGAGGATCCAGCGCAGCTTGGTGCCCGAGAAATAGGGGTCGAGCAGCAGGCCCGTTTTCGCCGTGACTGTCGCCTCGTGGCCTTTGTCTTTCAGCTCCTTGCACATGTCCGCCGTGCGGCGATCCTGCCAGACGATGGCGTTGGTGACAGCCTCGCCCGTCTTGCGGTCCCAGACGATGGTGGTTTCGCGCTGGTTCGTAATGCCGATGCAGGCGATGTCGGCGGGCGCGACGCTATGCTGCTGCAACACGCCGCGGCACACGAACTGCGTATCCGCCCAGATATCCTCGGGGTTCTGCTCCACCCAGCCGTTATTGGGATAATAGAGCTGCAATTCCTTCTGGCACATGCCGACGATGTGCCCGTTCGCGTCAAACAGCATCGCCCGCGTGCTGGTCGTTCCCTGGTCGATAGCGAGGATGAATTGGGGCATGGCATATTTCCTTTACGGGTTGCCCACGCTGGGAGCGAGGAAATCCTCATACATGGTGGTAACATGAGAATCGTAATTTTTTGCAACTTTCGGCAAATCAGTTAAGAAAGTGCTGAATTTGTAGCGCACGACTAAATTTCCATTAATAGCATAAGTCGTTTCGCATGGGATTCTAGCTGGCCTCAACTCGTATGGAACTGGAGGGCCAACGAAATTTCTGTCCAGGTTGAAAGGTTT
Source organism: Alphaproteobacteria bacterium (assembly GCA_025934695.1). Taxonomy (GTDB): domain Bacteria; phylum Pseudomonadota; class Alphaproteobacteria; order Micavibrionales; family UBA2020; genus JAPWJZ01. The sequence continues at coordinate 933,005 of JAICWS010000002.1, forward strand.
GGGATAGAAACTGGGTTTAAATCTTTCGCAAACTGCCACAAATGGTTTGCCGTCGGGGGTCGACCATTCCTTTGACATCCATAATATTGGGGTCGTTTCTCCCTTCAATCCCGGAGCGCGTATGCGCGGATCGCTCTGTATTGCAGGCATCGTCAACATTTGACCATTAGCGGCTTCCGCAATGACCGCTTCAGGGACTGTCTTCTGCTTCTGATAATAATCATAGGCAGAATCATAATCGATCCGCTTCAATGATCCACGAGCTGTCCTGCCGATATGAGCTCCAAGTTCATAAATTCGAATCGTCTCTGGATAGCCAGGATTGTTGCGAGGCGCTTCAGAATGATGTGCGCATTCTAACTTTTGCCATTCCTTGTTTTCGACGCGACATGCGCTTGAATATGGAAGGTTGTTAATTTCCTGATCTAGACGAAGGTTTATCATTTTGACAGAAATTAGGTCGTTACCGTCATTTGTTTTCTGGCATAGCCGGTCGTAATCTAATTTTTCATCGGTGTCATCAGTATAAACTTCAAACACTCCCAATGGAGAAAGGTTTAAGCGATTCTCGCCTATTCTTGCTTTCAGGGCGTTCGTCAAACAGATTTCTGTAGCTGGAGGCGTTTTGAACAGTGACAAATTTTCGACTTTTTTAATTAAGTGACTTACGAAGAAAATTGCCAGCATCAGCATAATAATGGCGCTTTGCGGAAGCTTGTTTTTGAGACGTCTTGATATTGGATTTCGGGGTTCCCATGCATCTAGACGGACCCACCACGAACAGAGCTTGGCGCGATTCAGGAGCATAGGCAAAGGCACTGCTAGGATGAACACTGCCCAGATGGACAAAAATGCGAGGAAACTTGTTTCCCAAACGGGGTTTCCCAGATTGAATGTATATCTACTGATTCCCTCATCGGCAATTCTAAGGTCGCCAGTTGTCGCATGAAGTCCAAACAACCACACGCGGAGAGCGATGACGAGCGCCAACCCGAGCAACGATATTAATGCGAACTGAAATAAGTTAATCAGCCGGTCACCGGACAATGCCCCGCGAATCTTTGATAGGGCACCGTTTGAGTTTGTGTCGGTGCCGGGAAGGATGACTAATGGCAAAAGTGCAAAAAGTCCGAAGCATACTTCCGGAGCTTTGAAGAAAAAATCCGATGGGGGTAGCTTATGTTCTCCCAAAGAACCGATCAGTACGATTGCACCCCCGGGACTCACTAACAACGAAAAAGGTAATAATGGGAAAAGTAGAAGCCAGAAAACCGAGAATCGAAGGTTTTTTAATCGGGCCATTGTGCACCGGGCGCAAAGCCCCATTGCCAACAACATCGACAGAGGAACGACAAAAAACACAATAACAAATCCGGCGCCATTGCCCGGAGTTGTTCCTTTCAGCAGTGAAATTGCCGCGGTTGGCCCCAGCCAGATGCAGAAACCTACGATTAAAAGTGATAAAACGAATGCCAGTCGGCCAATGCCAGCCTTCTGAGGGGAATTACCTCTGGCCATCTTACTCTTTGGCGAAGTCATCAAGCGTCAAGCCGTCTCCCTCTTCGCCTGCAGCTTCTTGAGCATTTTCTTGATCTTCTTCTGCGTGTCTTCGGTCGTGTGCAGGCCTAATTTTGAGCGGCGCCAGAGAATGTCTTCGAGGGTCTGCGCCCATTCGCTGGCGACGAGGTAGCGGATTTCGGCTTCGTAGACGTTTTCGCCGAGATAATCGCCGAGGTCGGCCAGGCGCTTTGCGCCGCGCAGGATCTCGCGCACGCGCGTGCCGTAGGCGCGGGCGAGGCGTAAGGCCAAGGCTTCGGGCAGCCAGTTATATTCGCGCTTGAGCGTTTTCAGGAAGGTCTGGAAGTTGACGACATGCACGTCCGCGCCGGGCAGATAGGCGTTTTCGGTCCAGGCGGCGGTGCCCTTGCCGAGCTTTTCGACGACGAGGTCGCCGGCATGTTCGGAGAGTTTTCTGAAGGTCGTGATCTTGCCGCCGTAGACCGAAAGCATCGGCAGCCCGTGGATGTCCTCCATGTCGAGGATGTAATCGCGCGTGACCTTCGACGGATCGGCGTCGCCGCTGTCGACAAGCGGGCGCACGCCGCTATAGGTCCACTGCACGTCGGCGGGTTTCAGCGAATGGCGCAGGAAGTGGTTGGCGGCGGCGCAGAGGTATTCGACTTCCTCCATCGTGATGCGCACTTCCTCGATATCGTCGTGATATTCGACGTCGGTCGTACCGACGAGCGTGTATTTTTTCTCGTAAGGGATGAGGAAGACGATGCGCTTGTCGTCGTTCTGCAAGATATAGGCGTGATCGCCCTGGTACAGGCGGTTGACGATGATATGGCTGCCCTTGACCCAGCGCACCTTGTACTTCGGATTCTCCATGCCGGTGAGCGCCAGCGTTTTGCCGACCCAGGGGCCCGAGGCATTGACGACCAGCTTCGCGCGCACATGGTATTTGCCGCCTTCATTGTGGTCTTCGAGGAGAACGTTCCAGAGCTGCGATTTCTCGTCGCGCTGGAGCGATAAGACTTCGGTGCGGGTGCGGATATCGGCGCCCTTGTCGGCGGCGTCGCGGGCGGCGAGCACAACGAGGCGCGTGTCCTCGACCCAGCAGTCGGCATAGGAAAAGCCGCGACGGAAGTCGGGCTTCAACGGCTGGCCGTACATCGTGCCGGTAAGGTATTGCGCGCGCGATTTCTGCAGCAGCTTGCGGCCGCCCAAATGATCGTAGAGGAACAGCCCGATGCGGATCATCCACCAGGGACGCAGTTTGCGGTGATGCGGCAGGATGAAGGTGAGGGGCCAGATAATATGGGGGGCCGCCTTCAGCAGCACCTCGCGTTCGGCCAGCGCCTCGCGCACGAGGCGGAATTCATATTGTTCGAGGTAGCGTAAGCCCCCGTGAATCAGCTTGGTCGAAGCAGACGAGGTCGCGCAGGCAAGATCGTCCTTCTCCGCCAGCATGACGGACAGGCCCCGGCCCGCCAGATCGCGCGCGATGCCCGCGCCGTTCACCCCGCCGCCAATGACCAGAACGTCGATTTCCTTGATCTTGCTCACGCTTTCCCTTCGTAACTAGCTGATATAGAAGCGGAATGGCAGGATCAAGGCAACTGATATTTTCGGAAATCACGTTTTCGGATGATCTTTTGATCAACAGGTGCCCCGATTAATGTTCCTTTAATGTCTCCCCATTATAATTTGCCATAACGATACAGCCGATGCGAAAGGTGAATCATGCAGTGGGGAAAACTGACGGGCTCGTTCAACCGGATGGTCTGGCCGAGCAAGGAGGGCCGTTATGAAGCCCTCTCGGAAATGGTGGCGGGAGAGCGGCCTTTCGACGCGGAAACGCTGAAAAAATATGCGACGAAGGGCGTGTGGGCCGGTGTGCGGACCCCGCAGATCCTGCAGATGGCCATTGAGCACAACGTCAACGATGCCGCCCGGACGCTGATCGATCAGAAAAAAGTCGATCTCGATGCCACGCCGATCGTTTACCGAAGCGTGAAGAAGGGCGATAAGGCCGGCGTCGCGAACGCCGCGAGAGCCGTGGGCGATCCGGATTTCTCGCGCGCTCCGACCTATGGGGAGTTTATGCTCAAAACCGCGGTGGACAGCGGCAATGTCGCCATGATCCGCAAGCTTCACGCGGAAAAGGTTCCCGCGGACCTGCGCGCGGGCTACGGTTTGTATGTCTTCGAAAGGGCGTCCGTCGATCCGAATGTCGTCTCGGCGCTGCGGGAGCTTTATCCGGCGGAATCCGCCAAAGCGTTGCCTCTGCCAAAAGCGGCCGCGAAGCCGCTGGTGACATAGAAAAATCAGTTTCTTTCGTAACCGTGAGAAAGAATAAAACGCGAAGACCCCGGACGACCGGAGTTGCCTGCTGCATTGGGATCGCGGCGAAAGCGGCTATTATCACGCGCAAAGTTACGAAGGTACGAAGTCGGGTTTTCTGCCCCATCTCTTCGTGACTTCGTAACTTCGCGCGGTTGAGTTGTCTCGAAGTACATGCGCTTCGCGCGAATTCAGAAAGATTCCGGGCCTCGAGTCTCCGCGTTAAGTTTTTTTTCGGCTCAAAATGAAAAGCCCGCCATCCTTTTTTGGAGGCGGGCTTTTTAAAAGGTCATCGGGCTTAAGCCGCCTTGCAGGCCTTGGTCGCCTTGAAGCGCTGTTCCGCGATGCGGTCGGCGGCGAGCGAGGTCGAAATGCCCTCCTGGTCCGCGCGCTTGAAGATGCTTTCCGACACGCTGTCGATCTTGGCGACATGGTCGAGCACCATCTGGCGGTCGTAAGGCTTGTTCGAGGTGCGCGCGACGTGCTCGTAATAGACGCTGATGAGGCCGCCCGCGTTGATGACGTAGTCGGGGGCGTAGAGGATCTTCATGTCGCGCAGCATGTCGCCATGGCGCGGTTCGGCCAGCTGGTTGTTGGCGGCGCCGGCGATAACTTTCGCCTTGACGCGCTGGAGCGTGTCATCATTCAGGATGCCGCCGAGGGCGCAAGGGGCAAAGATATCTGCCTCGATGTCGTAAATGCTGTTGAGCGCCACGGCCATCGCGCCGAATTCGCGGCTGGCCATATCGACCTTGTCCGCCGCCATATCGGTCACGATCAGCTGCGCGCCCGCCTGGTGCAGGTAGCGGCACAGGTTATAGCCGACATTGCCGAGGCCCTGGACAGCCACTTTGAGGCCTTTCAGGTCGGTGCGCTGCAGGCGGTGGCGCGCGGCGGCTTTCAGGCCGGTGAACACGCCCAGCGCCGTGGTCGGCGAGGGGTCGCCCGAACCGTGATTGCCGCCGACGATGCCGACGACATGCTTGGTCTGGCTATTGATGTAATTCATGTCTTCGGTCGTGGTGCCCACGTCTTCGGCGACGATATAACGTCCGCCGAAGGTTTCGACCGCGCGGCCCATGGCGCGCATCAGGTCGGCCGTCTTGTGCTTCTTGGCGTCGCCGATGATGACGGATTTGCCGCCGCCGAGCGGAAGGCCCGCGACCGCGGCTTTGTAGGTCATTCCCCTGGAAAGGCGCAGCACGTCTTTGAGCGCCAGGTCGTCGCTTTCGTAATTCCACATGCGGCAGCCGCCGAGCGCGGGGCCGAGGTGCGTGTTGTGCACCGCGATAATCGCCTTCAGGCCGGTTGCCTGGTCGTGGAAGAAGGAGATCTGCTCGTGCTGGTCGAACTCTTTGTGGGTGAAGACGGACATGGGGGAGATCCTCTGTTTTTGTTGCGCCGCCGCAATGTTTTGCGGCGTTTTTAACCACCTTCTCAACGCTTCTCACATCCAAATGTTCCTTGTAAAGCAAAAGGCGAGCGCCGGAAAATAATTGAGAGATTATTGCGCTGCATGCGGCGAATTTAGAAATTTGTGTCACGCTATGGCATGCTGCATTGCACAAGTTTTCTCAGCGTTTTCTCATTCTCTGCGTGCATGTTCGCGAGTCGATTGAGAACGGATTGCAGCTTGTTGCGCCGCGTCATTTTTTGTGCGGAGACCCGGGCAGAAGCTCATTCGCGCGGAGTGACGGAGATACGGAGTTCATCGCTTCATCGGGACTGCGGCGAAGCCGCAATAATGACACACGAAGTTACGAAGATACGAAGGCGCTTATGCGTACGCCGCCTTCGTTACTTCGTAACTTCGCGCGGTTGACCGATTTTGGAAGTAAATGCGCTTCGCGCGAATTCAGTAAGAACTCCGTTCCTCCGTAACTCCGTGCGAATGAGCTTGATTAACGGGGTAACCTTATTTCTTTTTCGAAGTGAACGGCCGGTCGTTGGGCGTGAAAACGATCTGGTCTTTCTTGAGACCCTCGGGCACGAAGTCGGGCCCGCCGGCTTTCACCGGGCGCGGCGCGAATTTGCCGAGCGAGATAAGCCGGTCGTACATGACGATCGCGCCCGCCACGCCGACGTTGACGCAGAACTTCATCGGAATCTTGATGACGAAGTCGCAGCGTTTCAGCATCGCGGGGCTGACATTGTTCTTCTCCGGCCCCAGCACATAGGCCGCGCGCAACGGGTGGCGGAAGCTGGGCAGGTCGATGGAGTCTTCGATCAGCTCTACGGCGATCAGCGCGGTGTTCTGCGGCAGCAGCAGGTCCTTGGGGCTGTCGAAGTTATAAAACGGAATATGTCCGAAAGCGCCCGACGTATCGCTCTCCCGCATCGCGCGCAGGTCGATGGGCGTGTTCACGGTGAAGAAAAAGCTCGCGCCGAACGCATGCGCCGACCGCACCAGGTTTCCCACGTTCATGGGCTTGGATATGCCCTCGACACCGATACCGAAAAAGCCGCGCATGTTACCCTTCACGTCACCCCCGCGAAGGCGGGGGTCTGGCCCGCCGCACCGCGGCATTTATAAATGCGGCTTCGCCGCGGACCGGATGCCCGCCTTCGCGGGCATGACGGCTGAGAGTTAGCTCTTTAATTCCGCCAGATCTTTGTAATGCGCCAGTGCCTCCGGGTTCGCGAGGGCTTCGACGTTCTTGACCTCGCGGCCGTGGATGACGTCGCGGACGGCGAGTTCGGTGATTTTTCCGCTCTTGGTGCGCGGGATGTCCTTGACCGGGATGATCTTGGCCGGCACGTGGCGCGGGGAGGCGCGGTCCTTGATGGATTTTTTGAGGCGCGTGGTCAAGCCCTCGTCGAGGACAGCGCCTTCTTTCAGCACGACGAAGAGCACGACGCGCACGTCATTGTCCCAGTCCTGCCCCACGGCGATGCTTTCCTTCACTTCAGGATGCTGCTCGACGATGCGGTAAATTTCCGCGGTGCCGATGCGCACGCCGCCCGGATTGAGAGTGGCATCAGATCTTCCGTGGATGATGAGGCCGTGATGCTCCGTCGATTCGCACCAGTCGCCGTGGCACCAGATGCCGGGGAAACGCTCGAAATAGGCGGCGGAATATTTTTTGCCCTCGGGGTCGTTCCAGAAGCCGATGGGCATGCAGGGGAAGGGCGTCTTGCAGACGAGTTCGCCCTTGCCGGACGGCATATGCTTGCCGGCATCGTCGAACACGTCGATATCCATGCCGAGGCCGGGGCCCTGGATTTCGCCGCGCCAGACGGGCGAGATCGGGTTGCCGAGCACGAAGCAGGACACGATATCCGTGCCGCCCGAGATGGAGGCGAGCTGCGCCGCCGGGAAAATCGCCTCGTACACGTAATCGAAACCTTCCGGCGAGAGCGGCGAGCCGGTCGAGGTGATCAGGCGCACCGACGACATTTCGATGCGGTCGGCCACATGAATCTCGTTTGTGCGCAGGGCGTCGATGTATTTCGCGGAGGTGCCGAACAGCGAGCAGGCATGGCGGCCGACATAATCGAACAGCGCGTAGCCGCTCGGATAGAAGGGCGAGCCGTCGTAGAGCAGCAGCGCCGCTTCGGAAGCGAGGCCGGAGACAAGCCAGTTCCACATCATCCAGCCGCAGGTGGTGAAATAAAACACATTGTCGCCGCGCTTCACGTCGCAATGGAGCTTATGTTCCTTCAGGTGCTGCAGCAGCGTGCCGCCCGCGCCATGGACGATGCATTTCGGGATGCCCGTCGTGCCCGAGGAGAACATGATGTAGAGCGGGTGGTTGAAATCGAAGCGCTCGAAGGTGATATCGTAAGGCTTGTATTTGCCGCGGAAGGCGTCGAAGGAAATGGCGCCGGTCTTAACGATATCCCACTTCAAATATTCGACCATGACGGTCGCTTTCAAGCTGGGCAGCTTGCCCATCACTTCCTTGACCTTGTCGCGGCAGTCGACGTCCTTGCCGTTGTAGAGATAGCCATCGACCGCGAACATCACCTTCGGCTCGATCTGGCCGAAACGGTCGAGCACGCCCTGCACGCCGAAGTCGGGCGAGGCGGAAGACCAGATGGCGCCGAGGCTGGCGGTCGCCAGCATCGCGATGATCGTTTCCGGCATATTGGGCAGGTAACCCGCGACGCGGTCGCCTTTGGTCACGCCAAGGTCGGTGAGCGCCTGGCGCACCTGGCTCACCTGGTCGTAGAGCTGCTTGAAGGTCAGTGTGCGCTCGATGCGGTTTTCGCCCTTGAAGACCAGCGCGGTTTCATTGTCGCGGCGGCGCAGCAGGTTTTCGGCGAAGTTGATTTTGCCTTGCGGGAAAAAGCGGCTGTCCTGGAAATGCGCGCCGGGCTGGAAGATTGTCGCGCCCTTTTCGCCGATGACGTTCGAGAAGTCCCAGACCTTCGACCAGAATTTTTCTTTGTTCTCAACCGACCAGCGCCAGAAATCTACGTAGCCGCGGAAGCTCTTTTTGGTTTCGCCTTCGACCTGCTTCATGAAGCGCGCGAGCTGTGTCTGCGCGGCCTCGTGGCCCGGCTGCCACTTCATAGACTCATCCATTGCCACGGCCTTTGTGCTGTGAATCGACATGGTTCTCGTTCCCGAATAAAAATTTGGTACATCATATAACCCTCGAGGGAGAGTATCCATAGTAATTTAATACACTGATTTCAAGGGTTTCAGTATTGCGAATGCAAGCGGCGGAAAGCGCCTGGCGCGGGCGGCGGCGGATTTTTCTGATGGGACCCGATCGTCGATCCGGCGCCTAGCCGCGCCCGTAATAATCGGGGTCGAGCAGGTATTTCTTTTTCGTGTAAAGCTCGATGCAGGCATCGACCGAGGCAGGGTCGAATTTCGTCCCGCGGTCCTTGACCAGCTGCGCCAGCGCCTCCTCTTCCGAAAAGGCTTTGCGCCACGGCCGGTCGGAGGTCATGGCGTCCATCGCGTCGGCCACGGCCACGACCTGCGCTTCCAGCATGATTTCGTCCCGGGTGAGGCCGTGCGGATAGCCCGAGCCGTCGAGCCGCTCGTGGTGCTGCAGGATGATCTGCGCGACGGGCCAGGGGAATTCGATGTCCTTGAAAATCTCTGCGCCGTAGACGGGGTGCTGCTTCACCGCCGCATATTCGGCGTCGGTCAACGGGCCCGCCTTGAGGATGATCTCGGACGGGACGAGGATGGTGCCGAAGTCATGCAGCGTCGCCGCCATGCGGATGCCGTCGATCATGTCTTCGTCGAACCCCTGCAGCTGCGCCAGCACGCGCGCGATCTGCGAGGTGCGCACGCGGTGCGGCGCGGCATAGGGATCGTTCATGGTGGCTGAATCCACCAGCGTCCCAACGGTCTGGAACAGGCAGCGCAGAATCTCGCGGCTTTCTATGGGCATGAAAATCCCCTTCCCGACGTCTATGCTAGGAGCTGTATGCAACAGCGTCAATAACGCCGCTATTCCGAAAATAGGGCGGGCGCCGTCAGGGGAAAGGGGCGGATCAGCTGCCGAACTTGAAGTTGGGGTCGTCCGTCCACTTCTTGGAGGCGGGCGCCGCGTTGCGGGCGGCTTCTTCCTCGTTCACCTTGCGGCCATAGGCGGCGGCGAACTGCTCGCGCAGGCGCGGCACCCTGGCGATCAGGTCGGTGAAATGCGGCGAGGCCGCGACGCCGCGCGGGTTCTTGACGACGATTTCGTCCTGCGCATTCAGCGCGCTGGTCTTCTGCGCCGCCAGCGCGTCGATGAAGGGCCTTTCCTTCTCGAGGTTCTTTTTGATCGCATGCTCGGCGAATTTCGAACTCAGCTTGCGGCCGCCGTAGACGCTGGCGCTCATGCCGAGCAGGCCCAGGATGGCGGGTGGATAAATCGCGCAGACCGCGATGCCGGCCGGCATCGTCGTCCAGAACATGAGTTTTTGTTTCAGGTTGGCGTCCTTGACGGCCGCGCCCGAGAGCATCGAGAGCGTGTCCTCCACGTCGTTGGCCACGTCCTGGAGCTTCAGCAGTGTCTCGCCCGGGTCGTCGAGCTTCTTTGCGGCGTCGATGCGCCCCTGAAAGCCGTCGATGACGTTCTGCCGCGCTTCCGCCGCCGCTGCCTTCTTGGCTTCGCGGCGCTTTTTGAAAAACATGTGCCTGCTCCAAAGATGAATGATGCAGCTATGCTACGGGTATGTTCCGTTAAGTCAAGAGGGCAGGAAGGGCGAAGCGGTTGTTTCCTCTCCCCGCGCGGGCGCGGGTTTCCCTCTTGTACAGCAAGGGGAGAAGAGATTATCGGATTTCCGCGACGATGGGTTTACGCCGACTGGCCGTGGCAGTACTTGTATTTCTTGCCGCTGCCGCAGGGGCAGGGGGCGTTGCGCGGGGTTTTGGTCCAGGTCGTGGGATCGTCCTGGCGGAAGTCCGGCGACACCATGGGGCTCAGCGTCGGCGGCTCGGCGGCCGGCGGCGGCTCGAAGCCGCGGGATTCGACGATCTTTTCGGGCGCGCGCTGCGGCGGTATCTGCGGCGGCGCGTCGGCATGCAGTTCCATGCGGCACAGGGCCGTCGTCACGCGCTCGCGCAACAGACCCAGCATTTCCTGGAAGGCCGCGAAAGCCTCGGTCTTATATTCGTTCAGCGGGTCGCGCTGGCCGTACTGGCGCAGCGTGATGCCCTGCTTCACATAGTCCATGTTGAGCAGGTGCTCTTTCCAGGTCTGGTCGAGGATGGAGAGCAGGAAGTGCTTTTCCACCTGGCGCATGACCGGCGAGGAGACGGTTTCTTCCTTCGCGGCCTGCTTTTCGGCGGCCATCTGCGCGAGGCGCTCGGTGATCTTGAGCTCGTCGACGCCTTCTTCCTTCGCCCATTCCTCGGCGGGGATCTGCAGGCCTAAGAAACGCAGCGCATCGGTCTTCAACAGGCCCATGTCCCACTGCTCGGCGTAGGTGCCGTGCGGGATGGCGGTCGACACCATCTGCGTGATGACTTCATGGCGCATGTCGGCCACGAGTTCGGAGACATCCTCGGAATTCATGATCTCGCGGCGCTGCTCGTAGACGATCTTGCGCTGGTCGTTCATGACGTTGTCGAACTTCAGCAGGTGCTTGCGGACCTCGAAGTGCTGCGCCTCGACCTTCTTCTGCGCGCGCTCGATGGCGGTATTGATCCAGGAGTGCACGATCGCCTGGCCGCGCTTGATGCCCATCTTCTGCAGGAACTTGTCCATCGTCTCGGAGCCGAAGATGCGCATGAGGTCGTCTTCGAGCGAGATGAAGAAGCGCGAGGCGCCGGGGTCGCCCTGGCGGCCCGAACGGCCGCGCAGCTGGTTGTCGATGCGGCGCGATTCATGGCGCTCGGAGCCCACGACGAACAATCCGCCCGACTTGAGGACCTCGGCATAGGCCGCGTCGACCTCGGCGCGGATTTTCTTCTCGTCTTCGGCGCGCTTTTCGGGCGGCACGCCTTCGGCGATTTCCTGCGCCATGCGCATTTCGACGTTGCCGCCGAGCTTGATGTCGGTGCCGCGGCCGGCCATGTTGGTCGCGATGGTGACGGCGCCGGGGCGGCCGGCCTGCGCGATGATAAAGGCTTCCTGCTCGTGGTAACGGGCGTTCAGCACGTTATGGGTGATGCCCACCTGCTTCAGGCGCTTCGACAGCATCTCGGACTTCTCGATCGACGTCGTGCCGACGAGGATGGGCTGGTTGCGCCCCTGGCATTCCTGGATGACCTTGACGATGGCCTCGTATTTTTCCTCGGCCGTGCGGTAGATCTCGTCGTGATGGTCGATGCGGACCATTTCCTTGTTGGTGGGGATTTCGACCACGCGCAGGTTGTAAATGGCCTCGAATTCTTCTTTTTCGGTCAGGGCCGTGCCGGTCATGCCGGCCAGCTTCGGATACATGCGGAAGTAGTTCTGGAAGGTGATCTGGGCCAGGACCTGGTTCTCGTTCTGGACCTTCACGTGTTCCTTCGCCTCGAGCGCCTGGTGCAGGCCTTCGGAGAATCGGCGGCCTTCCATCATGCGGCCGGTGAATTCGTCGATGATGACGACGCCGCCGTCCTTGACGATATAGTCGACGTCGCGATTGAACAGCTTGTGCGCACGCAGGGCCTGGTTCACGTGGTGGACGAGCGAAATGTTATGCGCGTCGTAGAGCCCGCCTTCCTTCAGCACGCCCATGTCGCGCAGGATCTGCTCGACATGCTCGTTGCCGCGCTCGGTCAGCACAACGGTCTTGTGCTTGAGATCGAGCTCGTAGTCCGCGTCGTCTTCCTTCTGCTCGCGGCGGCCGATCTGCAGCGGCTGCGGCCCTTTTTCCTGCACCGGGCCCTTGGGCGCCAGCAGCTGCGGGATGACCTTGTCTATGACGCGGTACATCTCGGCGGAATCCTGGATCTGGCCGGAGATGATGAGCGGCGTGCGCGCTTCGTCGACGAGGATCGAGTCCACTTCGTCGACGATGGCGAAATTGAATGCGCGCTGCACCATGTCTTCCAGGCGGAATTTCATGTTGTCGCGCAGATAGTCGAAGCCGAATTCGTTGTTCGTGCCATACGTGATGTCGGCGGCGTAGGAGGCGCGACGGATCTCGTCAGGCAGGTTGGACAGGATGAAGCCGACCGACATGCCCAGCATCTTGTAGATGGGGCTCATCCAGTTGGCATCGCGCTGGGCAAGATAGTCGTTCACGGTCACCACGTGCACGCCCTTGCCCTCGAGCGCGTTGAGGTAGACGGCAAGCGTGGCGGTCAGGGTCTTGCCTTCGCCCGTGCGCATCTCGGGGATGAAGCCTTCGTGCAGGGCGATGCCGCCCATCAGCTGGACGTCGAAATGGCGCTGGCCCATCGTGCGGCGCGAGACTTCGCGCACCGTGGCGAAAGCTTCGGGCAGGATGTCGTCGAGGCTCCGACCGTCCTTGAGGAGGCCCTTGAGCTTCGCGGTCTGGCCCGACAGCTCGGTGTCCGACAGTGCCTGCATAGCCGGTTCCAGCGCGTTGATCGCGTCGATCCGTTTGCGGTAGCCCCGGATAATCCTGTCGTTCTGGGAGCCAAAAATTTTTCGCACAAGCACCTGAACCATCCTTGATTCCTTGAAGTCCTTTTCCACTTTTATTGCCCAAAAAGATATAAAGCAGATAAATATTAAGTCAATCAACGCTTTTGCCCTTCAAAAGGGTCCAAAAAGCCTTGCTAAAGCGGGGCAAACCCCCTTATATGCTTACCAACGCGGAAGAGGCGTCCGGCGCAGCGGGCCTGTATTCCGTAAATTACCTTAGGAGAAGACTGAACATGCTCAAGCGTTATTACGCCATTGGCTTCATGGCCCTCGCGGTCACCGCGGGCGCGCTGTTCGCGAAGCCCGTCATGGCTGCGGACGATACCGTCATCGCGGTCGTCAACGGCGACAAGATCATGAAAAAAGACGTCATGACCGCGATCAAGAAGCTCCCGGTCCAGGCCGGCAAGGACACCGACAAGCTTTTCCCGCTGGTGGTCGATGAAATCATCAACGAAAAACTCATCGACGACGCCACCAAAACCGCCAAGGTCGAAGACAGCCCCGAGTACAAGACCCAGCTCGACGCGCTGAAAGGCCAGCTCGCCAAGCAGATCTACGTCGACAAGTACCTGCATGAAAAGGTGAGCGACAAGGCGGTCAAGGAAGAATACAACAAGTTCAAGAAGGAAAACGAAGGCAAGGAAGAAATCCACGCCAAGCACCTTCTCGTGAAAACCGAGGACGAAGCCAAGGAAGCCATCAAGGAACTGAATGACGCGGACGACAAGGCCGCTGAATTCGACAAGCTGGTCAAGCAGCGCTCAGCCGACACGGCTTCGGCCGCCAACGGCGGCGACCTCGGCTGGTTCGCGGAAGAAGACATGCTGCCCGAATTCAGCAAGGCCGCCTTCGCGCTCAAGCCCGGCACCTACACGAAAGAGCCGGTCCAGACGCGCTTTGGCTACCACGTGATCTACGTCCTCGACAAGCGCCCCCGCCAGGTGCCGCCGTTGGACCAGGTCGGCGAGGCCATCCGCAAGAAGCTGAGCCAGGACGCGGTGAAAGACCTCATCGACGGGCTGCGCGCCAAGGCGCAGATCAAGATGTACGACATGAACGGCAAGCCGCTCGATTACGGCTCGAAAGAAAAGGCGAAGGACGATAAATCCTCGGCCGACAAGCCCGCCAAGTCGGATGAAGCCGCGGCCGACAAAGCCACGGACGAGAAAGCCGCCGACAAGTCGGACAAAACCGACAAGGACGGCGACAGCGACCTGACGAAAGAATAAGCGGCTTCAACACCGCAAAAGCTAAAAACCCCGGCAGCGATGCCGGGGTTTTTTAATGCGGTGGAAACAATTTGGAAGATGGGAATATCTTTCGACAAATCTGGCCCATTTTATAAGAAAATACGATAGAAAAAATTTGCGACTGCAGGATGCGTATATCGCCAATAAAGGTACCAATTATTGACCTCGAATGAGTAAACGGTAAAGAAAATGCCGTTCAAAGCAATCATGGCGGTAGTGATTTTCTCGTGCGTTTTATCCGAAAAAACTTTAATAAGTGGCCTTGTCATCCACGGACGAAGGCAAGCCGCGAAGAAGGCGTTGAAGAAGAAGCCGAAGACGGCGACGAAGTTTTGGTTCCACCATGGCGGGCCTTCCGAACCCTTCAAGATGCCAAATATCAAAACAATGACCGCTTGGAGGGTAGCCGAAATAGCAAAAATCCTTCGTTGAACGGACACACGCTTATTATCCCATATCGACCAAATAATACCAGCCGGCAGGATCGCGATGCCAGCAACGGAAAGAATCAATTCAGTCCAAAAAGCTACGATATTCATGATGCCAGCGTAGCCTGCTGTATGCAGAAAAACATCCCTGATTGTCGCGGGCCAGGTCGTGGGCTATGATCGCAATGTGTGATAAAATAGATTGTGGAAAAGGGCAGGGCTTGAAGATCAACTGGCAAAACCAGAAGCTGCGCTTGGCTGTCTATTCTTTGGCAGCCAGCGGTATCCTTCACGCATTGTTAGCTTACTGGTTCTTCTCAAGCATCGATCATAGCCCTGATATCGGAAACTCTATTTTTCTCCGACCGGGCAGAAAGGCTGCTATGGAGCAGTGTTTTGGATTTCATCACTTCCTTGCTTTTTGTTCCGATCTCATAACGCCCGATACTCAAAAAAGTCTTATTGGAGCCACCTTATTTTGTAATTTCTTATTGTTTGGCGGTTTACTTTACGTCGTAATTTATTTCGTTGTTAAGATACGACGGCGTGCCGACAGAAAAACGCCCTAATTTCCTGAAGATTAATTATCACGCATTAACCAAGATGGGCCTTGATTGAGACGCGTCACCTGATGAGTGGCGGCAATTACCTGAACCTTAGTGGCGCGCCGACGGAGATGCGCTGCCCCAGCACGGTCGCGGCGCGGATGTTTTCTGCCTCTTTGCGTTCGCGGTATGCCGTCGTGGCCTCGAAGAGCTTTTCGGCCAGGTGGGGATAGCCGTTGTCGCGGGCGAGGATGGCGGCGGTGTGGCCGTCGCGGTCGGCGGCGTCCGGCGCGGCGCCTTTGTCGAGCAGCAGGTGGACGGTGTCATAAGCGCCCATCAGCGCTGCGATCATCAGCGGCGTGTGACCATCATTATTCACGGCCTGCACATCCGCGCCCTTTTTCACCAGCACCGCTGCGGCTTCGCGGCGGAAGTCCGCTGTCGCCGCGAGCATCAGCGGCGTTACGCCCAAATCACTGCGCGCGTCGACCGGCACGCCCGCCGCCAGGGTTTTGCGCAGGTCGGCGGTCTCGCCGCCAAGCGTCGCATAGTGAAGGGCGGTGAAACCGTTGATGCCCGAGTCACTTGGCGCCCCTGCGGCGATCGCCTTCAGCAATTGCTCCTGCGCGAGGAAATTCGCGATTTCGTCCTGGCGTCTCGAGAGGGCGATGTCGCGCGCGGTTTGGCCGCCGCTGGTCTTCGCATCCACCGCGACGCCGAGGCGCGCGAGATAGCGCACCGTTTTCAGGAAGCCTTCGGAGGAGGCCAGCATCATCGCGTTGCGGCCATCCTCCGCCGTCGCGCGCGGGTCGGCGCCATGTTTGACGAGCAGGGCGATGATGTCGTTATGGCCGTTGGAGGCGGCGCGCATCAGCGGCGTCATGCCGTCCCCTTCGCGGATATCGACGGTGGCGCCGGCCTCGAGCAGGGCGCGCACGCCACCGATATTTCCCTGGTTTGCGGCATAATGCAGCGCGGTCCAGCCGACCTCGTCCTGCGCGTCGAGCGGCGCGCCTTGCGCGATGAGGGTTTTCATCCGCCGCACCTTGCCGCGCCTGCCCGACGCGGCGTCGTGGAAATCCGACACGAGCCAGTCCAACTGCTGTTTCGTCAACGGGCCGATGATCTGCTTTCTTGCGCTGCTCATACCGCTCTTTGCTTTTCGTTTGCTGCCAGAATATCCTGTAAAAACAGCCGGTATTTGTAGCACGGAGTAAATATTATGTCAATATATTTGCATAATATTTGACGGAAGGGGTGGTCGTTGCTATGGTGGCGCCTTGTTAAAGGAACGGCTCCATGCACCGCAAGCCCATCAACCTGAAGTTCAACGGCATGTCCCAGCGGCAGGCGAGCGCCATCGCCGATGCGACGATCGGCACCGTGGTCGAGGATTTCCGCCGCGCGGCGGCGGAAGCGGTCGCGGCCACGGTCGCCGTCCATGAGCAGGACGCTTCCGACCATTTGCCGTTCTATATGACCGAGCTCTACGATGAGGATGGCGAGCCCCGTTCGCCGCTCAGCTTCCTCGATGATCTGCCATTTGGCGGCGGGTTCGACTGTTACGGCGGTCTTTTCCGTATATAGTTTCTCGCGGTTTTCTTTTAGTGTTATCGAAAATCTAGGGGGGGGTAACAACCCCTTAACGCCCGTTGACGTAAGAGGCTTTTGCCAGTACTGATTCAAGGCATGAGCATCCTCAAAGTGTTTAACAAGAATCTCGCGGGTCCGCGCGAGCTGGTTCTCGATACTGAATCGACCGGCATCCTCGCGTCCGACGGGCATCGCCTTGTCGAAGTGGCCCTGGTCGAAATGATCAACCGCAAGCCGACGGGCCGCGAGCTGCATGTGCTCATCAACCCCGACCGCGACATCCCCGAAGTGGTCGTCAAAATCCACGGCATTTCGAATGACAAGGTGAAAGACGCGCCTAAATTCGCCGAGGTCGCCAAGGAAATCCGCGATTTCATCGGCAACGACCCGGTCGTCATCACCTGCCGCACCAAGGACAATTACACGCTCGACATCGCGCTCCTGAACATGGAGCTGACGAAAGCCGGCCAGGAAGAAATCCCGGCCAGCCAGTGGATCAACGTTCGCCGTTGGTCAGAAGCGATGTTCGGCGACAAGAACGCGACGCTCGATAAAATCCTCGACCGCTACGGGATCAGCCGCAAGGAGCGCGACGAGAACGGCCATGGCGCGCTGCTCGACGCGCGCCTGCTGGCGGAAGCCTATCCGAAGCTGTTGAAGGACTATATGAACTTCAGCGAGCCCGCGGCCGCGCCCGCCGCCAAGAATACCAACAAACCCCCGAAGCCCTAGACCCATGACCAACTGCGCCGAAGCCGACTCCGATCTTCCGGCGCCGGAGAAGATCGTCTATGTCGTGGCGGTGGCCCTCGTCGATCGCGACGGCCGCGTGCTGCTGGCGCAGCGTCCGCCGGGAAAGAAAATGGCCGGCCTGTGGGAATTCCCCGGCGGCAAGATCGAGGCGGGCGAAACGCCCGAACATGCGCTGGTCCGCGAGTTGCACGAGGAACTGGGTATCGATACCAAAACCTCCTGCCTTGCGCCGCTCACCTTCGCCTCGCACCGTTACGACGATTTCCATTTATTCATGCCCGTTTTCGTCTGCCGCGTCTGGCAGGGCCATGTCACCGCGAAAGAGGGGCAGAGCTTTGCCTGGGTTTATCCCAAGGACTTCGACAAATACCCGATGCCGCCCGCGGACGTGCCGCTCATCCCCATCCTGCGCGAGCTTTTGTAGATATCAGGTCAGAATATTGAGCGTGCGTCCCTTGTCGCCGGACGCCAGGGGCGTGTTGACGCCTCTTTGCGACGCATCGCCAGACGATGTGCTGTTTTGTGAAGTGCCGTTCTGCGACGACAAGCCTTGCGAGATAGTCGGTTTCGGTTTGACTTGACCGCCCGGCCCTATCCGGGACGGATCGACGCCCAGCCTTTCGGCCGCCTTCACGCGATCCACATCGCTGCAGTTGCGGCAGACCACGCCATCGACCAGGATTGGTGTCGAGTAATCGCCCAAGGTGGTGGCTCGCTGTTTTTGATCCGGACAGAGATTTTCCGATCATCTCATATCCGCGTTAAATTAGCGTGAATCGAGAAGCGACCGGCATATGGCGCCCCTTGAAAATACTCGATCTTCTTCGGGCGATTATTTATGTGCTAACCTGTTCACGCGCCCCGGCTTCGGGAGCGGGAGAGGAGATCAGCCTTGTACACCAAAGCCATCGACCTCAAGGAATTCTACGACACGGTGCAGGGCCGGGTGGTGAAGCGCATCCTGCGCCAGCACCTGCGCGCCTTGTGGCCGAGCGTCGGGGGCTTGCGGCTGCTGGGCGTAGGCTTCGCGGTGCCGTATCTCAAGCCGTTCCTTGGCGAGGCGGAGCGCACCATCGCATTGATGCCCTCGCACCAAGGCGCGATTTTCTGGCCGACGCCGGAAACCGGCGATGAAAAGGGGCTGGTCAGTATCTGCAATGAAGCCGAGCTGCCGATCGAAACCAATTCCATCGACCGGATGATGGTCGTGCATGGGCTGCAGGGCTATGAAAGCCTCGATGCGATCTTACGCGAGAGCTGGCGCGTGCTCACGGGCCAGGGACGCCTCATCCTCGTCGTGCCGAACCGCACGGGGATCTGGGCGCGGGTGGATGCGACGCCCTTCGGCCACGGCACGCCCTATTCGGTCGGTCAGATCCGCGCCTTTTTGAAGGATTATCTGTTCGTCCCCGAGCGCGCCGAACGCGCGCTGTTCTTCCCGCCGTCCGCGTCGCGCCTGCTGCTTTCGACCGCCCCCGCCTGGGAAAAAATCGGCGCGCGCTTCTTCAATGCTTTCGGCGGCGTCAATATCGTCGAGGCCTCCAAGCAGCTTTATGCGGGGACCATGGTCGGCGCGGCCACGGCCTCGGCTGCGATTGCGCGGCGGCGCATGATGCCGACCGCCTCGGGCCGCGACCTGTTGACATAATCCCCTTCAGTTCGTTATAAAGCAGGCACGATCAACCGGAGCCGGTGACCGATGCAGAATAAATTCAGTGCCGACGCGGCCGCGGAAGCGGAAAAGTTTCTCAGGGACGAGCATTACAGTTATCAAAAGCGGCCTGACGGCATGTTGGTGGTGCCGGGCAATATCGACATCGGACGCCGGGGCCTCGATCGCTTGCCGGACCTCAGCTGCGTCATCGTCGAGGGCAGCTTTTATTGCCACGACAACAACCTGACGTCGCTGAAAGGAGCACCGGCTGAAGTACGCCGCGGCTTCTGGTGCAACGGCAACCAACTTGAAACGCTCGAATATCTGCCGCGTGGAATCAGCGGGCAGTTCATCTGCCAGAACAACCGGCTGACATCGCTCAAGGGCGCACCGCCAGAAGTAACGGGGGACGTTAATTGCACAGGCAATCCGCTGCTCTCGCTTGAAGGCGCGCCGCAAAAATTCAATAAACTATTTACCTCGTGGGGCACGTTCGACATTTGGGACGAAGTGCCCGCCCAGCTCAAGACTTCGCCCGAAACCAAGGCCGGAATGGCGCAGGATGCGGTGGTGCTGGGCAGGAAGCTCGGCATATCGAAGCCGATCGTTTTGCGCAAATCCTCCCCCAATCCGTAATCGGGGCTTCCGGGACTGCTGGAGTTCCATAATCCGCATCATTGAATTGACGCCATATTGGTGTAAATTCGTGTCCATTCGCGGTTCAACAATTCATTCAAGAGCAGAACAATGGCCCAGCCCAAGCCCAGACCCGGCATTCTCGACATCAAGCCCTATATCGGCGGCGAGGGCAGGGTGGAAGGCGTCACGCACCTGGTGCGCCTAGCCTCCAATGAAAATGCGCTGGGCTGCAGCCCCAAAGCGCGTGAAGCCTACCTGAAGGCGGGCGCCGATCTGCACCGCTATCCCGACGGCGCGGCGCAGGACCTGCGTGCGGCGCTGGGCAAGACCTATGACATGAACCCCGAGCGCATCGTCTGCGGCTCGGGCTCCGAAGAGCTGATCTCGCTGCTCGTGCGCGCCTATGCGGGCGTCGGCGACGAGGTGCTCTACAGCCAGTACGGATTTTTGATGTATCCGATCTGCGCCAAGGCGGTGGGCGCGACCGGCGTCGCAGCGGCCGAAAAAGATTACCGCAGCGATGTGGATGCGCTGCTCGCGGCCGTGACGCCGAAGACGAAGATGCTGCTGCTGGCGAACCCGAACAATCCGACCGGCAGCTGGCTCAACCGCGCCGAAATGACGCGCCTGTGCGAAAAGCTGCCTTCGTCCGTGCTGCTCGTCATCGACAGCGCCTATGCCGAATTCCTGCAGGAGAAGGATTACGAGGACGGGCGCGCGCTGGTCGACGCCCATCCGAACGCCGTCATGCTGCGCACCTTTTCGAAGATTTACGGCCTTGCGGCGTTGCGCCTCGGCTGGGCCTATTGCAGCCCGGAAGTGGCGGGCGTCATCAACCGCGTGCGCGGCGCCTTCAACGTCAATGCACCTGCGCAGGCGGCGGGCATCGCGGCCCTGGCTGACAAGGATTTCATCCGCAAGACGATTGAAATGACGGAAAACGGGCGCCGCTACCTGTCCGAACATATCGCGAAGCTCGGCTGGAAGGCGCTGCCCAGCGTCGGCAATTTCCTGCTCGTCGAATTCGGGCCCAGGGCCGAGGAAATCCGCCAGAAGTTGAAAGACAAGGGTATTTTCATCCGCCAGATGGGGGCGTATAATCTTCCCCATCACCTGCGCATTACCGTGGGGACGGCCGACGACAATATGCGCCTGATCGAGGCGCTCAAATCCGTGAGGTCATGACGCCATGAAATCCAGCCAGTTGCTTCTTGCCGCCATTGTCGCCGCCGTGGTGATTTTGGGCGCCGCGATTGTCTATAAATCCCACCATAAGGCGTCCGCGCCGCAACCCGGCGGGACACATGCGCCGGTGACAGCCGCGGTGCCGGCGCCCCCGCCGCCGCCGACCGCGCCCGCGACCTCCGTCAAGCAGCCGGGCCAGGTCAAGGACGCGCTCAAGGCCGGTCTGCTTAAGCCCATTTTTTACGTGCAGGAAAAGATGGCGATGCTGCAGCGCGGTCTTACGGCGGCTCTGAACAGCCGCCGCATCCTGCTCGACGACCTCGACAAACTTGATTTCGCCACGACGGCGTCGACCAATCCCTATAACGTCTTCAATCCGAACGGCAAGGTGAAGTACGCGCCGATCGACGGCATCTGGCTCGACCAGGAGCTGATCGACAAGCTGACGACGAGAAAAGGCACGCCGCTCGTCTATAACATGCACCGCGTGACGGACAAGGACGGCACCTCGGAAATCCTCTACGCCGTGATCCCGAACATCGCGCAGGCCAATTGCGGCGTGGCGGCGGGGAACAAGGAATTCAATTCCGCCGCGCCAATCGGCGTCGAAAACGATCCGCACACGATCATCGACGACCCCGCCGGCATGCCGGTGATCGACGTTGGCTGCGTGCACACGCCCAATGGCATTGTCTGGCTCTATAAGCTCAAGCTGCGTTACAAGCACAAGGGCCAGGACCACTGGGGCTCGCGCTGATCGACTCGGAGGTCCGGTTCCTTTCCGGCCGCGCAGCGCATTGAAGCCATTCGCGCGAAGTAACGAAGTTACGAAGAAGATGCTCAGTTCGAGCCGACTTCGTATCTTCGTAACTTCGCATGGTTGACGTATCTCGAAGTAAATGCGCTTCGCGCGAATTCAGAAAAGCGCCGCCCCGGCCTCCAAACCTCAACGTTTAGTCATATCGCAACCGGCAGTTGAATATTCTGGAAATGGAAACGCTCTTTTCCGCTCTCCCCCAACTGTGGGTCTTGACGGAGGCTGCCCCTTATGTTGCATTGCAACAAGACGGAATTCGTTTAATCACCATTAAGGAGTTTCACCATGTATTGCCAATCCTTCAAGTCCTGGAGCGACATCACCCTGCGCAACCTCGAGCAGTTCCGGAAGATTTCCGCGACCGGCTTCAGCATTGCGGGCAACCTGCTCCAGACGCAGATCGAGCTCGCCGCCGCGCTGGCCGACATCGCTTCCTATCATGCGGGCAACATCGCCGCCGCGAAAGACGCCGGCGAAATCGCTTCGCGCCACATGGGCCTCGCCGAAGAATCGGGCAAGGTCATCTTCGAAACCGCGCAATCGACGGCCGAGATCCTGACCGAAGCCGGCAAGGCTTACGGTAAGCTGTTCGAAACGACGCTGGCCTCCGGCGCCGCTTTCGCCGCGAACTCGACCAAGACGCAAAAGGCCGCCGCTTAAAGCGCTTCGGCTTTAAGAACACAAACATCCCGCCGCGGATTATCCCGGCGGGATGTTTTATTTTTCCCCACAATGAACACGAATAGACACGAACGAAAGAAGCGCCGCAGGCATCTTCTTATCCGAAGAGAATTAAACCCACAGATGGACACAGATAGACACGGATATTTTTTCTTATCCGTGTTCATCCGTGTTCATCCGTGTCCATCTGTGGGCTCCTCAATGCCTGCGGCGCGAAGAAAGAATTCGCGTTAATTCGTATTCATTCGTGGGGAATCTTCTTCAGGCCGATTTTTGGAGAGCGGGTCCGCCGGCTTCGACGACGAGGCGGTCGCTCGCGGTTTCGAGGGCGGTTTCCATCTGCGCCATCGCCTGCAGCGGCGGCAGGCCGGGCGCAATGGGGGGCAGGAATTCGAACACGACGGTGCCGGGCTTTTTGAAGAAGGAATTGCGGCCCCAGTAGACGCCGGAATTGAGCGCCATCGGCACGATGGGCACCTGCAGGTCCTTGTAGATCTTCGACAGCCCGGCCTTATAGGGTTTTACCTCGCCCGGCTTGACGCGCGTGCCCTGCGGGAAGATGGCGATGCTGCGGTGATCGGCGATCGCCTTGCGGCAGCCGTCGATCATCGCGCGCATGGATTCCATGCCTTGGCCGCGGTCGATGGCGATCAGGCCCATGCGCTTCGGGTACATGCCCCACAGCGGCAGTTTGGTGAGTTCCTTCTTCAGCACGATGACGGGATAATCGAACTGCTTCATGAAGGGCAGCTTCAGCGTCTCATAGGCCGACTGGTGCTTGGAGGCGATGATGTAGCCGCCCGATTTCGGCAAGTGCTCGAGCCCGCGGATCTCCAGCTTCAGACCCATGATCCAGCGTTCGATGAGGGCGATGTAGCCGCCGTAGATCGCGCTGATGATCGCGGTGCATTTGCGGGGCGGGAAGGCGAAGGCCCAGAGCAGCACGAGGCTCCAGAACAGCGAGCCGAAAATGTAAAAGATGTTGAAGACGATGGAACGTATCGCGTTCATGGCTGCTCCATCCAGGCCAGCGGCGACCAGGCGAGCGTCACCAGGTATTTCATGTATTCATGCAGGATCAGCCAGCGAAAGCCGGGGTTGCGCCACCAGTCCGCCAGGTTCAGCCCCTCCGGGTTGACCGGCCAGGGGATGACCCGCATGTCCGGCATCACCGTGTGGAAGACGAGCAGCGCGCGCTGCATGTGGTAATTCGCGGTCACAAGGTAGGCCGAGGTGAACTTCTCGTCCTCCATCCACTTCCGGGTTTCGTGCGCGTTGCCAATGGTGTCGTCGGCCTCGAAGCCCAGGACAACGCAGCAGTCGAGCCCGTCGTGGTCGGCCTTTTTCCAGCGGCTCAGCAGCTGCTTCACTTCGACGCCATGATAGACGCCCGAGATGAACAGCTTCTGCCCCAAGCCGCGATTGAGCAGGTCGAAGCCTTCGTCGAGCCGCGCGCTGCCGCCGGTCAGCACCACGATGGCGTCGGCAGGACGCGCGTTGGGGGGCGGGGTGGTGACGATGCCGCGCATGAACCATTCGAGCCCGCCCAGGTACAGGGCGATGAGCAGCAGCGCCGCCATCAGCGTGATGCGGGCGGGACGTCCGAGGCGGTGCAGCGCGAAGCGGTTCTCGTGTGTCAGGGCTTGTTCCATGTCGGGTTCAAAGTCGCCGCGGACGAAAGCGCCGTCTTTACGGCAGCCGGACCAATTCGCCCATCACCGTCTTCTGCGCCGTCAGGTGGGCGACGAGCGCGCTGAAGAGGACCGGCGAGATCATGAGCGCGAGCCATTCAAGCGGCACGAGCTTCAGGCGCGGCAGGATGGCCGCATCGACCGTATGCGTCATGTAACTCACGGTCGCGATGGTGAGCGCGAGGCAGAACAGGCCGAGCAACGCGCCCTTGAGCGTCCCTTTCAGCGTGTGCTGGCGGAACTGGCGGGCGATGTATTCGTCGCTCGCGCCGATCAGGTGGAGCGTTTCGACTTCTGCCGCATGGATGGCGAGCTTCGCGCGCACGATGCTGGCGATGGCCGCGACCGCCAGGAGCACGATGACCCCCGTCAGCAGCAGCACGAAGGCGCGGGCCGTCGCAACCAGCGTTTTGACGTCGTCGAGCGTATCGTCATGCGTGTCGACCGAAGCCGAAGGCGCGATGCTGCGGATATCCGCCTGCAGCTTTTCGACGTCGGCTTTCTTGTTCAGCTTGAGGTCGATGAGCGCGGGCAGGGGCAGGTCGTCCGACATCTTGTCGCCGAGCCAGGGGCGGATCAGGTTGCGGATTTCATCTTTGGTCAGCACGCGGGCTTCGGCCACGGCGGGATGTTTTTTCGCGAGCGCCAGGACCTGCTGCACGCTGTCGTCGGTGATCTTCTGCGCTTCGGCCTGCGCCCTTGCGCCGTCGACCTGCATCACCGGTTGGATTTCGACGGTCAGGCTGCCCGTGAGGCCAGTGACCCAGTTCTGCGTCAGCGTGTTGAGGCCGAGGTTCACGGCCAGCGCCAGCGCCACGAAAAATACCATGAGGCCTGTGATCCAGGTCACCATATGTGCGCCGACGCCTTCCTCGAGCGCGATGTCGTACTGGTATTTGCGGGCGAAAAGTTTGGTTTTCATGTTATGCGGCCCTTGACTCGTTATGGCGGCTTTCGGAAATCGTGCCGCCGACGAGGTGCAGGATCGGGTGCTTGAAGCGCGCGATCATCTCATGGTCGTGCGTCGCGACGAGGACGGTCGTGCCGTGGCGGTTAAGCTCTTCGAAAAGGTGCATGATCTTGTTGCCGATGCCGTGGTCGATATTGCCCGTGGGCTCGTCGGCCAAGAGCAGTTTCGGGCGGTTGACGATGGCGCGGGCGACCGCGATGCGCTGCTGTTCGCCGCCCGAGAGCGTGGGCGGGCGCGCATCCAGCTTGTCGCCGAGGCCGACCCATTTCAGCAGTTCGGTCACGTTGCGCGAAATGTCTTTTTCGGTCGCGCCCGCGGTGCGCAGCGGCAGCGCCACATTGTCATAGGCGGACAGGTGGCCGAGCAGGCGGAAGTCCTGGAACACGACGCCGACCTGGCGGCGCACGGCCGGCATGTCCTTGCGGGGCAGTGTCGAGAGATCCTTGCCGAACAGGTTGACGACGCCGCGCGTCGGCTTCTGGCCGAGGTAGAGGAGCTTCATGAGCGAGGTC
Source organism: Alphaproteobacteria bacterium (assembly GCA_025934695.1). GTDB lineage: Bacteria > Pseudomonadota > Alphaproteobacteria > Micavibrionales > UBA2020 > JAPWJZ01. Next base: position 958,565 of record JAICWS010000002.1, read on the forward strand.
TTGCCGGCGCCCGATGGACCGGTGAGGAAGTGGAAAGAACCCGGCGCCAGTTCTATGTTGATGTCATGCAGGATTTCCGGGCCGGTCGAGTAGCGCAGGCCGACATTGGAGAATTTGACCAAAGCCATTCTTTCTTTGCTCCATTCGCTTGCGCGAAAATCTCGCCGGTATTTCGATAATACGGCAAATTCGCGCAGCAAAATTCTCAAAAATTAATAATTAACATGCTATCCTTATTCAAGATGTGTTGCCACTTTTATTTGACCATAAACGGTATTTTTTGAAAAATGGCGGCTGAAAACGAAATCCATCTGACGTGCCGGAATTGCAGCACTGTCTATCGCCTCGACCCCGCGAAGCTGGAGGACGGGCGCATGGTGCGCTGCCATGCCTGCCGCGCGGAATGGTACCAGCTGCCGCCCGTCGACGGCACCGTTCCCGAGCCGCTGGACGCGCCGCCGGAACCGCCCGCGCCCGCCGCCGCCGAAGCGCCTCAAGGCGAAACACCGGCCGGCCAGCCGGCCCAGCAGCCCGAGTGGATGATCGACGACGAGCCGAAGGACGATCTGGCCTTCCGGCCCACCAACAAGGGCGAGTTCTTCCTCGAGGACGACATGCGCGTCGTCCCCGACACGGTCATGCCGGATGCGGCTTTCCCCCAAAAGGGCAATATGCCCGCGCAAATCATCACCCACCAGCCGATGGGCATGGGCGCGGGGGCTTACGGTGTCTTTATCTTCATCCTGCTCTTCTGCCTCACGGCGGCGCCCCTGATGCTGTTCCGCAAGCAGATCGTGGCGCATCACCCGGTCCTGCTGACGCTTTATTCCGCCGTCGGCATCCGCGTCGATCCGCCGGGGCAGGGGCTCACCTTTGGGTCGATGCTGGCCGAAAACCGCATCGGCAAGGACTCGCATACACTGGCGGTGAGCGCTAAACTGTCGAACGGTTCCGACCACGAGCTCCCTTATCCTTCCTTGCGCCTCACTGTCCAGGACGCGGGCGGCAGGCCGATCAAGGACTGGGATTTCACGCCGGAGAAGAAGATGATCAAGCCAGGCGATACGGTGCCCGTCACGCTGACCTTCGACAACCCGCCCGATGAGGGCAAAATCGCCCAGCTGACCGTGACCGCGGACTAGGAAAGGAAACGACGCCATGACGACAGACGATACAAGATGGATCCTGGTGGCGGACGACGAGCCTTCGGTGCGGCAGTTCGTGGAACGCGCGTTGAATTATGCGGGGTATGCGGTGACGGCGGTGCCTGACGGCAACGCGGCGCTCGAGGCGCTGACCAAGCGCAAATACGATTTGCTGCTGACCGATATCGTGATGCCCGATCTCGACGGCATCGCGCTCGCGCTGAAAGTGGCGAAGGATTATCCCGACACCCGCATCCTCATGATGTCGGGCTATGCCAACCAGCGCCAGCGCGCGCATAACCTCGATTTCCTGGCCCATGAGGTCATCTCGAAGCCCTTCACGCTCGAGGAAATCACCAAGCGCATCGCCGGCGCCTTCGCGGCTTGATCCGCGGTCGATGCGCCGAATAGCAGAAAATGGTTTTGGTTCCCTCATCCGAAAGAAAAATTTCGGATGAGATATTCTTTATATCCTGTTAAAAAATAGGCTCCGACAAAATCAAGGAATCGCCATTTTGCGCCATGTTGTGATATTTCAAAGGCTTGTGCGGTGACTGTGCCCGCCACAGATATATTGGCGGCGAGTACGCGCGCAACAATTCTGGTCGTGGAAGACAACGTCGAATTGCGCTTCCTCGTCTCGGACGTACTGCGTTCGGAAGGCTTCCGCGTCGTGGAGGCAGCGACCGTCAAAGAGGCAGTTGCTTTTCTCAAGACTTCCAATGAAGTATCTCTGGTCTTCTCCGACATCGTGCTGCCGGGGGAAATGGACGGAATTGCCTTTGCCCGCCTGCTGGAGCGCGACTATCCACATATCAAGATCATTCTTACCTCCGGCGAGGTCTCGCGCGACGCGGTGCCGGCTAACCTCATGCTGATGCGCAAGCCTTATATTCTTGCGCGGGTCGTCACGGAAGTCACTCGCGCGCTGGGCCTGGAACCCGCGGAATGATACCCCGTTAGTGGGGTATGGCACAGCAATGCGTCCTCATCGTCGAGCCCGACTTGCCGGTCCGCCACCCCGTGGCGGAATACCTGCGCAAGTGCGGGTACCAGGTCCTGGAAGCGGTGAACACCGACGAAGCCAGGATTCTCCTCACGCGCAAGGACGATATCGATGTCGTTCTCATTGGCGGCATGCCGCCCGGCGAAACCGATGTGTTCCGGCTCGCGCAATGGATCCGGGCGCAAAACCACCGCGCCAAGGTCATTATCGCCGGCACTGTCGAAAAGACCGCCGAGACCGCGGGCAAGCTGTGCAGCGAAAGCAGCCTGCCGCATCCCTACCATCCCCAGCAGCTTCACGAAGAAATCAAGCGTCTCCTCGCCGCGCATAAGCGGTCGAATGATGAGGGCTGACATTCTGAGTGTCTATCCAAAAAAGTGTTTTGCTAAAAAATGAGATCGTCATCCCTGCGCAGGCGGGGATCCAGTACCGTTGTTATAAAACAGCCTGCGGTGCAGATTGTCCAGCAAGCCGTTTTTATTACCACGGTACTGGATGCGCCTTCGCCGGCATGACAATTTCTGTGTTTGATCGTCGGAAAAACTTTCCGAATGAAGTCTGCGAGCGCGGGACAATCCCTCTCCCTCCCATGCTGCGCATGGGCCCCTCCCTCTCCCGCCAATGCGGCGGGAAGAGGGGCAGCGCGACTTCCATCGCCCGCGCTTGTCGCGGGAGAGGGAAGGGGCCCCCGCCGGAGGCGTGGGAAGGGAGAGGGATTGTCCCTTACGCGGCCTTTGGAAAAAATCAGTCAAAGGTCTGCAGCAGCCGGTCGATGTAGTCGCGCTCGACCTTGGGGCGCTGGTATTCGTTGGAGCGGCTGCGCAGTTCCTCGATGATCTGCTGCACGCGGCGGCGTTCTTTTTCGTCGGGGAGCTTGATCACGCCGCCTTCCTTGCCGTTGTCGCCTTCGCGCCCGAGCGGATCGAAGCCGTCGCCGTAGCCGCCGTCCCCCGAGCCGTCGCCGGGGTTAAAGCCCATCGACAGCATCATCTGCATGCTCTGCGCCATCTGTTGCAGCGCCTGGTCTTCGGCCTTCTGCAGGTTCTGGAGCGCCTCCCGCTGCTGCGCGGCGGAGCCTTGGGTGTCGCCGCCCTTCAGCGCTTCCTGCGCCGCCTTCATCTGCTGGTCGGCCTTGGCGAACTGGTCGGGAATCTGCGACATGCCGCCGCCGAGCGAGCGCATGAGATCGCCCAGGTTGTTGCGGATGGCGCCCTGTTCGGCCGCGCCTTCCTTGGGCGTTTTCACGTCAGGGAATTTTTCCTTGCCGCCGCCGCCGGCTGCCGCCTGCTGCTGGTCGCCGCCAGCGCCACCCTGCGGTATTTTTTCACCGCCGCTCCCGCCGGCCTGCTGTTTCCGACCGGTATCGCCACCGCCCGCCTGTTGCATCTGCTGGCCCTGGTGCCCTTGCTGACCCGGCTGCTGACCCTGGCCTTGCCCCATCTGCTGCTGGCCCGGCAGGCCGAGCGGCGAAGGTAACCCCGGCATCGGCGAGCTCATACCGGCTGACCCTTGTTGACCCTGCTGGCCCTGTTGGCTTTGCTGACCGCCAGCCTGTTGCTGCTGCTGACCCTGTTGACCGTCGGCTTGCTGCTGTTGCTGACCTTGCTGACCACCGGCTTGTTGCTGCTGTTGATTTTGCTGACCACCAGCCTGCTGTTGTTGTTGACCTTGCTGACCGCCGGGCTGTTGCTGCTGTTGTCCTTGTTGACCGCCGGTTTGTTGCTGTTGTTGACCTTGCTGACCACCAGCCTGTTGTTGCTGCTGACCTTGCTGGCCACCGGGTTGTTGCTGTTGCTGACCCTGCTGATCCTGGGGTTGTTCGTCCTCGTCGCCTTGCTGGCCATTGGTCTGCTGCTGGTCATCTTGCTGGCCGTTCGAGCCGGATTGCTGGTTATCCTCCTGGCCCTGGCTGCCGCCCGGGGTCTGATCCTGCTGCGACTGCTGGTCGCCCGATTGCTGTTGCTGGTCCTGCTGCTGCTGCTGGTTTTTCTGCCCCGGCTTGGGCGGCATCTTGTTGGTGTGGTCGAGCAGCGACTGCTGGCGCTGGATAAGCTTTTCAAGGTTGTTGAGCGCCTCGAGCGCCTTGCGCTGCGCCTCGCGCATCTGGTCGAGCTTCTTGGGGTCGAAGTTCTCGACGCTGTGGCGCAGGAACTGCGCCATCTTTTCCATCCGCTCGCGCTCGGAGCCTTGCGTCAGCTCCTTCATCTGTTCCATGAGCTTGCCCATGTCGACGCGCTTCATAAGCTTGTCGGCCAGCTCCTGCGACAGCTGCGGGGTCTGCTTGCCTTCCTGCATGCGCTGCTGCATTTCCTGCGCCAGCGTCTTCACGTATTCGCGCATTTTCTGCTGCACCTGGTCCATGAGGTCCTGGATCTGGTCCTTGGTCAGGCTCTTGTCCTTGAGGCCTTCCTCGAGGCGCTGCAGCGCATCGCTGAGCTCGCGCGAGGCGAGCGTGAGGCCGCCGTCCTCGACGCGCACCGCGAGGTCCCACAGCAGCCTCACGTCGGACTCGACCGATTCCGGCCCGCCGTCATAGACGAGGCGCTTGGATGCCATGTCGAGGCCGAGGAAGACGAGCGGATCGTATTTGTAGTTCGCGGGCACGTTCGCGATATTCGCCAGCGCTTCGGCCACCAGCCTGTCGGTGATCAGGTTTTCGTACCAGATCAGGCGCTTGCGCTCGGCGATGATGCGCTGCGCGGTCGGATTTTCGAACGTGCGCTCGGGCAGCAGGACTTTTTGGGGCTTCGTCGTGGTTTCCTGTCCCGCGGCGTCGACGGCGGTGAGCGTCAGCATGACTTCCGAGCCGGCCCAGGGATGCGCGGCGAGATCGGCGACATGGACCTGCTCGTCCTTCTTGAGGTCGTCGGGCACGGGGATGTCGAATTCGATCGGATTATTGGCGGCCAGCGTCTTGCGCAGGGCATCGGTCGGCAGGATGAGGCCATAGATTTTCTTGACGCCGTAGTCGTCCGCGACCTTGTACTTGATCTTCATCGACGCGCGGTCGCCTTTTTCGGTGCCGAGCAGCGTGATCTCGGGCGGCGTGTCGGGAGTGACGGAGACCTGCCATTTGCCCAGCGTGCGGAACCAGCCTTTTTTGATCTTCAGCTCGCCATCTTTCGTCAGCGGCATTTCCATCGTGAAGCTGCGCGCTGCCGCGGCGTTGAAGGGGGGCGTCTCGGCGCCCGCATAGGTTACATGCGGCGGATCGTCATAACCGGAGAGGCGCACTTTCAGCACGCTGTTCTCGGGCACGGTGACGGGCCCGTGAATCGCCTGCGCGCCCAGCTGGGTGGTGGCAAGAAATACCGGGTTCACATGCGTGTAATCAGGCGGCGTGATCCAGGCGTCGAGCGCGACCGGCGCCGGATGGTAGAGTTGCGTGACATCGACGAAAAAGGCCTGGCGGATGCGGTAACCGGCTTCGCCTTGCGCCGTGATCAGGCTGAGCGCCAGCAGCGTGATGGCGGCGAAGCGCACCGCATAAGGGTCGCGTCCCGCGGCAATGGGGCGCGGGCGATGGGTCTTGAGACGGTCGCGCAGACGCGTCAGGCGGTCCTGGTAGCTGGCCCAGAGCTTGTGCCCGGATTCATGCGTACCTTCGACCGGCTTGTCGAGCATCGCCTCCAGCGGACGGTGGCGCAGGGCACTTGCGATCTCGATGGTGCGGCGCACGTCGCGGCCGCGCGGCAAGCGGAACGGCGCCCCCAAACGGGTCGAAGCGAGCGAGAAAGCGGCGACGAACACCACCAGCAGCGCCAGATGCGCCTGCGGGCCGAAGGCCGTCAGGAGGTTCAGGCAGGCGCAGGCGAGAAACAGCGCCAGCACCGACAGGGCCGGCCAAAAGGCATGCCAGAACCGCTCCAGGAACAGGGCGGAGGCGCTCGTAAAATACACCCAGGCGTATTTTACCCCGAGCTTCATGCGACCCATCCGGGGATTTTATCGCGCGCGACGATGTCTTCGACCGTCTGGCAGTCGCGCACCAGCGCGAATTTCTTGCCCTTCACCAGCACTTCGGCCGCGAGCGGACGCGTGTTGTAGTTGGAGGACATGACCGCGCCATAGGCGCCGCTGGTCATGATGGCGACGAGGTCGCCCGCCTTCAACTCCGGCAGTTTTTCGTCGATGAGGAAGGTATCGCCCGTCTCGCATACGGGGCCGACCACGTCATAAAGCGTCTTCGCCTTGGCTTTTTTGAACGGCGTGATCGCGTGATAGGCGCCGTAGAGCGAGGGACGCATCAAGTCGTTCATCGCCGCATCGAGGATGAGGAACTTCTTGTCGCGGCCCTTCTTTACCTGCACGACGCGGCTCAGCAGCACGCCCGCATCGCCCACGATCGAGCGTCCCGGCTCGATGATGACATGCACGCTCAAGGGGCCGATCACGTCGCGCACCATCGCGGCGTACAGTGACAGGTCCGGCGGCGTTTCATCCTTGTAGGTGATGCCGATGCCGCCGCCCAAATCGACGCGGGTAATGTTGTGGCCCTGCTTGCGCAGCGTCTTCACCAGCTCGGCCACGCGCATATAGGCTTTTCTGAACGGTGCGAGAGAGGTGAGTTGCGAGCCGATATGCACGGCCACGCCCGCCGCCTCGACGCCCGGCAGCTTTTTCGCGCGCGCATAGAGCGCGGGCGCCTGGCGGATGTCGACGCCGAACTTGTTTTCCTTCTTGCCGGTCGTGATTTTGGCGTGGGTGCGTGCATCCACATTGGGATTGACGCGGAAAGCGACGGTGACTTTTTTGCGCAGGCGCACGGCCAGGCGCGAGATCATTTCCAGCTCGGGCTCGGATTCCACGTTGATCTGGAACAGCCCGCGCCGGATTGCTTCTTCCAGTTCCGCTTCGCTTTTGCCGACACCAGAGAAAACGATTTTGGAGACCGGAATTCCCCCTTTGAGCGCGCGGTAGAGTTCGCCGCCCGAGACGATATCGGCGCCGGCGCCCTGCTTTTGCAACAGGCGCAGGACAGCGAGGTTGCTGTTGGCCTTGCAGGCATAGCAGATCGTGAATCCGCTGTCGGGCATGACAAGCCCCAGTGCCTTGCGGTAAGCGTTGAAATTCTTCTCGATGCGGTCGGCGCTATAACAATAAACCGGCGTGCCGAACTGGTCCGCGATCTTGTCGAGCGCGACCTCTTCCATGCACAGCGAATTGTTGCGGTATTGAGTGGCCATGTTTTTTGTCTACTTCGGAGAGGGATCGGTTTTCGGGTCAGGATAGACGGCGGGGAAAGAATCCTTCTTCACGCCGGGCGGCGGATCGACCTTCGCCGGTTTCACGCCGCAGCCCGTCAGGAGGACGGCCACGCACAGGGAAAGCACTATTATTTTCATTCATCACCCTCTATATAAAGTAACATAGAGTTCAAATACTTATTGTGGAGTTAAGACCTATGGCGGTAAAGCATCAAATGAAGCTCTGGGTCGTTGCGCTGGCCGCCTTGCTGTCTTATGGCATCGTTCTTTCCATTCTATCACAACAGCAGGCGCCGCAGCAAAATATTGCGGAAAATCAAGCACCTGACGCGCTTCCCGCCGCCAGCTTTTATGACGCCGCCGGCAAAGCGGTGACCTTAGCCGACTTCAAAGGCCATCCGGTGCTCGTCAACCTCTGGGCTACCTGGTGCCCGCCCTGCGTGGCCGAGCTGCCCTCGCTCGACAAACTGCAGGCCAAACTCAAGAACAAGGGGCTTATCGTCGTGGCCATCTCGATGGACCATGGTGATGATATGACCCCCATCGCGAAATTTCTCCATAAGCAGCGCATCGAACATCTCTCGCCCTATTGGGACAAGGACCGCGCCGTCTCGGAAGCTTGGCACGCCGAAGACCTGCCCGTCAGCTATTTCATCGGCAAGGATGGCAAGGTTGTGAAGAAATATGAAGGCACCTTCACCTGGGACAAGGGCGAGATGTACAGGGCGGTCGAAGCTTTTGTGAAATAACCCACCTGCGTCATCCCACGAAAGCGGGAATGACCTCTACAGAACAAAAAAACGCCCGCACGGCCGGCAAGCGGCAACGTGCGGGCGCTTTTGCGAATTCCCGCGTTATAGCGGGAACGACAAACCAGTAAACAATTAAGGTATCAGGCCTTCGTCGGTCAGGCGCGCCTTGTCGCGGCCGCTCAGCACGCCGACATCCGTCTCGTCGACGTCGGTGATGCCCATTTCCTGCTCGAGGTCCTGTTTGCGCCGCTCCATTTTGCGGCCGAGCGCGTCGAGGTCGATCTTGGCGCTCTTCGCCTCGGGGAACATCTTGCCTTCTTCTTCCTTGATGTGGTGCTTGACCTGTTCGGACAGCACAATGAACTTGGCGTCGTACATGTCTTCGCCCGGCATCATGTCGAGAAGCTGCTCGATAAGATCCTTGGCACCGGCATGCTCGACCTTTGCCTCGTCCATCAGTTCATCATCGCCCGTCGCTTTGCGCACGGCGGGGTAGAACAACTCTTCCTCGAGCTTGGTGTGGACGAGCAGCGCGTTGCAGGCTTTCTTCACCAGTGCTGCCTTTTCGGCGTGCGGCGCATCGTCTTCGACAAGCTGCTTGAACTGCTTGAAGATCTTTTTGACCTCGTCATGATCATCGGTCAGAAGGTCGATGGCGTCTTTTTTGCCCATCAGTTTTTCCTTCAGCGTCGTTTTTTTTGAATTCTTTCTCATTGTCGCCCTCGCGTCCTTGGCCTTGGGGTTGCATCGGTTATTCCAACGCCCCCCGGCAACGGTCGTTCCCGCGAATTAGCCCAATGATTTCAGCCATTTCGACAGTTTGTCGTATAGCGCTTCGGCATCGCCATGGACGAGTACCGTTTTTTGACGGTTCGTCTCACCCGACAGGAGTGAGAAGCACGATTTGGGCAGGCCCCATTCCGCGGCCAGCAAGGCGAAGAGTTCTTTATTCGCCTTGCCCCCTTCCGGGGGCGAACGGACAGAGATTTTGAGAACGCGCTTGCCGTCGCCCGCATCGGCAAGGCCCGTGATCCCCTCCTGCCGTGCGCCGGGCGTCAAGCGCAGGTTCACCGTTACGCCGTCCTTGTGGCGGCGCAAGACCATGTTATTTTTCCCGCTTGATGTCGACGCGCAGGCTGCCGTTCTGCAGCGGGTCGACGAGGTAGAGGTAATCCCCTTTAGGCGCCTCGACGTAAAGCGCGAGACCATTCTGCCACTGCGACATCATCTTGATGCTACTGCCAGCGGGCAGGGAGATTTCCTTCATTGTCTCGTGCTTGGGCTTCAGCGAAGCGTTCGTCGCAATGCCGTAAACGACCAGCCCCAGCCCCGCGAACAGGAGAATGGTCATGACAGTGACAAGGGCGATCATTCCGCGCATGGTGTTATTCCTTGATTTTGCCTATATTATCTATCATGGAACGCCTGACGGTAAAAGCGGCAAACGAGGACGAGGGCCAGCGCCTGGACAAGGTGCTGACACGCCATGCGCCGCAGTTTTCGCGGGCGCGGCTGCAAAGCCTGATTGAGGCCGGCCATGTGACGGCGGCCGGCAAGGCGCTGACCGGCAGTTCGCACAAGGTCAAGGCGGGGGACGAATTCATCGTGACCGTGCCGCCCGCCATCGAAGCCGAGCCGCGGGCGCAGGACATTCCCCTCGACATCGTCTACGAAGACAAGGATCTGCTCGTCATCAACAAATCGCCCGACATGGTGGTGCACCCGGCAGCGGGGAACTGGGACGGCACGCTCGTCAACGCGCTGCTCGCCCATTGCGGCAACGAGCTTTCCGGCATCGGCGGCGTGAAGCGACCGGGCATCGTGCACCGGCTGGACAAGGAAACATCGGGGCTCATGGTCGTGGCGAAGAATGACGCCGCGCACAAGGGATTATCCGAGCAGCTCGCAAAACGGACTCTTAAACGTGTTTACGAGGCCATCGTCTGGGGCAATGTCTCGCCCGTAAAAGGACGCGTCGAAACCAATATCGGCCGCAGCCGCGCCAATCGCCAGAAAATGGCGGTGCAGGAAGAGGGCGGGAAGGAAGCGGTCACGGATTATGAGGTGCTGGAGGGGTTCGGCCTCGTGGCCTCGCTCGTCGAATGCAGGCTCCAGACCGGGCGCACCCACCAGATCCGCGTCCATATGGCCCATATCCAGCACTGGCTGGTGGGCGACCCGGTCTATGGCCGCAGCGCGATTACCCGATTCCTGAAACTGCACAAGGTCAGCGAGAAACTGGCCCAGTCCCTGAAAGACTTCCCGCGCCAGGCCCTGCATGCGGCGCGCCTTGAATTTGTGCACCCGATAAGCCAGAATAAAATAAAGCTGACAGCCGAAGCTCCGGGAGATATGAAAAACCTGTTGAAGCTTCTGAAGAAAGAGTACCGAGGGTAATTATTGACATGACGATTGATCCGAACGCGCCCATCACGGCGGCCGCCGATGCCGGCCACATGAACAAGGGCGAGGAAGTCGACCTGACGCACCTCGACCAGAGCCTGCGCCGCGTGTTCGTTGGCCTGGGCTGGGACGCGCCGGAATCGAAGGACGGTCATCCAGTCGACGTCGACGCCTGCGCCTTCATCCTCAACCGCGACAACCGCGTGCGCCGCGACACCGATTTCGTCTTCTACAACAACCTCGAGACGGAATCCGGCGCCATCAAGCACAAGGGCGACAATACCTCCGGGCTCGACCCGTCCAAGGCGACTGAAGCGACCGACGCCGAAGTCATCGAGCTTGAGCTGGAAGGATTCGCCTTCGATGTGGAAAAGATCGCCTTTTCCGTCACCATTCATAACGCTGAGGAGCGCGGCCAGACCTTTGGCCTCGTCAAGAACGCCTACATGCGCATCGTTAATATCGAGACCGGCCGCGAACTGGCGCGTTTCGACCTTACCGAAGACGCGGGCGCCGACAATGCGATCGTTTTCGGCGAGCTGATCCGCGACGGCATTAACTGGAAGTTCAAGGCCATCGGCCAGAGCAGCAAGGGCGGCCTTTACAAGATCGCCCGCGAATACGGCGTCAACGTCGCCCCGAACTGACTCATTATTTTTCGGAATCCGCCGCTCGCGCCCTGTCAGGCCCTCGGCGCACACCGCCTTTAACAAATAATCAACATTCTTTCATTACTGTCGAAACGATCTTGCGTCGTTACGCGTTTGGATAAACCAGAATAAATTTTCAGGAGATCCTTTATGGCCACAGCACTCAGGAAAGAGCAGACCGACATCGTTTCAACGGCAAGCCGCCGGGAGCACGCGATCGCCGCCCGCCGCGACATTCGCCTGGCCTGCTCGCAGAAATTCACCGAGGAAGAGATCGCTCATTTCGAATGCCTCGGCCTTTCCAGCTGGGAAATCCGGTAAATACCTAAATTTTTGAGGGCGCGATCTTGGCGGGCGTCTGGGTCAGGTCGATGGTCCAGCCGTTGAACAGGAATTCCGCATGCCAGACATCGCCGAACTCGACAGGTATATTCTTTTTGCTGAAGACGGTCAGCCGGTGCGTGCCATGGCCTTCGCTTAAGGCGCTGGTCCACGTATGTTTCAGCGCGACGCCGGGCTCGATGGCGCCATAGCGCGGGCTGTAGAGGAACGCGGGGTTGCTCTCGGAACCGGCGATGATTTCGGCCTGGTCGGTTTCCTTGGCGCGCAACAGCCTCACCCAGGCGGTGTCGCGGCCGCCCGCCGACAGGCGGTAATTCATCTGCCCCATGTCCTCGATGCGCGTGCCGGGCGGGAAATGCCAGTACTGGTCGAGCGCGTGGCGGCCCTGGCCCTGCAGCTGGTCGACGACCACGATGGTGTCGCCGGCCTTGAACCAGATCACCACGCGGCGGTGCGTCACGCCGATGTCATGATAGCTGTCGTGCTGCGCGTCGATCAGCGCATAATCCTCCTCCTCATGCACCTGCGTGAAACCGGGCTTGACGGTGCGCGACCAGTCGAAATTGCGCAACGGCTGCGCCTGCCCCTGCTTGTCCACGGTGATCGTATTATGCGCGGCGGTGCTCCGCAGCGCGTTGCGAATGCCCCGGGCGTCGCTGAAGCGGTAGGTCCCGCTATCGACGAGCACGGGCTTGCCGTCCAGGAACAGCAGCAGGCTTAAAAGGTCCGCGTGGTTATGGGCCGACTGCGGAAACGGGTCGGGATTGTTCTTGAGCATCAGCCAGTCGGTGTTTTTGCGCAGGATGTGCAGGCCGCCGTTGCGCAGCTCGTTCACGAAGGGGAATTTCGCGGGATATTCCGCGATCATGCGGAATTCCTCGGCTCCCGCCTCGCCCAGCAGCAGGTGGGCGTATAGCGGATAAGGTCTGCCGGCCGATGATTTGAAGTCCGGCCGGTCGTAAAGGATCGCCATGACCGCCATCACGCCCTCGATGCGCTGCGCGACGGAAAGCGGCAGGGGGATCACGCGCCCGCTGTCATTGTCGTTGATGTTGGGCAATCCGCCATCGGGCTGTTGCGCGGGACGCAGGACCGCCGTCATCTTCTCGAGGATGGCATAGCATTTGGAGGGCAGGGGCCTTTTCTGCCGCCGCATCTCGGTGAACAGCAGCGCCAGGAATTCGACGATCTGCAGCTGGTATCCGAACGAGGCCTCGAAGTGCACGCCGTCGGGCAGCACCTGCGCGTCGAGCGCGGGCCACAGGATGTCGAGCGCCCGATTGAGCCAGCGCGGCGCATCCTGCCATTCGGGATATTGCAGCGCGATCCAGGCCAGCGCCGCAGCCTCGCCCAGCACGTTGTTGCTGCCCGACACCTTGCCATCGTGGGAAAGATATTCGGAGATGTGTCGCGCCTGCGAATAGACGTTGCGGTGCAGCCGCTCCTGCGTCGCTTCGTCCCAGTCCGGGGATCCGCGCAGGAGGCGGTCGGCGAAAATCCACGATACGCAGCGCAGTCCGATGTCGACGCCGGAGATATAATTGACTCCGGTTTCGGGCGTGTTCTGGTCGCACCAGGAATGCAGGAACTTCTTCACCGCCTGCGCATAGCGCGCGTCGCCGGTGAATTTCCAGGCCAGCGCCAGGGGCACGAAGAACTGGTGCCGGTTCATTTCCCAGCAGGGCTTGATGTCGCCCAGGTGCGAGATGTTCTTGAACTGGATTTCCGACCAGTGCGCGCGCGGCCACAGGCCGCCCGGGCCCAGCGAATGATGCCATTCCACCTGTTCGCCGAACTCGAATTCCGCGCCGAGAAACGAAAACTTCTTCATCACCGCGCGGTTCGCGGCCTCGATGATGTCGGGGGTGACGAGCGCCGCTGGAATCTCTTTCCACGGCGCGGGCCGGCTGTTGTGCTCGGCCAGGAAATCGTGAATCGTCTCGAACCGGTGCGGCGCGAAAACGGCGAGGAATTCGGCGCTGGTAAGTTCATGGGCGGGCAGGCGGCGGCGGAAAGCGCCCAAGACGGCAGCGAAAATGGAAACGATGCGCGCGGTCAGGTCCGCCCGCTCGCCCAGCTGCATTTCTTCGTACAGGCGTTGAAAGGTCCTCATGGGTCGCGATTATGCGCCAAAAAAAACAGCGGGGGAAGCTCTTCCCCCGCTGTTTCCGAAAATGTCGTTTCCGGTTATTTGCCTGGAGACGGAACTGCGCCGACGCCCGTTCCCGGGATCGGGCCCGGAACGTTCGGGCGGCCGAGCTGGTCATTCACATGCAGAAGCTGCAGGTAGTAGAGTTCGACGGCTTCCTGCCCCGTGAGACCGGCGGCCTTGAACCGGTTGATAGCTTCGAGCGAGACTTCGGTCTGCTTGTCCGTGATGGCTTTGGCCATGTCGGCGACCTGGCCCTGAGTTTCCAGCAGGGTCTTTTTGCGCTCTTCCTTCACGATCTGCTCGAGCATGTCGTTGGCGTCTTTCGAGAGGCCGACGCCGCTCGGGATCACGTCGAGAATGCGGATGTAGGTATAGCCGTGATCGTCGAGATAGCCCTGCAGCTTGGTCTTGATGTCATTGCCGATCTTGGGCTGGTTCTTGTTGACGTCCAGGACGGGGATCTGCTGATACACGTCGATGGCGGCCGGGATGACGTAGTTGTTAATGAAAGGCTTGATGTCCTCGATGCTGTTGACCTTCAGTTCGGTATAGGCCTTGTCGAAGTTCTTGTCGTTGTTGTCGATGCGGAAGTGGACTTCGAAATTGCCGTAGATGCGGCTGTTTTCCTTGGTGCGGATCGTGACGGCGTCAGTGTCGCCGGCGTGGACGCTGGTTTTTTCCAGCGTCGTGGGCAGCGTCAGGTAATGCACCCCGGGGCGCCACCAGTCCATCTTGACACCGGGCTGGACATGGGCGTCGGTCAGCTGGCCCTGGCTGATGCGCATTGCCGCTTCCTGCTGGGTGACGCGGGGGGCGACCATCCAATCGACGCCGGTTGCGAGGGCGAAGACGAGTGCGAGGCTGCCGCCTGCCTTGGTGAGCAAAGATAGGTTGGACATTTTCTTTTCTCCATTACTGCTGTGAGAGCCGTTTTGCTTATAAGCCATGTTCGTTCCTTGGGAGCTTGCCGCTCTTTTTCAAAGTTGGCGGCACACTACCTCGAATCAGAAGCGTTTGCAATATGTAAATGAATTATGTAAATTTGCTGAGCGCGAACAGCTACTTAGCGGTAATTACTTCTGCCCGAACCGCAGCTTCGACAGCAGCTTTTTAAAGGGGTTCGGCTTCTCCGCCTCGACGGGCAGGGCGGGGATGGGAGTTTCTGCAGGTGGGGCTTCCGGTTCGCCGCGGGAGAGGCGGCGCTTGAAATCGTCGAACTGCTCGCGCAGCTGCTGGACTTCCGCCGCGCGGCCCGACAGGCGCTGGGCGGGCTGGACGATGGCTTCATCGACATGCGCGCCGTTGCGCAGCAGGATCTGGCCGATCTCGGTCGAGGGGCGCTCACTCCCGGCTTTTTCGGCGAGGCGGTTGAACAGGGATTTCAGCGCCTCGGACGAGTCATCCGCCGGCTTCTTCGAATATTTCAGCACAGCTTCCAGCACGCCCGCGTCGCCATGATGGGCTGCATGCACGATCATATTGCTGATGACGCGCTCGAACGGCGGCTTGTCGCGGTCGAGGTTCGGCAGGCTCAGGCTCTTTTCGATGACCTCGGGCCCATGGCGCATCATGCTGTGGAGATAATTGCCGAAGGCATGAAGGTAGCTATCTTCCGCAACCAGCTTGTTGACCGTGTCGAAATCACGGCGGTCGCCGGCCTCAATCATCTGGATCTGGCGGTCGAAAATGGGGTCGGCCATGGAGCTGCCTCTGACAAAAGGAATTCAGGAAATGCCGCAGATTATCGTCCTGAAAAGATTGCGTCAATGCGGCCAGAGGGTTGACAGGCATAGTCTGCGAAATTATGTGAATAGGGTTAAATCCATCCCTGCCTTGACAAGGCGGAAGCGCCGCACCATTTTGGTGCGCGTTGACGCGTCTGCGCGCGCATTTTTACAGAAAGGTGCAATCTCCATGCTGACAATCGGTAACAAGTTTCCTGAATTCAACCTGACGGCTGTCGTTTCGTCCGACCCGAAAACCGCTTTCAAGCCCGTGTCGAACGCGACCTACAAGGGCAAATGGCTGGTCCTCTTCGCCTGGCCGAAAGATTTCACCTTCGTCTGCCCGACCGAGATCGCGGGCTTCGGCAAGCTCAACAAAGATTTCGCGGACCGCGACGCGCAGGTCCTCGGCATCTCGACCGACAGCGACTATGTCCACCTCGCCTGGCGCCAGAGCCACAAGGACCTGAAAGACCTGCCGTTTCCGATGCTCTCCGACATCAAGCGCGACCTTTCGCTCTCGCTCGGCATCCTGAATGACGCGGCCGGCGTCTGCAACCGCGCGACCTTCATCGTCGATCCGAACGGTATCATCCGGCACGTCTCGGTCAACGACCTGAAAGTCGGCCGCAACGTGAACGAAGTCCTGCGCATCCTCGACGCGCTGCAGACCGACGAGCTCTGCCAGTGCAACTGGACCAAGGGCGAAGACACGCTGTCGAAAAAAGCGGCTTAAAGCTTTATCGCTTCATGAAAAGCCCGGCTCTTTCCAGAGCCGGGCTTTTTCTTTGCCTCGAGGGTTTCGCTAACGCCCTGAAACTCCAGCAGGATCGATTACGAAAACAGCGTATTGACATATTGTCTAAGCAGGCCTAAAACCGGGGTCGACTACCGCGGCCGATATCGTTCGCCCCGGAATTTCTGCAGGAGTAAGTAAAATGGCAGATAATAAAAAAGAAGGCTTTTCGAAAAAATTCAACCGCGCCGCTAAAGGCGCCCTGATCGGTGCAGGCACGGCAGTCGTTGCTGCGGCGCTGCTGCCGGTCGTCACCGTCTCCGTTCCCGTCGTCGCGGCAGGCGCCGTCGTCGGCGCGATCATCGCGCACAAGAACGGGCCGAAGTAACGAAGAACTTTTTATAAAAAAGCCCGGCTCGCGAGAGCCGGGCTTTTTTCTTTTGCACTTTGGCTCCTTCTCCCGCGGTAGCGGGAGAAGGCGGGGGATGAGGGGCTTAGCAGTTTTTAAAAATGCGAAACACGGTTAAGCCCCTCACCCTCACCCTCTCCCGCTAGCGCGGGAGAGGGAACAGGCTAGCTCCGTTTTACATCCCCGGCCCCTTCGGCTTCTCCGGCTCCAGGTCCTTGAAGAAGTCCATGTTGAAAGGCACCGGCTTTCCGAGCCACAAGGGGCACTCGATATGGTCCTTCCATTCGTCGCCGGTGCGCGGATGGACGAGGATGGACAGGCTTTCCTTGCGGTTCATCTGCAGCCAGCCTACGATCTCGCCGAAGCTCTCCGCCTCGATGGTCATGCCGATGTTCTTCTGCGCGTGCGGGCCGACGAGGCCGACGCGGTGAACGCCGGAAACCGCGCCGGGGAAGCGTTCGTCGAGCTGCTTCGCGGTCTCGATCGCGTCGGCTTCTTTGCCGGGCTCGAAATAGATATGGACGTGGTAGGCCGTCACCTCGGGCGCGGGCGGCGCTGCGGGGCGGGACGAACTTGCATTGAACTTGAAGCTTTTGGTCGTCATGATTTAACTCCTTAAAGGATGATGGATTAACCGCGGAAAAAGCGGTTGCCGATGCGCCATTTGCCGTCACCGGCGTCGACGAGTTCGGCGTTGATGCGCGTGATTTTCGTGCTGTCGTCATCGCGCTGCGTGCCCGGCGCGACGAGACGCAGATAGCTGTAGTGCATGGTCGCCTCGCGCCGCATCTCTTCGAGCACGGGATCCTTCGGGTCGGCGGGGTTCACGACCTTTCCCGCGAAGCGGTTGAATGCCTTGCTGATGCCTGTGTCATGGTCGGCCCACCATTTCTTCTCATCCATGGTACCTCTCCTTTGCTATTGGTTTTCCTTATGAAACCGGGCTTTCGCGGCCCGATAAGGAGAGACTAGCCGAGGGGCGCGGCATAGGTATAATATGAAGCATCAATATTTGTGATAGGTGAAAGCTATGGTTCCGTCTCCTGCCGACCTGACGTATTTCGTCGAGGTCGCCAATACCCTGAATGTCAGCCGCGCGGCCGAGCGCCTCGGCATCAGCCAGCCATCCCTTTCGCTGGCGCTGCAGCGCCTCGAACACGCGGTGGGCGCGCCGCTGTTGACCCGCAGCAAGCGCGGCGTCGCGCTGACGCAGGCGGGCAAACAGCTGCTGCAGCAGGCGCGGCTCCTGTTGCAGTCGTGGGACGAGCTGCGGGCGGGCGCGCTCGCCTCGATGAACGAGATCCAGGGCAGCTATACGATCGGCTGTCACCCTTCCGTCGCGCTTTACCTGCTCGGGCGGTTTTTGCCGCAGCTGATGCGCGACCATCCGAAGCTCGACGTCCGCCTGCGCCATGATCTCTCGCGCAAAATCGCCGAAGATGTCATCAGCATGAAGATCGACGTGGGCGTGGTCGTGAACCCGGTGCAGCACCCCGACCTTGTCATCCATCGACTGTGCGAGGACGAGGTAACGCTGTGGGCGGCGCCCGCGGCCAATCGTTCCGTCCTCATCTGCGATCCCGACCTGCTACAGTCGCAGTCGCTGCTGAAGAAGCTGAAAAAGGCCGGCATGGATTTTTCACGCACGATCAATTCCAGCAGCCTCGAGGTCATCGCCGACCTGACCGCCCAGGGGTGCGGCATCGGCATCCTGCCCGCGCGGGTGGCGGACCGCGCCTTGAAAAAAATCGCCCGCGTGCCGAAGGCGCCGGTGTTCTTCGACGAGCATTGCCTCATCTACCGCGCCGAAAATAAAAATGTGAAGTCCATCCAGGCGCTGAACGCCGCCATCCGCGGCGTCTTCGAGGGCGAGAAGCAGAAAAAAGCGGCTTAATGCGAAGCCGCGGCCGCGCGGGCCAAAACGGCTTGCGTGAACTGCCGGCCGCCCTTGCCGCGCGGCTGCACGATCCACCAGCCATTGCGGTTGACGCTGTAAAGCGGCCAGTAGCGCGCGACGTCACTGTGCGTCGTGACGGTCTTTACCTGGTTGTCGAGGAACAGCGTCTGCCCGTCCTCGTCATAGACGACGAGGAGCATATGCAGTTCTTTCTTCTCGCGGTCGTAGACCATGGCGAGCCTTAAAGAATCTTCCGGCACGCCCAGGTAGCGCAGCCAGGCATATTTGGAAATCGCGTAATCCTCGCAGTCGCCGCCTTTGGCGAAGAATTCCTTGGGCGTCTCCCAGTAATCCGCGACGCCCCAGTTGTCTTCATCGGACACGTCGGGATAGGCGTTGACGGCGTCGTTGACGGCCGTCACCTTGTCTTTCAGGCTGAGGGCAGCGAATTCAGGATGGTCAAGCCAGGGCTGCTGGGGGGACGGATCATCATCCATGCGGGTGACGACGCCTGCCCATTTATAAAAAACGGCGATATTCCTGCCGTGCGCCTCATGCATGCCGAAGGGCGAGGGCGGCGCGGCATAGGCCAGCGCGCTGGCTTCATCGGCGCGGGCGGGGTGCGCCAGTATCAGGCAGGCAACTACCGGCAACAGGCATTTCCATGTAGACATAAGCCGCGTTCCCTATGATTTCGAAGCGGCAAACCAATCGGTTCTTGCTGGAAATGTTCCTGCCCAGTTTGAGTGAAGTCGAAAACTGGAAAATGCTATCGACGATTGACGGCTCTACAGTTTTTACGGCTGGTCTTTCGCTGTGGCGGCTTTCCGGGCTACGATGGCGTCGACAAGGGCGTTCCGGCTGAAATCGGAGCCTAGAGGCACGAGCTGCTGCCGTTCTAGATTTTGGCGCGGCGCGGCTTAAGTAACGGGTATGGAGCAGGACATGCAAAAGGAGCCCGAAAAGCCCGATACCGAAGCGCTCTTGCGCGCAATAGCGGAGAAGCGCAAGGACGACCCGATGATCGGCATCAAGGTCGGATCGACCGAGGTGCGCCAGCGGCTTTTCCGCGCGCTCGATAACGATGAGGGCGTCCATGTCGAAACCGCGCTCGCCATCCTGGGATCGCTGGGCGGCTTCGCCTGCCAGATGAGCGTGCGCGAAGGCCTCGCCAAGGGCTGGCGCACGGCGGAAAAAAACGCATTCATGGCGGTCGAGGCCACGAACGGCAAAAAATATTATTTCGGCGACGCCATTAACGAGCCGCTGGCGGAAGGCCCCTATTCGATCTGGAGCTTCGCGGCGGGCGCGGCGCAGTTGATGAAGAGCGAAGAGCTTCCCGATATCCAGCAAATCTTCCAGCATGTGTCATCGACTATCGGGACGGATGACTTCGGCCTGCCGCGCTATCCCGAAGGGCATGCGCCAGAAGGCGGCACGCCCGCAAGCTGGGTTCGCCATTACTGGCCGGCGCTGATGCCGGTCGCCGCTGTTTTCTGCGAAAAGCCGGAAGAATGGCCGATCCTGTTCGGCGCGGCCATCCAGCAGGCGATTTTGCTGGCCGAAGGCGTGCTCGAGCCCTTCGTCGCCGTCTCCATCGTCATGGAAGCCGCCGTGCCGATGTCAAAAATCGACCCCGAGGAGATTTTCGGGCCTTTTTCACAGAACTGATAATGAGCCCCTCAAGGGACGCGGCATTGTTCCCGCATACTTTTCTGTGCCCAGAACGGTAATAGCGCTGCCAAAGCCATCTCGATTAAGAGATCCCTCTGACTTCTCGGCGCCCAAAACTATGTAGAACAAAGGCATACCTCCTTTTAATTGCCATAATCATACAGAAATGGTAGACTTTCAAACATCGGCGATTATTGGTTTTCAGGGAGTGAATTATGCAAGAGGCTATCAAAGATATCTGGGAGAATGGGTTCGACGATTACATGAACCGCAATGGGGTAAGCAATTTCTCTTTCGTTATAGGTGGATTCATTGGAACGCTGGGCGTTGCCCTTTGTGTGGGGGTGCTTGGCCTCGGACTGCTGGGCGCGGCGCTAGGCGGGGGTGCCGCCACGATGGCGATGGCGATGAATATCGCCGTTCCCGGCCTTTACGCCATGACCGCCGGCGCGGGCATCTGGGCTGGCGCCTTGGTCGTTCATGATGTCGCCGCCGCAGCCGTCAACGGCGCCAAGTGGCTGTTCCACCGCCGGGGCCATAATGACGAAGATAATGACGCGAATCCCGCGCCGGATCATGGGGAGGTTTCGCCCCCCAAAACTCGTTCCGGCCTGTTTTCGCGCAAGGCTGCCAAGGATTTCAACAGTGAAGCGCCGGTTGCTGCCCCTAAGGCCGATCCTGCTCGTTGCGAAACCGACATCCTCTTGCGGACGCAGCCAGCCAGCCCTGTTCTCATCCCATGCGCGGCGCCTCCCCTTTAAGTGAGTGTTCGATGCCGAAAATCAACGCGGCAAATTTTCAGGCGTCGCCCGCGGCGCGGCGCGGAAACATTTTGGCGCAACTGACACATGAAGAGTCTCTGGACGTTGCGCATCGCCGGCGGAAGCATGCGCCGCCGATGGATTTGCATATAAGCTGAAATCGACACAGCCGGACCGTGCGGGAAGAACCGCTGCGGATCTTCGCTGCACCGCAGCACAATTTTCTGTCGCCAAGTCATTGGTTTTTAGCATTTATTTAGAACGCTTTTTCATTGGCAGACGGGGCATTCTGCTTTAACTAATTGCTCATGCCTCAAGGGGTAAGATTGAAGCATCCACCATCGTCATTTCTCAGGGTTTCCCCATGTCAAAATCGCCGCAAAAAGACCGCCTGATCCAGAACGCGCTGATCGCCTCGCGGGACGTGAAGGGGATGGCGAAGGAAAAGCAGTTGCTGCACGAATTCCTGGGTGCCTTCTATCAACAGGTCCCGGCGGACGACCTGGCGGGCTGGAAAGCGGAAGACCTTTCCCGCGTGGCCGGGACAATGTGCGATTGGGGCGCCGAGCGCAAGCCGGGCACGCTGAAGGTGCGCGTCTATAACCCCGACCAAAAGCGCGACGGCTGGAACATCCCGCATACCGTCATCACCATCGTGAACGACGACATGCCGTTCATCATCGATTCAATCGTGTCGGAACTGACATCGCAATCGCTCTCCATCGACGTGCTGTTCCACCCGATCCTCTCGGTCGCGCGCGCGGGCGACAAGCTGCAGTCGGTGCAGGCGGGCAAGGTCGCGGACGCGCCGCTCGTGGAATCTTACGTGTATATCCAGCTCGAGCAGATGCTGACCACCGACGCGGCGCGCAAGCTCACCAGTTCTCTCGAACAGGTGCTGGGCGACGTGCGCGCGGCGACCGCCGACTGGCGCAAGATGATTTCCAAGGTCGACGCGGTGACCTCCTTCAACGAAGGCTATACGCGCAACCACGACAAGCACGACGTCCACGAAGCGCAGGAATTCCTGACCTATCTCAAGAACAACAATTTCACCTTCCTCGGCTACCGCGAGTACAAATTCACCGGCGAGAACGGCAAGACCACGTCGGAAGTCGTTGACGGCGCGGGCCTGGGCATCCTTAGAAACGGGCGGCAGCTGCACTTCGGCCAGGGCGTCGACAGTCCGGAGGTCTCCGCGCTCAAGCAGGCGCGCTGGCCCGTCATGGTCAGCAAGCTGATCGACCATTACGCGACGGTCCACCGCCGCGTGCCGCTGGACGCGCTCATCGTCAAGATGATCGACAAGAGCGGCGCACTCGTCGGCATGCACCTCTTCGTGGGCCTCTTCACCTCCTCGACCTATTCCTGCCGCACCAGTGAAATTCCCGTCGTGCGCCAGAAGGTCGCCGAGACCATCGAGCGCGCGGGCTTTATCCGCGGGACGCACGATTACAAGTCGCTCGAGCATATCCTCGAGAAAATGCCGCGCGACGAATTGTTCCAGGTCTCGTCCGAAGATCTTGCCGAGCTCGCGCTCGGCGTGCTGCACCTTCAGCTCAAGCAGCGCGTGGCGCTGTTCGCGCACCTCGACCCGATGGGCCAGCATATGTCCTGTCTCGTCTATGTGCCGCGCGACCGCTATAACACGCGCTTCCGCGTCAATGCCGCGCGTCTGCTCGAACAGGCGATGCAGGGCAAGGTCACGAACTTCTTCACGACGCAGGATGACAGCGCCTATGCGCGCCTGCTGTTTACGCTACGCCTCGAAAAAGGCGCTGCCGGCTTCGACCGCGACGCGGCCGAAACCCAGCTTATCGAACTTTCGCGCGAATGGGACGAGCGGCTGAAAAAGGTCCTGATCGACGTCTACGGCAAGATCAAGGGCGCCGAGCTCGCTTTCACCTACGGACGCGCCTTCCCCGCGAACTATCACGAATCCATCCTGATCGGCAACGCCGTGCACGACATCCGCCAGCTCGAGACGATGGTGCACAACGAGGCGACGGATGATATCTGCGTCGAATTCTACCGCCTGAACAAGGCGGCGCCCGGCGAATTCCACCTCAAGGTCTATCACGAAAGCAGACCTGTTCCTCTTTCTGAAATTCTGCCCGTTCTCGAGAACATGGGCTTCCGCTCGATGTCGGAAATGCCCTACGAGGTCAAGCCGCATGGGTATGAAGGCGTCATCTGGATCCACGATTTCACGCTGAAGGGCGATCCCGGCGTCGAGATCGAGAAGGTGAAGGAAAATCTCGAAAGCACCTTCATCGAGGTCTGGCGCGGACGCGCGGAGAACGACGGGCTCAACCAGCTGGTCCTGCGGGCGAATTTGAGCTGCCGCGAAGTGAACGTCCTGCGCACCTATTCGGGTTACATGCGCCAGGCGCGTTCGCCCTACAGCCGCACCTATATCGAGCAGACGCTGGCCGCCTATCCGCACATCGCGCTGCAGATCGTCGAGATGTTCAAGGCCATGCATGACCCGAAAGCGGGCGCGAAATCGGCCGAAAAAGGCCGCCTGATGGGCGAGAAGATCATCGAAAGCCTGCAGAACGTCTCCAAGCTCGACCACGACCGCATCCTGCGCAGCCTCAAGACGCTCGTCGAGAAAACCCTGCGCACCAGCTATTTCCAGACCGACGCGGAAGGGCAGCCGAAGACGCACTTGGCAGTCAAGCTCGACAGCGAGAACATCGCCGAACTGCCGCTGCCGCGTCCGCATGTCGAAATTTACGTCTACAGCCCGCGCGTCGAGGCCATCCACCTGCGCGGCGGTGACATCGCACGCGGCGGGATCCGCTGGTCCGACCGCCACGAGGATTTCCGCACCGAGGTCCTGAGCCTCATGAAGGCGCAGATGGTGAAGAACACCGTCATCGTGCCGGTCGGCGCGAAGGGCGGCTTCGTCGTCAAGCAGCCGCCGAAAGCGGGCGGACGCGAGGCCTATCAGGCCGAAGGCATCGAGTGCTATAAAATCTTCGTGCAAGCGCTGCTCGACCTCACCGACAATAACGTCAAGGGCAAGGTCGTCCGGCCCAAAGATGTCGTGTGTCATGACGGCATCGACCCCTATCTGGTCGTCGCCGCCGACAAGGGCACGGCCACCTTCTCCGACATCGCCAATGGCATCTCGCTGAAAAACAATTTCTGGCTCGGCGACGCTTTCGCCTCGGGCGGCAAGACGGGCTATGACCACAAGGGCATCGCCATCACTGCGCGCGGCGGCTGGGAATCCGTCAAGCGCCACTTCCGCGAAATGGGCAAGGACATCCAGAAGGAGCCCTTCACCTGCGTGGGGGTGGGCGACATGGCTGGCGACGTCTTCGGCAACGGCATGCTGCTCTCCAAACAGATGCGGCTCTTGGGCGCCTTCAACCACGTGCATATTTTCGTCGATCCGAACCCTGACGCCGCGTCGAGCTTCGCGGAACGCCAGCGCATGTTCAAGAACCGCCTGGGTTGGGACGGCTATGACAAGGACAAAATCTCGGCAGGCGGTGGCGTGTTCGAACGTTCGGCCAAGACCATCAAGCTATCCTCGCAGGTGCGCAAGTGCTTCGAGATCGACGCCGACAGCGTCACGCCGGACGAACTCATCCGCGCCATCCTGAAGGCGGACGCCGACCTCATGTGGCTGGGCGGCATCGGCACCTTCGTCAAATCCTCGCGCCAGAATAATGCGGACGCGGACGACAAGACCAACGACAATCTGCGCGTCGACGGCCGCGATTTGCGCGTCAAAGTGGTGGGCGAGGGGGCGAACCTCGGCGTGACGCAATATGCGCGCGTCGAATATGCCCGCAGCGGCGGACGCATCAACACCGACTTCATCGACAATTCGGGCGGCGTCGACTGCTCGGACCATGAGGTCAACATCAAGATCCTGCTCAGCGACGTCGTCGCCAAGGGCAAGCTCTCCATGGAGGCCCGCAACAAGCTGCTTGAGGATATGACGGACGATGTGGCCGCGCTCGTGCTGCGCGACAACTACCAGCAGACGCAGTCGCTGTCGCTGCAGGAGCATCTCGCGAAGGATCAGCTCGGCCTGCATGCGGATTTCATCCGGTACCTGGAGAAATCGGGCCTGATCAAGCGCGCGCTCGAAGGGCTGCCCGACGACGAGACGCTCAACCGCCTCGCCAAGGAGCGCGGCGGGCTGACGCGGCCGGAATTGTGCATCCTGACCTCCTGGGCGAAGATCGATATCTTCAACGAACTGTTGAAGACGAACATCCCTGACGATCCGACCATGGAAGGCCTGCTGTTCGATTACTTCCCCAAAGTGCTGCACAAGTACAAGGCGGAGATCGAAGGCCACAAGCTGCGCCGCGAAATCATCGCGACGCAAATTGTCAACATTCTCGTTAATCGCATGGGCCCGGTTTTTGTCATGTCACGCATGCAGAAAACCGGCGCGGCGCTGGCCGAAGTCGTGAAAGCCTTCATGATCGTGATGCGTTCCTATGAATTGCCGGGCCTGTGGGCCAGCATCGAGGCTCTCGACAACAAGGTGCCCGCGCAAGCGCAGATCAAGGCGCTGAACGAAGTATTCCAGGTGGCCAAGCGCACCGTGACCTGGTACCTGCGCTTCGGCGGCAACAACCTCGATGTGGCGGGCGAGGTCGAGGCCTTCCAGCCCGGCGTGGACTTGCTGCAGAAATCCATCACCAAGATGGTGCCGCAGGACGTGCGCCAGTCGACAGCGGAGATGGAGCGCGACTTCACGTCAGCCGGCATGCCGGCGCCTTTGGCCGCGCATATCGCCACGCTCAAGCTCTTGTCCTCGGCCAGCGATATCATCAGCATCGCGCGCCGCACCAAGGGCGACATCAAGGCCATCGCCGAAACCTACTTCAACGTGGGCGAGCGCCTCGGCCTCGGCTGGTTGCGCCTGAAAGTCTCCGGCATCCTGCCCGCGAATTCCTGGCAGGCCCGCGTCATGGGCGGCCTCACCGATGATTTCTACATCCACCAGGCGGCGCTGACGTCAGCGATCCTTTCGACTCTTAAGAAGGGCGCGAAACCGGGCAAGGACGCGGTCGACGATTGGTTCGCGGCCAATACCGACCGCACGGGCAAGATCGCGCAGATTGTCGCGGATCTCAAGGTCCAGGCGAAGGTCGATCTCGACATGCTCGTCCTCGCCAGCCAGCGCATCGGGCAGCTCGTCCACCAGGCAAAGTAAACGATGTACTTTGCTTAAGGCGTAGGCCCATCCGCGCAGAAGAAAGGGCTTTGTGGCGTCGGTGTGACGCGCTTGCCGGAAGCATCGACCAGCTTTTCGCCGGGCAGGGCATTGGCGATCGCCTGCGCCGCCTCGGCCGTCATGTCGATGGAGATGCCATGCAGCGTCTTGGCGGGGTCGATTGGTCCCATGCTCACGCCGCGCACGTCGTCGCTGGCGAAGAAGGGAAGGGCCGCTTCCGTCACCTTGTCGTACATGTCTCCCGCGACGTCCCACATCTGGTTCCTGTCCTCGGGCATATTGTCGACGACGATGCCATAGCGCGCGACCGTTTTCGGCGCGGCCGCGGCACTGAAAGCCTTGCCCAGTTTCTTTTCCATCCATTCGCGGACGGCGCCTTTCGAGCGCGGGCCACCCATCATCACGCCTTTGAGTTCGCCCTGGTCGAACAGCATCATCGCGGGAATGCCCTGGATGCGGTTGTCGGCCATGAAGCGGACGGCGGGATTGCTGTCGCCGCCGTTGGCGCGAGCCTCGTCGCGGTCGAGTTTCACGATGCGGGCCTCGCCCTTCAGGTCCTCGGCCAGCGCGTCGATGACGGGCGACATCCAGACGCAGGGCGCGCAGCCGGCGCCGAAGACGTCGATCAGCATGGGTTTCTTTTCGTCGCGGACGATGGCGTCGAAGATTTTGCTGGGAATGATGTCGGCCATGAGGATCCTCTTTGCTATGAAAAATCGAGCGGAGTATAGGTTTTACAATATGTAAAAGTCAAGGTAAATAGAACAGAACCTTGCCGGTGCGGGTCAGATGAATTACCTGAATGAATTCAGGCGGAAAGGGAAATGGCGTCCGGGGTTTCATCTTCGCCTTATTTTCAAAGGCGCGCTGAGGGCTTAGCCCGGCCTTTTTTGCATGATTTGTGCATATGGCCACGTATAACTTACGGAAGCGTCCGCGCCCGCCAGGGAAAAGGCGACGCTTTATCAACCGGGCAATTATGACATCCATGAAAAAACTCGTCTTCATCATCGCGATTTTGGCCGTCGTTGGCGCGGTCGGCTGGCGTCTCTATGCGCGCTTTCATCCGCAGGATAAATCCGCCGGACATCCGCCCGTGCTTGTCAAATCCGCTCCGGCCGAGCGCAAGGACGTCCCGCTGGAAATCAGCGCGGTCGGCACGATGGTGCCCTACCAAACCGTCGGCGTGCGCGCGCGGCTCGACTCTCAAGTCATGAAAGTCCTGTTCCATGCGGGCGACGAGGTGAAGGAAGGCGACCTGATGTTCGTCCTCGACGACCGCCCGCTGAAGGCGCAGATCGCGCAGGCGCAGGCGAACCTCGCCCACGATAAGGCGCAGGAGCAGAACCTCGAGATACAGTACGAGCGCGAGGAAAGCCTGAACAAGAAAGGCTTCGAAACCCAATCCAACGTCGATCAGGCCAAGGCCGCCTGGCAGGCGCAGGCGGCGCAGGCTGCGGCCTCGGACGCCGCCTTGCAGAACCTGCAGGTCCAGCTTCAGTACACACAGATCCAGGCGCCCATCAGCGGGCGCGCGGGCACCGTCGCCCTGACTGTCGGCAACACGGTCAAAGCGAACGATCTGCCGATCGTGACCATCAACCAGATCCGGCCCATCTGGGCGCAGGTGTCGCTGCCGCAGAACGAGATCGGTCTCTTGCGCGCCGCCATGGAAAAGGGAACGGTCGCGGCGGTCGCGAAGCATGACGGCTCCGCCAAACCGGAAATCGGCAGGCTCGATTATCTCGACAATGCGATCGACAATACGACCGGCACCATCGCGGCGCGCGTGCTGTTCGACAATGCCGATGAAACGCTGTGGCCCGGCATGTTCGCCGACGTGACCCTCACACTCGGCGTCGAAAACCAGGCTGTCGTGGTGCCCGAAGTTGCGATCCAGCACGGTCCCGAAGGCGAATTCGTTTACGCCATCGTCGACGGCAAGGCGGTCAAGAAACTCGTCAAGACCGAGCGCATGGTGGGGGCAGAAGCCATTATCAAAGAAGGGCTGAACGGCGGCGAGCAGGTGGCGACCGACGGGCTGCTGCGCCTCGAAGACGGGGCCGCGGTGACGGTCGAGAACAAGCCCCAGGACAAGACATGAATATTTCTGAATTCTGCATACGGCGGCCGGTCTTCACGATCCTTCTCATGACGGCGCTGCTCGTCGGCGGCCTGTCCGGCTACAAGGCGCTGCCGGTCAGCGCCCTGCCGCACGTGGACTATCCGACGATTTCCGTGAACGCCTCGCTGCCGGGCGCCTCGCCCGAGACGATGGCCAATGCCGTGGCAACGCCGCTGGAACGCCAGTTTTCGACCATCGCCGGCATTGACTCGATGACCTCTTCGAGCTCGCTCGGCTCGACCAATATCGTCCTCACCTTCAACCTGTCGCGCAACATCGACGGCGCGGCGCTCGACGTGCAGACCGCGATTTCCTCCTCGCTGCGGGACCTGCCCAAGGAAATGCTGACACCGCCCACCTTCAAGAAGGTGAACCCAGCCGACGCGCCGGTCTTGTATCTTTCCGTCTCGTCGGATTCGCTGCCGATGAGCCAGGTCGACGAATATGCCGACACGGTGTTGAGCCAGCATATCTCGACGTTGCCGGGCGTCGCGCAGGTCAATATATATGGCGAGCAGAAATACGCCCTGCGCGTCAAGCTCGACCCCGACAAGCTGGCGGCGCAGAACCTGAGCTTCGACGACGTCAGCAACGCGGTCGCCGCATCCGCATCGAACGCGCCCATCGGCATTATCAGCGGCCAGAAGCAGCTGTTCAACCTTTACGTCGGCGGCCAGCCCAAGAATGCGGCCGGCTTCATCAACACCATCGTCCTGTGGAAGAACGGTGCGCCCTTGCGCCTGAAGGACGTGGCCCAGGTGACCGACGGCGTGCAGGACGAACGTTCTTTCGCCGCCGCCGACCTCAACCCCGCGGTGGTGCTGGCCATCCAGCGCCAGCCCGACGCCAATACGATCGAGGTCGTCGACCGCGTCCGGGCGATCCTGCCGAAACTCACGGCCCAGATCCCCTCGGCCGTCAAGGTGACGCCGCTCTTCGACCGTTCCGTCGGCGTGCATGACGCGGTGCACGACGTGCAGAAAACCCTGATGATCACGATCAGCCTCGTCATCGCGGTGATCTTCCTGTTCCTGCGCGACGTCCGAGCGACGATGGTGCCGGCGCTGGCCGTGCCGCTCTCGATCATGGCGACCTATGGCGTCATGGCGCTGCTCAATTTCTCTATCGACAACGTTTCTCTTCTCGCGCTGACTCTATGCGTGGGCTTCGTCGTCGATGACGCGATCGTCATGCTCGAGAATATCGTGCGACACATCGAACACGGAATGAAGCCGTTCGAGGCGGCGCTTAAGGGCGCGAAGGAAATCGGCTTTACCATCATTTCCATCACCTGTTCGCTGGTGGCCGTGTTCATCCCCGTCCTGTTCATGGGCGGCATCGTAGGCCGCGTGCTGAACGAATTCGCGGTCACCATCAGCGTCGCGATCCTGGCCTCGGGCCTGATTTCGCTGACGCTTACTCCCATGCTGTGCAGCCGCGTGCTGCATCCCGGCCATAAGGAAGAGCGCGCCTGGGCGAACCGGCTGGAAGCGGCCTTCCAGTGGATGCTGTCGCATTACGATACGTCGCTGCAATGGTGCCTGAAGCACAAGCGCGTGATGCTGGGCGTAACGTTCCTGACGCTGTTTTTAAGCCTTGTCGCCTTCGCCTATGTGCCCAAGGGCTTCTTCCCCGAGGAAGACACGGGCTTCATCCGCGGCTCGACCGAGGCGGCGCAGGACACGTCCTACGCCACCATGCTGGCCAAGCAGACGCGCGTGGCCCAGATCGTCATGAAAGACCCCGCGGTCAAGCACGTGTTCTACGCGGTCGGCAACGGCTCGTATAACACGGGGCGCATCTTCATCGCGCTGAAACCGAAGGGCGAGCGCCCCTCGGTGCAGGAGATCATGCGCCGCCTGAAAAAAGAGACCGCAACCGTCGAGGGGCTCGCGGTCTACCTGCAGCCGGTGCAGAACTTCCAGATCGGCGGGACGCAGTCGAAGAGCCTTTACCAGTATACGATTTCGGGCAGCGATCTTGATCTCCTCTACGGCTGGTCGCAGAAGCTTGAGAAGGAGCTGCAGCAAACCAAAGGTTTCGCGGACGTGACGACGGATTTGCAGCTGCGCAGCCTTGAGGCTTACGTAACGCCCGACAGCGACAAGGCATCCTCCATGGGGCTGACCAACGATACGATCCGCCAGAGCTTGTATAATGCCTTCGGCGACCGGCAGATCGGCAGCATCTATACCTCGACCAACGACTACGAGATCATCGTGGGCGTCGACGACAAGGAAAAGACCCAGCCCGAGGACGTCGGCAAGCTCTACATGCGCGGAACCGGCGACAAGCTGGTGCCGCTGAACGCGATCGCCGGCATCACGCGCAAAGAAGGCCCCTTGTCCATCAACCATAACGGCCAGACGCCGTCGGTAACGATTTCCTTCAACCTGGCGCCGGGCGAATCCTTAGGGACCGCGGTCGATGCCATTGACGCCGTCAAGAAGAAGATCGGCATGCCCGACAGCCTGATTGGCAACTTCCAGGGCAACGCGCAGGTGTTCCAGGACACGGCGAAGGGGCAGGGGCTGCTCATCGGCGTGACGCTGGTCGTCATCTACATCATCCTCGGCATGCTCTATGAAAGCTTCATTCACCCAATCACGATCCTTTCGGGCCTGCCCTCGGCGGGCATCGGCGCGGTCTTGTCGCTGCTGCTGGCCGGCATGGATTTGAGCGTCATCGCCATCGTCGGCGTCATCCTTCTCATCGGCATCGTGAAGAAGAACGCGATCATGATGGTCGATTTCGCCATATCCCTGCGCGCCGAAGGCAAGTCGCCGGAGGAGGCGATCTACCAGGCCTGCCTGCTGCGCTTCCGGCCCATCATGATGACCTCGCTCTCGGCCATTTTCGGCTCGCTCCCCATCGCGATGGCGGTGGGCGCGGGCGCCGAACTGCGCCAGCCGCTGGGGGTGAGCGTCGTGGGCGGGTTGCTGACCTCGCAGCTGCTCACGCTCTACATCACGCCGGTCGTTTACCTCTACCTCGAGAAGTTCAACGAGCGGCGCGTGCGCAAGCACGAACCGCCCCCGCCGCCAGTGGCCCTCGCTGCCTGACCCTCGTCAGATTTCGCTAATAATTCCAGTACCCTCTGGCCTCCCGAGGTTATGGCAAAGCCGGTTTCCAATATCTTAACCGGCCCGGCTCTAAAATGATAATCGGGGAGAAAGGGTTTTCCATGAAGGTCCTCGTTGTCGAGAACAATCCCGAGCTGCTGAAGCTTCTGACGCATCTGCTGGAGAAAGAAGGTTTTTCCGTCTTTTCCGCCGAAACGGGGAACGACGCGCTGACGCTTTACGAGCAGCGCCGTCCGGCCATCATCTGCCTCGACATCATGCTCGACGATATCTCGGGCTTCGACGTCTGCCGGAAGATCCGCAAAACGGACAGTGAGGTGCAGATCCTCCTGATCACTTCCAAGTCGCGCCAGGTGGATATCAACGCCGGCATGCAGGCGGGCGCGAACGATTATATCGTCAAGCCCTTCGACCTGGCCGACATCACGGCCCGCATCCGCGAAGTGGCGCGCCAGATCGTCGCCGCGCGCAGCCCCGCCGCTATCGACGAGGCGATCCACTTAGGATCGCTGACCGTTTTCCCCGGACGTCTCTGCGCCGAGCGCGGCGGCGACAGCATCGACCTGTCGTTGCGCGAAATCGAGCTTCTCAAGGCCTTTTACAACAACAAGGGCAAGGCGCTGTCGTCCCGGGCGCTCCAGGATTACTGCTGGAGCAGCGCAGCCGCCGCCGATGGTTCGGCCGTGGACTGGGCCATCAAGCAATTGCGCAAAAAGGTCGAGACGGACCCCGCCAATCCTGAGTTGATCCGGAGTGATCCCAGCGGATACCGTTACGGGTAGCGAACCAGCCATGATCAAAAAAGACCAGCTTATCCTCTACGCCGCCAACCATCGCGGGGTGCTGGCCAATACCATCGTTTTCGCCTCGGCGTTCTTAGGTATTCGCCATTACATGTACGGCTGGCCGAAATATTTTTTTTCCGGTGGCTGGACGGACGGCCTCGCCGCCAATCCTGGCCTGTCCTGGTGCGAGGAATTCCTGCTGCTGGCGTTCTGCGTGGGGATGCTGTGGCGCCAGCGCGCGCTTTACGCGAAACTGGCGTCGGGGAAATTCAAGGAGGCCGATTGCTGGCGACTGGTCGCGAAAGTCACCATCAATAAAGTGGCCTATCTCGTTCCATGGCTGGTTTTCATGTTCATGCCGCTGCTGCTCAAGCTGGGGGTGGCGGGGCAGCTTTACTTGCACATATTGGGATACGGCTTCGTCTTCGCGCTCACCGCCGCCAACGCTTCGGCCAGCGCGCCGGTCCTGCCGCTCCTGATCTTCGACATCGCGGTGCCGGGCGGCTTCGCGTTACTTATTACTCTCATCAACTATCACATCGACGTGACGGCCTACATCGGCGGCACGGTCGTCGTTTTCTGCGTCTACGCCTTCTTCATCGGCGAGAAAATCCGCCAGTCGACGCTGCAGCTCATCGACAGCAAGATCCAGATGCAGCAAAGCGCGCGCCGTGCCGACGAGGCGAACCGCGCCAAGTCCAGCTTCCTCGCGCTCATGAGTCACGAGATCCGCACGCCCATGACCGGCATCTTCGGCATGATCGACTTCCTGCGCGAGACCAACCTGACCCAGGAGCAGAAGGAATTCGTCGTCACAATACGTGATTGTTCCAAAACGCTGCTGAATACGCTCAACGACATCCTCGACTTCTCCAAGATCGAATCCGGCAAGCTAACGATTTCCAAGATCAACTTCAACCTGCACGCGGTGCTCGAGAATTCGGCGCGCATCCTGCGCGAGATCGCGGGCAACAAGGGGCTCGAGCTGATCATCGAGATCGATCCCACCGTGCCTAAAATGATGCACAGCGACCCCCACCGGCTGCAGCAGGTCGTCATGAACCTCGTCAACAACGCGGTCAAGTTCACGGAGAGAGGGTCGGTCGAGCTGCGCGCCTTCTACATGGAGACCGAGCAGCCGCGCATCCATATCGAGGTGCGCGACACCGGCATCGGCATCTCGCCGGACAATATCACCAAGCTCTTCAGCGCCTTCAGTCAGGCTGACGAGTCCATCGCGCGCAAATACGGCGGCTCCGGCCTCGGCCTGTCGATCACGCGCAGCCTGATCAAGATGCTGGGCGGGCGCATTGACGTCATGAGCGAGGAGGGCAAGGGCAGCACCTTCTGGTTCGAAATCCCCTACGAGACCCCGCTGCAGGGCGCAAAGAGCGAGGAAGAGGCCAGCATCCCCGACGCGCCGCCGCAAAACATCCTCGTGGCCGAAGACAATCCGGTCAATGCCCGCATCATCACCCGCATGCTGACGCACAAGGGGCACAAGTGCATGGTCGCGCCGGACGGCGATGCGGCGATCAAAATGGTGCAGGAAGCCGATTACGACCTCGTTTTCATGGACGTGAACATGCCCGGCCGCAACGGCTATGACACCACCCGCGCCATCCAGGCGCTGGGGCCCAAGTTCAAGAAGATCCCCATCATCGGCCTGTCGGCGAACATCCTCGAGGAAAGCGTCAAAAAATGCTACGAGGCCGGCATGCAGGGCCACATTGGCAAGCCTTTCGCGCCCAAGGACATTTATGCCGCTATCGCCGATGTCGCGGCGGCGCAGGGGAAACGCGTGCGTCCGGAAGCGCCGGCGCCCGCGCCGGCACAGACGCCGGCTCCGGTACCCGCACAAAGCCAGGCGACGCCGCCCTGGGTCGCGCCGCCGCCGCGCAAACCCCAGACAGTCAAAACCATGGCGGAAGTGCAGGCGGCCATCGCCGATGAAATGGGCCCGGCTTACCTGAAGGAAATGGTCGAGGGAAATATCAAAGAAGCCGCGCGCCTCATGGACCATGTGCATAAGGAATTCGCGGCGCAGGAATTCACAGCGGTCGGAAAATCCGCGCACGATCTCAAGAGCATCAGCGGATTAATCGGCATGCAGAAGACGAGCGCGGCCGCGGCGGCGATCGAGGCTGCCTGCCTTGCGGGAGAACATGCACTCTTGGGCGAATCCATCGCGCATCTCGATCACTTGCGCAAGGAAGAGGGGCATGAAGCCGAACGCCTCTCGCGCGGAGAACCGCATGACGACAAATCCTCGCGCTTCATGGCGCATAAATAGCGCTCGGCTTAGCCGTTATCCTTGAATCCCGGATAGAGCATCATCCCACCGTCGACATAGAGCGTGCTGCCCTGCACATAGTCGGAATGGTCCGATACCAGCCACAGGATCGCCTCCGCCACGTCAGTCGTTTCGCCGATGCGGCCGTAGGGGATCAGCTTTTCCAGCTCTTCCAGCGCCTGCGGCGTCTCCCAGGCGGCGCGGTTGATGTGGGTGCGGATGGCGCCCGGCGCGATGCTGTTGACGCGGATCCTGCGCGACGAAAATTCCTGCGCCAGTGTCTGCATCAGCAGCGTCACGCCACCCTTGGAAGCGGCATAGTTGGCATGGTGCGCCCAGGGGATCCTCTGGTGGACGGAGCTCATGCAGATGATCTTGCCGAGCGCGCGGGAAATATCCGGCTGCATGCCGCGCCTTAAGAACTCGCGGATCGCCTCGCGCGCGCAGAGGAACTGCCCGGTGAGGTTCACGTCCAGCACCCGCTGCCACTGGGCGAGCGTCATGTCGGTGAAGGCCGCGTCCATCTGGATGCCGGCGTTATTGACGAGGATATGGACGGTGCCGTAGCTCTTGATGACCGAGGCGAACATCTTCACCACTTCGTCCTCCTTGCCGACGTCCGCTGCGAAGGCGGCGGCGGTGCCGCCCGCCTTGGAAATTTCCGCCACGACGGCTTCGGCGGCGTCCTTCTCAGACGCGAGATGATTGACGGCGACTTTTGCCCCGGCGCCCGCCAGCGCCACCGCCGCTTCGCGCCCGATGCCCGAGGTGGCGCCCGTTACAACTGCGATTTGTCGGTCCAGCCGCATGCTGTTTCATCCTTTCAGGCGATGTGAGTTTCCAATGCGCTAACGGCGCGGGCGGGTTTCAATTCCCGCGCGGGAAAGGATCCCGCGAATGAGCACAATAGCTGTTTCCATACCGGCGAAAGCCGGTATCCAGTTAATGAATTTACTACCTCATTACAATGCGCGCTTTGCGCGCATTGCCGAGATAGAAGTTGTATGACTGGACCCCGACTTTCGTCGGGGTGGTTCATTTTTATTCCTGGCAAATCTGGATGGCGGCTTTCGGTATGGGATCGATTTTATTAGTGGGGGACTTGGGACTACCGGGTCGCCGCCAGCACCTTGAACCCATCTTCGACCGCGATGCTACGCCACGACCCGAATTCTTCTTCCAGCACCTCTTCGTAAGGCAGGTGCTTGTTCGCGACCATCCAGAGACCGCCACCGGGACGCAAAGCCTGCGCGGCCGCCGTGATGAACCGCTTGCCGATCGCGGGGTCGGCGTCCATCAGGTCGTGGAACGGCGGGTTCATGACGATGGCGTCATAGGCCTGCGGCACTTTTTCTGACAGCAAGTCGTGCCAGAAAAATCCCGTCTTTGCCGCGAAGGTCGCGAGATTGGTGCGCGCCGCCGCCAACGCATTGTCATCGGCCTCGAACAGGTCGAGGCGGGAAACATCCGGCGCGGAGGACAGAATGTGATGGCTGAGATATCCCCATCCCGCGCCAAAATCGGCCACGCGGCCCGCCAGTTTTGGCAGGTGCTTTGCCAGCAAGGCCGAGCCTTTGTCGAGACGGTCGCTGCTGAAGGTGCCGGGCAGGGTCAGCAAGCCGCTTCCTGCCACTGGCCGAAGCACATAGCTGCGTTTCCACTCCGCGACCACCGCCGGCAATTCTTTCGGGCGCTCGACCGCTGCCAGGCGGCAATGGTTCTTGCTGTCGCTCCAGACGAGGCCGAAATGCTCTTCCAGCAGCGCGGCATAGCGTTTGCCGCCGCGGTCGTTGCGGGCGACGGCCAGCAGCGTGCCGCCTTCGGACAAGCGCATCAGGGCCTCGGCCAGCAGCCCGCAGGCCCATTCCGCCTGGCGGGGCAGGCTGAGGGCAACGCAGCCCGCTTGCGCATCCGGCCAGGCGGGCGCGGCGGCAATGCCCATGCGCTGCAGCGCCAGCACTTCGGGCCGGAAGTTATGCACGGCGGCGACCGGCGATGGCTGCCGCAGGGCGGCGCAGGCCTCGGGCAGCACCCAGACCAGGGGTGTCCTGAAAAACGATGCGGCACGGGAGATCAGGGTTTCAGTGGGCGTCATGGAAGCTTAAGCCTAAGGATAATTTCGATTTTTCAAAGAAAAATTGAGGCAATTGCCATAAGAAGTTTTTTGCCTTTTCACGCCCGCCGAACTTGGAATTTTCCCAATCGCCTCAATATTCAAAAGGACGGGGTTTTCGGCCAAACGGCCATAGTCAGGGGAAAGAGACGATGCGGGGGTTTGCCGCGGCTGTCATTGCGGTTGGAATCATAATCTTTCAGGGCGCGGCCTTTGCCAAAAGCGTCAATCCCGACGCCAATTCCAGACAGGATATCCTGATCGGCGCGACGCCCGCGGTGCAGGCCACGGCGGCCGATGGCGCGGGCGTGACCGTCGGCGTGATCGATACCGGCCTGCAGTCCGCCTGGACCGGTTTTGAGCATGTCGATACGGCGGACGCCTCCTGCCTGATCTTCGCCTGTGCCTCCAGCCTTGCCCTCAATGATGACAATGGTCACGGCACTTTTATCGCCGGCGAAATCGCCGGCAGCCTGCCGCAAAAGGGACTGACCGGCGTGGCACCCGCCGCGACCTTGCTGCCGGTCAAGGTTCTCGACCAGAACGAGCAAGGTTACGGGGCGGATGTCGCCTCCGGCATCGTCTATGCGGCCGATCACGGCGCGACGGTGCTGAACATCAGCATTGGCCCATCCGGCAGCCCGCAGGAGCGCGCCGGTTTTTATCAGGGCATCGCGAGCGCCGTCAACTATGCGGCGACCAAGGGCGATGTCATCGTCTTCGCAGGCGGTAATGACGCGGTGGCGGCGCTCGGCACGCTGCAGGTCAGCGGTTTCACCGACGCGGCGCTGCAGCGCATGATGTTCGTGGGCGCGACCAGCGCCTCGATGGGCAAAACCTCTTTCACCAACACGCCCGGCACTGGCGGCTTTGTTTCCAATACCGGGCAGTTCTACGCCTTGAGCAAGATGTGGGTCATGGCCGACGGGCAGAATATCACCGGCGCCGGCATTGCTTATGACCCGATCACACATGCCTATGACTCGACCGCCGTTATGTCCGGCACCTCGATGGCGGCGCCGCAGGCGGCGGGGGCGGCGGCGCTGCTGGCGGCGCGCTGGCCTTATCTCGTCGCGCAGGGCACGATCGCGCAAATACTGGAAACATCCACGAAAGATCTCGGCGCGCGCGGGCCGGATGCGACCTATGGCGACGGCTTCTTGCGCGTTGATCTCGCCATGAAGCCGATCGGCACGCTGACGACGCCAACAGGCGGAACGACAGGCGCTTCCGGCTCGACAGGCGGCACGGCTCATGGCGGCCGCGGCGCGCGCATGATGGACGTCTCGGGCAGTACGATCGTCGCGGGCGGGGCCTTCGGCAATCTGGGCGGCCTGTCGAAGGCGCTCGCGCATGTCTATGCCTTTGACAGTTTCGGACGCGACTTCCCCTTAAGCGGCTCCGTCTCCGTCACCTCGAAGAACGCGCGCGCTTCCCTGTCGCCCGCGACACGAAAGGTGCTGGGTGATACGGCATCGGGCCAGCGCCAGGTCGTCAGCCTCGATGGCGGCAACTGGCTGGAATTTTCGGGCGCACCACCGTCGGCCGCGTCAAACATCATGTTCACGCAAAGCGATCCGGGACAGTACCGGCATCCGGACTGGACCTATGCATTCTCGGAAGGAGACACTTATCTCGGGGGCGGACACGGCGATGGGGCGGCGATGCTGCTCAATGACGCGCGCTGGGGCCGCGACAATGCCTTTTTCGGCACCGATGCCGGCGTGTCGGGATCGCTGATGGGCCTGGTGCCCGATGCCGACTTTACCATGGCGGCCCGCAACCTCGGCAATGGCAGCCGCTTTTCCTTCGGCTATGCGCGCTCGTCCGCCAGCGGATATTTCGACGGGCTCGACGACAGCCAGTCGGCGCAGGGCGCCTTCATGGCCTATACGTTTTCGCCCATCAAGCGCCTGAAGATGTCGGTCACCGCCTCGGGCCTGTCGGAGAAAAATATGCTGCTGGGCTCGCAGAGCGCCGGCGCGCTGGCGCTCGGCTCGGCCAATTCGACCTCTTTCGGCCTCGGCGCGAATTATGACCTCGGCAAAGGCTTCAGCCTCGGCTTCGATGCGGCCTATGCGGTCACCTCGCCATCGGGCGCGCAGAACAGCCTGATCGGCAATATGTCGCGCCTGGACAGCCGCGCGGTCGGCTTCGCGCTTGCCAAAAGCGACATCTCGAGAAAAGGTGATAAGCTTGGCATCGAGGTGTCGCGTCCCTTGCGCGTCTATGCTGGCAGCGCGACTCTGACCGGCGCGACCGGGACTGATGGCTTCGGCAACCCCGTCATCACCAGCCAGCGCCTCGGCCTGACACCCGGTGGAACGGAAACGGATTTCAGCGTGCTTTACTCCCTCCCGCTCGATGAAACGACGACCGGCAGCCTGATTCTCTCCGGCCGGCAGAATGCCGATGACGTGCAGGGACAGCATGATGTGGCCGCCGTGATCCGCCTTAAACACAACTTTTAATCGCCCTTTTACGGCTGGAAACTCCATCTCTATAGCCATTTCCGTGTCATTTCAATCACTTGTCATGCGTTCAAATATAGTTCCCCCGCGCCCCTAAAAAGGGGAACTTTTTATGCTGCGAATGATTAGTTGCCCCGCGAAATGACCCACAACGAACAAAGGTGTGTTTACATGACCTCGGTATGCCTCGTAGGAAAAGATTGCATCGCGAAAGAAGGCCTGAAAGGGATGCTTGCGCGCGCTGAAATGCCGGTTTCGGCTGAATATGATGACTCGTCCAGCCTGCACCTGCAGCAGGCGCCCACGCCTGACTCCCTGATCATCAACATCGACACCGGCGTGGCCGAAGTCGATGGCGACATCATCGAGGCGGTGCGCCGGCAGAAGACGACCTATCCGCAAAGCCGCGTGGTGATCGTCAGTTCGCGCCGCGACGTGCCCGCCATCTCGGCCGCCTTTTCGACGGGCGCGGATGGTTATATCCTGCGCGATATCTCCAGCGACGGGTTGATCGGCTCGCTCAAGCTCGTCATGAGCGGCGAGAAAGTCTTCCCGACCTCGATCCTGCCCTCGGGTACTTCCGTCGCGCCGGCGAACACCGATGCGGCGCCGCGCCGCTCGCCCTTGTCCGCGCGGGAAATGGGCATCATCCGCCATCTCGCGGCGGGCGAGTCCAACAAAGCTATCGCCATCGCGCTCAATATCCGCGAGGCGACGGTGAAGACGCACGTGAAAAAGATCCTGAAGAAACTGGGCGTGGCCAACCGCACCCAGGCGGCGGTCTGGGCGATCGCCAACGGCTACGACAAGCCGCTTCAATAAAGATTGTTTCCGGTATCGCCGCTTCCATCACGGAAGCGGCGATATGGAAACAAAATCATACTGTTACGCTTGGCTATTCGCCGGCGATTGTGTAAGTTCCAGCATGCCTTAACCAGACCAATCGCCGCCCGCTTTTTTACGCGGGCCTGACGGAGTTGCGCATGCTGCCCAAAAACGATTTAAGACATTCATTTCCTTCCAGCCCGCCGCCGGCGCCTTCGCCGGACGACGTGGAAAGTTTCTGCCATGCGGCGCGCGACGGCGACAAGCCGGCCGTTGAAAAATATCTCGACCAGTTCGGCGCCGCCATCGTGAACGCGCAGGACACCATCAACGCGCGCGCCATTACCTGGGCCGCCTTCAGCGGCCATGATGAAGTCGTGAAGCTGCTGCTCGACCGCGGCGCGGATATCAACGCGCACGGCACGAACGGCAAGCCCGCGCTGACCTGGGCTGCGGAAATGGGCAAGGTCGAAGTGGCGGCGCTGCTGCTTGATCGCGGCGCGTCGCTGGAAGAGCGGGACGATACCGGCACCACGCCGCTCGAGGCCGCGCAGCGTTCCAGCTACCAGCCCATCAATGACCTTTTCACCCAGTGGACCGACGACCGTGCGCGGGAGTTGCGCGAGGCCGAGCAGCGCAAGGTGCTGAAAGAAGAACAGGAGGCCCGCGCCGCCGTGGCGGAGCGCCTGCGCAAGCTTAAGGAAGGTGCCGGCAAGCTCAAAATCGTGCCGGAGTCGAAGCGCGGCAACAAGGGTCCGCGCCGCTAAAATAGCTTATTATTTTCAATGTATTGACTTTGCGGCCTTGACCGCGGGTGCCACTTTATATTATACATAACGCTGCAAGGGCACCTATTCGGTCAGGCGGTTTTCTCCCCGGTTCTCCTTTCTCGCCTGTCACCTGCGCTTCTTTGTAAAAGAGCCGAAGCTGTTTTTTTGTCGCGTAGACGACGCGGCATAACGCAATTTGACGTGGGAGAGATCAATGACCAACATCACACCGGAACCGGCAGGCCAACAGACGCCGCAGGAGAGCACAGAATCAAAAAAGCCGGATGATGCGCCCGCTTTCAAATTGTCAAAAAAGCAGAAGGGGCTCGGCCTCGCCGCCCTTTTCGCGGCGACCGCGCTCATTCCGGGTCCGCTCGGCATGCCGGTGCGCGGCTTGTTCGGCGCCGCCGCGGAAGCGCCGGGGATGATTTACATGATGCACAAGGACGAGGAGATGTATCTTGGCAATCCGAAGGTCGCGGACGCCCGCAACGGCACCTGGACTGTCGATGCCGCGCCCTATTCGAACGCCACCGAAAAGGACGGTATTCGTTTTACAGTAACGCCCAGTCTTCTCGATCAGGCTTGGTCGACCGCCAACGGGAAAGGAAAGTTCCGGCCCGAGATTGTGACCGCGCCTATCGCGCCGATGCGCGACGGCGAAATGAAGAAATACAAAGTCACCTACCATGGCACCCTGCGCTCGCTGTTTGAATCGGGCCCGAAAGATGCGGTGCTTCTCGATGTAAAGGAAGTTCCGCCCGAGCCGCCGAAGACCGCGCGCAGCGGCATCCCCTTCGCCTGGCCCCCCGGCACCTGGAACAAGGCGTTCTCGCCGTTTTAAATCAAGGCAAATATCTGTGCCACCCCGATGAAAATCGGGGTCCAGCCTCAAATTTTATGCGATAGAAGTTGCATAAACTGGACGCCAGCTTTTGCCGGCGTGGTTCGGATAGTCAATTAATTAAACCGGTATCTCACGCTCAGGAACGGCGATGACACCACGACGCCGGCCTTATTGTCCTTTTTCATGTCCTGAGCGATATAGGGGAGGGCGGCCGCCGAAACGCCGGCGTCCCAATTTTTGCGCTCGATCAGGACAAGGCGCGCCTCGGCCGCGATCAGCGGCACCGGATAAGAGCGATAACCGGAGACCAGCCCCAGCGCGCCTGTGAATTCAAACCGGGTCTGTCCCGCGACCGGCACGATCCAGGGCTTCGTCACCCATGCGCCGCCGATGGAGGTGCGCCGTTCGCTGTTGGGTGTCAGCACATACAGACCCCAGGTGCCTTCGCCCTCGGTCGTGAGCTTGACGATGCCCAAGGCATGATGCTGGTTGAAATTGATCGGCCCGGATTGGAAGTGATGCGACCAGATGGGTCCGCCCTCGACCGTGACGTCCTCCACGGCCCAGGGATTACCTGTGTCCGCGCGGGCGGCGGGCGCACAGGCAAGGCATGCCAGCACAAGCGACAGGAGTATCCGTTTCACGATCATTCACTTTCTCCGCTGAAGTGCTGAGAAAGAGTAGTCCCTAAAGGATGAAAGCGTCAATCGTCATAAATGTGTAGTCTCGCCATTTGTGCCGTAACCCGGCGAAAGCCGGGGTTGCGACAGTCTACACGGCGGCAACCGCGCGTGAATTCTCGACACCGCGGCGGTGCGAGGAGATCTGGTGCCGCACGGGGTGGAATATCCTGACGAGTTCCGCCGCCGCCTGATGCGCGTCGCAGCTGCCGCAGACGAAGATGTCGAGCGCCATGTAACCGGTTTCGGGCCAGGTGTGGATGCTGATATGAGATTCGGCGAGGATGGCGACGCCCGTCACGCCGCTTTGCGGCCCGAAGGAATGCAGCATAATGTCGAGCACGGTGGCGCCGCAGGCTTTCGCGGCCGCGCGCAAGGCCTGTTCGACGGCCCCTAAGTCCTGCGCGTGTTTCGCGCCCCAGAAATCGAGCAACAGGTGCATCCCCGGCGCTACGTAGGACGATAGAGCAGGATTTTTTTCCATTCCGAATCCTTCAGGTTATGCTTCCAGATAAAGGCGTCCAGCAGGTAATGCACCGACTGCGGCAGCGCCAGCAGCGGGACGAGCCAGATCATGATGTATTCCGATTTCACCTGCGGCAGGTAGCGCGAAAAGCCGAACAGCGCCCCATGCTCGCGCCAGACGAAGCCGTCCCACACGCCTTCCTCGAGGAAGGCGAGGGCGAAGAGCAGCGCGATATAGAAGGGGATCATCCGCAGGCTGAAGAAGCGGCTGATGAAGCGAGTGATATAGGGCGCGGCATTTCCGCGCATGTCGCGCTGGTTGCGGCCGTAAATCCAGATCAGGGCCATGTACGGGATGCCATGCGCGACGACATTCGTCGCGGTAAAGGCAAGATCGTTGTTGAAAATGACGATGCCCGCGGACCACGATAGTGCGGTGCCGAGCAGCAGCAGGTTCTTGGGCACATTCACCATTCCGTCTTTGCGTGCATAATAGATTTCCTTGACGGCATAGGCCGCCATCACCGCCGCGAATAGCGCGCCCACGATTATCCCCAGTGCCGGCCAGTCGACATAGAACAGGTCGCCGTCGATGAACCACGACAGGCCCAGCTTGTGGCAGTGCCACCAGGCGAGCGGAAACAGGGTGGCGAGGTAAATGGCGGCCTGGTCGATCAGCCGCGTGAATTTCGGGCGGCTGCGTTCGCCGCGCGCGTAGATCATCATAAAGCCATATTGCTGGCGGATAAAATGGAAGACGGCGAGATAGGCCAGCACCCGCCAGAAGGTGAAGCCGCTGACGCTGTAAAGCATGACGCCTCCAATCCAGGCGCCGAGCGGCGCGAGCGTGTAGAGCGAGGGGCGTTTCTTCAGCTCTTCCTTATCGAGATAGGTGCGGAAGATGGTGGAATAGACATGGCTTACATCAACGCCGACGATCAGCAGCAGCCACAGCCAGGGCGGCGTGCCGTCGGTCAGCGCGATCTGGTCCCGGAACAGCACGACCAGCACCGTGATGATGAAGGCGGGACCGACGATAAAGCCGAGGTCGGCGGCGCGCGAGGCGATCCAGGGCTGCTTCACCATCTCACAGCTCCGTCTCGTAAGGGATTTTGTGGTATTTCAGCGTGCGCTCCGCCGCATCGACGCCGCGGGTATAGGCTTCCTCGAAGATCGAAATCCCGCTGAGGTCCGAATGGGCGCGGAAGATCGGCGGCTTCTGCGCCATTGCCTTGCGCCGCGCCGCGCCCCAGATAAAGCCCGGGGTCGGACGCACCATGGCGTGCCCCCAGATCCAGACGTCGAGGTTCTCGACATGGCCTTCGACTTCGGGGTGGACGGCGTAGAGTTCTTTCAGGAAGATATCGCGCCAGTCTTCATAGCTGCGCGCCAGCGCCTCGGCGCGCGCGGCTTTCGGTTCGGCATGATTGAGCGGCCAGTAATAGGTGAGGACGGTGCGCAGCGGCACCATTTCGGTGTTCTGGTGCGTGGCGACGACATAGCCCAGCAGTTTGCTGTCGTAAATCATGTTGTCCCATGCAAGGTCGACGCCCTTGCCGGCCGGTAGTTTCGACAGCGTCACGTTGGCGACGACCCAGGGGGCGTAGGAGAAATCATTTGCCGGTATTGCTTTATCGTCGAGTAGCCGCGCCGCGATGAACTGCGGCGTCGCGACAATGACGGATTTCGCCGAGATACGCTTTGCTTCGCTGGTCTTCTGGTCGAGGTAATCGACATTGACGCGGGCGCCGTCCTGCTTCACGCGAAAGGCGAGTGTGGAGGGGATGATATTGTCCTTGATCGGCTCCATCAGCCTGTGGGCGAGGAAACCATTGCCTTCCGGCCAAGTGACGAGGCCGCCCGGCGCGGCATTGGCGGCGGTGCCGGTGCGCGCGGCGAAGTAATGCATGCCGGCCCAAGCGGAGGTCTGGTCGAAGGACGACCCGTAATCGTCACGGCAGCAGTAATCGACATACCAGCGCAGCGGCTTCGAGGTGTAGCCTTGCGCATCCATCCAGTCCTTCATGCTGAGCGTGTCGTATTTCAGCCAGTCGGGATCCTGCGAACTTTTATCCACCGGGATCGCGAATATTTTCTTGCCGTCCCTGCCGCGCTTGTTCTTGAAACTGTCGGTCAGTGCGAAGAAGGCGCTGTATTGGCGCTTGTCGTCTTCCGTCAGCCCCAGGTTCGGCACCATGCCGTCCTGCCAGCGGCCTTCGATGAACAGCCGTTCGTGCG
This sequence comes from Alphaproteobacteria bacterium, assembly GCA_025934695.1. Taxonomy (GTDB): domain Bacteria; phylum Pseudomonadota; class Alphaproteobacteria; order Micavibrionales; family UBA2020; genus JAPWJZ01. The sequence continues at coordinate 1,003,330 of JAICWS010000002.1, forward strand.
GATCGGAACAGAGGAAATATTCGTCATAAATCGGCAGGCCTTTGTCGTCATGGCCCTTGATGATGCCGAGTTCCTCGAACAGTTTTTTCGGTGCGCGCGACTCATCGGTCAGCAGCGGCACATAATGCGCGCCCCAAGGGTAAGCCGAAGTTGCGTTCCTGCCGCTTGAGGCGTTGCCGCCGGCTTGATGTTCCAGTTCCAGCAGCGCGAAATTGGTATGGCCCGCTTTCTTTAGGCGATATCCCGCGCCAAGGCCCGCGATGCCGCCGCCCACGATGACGACGTCCTTTTGAATTGTGCTGGAAATAGCAGGGAACGTGCCGCCGCGCAACTGGTGGCCGATTTTCGCCGATGCGCCGAGTATTTTGCCCGTCACCGCAGGCTGTTCCGCAGCCGCAGGCAGAAACCTGCCGAAGCCCAGCGCCGTCGCCAGCGCCGCGCCCATGCCGAGAAAGCTGCGCCGCGAGACTTTCATGTTGCGCAAGCAATAATTGGAGGGTGTGGGACAATCCCTCTCCCCCCGCCCTCTCCCGCGACAGGCGCGGGAGAGGGAGCCAGGGCGGCTCTTTTTGCAACAGGAGGTTCAATGAGAACGCAGCTGTTCCCTCTCCCGCCGAAGGGCGGGAGAGGGTTAGGGAGAGGGATTGTCCTGAACTCGATCATTCTCAATACACCAGGTACTCGCCCCATTCCTGGTCGAAATAGCGCACCAGGGCCTGGTCGTCGAGGCGCTGGATCTTGGTCTGCACCTTCGACATGTCGGGCGGGAAGGAGAACATCAGTTTCGCCGATTCCGGGTTGAGGAATTTGAGACCGTCGACAAAATGATCGGGCATGTCGTAATTGCCCAGCGACGCCATCACGAAACCCCATTCGCCGAACGAGGGGACATAGACGTGGAACGGATAGGTCTTGAAGCCTACGCTTTCCATCGTGTTGTTTACGCACCAAAATGTTTTCCGTGCGATCAGCGGCGAGGTGCTTTGCACGGTGACAATGCTGTGGTCGGTGATGACGCTCTTCAGCTGGCCGAAAAAGGTCGTCGAATACATCTTTCCGATGGAATAGTTCGAGGGATCGGGCACATCGACAAAGACGGCGTCGAAAACCGGGTGCTTGTCCTGGCGGCTGACGTCGCGCAGCCAGACGAAGGCGTCCTTGTTGATGATGGTCAGCTTAGGCGACAGCAGGGAGTCGTTATTCAGGCTCGTCAACAGCTCGTTCTTCGAGAACAGCAGCGTCATCGCGGGGTCGAGGTCGACCATCGTCACATGATCGACCGATGGGTATTTCAGGATCTCGCGCAGGGCGAGGCCGTCGCCGCCCCCGATGATGAGAATATCTTTCGGGTCCTTCAGCGCCGCCATGGAAGGATGCACCAGCGCCTCGTGATAGCGGTATTCATCGACCGAGGAGAATTGCAGGTTGCCATTCAGGAACAGGCGCAGGTCTTTCTGTGTCTTGGTAATGACGATGCGCTGATAGGGCGTCGATTCCGCGAATATGACGTTCGAATAGATGCCGTTTTCGGCAATCGTCATCAGTTTTTCGGAATAGATGAAGCCGAAGGTGAGCGCAATCAGCGTCACGATGGCGACCGCCTTGTGCACGTGCAGCGCGTGGACATGTTCCTTCACCGCATAGAGCAGCCAGATGGCGACGCCGACGTTGAGCATGCCGAACATGAAGCTGGATTTGACGAGGCCGAGGTAGGGCACCAGCACCAGGGGAAACAGCACCGAGGCGAAGAGCGCGCCGAGGTAGTCGAAGGCCAGCACGCGCGAGACGAGGTCGCGGAACTCGAACCGGTCGCGCAAGATTCGCAGCAGCAAGGGGATTTCGATGCCCACCAGGACGCCGATGACGCCGACGATGAAATAGAGCACGAGGCGGAAGGAGGTCACATGCTCGAACAGCATGAATAGCACGATGGCTGAACAACCGCCCACCGCGCCGACGAGGATCTCGACGCGGATGAAATAGCCAAGCAGGTTGCGGTGGATATATTTTGTCAGCCACGAGCCGATGCCCATCGCGAAGAGATAGCTGCCGATGACGGTCGAGAACTGCGTGACCGAGTCCCCCAGCAAATAGCTGGCCGCGGTGCCCGCGATGAGCTCATACACGAGCCCGCAGGTCGCGATGATGATGACGGATATCAGCAGCATTGAGGGCAAGGCCGTCTCTCCTTCGCCTTAACCGTGTATCGCAGCCGAGATGATCATCGAGATGCCGATGATCATGGCGGCGAGAAAGATGGAGACGGCGACGTTCTGCTTTTCGACGATTTCCTTCCAGACGCTGACTTTCGGCGTCACAATGTCGAAGATGCCGTAGCTGATCGCGAAGGCGATAAGGCCGACGATGGAAAAGACCAGCGCGCTGATCATGCTCGAGAGCAGTTTCATGTTGAATATGTCTTCCAAGATATTCTCCTATTTGTGGTAATGGTTGGCGGTTTTGCTGGCCGTGCCCTGGCCCATGAAGTACGAGGCCCAGACGATGCCGTTGACGTTCGCATAGGCGAAGGCGAGAAGGACGACGGCGGCGTAGATGACGAATTTAAGGGACATGTTCAATTATCCGGGGCGAAATCGCTGTTGGACCAGCGCGTTCTTTCGAACGAGCTTCGTTGCATCCACTCGAACGCGGGCCAGATCGCCAGCAGGGCGAGCGTGATAAAGAAATTGCTCCAGGGCGTCGTGCCCCGCGTCAGGCGCACGTCCATGGTCATGGGCAGCCCCTTGTCGAACAGGCCTGAGTCGACGTCGTAAACGACGCGGTAGGTGCCGGCGGGAACGGCAGAGAAATATTCGGTCGACCACTGGCCGCCCTCGCTCCAGTAGCCGTCGGAGTCATAGCCGTGCCAGTATTCGATCGCCTGGCGCATATTGTGGGTCTCGGCGCTCGTGTCTTCCCCGGAGCCTGCCTGTTTCACCAGCGAAAAGCCGTATTCCGCCCAGTCGTTATCGACAGGCGCGTAAGAGGCGACCTCGATATTGGTCTTCGACGGGATCTCGAACGGGTCCGAGGTGAAATCGCGCGAGCGGTCGGTGAACATATGCGTTTCGTTGATGGTGAGCACGCGCGCCGGATGCGAAGCCGCCATCGTCGAGATATGGATGAAAAGGGCGATGCCGAAGGCGACGGCGGCCGTCGCCGTCAGCCAGCCGAGATGGTACGGGTTGGGCTGGTTCGGGCCGACGCCCTTTCTCCAGGGCAGCGCGTGCGGCGGCTGGAACGCGTTGCGAATCACGTCCGGCTCGACATATTCGCACATCGAGGTGACCTCATCGCCCTCGGTATATTCGAACGACAGCATATAGGGCGGGCAGACGTAATCCTCGGTATGGGCGCGATCGCCTTTCTTGATGCGCCAGTAAAACTCGCCCTTCACGTACTGGACGGTAGGATCGTCCTGCAGAAACGGCTTGAACTTGAGCTTGTCGAGCCAGACCTCGCAGTTGAAGGAAGGCTTCTCGAACTCCTGCTTGATCATCTTCACGAAGCTCCAGTGCCCGTCCATCTGCACAAGGAAGCGGAAGCCCTGGTAAGGATTGAACAGCAAGTATTCTTCCCAGAAATAAACGCCGGTCTTGTCGCTCTTCAGCGTATATCCGATGACCTCCCAGACGGTATTCTGGAGCTTGCCCCGCATGCCGATCTCGAGCGGCGTTTCGCGGATCGCTTGCGAGGCCTGCTGGATGATCGAGAGGTTGCCGTCGGCGACGTCGACGACCGAGCCGCAGTTCGCGCAGACGGCGGTCATGGTGGCGCCCAGCGCGCGCAGCTTGATCTGCCCGCCGCAGTTGGGACAATTGAAGACATGGACGGATTTGACGAAGGGCATCCCGGGCTTGGGCGCCGGCTTTTCGGTGGGCAGAGGCAGGTCGGGCGAGGTCGCGTCGGTCATCACCAGCCCTCGAAATGGCGGTAGTTGGAACAGCGCAGGTCGTTCCATTCAACATAGCTGCCCTCGAAAACGCGCGTGCCGTCGTCACCCACTTCGATCGAGGCGAATTGCCCCGCGCCGTAAATGAGGTCGAGCGACCAGGTCTTGCGCCCTTGCGGCGCGCTGAAGGGCAGCTCGCCTTCCGAGGCGATGCATTCAGCCTGCTTGACGTCGACGATCTTGTACTTGGCGAAGCGCAAGCCGATACTATGTCCGAGCAGTCCCGCCGCAGAGCCCGGATCGGCCAGGCGCGCGGCCAGCTGGGCCACCGCGCCCTTGTGCACCTCATCCAGGTCGCCGGTCGTCTCGAAACAGGGCGCGTAAGCGCCCTGCGCCTCCGCCAGCCAGCCCTTGCGCATGTCGTCCGACACCATGAACCATTCGTTCCACGAGCCGTCCTGCCAACCGATGCGCATGCGCCCCACGATGCCGAAGTGCACGCCCTTGTAATAACCGGCGGCGCCGATCTGGAACGGGCTCATGTCGTCGGGCAGTTGCGCCATCGTGCCGATGCTCTTGATGCCCTCGTCCTGGCGCACGACCATGGTGCGGCAGTAGGGGCAGACAGCATAGGCCGCGATGCTGGTGCGGAAAGGGATTTGTGCGCCGCAGGTAGGGCAGGGGAAGTTGGTGATCGGCATGGCGGCTTACTTTATCTTCGCCAGCAGCTCCGCCTTTTTCTTGTCGAACTCGTCTTGCGACAGGATGCCTTTGGCCTTAAGCTCGCCCAGGCGTTCGATCATCGCGACCGGATCTTCATTCGCGCCGCCGCCGTTTGCGCCCATGCTCGTGCCCATGGCCTGGCTCATCATCTGGCCCATGGCCATGCCTGCGCCGATGCCTGCGCCCGCGCCGGCGATGCCGCCGGGGTTTGCCGCCGCGACCGAAATGCTGTCCGCCGCCTGGAACTGCGCGTATTTCTGGAGATCGCCGAACATGCGCATCGACGAGAGCTTGTCGAGTTGCTTCTCCATTTCCGTGGGAAGAGAGATGCTTTCAACGAAGAAGTTTTTCAGGTCGAGCCCGTAATTCTTGAAGGCAGGCGCGATCGCGTCCTTCAGCTTCTGCGAAAAATCGCCTTGGTTCGCCGCCATATCGATGAAGGCGACGTCTGACTTGCCGAGGAAACTCGCGAGCGATGTGATGACGGCGGCGCGCAGCTGACCTTCCGCGTTCTCGACCGTATAGCGATCGGTCGTGCCCGACAGCTTGTTGAAGAACACTTCGAGATCCGCAATCTGGTATGAATAATTGCCGAAAGCGCGGATACGCAGGGGACCGAATTCCTTGTCGCGCACGGTGATCGGCTGCGCAGTGCCCCATTTCTGGTCGGTCTGCTCGCGCTTGCTGAAGAAATAAACGTCGGACTTGAATGGAGATTCAAACGCCTTGTCCCAGTTCTTCAGGTCGGTCAGGATCGGCAGGTTCTTGGTGTTGAGCGTATAGGTGCCGGCCTCGAACTTGTCGGCGAATTTGCCCTCGTTGAAGAACACGGCCGCCTGCGTTTCGCGCACGATCAGCTGACCGCCGTTCTGGATTTCCTTGTCCGCGAAGGGAAAGCGCCAGGCCAGCGTTCCGGGCCCGTCTTCGGTCCACTGGATGACGTCAACAAACTGCTTGGAAAGAAAATTTTTCAGACCCATTTTGGCCCCCCGGCAATAACGAATGGAAATAGGATTTCAGGATACGGCGAAAGGGTGAGGGAGTCTATATAATGCGGCCTGTCCTGATTTTTCGTAAGGTCTATTCCACCGCGGGCGCGTAGCGGCCTTTCATGCCGTTCAGGTAGGGCACGAGTTCGTCTGCCTGCCAGCCGTAGGTATTGGGCAGCAGAATGGATTTCCTGTTCGGATCGTTGAAAGAAATTCCCACGACCTGCACTGGCTTGCGCGTGGTCTGGAGCTCGACCGGTTTGAACGACTTGATCTCAGCCCATTTCAGCGTGGATTTCGTTTTTCCATAGCGGAAAGACAGGCTGTCGCGCGTGAGTTTCAGGTAGGCGTGGCCCGTCAGCATCAGGAACGGGTTCATCAGCATCAGGTACGAGAGACCGCCGAAGATGATCACCGCGGCAAAGGCGATCAGGCGCACGACAACACCGTCGCGGAAACATTCGGCGATGCTGATCAGGAACAGCGCGCCAACCAGCAGCGATTTGTTTTCCCACCTGGGGTAATAGATTTCCTCGCCGGCGGTGGCGGTGCGCATCATCGTTCCTTCAGGTTCTGATCTGTCCGTCGCCGCGGACGATCCATTTATAGCTCGTCAGCGCGTCGAGGCCCATGGGGCCGCGGGCGTGGAGTTTCTGCGTCGAGATGCCGATCTCGGCGCCCATGCCGAACTCGCCGCCGTCGGTGAACGAGGTCGGCGCGTTCACGTAAACGGCGGCGGCATCCACCCGCGCTGTAAATGTGTCCGCGGCCTGCTTGTCCTCGGCGACGATGGCTTCGCTGTGCCGCGACGAATGGTGGCGAATATGGGCGAGCGCGTCTTCCAGTGATGCGACCGATTTCACCGACATCTTGTACGACAGGAATTCGCGCCCGTAGTCCTCGGACCGCGCATGGTGCAGCAGCTTTTCGGGATAGGTTTTCGCAAGCTGCGCAAAAGACGGCTCATCCGCAAAAATCTCGACGTCTTTTTCCGCCAGCGGCTGGATCAGCGCGGAAAGGTCCTTCAGCCGGTCTTTGTGGACCAGCAGCGTATCGAGCGCATTGCAGACGCTGACGCGACGCGTCTTGGCATTGTGGACGATGCGTTTGCCTTTTTCCAGGTCCCCGCTCTTGTCGAAGTAGGTATGTACGATGCCAGCGCCTGTTTCGATGACCGGCACCTTCGCGTTCTGGCGCACCCAGTCGATCAGCTGCTGGCTGCCGCGCGGAATGCAGACATCGACAAGGCCGACGGCCTCGAGCAGCACGGTCGACGCCGCGCGGTCGGGCGGCATTAAATGCACGGCATCCGACGTCACATTATTCAGGGTCAGTGTGTGGCGGATGATCTCGGCCAGGATGGCGTTGCTGTGCCAAGCTTCCTTGCCGCCCTTCAGCACGCAGGCATTGCCGGATTTGAAGCAGAGCGTGAACACATCGACCGTGACATTCGGCCGCGCCTCGTAAATCACGCCAACGACGCCGAGCGGCACGGAAATCTTTTGCAGATGCAGGCCGTTCGGCAGCGTCCGCTCCAGCAGCGACAGGCCCAGCGGCGAGGGCAACTGCGCCACTTTCTCGACATCATTCGCGATGCCGTTGATGCGCTGACCGGTCAGCAACAGCCGGTCATAGCGCGGGTCGTCCTTGGGCATGGCGGCCAGATCTTTTTGGTTAGCCGCCACGATGACTTCCGACTGCGCGCGAAGCTGGGCGGCGAGCGACATCAGGACGGCTTTGCGCCGCTCCTCGTCGAGGGCGGCGACGTCGGGGGCTGCGTCCTTGACGCGGCCTATGTCGGCGAGAACGCTATCCATTGATATGCAGCTGGTCATAGTGGATGAATTCGGGCTTGCCCTTCTGGCCCATGTATTCGCGCAGGCGCTCGGCGCCGTAACGCGCGATGCCGATGCCGATCTTACGGCCATCGGGCGCGGTGATTTCGATCAAATCGCCTTTCCTGAAGTCGCCTTCGCAGTCCGCGATGCCGACGGGCAGGATGCTGACCGCGCGCTCGCCCTGGCGCAGGATATCGAGCAGCGGGCCATTGACGCCGATGACGCCGACGCTTTTGGCGTCGCTGAAGGCCATCCATTTCTTGATGTTCGACTTGCGCCGGGCGGGAAGGATGGTCGTACCAAGCTGCTCGTCCTTGATGATGCGCGTGATTGCATCCTTTTCGTCCATGCTGACGATATGCGTGGTGATGCCCAAGGTCGACATGCGCCGCGCGGTGCCAAGCTTGCTCTGCATGCCGCCGCGGCCGGCGGCGCTTTTTTCCGTCCCCACTTCCGGCCAATCGTTGCTGCCGGGGTCGATGACGGGAATGACTTTCGCGCCTGGCGTATCGGGGTGGCCGTCGTAAATGCCGGCGACATTGGTCAGGATGATCAGCTTTTCGGCATTCAGCTGCGCCGCGATCAGGCCCGAGAGCTCGTCGTTGTCGGTGAACATCAGCTCCTCGATCGCGACGCTGTCGTTTTCGTTGATGATCGGGATGATGTTCTTCTGTCCCGAAATCTCGCGCAGCAGGCGCGCGATATTGAGATAATGCTGGCGCGTCTGGAAATCCTGCTTGGTCAGCAAGAGCTGCGCGGTCGCGATGCCGTGCGGCCGGAACAGCCGCGCCCAGGCCTGCATCAGTTCCGGCTGGCCTAGCGCCGCGAGAACCTGTTTCTCGCCGATCTCGCTGCCATAATCGCGTTTCAGCAGCTCCTTCGCCACGCGCCGGCCCGAGCCGACCGCGCCCGAGCTGACCAGCGCGACATGGTGCCCCGCCTTCTGCAAGGCCGCGACCTGCGCGGTCAGCGACGTCAGCTCCTTTTCCCGCAGCCTGCCGCCGTCGAGAATGGCCTGCGTGCCGATTTTAATGACGATATTCATAGCGACCCTTTTGGAAAACATTCTAAGCCAGGGACGCGGTGAAACAAATGATTTTGATAGAACGGACGGGCACAAGGCCCGGGGGCATCTTCAGGAATGCCGGTCGAGAATATCGCGGACCTGTTTACGGTCAACCGGCTTTTCGGGCTTTTCCGCCGCGAGGCCGTTGAGCACGGCTTCGAAGGTCATTTCCTTGGGCAGGTGCGACGCCTTGTTGAAATACTGCGCAAGCGCCAGATCGAGCGGCGAATTAGCCGCGACGCGATCGGGCGCCGGCTCGACGCTGTTGAACGTGGAGAGCAGTTCCTGTTTTACCTGCTTGATGTCTGTCATGCCCTTATTTTAAACCTGTTGCGGCCCGCGGGCAATGGCGCGCTATCCCTCTGAGGGAACGGGAGTTTTCCAGTTACAACTGGAAATCCTTACCCGTGACGGGTTTGGGTTTTTCCGGCGCGGGCGGCTTTTTCAGTTCGGCCAGGTAAAGCTCCATAACCTGCGCGGCCATGTCGCTCTGCACTTCCGCTTTCATGCGGGTAATGGCCTGGATGGTGGCTTGCGTCAGGTCCTTGAACTGTGGCGCGCTCGTGGTGGTCTTGCCGACCTCGCGCATTTTGGCGACGACATTCATGCCCGCCTGCAAAGCCTTCGGACCGTCGGCCGAATTCTGGAGCTGCCCGAAAGCCATCTCAATCGTCAGGCTCGACAGCGCCAGGCGTTTGAGCGCTGCTTCGCTGCCGTTCACTTCGGATGGCAGGGGCCGCGCGCGCAGGGCTTCGGCGGCCGCATGCATGGGCTTCGCGATGGAAGGCTCTTTGAGCGACGCCACGTCCATCGCCATGCTGACCTCGTCGCGAAACCGCGACACAGCCGCGTCGTAATCTTTCAGCAGCTGCTTATCCGCCTCGGTCTTGACGTCGAAAAACGTTCCCATGGCTTTGCGCTCCTTATTTCTTCTCGACGACGTTGGCCAGCTGCGAGAGGCCTTTTTCGTACTGTTTGCCGATCATGTCATCGCAGTTCATGACGAGGCCCATGGCCTTCGACATGAAGTTGTTGCGGCCCGACATGGACCAGGTGACGAGCGTCTTGCCGCCTTCCGGCGTGAAGGTGAATTCGACCGCGTTGGTGGCGGCGAAGGGACGGCGGAATTCCAGCTTGATGCGTATCAGCTCATTGGGCTTGCTGTCGGTGATGGTCATGGTGCCTTCGCCGACCTTGTTGTTGCCCGACCAGCTGAAGACGGCGCCGACGCCTTCCGGCGCGCCGGAATGGATGTTTTTCGCGTTCGGGTCCAGCTTCGCCCAAGGCGACCAGGCGTCCCATTTATGCAGGTCATTCACCTGCGCGAAGACATCGGCCACGGGCGCAGCGATAGCGGCCTTGCGCGTGACGCTGAAAGTGTCGGGACGGCTTTGCGCCGCGGCGATGAAGCCCAGGAGCAGGACGATCACGATGATGGCGACCAGCATAAAGAAGACACGTCTCCCCTTGGATAGAGATCATTGAAACGGCTGCGAGGAGAATTGCCTGTTCCCGCGCGGAAAGTCAATCAAACCCAAGGCGTTACACAGCGGGCAGATTGCATAATACTTATTGACATTATGGCAAATTGTAACTACCATCCCGCCTTGTTATTCGAAGGACGCCCATGCCCTGGTCAACCCCATCGCCGCACAGTCAACACCGACATCGCCGCTTCCTGTCCGCAGTCTTCTGCGGCGCGGCGCTGATGCTCGGCCTGGCGGGCTGCGATCGCAAACCGGAAACGCCGGAGCCGCAAAAGACCGCGCTGGCCGAACCGGCGCCGGATACGCCGTCGGCGGCGGCGCTGCCATCGGCCGCTCCGGCTCCGCCCCGGGCGCGCAGCTGCGCCGAATACCGGCCCGGCGTCGCACACCAAAGCCGGAAACTGACAGCGGGCGAAATACGGCTCGCCCAAGGCCTGTTCGGTGACCGCCTCGATCTTTCCTGCGCGCGGATCGACCTTTTCCCGGCGGGAAAGAATCCAGGCATGCAGGTCGCTGCGGGCGAGAAGGACAACATCGAACTCGACGGAAACGCCTACGCCTCCGCCGACTACAGCCGGGAGGGACGCGAGAAGTTCGGCGTCTTCATCCAGGGGCTGACCTACCTGTGGCAGAACCAGACGGGCGAGCAGGACACGCGCGGCAACCCGAACAAACAATATTACGACCTCGACACGCAATATTCTTTCGAGGATTACGGCTGGCAGCAGCAGGCAGACATCATGGAAGATTATGCTCTCCGGTTCCTGCACCCCAGCCGCCATTCGCGCTGGCTGCCACACGACTACGGTGGCGACCGGAGCGACACCGATCCCGTCCTCCAGTCGCTGGTCGAAGATTATTTTCCGGCGGCGCGCGAGATGCGCGAAGCCTATGCGCAGGTAGAGACGCGTGCGATGACGCCGGGCGAAGCCGCGCTGATCCGCTCCATCTTTGGCGATGCGTTGAAGCAGGAGGGCGTCAGCCTCAACTTCCATCCGGAGTCCTACACAGATGCCGCCGGCACGACCTCGTCGGCGGAGGCGGCGGATTTCTGGGGCAAAGGCCAGACCTCGGCCGACTTCAGCCGGGAAAAGAGCGTCGACCGGTTCGCGACCTTCGTGCACGAGCTGACGCATGTCTGGCAGTTCCAGACCGACTGGCAATATACGGTCACCGGGGACGAAGACGACGATTCAAAAGACGAGCTGGTCAATTACAAATATCCGCTCGAGAAAAAATATAAATTCAGCGATTACGGCGTCGAGCAGCAGGCGGCGATCATCGAGGATTACGCGCGCCATTTCCTGCATCCAGCGCATGAATGGTACTACTTGCCGCTCGTTTACGGCGAGGCGGGCGCCAGGGCAAAAGAGGGCTTATTGATGAAAGTCGTCGAAGACCAGTTCCCGGCGGCGAAACAGGCGCGGCTTGCCTTCGCGCAGCAGCATCCGGCGCAGCCCGCAGCCGAAGCGCCGATGCGCTTCAGGATCGTCGGCGGCGTTCCATCCTCATAACCAAGGAGAGATTTTCCATGAAAGAAGAATTCAATTTCGAAAGCGAAGTGGGGCGCCTTGCCCAATGCGTGTCGGATAAAAATTGGCGCGGCTGCGAGGAGCCGTTGAAGAAGCTTGCGGAAAATCCGCAGCATGAAGATGTCATTCCCACCGTCGTAAACACGGTGGATTACCTCGCCGAAAAATCCGGACCGCAATCCACGTTGTACCTGATCCATGGCCTGCTCGACGGCATGAAAAGCCCCGCCTCCATCGACGGCAATTACCTCCAGGCGAAGCTTGTCGAGAAGTGGGATGAAACGCTCGACATCGGGCTGGTGAAGCAGCACGATTCCGTGCTGGATTATCTGGGCCACGCCTGCCAGAAAATCGCGGCGGACCATCCGTTAAGCACGCTCGTCGTTCCGCGCTGGGAAAAGGCCATCGATGCCGGCTGGCCGCTGGCCGATTTCGATCTCCGCTACCGGCTCGCGGTCGACCACGACATCGAAAATCCCGTCTTCCGGCACGCGGTGCTGAAGCGGCTCGCGTTGCTGAAAGATACCGAGGCCGAGACGGTGTTTAAAATGCTGACCGAGACCTTCGACCGCGGCGGTTTCTACGGCTTCTTCGAAAAAGACCGGGAGAGCGTGGGCCTGATCGCTTCGACGCTTGCGCATATCCTCGACGCGGGAAAACTTCGCCTGACCGGAAAGCAAAGGGAGGACGTCGCCTGGAAGCTGATTGCGAGCTGCAGCGGCTCGGACGCGGCCGCCGAACAGACCGGCGCGCGGATCTACATGGAGATCGCGGCGAAAGAAAAAGATCCGCAGAAGGCCTTCAACATGTACCAAGGCGTGGTGGAGCGCCGGAACTCCCACATTGCGGCCGAAAGCCGCGCGGCGGCCGAAAAGATCCTCGACCTTGCCGACGCCGGAATGCTCGGGAACCAAAGAAGCGACGGCAGGGACGTCATGCAGTGCCTGTCCGAGCGGATTTTCACCCCCGCGCTGAAAGAGGAAACGAAGGACGAGGCGCTGGCCGCGCGGGCCGCAGCAACGATGCTCGGCCGCGTGCGGGCCGCCCTGACGGGGCCCGAGGCCCGTTCCGACTATATCCATTTCAACAATGCGATCGCGCTGTACGAATACTTCCCGCTCGCCGATCCGCGGTCAGCCGAAGTGAAAAATCTCTGGGAAACCGCGCTGACCGCAAACTATGCTGTCGGCGACGATTACCGCACGCGCCAGATGGGCTGGATGCTCGACGCCGCCGCCCGCAAGGGCGATACGCTGCAGGAAGCGCTGGCGCTGAAAGAGTGGCGGGATGGCATCGACGCGGTCGCGCAGAAATACCCGCAGCAGGCGCAGCGGACGGTGAACGAAATCGTCATCAACGCGGTGCATTACAAGCCCGGCTCGGCGCTGCTGGCGGTCGCGCAGGCGAAACTGCCCGAGATTGAAAAACTGCTCCCGCCGCCCAAGCCGAAGATGCCCGAGAAAATGGGCAGCGAGGATTTCCTCAAGATGATCGGTAAGAAGAAGGAAAAAGGCTTCAAGCCGTAACGAACGCCTGCCGTTTTCCAGAACGCCTTGCCTTCTCCCTTTGTGAGTGCATTTTAATTTTAATTAGCTGCCTCAATCGGATAGTCTTGCCTCATGCGTGTTCTGCTGATCGAAGACGAACAAAAGCTTTCCGAGATCGTCGCCCGGGTTTTCCGCTCCGAAGGCTTCGTGACCGACGTCGCATCCGACGGCGCGCAGGGGCTGGAGCTGGCCATCTCGCGCGTCTATGACGTCATCGTCCTCGACATCATGCTGCCCAAGCTCTCCGGCACCGAGGTGCTCGAGGGCATCCGCCGCAACAACCGCCGCGTTCCCATCATGATGCTGACCGCCAAGGATTCTCTCGGCGACAAGATCAAGCATCTCGATTCCGGCGCCGACGATTACCTGACGAAGCCCTTTTCCTCGGCCGAACTGCTCGTGCGCATCCGGGCGCTCTTACGCCGCGCGCCCGCGCTGCTCGAGGATACGATCAAGGTCGGCGATCTCGAAGTCGACAGGCTATCCAAGCAGGTGCGCCGGGCCGGCAAGCGCATCGACCTCTCGGCCAAGGAATACATGCTGCTGGAATACCTGGCGATGAACGCAGGGCGGGTGCTGTCGCGGACCATGATCCTCGAGAACGTCTGGGGCCAGAGTTTCGACGGGCTCACGAATGTGGTCGAGGTCTATATCCGCTATCTTCGCAACAAGATCGACAAGGGATTCGAGAAGAAGCTGATCCGCAACATGCGCGGCGTCGGTTATATCCTGGGCGACGAAGAAAATTGCTGAACCCGCGGTCCATCCATTTCCGCCTCGTGATGTGGTATATCGTCATCACGATCCTTGTCAGCGCGGCCGTCGGCGTCATTATCTATCAGACGGTGCGCATCCGCATCTATGGCGAGGTGGCGGAAGTGTTCCGCCTGCGCTCGCTCAACATCGGCGAAAACATCCTGCCGCGCCTAAAGAACGAAACGCCTGACCAGGTCGGCGAGGATATCGAGCACCAGTTCTATCCCGAAGCCTCCAACCGCTTCATCCGCATCACCGACAAGGATCACAAGATCGTCTACCTGTCGGGCCCGCCGAAGGACGGGCATTTCGATCCGGCCAACATCCAGATGTCGCCGGTCGACATGGCGCGCGGGAGCTACATGAAGGTCGGCGACAACATACCGTTCTTCGTTGTCTCGGTGCCCGTGATCGCCAACGGCAAGAGTTACCTCATCGAGATGGGGGGCGAGGCGGACGTAATGGAATCGACGCTTTACAGCCTGATCTCGACGCAGCTGGCGCTGCTGCCCGCGCTGGTGCTCATCCTCTCGGGCGGCGGTTTGATCCTCGTGCGCCGATCGCTCGCGCCGGTCGACGCGCTGCGGCGCACGGCTGCCCGCATCACCTTTGGGAACCTGAAGAACCGCTTGCCTGTCGCGCGCACCGGCGATTCAATCGAGTACCTGTCGCTGACGCTGAACCAGATGCTGACCCGTCTCGAGGACGCCTACGAGCAGTCGGGCCGCTTTGCCGCCGACGCCGCGCACGAGCTGCGCACGCCGCTCGCCATCATGCGCGGCGAGCTTGAATCTTTCGCCCTCGAAAAGCAGCTGGCGGCCCCCTTGCGCGAACGCGTACTCAGCATGCTCGAGGAGTCCGAGCGACTTACGCATATCACCGATATGCTGCTGGCCATGTCGCGCCTCGACGCCGGCGAGTCCAAGGTCAGGGACGAGATCTTCGACCTGGCGGCGCTCGTCCGCGACACGGCGGATCAGATGGCGCTCCTGGCCGAGGAAAAGGATATCGCGCTCGACATCCGCGAGGGCGAGGGCGTGGCAGTGCGCGGCGATCCCGCGCGCCTGAAGGAAGTCGTCGTCAATATCCTCGACAATGCCATCAAGTACACGCCCGCCAGCGGCAACGTGGAACTCAGCGTCTTCTCGCAGGAGGATAAAGCGGTGCTCGAGGTCAGGGACAACGGCATCGGCATCCCGAAGGAGGCGCTGCCGCATGTGTTCGAGCGTTTCTACCGCGTCGACAAGGCGCGCTCGCGCGAGGAAGGGGGCACGGGCCTTGGCCTGTCCATCGCCCAGTCAATCTGCCACGCGCACCAGGGCAGCATCGAGATCGAAAGCGGCGAGGGGCAGGGAACGCTCTGCCGCGTCCTCCTGCCCCTCGCGGCGTGAGATATGTTCAGAATACGAAAGGGATGATGCGCCATGGCGTGCGCTTCATATAGGCAGCATAGGCGGGATCGCGCGACAGCAGCTTTTCCTCCGCGCCCATGCGGCCGAATTCGAGCGCCATCCAGGCGGCCATGACGGCTGCGTTGAACAGCGTGAAATTCTGCACGAGAAAACCGGACGAGGCGAGGACATAGCCGGCGTAGATCGGATGACGGATATAGCGGTAGATGCCGCCTGTCTTCACGCCACGGTTGGCCGCGACCATGCCGAAGCTGTTGTTGAGCGCCAGCAGCCCCGTGATCGACACGCAGATGCCCACGAACTGCAGCGCCTCGGTGATAGCGAAATCATGCACCGCGGCAGCCGGGCGCAGCAGCAGCGGAATCGCCGTGCCGGCCGTGGCGACGAGCCAGTCGCGCGGCGAGGTGTTCGCTTCCTGCGGCGGCGTCGTGCGCGCCAGGAAGAAGAAGGCGAACATGGTGGTGAGCGCCACCATTAAAAGCGAGCTGATGCGGTCGTTATGGCGGTAGTCGAGGATTAGGGCGGCAGCAGAAAGCACGTAGACGGCGCTGCCGACGAAATTTAGGCCGGTTTCGATCAGGCGGCGCAGCAGCTTCTGCCGCGGCGCGGGACCCGGCAGAGCCTGTTGCGGGGGCGTATGTTCGTAATTGTTCCAGCCGTCGTAGGTCCCCGTCCCGCGTTTTGCTCTGAGCATTTTTTTCCCCTTTGAATCCGAGCTGCTGAATCGATGCGCTCTTCCTTCCATTTTACGGAGAGATGCTTGAGAAACAGTTAATAATGCGTAAAACTCTCATTTTCGAAAGTTAATTACCTCTCAGCAGCCTGCCGGAAATCTCTCGGAAATATGCCAGAAATAAAACTTTTTTTGATGGGCTCCAACTGCCGAAAATCACGGTCATCTCGTTGATTTTACGGTTTATGCTTAAAAATAAACGAAGAGTGAAGGTGCGCCTTAACAGGAAATTAACGGGAATTCGGCATGATGAGAATTAGATGAGGACAAATGATGCCCTCGATGAGAAGAACCTGAAAACCCCACATAAGACGCCCCCAACACGGGAGAGGAAAAAATGAAAAAGAGCCATTTAATCGCAGCGCTGGCAGCCGGCATGACCAGCCTTGTGGCCGTCGGCTGCGTATGGGCCGCGACTCAGTCCGTCACCGCGAACATCCGTTTCGACACGCCGCTGACGATCACCAAGAACGCCGACATCAACTTCGGCTCCGTCACCGCCGCCAGCGCCACGACCTACCGCATCTCGACTGCCGGCGCGGTATCGACAGTCACGGGTTCGGGCGCCTATCTCTTCGGCACCACGGCGGCGGCCAACCTGCAGGTCGCGGGTTCGACCAGCCAGCTCGTGAATATCAGCGTCGGCAGCGAGGTTGCGAATAACGGCGTGACGATTTCCAACGAGAAATGCTCCTATGGCGGGGGCGCCGCCGGATCCTGCTCGATCACGGGCGCCGCCGCGCCCGGCGCCGGCAAAACGCTGCTGATCGGCGCCGATGCGGCGGCCGATGGCACTCAGACGGCCGGTTCCTCCGCGACGCCAAGCTTTACTGTGCAGGTCGTTTATCAATAGGTTACTCCATTCCGGCTGCGCGCCCGGAATAGCTCCTAAAAGCCGCGTATCTGCAATGAGCCGGTTTTCTACCCGAAAACCGGCTCAACCTATTGGAAATAAATGTCTTTATCCAGTAACCTTTCGTCAATAAACTCTTAAGGTAATTTCGATAAAATAGTGGTGCGCGTAAAAGCAGGGAATTCATGGCGGATAACCCATCCACCACCACGCCCGAGGGGGAAACTCAAACCGGTTCTGCGCCCTACAGCCAGTTCTATGCGGGGCCGGGCCAGCTCGCCATCCAGACGAAAGCGAATGTCAGCGCGCCCGAAATCGTAGCCGCCGGGAATAATGCGCGCGCTGGCATCGATGCCGTTTCGAACCATGAAATGACGGTGCTGACCGGGCAGCCGAGTTCCGTTTATCGCAGCAATCCGACAAGTACGGCGATTCCGGATTACGCCGGAGCCGTCGGCACCTTGTTGCTGGCGGACGACCGGGACGTGGCCTCGGCGACAACCGACAACGAGCTTGCGCTGGCGCGCCAGGTCGGCGCCACGGCCAAAGCCACGGGTCTCGACGTCGGCCAGGTCAGCGTCATGGCGCGGCGGTATAAAGCCGCGGTCGCGCAGATTGCGATCACGGCCGAAAAAGGTTTCAGCATTCCGCCCACCTTACCGCCCACGCCGGAATCGCAGGATTTCGGCCGGCTGGCGGTGAACGCCATGCTCAACGGTACGGCCGCTCCCGGCGATGCGGACGAGATCAAGGCCGATATCCGGAAGCTCGCTGCCGACAGCCATGTCAGCGAAGCCGAAGCGGCAAAGGCCGCGGGTACCTTCGCGCGGAATACGATGAACGCCTTCATCCAGACCCTGCTGGCGGTAAGCAACGAGTTCCAGACTTCGACCCAGGAAATCCATAACGGATATGGCATGGCCTTCACCGGCGACAGCGTGGGCGGAGAAAATTACGCCGACGTGCCCAAGGCGGGCGATGCAGGTGCGCGCTCGCTATACGCGGCCTGGCTGGTCAATCCTGACGACATGCCGGCCAAGCCGCCGCCGGGACCCAAGGAACTGGGCGATTTTCTCGTGTCGCTGCATGAATCTGAGCACCTGAGCCGCAAGAACGATAAGATCGCGCCCGCCACGATATCCGCCATGGCCCAGTCGCAAGCAGGAGAAATCGATGCCGACAAGGCGGTCATGACCTTCCTCGACCAGCAACACGACACGGCATCGAAGAACTACTGGCTCCAGGCCCGCCAAGTTGATTCCTTCGCGGCCGGCGTGATGACCGGCAACCTGTCCCACGATACGGCGACCTTCCTGCGCGTGCAGCAGGCGACCGGCCAGCAGCTCGACCTCGACAAGTTCGACGCGGCGAAGATGCAACTTCTGGGCCGCCTCAATGGGAAGGCAAAGTTCACCGCGACCGGGCCGACGAACCGCGCGCCCGTCGCCGACGTCATGGGTGCAGTGCATGACGTCCTGGCCGACGACAAGGCGCAGACCGATCCGTCGAAAAAGCTCTCGCCTATGCAGCGGGCCGAGGCGCAGTCGTTCTTGGCGGACGCGCAGGCGATGGGATACAAGGCGAACCCGAATTATCCGAAAGCCGCACCCGCGGGCGTTCCGGTCGCTTCCTTTGGCAATACCGCGCCGGCGGCTGCTTCCGCGACTGCCATATCTCCGGCCCCAAAGGTGTCCTGATGGCAGACGATCCGGTCACCACGGCCTATAGCAAATTTTACGCCGATCCGGATCACCGGATCGCCGACACGGTGAAATCAAACGTCACGGCGTCCTCCATTCGCGCGGACCTGCCGCTCGCGCAAGGCGGCACCGACGTGGTGTCGGACCAGGAAATGGCCACGCTTACGGGCCGCGACAGCCATGTCTACCGCAGCAACCCGCTGGGACCGGAAGCGCCGGATTACAAGAGCGTCCTGGGGCCGCTGGTAACGATGATCGATAAAAAAGCCGCGGGCGCCCCCTGGGACGCCGCCCAACAGCAGGCGGAAGACCAGCAGGTCCAGGCGATCGCGAGGGCGACGGGACTGGATGAAAACCAGGTCAGGAGCATCGCGCAACGCTATGAGGAAGCCGCGAAAGAGCGCGACGCCGGTCTCGGCCATGGTTTCGACCATGTGGCCGCGACGCCGCTCACCGAAGCCATTGGCGCGACGCTGGCCAGGCGCGCATTGGGCCAGCCGCTCTCCGCGGAAGAAGATGCGCAGCTTCAGGCCAATCTCAGGGAGTACGGGAAGGAAAACCATTTCCACCCGGGGCTCGAGCAGGAGGTGGCGCAGGAATTTATCATGCAGCAGCGCGCAGCGGTCAACAGGTCACATTTTGCGCAGCTCGACGACATGCAGACGGCCGCGGCGGCGGTGGTGAACGGCCACGGCGACGCCTTCGTCCTCGACAGCGGCGACCGAGACCGCGCCGAGGTGCCGAATATCCCGGGACACGGCACGCGCGAGACCTTAAGCGCCTGGTTCATCAATCCCGACGACCCACCGCCGAACATGCCGCCGGGTACGAAGGAAATGGGCGAGTTCCTGGTGTCCCTGCACGAGTCCGAGCACCTAAGCCGCCGCGGCGATACTGTCGCGCCAGACGCGCTTTCAGGCGGCGCGAAGGAACAGGCGAACGAGATCGACGCCGACAAGGCGGTCATGCAATACCTCGATAATGAGCATGATCCGGCGGCCAAGAGTTACTGGCTGCAGTCGCGCGAGGTCGACTCCTTCACCTCCAACGTCGTGCCGGGCGGCATGCCCGAGTTCTCCCACGATACCGCGACTTTCCTGCGCGTCGAGCAGGCGACGGGGCGGCAGCTCGACCTCGACAAGTTCGACACCGAGAAGGCGAACCTGCTCCTGCGCGTGCAGGCGAAGGGTAACCTGCAGCCGACCGACCCGGATTACGGTCGCGCGAAGGTTTCCGATGTGATGGGCGCGGTGCAGGCGGTACTCGACGACGACAAGGCGGAGAAAGATCCGTCCAAAAAACTCTCGGCCCTGCAGTTGGCCGAAGCGCAGCAGTTCTTGAAGGACGCGGCCGCCATGGGCTACAAGCCGAACCCGAATTTTCCGCGCCCGGGGCCGGACAACAACGCGCCGGCAGGCGCCGCGCTAGCGGCTCCCCAAGCCGCGGCCAAGCCCGGAAATCCGGCCGCCTGATCTGAACGGCGCTTACTGAAAATCCTCCAGACAACTCAGTAACAAGCTCAAATATTATGGAACATTTTTGACGGGAATCGCTTCCTCTGCTACGGTGTTATTGTACCACATAAAGTCATGAACAGCATAAGGGGATGCTATATGTTCAGAAGACTGGGGAACATCTACCGCACCTTTCGACAGACGCTCGAGGACGGCCATTACTGCGCGGAAGCGGGGTCCTTCTGGGCCGATCTTTTTGACGAACTGAAGGATAAATTTCCGCTGCCGAAGCTCGACGTTCTGGCCAAGCTGCCGACGCTGGCGAAACTTTTTAAAAGCAACCTGGTGTGGACGGCGGTCTTCGCCGCGATATCCTTCGAGAGCATGGTGGCGGGTGCGGCCGCGATCGCCGGCGCGGCCATTTCTTTCTACGCGATGGAATATGTGCGCTGCCGCCGCTCGCGCGAGCAGATCATGACGGAAACCAACTTCGCAGGCCAGACCGTGCGCGGCAAGCGCGGCGATCTGCACCGTCTCCACAAGGCGCAGGAAAAAATCTTAAGCCTCTCTGGCATCTTCAACGGTGTGGCGCCCGGAACGCGCGCCAAGGAAATCGCCGCTGTCATCGACAGCGTGCATGAGCAGCGCCGCCGCGTCCTCGTCGTCGACGGCGGCAGGTTCGGCGCGAGCGACATCGTCTACGATTTCTCCGAGCCCGACCGCAAAGCAGCAGCGCGGGACGCCGCGACCGGCCTGCAGGATGCCTGGGAGAACAAGCGCGAAGACGAAGTTGTCGAGCGCATTATCGCCCTCGAAAACGCCCTCCCGCCGCAGGTGAAGGAGAAGGTGAGGAAGAGGAAGGGGGATGTGATGCCGAAAATTGCCACGCGAACCGACGAGTTGGTTTTGCGGCCAGCCCTCCAATAAAGAAATGCAACCCCGGCGGAAGCCGGGGTCTAGCATATATCAGTACTTTTGGCGGCTCCGCACATAAAACGGAACCGCCATACTTGCTGAAATATTCCAGGCCCCGGCTTTCGCCGCGGTTGCAATGTCAATTAAATCCCGAACCCGCCCGGTTTCGGCTTGTTCTCGAACTTCTTCGCGAGTTCGAGCCATTGGGCTTCGGTGATGATGAGGGTGCCTTGTTCCTGAGCGCGCTCGAGCTTGATGCCCGCGTCTTCGCCGACGACGACAATGTCGGTGTTTTCGGTGACCGAGCCCGCGACGCGCACGCCCAGCGTCCTTGCATATTCCTTCATGCGCGGGCGGTTGATCGACAGCTTGCCGGCGAAGGCGATGACCTTGCCGTCGAGGCTGGTGATGTTCGGCAGGGCGGAAGCGGCAGGCGCCTCCGGCGCAGGACGCGCGGCGCGCGTGAAGGCGTCGGTCGTGACGGGCGCCTCGGGCAGCTTCACCGGTTCTGGCTGGACCAGCGCGGTTTCGACCAGGCGCTGGCGCAGTTCGGCGAGCGTGAAGTCCGGCGTCAGCAGTTTGCCGGCATCGTCAAATTCCAGCTCGATGCTCTGCGGCTTGTTGGTTGGCAGGGCGCGGCCGGCCCTTTCCTCGATGTCGCAGGCGAGCTGGCAGGATTCCTTGTCGGCATAAAAATCAGTGGCGGCACCGCCGTCTTCGGTTTTCCGGGTGACGTAGAAGAACTTGATAACCGGCATAAGGCCCCTCTTCTGTAAAAATATCGGCACACCATAGAGGATTCGTCTCGTTATGTCAAAATTTATTTCTGATGTAAAACAATAGCTTAGTTTATTCTATCGATTCTATTTGACATAACTATAGAGAAGCAGATAAATAAGAGTGGTGAGATACTGAAACCCGAACAGACATTGTTTCATGCAACACCGTTTCAACGAACAATCCGCGACCCCCGAACAGCAGCGCCGGACGCAGGAGTTTGTGCGCGAACTCTATAATGAGACGCCGGACGTGGCGAAAGCGCTGAAGCTGATCGCCTCAGGCATCGTCCTGAACGCTGACGTCGAGGGCTACGAAGCGCAGCTTCCGCCGCTCGCCCATGCGGCGGATCGCGGCCAGCTGGTGATCGTCAAGGCCCTTGTCGCTGCAGGCGCGGATGTAAACCTTTCCGGCAAATACGGCGAGGCGCCGCTGGAAGCCGCGGCTTTCTCCGGCAATGCGGACGTGGTGCGCTTCCTGATCGACAACGGCGCAAAGGTGAACCGGCAGGACCCGAACGGCCAGACTGCGCTGATGGAGGCGGTCGAGCAATCGCAGGAACAGGCGGCGCGCGTCCTCGTTGAAGCCGGCGCCGATGTGCTGCTGGCGGACGCCAATGGCCGAACGGTGTTCGACTATGCCCGCGTGGCGCAAGCGCGGCAGCCGCTGGTGACGCTGCTGCGCGACAAATCCCGCGCAGAGAACGGCGGCGATGCGGAATTCAAGGAAGTGAATATTCTCGTCACGAACCCCAGGGACTGCAACGAACGCATCCGGCAGCGCAACTGCATCGTTTCGGCAGCCCTCGATCAGGGCGCCCGAGTGCTCGATTGCGACCCGGACATCTACTGCGCGCTGATTTCCTGCAACGACGCCATCCGCGACAAGCTGAAGCAGAAGTTTCCCGACGCCTGCATCGAAGATAATGGCGGCAGCTTTTATCATGACTGCGACCCATTTCCCCCGCCGCCGAAACCCGGCCTCTGACGCACGATGTATCTCGATTTTTCGCCATATTTCGACCTGCTGAAGCGCAAGAAGCCGCTGTCGGAACTCACCGACGCCGAAGTGGACCGCAAACTTTCGCAGCGCCGCGCGATCCTCGACAAGGACCGGCGCCGCAGTGACTGCATGATGGTGGCGGGCGCCGCCTATTTTTCCTTCCCGATCGCTGGCTTCGCAATGCTGGGCATGGGGCTGACCGGCGGCCTGCCGCTGCTGGGCGCCTTCGGCATCGCCTATGGCATTTATAAAGGCGGCGAAAAACTGCTCTGCGCCGCGACCGTCAAAGCGGTGCGCGACAAAATCGACCTCGAAGCCGAAGTCGAGGTGCGCGACGTCCGGCACGCGGCGCTCAAGGCCGAGACGGACCGCAAGCTCGCCGAAGAAAAAGCGCGCGCCATCGTCGAAGAGGCCGCGCGCGCCAAGGAAGCTTTCAACAAAGCTATTAACGACGGGCTGCCGCTGGAGCAGGCGATCCAGATCCGGAAATCGCCGCTGACGCTCAAATCGCGCGCGGCTATGTAAATAAAACCCCAAAATTGGACATACGCGATTCAGCCGTGCTACCCTTGTCCTGAATGAAAAGAGGCGTCAAAAACCGCGTATCATTCGGCCTGAGCCTGGGGTTGTCCGCCGCGGACGCCGCCACCCTGGCGCGGCTTTCCTCTCCCGAAAAGATCCAGGATTTCGTCTCGTCGCTCGCCATCAACCGTGAAAGGGAGGGCGACACCTGCCAGTCGGTCGCCACGACGCTGAAGACGGGCCAAGCCCATTGCATCGAGGGCGCTTTCGTCGCCGCCTGCGCGCTGTGGATGGGCGGGGCGGCGCCGCTGCTCATGGACATGCAGGCGCAGGGCGATTGCGACCATGTGGTGGCGCTGTTCCGCAGTCACGGCTGCTGGGGCGCGATTTCGAAGAGCAACCATGTCTGGCTGCGCTGGCGCGACCCGGTCTACGCGTCCTTGCGCGAGCTCGCCATGTCTTACTTCCACGAATACACCAATGAAACCCGCAAGACCCTGCGCAGCTATTCGACCGCCTTCGATCTCCGGCGCTTTTCGCCCGGCGACTGGATCACCGCAGCCGACAATTGCTGGGACGTCGGCGCGGCCCTCGACGACAGCCGCCATTACGACCTCATCACCCCCCGCCAGTCGCGCCTGCTGAAGCGGCGCGACACCATGGAAATGCGCGCCGACAAGCTGGTCGAATACCGGGTTTAATCTCCATCTTACATTAAAAAGCCCACCCCGACGAAAGTCGGGGTCCAGTTCATGTAACTTCTACCTCATAAATTTAGCGATAGAAGTTGTATAAACTGGACCCCGACTTTCGTCGGGGTGATGCCGTTGAGGTAACGGCTCCTGCCGCATATCTCATTGAATTCTCATTTTTATCCCCCCAATAGTGCTTGACCGGACTCGCGCGGGTGGAGGATGGTGAAGCCCTAAAAAAAGAAGGGTGGAAAACATGACCGTCAAGGCAGAATGGAAAACAATCAAGGTATCCGACGGGACGGAAATGCGGCTCTACGTCGCACGGCCCGACGGCGTGAAGGGCAAGATCCCCGCCGTCATCGTCGTGCAGGAAGCCTTTGGCGTGAACAAGCATATCCGCAGCGTGACCGAGCGCGTGGCGGAGCTCGGCTATGTCGCGGTCTCGCCCGAGATGTTCCATCGTTCCGCGGCCCCGGGCTTCGAGGGCAGCTATGAGGATTTCAATACCGTCATGCCGCACATGAACGCGCTGACCGAGGACGGCATGATCGCGGACCTGAAGGCCGTTTACCAGTTCATCCAGGACGACGCCCAGGCGGATGCGGCGCGCACGGCCTGTACCGGTTACTGCATGGGCGGGCGCACCTCGTTCCTTGCCAATTCCGTCCTGCCGCTTAAAGCAGCCGTGTCCTACTACGGCGGGCGCATTCCGCCGCTTTTGCAAAAGCACATCAACCAGCAGGCGCCGATCCTGTTCTTCTGGGGCGGGCTCGACAAGCACATCCCCTTCGAGCAGCGCCATGAAGTCATGAGCGCGCTGGATGCGGCCAGTAAACCCTATATCAACGTGGACTTCGCGAATGCCGACCACGGCTTCTTCTGCGAAGACCGCAAAGTCTATCACCCCGACAGCGCACGGCAGTCCTGGGCCCTGTTCACCCAGTTCCTGAAGGACCGTTTCGCGGCGTAAGACCGTCTATGCTACAATGCAAGTCTCCCTCTCCCGCCATTTGCTTTGCAAATGGGGGAGAAGGAACAAAAGAAGCATGCTACGCTTCCGCCTAACCTCTCTTAAGATTGACTCGCGATGACCACGCCCCACGTTTCCGCCACCGTCAAACGATACCTGCCCTGGGTCGTGGCGACGGCCTTGTTCATGGAACAGCTTGATTCCACCATCGTGAATACGGCGGTGCCCTCGATGGCGGCGAGCTTAGGGGTCACGCCGCTCAGCCTGAAGGCCGTGGTGGCCAGCTATATTCTGTCGCTTGCGGTGAGCATCCCCGTCAGCGGCTGGATGGCCGACCGCTACGGCACCCGGCGCGTGTTCGCGACGGCGATCGCGGTCTTTACCCTGTCGTCCGTCCTGTGCGGCATTTCCGTGAGCGTGCCGATGCTGGTCGCGGCGCGGGTGCTGCAGGGCTTCAGCGCCGCCATGATGATGCCGGTCGGGCGCCTGACCATCGTGCGCACCTTCGCTAAATCAGAGCTGCTGGCCGCGATGAACTTCGTCATCATTCCCGCGCTCATCGGACCGCTGCTGGGTCCGACGGTGGGCGGTCTCATCGTCCACTGGATGTCCTGGCGCGTGATCTTCTTCGTCAACGTCCCCATCGGCCTCGCGGCGCAGGTGCTGATCCACCGTCACATGCCGAATTACCGCGGCGAGGCGTCGCGGCCGCTCGACGTGGTGGGGCTAATCCTGTTCGGCGCGGGCACGGCGCTGTTGTCCTGGCTGCTCGAGATTTTCGGCGAGCATATCATCGACGCCTCGACCGCGACCTTCCTGACGCTGACGGCTGTCGGCCTGATGGCAGCTTATGGCGTTTATTCGGGCAAGGCGCCTTATCCGCTGTTGCGCCTCGCGCTGTTCAATATCCGTACCTTCCGCGTGTCGGTCGCGGGCGGGTTTGTCACGCGCATCGGCATCGGCGGCACGCCGTTCCTGCTGCCGCTCCTCTACCAGATCGGCCTCGGCATGCCGGCCTGGAAGTCGGGCATGCTGATGATGCCCTCGGCGCTCGCCGCCATGTTCATGAAGGTCATTTCGATTAAAGTGCTGAACCGTTTCGGCTATCGCCGCATCCTCGTCATCAACACGGTCGCGATGGGGCTGACGCTCGGCATGTATTCGCAGGTGTCGCCGGGCACGCCAATCCCGCTCATCATCATGCTGTCGCTGTCACAAGGATTCTTCAACTCGCTGCAGTTTTCGAGCCTGAATTCGATGGCCTATGCCGATGTCGACCAGAAAGACGCCAGCATGGCCTCGACGATTGCCAGCTCGCTGCAGCAGATGTCGCTCAGCTTCGGCCTCGCCTGCGGCTCGCTGGTGACGGCCTGGTATCTGGGCGGGCTGCCGCAGACCGACCATGTGGCGGTCATCGCGGCGCTGCACCGTGCCTTCATCACCATGGGCGCGGTGACCATGCTGTCCTCCGCCGCTTTCTGGACGCTTAAGGCCCATGATGGCGAGAGCGTCAGCCGAGGCGGCGCCGCCGCCGAAGCATAAAAAAACCGGCGGCGCATGTTGCTGCCGCCGGCTCTTTCCTGAAAACTTACGAATTAGTGATGTTCGTGTTCTTCGGCTTCATGATGCTCGTCATAGTCGATCGCCGCATGGAGCTCGCCCAGCGCGGTATCGATCGCCTTGATCGCCGCGACGCGGTGTCCACCGTAATCATGCGCGGCATGCTCGAGGTCCGATTTCGCATGCTCGAGCTTTTCCCGCGCCTTGTGCAGCTCGGGATGATGCTCGTGATGCATGTCGGCCAGCGTCTGCGTGGAAATGGCGAGGCCGGCCGCGAACACGATCGCCGTTGCAGTGCCCAGAAGTTTTTTCATGTGATTTTCTCCAATATGAATGGGATGGGACGCCGCCCTGACCCGCGGCTGTTCAAGTAACTCTATTGAGTATGGTGACGGCGTCAAGTATCCCGACCCGAAAGGGGGATGCCGTGGCGCATGAAACGCACGTTATGGTAGATTTATTTTAACGGCTGTTTATGTTGCGACATGTATTTCAGGTAGGCGATGATCAGATCGATCTCATCGTCGCTCAAGGCCTCGGCGCTGAAGCCCTTCATCCCCATCGCCTTCCAGGCGCGCAGGCTGGCCGGATCGCGGATATACTGGTGCAGCGCCTTGGGCTGGAAATATTCGACCGCGCTTTTCGGCAGGTTGAGGTCGGGCCCGACCTCGGCGTCGCCCGCGCCGTTGATTTTGTGGCAGACCATGCAATTCGTCGCGAACAGCGCGAGGCCTTTGAGCTCGGGCGCATCGGCGGGCAGCAACGCATCGACCGCCATCGCCGGCCAGCGTTTTTGCGGCGCGGGCGCGGAGGAAATTTTCACCACCCCATAGGGCCATTGTTCGGGGCGGATATCGTCCAGCGCCGGACGCAGCCAGACGACGTAAAAAGGGCCGGCGGTCTGCTGCTTGCCCGCCAGCTTCGGCCAGGGATGATCCGGCGGCTCGATAGCGAGATAGGCGACCGCGCGCTTATTGCTCGGATCGCGCAACACCAGCGCCGCGGGCAGATCGGCGGTGAAACCGTCGGTCGCGACCGCCTGCAGCCCATAGCCCTGAGGCAGCGTGAAGCCGCGCGACAGGACCGCGAGGGGCAGGGCCTGGTAACTCATCGCATGGCCGTAGGCGGCGTCCTTGGGAATGCTGATGGTCACGGTGGCCGGATTATTCAGCAACTCTTGCGTGCTGAACTGCTTTGTGGTGCCGCCGATGGATACCGTCAGGTCCGCGGCGGCGCAGGGACGCGCGAGCGTAAGAAGAACCAGAATGAGGGATATGAGAAAGGCGTTTTTCATCCAGTTATTCTAACGGCTTGAGGTAAGGTCGGGGAGTCGCTTGATTTGACGCTTCCTATTATGGTAAACTGTATCTCTCTTTGAGATAAGCGATTGTAATTCAAAAGTTTTCGGGCGGTGTATGGCGCTTTTCAAGAAACTTTCGCAGATATTTGGCGGTCACTCCGATCCGGCTCCGTCCGCGCCGCCGCCGGTCGAGGAAATCCGCCTCGACCAGAACCTCAGCGAAGAACAGAATATCGCGAACATCCAGCGCGCACTCGGCACCGGCGCGAACATCAACAGCAAGGAATGGGCCCGCCAGTCGCCGCTTTGCGTCGCGGCGGCGCTCGGCATGGAGAAGGTCGCGGCCTTCCTGCTCGATCACGGCGCCGACCTCAACCCCAAGGGCGAGCAGACACCGTTCATGTCGGCAGCGGCGACGTTCCGTCCGGACATGATGAAATTCCTTGTCGACCGCGGCGCGGATCCCAAACAGCCCGACAGCATTCCGCAGGACGCGATGACGAAATTCCTGCTCGGCGCCGACTGGCAGCACAAGGACGAGCCCGATTTCAAGGAGCGCGACCGTGCCTGCATGCAGTTCCTGCTCGACCGCGGGCTGACACCGCCCGACTGGGCGAAGCGAAAAGCCTATACCGAACGCGAGGGGCTGCGGTCTTTCTTTCCCGATCTCGGCGATGTGAAGAAAATGGAAGAGGCGGCGAAGAACGGCGACATCGCGACGGTCCGCCAGATGGTTGCGGACGGCATGCATCCCGACGAGCCGGGGCGCTGCGGCGGCATTTCGCCGCTGGACTATGCGATCCGCAAGGACAATGTGACGCAGGTGCGCTTTCTTCTTTATCGCGGTGCGGATGTCGAACTGGAATCCGGTGACATGACGCCGATTATGCGCGCGGCGAAGGAAGGTGCGAGAGGCGCTTTCATCGAGCTGCTGCGCGCGGGCGCGGATACGACGAAATTATTTACCTCCGACCGCTTTCCCGACACGACGGTGCTGGAACTGGCAGAACAATGCAAGAAGGATCCCGGCATGAAAGATTTCGCGGAGGACATGATCGCGCAGCGCGACAATCTGCCCCCGCCGCCGGCCGAGCCGGAGCCGGAGGTAGCCACCGAGCGCAAGATCAGCATCGGGCATTCGCTTCACCTGAAGCTCAAGCCTTCCGCCACATAACTTTTTCTGAAAGGTCTTAGCCCAACGCGTTGGCGTTCGCGGGAGCGCGCGGCTGCAGCCGGGGCGCCGCGGAAGCCACTTTCGGCGCGGGTTCCACGCCCAGCGCCTTGTCGAGCGACTGGACGTCGGGATAACTGCCCGAGATGATCTTCTGGAACTGGTCCGGATCCGTCTTCGCGAGGACGACGAGCTGGTGCGCCGCCCCGTCATGGACCATCTGGTTGAAATCGAGCTTGGCGAGGGCGGTATTGCCGAACTGGTTCATGAAATTGATCGCTGTCTTCGCATCGCCGCCGAAATCGGCATCGGCCACCTGCTTGGCGCAGAGCGCCATGTCCTGCATGTCCTTCTTGTCGACGCCCAGCACCGAGAGGCCGAATGTTTCCTTCAGCGTGAACTTGCCCTTGCCCATGCGGGCAAGCGTGGCGCTGATTTCATCATTGCTGTGCTCGAGCAGCTTCGCCTTCTGCACGTTCTTAATGACATCTTCGACCCGCATATGAGACCTGCACCTTGATATTTTTACGATATGTAAATTGTACGGGATAAGGGTTAACAGTTGGTTAAACCAAGGTGCATCGGCGCAAGCTATTGATTGCGGGACCAATTCCGGCGCCCCTGACGAAAGCCGCGCAGCGCCTTCAATTTGAAGGAGGAGGAGCCATGGCAGAGGCATCCGATAATTTCACCATGAGGATCACGCCCGGCGCGGCGGCGCTGCCGTTGCTCTACCTCTCGCTCTTCGTGGCGGGCGCCTTCGCGGCCGGCACCACGATGGCGGGAAGCGCCGTCCTTTTCGTGCTGGGTGCGCCGATCTGCCTGATGGCGGCGGTGCTGTTCGGCTACCATATCCGCATCGCGCGCGGCACGCTGTTCACGAGCACGACACCGCCCAAAAGCTATATCCCGCGCCGCCATTCGATGGCGCTGGCCGATATCGCCGCCGTCACCATCGCCACACGCGATTATTTCGAGGTCAACGACCGCGATTTCACCGACGACGGGCTCAAGCATCTCCTGGTCCGGTATCGTACCATGCATGCCTACCGCTCGGAGAGCACGCTCGAGCCCTATACGCGGCGCAAGCCGATCCTGTTCGTGAAGGCGCGGCCCGACGGCGGCGCGAATTTCTCCCTGCCGCTCGAGGCCTTTTCGATCCGTGACATCGAGCATCTCGCCGACACGCTACGCGTCAGCGGCGTCAAGGTGACCCTCGACGACGCGGTGATCCTGCCGAAGAAGGCGGACGCTTACGTTTAGGCGGTTGAAAGGGCATCCGCCTGGACCAGCGCGTATTCCACCGCGCGGCGCAGGATTGTGGGCGAGATGTAATGACGGTGAACCTGGTCGATGACCGCCATATAGAAGCGGCCGAACCAGTTCTTGCAATGGACGCGCGTGCCGAGCGTCATGTCGATCCGGCTTCCGGATATTTCAACGCCGATGCAGGAGCGGAATGACAGATGTTTGTCATTGGCGCCCAGAACGACTTGCGCGCGCGTGTCCGTGGCGTTGATCTCCTGGTCGAGAACGGGATACTGCCCCGCAAAAAGATTGTCCGTCTTCGGCGACAGGAGCGACGACACCGGACAGCCCAGTGGCGAGGTTCGCAGGCCGAGCGGCTTCACGAGGGTATTGCGCACGGCCATCAGGCGCGACACGCCGCGAGGCGCCGTGATGAGAAAGCCATCAAGCAGCGCCGCCATGAAGCGCGAGGCGCTTAAACGCCCCGTTTTCGCGCCGGCGACGGCAATGCTGAAAGTATCGTCGTGGTGGATGCGCAGGCCCGCAAGATGCCTGAGCAGAAGCGAGCCTTCGGGCGGTGCCTTCAGGGCCTTTACCTCGCGCTGCGGCCCCGCATAGGACAGGTAGCCGCCGGCATTTTTCCAATTGCCCCAGGCGCCGCGCAGGATGCCGGCGCTTCCCCGCACCGTGTTGCACACGAGGCGGTGGAAGGTGCCTTCTGGTGCATCGAGCGACAGGGCCGTCGTCGGGACGCCTTCCGGGCGAAAGTCCTTCGACGCCAGCAGCGCAGAGACGGCGGGGGGCGGCAGTTCGGTAAGACTGGGGATATCCGCCTCGTTGGCGATCACCTTCTTTTTCAGCTCATCCGGAAGGTTTCCTCCCAGCTCGTTCGTATGGCAGGACAGGGCGAAGAACACCGGATGCAGCGAATTGCGCGACAGCGGATAGAACTGGTGCCAGGTCTCGCCGCCGAAGCGCACGGCGAACATGCAATCGGGTGGAATATTGACAAAGCGCATGGCGCGCAGAAAATTTTTCGGGTCGCTCTCGATCTGTGCGGCGGAAGCGCTGGAAAAGCGCAACTGCGCCCCGCCGCTCCCTGAGACGGCGGTGAAAATGCGATGCCCGGCATGGCGATGGAAAGGATGGCCTTTCGGGCCCACGACGAAAGAATACAGAGAGGTCGCGTCGCCCTTCGTGAAATCCGTGCCGCCCAGCTTGGCCGAAGGCTCGTCCAGTTCGTCGATGAAGGCGGCATGATGGCGCTGGCGCGACGCGATGCTGGCAAAAAGATGGTTGCCGGCGCCGTGACCAAGTTGCGCGATCAGCGACACCTCAATCGGCAAACCGCCCGTCTCCGACGGAATGCGGACGGAAGGAAAGGTGTCGACGACCTGGTTGAAACGCAGCATGTGCCATGCCCTTTACAGAGCGTATTCCAGCACATTGCGCCGCCGGGCGCAACAGCGCTGCGCTGGCCAATAGCCGCAAGGGGTTAGCTCGGGTTGAGCGTGCCATAGCGTTTGGGCGCCGCCAGCGCGGGAGGGCTCGCCTGGCCAGTCCTGAGCGCGTCATGGCAGCGCTTCGCCATCGCGGGCGCGTCGATCTGCTTTCCGGCATAGAGGGCGGAATCGACGGCGAGGCAGCTTTCCTTCGCTGCAGTCCGCGCGTCGCCGGACAGGAAACGGTCCATTTCCTGCGCGATCGTTTTCAGCGCGGCGTTAACGGGCAGGCCCCAGTGCTGGTGCGCATAGGTTTGCAGGAATTGGCGGATGTCGTCGGGTGTCTTCGCGTGCATCAATGCCTCAAGCGAAATCCTGTCTTCGTTCGCCGAAACGGGCGACGGCGCGCGCATAGTGGCGGCGTTCTGACGCGAGAGCTTATGCGACAGGTGGATCACGAGGCCCGCCAGCACGGCCACGGCGCCGCACAGCAGGGCGAGGATGATATATAATGTGTGCGGCACGGCGGGAACGGCGGCAGGCACCTGCGGCGCGGGCATGGTCGCCGTCGGCTTCTGACCCTGCGGCTGAGGCGCGGGTTGCGGAGGCGCCGGCTGCTGGCCCGGTTCGCCCGGCGCCACGTCGATGGTCTTGGCGGGAACGGTGGCATAGGCGATCTTGTTGTTCTCGACATCCCACCAGGGCACGCGGATTTCGGGCAGCGTCAGCTTGCCTTCCTTCTGCGGAATCAGCGTGAAGCTCTGCTGCCGCCAGCCGGAAACCTTGCCGTCGGTGCGCGGACTCTGGCCAATATCAGGTTTGTCGGCATAGATGCGGAAATTACCCGAAGGATCGATGCGGCCCTCAAGGTCGGGCAGGACGGATCCCGTCGTGCCGATGGCAGACAGCGTCAATTTTCGCGTCAGCGGCTCGCCGACCTTTGGTTTCTGGGCATCGTCCCATTCATCGCCCAGCTTGAGCGCTGAGAGCGGCAGCCACGGGTCCATCGCCGCCGCGGGCTTGCGCACGTCGAGCGTGATGGGTCTGCTTTCAACGGCGAAAGGCTTCATCAGGCTCAAGCCGGGGAAGTTATTGAACTCCTGCATCATGTTGAACGGGTCGGGAATGTCGAAACCGAACGGGTTGCCGTTCTGGTGCTCCGACGACACGACCTTGCCGTGGAAAGCGAAGGCGGGAATCTCAAGCTTGCCGGGCTGGAGCGGCGTGATGAGGTAGCGGATTTCGATGACCGTCGCGCGCGTGCCGCCGATGGTGGCGTCGCGCACTTCCGGTTTCCCCTGCGGCTCGACGACGGCATTGTCGACCTTGAAGTCGGGCGCGCCGACGTCGGCGATCTTCTTGCGGGCGACGAGCTTGACCGTCAGCACCACGGGCTCGTTCTGGTACGGATCGCGCTTGCTGATCTGCGCATCAACCGACAGGTCGCTGTCGGCGGAGGCGGGCGCGCTTTTGCCGACCTCGACCGTAATGGCTTCGGTGTGCAGCGTGCCGCTTTCGGTATCGATGGAGAGGGAAGGGATCGTCAGCGTGCCCGCTTTCTTGGGCAGCATCACGATGTCCCAGCTCGTCGTGTCCGACACTTGGCCATTGATAATATTCGTCTGCGACGACTGGCCGCGCGAGACGATGGTGAAGTCGTTGTCCAGCGCCGAGACATCGGGATCGCCCTTCGGCTCGGTCCCCTCCACGCTGAGATCGAGCGTGACGCTTTCGCCGGCCGGAACAGTCGCACGGTCAACCGTCGCGATGAAGGAGGCCGCAAAGGCGGCGCGGCTGGCGAGAATGAAACAGAGGGCGGCGAGGGTGATCAGGATTTTTTTCATGGCGTTTCTTCTGCTCCCTTTTTCGATTGGCGCATCGTCTCGATATAGAACTTGTTCTTGAGGAAGGATTCCGGGTCGTTCTGGATGCGGTCGAGCCACTGGTCGGCGTTCACATCCCGCGCAGTGCGGCGGGTATCATGCGGCTGGCCCTGCTGCTGGTTCTCCGGCTGCTGATCCTGGCCTTGCTGGCCTTCAGGCTTTTGCTGTGCTTCCTGCTGCTGCTGTTGCTGGGTTTGGTCCTGTTTTTGCTGTTCCGCCTGCTTCTGTTCATCCTGCTTTTGCTCTTGGGCGGACTGGTTCTGTTTATCCTGCTGTGCCTGTTGCTTTTGCTGCTGCTCGGCGGATTGCTGGTCCTGTTTCTGCTGGTGTTGCTGTTCTTGCTGTTGGTCGGATTGGTTCTGTTTGTCCTGCTGTTCCTGCTGCTTTTGCTGCTGCTGGGCCGATTGCTGATCCTGTTTCTGCTGTTCGGCCTGCTTCTGTTGCTGTGAGGATGGCGATTGCTGATTCTGTTGCTGTTGCTTGTCCTGCTGCTGCTTGTCCTGCGAATTATTCGCCTGGTTCTGCTGCTGGTCTTGGCCCTGTTTCTGGTTTTGATCCTGCTGGCTTTTCGACTGGTTCTGCTTGTCGTTCTTGCTTTGCTGCTGGTTTTGATCCTGCTTCTGGTTCTTGTCGCTGCTTTGCTGCTGTTGCTGCTCGAGCAGTTTTTTGGCGATCTCGAGGTTGTGCTTGGCGTTGTCGTTGCCGGGGTCCTTCTTCAGCACGTCTTCATAGGTATTGATAGCGTCCTGCACCTTGCCGGCCATCAGCTGCGCGTTGCCGAGGTTGTATTCCGCTTTACCCGTGACATCGGGCCGCTTCGAAGCGGCGAAGGATTTGGCGGCTTCATCATAATTCCCCGCCCTGTATTGGGCGACGCCGCGGCGGTAGGGGTCGTCGAATTTCTGCTCCGCCTTGCCGTATTGTTTGTCCTCAAGCGCTTTCTGGCCCTGCTGGTCCTTGTTCAGGAACAGGTCGCGCCATTCAAAGGCCTGCGCGGAATGCCCCGGCAGCGACAGGAGCAAGACAAGGGCCAGCGGAAAGGCCGCATTGCGTCGGAACCAGGGCAGGAGCAGCAGCAGGGCAGGAAAAAGGAAGACATAGAACCGCTCGTCCCAGAAGCGGGTGGTCTTGCCGCTTTCGGTATTGCTGCTGGAGGGGCGCTCGACTTCGGACAACAGGGCGCGCGTGCCATTGTCGAAGTAATCGGCGCCTGTGTAGATGCCGTTGCCGTCGGACGCGATGCGGCGCAAGCGGTCCTCGTCGATGCGGAATAGTTGCGTTGCGCCGTCTTTCTGAATGAAGCCGTCCTTGTCGCGCACCGGCGCGCCCTGTTTCGTGCCGACGCCCATGACATGGATGCGCGCGCCCGCTTCGGTCAGTTTCTTTTCGGCGCGGTAAATCGCGGCATCGCCGTCGTCGAAGCCGCCGTCGCTGATGACCAGCACGTTCTTTTCGCTGCCCGGCGCTGAGGCCAGCATGCCGCGCGCCATGTCGAGCGCGGGAGCGAGGTTGTGGCCGGAGATATATGACAGGCCCGTGTTGAACGAGGGCAGCAGGTGGATCAGCGTCTGCCGGTCGTCGGTCAGCGGCGTGATCATGTGCGGGACGCTGTCGAAGACGATAAAGCCGATGTTGACGGCCTTGGCGCCTTGCGCGATATCCTCGATCTCTTCGCGCGCGCGGGTCAGGCGCGAGGGTTTCACGTCCTGCGCGTCCATGGATTTCGACAGGTCGAGCAGGATGACAAGATTCCGCGTGGAACTGAAGGCTTTCAGCTCGGTGTAATCCCAGCGCGGGCCTGCCATGGCGACAAGGCCGAGCGCGAAAATCACCGACCAGGCCGCCAGCGGCAGGCCGAGCCCCTTCTTGCGCGCCGCGCCGCCATCCCCGTCGGCCAGCAGGTGCGGCAGCAGGTGGGCGTCGGCGAAATTGAGCAGCTCGCGGTTCTGCGCCTTCTCGCGGAAGAACAGCGCGTAGAGCAGCCACAGAAGTGGCAGCAGCGCGAGTCCCCAGAGCCACCCGGGCGATGCGAAATTGAAACTCTGTCCGGCGTCAGGCGGCATGGAGCCTCCTTCCCGGCAACAGCGGCAGAAGGCTTAAGATCGCCAGCAGCGCCAGCGCCGCCCCGAGCGGATAGCGGTAGAGCGGCGTGCGGATC
Organism: Alphaproteobacteria bacterium; assembly: GCA_025934695.1. Lineage (GTDB taxonomy): Bacteria > Pseudomonadota > Alphaproteobacteria > Micavibrionales > UBA2020 > JAPWJZ01. The sequence continues at coordinate 1,038,955 of JAICWS010000002.1, forward strand.
AGGTACTGGCGCTTGTCGACGGTGCTTTTTTCCAGCTTGTCGATCTGCGCGTAGACATCCTTGAGTGCTTCGGCGTCGGTGGCGCGGTAAAAGCCGCCGTCCGTCTTGTCGGCGATGGCCTTTAGCAGGTCTTCGTCGACGGGGAACTGGCCGCGCACGATATTGCCGTTTTCATCGGGAATGGGCACGGGGCCGGAACTGCCGATGCCGATGGTGTAAATGCGGATGCCGTATTCTTTGGCCAGCTGCGCCGCCTGCAGGGGCGGCAGAGTGCTGGCATTGTCGCCGCCGTCGGTCAGCAGCACGATCAGACGCGATTTTTCGGGCCGGTCGCGCAGCGCCTTGACGGCAAGGCCGAGCGCGTCGCCGATGGCGGTGGAATCACCCGCCATGTTGACGGCCGCCGTGTCCAGCATCTTGCCGACGGATTCGGTGTCCTGCGTCAGCGGCGCGTACATATAGGCGTTCGCGCCGAACAGGACGAGGCCAATACGGTCGTCCTTGCGGTCTTTCACGAATTGGCCGACGGCTTGCTTGGCGACGTCGAGCCGATTGACCTGGTCGTCGCCGTTCGAGAAGTCGAGCGCCGCCATCGAACCCGACAGGTCGACGGCCAGCATGATATCGTAGCCTTCGGTCGTGACCTCGGCCATCTGGTCGACGATCTGCGGCTGCATCACCGCGCCGACAAGCCCAATCCAGGCCAGCCACAACAGCGTGGCGAACAGCAGGTTGGGCTTGCGGTCGGCGGTCGCCTGGGTTTTAAAGGCCATGCGCAGCAGGTCGAGGTGCGGGAAGCGAAGTGCGCCCAACCGTCCGCCCTCGCGCAAGGCGGGTGCCAGCGCCCGCACGAGCAGCGGCAGCAGTACCAGAAATCCCATCCATGGCCAGGCGAATTCAAACATTCCTATATCCATTTCTCGGCGGCCGTCACCAGCGCATCCATCTCCGCGCCCGCAACCGCCCCCGCCGGCGCATAGGGCGCCTGCAGCAAAATCTTTCCCTGGGACGCCCAGTCGAATTGCGCGGGGTCGTGCTGCGCGAGCCAGTCGAGCCAGGCGGAGCCCTCGAGCCCCGCGCAGGCATCGCGGCCGTGGCGCTTCATGGCGGCCTGCCGCAGCAGCGACGACAGGGCCGCCGCCTTTTTTTTCACATCCGTCTCGCCGCGCAGCGCGGAGAGCAGGGCCAATTTCTCGGCGTTCCAGTCCGCCTTCGGCGCTTTTGACTTGCGCGGGCGGCGGACATAGATCCGGACGCCGATCACCGCCACCGCCAGCAGCGCCAAAAGCGCCCACCAGCCGGGCGCGAGCGGCCAAAGGCCGATGGCGTCGAGCCCGTCTATGTCACGCAGTTGTGACAGCAGGTTTTGGTTCATGCGATCCACCTTGGCGTCTTCCCGCGCGCTTCAGGCCGTTGACGAGATCGGCGTACACATCGCCGGGCGTCGTCAGCGCGATATGGCCCAGCTTCAGGGAATTGACGATATTGTCCAGGCGCTGGCGGTTTTCGCGCCACAGCGCCTCGTAAGTCTTCTGGCCCTGCCTGTCGCCCGTATCGATGCGCAGGCGCACGGCGCCGTTGTCAAAAACGACCGGGCCGGTCTGCGGCAGGCGGCTGTCCGCCGGGTCGTTGACCGGGACGAGCACGACATCCGCGCGCCGGTGCAACTCGCCCAAGCGCTTTTTCAGGTCGGGGGTGAGCGTCACGAAATCGCTGAGGATGAAGACCAGCGCGCCCGACGGCACCGCCTTGTTCAGGTAACGCAAATGATCTTCGAGCGTCACGGGCTTCAGGTGATAATCCTTCCTGTCGCTTAAAATCTTGAGCATCTGCCACAGCGAGCGGCGCGAACGCGACGGGTCGACGAACAGCATGCCGCCCTGCACGTTGCCGAAGAAAGACGCGCCGACGCGGTTGTTGTTATGGCTGGCCGCCCAGCCGATCAGCGCGGCGGCGCGCGCCGCCTGGATGGACTTGAAGGTCCCGCGGGTGCCGAAGCGCATGGCGGCGTTCACGTCGGTGCAGACGATGACGCTGCGCTCGCGCTCCTCCGAAAACAATTTTAAGTGCGCCCGGCCGGTGCGGGCGGTGACGCGCCAGTCGATGTTGCGCACGTCGTCGCCCGGCACATATTCGCGCACTTCCTCGAATTCCAGGCCCTTGCCGCGAAACGGCGAACGGTGGTCGCCCGATACGATGGACTTCACCTTGCGGCGCGACGAGAGGTCGAGCTTCGCCGCCTTGTAGCCCAGTTGCAGGAGTTCCTCGAAATCGGGGTAAAGCATGGGAGGCCTCGCTTTACGGCACCGCCACGACTTCGAGGAGATGCTGGATGATGCGGTCGCGCGTGACGCCTTCGGCCTCCGCCTCGAATGTGGGGATGATGCGATGGCGCAGGATATTCGGCGCCACCTGCTGGATGTGATGCGGTGAGACGTAGCTGTCGACCTGCAGCCAGGCCAGCGCCCGCGCTGCGCGGACGATGCCGAGCGTGGCGCGCGGCGAGGCGCCGAACTGCAGCCAGTTCGCCAGCTTGTCGCTGTATTTTCCCGGCTCGCGCGTCGCGCTCACCAGCGAGACGGCGTAATGGCGCAGCTTGTCGTCCATATAAATGGATGCCGCCTCGCGCCGGGCCGCGAAGACATCGGCCTGGTGGATGGCGGGGACGGGCGTTTCCTTATGTTCCGCCTTTTTCTTCTCCAGGCCTTCGTCGAGCTGGAGAATTTTCATCTCTTCATCGTGGTTCGGGTACCGCACGACGACATGCATCAGGAAACGGTCGAGCTGCGCTTCGGGCAGGTTATAGGTGCCCTCCTGCTCGATGGGGTTCTGGGTCGCCAGCACCATGTAGAGCTCGGGCAATTTATAGGTCTCGTGGCCGACCGAGACCTGTTTTTCCTCCATCGCTTCCAGCAGGGCGGACTGCACCTTGGCCGGCGCCCGGTTGATTTCGTCGGCGAGGATAATGTTGTTGAACAGAGGGCCTTTGCGGAATTCGAAGACGCCTTTTTCCTGCAGATAGATATCGGTGCCGACGAGGTCGGAGGGCAGCAGGTCGGGCGTAAACTGGATGCGCATGAAATCGCCCTCGAGCGCGGCGGCAAGCGTCTTGGCCGCCGTCGTCTTGGCGAGGCCCGGCATGCCTTCGATAAGCATGTGGCCATCGCAGAGCAGGCAGATCATCATGCTGCGGATGAGTTCCTGCTGGCCGATGATGCGGGTTTCAACCGCCTTCTGAAGGTCGGAGAGGCGCCCGACCTTCGTGTCAGGCAGCTTCGCCACGTTTTGCGTGCTTGTCATGTCCGAGACCATTTTTTATTGAACCTATTAATAAAATTTATGTCTTTCATCCGTTTAGGCAAGGTAGCCGGAATGCAGGAAAAGGGATAGCCGGACAAGCTTGCAGGAGGCTTTCAATCCTTTGAATTTAATTGACATAACATAGCAGAAGGCGTTTAATGGCTCCCGTCCCGCGCCGATTCTGGCGCTTGGACGACAGAAACGAGGGCATCCATGGCATCGAACAAAGGCACCATCAAATTCGGTCTCGATTTTCCGCAAGGCCAGATCCTGTTCATGGACAATGACGGCGGCAATGGCGCCTACTTCCTGCCGCATCAGGGCGCGGAAGGTTTCATGATCTGGGGCGAGCGCAAGGAGCTGTTCGGCAAGAACGCCTTGAGCGTCGCGCGCGGTGAAGACGTGCAGACACCCTATACTCTCGTGCATGAGTTCAACGAAGCGGGTGCGCTCACCGACGCGCGCTTGATCGCCAACAACCAGACGACGCGCGGCGCACTGATGGACACGGCCACGGCGCAGGCGTTGAACGAGGCGATTTCGAAAGAGACGGTAAAACTCTACGGCTACCAGGACCTGCAAAAGCCGCGCGTATTCAACGCCGCACGCTTCCCCGACGGGCGCCTGCTGATCCAGATGCACAATAAGAACGAGCTTTATCTCGGCTCGCCCGAAACGGGTTACGAGAAAGTCGACGCGCGCCTGCATGTGCAGGGCGGCAACAGCCTGTATTACAAGACGCCCGCTGGCGAAAACATCGATCTGCCCTACAGCTTTGGCGGCCCGCGCCATGGCGAACCGCCAATGTATAAAGGGATCGAACTTTCCTACATCGACGTGAAAGGCAACGGCGAACCCGCGCAATTCGGCCTCAACTTCAACGACGGCCATACGCCGCTGAACCCGTTCAGCCCAGGCCTGCCGCAGAAAGTGGCGGCAAAACCCGCCGCGCCGAAGGGGCCGGCCGTTTAAAGAGGCATTTGAATGTCCGCGCCATCGGGGCAGGAACTTGGCCAGGAGCTGCTGAAAGAAATACGCTCCATGGAAGCCGACGAGGCGAAGATAAAAGCCTTCATCGCGGCGGGCGCGGACCTGACTGCACGTTGCGGACGAAATGGCTGGGCGCCGCTGCACATGGCAGTTTCCGCCCACAATGCTGCCGCGATCTCTGCGATCATTGTCGCGAAGGGCGATCCCGATATCCGGGACAATGGTGGCGAGACGCCGCTCCAGACTGCCTGCTGGATGGGCGATTTTGAATCCGCCCGGCTGCTGGTCGAGGCGGGCGCGAACGTCAACAGCATACGCTCCGACGGCGCGACGCCGCTCCACCTGGCTTCCTTCGCGGATGCGCCCGCCATCATGCGCCTGCTGCTCGACAATGGCGCGTCGCTTGAGGCGCGCGATTCCGAAGGGCGCACGCCGCTCGAAGATGCGCACGCGTTCGGCAAGGGAGCCGCGGTGGTGGGCGTGCTGGCAGAGGCCGAGAAGAGGCGCGCCGGGGAGCGGCGCGAGACCGCATCGCGTGCCGAACAGGCGCAAGCAGAGTCGAGAGCCTTCGGCGATTACCTCGAGGCGGGGCTGCCGCTGATAGCAGACACCAAAGTGCCGCGGCCGCTGCGTCTGCGGGCGCCGAAGCTAAGCTTATAACGGCAGAAGTCTAGGCCGGTCCCTTTTCCTTCAGGGAAGCAAATTCCACTGTCGAGGGGGCCTTCTGCACGGGCGCGGCGGCGGGTGGCGCGTTTCCCGCTGCGTTTGAGAATTTGTTCGAGATATCGGCATCTTCAAATCCGGGCGCGGCCGGTTTCGCCATCGCCAGCGATCTGGCACGGTGATAGCCGGCAAGTTCGGTGAAAACTTCCTTCTCATCGGCGGCCAGGCGCTTCAGCGAGGACTGGGAAAATCCCCAGATCGCGCCTTCAATCGCGCCGCCGGCGCCGAGAATGGCAGTGGCCACTTTTGCCAGAAGCGCGGCACCGACGCCAAACGCCCCGGCTGGCACGGCGAGGCCGAAGGTCAGCCCGGCAACGACGGCGAAGCCGACCACGCCCATCGCAACGGTTCTGTCTTCGCGAATGCCATCCATTTTTTTACGCAGGTACTGCATCTTTTCCTGCATGAAGCCGGGGTAGGCGTCGCTATCCTCGGCGATGGTGACATTGGAGACGATCTGTTGGTGCATCTCTCCGCCGTCGCCGGTTTGTATTGTCTTGATATCGTTGACGGCGGTCTGGTCGATGCGGCTGATCTTTCGGGGTGATGACATATTCATTCTCCTGATATGAAATTCGGCGTCAGTACAGCTTGTATCCCGGTCCCGTGCCGTAGGTTTTTACCTTGCCGGTCTGCAGGTCGATATGCGGGCCGGTGCAGGCGCCGGTGCAGATCGGCGATGAATCAGAATGGCTGCGGGACGCGGGCCTTTCGCCGCTGTCGTCGGCTGGTTGCTGTTCCGGCTGCGCGCCAGAGCCGGGTGACGCCGCCGCGCGTTTGGGTTTCGCCGCGCCGTCGATGGAAGTGATTTTGTCGATGCCGCCACTTATCCGCGCGCCGGTTGTGGTCTCAAAGGTTTCCTTGTAGTCGGCGGTATAGAGCCCATCCGTCGCCTTGGCGCGCACGAGATATGTGGCCGCCATCGGGGACGTGCAGGTGGTGCCGGTGTAGACAGCGCCGACGCTTGGTTCGTCGTAACCGCCCAGCACCGTAAATTCCATGTCCGTGAATTTGCGCCGCGCGTCGGCATCGAATTTGGCGCGGAGGTCGGCCATGATTTTCCCCGCCGTTCCATCGCTGGGGCGGAAATTACAGTAATATGTGTCAAAGCTATTGTGCTGGATCCAGTAACTGCCTGTGTACAACAGCCCGTCGTCTTGCTTCGACGCCATGATCACGCGGCAGCCGCTATCGTCTTCCCAAGTATAGTCGCAGCTGTCGGTTTTGATCAGCGTGGCGCCATGGGTTTCAAAATAGGTCTTCGCACTTGCGATGACCTGTCCAGCCGTCGGACGCGCTTTCTCGGGCGCCGGATTGGCTGCATCAGGCTTGCTGCTGCAGCCGGAAAGAAGCGCGGCAGATGCAAAGGCTGCGGTCAAAAAAGTTTTCTTCAATGAAGAGCGCATGGCTCACCTCAATAAAAGAGGGGCAGTCATGCATGATGGTGGGAAACATGAACAGCCCGGGATTATTCTTGTCACTCGGGCCGTTTTTGCAGGTTGCGCATAAAACCGTCAGGCGCGAAACAGGCGAAATTGCACTGACGTAGCGGCGCATTGCGTGGGATGTTTATAGCGGCTTTTTATGGTTATGTCAAATTAAATCTGGCAGCGAAAACAGCCCGTTCCGGATAAATTGCGACAAATGCCATGTTTTCGTGGCTGAAAGCCTCGTCCGGGACGATTCCTTCGCCAAGCCATCGCCAAGGCCGCTTTTTCGCGCTGCTGCCGGGCGAGGGACATGCCGAGAAAAATGCCCGCAAAAGTCATGCGGGTCCGTGGCAGGATAAAATTCCGCCCCGAACCGATGGCAAAAATGCCGCGCAGGAAGCGATTTATCCGTACGCGCAGAAAAAAGTTCCCGCTCACCCGAAAAATATTGTCCTTCCTCCGGAATTGCATTTGAAGGATGCTTTATTAAAATTGTCCCGGAAATTCAGCAGAGCTTCATCACTCGGGTGATATGCTGAAAAACGGGGCAGAAGAAAAAGAAAGAAAGGAAACCACATGTCACACGGCGATAACTCAACGTCAGGCACCAATAACGGCAATAGTAATGGTAGCGGCCCGGGGAATTCGGGCAGCGGCGGTTACGTCACGCTCACGGGGACGACAGGGGACGACATCCTGGACGGCGGCAATGGGAAGGATGCAATTTTCGGCAGCGACGGCAACGACACCCTTTCCGGGGGCAACGGCAACGACCGTCTCGACGGCGGCGCCGGCAATGATACGCTCAATGGTGGCATCGGGCACGACCTGCTGACCGGCGGCGACGGCGCCGATACATTCGTCTTCGATTCGAACGCCTTCAAGGGCGGCAACGACACGGTGACCGACTTTACGCCCGCCGTCACGACGACCACCAGCACCACCGACCCGACGACAGGCCTCGTGACCACGACCACCACGACCGCCGTCAACGACGTCATCGAGCTGCATGCGGTCCTGCACGGGTATGACCCGGCGACGAGCAACATCGACGATTTCGTCCATTTCACGGACGACGGCGCCAATTCGGTCATGTCGGTCGCCAACGTGCACGGCCACAGCACCCATTTCGTCACGGTCGCCACCCTCGACGGTATCACCGGACTCGACGCCGCGACGATGCTGGCGGCAGGCAATCTTGTGATCAGCTAGGCTTCCAACTTCGGCACCGCCCCCCGGTCCGAAGCGCAAAAACGCCGTCCCGCGCGAAGCCTCGCGCGGGGCGGCGATTTTTATGTCAGGCGGACTCGCGTTCAGTCCATGAAGTGCGTCGGCGCGAACAGGCGATCCCAGAAATTTGCACGGTGATAGCGCACGCCCTGCTCCACGTCGCTGATCACGCGGCCCGAGTTCGCATCGACGCTCACGGTATAGATGCCGTAGCGGTTGTTGATGTCGAAGACGTAGATCGGCCGTCCGTAGGCATCGCGGACCAGTTCGCCGTTGCTGATATTGCCCGGACGTTCACCCACGGCGATTTCCTGCGCACGCAGCATCCCGATGCGGTCATAAACCACCGCCGGAGCGCCGTAGTGGCGGGTCGTCGTGGTAATTGTCGTCGTATAGGTCTGGGCCGAAGCTGCCGTGGCGCCAAGCACGCAGGCCAGGACAGCCGGAACAATCGCTTGTTTGAACTTCATCATGATAAACCTCCTTGCAAGCACTTTATCATTGAGCCAACGCCCAAAAGGGGTAGGGGTTCGGGATCGTTCCGGCGGTAAAAGCCATAGATTTCAATGCGAAGGGCAAAAAAACACGTTCAGGCGTGATATTTTGACGTTCTTCATCGATGGGGACGGCATCCTTTTGGGCGGCTTGACGCTGGAGATGGGCGGGCTTTAGCCTTCTCCCCGGTCCAATTTTTAAAGCAACCCGATGTCCCGACAGCCTGATACCCAAACCAAGGCGCGCGTCTTTGCGATGCTGCTGCTGGCGACGACTGTCCTCAACGGGTGCTCGCCCGTGCAGGACCGCCCGCTGCCGACCGTATTGCAGGGGGCCGCTTACAAGGAAGCGAAGGGCCATTGGCTGAAGGTCGATCCGAACCATCCCGGCATCCAGCGCGACTGGTGGAAGGTTTTCAAAGATCGCGACCTGAACATGCTCGAACAGGAAGCGGCCCTCAACAACGAGGACGTCAAGCAGGCCTTCGCGCGGCTGCAGCAGGCGCGCGCCGTCGCGCATATCGACGCCTCGCATCTCTATCCGCAGGTCTCGCTCGACGTCGCGCCGACGCGGTACGAAACCTCGCGCACGACAGCGGGCTTCAACCCGCACTTCTACGATAATATCGTGGTCCAGGGCGAAGCCTCGTTCGAGACCGACCTTTGGGGCCGCGTGCGGGCACAGGTCCAGTCCGACAAGAAGGTCATTGAGGCCAATGAAGACGACCTCGCAGCCGCGCAACTGAGCATCGAGGCGGAAGTCGCTCACGATTATTTCACGCTGCGCAGCTTTGACGATCTCGCGATCCTGCTTGATGAAACGGTCGCCAACTACCAGAAGGCCTATGATCTCAACCGCGACGCTTTCAAGGGCGGAATCGCTTCCGAAGCGGACGTCACGGAAGCGGAAACGCAGCTCTACGACGCCAAGACGCGCGCCGCCGACAATCGCCTGCATCGCCAACAGACCGAACATGCGATTGCCGTGCTGATCGGCGAGAGCCCGTCGCTCTTTTCATTGAAGCGCAAAAAATCCATCGCCCTGGTGCCCGCGCCGCCGGCGCCCGGCGTCCCCGCGATGCTGCTGGTGCGACGGCCCGACGTGGCATCCGCCGCGCGTGAGGTGGAGGCCGCCAACGCCAGCATCGGCGTGGCGCGCGCCGCCTTCTTCCCCGACCTGACGCTGAATACCGCAGGCGGCTATGGCAGCGCGGCCGTGCCGCTGCTGCTCAAGGCGCCCAGCCTGTTCTGGACGCTGGGTGCCGACCTGCTGACGCCCATTTTCACGGGCGGGCGCCTCGAGGCGCAGGTCAGGCAGGCGCACGGCAAATACGCCGAAACCGCCTCGCACTACCGCGGCACGGTGTTGACGGCGATTCAGAACGTCGAGGATGCGCTGGTTGCGAACAAGCAGCTCGCCCTGGAAAGCGGCACCCAGGCCATCGCCACTGCCGCGGCCGAAAAAACGGTCGAACTGATGCGCGTACGCTACAAGGGCGGGGAAACCACTTATCTGGACGTGGTGGTGGCCCAGAACGCGGCGCTGCAGGCGGAGATCGACAGGATCAACATCCACACGCAGCGCCTCCTGTCCGACACCGACCTGATCCGCGCGCTGGGCGGCGGCTGGACTAACGGAACAACGATCCTCCATCCCTATCCCCACCCCAAGCCGCGCGCCCGTAAGATCATTCCCCACGACTGAACACGAATTTACGCAAATGAAGCGACGTAGCCGTCTCTTACTTCGCCCGGGATTTCTAGAACGACGCCATCAATAGCATGATGCCGATGCCGGCGGCCGCGCCGCCTTTCCATTCGCGGCGCTCGATGTCTTCGCGGGTCAGCAGCGCCTGCTGCTCTTCGAGCGTGCAGGGCATGTTCTTCCAGTGCAGCTTGTCTTCGCATGTTTGCGCGGCATGCATGACGGCCGCCTGTTTATGCTCGTCCACTTTCGCGCTGGCGAAATTGTAAACGCCGGTGATGCCGGTGGTCAGGAGAACGGCCATCGATCCGAGGCCGACGAGTCTTTTGACGGGAAGCTTGGGAGGTTTCGGAATTCTCGGGAGTTTCATCGTGCTGTTTCCTTCTCTTGATGCATTTCGGCTGTTTCAGCCGGGCGGGAACTGACAGGCAAGAAACAGGCAAAATCGCTCTGTCGTGGATACCCAGCGTGGCGGTATCTATAAGAGGTCTGGAATTATATGTCAAATAGATTATGGCGGGCGCTATGTTGCGGAAGTAACTGCGAAATCCACCTCGCTACGGCCGGATCTCTAGTCGGACGATGATATTCCCCGCATTGATCGGCGCATCGTAGGCCAGGTATGAAATGCGCACCTGCAGCCCTTCATGGATCGGTCCCCCATGGGAGGCGGTGCGGCTAAAACCGGATGAGGCGCTGAAATCGGAATAGGCAAAGCAGACATCCTTAACGCAGAAATGCTCCTGCGCGTGGCCGTTGTAGGGCATGGGAATGAAATGTTCGACTGTCCCTTCGACAGTTTTCAGGCCATTCGCGGCGGCAGCCGTTTGTATGCTGATATATTCATTATACTGGGTATAGAAAACCAGCGCGGTCATCATCATGCAAAAAACAAACCCGAGACCGCCCATAAGCTTCGACGATTTTCTGCGCCCGGAAAAAGGCTTCAGGAACATCCAGGCAAACAGCGCCGCCAGTAACAGCGGGATCAACAGGGGCGGCCAAGTATGCCAGCCCTCGTGCGTCGCATCGAAATAGGTCACATAGTCATGCATAGCGCGCCTCATTGCTTTTCAGACCATCATAACAATTAGACAGCGCCGCAAAGCAAAAGGTTTGAGCCGGAATGATATTTTTTGGCGCCGGCCCTGTACCGGCTAATATCCCGGCAAAACAGGCAGATATCACGGATGCGCGGGCGGCGGCGCAGGCTTCGGGGGCGGCGCGGGCGGCTGAGGGGCTTCCGCGCCATCGGCCTTTTTGTTGAAGGCGGCGGCGACGGGCGCCGGAAGCGGCTTGGATTGAGGCTCCTGCGGCTGCGGGGCGGGGGCGGATTGTTTTGGAGCTGGCGCCTTCTTGGCTTTCTTTTCCTGCCGGTGCTTGGCAAAGGCCTGCACGAGGGTCTTCGCGCAGGAATAGACATCGAAAGCGCAGGTGGCGATGGTCCAGCAGGCGCCGGCGATCAGGAAGCCGCCCGCGATCGTCACGGCGGGCAGCGCCATGATGTGTGGCGCGATCGCGACGGCGCAGGCGACGCCGGCGGCGGAGGCGCCCTCGAGCGTCAGTGCGGCCAGGAAAATATCCTGCTGCTGTTCCGTCTTCAGCTGCGGCCAGAACCGCATGACGGGGTTTTTGAGAAACTTTTTTGCCCAGGGTTTCTGCGCGATTTTGTTCGCCAGCGCCGCCACCGGCTCGCGCACCGCCTTGGGCGGATTGAATTTGGGGAAGGTGCGGGCACAGAGGCCTTCCATGCTTTGCCAGGCGCGCGGGAAGCCGTAGCCGATGCCGTAGAGACCGATGCCGCACAGCGCAGCGCAGCCGGCAAAGCCCGCGACCTGGGCAATCAGGGGCGCGCCCGCGACGAGAAACACGCCGGCGCCCACGCCCTGCGCGATGAAGATGACGCCGTTCGGGATCGCATTGAAGCGCGACCAGAACTTGTTGTCCTTGATCAGCCCCTTGGTGAAGTTCACGGCATAACGGAAAAAACCAAGGTTTTCTTCGGGTTTCTGTGTTTGCGCGGCGGCCTCCATGTTGATGCCGGTATTACACCATGTTTTTCGCTTGCACGTAAGGCTTTCCGGCGGGCGATTTTCCTAATCCGCCCGCTTTCCGGGAACCCGGTGGAACCTCCGTTCCTTGGCATAAAAACAATTTTTGCAGGAAAGATCATGACCCTGGAAGCCGAAGAAGTCGCGGGCCTGCTCAAGGAATTCGGGCAGCGGGTCGCACTGAAAGGCGGCAATCCCTATCGCGCGAAAGCCTATCTGACCGCCGCGCGCAACCTGCGCGCGGCGGGCGCGCCGCTGGACGAGCTGATCGCGCAGGACCGGCTGACCGCCATCCCCGGCGTCGGCGACGCCATCGCGGATATCATCGGCAAACTCCATCGCCAAGGCACCCATCCGAAACTCGAGGAGATGCGCAAGGACGTCCCGGCATCCCTGCTGGAACTGGCCGATATTCCCAACCTGCGGCAGGGCGATCTTCAGAAGGTCCGCGCCGCCGGTTTCGATGACATCGCAAAACTCGAAGCGGCGCTGGAAAAAGGCACCATCGACACCAAGGCGCTCTCATCAGCCCTCCAGCGCAAGCTGAAAGACGGCATCGAGTTGCGCCGCCAGTCGCTGGGAAAAATCCATCTTCACCGCGCGGAGGCCGTTCTCGAGCGGGCGGCCGAGGCCATCCGCGCCCGTCGGCCTGATTTGAGCGAGATAACCATCGCGGGCGATATGCGGCGCATGTGCGAACTGGTCGGCGACTTCCGGATCGTGGCGGCGGACAGCCGCGACGGGGTGGAAAAGATCAACGACATCGAATTGATCGTCTGCCCCAAAAGCCATTTCGGCGCGGCGCTGCTCTTCGCGACGGGATCGGCCAATCACCTCGCGCAGCTGGCGGCGCTGGCGGCGAAGAAAGGCTATCGCCTCGCACCCGACGGCCTGTGGCACGGCAAATCGCGCATCGCAGCGGAAAGCGAGAGCGATATCTACCAGGCGCTGGGGCTGCAATTCATCCCGCCCGAACTGCGCGAGGGGCGCGGCGAGGTGGAGCTTGCCGCGAAGAAGCGGCTGCCGGTGCTGGTCACGCTCTCCGATGTGAAGGGCATCCTGCATGCGCATACCGACCAGTCCGACGGCGCGGCGACGCTCACCGAAATGGCCGAGGCCTGCCAGGAAAAGGGCTTCAGCTATCTCGGCGTTACCGATCATTCCCAAAGCGCGCATTACGCGGGCGGCCTCAAAGCCGCCGAGGTCCGCGCCCAGCAGAAAGAAATCGACCGCCTCAACCGCAAGGCGCGCGGCAAGGCGGTGCGCATCTTCAAGGGCATTGAATCGGATATTCTGTCCGACGGCGCGCTCGACTATCCGGAAAGCGTGCTGAAGAGCTTCGACCTTGTCGTCGCCAGCATTCACAGCCAATTCCGCAAGAATAAAGACGAACAAACCGCGCGTCTGATCAAAGCCGTGTCGAACCCGCACACGACGGTGCTGGGGCACATTACCGGACGGCAGCTGTTGCGCCGCCACGGCTATGACGTGGATATCGAGGCCGTGTTGCGCGCCTGCGCGGAGCATGGCGTGGCGATCGAAGTCAACGGCCATCCCTGGCGGCTCGACCTCGACTGGCGCTGGCTGCCGCGGGCGCTGGAACTGGGCTGCATGCTTAGCCTCGACCCCGACGCCCATTCCGAAGATGAGATCGACAATGTCCGATGGTCGGTCGCCATGGCACGCAAAGGCGGCGCGGCCAAGGGTCAGGTCATCAACTGCCTGTCGCGGCGGGAATTCGAAGGTTATCTGCATTAGGCGCCGACCCCTATAAAACTTCGAAAATAAATTCAATGAAGCGACTGAACCACCCCGGACTTGTTCCGGGGTCCAAAAGGCCGTCCGGCCGTCACATGAATCAGAAATTGCCGCTATGTGACGCGCGGACGCGCTTTTGGATGCCGGAACAAGTCCGGCATGGGAATGTTGCGTATCTCGCCCTGAAAAATTTTATGAGTACCGGCCCTAGAATGCCTAATGCAAAATCTGGTCCATCGTGCATTGCGCGGGCGGCTTGTCGGGGCGGAAGCCGAGGAGGCGCGTGCCGTGGCGGAAGCGCTCGTCGGTGACATGGTCATAGGCGACTTCGGCCACGATTTTGGGCGCCAGCGGCTCCCATTCGGCCGAACGCTCGGTGCTCCAGCGGCTGGGCGCACCGGGCGCGCGGCCGGTGAAGCCGGGCTTCTGCACGATCTTCTCCAGCATATCCGTCAGCTCCTGGCGGTCCTTCGAGGGGATGGAGGAGGTGAAGCCGACGTGATGCAGCGCGCCCTCGTCATCATAGAGGCCGAGCAGCAGCGAGCCTATTTGATGGGAATTGCTGGCATAGCGAAACCCGCCGACGACGCAATCCGCGGTGCGGATCAGCTTGTACTTCCGCATCGCGCGCTCGCCGGGCTGGTATTTGTCATGGCGGTTCTTGGCGACGAGGCCATCGACATGCCATTTCTTGTTTTTAAGCCAGCCCATGGCGGTCGAGGCGCGCGGCGATTGCGGCGACAGGATGATCTGCCTTTCGCCGACGCAATTTTTTTTGTGAAACGCTTCCAGGCGTGCGCGCCGTTCTTCGAAGGGAAGCGCGGTTAGTTCTTTCTTTGCTTCCTCGAGCAGGTCGAAGACGACAAAGCTGGCTGGCTGCTCGCGCGACAGTTTCTCGACCCGGCTTGCTGCCGGATGCAGGCGCAGCTGCAGATCGGAAAAGGAATAATGGTCGCCGCGGCCGATCAGCAGCTCGCCGTCGAGAACGAAATGCGGCGCTGATAGCCGTTTCAGCATCGCCGCAATCTCGGGGAAATAGCGGCCGAGCGGCTTGCCCGATTTCGATCGCAGCTCGACCTCGTTCCCGCGCCGGAAGGCGAGGCAGCGGAAGCCGTCCCATTTGGGCTCGTACAGCCATTCGCGCCCGCGCGGCAACTCGGCGACCAGGCGGGCTTCCATCGGAAGAAGGTCTTTTGTCAGCGGCATGAAATATCCTCGAACCCAGCCAACGGGCAGGCAAATCAACAATTCCTTTTAGGCAAGCTCCTCGAAATAAAGGATTTATTAGGTTCGTTTTTCTTTGACATAATATTTACAGCCATATATGATATCCCAGCAATCTGATCAACAATCGCATCAAGGTGACCGATATGCTGAAAGAACCCTGCCTCCACGAAACCCATGGCGTCCCGACCAGCTGCACGGTTGCGGATTATCATCCGCTGACATTTACCGAGATGCGCGATTACATCCTCTTGGCCTTCAACGACAACAGCAAAGCCGCCGCGGTGCAGGTGCGTCTTAATCAGGGGATCAAGGGCATTGTTTGCCCGCATGAAATCGAAGGGCCGGTGGCCAAAAAAAGCGCAGAACTCGATCAGGTTTTCGTCGACAGCCTGCACGCCGGCGATCCCGCGGGCGCCATCGCAAAAATTGGCGACATCCTCGAGTTGACGCCGATCAAGACGCTGCAGCCGCTGAAGCTCAGGCAAGGCTAATCATCCTGTCCTTGGAACTCCCACGACATGCAATGCCTTGGCATAGCCGTAGCAAGGTGAATCATGCGTAAATCGAAACGGTTTGGAAAACTGGTGGGCAAGGGGCAACAGGAAGGCGGAGGCGGACAGGCCGGCGCCATCGGCTGTCCCGGCGACATTCCCAACAAGACAGTGACCGGCGCCCGCCGGCGCGGCGTTACAGAGCCGGATGCAAAAATATCGCGGGCGGGCCCCGGCGACCAAAGCCAGGCGCATCCCTGAATGCGAAACTGCGCGTCGAAAAGACCGCCGTTATTATTTAATTGACGGGCTTTTCTCGATTCCCATATCATGGTGCCATAACCCCAACGAAAGGCACCCCATGAGGCTTTTGCCCGATGCTGCAAAACTGAAAGAGGTTTTCAATTGGTTCGCATCGCCCGCCGCACGCAGCTATACGCTCGGCGAAGCTTTCCAGCATTACGTTCAGCACAGGCCTTATGACGAGATTCACACCAACCAACTGGGCTTCACCAACGCCGGGCGTCTTCTCGAGCGGGTGCATATGGCCGCGGGGATTTTGACGGCAGGCCTGCTGGTTGTCTGCGCGCCGGCCAGTCTTCCCGCTCTTGCGATCGCGGGCGGCTTCCTCGTGGGTTACAAAATCATGGGCCTTGCTGCGGGAAAGCTGGCGGACGGTGTTGCGTCGGGCAGGTTTTACAATCCCGAGCAGCCGCGTCCGCGACTTTGAAAAGCGGCCGGATTAATCCGGATACATCTGCCCGAAGCGTCCGTCGAAACGGTCCATGCGCGGATTGGCGAAACGGCTGACGACATTGCCCGTGAGCGCATTGACCCGCACGATATGCGACATGTCGCCGCTACGGACATCAAACACATAGATGGGCTCGCCAAGCGAGTTCTGGGTCAAACCCGAACGCTCAATCCGGCCAGGCTCGGCATCGAGTGCGCGCGCGCTGGCGGTATTCATGTCGATAATGCCGGCGATGGCGGGCGTGTAGATCGTCGTCGGCGTGTAGAACGTGGTCGTCCGCACAACGCGGGTGGTATATGTTTGCGCGCCGGCGGAAGCCGCGCACAGCAACAGGCATGCCGCCGCCGCGGGCATCAGGGCGTATTTGAAGCGAAACATGGATTTTTCTCCTCTTAAGGAACCTTGTGCCAAACAGCCAATGCGCCAGCGAAGGGAACGTTTCGGGAATTCGACGCAAGGCGGAATTAAATGGACTTTGATTAAAATTTATTTTGGCGGGTTGGGCGCGGACCTGCGCGGAACGCTTGCATTCTGGACCCAGGGATCGTTCAGCGCTGCGCTGGCGTTATGCTGGGCATCGATGCCCCAGTAATTCCTGCCGTCGCCCTGTGCATTGCTCCAGGTCATGAAATATATCGTCTCCGGCATATGGGTCTGGATATTCGTGATTGCCTTGTGCAGGTCATAAGGAGGGTCGGTCATCGTCTTGTAAGCGGAGGACTGCAGCCCGAGTTCGGCGAGCGCAAAGGGCTTGCCGGTTTTCATGAGAGCCTTGTAACCACGCGCCTTGCCGCCGCGCGTCCCGTAATTGTAAGCGTCATAGCCGACGATATCTACATACTGCGCGCCCGGATAGTAAGGGAGCGGTTTGTTGGTGCCCGCGGCATAGACCCATAACAGGTTGTGCAGCCCTTTGGTGTTGGTGAGGTAATCGAACGTCTGGATCCACAGCTTCGGGAATTCCTTTTGCCGTCCCCACCAGAACCAGTCGCCGTCCATTTCCATCATGGGACGGAACAGCACGGTAACGCCGGCATCCTGCAACTGCTGAAGCCCGTCGGCGATTTTATCGAGGTTGGCCATATAGGCCTTATAGGCGGGCGTGCCGGGCGTGACCACATCGGCGAAATTTACCTTCCGGTCCCCCAGTCCGTGGCCGGCCCAAGGGTTGGGCATATGCACGTCGATATCGACGAGCGCGGCCTTGTTCCAGTGATCGATCATGCTGGCGTTGACGCTGCCGGTGCTGATGATCATGCCTTCACCAGTGAAGTCGGCGTAATCGGCGCCGACCAATCCGACCCGCTGGCCGGTCATTTTTTCGATGCGCTGCAGCTCCACCTCATCGACCTTGCCGTATCCCGTCCATTGGCCGGA
Source organism: Alphaproteobacteria bacterium (assembly GCA_025934695.1). Lineage (GTDB taxonomy): Bacteria > Pseudomonadota > Alphaproteobacteria > Micavibrionales > UBA2020 > JAPWJZ01. The sequence continues at coordinate 1,056,485 of JAICWS010000002.1, forward strand.
GATAAGGCGGTGACTGGACTGGTTGGGCAGCTTGCTCAGATAATTGAATACGTCGCGCGTGGCAGGCGACGCATGGGGATCGGCAGTGGCGGAAAGATTGGCCGGGCGAGTGTCTGTAATTGTCGTGGACGGTGAGGGATTATGCTGGCGTCCACTCATGAAGAATCCGGCGCCGGTGATGGCAGCGGCGGCAAAACTCAGCGACAGGGCCGCCGTGCGAAGAAGGCGGCCGGGTTTTCCCTTGAGCAGTTTCAATCTTCCGTCCCGGCTTGTTGTTTGTCATAATATTTTATAAGGGCCTGAAAGTCAAGGGATTTTGTTCCGCGGGGAGCGGTCCTATCCGCTTGAATTTATTCCCATCGCGTCGGCCCAGAGGCTATATTCGCGCTTCACGGCCTTTGATATCCTCGAAGGACACTTGGGGGCAGCATGGAAAGCGAAGCATTCAAACAGGATCTGGCCAAAGCATCGAAAGGCGATGTGAAGGCGATGAACAATGTCGCCGAGGCTTATTTTCGCGGCAAGGATGCTCCGAAAGACCTCGCGAAATCTTTCGAATGGTTCAGGAAGGGAGGGGACAAAGGCAACGCTTACGCCCTCTATCGCCTCGGCCTCGCGTATCAGAAAGGTTGGGGTTGCGACGCGGATGAAGACCGCGCCATCGACGCGCTGAAACTTTCTCTCGACAAGGGCGGCACCGGCGCCTGCAAGACGCTGGCCGCGATTTACGCCGATGAGCAGAGCATCAGCTATGACCGGGACCAGCTCCGCAAATACGCGGAGATGGGCATTGCGAACGGCTGCGACACCTGCATGTTTCTTTTGGGACGGGATTATGCCCTGAACCACAGCAAGCGTGCGCTGCCGCTGCTGCAACAGGCGGCGGATAAGGGCAATACCCGCGCGATGGTCGAAATCGGCCAATATTACCGGTTCGCGCGCGGAACCGAAAAGGACGAGGCCAAGGCTTTCGACTGGTTCAAAAAAGCGGCCGATGCCGGCGACGCGACGGGGTGCCTTCGTGCAGGGAGAGCCTGTTATCGCGGCGAGGGCAGCCCCGTCGACAAGAAACTGGCCGCGGAATATGGCGAAAAGGCGCGCGCGGGCGGCGAGCTGGAGGCCTGTGAATTTCTCTATGACATCTATTCCGATGAGGGGCCGCTGTTCGACAGTGCGAAGGCCATCGAGGCGCTGGAGTACGGGCAGCAGCGCGGCAGCCGCGAATGCGAAAGGCTGCGCGCCGAGGATTACGCCCGCAAAGGCAACCTTGCCGAATATCTTCCGCGGATCGAAAAATGCGCCGCCTGGGGCGTGGCGGATGAGGCGGGCGCCCGGGCCCTGTCTTCGCTCGCGATCTACCACCTGACGGACGGCAACGATCCGGCGCGCGGCTTCGGTTATCTGGCGCAGATCATGAAGCAGTTCAGGGATTTCTTCTGGAACTATACGAGTTCCGTGCCGGTCTTTTACGTCCTGTGCCTGCTCACGGGCCATGGCACACAGAAAGACCCGGCAGCGGGCATGGCGGCGCTGAAGATGGCGGCGGATTTCGGCAACGATGCCGCCAATGATCTTATTGTAAAGCGAAGGTTAACGGGCCCGCGCGCCCAGCAGGCCAAGCGCATCTTCGGCGACGCGCTGCAGGTCATTCTGCGTTCGGATGTCAGGCTCATGCTGGAGATGCGGAAAATCTCGCCCGAACTGGCCGACATGCCGCTGCCCGAGGTGCCCCCGGAGGACCTGGAGCTGGACGTCGCTCCCTACCTCGATCCTGTCGAGTCCGTCACCGCCGCGGTGCTGCCCGAAGCTGGGGTCATCGGCAAGCTGCGCGAACGCGCGGAAAAGGGCGACCTCAACGCCATGTTCCGTCTCGGCAAGGAGGCCCTCCGGGGCCGCGACATGTTGCGCGACGACAAGACCGGTGTGATGTGGCTGCGCACCGCGGGGGACAAGGGACATCTGCAAGCGCAGGTGTTTCTCGCCACCGCTTACAGGCTGGGAGACCGGCTTCCCCAGAACGACAAGGAAGCGGCTTACTGGATCGCCAAGGCGGCGACCGGCGGCGACGTCGAGAGCCAGTACCTGATGGGGCTTTTTTCCTTCAAGGGTATGGGCGGCATCCCCGCATCCGTGACAGCCGCGGTCAACTGGTATACGAAGGCCGCGCAGGCAGGGCACGCCGGGGCAATGACGGGGCTCGGCGGCTGTTATCTGGCCGCCAAGGGTACCGCCGGGAACGAAACCGAGGCGTTCAAATGGTTCTGCAAGGCCGCCGACGCGGGCGATGCCGGCGGCCAGTACCTGCTGGCCCAATGTTTTATCCGTGGCTGGGGCGTTCCCAAAAATCCTGGCATGGCACAGCAATGGCTTCGCAAGGCAGCCGAACAGGGGCATGCGGAAGCCAAAAAGCTGGTTGGAGGTTAATTTCCCGAGAAGCCGTTTTGCGGCTTGTTTATGCGGGGCTTGTCCAGCTTGCGTGAAAAAACTTCTTTTTCCGGGATGATGCCACCGCGGCGCACGTGCTCGTCAAAAGCCGCGCGCAGGGACGGGGTGTCGGCAAGCGCGTCAAATGTTTCCCGCGTTGATATCTCGACGGGTCCCGCTTCGCCTTTGCGAATAACAGAAATTCTCTCGCGCGCGGTGAAATCGTAAATTTCTTCCAGAACACATTCGCCGAGGGCATGTTTGAAAACGATATCGAGGGCCCGCTGTTCCGCTGCTTGCGGGGCAGCAACCGGCGCGCATGCCGGTGCCGGTGCCGGTTCCGGTTCCGGTGCCGGGGCCGGTGCGGCGCGCAGCAGTGCCGCGACCCTTGTATGGCCGCCTGCCTCGGCGCATCCCACCGCGTTCATGCCGTCCTTGCCGGGCAGATCGCGGCTGGCGCCGGCGCCGAGCAAAAGCCGGACAATTTCGGAATTGCCCGCGTGCGCCGCGAGCGTGAGCGCCGTCACATGGTGCGGGGTTTGGGTGGTGTAATATGACGTTTCCCTGAAGAACCCGCCAACGCCGCTGTTCTTGTTTTCCACTTGATAGGAGTGGCTCGTCATGTAGGTATGCACGGCGTCGGGCGCGGCCCCGGCCTCGAGCAGAAGCCGGACAATCGCGGGATCGCCGCGCTCGACCGCGTGGATCAGCGGCGTTTTCGCGGGCGGGGCGCCTTGCACATCAGCACCTTTTTCCACGAGCAAACAGGCCATCGACCATTTCCCCGCCGTGATCGCCGCGACCAGCGGCGCTGCCGGGCCACCATTCATCTCCGCGCCCTGGGCGAGGGCGAGAAGGGCTTTATTCTCATCCCCGCGCTTTGCCGCGCGGAGGAGCATCCTGTTCAATCGCGTTTTCTTGTCAAACATGTCCGCACTCCTCGGAACGGGCTACAGGCTCAGGCTGCGGGATTTGGCAACCGGGCGCGGTGGTGTGTCGTCCTGCTCAGGCGCGGGCGGTGGGGCGGCGGCGGGAACGGTTTCCGGCAGGGCGTCCTGCGGCTTCGGCTTTTCGCGGCGGCGGCCGACAGCGCCGAGGCCGGTCAGGCTAAAGAGAAATCCCGCGGCTTCGAGCGCATCGATCAGCCCCTGTCCGTGGTCATGGCTGCTTTCCGATGTGGCGGCGCTGCGCATGATGTTGGTGATGGATTCCGCCCTGGCGTCGGATATTTTTTGGGGATCCGTTCCGGCAAGGCCCATTCCTCCCACCACCTCGTCGCGCTCGGTCAGCGCGTCCGAGAAGGGGGAGAAGAAATCGGTGATATCGCCCATCTGGCGGTCTCTCGCCTTGTCGAACAGCGTGGTGTACATATGGTCCGCTTCTTTCTCGGGCACCACATTGTTGAACAGGATTTCCTTGCGGTAGGCGGCGAGACGCTCGTGCTGCGCCTGCATGTCGCGCATATTCTGCTCGTTCGCCTGGGCGACAGCGGCCAGCTGGTCCGACAGCTTCGCGTCGGTCTTGCCGAGGTTTGCCTGCGCCTGTTCGACCGACTTCCTGTTGATCTCGATCCGGTACTGCTGCGACAAAATCTCGTCCGCCATGGTCTGCAGCCTGTTCACTTCGGCGTCATGCATCTGCACATTGGCGACAGGCGCGGAAGAGGACAGCGGGTGCGTGTCATGCATCGCGACGCCGATCCCGATGCCCGCGGTCAGGGCGACGGAGGTTGCGATGTAGCCGCCGTGCGTCACGGTGCGGTTGAAGATGCGCGAGAGTTTTTTGACGAGGGACATGGTTTTTCCTGCTGAAGCCTCGCGGGCACTATACAGCAGCGATTTTCATATAGCAAACGCTTTTCTGGAAAGAAAATTCTGATTAAGCGGCTGATTTCAAACCGGAAATCGTGCGGAAGGACGATCTCAAGCGCCGAGCGACTTCTTCAGAATCTGCTTGCGGATCGCCTTAATGAGCATGGCGGCGTCCATGGCCTTGTTGCGCGCGGATTTCATGAACGGGTTCTTCATGCCCGCGATGCGCACCGCAATCTTGCTGTCGCGGATAGTGGCGTCGCCCTCGGCGCGGCGTTCTTTCGTATAGCCTTTGGTATCGTCCTCCGCGATGCGACGGGCGAGGGAGACGGCGTCCTTGATGCCGAGGTTCATGCCGCCCTGCACGCCCGCGGGCGGATAAGTGTGGGCCGCATCGCCCGCCAGGAAGATATTGCCCTTCTGGTAGGTCTTGACCTGGCGCACGCTGACGTCGAAGGCGGCGTTGAAATGCAGCTTGTCGACGGTGTGCTTGCCCTTGATACAGGACATCGCATCCGCCGTGTTGGCGACGGCGCGATAACGGTTGCCGCCCAAGGGGACGACGACGGCGAACTTGCCGCCCTTGACGAGGAAATACTGGATTTCATCCTGGCCGTGCGGCCAGTCCTTGCTGTCGAATTCCGCCGCGCTCCATTTATTGGAATATTTTTCCTCGCTGAACTTGACGCCCATCTGCTCGCGCACCTTGCTGTTGACGCCATCGGCGCCGATGACGGCATTGAAGGTTTCGGTGAGCGTCTTGCCGCCGCGTTCCATGACGGCTTCGATGGTGCCATCTTTTTTCTTCGTCAGGCTGACCAGCTTGGTCTTGTACTGCACGTTGCCGCCCAGTTCCTCGAACCTTGTCTGCATGATCTGTTCGGTGCGGTACTGCGGCAGGCAGAGCAGGAAATTGTATTTATGCGGCAGGTCGTTGAAATCGAGCGTGGTGCTTTTGCCCTTGGCCGTGTTGACCCTGGCCTGCTTGACCTTGATGCCCTCGGCGATCAGGCGCGGGGTCACGCCCGCGTCTTCCAGCAGCTCCAGCGACCGGACGCTGACGCCCGTTGCGCGGCTCTTGGGATCGATGCCGTCCTTCGCGTCGATAACCTGCGGCACGATCCCGCGCCGCGCCAGCTCGAACGCCGACGTCAGGCCCGTCGGGCCGGCGCCGACGATGAGAACCTTCTTGGGGTTCTTCGCAGGGGACATGGCATAAGCCTTTCGTATGATTCGATAGGCTATATTAGCTTATGCTCAAGCTGACTACAAGGGGGCGCAAAAAAGCACGCACCGCGCTATGAATTTGGAATTCGCCACCGGTTTTTACGTTAAGCGATGCTGACGAACCGGACCATCTGGCCGCTGGCCATGGGGGAGTTTTTTATGAGGACGAGTTCGGGCACAGCTTCCTTCGCCAGGACACGCGCGGCATATTGCTGCTGTTGTCCTTCGATGGCCTCGTCGATCGACATTCCCGTGGTCGGATTCCATCCGCGGATCGGATCGATGAGGTCCGACTTCCAGCTCGGGACCTTGGCGGTCGCGGACTTGCCGCGCTTGAAAACGACGAAGAAACCTTTTTCCATGGGTAAGCGCCCTCCATAAAGCCTGCTTACGGTTGGGCGGCGATTTCGTTCCAAAAAAAAGCGGCCGGCCTCCGTTTATTTCAAAAACGGCCTGCCTGCGGCTCTGCAGTGTGATTCTCAGGCGCGGTGCCTTTCCCGCAAGCATCTATCGCGTTTCATCCACCGCCTTTGATATCGTGAGACAATCCGGCGTTTTTTCGAATTCGCTTGTATTCCTGCTCAAAAGGTCTACTTTGAAACTATTCGAATTACTCAAGTCTTATCTTGTTTGTTCGCCATCAAAGGCATTCCCCCAAGACATCGCTGCTTTCGAATAGGGACCGACGCAATCGTTGCGTACGGCTCATGCACGAAACGTGCGTTTTCTAAAAGGAGGCCAATATGGCTCAAGGTACAGTTAAATTCTTCAACTCTCAAAAAGGTTTCGGTTTCATCCAGCCTGAAGATGGCAGCAAAGATGTATTCGTTCACATCAGCGCCGTCGAAGCCGCGGGACTGCGCAGCCTGAATGAAGGCCAGAAAGTCACTTTTGATATCGTGACCGAGAGAGGCAAATCCGCCGCCGCCAATCTTAAGGTAGCTGCCTAAGCTTTCGATACGCCGGAAGATGCGCGAAGCTAAAAAAGTTTCGGCATTTTCCGGTCTTCGCTCGATGACGGCCGGCGCAATCGTTGCGGGCGGCCCTGCGCATGGAATGCGCGTTTTTCCAAGGAGGCCAATTTGGCGCAAGGTACTGTTAAATGGTTTAACGCCGGGTTCGGGCTGATTCAGCCGGATCTGGGCATCAATGACGTGTTCGTCAATATCGCCGCGGTCGAAGCGGCGGGTCTGCGCGGCCTGAACGAAGGCCAGAAGGTGACGTTCGATATCGTCACGCAGCGCGGCAAAGCGGCGGCCAGCAATCTGAAGGTCGCCTGAGTTTTTTACGCCGGGGATTTTTCGGTGGGAGCTTTTAACAGCTTCCCTATCTTCCCTGGCGCAGTTTAGAAGAAAGAGTTTCATGAAGACGATTATCAATACCGACAATAAACCGGCCCCCGACGACGACAAGAAGGCAGGCGGTCCGTCGCGCGACCGCATTCGCCAGGATAAATTCTCGACGTTGCACCTGCCCTGTTTCCTGTCGGATCTGAACAAGCATAAATCCTAAAAATATTGCCACGCGTGGCAAAGCCAGAAGGAGCGATGCCATGACGAAAGACCATCTTTACAACACCGCGCAGGAACAGGACAACCAGCCCAAGGCCGCCGGCGACGCCGTCACGGCCGCCGGGCGACAGCCGCCGCATCCGTTTTTACAGCCCCCGGCCCCACGCCCGCCCGGCATGCCCGCCACGTCTCCGGCGCAACCGCAAGCGCCCGCCAAGCCCGCCGTGCCTCCTCAGGAGAAGCAGGGTGATGAATGAAAAACGCAACCGAGCCCCGGCCGGAATACCAGAACGTCGCTTTCTTTAACCTGACGGTGCCCACAGGATTCGATGAGCGCAACCCGGGCGGCGCCGTTCTGTTGATGGCGAGCGAGAAATTCGGCTTCTCGCCGGATGATTTCAATCCCGGTCACGGCGGACGTTTTTACGGCGCCAGCAAATACGGGTTTACCTTCGAAGTCCAGGTCAAATGGGCGGTGGCGGAAAACCTGTCGGCGAAAAGCCATCCCAGCGTGCTGAGCATATTCCCATGAAGATCGCGTTACGCAACAGGAGCGGCAACAAGGGCTCGAAGGCCGCATCCCTCATACCGCCCGCCACTGTCGCGGCGGCTGGCCGCACGCTGTTCGGCTCGCACTGGCAATCTCCGCTGGCGAAAGCCCTCAAGGTGCACGATCAGGTGATGCGGCGCTGGACCAATGACGGCTGCCCCGCGTCGCACGCGGCGGCGCTTGAAGAGCTGCTGCGGGACCGCGCCGTGGAAATCGGCCAGGTCCTTAAAAATCTTGCCATGTTCGAGACGGACGGCGATGCAACAGAATAGCGGCGGCGGTCATGAAGGAAGATATCGACCGGCTTGACATGGACGGCATCGCCACATTCCGCGCCGCCACGGACCGCGGACGCAGCTGGATGCGGCGCGAATATCCGACAAAATACAATTCGCTCAATCAGGTCGTTCTTTTCCGCATTCCCTCCCAGGCGCATGATATGGAAGACTTTGTCCAGAAAGCGGCCAAAATCGGCCTCGTTATTCGTACACTACGCGAAGTGTAACCGGCGGTTTGCCCGGGACATATATTTTTCCACAACAGAAAACAGTCCCTGCCGATAAAGACAGGGGCTGTTTCTTTTTCTTTTTGATCAGCTGGCTCAGATCGGCTTGAGTGCCTGCATCTTGGGCGTCTTGCTGACGTCTTCGCACTGGTCAAACGCGCGCTTTGTCATTTCGATGAGTTTTGCATCCCACTTCGGCGTCAGAGGGGGATTGCTGTCAAGCGTCGCCGCCATGAAGGCGCCGCTGATATACATCTTCGGCGGGAAATTGCTGTCATCGACATAACCGCCTTCAGGCTTGGTGCCCTTGATCGCGTTCTTGATCGCGATGACGCTGCCGACAAGCAAGCTTGCCGGCTTGTCGACGACGTTGAGGTAAATCTTCTCGCCGACCGAGAGTTCGGCCTTGTAAATCGCTTTGGTTTTCTTGCGGAGCTCCGACATCGAAACAACTTTGTCTGCAGCTTCGCTGAATGCCGCGCCGGGGGATGCTTTAGCCATGTTTTCTTTTCCTCTTTGTGAATAACTGCCGTTTGAAGTCAATTTCCAGGTGCTTTTACACCCTAGGTAGGCACGGTAACAGATCGCCGTATATTATGTCAAATATTTTTCAGGGAAGGAAAGAGGGGAGATGAATTGTACCGCAATTCCAGTAGGTTATATGACGCAACTCGTGATCCCCCGAAAAGTCTGTGAAGGGTTTCGAGAAGCCGCGCCGACCCCATTTATGATGCCGCCGCGTTTGACAGTCCCGACCAGGGCAAGTTATGGTTAGCGCATCTTTTAGGAAAATCCGAAGGGCGCACGATGGGTGACACGACACAGAAGGGCGGCGTATACGCAGGGACATTCGATCCCGTCACGCTGGGGCATCTCGACATCATCCTCCAGGCCGGGCGCGTGGTGCCGCGGCTGATCATCCTCGTCGCCGTCAACGCCGGCAAGAACCCGGTCTTCACCGATGACGAGCGCGTCGAGATGCTGCGCCATGAAATCGACACGCATATCAAGCCGGCCCTGGCGAAGGAAGGCATCACCTGCGACATCACGGTCGAAAAGCATTCGGGCCTGACCGCCGCCTTCATGGAAGCGCATAACGCGCCCTTTTATATCCGCGGTTTGCGCCCCGGCACCGATTTCGACAACGAATACCCGATCGCCATGGCGGGCCGGAAGGAATATCCGCAGTTCCAGCCGCTGTTCTTCGTCGCCAGCGACGCGAACCTCAACTACGTCTCCTCCAGCATCGCCCGCGAACTCGCCAAGCTGGGCGGGAAGAGCCTCACGTCACATGTGACCCCGCACGTGGCGGAGAAGATGAAGAAGCGGTTGAGACCGGAGGGGTGAGGGGAATTCTGTGGGTAGGTTTTCTTGATTATGGGGGCGGGGTCGGATGCCGCAGAGCATATAGAACTCCATCGCCATCGATAGCAAAAATTCGTTCTTTAGATACGTCCGGCAGACAGCAACCGCTCGTGGGTTCGGAGGTTCGAAGCGCGTATAACCATTCGCCTTTATCTGCGCTTACAACATCCATGCCCATCAATCCAGACGCATATATCAAACCCGACATGGGGCTAAATCGTGCGCCAAACGCATACTCAGAGCATTGAATGTCTTGGGTAGCTCCAGAGCTATCCACCATTGCAACCTTGATGCTCTCAGAATTGTATCGTTGCTCCTGCTCGTTGGACATGCCCTCCATCCATTCGAGCCTTCGAAATGCTAAAACATGTGACGGGGTGCCGGCGGCAAAGGAAACGTGATAACCCGGCCATTCAACTCGGTTGTTTATCTTGCCCGTAGCGGGGTCCAGAAAATAAAGCGAATTCGCGGGAACGACAAGCTGCTTGTTGAAAGGGAAGAGGCGATGAATGCAGGGACCATCAAGCTCAGTCTTCCAAATTGGTGTCCCCTCGTCTGCCGAAAAAGCTTGGGCAAATCGTCCATTCGTTGCCGTGATTACGAGGCCGTCAACAACGCAGGCGGTTGCATTCACATCGCTCTTGCGCCCAGCTGACAGTTGTTGCTTCCAAATTGTGTGGCCATTTTCCACGTCAAGGCAGTGCAACCATCCCTGGCGGTCGCCCAAAAAGAGGCGCTTTCCGTCTATTTTAGGCTTCGAATAAATCATTTCCCGTTCGGAGCCATAAGGGCAGAACTCCCAAATGATCTCGCCAGTCGCGGGACTGAGTGAATATAAGCTCTTCGATGTTTTGGCCAAAAGCAGGCCAGCTTTAAATTCGACAACGCTATCGCCTAAAGAGGGCAGTTTGTGGTGCCAGAGAAGCTCGCCGGATGCCGCATTTACTGCGTACACACCTCCCGGTGAAAATGCCGAAATAAACAACGTCCCGTTGCTCAGCCTGGGGTTGGGTCGATCAATTTGGTGTACCCCGCCAGAGAATTTTACATCTGGCAGAGGAGTGCGCCAGATCTTCAAATCTTCGAAGGAATATTGATGGGGCTGTTTCATTCCGGGAATGAGACGTTCTCTATATTAGATTAGAAGCAGCATATAAGAAGGGGGCGGAGTAATTTTCAAATTAATCGACTTTGATCTTTTGATTTACGCCGAGGTCCGTCGGGATCTGTCTTTACTGTCCATAAGCGGTTCCCCCGCCCATGCCATCGCCGGTAAATGTTGTCGTGCCATCGGGACCATAAGCAGTGCCGCCGCCCATACATCGCTGGTGTAGGTCGTCGTGCCGCTCGGACCGTAAGCAGTGCCGCCGCCCATACCATCGCCGGTATAGGTCGTCGTTCCGCTGGGACCATAGGCAGTCCCTCCGCCCATGCCATCGCTCGTGAAGGTTGTAGTGCCGCCCGGGCCGTAAGCAGTGAAACCGCCCATCCCATCGCTTGTGAACGTCGTCACGCCGTCCGGACCGTAGGCGGTGCCGCCGCCCATTCCATCGCTTGAAAATTTGGTGGTGTCGGCAAGGGCTGCGGAAGAGAATAGAAGAAAACCAGCAATGATCAGATATGACGAAGTTTTTTTAAACATGAAACACCATTTGCACTGAAAAATAAAATGGCGGACAGGGAGGGATTCGAACCCTCGATAGGCTTACACCTATACTAGTTTTCGAGACTAGCGCCTTCAACCGCTCGGCCACCTGTCCGTCTCTAAGAATATGTTAGTACCAAAATCTCAACGCGCTCTGCAACGATCCGGTCGGGCTTGCACCCATACTCGTTGCAGGACTGGCGCCTTCAACCGCTCGGCCACCTGTCCGTCTCGTCAGGCGGGCAATGTATCAGAAAATGCCGATTCCGAAAAGTCTTTGTTTTAGAAGGAATTTCAAGGATTCAAAGGACTTCCGGGGCCGCGGCGTCTAAAATTCATCAAGGACAGGGGAGGTTGCCATGGTTTCACGCATCTTCGTCATCGTGGCGCTGCTGCTGGCCGTCGTTGGTCGAGCGGAGGCTTGCAAGTACGTTGCAAGGCCCGTCGAAGGATCCGTCGCGGCGTCGGCCACGGCCTTCGTGGGCTCGGTCAGGACGGTCGAGAACGGGCTCGTCATTTTGAACGTCGAGAAAGCCATCCGCGGCGCGAAGGACGGCGATGAATTCGACACCGACCTGCATCCCGACAAGGGCGATTGCGGCATCGTCTTCAAACCCGGCGAGCGCTGGCTGTACCTGGGCAACGACGCGACCTCGGGCTCGCTGCTGCTGCAGGACGAGTTCGGCCGCTTGCAGGCTGACAATCTCGCCGCCGCGAAAAAACTGGCGCCCGGCATCGCCGACGACGGCAGCGACGTGCAATCTGGCACCAGCACCGTGATGTGCATGAAAAACTCTGGCGACCAGCGGGAAAGCCGCACTTCAGCGGGAATCGCCATCCGTCTCGACAACGGCGTTTCCGCCACGGTCAAGGCGGACCCCGACGAATTCAACTGCCCGAACGAGGTGCACAGCTACACCGCCGGCGGCAAAGGGGAAGCGACGATCGTCGTCTGCCCGAAGTCGAGCGGCGATCAGAATCTGCCCTGCCAGTCCCGTCCGGGCACGGTCACCATTAGCGGCGCCCCTGACGGGGGCAGCCTCACGGGGCAGATCAGGACCGAGGAGGGGGAGTACCACCAGACCTTCGTATTCCGCGTCAAGCGCCTGAAAGACGAGGCCCAGTGCGATGTCAGATCGGCGCGCAGTGGCGGCTGCGGCCCCAATACGCAGTAGGGGCGGGAACTATCGCCATTCCTGGGCATTTGGCTGATTAAGGAGCACTGCCATGGACATGGATGCCGACACCGCCAAAGGCGGCTATTACACCGTCAATCTCGATATCGAGGGAAAAAAGATCCCCTACATCGTCTTCGCGCGCTCGCATTTTCACGCGGCGCGGCGGGTCAAGGAGGCAACCGGCTATGTCGCGACCGACAAGGACGTCGAAGGGCCGTTTAACGGCGGCTATGGCTGGGAGCATCCGGAAACGCCCAGCTATTACCACTAGTTACCGCCTCCGATTGACAATCCTTTAGCCGCAGAATATACATAAAGCCGCAGGCCGAAGCCATGCTCCGGGGCGGTTTTCCAGCGAAGTTTCTCGCCCCGCCGGAGCGGACCTGATTGTCCCGCCACGCCTGTAAAACTCCACGCCGACAAGCACGGCCTTCTTTCGAGGGCCGCACGCAACGGATGAGGAGTTTTGCCATGGGCCGCTTTTTCGACCGCATCAATTTCGTCAAGCGCCGCCGTGCGGCGAAGGCGCAAAGCCAGCAGCAGCAGGCGCGCGTCGTCGCCGCCTTCGACGAAGAGCTGCGTGAATTCATGGAGGAGAGGCTCGCCACGCCCGATCCGGTCGCGCGTTATATCGCGCTGTCCGACCTGCCGCGCGTTTTCGAGGCGCGCTGCGGCCATCTCCAGGAACAGGAATTCAAGCGGCTGGCGAAGAAAAGCGGCGACAGGATGATGACCGTCATGAAATGCGGCGGGGTCGCGGGCGTCGGCATGGCCGTGGGCTTCGGCCTCGCCTTCGGGCCGGCTGCCGCGCTCTTCGGCGCCTTTGCGGGCGCGCTGGTCGCGGCAGCCCCCGGCGTGGATGTGACTGGCGACCCGCTGGCGGGAGAAAGAGAAGCAGCGGCCCGCTTCGCCGCGCCGTTCCGCGACTGCGTCGACAAATACCGGGCCGAGATCGGCGGCCTCTGCGCGCGCCTCGAAGACGAACATCTTGACACCTTCGCGGCATCGAAGGAATGGAGCCGGCTTACCGTCATCAACCCTGGCCTGTATAAAAAAGCCAGCGACGCGTTCCGCGCCAGCGTCGCCAAACGCGCGGATGCGCCGCCCGCCACGCCTGCCGCGCCGCCGCCCGCGCCGCCGCAAAAGGGCTTTTCCCTGTAAAGCAAAACAGGCGGCCCTTGTGGGGGCCGCCTGCTTTTAATTCCAATTAGCCTAGAAGAATTACTTCTGCGTCTCGAGCCAGTGAATGATGGCCGCGCGCTCTTCGGGCTTCTTGAGGCCCATGAAGGTCATCTTGGTGCCCGGAATGGTTTTCTGCGGGTTCCACAGGAATTCGTTCAGCGCGGCTTCGGTCCATTTCTCGGACGCATGGGCCTTCATCGCATCCGAATAAGCATAGCCTTCCATATGTGCGTGCGGGCCGCCGACCACGCCGAACAGGTTCGGGCCGATCTTGGCGGGCTCGCCCTTGCCGAGCGAGTGGCAGGACGCGCAGACGGAAGAAATCTTCGCGCCCAGCGCGACATCGCCTTTCGAGACGTCGATCGGCTCGGCCTTTTCCGCCGCGGCGGGAGCAGCGCCGGACTCGCCGCCCGACGGGACGCCCGCGATTTCATAGGCGTTCTTTTCCAGCGGCTCTTTCTCATACACTTCGTGCGAGATGAACCAGCACAACATGCCGACGATGCCCGCGGTCAGGATTGCGGCGAAGATTTTATTGACTTCCATGTTCATGGGGAATGAGACCTAGTTGTTCTTTTTATTGCGTTCAAATTAGCCTGTTTTGCGCTTCGAATCCAGCAGTTTGCGTTCGTTGACGATCGGCTCGGTGGGCTGAATGTCGACGTCCCAGGGGAAGTAGATCCAGGTGTCCTGGGAGACCCAGGTGACATAAGTATCCACGAGCGGCTCGCCCGCGGGTTTTGCGTAAACGGTCGCGAAATGCGCCTTGGGCAGCGACTGGCGGATGATCTTGGCGGTGTTGCCGGTATCCACGAGGTCGTCGATGACGAGCCAGTTGGTCCCGTCGCCCGTCATGTCCTTGTTCACGTCTTTGAGGATCTTGGCGGCGCGCTGGCTCTTGTCATCATAGGACGAGATGCACAGGGTTTCGATGACCTTGATGTCGAGCTCGCGCGCCACGATGCCGGCCGGGATCATGCCGCCGCGCGTAATCGCGACGATGCCTTTCCATTCCTCCTGCTTTTCGACCAGCCGCCAAGCCAGCGCCTTGCAGTCGCGGTGGAACTGGTCCCAGGAGACGAGGAAGCGTTTGGATGCGGTTTCGGTCACGGTCTTAATCCTTCTTCCCGGCGAAAGCCGGGGTCTGGCATATAGCAGCATGCGCGGGTGGTGCCGTTTAAAACGGCTTCCGCTTGTCCTGCCGCACCTTTTTAGACCCCGGCGTTCGCCGGGGTTACATGGATGGCTATATATACATGACCCCACCGGGGCAAGCCAAGACTTGCCGAAAAAAGTGAAATTTCTCTATAGGGCGGCGCGGGCGCTTTGATATAAAAGTTCTTAAGGGAGCTTTCAGGGCCTCATTATGACTATTGCAATCTGGTTTCCGCCGGCCATCCTGGCGCTGGCCATCTGGGGAGTCACTTCCTTCCTCCCGAAAATCGCCCTGCGCGCGCTCTCGCCGTTCCAGATGATCATTTACCATTCGATCTTCTTCCTCGCGGGCGCGCTCATTGCCCAGCTCTTCTACGGCATGCCGGAATTCCAGCTGCCCGCCGTGTTCTTCGCGATGGGGACGGGGGCCTGCGGCACCTTCGGGCAGATTTTGTACCTGATGGCGCTCAAGCGCGGGCCGGTCACCTATGTGTCGATGATTTCCTCGCTCTATCCGCTGATCGCGACCGTTCTCGCGGTCACGCTGCTGAAGGATCCGATCACGCTCAAGCAGGGCTGCGGCGTGGCGCTCGGCATCGCCTCGATCATTTTGCTGGTGAAGGCCGATGGGAAATGAGCCGCCAAATCACTGGCTGCCGCCCGCGATGGGCGCGCTCGCCGTCTGGGGCCTCTGGGCCTTTTTCCCCAAGATCGCGCTGCAGACGATGCAGCCGCACAGCGTCATTTTCTACGAGGCGATGGGCAACCTCTGCGTGTCGCTGCCCGTCCTGATTTTCATTTTGAAGTTCAAATTGCAGAAGGACAATCTCGCCATCGCGATCACCGGCGGGTCGAGCCTGCTGACCGTCTGCGCGATCTTGAGCTTCTTCTTCGCGCTGCGTCACGGGCCCGTCGCCGTCATCGTGACCATGACCGCGATGTACCCGATGATCGCCCTCATCCTCGCGCGCATATTTTTGCACGAGCGCATCAACAAGATCCAGATGGCCGCCGTCGCCATGGCGATGGCCTCGATCCTACTGTTGGCGACGAGCTAGATCAAATTTCGTTTCAAGTGCAATATGCCCTCTCCCCCTCTGGAGGAGGGGAAGTGAAGTGATTGCATTAAAAAAGTCATTTGCACGGCTTCCACGGGCTGCAGTCGCCTGTTTGCGGCATCAGCCTGAAGCGCTGGGCCTTTTCTTTCAGGCGGTCCTGGATTTCTTCGGCGCTGCGAGCCTGGGCTTCTTCTTTGGCTTTTGCCTGCGCGACGTCGTTCCGGGTCATCATGGCGGCATCGTCCGTGCGCACGCAGCGAATGGACAAGGGATCGGTCATATAGCCGGGTTCCTGGAACCCGTCGCTGAAACGCTGGCAGATTGCGCCGATGCCGTTATTGTCCACCGGCGTGGACGACCAGTACCAGGTGGCGTGGCCTTGTCCGGTCATATCGAACCCGCCGATCGCCGCCGCGCCGTTGAACAGCACGGTCAGCTCGTCGCGGTCAGGGACGCGCCAGTCGTCATGGCCGTGGGCGTCGACCTTCGCCGCATGCACGGCCGCGTCGTTGAAGCTCATCAGGACCGGCAGGTCGGCGGCCATCGCGTACATGGGTTTGTGGTCGACCGGGGAAACGCCGGCGTAAACGGTACCATCGGCCATCACTGTGCCGGGTTCAGGCGTCTTCGGGCGGGGATCATCTGTCATAGGCATATATTACGTTGTTCGCGCCGCCTACCTTTACGGATTCTGGCGCGCTTGTCAAAACCGACGAAGGGTATCGCAGCGCCGTCAAATTCGCTACAATGATTTTCCAGATGGAAAACGTCATCGAAGACATCGAGCTGCTGCTCCTCATTTCCGCCCTCGTCGCCATGCTGGCGGCACGGCTGCGCATGCCGTATATCGTTGGCCTCGTCCTGGCGGGCCTCGTGCTGGCGTTCCTGCGGGTGCCCGTCGAAATTCCGCTGACGCAGGAACTGGTCTATTTCATCCTGCTGCCGCCGCTGATTTTCGAGGCGGCGTTTTATATTCCCTGGAAAGAGCTGCGCAAGGATCTGGCGATAATTCTGGCCTTCGTGACATTGGGCGTCGTGCTGTCGGCGGGCGTCACGGCCCTGGGCATGCACCAATGGGCCGGCTGGGGATGGCCGGCCGCGCTCTGCTTCGGCGCGCTCATCGCCGCGACCGACCCGGTGTCCGTCATCGCCACCTTCAAGGAGGCGGGCGTGCATGGGCGGTTGCGCCTGCTGCTGGAAGCCGAAAGCGTGCTGAACGACGGCACGGCTGCGGTCGTCTTCGCGGTCGCGCTCGCCATCGCGGGCGGCGGCGCGCCCGGGCCGCTCGAGACTGCGGAGCTGCTTGTCTACCAGCTGTTCGGCGGCATTTTGTGCGGCGGCGTGCTGGCGGGCTTTGTGCTGATGATGGCGGGCCGTACCGATGATCATCTTATCGAAATCACCTTCACCACCATCGCCGCCTGGGGATCTTTCCTGCTGGCCGAGCATTTCCACGTCTCCGGCGTGATTGCCTGCATGACGGCGGGGCTGATCCTCGGCAATTACGGCTCGCTGGGTTCGCTGACCGATTTCGGGCGCACGGCGGTGACGGCCTTTTGGGAATATGCGGCCTTCGTCTCCAATTCGATCATTTTCATCCTGATCGGCATGTACGAGGGTAAGCAGCACATGCTGGCGGCGCTGGTGCCGGCGGGCATCGCGATCGCGCTCGTCACGCTGGGCCGGGCAGTTGCGATATATCCGGTCGCGCTGTTGTTCCGCCGCTCGCGCTGGCGCGTGAAGACGCGGCATCAGCATGTGCTGTTCTGGGGCGGCCTGCGCGGCGCGCTTGCGCTGGCGCTCGCCCTCGACCTGCCGCACGACATGCCGCAGCGCGAGGCGGTCATTACGGTCACTTTCGCGGTCGTCGCCTTCTCCGTCTTCGCCCAGGCCTCGACCATGGGCCCGCTGCTGCGCAAGCTGGGGGAAATACCGGCGCATTTCAAGAAGGCGGGACGGGATTAACGCGGAGCCCTGGAGAACCGGAGCCTTTCTGAAGCGCGCGCAGCGCATTTATCCCGAGTGGGGGAATTCACACGAAGTTACGAAGATACGAAGTGCATTTGCCGCAGAAATTCTTCGTTACTTGGTAACTTCGTGTGAAATCCGGTGATGGGATGATTGCGCTGCGCGCGCAGTTCAGACGAGGTTCCCATCTTTCCAGTAGTCGCCGTATTTGAGCGGCAGCAGGTCGACGGAGCGGACCTTGTAGAGGTGCTTGGCGCCCGGATCGCGCAGGATGACGAAGCCGGCGGGGGCGAAGTCGGTGATGACCTCGCGGCAGCGGCCGCAGGGCGAGATGACCTTGGGATCTTTCAGAAGCTCGTGATAGACGGCGACGATGGTCGTGATTTTGCGCTCGGGCTCGCGGTTCGCCTCGGCGATGGCGAAGGGCTCGGCGCACATCGAGATGCTGCCCACGTCGGCGGTCAGATTGTTCGAGGTGATGACGCGCCCGTCATCGAGCCGCACCGCCGCGCCCACCAGCGCGGGCGCCTTTTCGCCGAAGATCTGCAGCACGGGGCGCTTGATCGCCTCCGCCGCCGCGGCGACCAGCTCGTGGTCTTCTTTGGTGAGCTCCAGTCTGTTCATAAGTCTCCCCTGTTTGCTGATATTACAGGGTTTTGGCGCGGCGTGGAATACGGATTTTTACCCGGAAACCCGGAGTCTTTCCCGCTTCGCGCGAAGCGCATTAATCCCGAGTGGGGAAATTCACACGGAGTTACGGAGTAACGGAGCGCTATGGCCGCCGCGAGCCTCCGTTACTCCGTAACTCCGTGTGAAATCCGATAATAGGGATTAATGCGCTGCGCGCGGCATTCAGAACGGACTCCGGACCTCCGGGTCTCCGCGTGAAAATCCGTTAGGCCCTTACGCCCATCTGGTCGCGGGTGAGCCAGAAGACTTCGCCTTCGGAATTTTCCGTGTCCATCCACAAAAAGGGCAGGTTGTCGTATTCGGCTTCCAGCCGCTCGCGTCCGTAGCCGATTTCGCAGATCAGGCGTCCCTCCGGCGTCAGGTGTTTGGGCGCCTCGGCCAGGATGCGGCGCACGATATCGAGACCGTCTTCATTCCCGTCGACGGCCAGCGCCATGCGCGGCTCGTACAGATATTCCTTGGGCATGTCCTGCATCAGCTCGGCGTCGACATAGGGCGGATTGGTGATGATGAAATCGTACTTCTTGCCCTTGAGCGGCGCGAACACGTCGCCATGATAAAGGGTGATGCGGTCTTCCATGCCCGCTTGTTTTACGTTGATCTTCGCGACCTCGAGCGCGTCCTTCGACAGGTCGACGGCGTCGACCGTCGCGTTCGGGAACAGCATCGCCGCCAGGATGGCAAGGCAGCCCGAGCCCGTGCAGAGATCGAGCACGCTGCCGATCTCGCCCGGCTCCGCGATCAACGAGAAACCATCGTTGCCGATCACGTCGGTGAACAACAGGTCGGCGATATAGGAACGCGGGACGATCACGCGCTCGTCCACGTAAAAGGGCACGCCGCGCAGGTAGGTTTTCTTCAGGATATAGGCGAGCGGCTTGCGCGTGGTCACGCGCTGCTCGATGGTTTCCGCAAGAAGTTTTCGTTCGGCGGGCAGCAGCTTCGCGTCGTAATAGGGCTCCAGCTGCTCGATGGGCAGTTTCAAACTTTCCAGCACCAGGAACACCGCCTCGTCGAAAGGCGAAAAGGTCCCGTGCCCGAACGACAGGCCGGCGCGGGTGAATTTGCTGACCGCATAGCGAATGAAATCGCGCGGCGTCGCGAGCTCGCGGATGGCCGTCGCTGGGTCGAGCTTGATGAGCGAGGCGGCGGCAGGTTTTGCTTTGGCGGGTTTCTTCTTCATGGAGGCCGTTCCGGTGGCAATTATGTCATACTGTTCCCGCAGGCGGGCGAGTCTGCCTGTTTATACACAATATGGACAAGGAAAGATAGTTATCCGTCCGCTAAACCATGTCTTCGATGCGGATCGGCAGGCGGCGGATGCGGCGCCCGGTGGCGTGAAAAACGGCGTTGGCGACCGCGGCATTGACGCCGACGATGCCGATTTCGCCGATGCCCTTGATGCCCATCGGGTTCACCGCATTGTCTTCCTCGGGCACGAGGAGGACGTCGATCTCGGGCGCATCCGCGTTTACGGGGATCAGGTAGTCGGCCAGGTTGTCGTTGGTATAGCGCGCGGCGCGCAGGTCGATCTCGGTCTTCTCGAACAGCGCCGCCGAAATGCCCCAGATCATGCCGCCCATATACTGGCTATAGGCCGTCAGCGGATTGATGATGGTGCCCGACGCGAAGGCGCTGACCATGCGCGGTGTGCGGATTTCGCCGGTGCGGCCATGCACGCGCACCTCGATGAAATGCGCGCCGAATGCATAGGCGGTGCAGTCCTTGCGGCCGAAGCCGCGCGATATCGCCATCTGGCCGTGGTTGATTTTGTCCATCGCACTGTCGGGAAGGCCATTGGGCACATTGGCCGCGGTTTCCTCAATGACGCCCGTTTCGCCTTGCGCCCGCTTCGCGTTGACCTTGTCGCAGGCGGCGGCGACCGCATGGCAGATGCTGGCCGTGTGGCTCGATCCCGCGGCGAGGCTGGCGGCGGGCAGATCGGTATGGCCCAGTTCCACGCTGACGTTTTCGACCGGGAGCTTGAGCGCCTGCGCGGCCGTCATGGCGATGACGGTATAGGCGCCCGTGCCGAGGTCCTGGCCGGCGAGGCCAATGCTCGCCTTGTCGCCGTCGAGCCGCACGGTTGCGCCGCACGGCGCGATATTGGAAGGATAAGCCGCCGTCGCGCAGCCCCAGCCGATTTTCCAGTCGCCGTCGCGCATCGCGCCGGGGACGGGGTTGCGCTGCTTCCAGCCAAAGCGCTCCGCCGCCGCGTCGTAGCATTTCATGAGCGAACGGCTCGACCAGGGCAGGCCGTTGATGGGGTCTTTCGGCGCATCGTTGAGGCGGCGCAGCTCGACCGGGTCCATCTTCAAGGCATAGGCCAGCTCGTCCATCGCCGATTCAAGCGGGAACATATAGGGCGTATCGGGCGGCGCGCGCATGAAGCCTGGCGTGTTGCGGTCGGCATGGACGAGGTTGACCGCGGTCTCGACATTCGGGCAGGCGTAGATGCGCGCGGTGCTCTCCGTGCCCGAGACATTGTATTGGGAGGGCCGCGAGGTCAGTTCCCATCCTTCGTGGATCAGCGCGGTCAGCCGCCCGTTCGCATCCGCACCGAGGCGCAGGCGATGGCGCGTCTCGGCCCGGTAAGTGGCGATGGTGAAGCCTTGGTCGCGCGTGGCGACAAGCTTGACCGGGCGCTTGAGGCGCCGGGCCGCGACCGCGATCCAGGCCGTGCGCGCGGTGGTGCCGCCCTTGCTGCCGAAAGCGCCGCCGGTAAAGCGCGAGACGACGGTGACCTTGGCCGGGTCGATTCCCAGCTGTTTCGCCACATTGTTTTTCAGCCCGTAGACGAACTGGCTCGGCTCGTAGATCGTCAGCTTATCGCCCTGCCAGAAACAGGTCGTGGTGAACAGCTCCATCGGGTTGTGATGCTGCGTCGGTGTTTCATAGCGCTGGTCGATCTTCACGGGCGCCGCGCCGAAGGCTTTTTCCGGGTCGCCTATTTTCGGATCTTCATGGTCGCCGGGCTCGCGTTTTTCTTCCTGCGCGCCCGGACTGCCGAAGGTGGCGGATGGCTTTTCCTCGTCATAGTCGACATGGACGCGGTTCGCGGCTTCGCGCGCGGCCTCATAGGTCTCTGCCACAACCACTGCGATGATCTGCCCGTCGTGCCAGATGCGGTCAGATTCAAGCGTGGTCGTGGGCTTGCCCTTGCTGGTTGGCGCGGGCGGCTTGGCGTCGCCGCCCACGTTCCAATGGGTCAGGATGTCGAGCACGCCGGGGACGGCTTTGGCCTCGTCGAGGTCGAAGGACTTCACTTTGCCGCGGGCGATGGCGCTCGTCACCAGGAAGGCCCAGACCGCGCCGGGTGCGGGCTCATCGGATGGGTAACGCGCAGCACCGGTGACTTTCGCCGGGCCATCGATGCGCGGCCTGGCCTTGCCGATAATGGATGTGTCGTCGGCCATGCTTATACCTCCATCGCCGCCGCCTGCAGCAGAGCGCGGACCAGCGTGCGCTTGCCGAGTTCAGTCTTGAAGCCGTTGCCCTCGCGGGTGGTGGCGTCCGCGAAAGCGGCGTCGGCGGCGGATTGCGCCGCGGTTTCGTCGATGATTTTTCCGGTCAGCGCCTTCTCGGCTTCCTGCGCGCGCCAGGGGACCGTAGCGACGCCGCCGAGGCCGATGCGCGCCGCGCGTACACGGCGGTCCTTGTCAAGGTCGAGCGCGACGGCGGCGGAAGCCAGCGCGAAATCGTAAGCCTCGCGGTCGCGGATTTTCAGGTAGAGCGAGCGGCGCAGCCAGGGCGCGGCAGGAACGGTAAAACCGGTGATGAGATCGCCTGCCGAAAGGCTCGTTTCGATATGCGGCGTGGTTCCCGGCAGTCGATGCAACTCGCCGAAAGGCAGGCGGTGTTTTCCGGACGTGCCCAGGATTTCCACCTGCGCGTCGAGCGCGGCGAGCGCGACGGCAAAATCACCGGGGTAGGTGGCGATGCACTGGTCGCTGACGCCCAGCACGGCATGGCGGCGGTTGACGCCGTCCATGGCGGCGCAGCCCGAGCCGGGGGCGCGCTTGTTGCAGGCTTTCCAGCTCGGGTCGCGGAAGTAGGTGCAGCGCGTGCGCTGGAGCACATTGCCGCCGAGGCTCGCCATGTTGCGGATCTGCGGGCTCGCCGCCTGCCGCAGGGACTGGGCAATGACAGGATAATCCCGGAGAATGGCGGGATGCTCCGCCGCTTCCGCCATCCGCACCAGCGCGCCCAGGCGCAGCGCATCCTTTCCCGCCTCGATTTCGCCGTATTGTTTGTCGAGACCGTTGATATCCACGACATGGGCGGGCTGCATGACGTCTAGTTTCATCAGGTCGACGAGCGTCGTGCCGCCGGCCAGATATTGTCCGCCCGCTGCGACGGCGCTTGGCGCATCCCCGGCTTTGTCGTAGGCAAAACTGCGCATGTCAGCCCCTTTCCGTCGCGCCGCGCGCCTGCTTGATCGCGGCCACGATCTTCGGATAGGCGGCGCAGCGGCAGAGATTGCCGCTCATGTACTCGCGGATATCGGCGTCGGTTTCGGCATGCTTTTCCTTGATGCATGCAACCGCCGACATGATCTGCCCCGGCGTGCAATAGCCGCACTGGAACGCGTCGTGATCGACAAAGGCCTGCTGCACCGGGTGAAGCTTTTTCCCCTCGGCGAGGCCCTCGATGGTCGCGACATCCTTGCCGTCCGCGGTGGCGGCGAGGGTCAGGCAGGATAGCACCCTGCGCCCGTTCACATGGACGGTGCAGGCCCCGCACTGCCCATGGTCGCAGCCTTTTTTTGAGCCGGTGAGCCCCGCATGCTCGCGCAGCGCGTCGAGCAGCGTCACGCGGCTGTCGAGCTTGAATGTATTGTCGCGACCGTTGATGCGCAGCCGCGTGGTGATCGTCGAGGGCGGACGTACTGTCTCCGCCGCACGGGCATGCCGAAAGAAGCCGAAAAACCTGGCCCAGGCCCCCGCCGCCAGCAGGCCCATGCCGCCTTTCAGGAGCTTCCTGCGGGTGATGCGCCAGCGGCGCAAGGGGGTGACAGTAAAAGTCATATGGGGTTCCTAAACGCGCCGCTCGCGCCTGTTTCGTTGCCCGGACTCGTCCCCGGCAACGAAAGCAGCCAATTTTTCCAGGTCTTCCTGACGGTCGACGTCGTCCAGCGAGAAAGGCGATTCGAGCGTCCCGTATTCGCTCGCTGACAGCGTCGCTTTGAGGCCGACAGGCCCGCGCAGCGTCAACAGCTTGCCAAAAAACCGCGCTGGTACGGCGGCGGGCGGGCCTTCCGCGTCGCCGTCTGCCGTCAGCATGCAGCAATCGCGCTGCATGGCGTGGCGTCCCAGCATGCGCAGATGGTCGGGCAGGACGAAGGGCTGGTCGACGGGCAGGATCAGGACCATCGGCGCCGCGCGGTCCTGCGCGAGCACCGCTTCGGCGCCGGCGCGGATGGAGCTGCCCATGCCCTGCGGCCAGTCGCGGTTGAAAACCGACAGCGCGCCATCAAGAGAGCCCGCGATCTTGTCGTGATGCGCGCCCGTCACGACCATGACGCGCGGCCCGCTGACCGTGCGCGCGGTGGCCAGCGCGCGGGACAGCAGCGTGCCGCCATCCCATTTCGCCAGGGCCTTCGGGCTGCCGAAGCGTTTGCTCGCCCCGGCGGCCAGAAGGATGCTCCAGCTTTTGGCGTCGATGCCCGTCATGCGGACCTCAGGAGCGACTGCACCTGGGCGATGACGGACAGGGCAATGCATTCCGGCTCGCGGCCGCCGGTAAACAGCCCCGCGGGCGCGTGCACGCGGCTCTCCCAGTCGGGGTCGAGCGTGATGCCGCGCATCGACGCGAGATCGTCCTTCAGCTGCTCATAGCGCTTGCGGGGCCCGAGGCAGCCGATATATCCCAGCCGCTTGTCCGCGAGCTGCGCCATGATTTCCAGGTCGGCTTCGTAATTATGCGTCATCAGTACGACAGCGTTGCGCATGCCCTCGGGGATCTGCCGCGGAAGTTCGTTTACCTGAAAAACTTCGGCGCGATAGGGGGTGCAAGTTACGGGGAGCACCACGTCGGTGCGATAGTCAAGGAAGCGCAACTGCCAGCCGAGCGGCGGCACCATTTCCGCGAAAGGATGCGCATCAACGCCACAGCCGACGACATGAAGTCCGACCGGCTGCACCCAGGGATCAAAGAACAGGTTGTCGTTGGCGCTGGCCGGATGGCCGCAGAACCTGCGTTCGGCCATGCTCTCGCCGCGCAGGGAGACGGCGACGCCCGCCGCCTTGCGATCGGCGCCGTAGGGGAGGTACAGCTCCATCTCGCTCGTTTGCGCGGGCAGCCGTTCGAACAGGATGCGGATTTTGCCGGCGCAGCCGGTCTGATAGCCCATCAGCCGGTCGCCTTCCGCCATGGTGCTGAAGCTTTCGATGAAGGGCATGGCGTCCCAGTTGTCGCGCGCCAGCCGCTCGATATCGCCCTCAAGGCAGCCGCCGCTCAAGACTCCGCAGGAGCCGCCGTCGCGCGCCACGATCTTCTTCGCGCCGATCGAACGATAGCCGGAATGCTCCTTGGCAACGATCGTGCAAAGCGCCAGCGGCTCGCCGCCGCGGCGTTTCCAGAATTCCTGCAGTTGGATAATGCTGCGCATAGAAAATCCTTCGCCGTTCCTGGAAGCGGCGGCGATCCAACTATTTTTTTTGGGATTGGTTCCGGGGACCGTTGGGCGGGGGAACCGCAGTGGTTTCATCCTTTTGGCGGCTTATTGAATAGGTCTTGCAGGAGGCGCATTCGCCCCCTCTCCCGCAACAGCGCTTCCCGTTGGGGAAATGCGGGAATTCATATGGCTCCAAATGAGAATTCTATGATATCCCGGATCATGAATTACGTCAAATATTGGTGATTGGAAGGGGCAGCAGAAAAGCGCGCATCGGTCGCGATAGGGAATAACCGGCGCGGAAGTTAATCGCCGACTGATTTCTCAATCTGGATTCGCCGGTCCAACAATTCGCTGAACGCGCGAAATTCAGGGTCTTTTAAGATCGCCTCGCGATTCTCGACCAGCCTTTTAAACTCTAAAAAACAGATGTTTTGCTCGAAGCGGTTCCCCATTTCGTCAAGGAGCCGGCCTTGCTCGATCTCTTCGATCAGGCGCTTGCCTGCTTCCAGGAGCGCCTCCAATCTTTCTTCTGCATCGTCCATTCTCCGCTAACGCCAGGAGGAAACGAAAGTTTCTTGCCGCCCATATAACCCGCCCGACATAGCGGATATATGGTAAGCTCTCCGGCACCGGCGAGCGCGGCATGCTTTATTCATTAAGAATTAAATGCGAAGATTCAGCAGCTTTCTTGGGCGGAGGAGAGATTGTCGGACACGAACGCACAAAATAACGGCGCCACCGCCGACCAGCTGCCGCTCACCGCCAGCGAACTGCAGGTCATCGACCAGTTCCGCCGCCAGAAAAGCACCGCGGTCCTGACCATCCTGTTCACCGACATCAAGGGCTTCACCCGGATGACCGAGGAGCATGGCGAAGCCTATTCGAACAAGATCCGCAAGCATCACGATGATATCGTCGTGCCCGTCCTCGAGCGCGACGGCGGCGGGCGCGTCATCAAGCATATCGGCGATTCCGTTATGGCGGTGTTTTCCGAACCGTCGACCGCGGTCGCGCGCTCGCTCGAGGTGCAGGAAAAGCTTGCGGCTTTCAACGCCGCGCATCCCGAGCTCGACAAGATCAGCGTGCGCATGGGCCTGCACTGCGGGCAGGTGACGACCGAGGACGACGTGAACGCCGATGTCTTCGGCCGCCACGTCAACCGCGCGGCGCGCGTGGAATCGCTGGCCGACGGCGGGCAGGTGCTGGTCACCTACACGGTTTTCGACAGCGCGCACGGCTGGCTCAATGCCAAGTCCGACATGCCGGTTGCGTGGCAAAAACACGGCCGCTACGCGTTGAAAGGCATCCCCGAGCCGGTCGAGATTTACGAAGCCTATAACCCGAAGCTGACGCAGCCCAAGGCGCCGCCGGGCGGGTTGAAGGCGGGCGGAATTTCGTCGAAGAAACTGGCGGGCGCGGCGCTGGGGCTGATCCTGATCGCCGTGGCGGCCACCTACGCGCTGATCCGCATCGCCGGCAGCACGCCCGAGGTCAGCGTGATCGATTACGATTCAGACTGGGCGAAACTGTGGGACGGCTCGCCCTTTACCGTCGGCGGCGAACCCAAGCAGCATATCCGCCCGGTGCTGACGCCCCTGAAAGCGGGGCATTATATGCTGTGGGCGGACCGCAGCCCGATCGTGCGCTTCTTCGCGCCCTTCGACGTGAAGCCCGGCAAGAACCTGATCGAGATGCGGTTCGACCGCGACGAGCTGCCGGGCATGGAGCGCCGCGTCGAATACGATCCGAAAGGCCCGAACGAGGTGAAGGAAAGCGACGATGCGACCTATACCACCTATGACGCGGATATGAACCCGCATGAGCGCAAGGCGCATATCGACATGGACCTCAAGGCCGCGCTCGACCCGCAGGACGCGAAGAAGGTCGATTTCACCGCGAGCTGGACGATCCTCCTCGACGGCAAGCCCATCAGCCAGGACAGCCTGACCGACCACAACATGCTCAACGATGGCGAGGGGCACAGGCTGGCGCCGAAAATCCTGTGGAGCGACGACTTCCACTATTACTACATCTCCTATTACACCAGCGCCGGCGCCTTCGATGTCACCATCGAGGCGAATTTCGCGGATTATAAGAATAGGTGAGCGATTGGATGAAATTAGGTCTGTGTTCCTCCAATTCAGTCGGTAGGCGAACAATACTTGCTCTTCTCGCGCTGGCGGTGTTTCTGCCGGTGGTCGAGGTTAACCAAGCGGATGCAGGGATATTTTCAGATACAATTACTATTCGCTACCGAATGACGGTTGTGGTCGATACTCCTGAAGGTGTTAAAACTGGCACTGCTGTTCGCGAGGCTGGCGCATATTCGGAAATGCGAATTCTCCCTCAACAAGGCGGAACACATTATAATGTGACTGAAGGGGAGGCGATACCAATCGACTTGGGCAAGAGAGGCTTTCTTTTTTCTGCAATCACACCTGAAAAAGAAGCGCGCACAGTTGTCCAAAATTTGCGGAATGCGACGTATGGAGAAAAAGTCACCGTCGACCCGTCCACAGCGCTTTTTATTCAGTTTCAGAACATCAATGACCCATTGTCCGCGAGGGAAGTGTGTACTCCGGAAAGCTGTTCGGCAATAGCGAAGAGCTATCCAAAAGGACACGAGCCGCGTATGGCGACGTTTGAGGATGCCTATGGTCCCGGCGTATCGGTAAAGGAAGTAACGGTTGAGATTTCCACCGATGATGTTACTCGGGGTATTGAGAAGTTGATACCGTGGCTACCGCAAAAGTTGAAGACGCAAGGTACGTTAACCGCAGATAATCCTAGAAAGAAGCCGTTTTCCGACCCGACTGGCCTTTATTTAGGAGGCGATGCGTTTGTTATTGGGAGATCTTTCAAATAAACACAGTTTATTTAGTGAACGGAGTTTATTTAGTGAACGGATCGGCTAAATTGAAATCGCGTCCGAAACATACGCTCAGGTAAGCTTCGCAATCACCACCTTTTTCGGATCCAGCTTTCGGCCGATCGACCAGTTGAATTCGAACTGCCGCCGGAAGGTTTCCGCGATCATCGGGTTTTGGATCAGGAGCGCCTGCTGGGGCGGGCCCCAGTTGATGATGGCCATGCGGTCGGCATACACGTAGTAGGGCGTTTGCTGGAACAGGTATTTCGGGATGGCGCGGTAGAATTCGGGCGGGCCCGTCAATACCGTGTCGCCTTCCGAAATCAGCAGGCGCGTCGTGATGTTCTTTTTTCGCCAGTCGAGCGCCTGCTGCAGGTCCTTGCCGTACTTCTTGATCCACAGGCGCTCGTCGACGCCGCTGAGTAGGACTTCGCCGCCGGTCTTCGCGTAACATTCCTCGACGTCGCGCCATATCCTGAACGCGGAGTCATGACCTTCGAAAACCTGCAGGTGGAATTTTTCGCGCCGCAGGCGCACGCCCGGGTCCGGCGTGAATTCGATGCCGGCATTTTCAAGCCCGCTGCGCACGGCCAGCCAGGTGGCGGGGCGCGGCGAACCTTTGCCCTGTTCCAGCCCGGCGACGGCCGCGACAGACAGGCCGCTCGCCTCCGCGAGGGTCGCCTGATCCCAATCCAGCAGTGCGCGCGCGGCTTTGACCTGTAAATTAGTTAACATTATTAAATAATAGCACACAAAAACTAATTTTAACTGAATATGCGCTTTGACATAATCACGCAGAATCGGATATAACAGAGATGTACAGGACGCAACTACCGGCCCGGCGTTTTCCGCTTGTTTCCCGCCCACGGTCCACTTGGCGATCCTGCTAAAACAGCCCGTGAATGATATTCGGGGCTGTTTTTTTTATGCGGCGGATTTCCCTTCACGGATGAAAGAAATGCGACCAAGTAACCCAATGGAGGATGACAATGGCAAGACTTACGAAACTGAAGCTTCTGGAAGCTTTCACCGGCGCGGCTGCGGCAAAGCAGGGCGGCAAGATTATCTTCTCTCCACTCGATCAGGGGCGGGCGGGGGAGCTCGTCGGCAAGTTGCTGGATGCGGGCGTGCTGCAGCGCGGCGCGGTCACCGGCGT
The DNA here is from genome assembly GCA_025934695.1 of Alphaproteobacteria bacterium. GTDB lineage: Bacteria > Pseudomonadota > Alphaproteobacteria > Micavibrionales > UBA2020 > JAPWJZ01. Next base: position 1,085,398 of record JAICWS010000002.1, read on the forward strand.
CTCGGAGATCCGTGAACCGGTAAGCCCTCTCGACGGCATGGACACCCGCTACATGTCGCCGGAGCAAACGGCGCGCATACGCCAGGAACGCAGCTATCCCCAGATCTACAGGAACGTGGTTACTTTCGTTCCCGTCGACAAGGCCGATATTTCCTTTGACGGTCCGGCGCGTACGCTTGCGGTGAGCGCAAAAAAAATCAGCACGGCGTCCATACAGCGAAAGAAATAGTCGGCCGGCATCAACGCCCGCCGCTGACGCCGATTAAGACCTAACACAGTCAATGCCGCTGGGAAGGCCTAAGCTTTTCCGGCGGCACGACTGAAGAGGATTTAACGCGGAGACCCGGAGGTGCGGAGTTCCTTCCTGACTTCGCGCGAAGCGCATTCGTCTATATTGTAAGTTTAACGCGAAGGCCGAAGTCCCGAAGAGGCCGCGCAGCCGAACCGTTTCTTCGGAGCTTCGGGTCTTCGCGTTAAATTCCCATTTGGGTCAATTGCGCTGCGCGCGGTTTTAGAAAGACTCCGGACCTCCGGGTCTCCGGGTTAAAATTCCTTAGTCAGCATATTTCTGAAGGTAATGGAGTATCGCAGCTCTTCGACAGGCGGAATACTGTGTTCCCATTCCCAGCGTACCGGGCCCGACAGGAGGTAGGCGGAGCGCGGTTCCACGATCAGGCTTTTGCGATCCCATTTGTCGCCGTCCTGCCGGCGCAGGCGGAACTTGCAGGGCGCGCGCAATGAAATGCCCACGACCTGCTCGAAGATGGGGCGGTCGCGGTGCCAGCCGATGCCGGCGCCCGCGGCATATTCGTTGACCAGCACATGCTCGATGGTATCGGGGTTCATCCCGAGGCGGGAAACCTGTCCGCCCAGTTCGCGGAGGTAATCGGGTATCTTCTCGGCCTTTTTCAGCCTGGCCTTGCTGAAATCATAATGCCAGCCAAAAGAAACGACGCGGCGCTTGCCCTTATAACCATGAAAGTCGAATTCCGTGAACGGCAATTCCGCCAGCCGCGCCACAAGCTCCTGCTCCTGCGCGCGGGGGATGAAATCCGGCTGATAAACAAAGCCGGCCGGATAGGCGGAAGCCTGCGGCTCCACAGATGAAAACAGGTCGGGCTGCATAACTGATTTTATATAGGCCGAATCAAGGTTTTTTCTATTGGTCAGCATGGGAAAGAGATCACTTCTCGTTTGCCAAAAATGCCTGCGCCCGCGGGTCATCCTTGCGGACCTTGATGGGGTTGAGCTCGACGCCGTAGGGCATCCGGCGTTCCTCGATGAGAACGATTTCATCCTCGGCCAGAATGCCCAAATCCACGTCGCGGTCGGGAAGGACGGTGTAATAGCGGTTGCCGACCGCGACCATGATCGTCATGTTCTCCAGCTTCGCCCAGCGGCGGAAGTTGGTGTGATAGGGTTCGGCGCGCCAGGCGTCGGGGCGCTGCGGGTCGACGTGGACGGTCATGCGCGAGCCGCCCGCGCCGTGGACCGCCACGACCATTTTCGAGTGCGTCGGCTTCCACTCATCGCCGAGGCCCGGCATCGTCATCCAGGCGCAGAAGAACTGGCGGCATTCATTGGGGCGCGTCGCGTAGATGCCGCAGCCCTTGCCGGGCTTGCAGTGCCGGCACCATATGCCTGCCGGCTTTTCGACCGCGTCGATTTTGGTGAGCTTGCAGCACATGGCGCAAGTGCCGCAACTGCGGCCAGGCACCACGCGGGCGGCGGCATTGCCATCGCCTGTCCCTTCTTCAACCGTCATGAAGCATCCCCGTCATGCTTTCAATTTTACATGGTTTGGACGCGGAAGAATATGCCCGTTCAGCCGCCGAGCTGCGCCCCGCCGCCCAGGGCAAGATAAAGCTGGGCCTCGCTGGTGAGCAGTTTGGCCTGCGCGCGGGAGAGGCCGAGCTGCGCCTGGCTGCGCTGGCGTTCGGCGTCGAGCACCTGGAGAATGCCGGAATTTCCGGCCGCGAAGCTTTTGCGCGCGATATCGACGTTCGCGGCGGCGATGCGCAGGGCCTCGCGCTGGTCGCGCACGTCGGCGGTGCCGTTGCGGATCGCCTGCAGCGCATCCGCCACCTGGCCGAAGGCCTGGAGCACGGTTTTCTCATAATTCGCTTCCGCCGCCTTGTAATCATCCACCGCCTGCCGGCGTTTGGCCTGCAGCGTTCCCCCATTGAATATGGGCGCGGTCAGATTGCCGGCAACGGCGAAGGCATTTGATTTCAGGCTGAACAGCTGCGCCGGCGTCAGCGCTTCCTGCATCGTATTGGCGGTGAGGGTGATGTTCGGATACAGCGCGGCGGTCGCGACTCCGATCGAGGCGCTCGCTGCATGCAGCTGCGCCTCCGCCGCCATAATGTCGGGACGCCGGTGCACAAGCTCGGAGGGAAGTGACAGCGGCAGCGTATCAGGCGCATGGAAGTCGGCGAGCGCGAATTCCGGCGGGTTCCAGTCGCCCGGCGCATGTCCCGCCAGTATGGCGACCGCGTGCCGCGCGGTGTCGAGCGACTGGTGCAGAGCGGGAAGCTCCGCCCGGTCATTCGCCAGCTGGCTCTGCGCGCTTAAAATATCCGTGCGTGTGCCGGCGCCAGCGGTGAACCGGGCCTGGACGAGTTTCAGGTTCTTTTCGTCTTCGGCGATGACCTGCGTGACTGCCGCAAGCTCTGCGCGCGCGCTTGCCATCGCGAGGGCCTGCATGGTCAGGTTGCCACTCAGGGTCAAGTAGGCCGCATCGCGCTCATAGCCCTGGAATTCCGCCAGCGCCCGGTCGCGCTCGACGCCGCGGCGCAACCCGCCGGTGTAGTCCAGCACATAGCTCAGCGACGGGCCGATCTCGTAATAGGTGAAGGGCGGAATTTTGAAGTTACTGGGACCGAACAAGGCCGCGCCATATTTCTGGCGCGCGACGCTGCCGTTCAGCTGCACTTGCGGAAACAGCGCGCCGCGCGTGGCATTGACGTTTTCCCGCGCCGCCGCCAGCGTGGCCTCGGCGGAAGCGAGGTCAGGGCTGTGCGCAAAGGCTTCCTGCATCGAGGCGTCGAGCGGCGGGGAGCGGAATTCCTGCCACCAGGCGGAGGGCATCGGCTTGTCTGTATCCATCAGCGGCGCCCCCTTAGGCGCCGGTGTGTCATGAGCGGCGGTATAACTCTGCGTCCCCGGTGGCGCGGGAGGACGAAAGTTCGGCCCGACGGTGCAGGCGGACAGCAGCATTCCCGCCGCCAACAAGGCGATTTTGTTCGATGCCCTGCTCATTCCATCACCGCATGATGTTTTCCGCCGCCCGGTCTGTTGCGCCGCAGGATGATGAGGGCCGGCATGGAGACCAGCGTCAGCACCATCATCAGCCGGAAATCATCGATATAGGCGATGGTCGCCGCCTGGCGCGTGACGGCAGCGTTCAGCGCGGCGATGCCGCTGGCGCTCGTCGTGTCCACCGTCGATGTGCTCAACTGCGCCGCCGCGTTAAGACCCGTAACATGCGCGCTCAAGGATTCATGCATGATTTGTGTGTTCCGCGTCAGCAGGAACTGCACGACGGAAATACCGATGCTGGAGCCTACGTTTCTTAACAGGTTAAAAAACGCCGTGCCCTCCGTGCGCATACTCTTCGGCAGGGTGGCGAAGGCAACCGTACTTAAAGGAACCCAGATAAGGCCGATGCCGAAGCCCTGCGCGATACCGGCCACGATGATCAGCTGCTTGCCCATCAGGAGCGAGATATGCGTCATCTGCCACAGGGAAAAGCCGGTGATCGCAAAGCCCGCCGCCATGACCTTGCGCGCGTCGACATAATTCAGCAGCCGCCCGACGAGGAACATTGCCATCATCGTGCCCGCGCCGCGCGGCGCGGTGACGAGGCCGGTCGTCAGCACCGGGTAATCCATGAGGTTCTGCAGGAACGGCGGAATGAGCGCCAGCGTCGCGAACAAAACCACGCCCACGATGAAGATGAAGATATTCGCCGTCACGAAGTTGCGGTCGGCGAAGAGCGCCGGGCGAATGAAAGGCTTTGGATAGGACAGCATGTGGATGAGGAACAGGTAAAACGATACGCCCGCGATGACGGCCTCGGTCACGATTTCCGGCGAGGAGAACCAGTCCTTCAGCTCGCCCCGATCCATCATCATTTGTAAAGCGCCGACGCCCAGCGACAGCGTGATGAAGCCGAAAAAATCGAACGGCTCCTTGTGCGTGTCGGTGCTGCGCGGCAGGGAAAACAACAGCCCCAGGAAGGCCAGCGCGCCGATGGGCACATTGATGTAAAAGACCCAGCGCCAGTTGTAATCGTCGGTCAGCCAGCCGCCGAGCGCGGGACCCAAGATCGGTCCCATCGTGACGCCGATGCCCCAGGTCGACATGGCGCGGGCATGGGTTTCGGGCGGGTTGATGTCGAACAGGATCGCCTGCGATAGCGGCACGAGCGCCGCGCCCCCGACCCCCTGCAGCAGCCGGAACAGCACGAGTTGCGGCAGGCTCTGCGCCATGCCACAGAGCGCAGAGGCGACGGTGAAACAGGCAATCGAGGCGAGGAAGACCAGCTTGCGGTCGAAACGCCGCGCCAGCCAGCCGGTGAGGGGGATCATGATGGCGGCGGCCACAATGTAAGAGGTCAGCACCCAGGTCATCTGGTCTTGCGTGGCCGACAGCGTGCCCTGCATGCGGGGCAGTGCGACGTTGGCGATGGTGGAATCGAGCGCCTGCATGATTGTCGCGAGCATGACGGAAACGGTGATCAGCCCGCGGTTCGGAAACTCTTCGCCGGCCTGCATGTGGCTTATCCCCCGAACAGGGAGCGGCGATGCTGCGTATCGACCGTCACGGTGACGCTGAGCCCGGGGTTCAGCGGCACGCCGTTCAGGTCGTCCCGGTCGATGGCGATGCGCACGGGCACCCGCTGGACGACTTTCACCCAGTTGCCGCTGGCATTTTCAGGCGGCAGCAGCGAAAAGGATGAACCGGTGCCGGGGCTGATGCTCGACACGATGCCGCGAAATTCGCGAGCGTCATAGGCGTCGATTTTGAAAGTCGCGGCCTGTCCTGGCCTCATATAGGTCAGGTCGGTTTCCTTGAAATTGCCTTCGACGTAGATATCGCTGGTCGAGACGAGCGAGAACAGCGGCGCGGCGGCGTTCACATAGTCGCCGACCTGCAGCTGCTCCACTTTCGTCACGACGCCGTCGATGGGCGCGGTGACGGTCGCATAGCTCATATTCAGATTGGCCTGGTCGAGCGCGGCCTGCGCAGCCTTGACGTCAGGATGCTCGTTCACATCGATGTCGGGGTCGCCGCCGAGTTTCGCCAGCGCGGCATTGGCCACTTCCTGCGCCGCCGCCACTTTTTCGCGGGCCGATTGAAGCGAGAGGTTCGCCTGGTCCAGTTGCGCCTTCGATGAGATCCCGGAGGCCGCCAGTTTTTCCTGGCGCGCATACTCCTTCTGGGCGTAATCGAGCGTGTCCTGCGCCGTCTTCAGATCGGCCAGGCGCTGCTTGTATTCCGCTTTCTGCGACTGGACCTGGAGCTTTTCCGCCGCCAGTTTCGCCGCCGCATTGTCGATGGCGATTTTCAGCGGCCGTGGGTCGAGCCGGAACAGGACTTGCGATTTTTTGACAGGCTGGTTGTCGCGGACGTCGAGCTCCGACACCCGGCCGCTGATATTCGTGCTGATGGCGACGCGCCCGGCCTGGATGTAAGCGTCGTCGGTGCTCATGTAACGACCGCTGCCAAGCCAGAAAATAAGCCCCGCAATCGCCAGCAGCAAAGGTCCGCCGACCATCAGCCTGCGCCGGTGTCGCTGGAAGAAGGTAGGCGGACGGTTTTTAGCTTCCGCTGGTTTTTGCTTTTCCGGCGTCTGGGTCATAGGATGTCATTTTCAGAATCTGTCCTGCGAGGGGCAGGCGGCCGCAACATGAGGATTTCAACAAATAGAGGCCGCATTCGTTCCGCTCCGGCGCGAAAGGAGCAGCGGGCCTCACCCTTCAAGGGGGGGGTCCTAAAGTTCGCCGTAGGCGATGGTGGACAGCAGCGCGTTGTTAGAGGCGCGGCCGTCGAGGCGCGTATGCTGGACGACGACCGGCACATCCGATTCAAGCAGGCTGGAATAATCGGTGCCCTTGGGGATCGTTTCGGGGTCCTTCAGGTCATTGAAGCGCAGGTGCAACGTGCGCTCGGCCGGGACGGTGACCAGATAGGGCCCGGCGGGATTGCGGTCGGCGAAGAAAATCGTGATCCGCACATGCGCCTCGCGGGGAGTCGCGTTGAGGATGCAGGCCGTCTCATGGCTGATCATGTCGCGCGGCTTCGACGGATCATCGGGCGGGATATAACCTTCGGCGATGACCCATTTCCTTTTGCCGATCATAGCGGGCTCCTTTCTTTCCATCTGCCGGTCAGCACCTCGGGCAGCGTCAGCGCCGCGCGCGGCGAGAAAGCGGCGATCTGCGTGCGGCACGAAAAGCCGGTCGCCACGATAATGTCGCCGGATGAGGCCGTGTCGACATGGCCGCGCAGCGACTGGTCATAGACGGTTTTCGAGACGGGGAATTTTTCCTTCTCGTAACCGAATGACCCCGCCATACCGCAGCAGCCGCTGTCGAGCATCGTCACCTCGCCCATGTGCTTCAGGATATCTTCATCCGCCTTCATGCCGAGGATGGATTTCTGGTGGCAATGGCCGTGCACGACCAGCCGCCGGTCGCCGCGCGGTGGCTTGAACGTTGTGTGCTTCGTCAGGAATTCCGCCAGCGTCAGCGTGCGCTTTGCCAGTTTCTGCGCGCGCGGATCGTCCGGGTAAATCGCCGTCAGCTCGTCGCGAAAGACCGACAGGCAGCTGGGCTCGACGCCGACGATCCAGCCACCGTCGCCGACCTCGCCGCCCAGCTGGTTCATCAGCGTTTCAAGGTGCGCCCTGGCGCGGTCGAGCATGCCGAAGTCGTAATAGGGGCGGCCGCAGCAGATATTCTTCTGCGTCAGGCGCACGTCCCAGCCAGCCTGGCGAATGACCTCCGCCGCCGCATAGAGGACCTGCGGCGTAAAGCAGTTGTTGAAGGTATCGGCCCAGAGGATAACCTGTTTCTCGTGCAGCGGCGTTCGTTTAAAGCTTTGCCGGAAGGTGCGCGGCGCGAAGCGCGGTATCTGGCGTTCGGGGTGGATGCCGGCGATAGTTTTAAAAGCGCCGGTATTCGCGACGGCATTGGCGATCGCGGGCATGCCGGGGATGGAGGTCGCCAGGCGCGCCCAGGTCGGGATCATGCCGATGGCGTAATGCGTCAGCGGGTGCAGCTTGCCATCATAGTAATGATGCAGGAACTCCGATTTATAGGTCGCCATGTCGACGTTGACCGGGCATTCATGCTTGCAGGCCTTGCACGACAGGCAGAGGTTGAGCGCCTCCTTGACAGGCTCGGCCTTCCAGCCGTCCTTGACCGGGTCGGCCTGCAGCATTTCCTGGAACAGGCGCGCACGGCCCCGCGTGGAATGTTTTTCTTCCAGGGTCGCGCGGTAGCTGGGGCACATCACGCCGCCTGATTTGCGGCGGCATTCGCCGACGCCCACGCAGCGGAGCGCGGCGCGGCGGAAATCGCCCTCGCTTTCGCGGTATTTGAACACGGTCTCCAGCGGCTTGGGGTGAAAATCCGGCCCGAAGCGCAGGCCCTCGTCGAGTTTCTTGGGATGGACCTTGTCGCCCGGGTTCATCTTGTTCAGCGGGTCCCAGATGTCCTTGAACTCCTGGAAGGCCTTGAGGATGCGCGGCGTGTACATTTTGGGCAGCAGTTCCGAGCGCGACTGGCCGTCGCCATGTTCGCCCGACAACGACCCGCCCATTTTGGAAACAAGCGTCGCCGCTTCTTCCATGAAAGAGCGGAAATTCTTGACCTCCTTCTCGGTGTGCAGGCCGGAATCGAGCCGCATATGGATAAGGCCGTCGCCGAAATGTCCGTACATGGCGGCGTGGTAATCATGCTTGTCCATCAGCGCGCGCAGGGCGCGAACGTAATCGCCGAGCTTGTCGCGCGGCACGGCTGAATCTTCCCAGCCTTCCCAGGTATCGCGCTTCTGGCCCGGAACCCAGGTCGTGACAGGCAGGCCCGCCTTGCGGATATCCCACAGTGCCGCGCGTTCCTTCGGGTCTTCGACCAGTTCGACGCCTGTCACATGCGGGCGGCCCTTCATCGCGGCGATAAGTTTATTCGCCTTGTCGCGCGCTTCCACAGCATTCGCGCCGCCGAACTGGATCATCAGCCAGGCCTTGCCCGCCGGCAGGTCCTTGATATGCTCGGTCATGAAATGTTTTTTCTGCATTTCATCCGTCATCATGTGGTCCATGCCTTCGCAGGCGATCGGGCCGAAACTGATGATCTCCGGCACCGCGTCCGCCGCGTCGGCCAGTCCATCGAAGCCCAGGATCAATAAATTTTTTACCGAAGGATTGGCGACCAGCTGCACCGTCGCGCGCAGGATGGTGGCGCAGGTGCTCTCGGTGCCGACGAGCGCGCGCCCGACGTGGAAGCCGTTTTCGGGCAGCAGTTGCTCCAGCCGGTAGCCCGACACGAGTCGCGGCAGGTGCGGGAAGGTTTCGCGGATTTCGTCGCCATAGGTTTCCTGCAGCGACCAGAGGCGGCGATAAATTTCGCCCAGCCGCCCGCCCTGCGCGAACAGCCGCGCGCGTTCAGCTTCATCGGTGCGGCCCGCGGTCAGGCGATGTCCGTCATACGTCATGACCTCGAGCGCATGGACGTTGTCGACGGTCCGTCCCGCCATGACGGAATGCACGCCGCAGGAGTTGTTGCCGATCATGCCGCCCAGCGTATTGTGATTGTGCGTCGACGGATCCGGGCCGAAGGTCAGCCCGTGCACATTCGCCGCGTCGCGCAGATCATCCAGCACGCAGCCGGGCTCGACGGTCGCGAGGCGGCTTTCCGGGTCGAGTGAGACAATTTCGCGGCAGTATTTCGAACTATCGACGATGACGGCGCCTTCCGACACCGTTTGCCCGGCCAGCGAGGTGCCGCCGCCGCGGTGGACAATAGTCGCGGCATGGCGCGCGCAGACTTCGACAGTTTTCGCGATATCCTCGACCGTGCGCGGCACGACGACGCCTAAGGGGACATGCCGGTAGTTCGACGAGTCGCTGGCGTAAAGCGCGCGGTCCCCGGCGTCAAAGCGGATTTCGCCGTTCACTTCCCGGCGCAGGTCCTGTTCCAGCGTCATGCGGCATACCTCATGGCATCCGGCTCTTTCAGCAGCAGGCCAGAACCCGTGCCGTCAACGAAGGGCGACAGCCGCCCGCGCACAACCGCGGGCACGCCCTCGAAGATCATGGATTCGATGCGCGCATGGTCATAGAAATACTCCATGTGCACGATGTTCGGCAGGTGGCAGCAGACAGGCAGATGCAGCGCCGGCGCGCAATGGGATGAGACGGGGAGATTATGCGCGCGCGCGATCTGCGCCGCCTCGATAAACCCGCTATAACCTTGGCAGCGCGTGGCGTCGAGCTGCAGCACGTCGACCGCCTGAGCTTCCAGCATCCGTCGCGCGTAACAGGCGCTGTCCGCATATTCACCCGCCGCGATGTTCATGCCGGGCGGACCTTGGGTCCGTGTCCGCTCCAGCCCTTCGAGATCGGCGGAGGGCACCGGCTCCTCGAACCAGGTCACGCCGTATTCGAGAAAGTCTTCGGCGAAGCCAAGGGCCTGCTTAACGGTGTAGGCGCCGTTGGCGTCGACGAACAGTTCATTTTCCGCGCCCAGCGCGCCTTGCGCTGCCACGACGCGGTCCATGTCGAGCTCGGGCTGGCTGCCGATCTTGATCTTGGCGCGCGTGATGCCCTTTTCGCGCCAGCTGAAGATCTGCTCGCGTATCGCCGCCTCGTCGTAGGTGGTAAAGCCGCCGCTGCCGTAAACGGGGATCGAGTCCATCGCCATGCCCATCAGCGAGGCGAGGGGGATCTGCAGCAGGCGCGCCTTCAGGTCCCACAGGGCGGTGTCGACGGCGGAAATGGCATAGGAAACCTGGCCCGAAACGCCCAGGTTGCGCGCGGCATGCCGCATCGCAGCGAGGCAATTCGGGATGTCGAAGGCGTTGCGACCCTGGACGGCGGGACCCAGTACGTCGAAGATTAGATGGGCGGCGGCGCGGGAGGCGTAGGTATAGCCCATGCCCGTCTGCCCATGCGCGGACACCAGCGCGATGACGATCGTCGTGCTGTTCCAGGCCAGCGTTCCGTCGGCTTCCGGCCGGTCGGTCGGGATCGTGAAAGCGCGCGCCTTGACGCCGGATATTGCCGCGCGCATCAGATGATCTCCCGCGCCTTGTCCTTCATGACGGTTTTCATGATTGCCATGGCGTCGGGCGTGCCGCGCACGATGGATTCCATGAAGGCTTTGGCCTGCTGGAAGTCGATATGCGCGGGGAAGGGCGGCTCGAACGGGTCGACGACCGCCTCGATCACGGCGGGGCCTTCGACGAAAAGCGCCTGCTTCAGGATATCCGCGCAGGTCGCGGGGTCGTCGATGCGGAAGCCGGCGACGCCGCAGGCCTCGGCGTATTTCACGAAATCGAACGGCTGCAGGTCGCAGACATATTCGGGGTTGCCCAGCATGACCATCTGTTCCCATTTGATCTGGCCGAGCTCGTTGTTCTTGAACACGATGATCTTGATGGGCAGATCGTATTTCTTGGCCGTGAGCATCTCTGCCATCAGCATCGTGAAGCCGCCGTCGCCCACCAGGGCGACCACCTGCCGTCCCGGGAAAGCGACTTGAGCGCCGATGGCATAGGGCAAGCCGCAGGCCATGGTTGCGAGGTTACCGGACAGGGTGCAGAACTGGTTGCGCTTGACCTCGATATAACGCGCATACCAGGTGGCGATGGTGCCGGAATCGCTTAAGATGATCGCATCATCGTTCAAAATCTTGTTCAGCTCGTGCGCGACGACTTGCGGCTTCATCGGTGTGTCCTGGCGCGTGCCGTAGTCCGCCATCACCTCCAGCCAATCCTGTTTCACTTTCTGGATTTTTTCGAGGAAGCTGCGGTCCTGATTGGGCTTCAGCAGGGGTAACAGCGCGCGAAGCGTTTGTAACGTGTCGCCGACAAGGCCGACGTCGGCCGGATAGCGCAAGCCGATGCGCGATGCGTCGATATCGAGCTGCACGCATTTCGCCTTGCCGGGTTTCGGATAAAACTCGATGTAGGGGAATGAGGAGCCGACGATGAACAGCGTGTCGCAGTCCTCCAGCGCCTCGTAGCTCGGCCGCGTGCCCAATAATCCGACCGACCCGGTGCAGAAGGGGCTGCCGTCCGGCACCGAGGCCTTGCCGAGCAACGGTTTCGCAATGACGGCGCCGAGCGCGTCGGCCACCGCTTCCACCAACGCACCCGCGCCGATGGCGCCGCGGCCCGACAGGATGACGATCTTCTTGCCCGCGTTCAGGATTTCAGCGGCCTCGTTCAGGGCCTCCGCTGGCGGCATCTGCGGCTGCGCGGCGATCTGGTTCGAGACGTGGTGCGGGACGTTGCGCTTCGAGCGCATGTCGTCGCTCACCGCGACTTCCTGCAGATCGACCGGCATGGTGACATGGGCGACGCCGCGGCGTGAGATGGCGGTGCGGCAGGCGAGTTCGACCACGTTTTCCACGTGCGCCGCGCCCATGATGCGCGTGTTATAGACGGCGACGTCCTCGAAAACCTTGTCGAGCTCGACGTCCTGCTGGGTATGTGTGTTGACGAGGTCATGGAATTGCAGGCCGGTGATGGCCAGCACCGGCGCGCCGTCGAGCTTCGCGTCATAGAGGCCATTGAGCAGGTGGATGCCGCCGGGGCCGGATGTCGCGACACAGACGCCAAGCTTGCCGGTCGATTTCGCGTAGGAGGTCGCCATGAAGGCGGCCGCTTCCTCATGCCGCACCTGGATAAAGCGAATATCGTCCTGGCGCTTGCGGAATGCCTCGATAATGCCGTTGATGCCGTCGCCCGGGATGCCGAAGACGGTGCGCACGTCCCATTTGTACAGGGTATCCACCAATACGTCAGATGCCGTCTGCGACATAATCGACTCCATTGATTTACAAGATGAATCCTGACGCTCCTTCCCAAACGCGGGCGCGACCCTGCGGTTCCTTCGCATAACTGAACAAAAAGGGCGGTTGATTCGTTAGGGGCCCATCGAGGGTCTTTCGCCATGCATCGCCTGAATGGGGCAGTCCTGCCGTCACTTTTCATCGTGCTCGCCATCGCGGGAGCGTTGCTTTTCCTGTCGCCCGCGCGAGGGGAGTGGCGGATACAGAATATTTCCGGCCATTTGCCGAAACTGTCTTTCGCGCTGGTCGATGATCAGGGCAGGGCTGTTTCGGCAAATGATTATCGCGGCCGCGTTGTACTGCTTTATTTCGGCTTCGCCGGATGTTCGGCCCAATGTCCTATCACCATGGACCGCGTCACCCATCTGCTGGCGCAAATGGGACAGGATGCGCAAGGCGTCAGGGTCTTGTTCGTCACCATCGACCCACGGCATGACAAGCCGCAACAACTAAAGTCCTTCCTCGCCGCCTTTAGTCCCCGGCAAATGACGGGACTGACGGGGGATGAGTTGCATATTGCCACCCTCGCGAGGGCTTATCGCACCGCCTGGCGGCCCGACCGCGGCGTCGATATCAGCCACGGCGACACGGTCTATATCTTCGGCCGGGATGGAAATGCACGTCTGCTGCTGACGCCGGAGGATAAGGACAGCGACGCGGTCGAGGCCCTGCGGCGGCTGGTGAACACATGAGCATGCTGTCGTTTTTTATCCCCTGGGAGCCGTCATGGCTGGCCGCAACCGGCCTGCTGGCGGCGGCCTGGTGCTATATGAAAGGCAGTGGCGGCGAGCCGGCGGGGCGCAGATTGGCTTTCTGGACCGGATTCACGTTGCTCTATGTGATGCTTCAGACGCAGTTTGATTATTATGCCGAACACGCTTTCTTCATGCATCGCACGCAAAACTTTGTGCTGCATCATCTGGCGCCCTTCCTGATCGCCGCGGCCTTTCCAACGCAGGCGCTGCGGCGCGGATTACCTACGCCGTTATGCAAGATGCTCGACGCCACGGCAGTTTCTTTTCCGCGAGTGGTTTCCGATGCGATGAGCGGGCCTGTCACCGCCGTCGTGATCTTCAATGCGTTGATCGGGTTCTGGCTCATTCCGCAGATCCACCTCGCTGGCATGATGGACTGGCGGCTTTACCGCGTCATGAACTGGGGGATGCTGGTGAATGGGCTGATGTTCTGGAGTCTTGTCCTCGATCCGCACTCGCGCCATGGTTTGGGCAAGCGCATCATCATGATGCTGGCGGCCTGCCCCGGGCAGATCGCGATGGGCGCCTTGCTGTGTTTCAGCGGCCGCGACTTTTATCCTGTTTATAATATCTGCGGGCGCATCTTTGCCCTGTCGCCGATCGCTGACCAGCAGATCGGTGGCATTATCCTGTGGGTGCCGGGCACGATGATGAGCGTCGTCGGCGTGCTCTTCGTTATCTGGCGGGAGCTGCGGGCCGCTTTTGCGCCCGCGCCGCGCTTACCGCCGCGGGCGTCTTTGGATCTTCCTTGACCTTGGCGCGCACGTCGGCCACGGTGCGCGCGGAAACCATGGGCGCGCCGTTGCCCCAGGAATTGCGGATAAAATTCAGCACATCGGCGATTTGAGCATCGGTGAAGCGGCTGAAGCCTGGCATGGTCTGCGGCGGAGGACCGGTTTTTGTCGCCGCCGTCGTATCGCCCTGCAGGAGAATGGAGATAATTGAACCCGGATTTTCCGCCAGCACCGTGGGATTGCCGGCGAGCGCCGGCGCCTTGAACCCTTGTCCCGCGCCCGTCATGCCATGGCAGGACGCGCAGGACGAGAGGTAAAGCCCGGCGCCCGGGCGGCCCGTGCCGGAGAGGATCGTCTTCATTTCCGACGAAGGATCTGGCGGCGGCCCGTAATAGGATGCCTCTGCGCGCGCGGAGAGCGATTTCAGGTAATGCGCGATGGCATGAAGATCGGTGTCGCTGAAGTACTGGCCACTGTTTTCCACCATCTGGCGCATATTGCCGAAGGCGGCGTCATCCTTGGCATGGCCGGTTTTCAGGAATGATACAATATCATCTTCCGACCAGCGGCCGAGCCCCTCCGCCATATCGCCTCTCAGGTCAGGTGCATACCAATGTTCCAGATAACCGCCCGACAGGAAGTCCGCCGACGTTTCGTCATAGGCTTTTTGCTGATAGGCTGGGTCGCGCGGCGTGTGGCAGGACCCGCAATGGGCCGCGGACTGGACCAGGTATGCTCCGCGGTTCCATTCCGGATCGTGCTTGTTGCTCGGTCGGAATTCGTCGCCCGGCATGAACAGTGCGTTCCATATCGCGAGGCCCCAGCGCAGGTTGAAGGGGAAGGGAAGCTTCGTTTCTCCGGACGGCTTATGCACCGGCGCCACGCTCTTCATCAAATAGGCATAGAGATCGCTGACGTCCTGGTCGGTCAGCCGCGCATAGGAGGGATAGGGCATGGCGGGATAAAGATAATGCCCGTCTTTCGCCACGCCGTCTTTCAGCGCGCGGCGGAAATCCTTCAGCGTATATTGCCCGATGCCGAATTGCGGGTCGGGCGTGATATTCGTCGGGTAAATCGGCCCGATGGGCGTCGTCAGCGGCATGCCGCCGGCAAAAGGCTCTTTGGGCGATGCGGTATGGCAGGCGCTGCAGTCGGACAGCTCTTCGACATATTTGCCCCGCGCGACCGCCGAGGAATCCATATCGTCGCAGAAAGCGGGCGCCGACGCGAGGCATGCCAGCACAAGGAAAACCGATATGCGCAGCGTCATTTCCATGGCGAACACGGCGAAATGAGGAGGATGGCGGCGGTGGTTAAGGCGGTGGCGACGAGAAACAGCAGGCTCATCAGCAGGCCCATTCCCGCCATGAAACGTCTCGCGCCGGGGGTATTTCTGATGCCGCGCCAGGAAGCGGAAGCGCTCCAGCAGAAGAGCAGCGCGGCGAGCGTGCAAATAATGCCGAGGCTCCCCAGCGCCAGGCCGAAGTGCGGCAGCATCGGTTCACGGGCGGGGGAATTATGCGGATAGCAGGCGTAAGACGAAAGGGCGAAACCCGCGGTGTGCAGGATGATCCATGCCGCCGCCGCGCCACAAAGGTCGACGGTCAATCTGAAGGTTCCGGGTGATGCAGTTTGTTCCATCTTTCTGCCTCACAGGTAAGGCACGATAAAGAAGGTGCCGAAGATGAAGATCCAGACCGCATCGACGAAATGCCAATAGAGCGCGGCGGCGGAAACCGGCCCATGCTCGCTCTTCGTGCAATAGCCCATGGCGGTCCAGGCGGAAACGACAGCCAGCATACCCATGCCGAGGACCACGTGCAGCAGGTGAAAGCCGGTGATCGTGAAATAGAGCGAGCCATAGAGGTGCGTCGAGATGCTGAAGCTTTTCCGCGACCATTCCTTGAGCTGGATCAGGACGAAAGCGGTGCCGAAGGCGATGGCGATGGCGATCAGCGCGACCGCGGCTTTTTTGCGGTCCTGCTTCAGCTTGCGCTCGCCGAAGTAAACGAAAAGGCTGCTTGTCAATAGCAGGAAGGTGTTGACCGACGATAGCAGCAGGCGCGGCGGCCCTTCCGGCGGCCAGGGCTGATCGGTCTGGAGTTTCAGGTAGTAATAGGAAAACAGCAGGTATACGAACAGCGATGCTTCGGTCGCAATCAGCGTCCACATGCCGAACCAGCCGGACAAGCGGGCCTCGTTGCGGACTGGCACGGTGGGAAGCATGCTCTCGCTCATGCCGCAGCCTCCATCCGAAGCACGGGCCGCGGCCACAGCCAGCCGACCAGGGACAGGAGTCCGAGCGCCACCGTCGTGATCGCCATTATCAGGGCATGCAGCAGCAGGGCGACAAACAGCGCGCTGATGAAGATCGAGGCGACCAGCGGAAAATATGAATCCGCCGGCATCTTCAGGATCGCGTCCGGCTCGGCGTGCATTGCCGTAGTGCCGAGAGTCTCGCGCCCGTTCATGAGAAGATAACCTTCGTCGAGGCGCGAGCGTCCTTCCGCCTCGGCCAACCGCCCTTCCCACAGCGGATAGCGGCTGCCGACGAAGGGAATGACGGCAAAGTTATAGGGCGGGGGCGGCGAGGGCGTGGTCCATTCGAGGCTCGGCGCATCCCAAGGGTTGATGGGCGCCTTCGCGCCTTTGTATATGCTGTAGAAGACGTCGATGACGAAGACCAAAACGCCGAGGGCGAACAGGAACGAGCCCGCGGTCGTCACCATATTCACCGTGTCCCAGCCCATGTTGGGCGGATAGGTGTAAATGCGCCGCGGCATGCCGAGCAGCCCCGCGATATGCATCGGGAAGAAGCCGAGGTTGAAGCCGATGAACATGATCCAGAAGGCCAGCCGCCCGAGCTTTTCGCTGTTCATGCGCCCACTGAATTTCGGGAACCAGTAATAGATGCCGCCCACCACGGGAAAGACGTTGATGCCCAAAAGCACGTAATGCAGGTGCGCAACCACGAAATAAGTGTCGTTGAGCTGCAGGTCGAGCGGCACCGCCGCGGTCATCACGCCCGACACCCCGCCGATGACGAACAGGATGATGAAGCCTGCGAAGAACAGGAACGGCACTTTGAACACCGGCCGGCCCAGCCAGATCGTCGCGATCCAGGCAAAGGTCGCAACCGCGCTGGGGATAGAAATAATCATGCTGGCCGCGCCGAAGAAGGACAACGACAGGGACGGCAGGCCGGTCGCGAACATATGATGCACCCAGACCTCGAAGCCGAGCAGCATCGTCGCCACCGTGGAGAGCGCGACCGGCATATATCCCACCAACGGGCGGCGGCAGAAAGTCGGCAGGCCCATCGACACGATGCCCATGGCGGGGAGGACGATGACGTAAACCCAAGGGTGGCCGAAAATCCAGAACAGGTGCTGCCACAGCAAGGCTTTTCCATCATGCGCGATGTCGAAGAAATGGGTGCCGAAGTTGCGATCGAGCCAGAGCAGGAAGAACGCGAGGCTGACGGCGGGGACGGCGAACAGGTTGCCGAAGGAAGCCGCCAGCGTGCCCCAGGTCATGATCGGCACGCGCGGAATTGACATGCCGGGTGCGCGCAGGCGCAGAAAGGTCACGACGAAGTTGACCGCGCCCGCCGTCGTCGAAAGCCCCAGCAGCACCATGCCCAGTGCGTAAACGTCGATATTCGGCCCGACATTATATACAGGGCCCGAAAAGGGCACATAGTTGAACCAGCCGTCGTTCGGCGCCTGACCCAGGGGGAAACTGGCATAAAGGAATGCCCCCGCGAAAATGAAGATCCAGTACGAAAATGCGTTCAGGCGCGGGAAGGCCATGTCGCGCGACCCCAGCACCAGCGGCCAGAGATAATTGGAAAAGCCCGACAGGATCGGCAGGGCGTAGAGGAAGATCATCGTGAGGCCATGCATCGTGAACAGCTGGGCATATTGTTCGGGCGTGACCAGCGACAGGTTGGGTCGCGCCAGCTGCAGGCGGATAATCAGCGCCTCGATCCCGCCCGCGATCAGGAAAAAGAAGGCGGTAAACAGATAACGTAACCCGATGCTTTTGTGATCGGTCGTCGACAGCCAGCCGCGCCAGCCGGGCTCGGCTTCCCAAATCTCGTGAAGGCGTTTTTCCTCCGGCGAGCCGGGGACAATCGAGCCAATTTGCGCTGCCTGTGCTTCCGCCATAAATTTCCCCTACCGTAACGTTTGCAGGTATGACAGCAGCGCCGCCTTGTCACCCGCCGGAAGATCGAAATTCGGCATGCGCGCGCCGGATTTCAGTTCCTGGGGACGTGAAATCCAGTCGCTTAAGTGGTCCTGCGTATTCGTCATCAGCCCCGCCGCGATCAATTGCCGGGATTGCAGATGCGTGAGATCAGGACCATAGGCGCCGGCAGCCGTCGTTCCGCGAATGGCATGGCAGCCGCTGCACTGACTCATGAAAACGCTGCGGCCGCCGCCTTCGGCCAGCGCGGCGGGCTTCGCTTGAGCTTCGCGCCAGGCATCGAAATCCTGCGGCGTTTCGGCGACGACCTTGAAGGCCATATGCGCATGCTGCACGCCGCAATATTCGGTGCACTGGCCCCAGTAAATGCCGGGCTGATCCGCTTCGATCCATTGCCGGTTCGTCAGCCCCGGAATCGCTTGCGTCTTTCCCGCGAGGCGCGGTACCCAGAAAGTGTGAATGACATCCGTACTGTTGAGGACGATAAGGATGGGCTCGCCCGTCGGGATATGAATTTCGTTTGCGGTAGAGAAACGCTTTGCCGGATCATCCGCGCCATATTCCACCTGCCACCACCACTGGCGGGCGGTGACATTTATGGTCAGGGCAGGCGCACGCGACGGCTTGGAAATCTGCTCGAGCGTCGCCAGCATATAGACCGTCATGCCAAGCAGCGCGAAGACTGACAGCGTCGTGCCCACGACGATCCACGACAGGCCATCGTCTTCGCGCGGCAGAACCGTCTCCGGCGCGCGCTGGCGAAACAGCGCCATGACCAGAAGAACACCCACTATGATGCACACGGCGACCACGATAGAGGCGAATACCCAATCCAGCGTCAGGACAGGTTTCGAAGCGGATCCGTCCGCGTGCAGGAAATAATCGAGGGGAGCGTTCATGGCCAGCAAGCGTAACTTCCTGAAGAACAAAAAGTTCCTGCCGCTAGCCATAAGAGAGGCGGTCGCAAACTATATGTATGATGGCTCGACGGTTAGGGAAAAAGCGCCTCAAACGTGGCATTCAAATCGGCATGAAACTGAGGGATAATGTCCCGCACCGCTCCAGCAAGAAGGAAGAATGAAACATGGCCAAGCAAGCAGTCGTCGCCGGCGTCGGCATGACGCCTTTCGTGAAACCCGGCACCAGCGCCGCTTATCCCGACCTGGGCGCCACGGCGGGGCGCGACGCGCTGAAAGATGCGGGCATCGATTTCAGCAAGATCCAGCAGGCCTATGTGGGCTTCGTGTATGGGGATTCGACGGCGGGGCAGGCGGCGGTCTATAATCTCGGCCTCACCGGCATCCCGGTGCTCAACGTCAACAACAACTGCTCGACCGGTTCGTCGGCGCTCTATCTCGCCCGCCAGGCGGTGCAAAGCGGCGCGGTCGACTGCGCGCTGGCGCTCGGCTTCGAGCAGATGGCACCCGGAGCGATCAACGTCATCTTCGGCGACCGCCCCAGCCCGTTGCAGAAGTTCCTCGACATCGCCGACGCGAAATTTGAAGGCGCGTCGAAAGTTCCCATGGCAATCCGCCTGTTCGGCGGCGCAGGCTTTGAATACCAGCAGAAATACGGCGCGAAGACCGAAACCTTCGCCAAGGTACGCGAAAAGGCCGCCCGCCATGCGAAGGATAATGAGCGCGCGCTGTTCCGCAAGCCCGTCAGTGTCGAAGAGGTGATGGCGAGCGACAAGCTGTTCCTCAACGTCACCAAGCTGCAATGCTGCCCGCCGACCTGCGGCGCCGCGGCAGCAGTCATCTGTTCGCCTGAATTCGCGCGCAAGCACGGTTTGCGCACCGAGATCGTCATTACAGGACAGTCGATGACGACGGATTTCGAATCCTCCTTCAAAGAAGGCTCGATGATCAAGGCCGTGGGCGCGGACATGACGCGCGCCGCCGCGAACGATGTCTATCGCCAGGCGGGTATCTCGCCGGAAGACGTCGATGTGGTCGAACTCCACGATTGTTTCACCACCAATGAAGTCATCACCTATGAAGGGCTCGGCCTTTGCGGCGAGGGCGAAGCGGAAAAATGGATCTGGGACGGCCAGAACACCTATGGCGGCCAGGTCGTGACCAACCCTTCGGGCGGCCTGTTGTCGAAAGGCCATCCGCTGGGCGCGACGGGACTTGCGCAATGCTTCGAACTCGTCAACCAGTTGCGCAACAATTGCGGCCCGCGTCAGGTCGAGGGCGCGGAAATCGCGCTGCAGCATAACCTCGGCCTCGGCGGCGCCGCGGTCGTGACGCTGTACCAGAAGCAGAAATAAAGATTATTCCCGAGACAGGATAACGAAATGCCCGGGCAGCCGCGGCCGGAAGCCGAGCCGCTGGTAAAGCCCAATCGCACGGTCGTTGTCGGCGCGCGAATGCAGGAACGGCGTTTCGCCGCGGGCGCGGATGCCCTGCATCACTTTACTCATCAGCGTCGCGGCATATCCGCGGCCGAGATGTTCCGGATGCGTGCAGACGGCGCTGATCTCCGTATAGCCCGGTACGCGCATGCGCTCCCCCGCCATGGCGACGAGCTTGCCGTTGTCGCGGATGCCGTAGAAGTTGCCCAGGTGATGCGTGCGCGGGCCGAAAGGGCCGGGACGGGTGAGGGCGGTCAGTCCCTGCATATCTTCCGAATCCGCGTCGCCCAGCACCAGCACTTCGCTGCGCGCAGCCGGCATTTCCGCCTCTTCTTCCCACATCAGCTGCAGGAGCGGCGCGCCGCCGACGATCTTCCAGCCGGCCCGCGGGCCAAAGGGCACGGGCGAGAAGATGGCGATGACATCGTCACCGGCAAGTTCCGCCAGCGACTTGAAAGCCGCATCGCTGGGTTCCGGTATTCCGGCGAGCGGCCCGATCTCCGGGATAAAGCGGCGGGCCTGCGCGGCGCTTTGGGCGAATTCCGTCTGCCGCGTGGTCAGCGCGTTCCAGATGACATTGTCGAGCGGATGGGGGGCAGCCATGCTATAGCGGCTCCTCGCCATGTGCCCGCACCATGGCGGCGACCTTGGCGGTTGCGGCCTCGAGCGGCGCTTCTTCCGCCGAGCGCAGGATCAGGCTCAGCGACGGGGTTTGACCGTTATGCGGATAGCTGCCGATATCGACCTGCGGGAATTCCTTCTGGATATCGCCAAGCTCTTTGGCGATATCGCCTTCCTTCAGGTTACTATCTACCTTGCGGGACTGGAGCGGCTTTCCACCTTCGATCATTCTGTCGACATGATCGAACATGCCCTGCATGATCTTCGGCACGCCCGCCATGACGAAGACGTTGCCGATGTTGAACCCCGGCGCAATGCTGACCGGATTGTCGATCAGCTCGGCGCCGCGCGGGATCATCGCCATGCGAAGGCGCGCCTCGTTCAGCGTCACGCCCTTGGGCGCGTAGTATTCCTCGAGCCGGCGCTTTGCCTCGGCATTCACCTCATGCGGAACGCCAAAGGTCTTGGCCACGCATTCGGCGGTGATGTCGTCATGGGTGGGGCCGATGCCGCCGGTCGTGAAGACATAGCGGTATTTGGTGCGCAGGGCGTTCAGCGCCTCGACGATTGCCTGCTCTTCATCGCGCACGATGCGCACTTCGGACAGCTGTATCCCCCGCACCGCCAGCCGTTTCGCGATAAAGGCGATATTGGCGTCCTGTGTCGAGCCGGACAGGATTTCATTGCCGATAATGAGGATGGCGGAGGTGATTGTGGGCATCGCGGCGACTCCTACGCGCCTATGTTTACCACAGCAGGTCATCCCCGCGGAAGCGGGGATCCCGTTGAATAAAAAAGGCTCTTCCAACAATGAGATGCCCGCTTTCGCGGGCATGACAGCCGGTTTTTTCACTTGTTTTTAATCCGCCAAAGCGCCATTTTATAAGGATGAACCAGGAATTGTCATATAGTGATGACTACTACGGCGACGAGGGTGAATTTATCATCCACAAGCCCGAGGATTTCGTCGGTATGCGCAAGGCGGGCCGGCTCGCCGCCGAGACGCTCGACTTCATCACGCCCCACGTCAAGCCGGGCGTGGCGACCGAGGAACTCGACAAGCTGTGCCATGACTTCATTGTCGGCCATAAGGCGATCCCCGCGCCCCTGAACTACAAGGGCTTTCCCAAGTCGATCTGCACCTCGATCAACCATGTCGTCTGCCATGGCATTCCCAGCGAAAAAAAGCTGGAAGAGGGCGACATCGTCAATATCGACGTCACCGTCATCCTCGACGGCTGGCACGGCGACACGAGCCGCATGTTCTACGCTGGCGACAAAATTCCGACCAAAGCGAAGCTGCTGACCGAGGCGACGTACGAAGCCATGATGGAAGGCGTCAAACTGGTGAAGCCGGGGTTGCATCTTGGTGATATCGGCCATGCGATCCAGTCGTATGCCGAGGCGCGGCGGTTTTCCGTCGTGCGCGATTTTTGCGGCCATGGCATCGGCAAGATCTTCCACATGCCACCTTCTGTGCTGCACTACGGCAAGAAGGGCTCGGGCCCGCAGCTGAAAACGGGCATGTTCTTCACCATCGAGCCCATGGTCAATGCCGGCGGCTGGCAGACGAAAATCCTGAGCGACGGCTGGACGGCGGTGACGAAAGACAAATCATTGTCGGCCCAGTTCGAGCACACCATCGGCGTGACCGAAACGGGATACGAAATTTTCACGCAGTCTCCCAAAGGCTGGTTTAAGCCCCCCTATGCCTGAAGAAGTTTTAGAACAGCAGCCGCATTATGCGGGCCACCGCGACCGTCTTCGGGAACGTTTCATGAACGCCGGGCCGCAGTCCTTGCAGGATTACGAACTGCTGGAACTCGTGCTGTTCTCGATCATCCCGCGCAAAGACGTCAAGCCGCTGGCAAAGCGCCTGCTCGGCACTTTTGGCACCTTGCTCGGTGTCATGAGCGCGCCCGTCGACCAGTTGAAACATGTCGAAGGGCTCAGCGGCAGCTCTGCGGTCCAGCTCAAAGCTTTTCATGCGCTGACGCAGCGCATGCTGGTCGAAGAAATAAAACAGAAGCAGGTTTTGAATTCCTGGCAAAAGCTGCTCGATTACTGCCGCGTCTCGATGGCGCATGAAACGCGCGAGCAGTTCCACGTCTTTTATCTCGACCGCAAGAACCAGCTGATCGCCAACGAGCCGCAGCAAACCGGCACGGTCGACCATGTGCAGGTCTATCCGCGCGAGGTCGTCAAGCGCGCGCTTGAACTTTCGGCTTCAGCCCTCATCCTCGTCCACAATCACCCAAGCGGCGATCCCACGCCCTCGCAGGCGGATGTCGAGATGACGAAAGAACTCGTCGCCGCCGCGAAAACGCTCGAGGTCACCGTCCACGACCACATCATCATCGGCCGCGACGGGCATGCCAGTTTGCGGGCCATGGGCCTCATGTAATTCCAAGGAAACTTCCTTTTTCGCCGTCTATCCGGGTGAAAGGGGGTTTCCATGCTGATGCCGACGCCCAGGACTGCGGGTCATAATTATAACCTATTGATTTTACGCGGAAAAAATTCTACCAAGGAAGAGGCTTCCTCCTGCGTCAAATGGACAGGCAAGGGCAGAGACATGGTGCAACGCGACGACGATGAGCTGATATCGGAAGCTCAGGCGGGAAACCGCGAGGCGTTTGCCATGCTCGTGGAAAAGCACTATGGGCTGATGTTCAAGGTGGCCTGGCAATGGTGCGGCGTGCGCGAGGACGCGGAAGATATCGCGCAAGAGGCCTCGATCAAACTTGCCAACAATATTCGCAGCTTCCTGTTCGAATCCGCCTTCACGACCTGGCTCTACCGCCTCGTCATCAATGCGGCCAAGGACTATTACAAGTCCAAGAACCTGCGCCAGTCGCGCGAGCTGCCGCTGTTTGAGGATGCGGTGTTCATCTCGGAAGAACTCAACCCCGAACAGAAGCTCGCGCATAAAGACACGTTGAAAGCGATCAACGCCTTGCCCGAGCAGATGAAGGAAACGGTCATCCTCGTCTGCTGGCAGGGCATGACGCATAAGGAGGCCGCCGACATCCTGGAGTGCGAAGAAGGCACGGTTTCCTGGCGCATTCACGAAGCGCGCAAGAAAATCGCCGAAAGCCTCGAGATCGAGAAGAAGAAAAAGGTGCAGCATGGATGAAAAGCAGCTGAAGGACATGCTTTCCACCGTGAAAGCCCCGGCGCCCGCCGACACCGCGAAGCAAAAAGCGCTGGCGGCGGCGATGGCAGCCTTCGACCAAAATAATTCCCAAGCTTCTGCAAAAGATGCGCGTCTCACTGACAAAGGTTCAAACAACCCAGTCAGGAGATTCCTCATGCAGAAACGCTATGTATTGTCAGGTGTGGGCGGCGCGGTCGCGCTGACAGCCATGTTCGTGATTTTGAGCTCGCCGTTCATCCTGCATGAGATGAATGAAATCAACAGCGGCGCGAACAGGTCCTATGTCGGTGGCGGCACCGATGTGCGCCAGACCGTCGGTACGGAATCCAATGATCCCGAATACGCCAAAAAAGTGGCGCAGATGAACAAGAAGAACGCCGAGGTCGCGAAGTCAACCGGCGCCGCCAATATACCGGTCCCTATCGCTCCGGCGGAGAACCAGACGCTGGCGTTGCCCTCCGCGCCCCCTGCGCTTAATGGCAACCCTCTGGCCGAATGGCGCGCCAAGACCGAAGCCAAGCGCGTGAAGATGGAGCAGGAACAGGCGTCGGAAGAAAAACAAATGGCGCGGGCGCAAGATGGCGCCGCCGCGCTGCAATCCGGCAAGGCAGACGTCATGAAGAGCATGGCGGCTCCCGCGGCGCGTCCCGAGTTGGATAAGGACGTGGTATCGGAACGCGCACCCTCCTCGGCGGTCGAGGCGATGCAGAAGAAAGCGCCCCCGGCGCCGCCGGTGCAAATGTCGCCGGGCGCTGCTGTGGGTGGCGTCGCCGCACCGCTCGCCGACAAGGCAGTCGCGAACAACATGATTGCGCGTGCGCCCGTCGTGCAGCCGGTGTCCCCGCCGGTCATCAATTACCAGTCGATGAATCCCTCTCCCTATTACCAGGCGCAGGGCAATGACGAATTCCCGAGCTTCGACGATAATCCGGTGGTCGAAGTCGCGGCGGATCCGGTGTCGACCTTCTCGATCGACGTCGATACCGCGTCCTACAGCTTCATCCGCCGCGAGATCAACAGCGGGCATTTGCCACCGAAGAATGCGGTCAGGCTCGAAGAACTCATCAACTACTTCCCCTATAATTACGCGCTGCCGGCCAAGAACGAAGACCCGTTCAAGCCCACGGTCGCGGTCTATAACTGCCCCTGGAAAGAGGGCGACAAGCTGATCCATATCGGCATCAAGGGCTATGACCTGGCCGAGAAGCCGAAGTCGAACATCGTGTTCCTCATCGACACCTCGGGCTCGATGAACGAGCCGGACAAGCTGCCGCTGCTGGTGGCCTCGTTCAAGCTGATGCTCGACAGCCTGTCGCCCGACGATATGGTTTCCATCGTCACCTATGCGGGCGAGGCGGGCGTGCGGCTCGAGCCCACGAAGGCCAGCGACAAGTCGAAGATCATCGAAGTGCTCGACAGCCTGAACGCCTATGGGTCGACATATGGTTCTGCGGGTATTCAAACGGCCTATGACCTGGCCGAACGCAACTTTATCAAGGACGGCAACAACCGCATCATCCTGGCGACCGATGGCGACTTCAACGTCGGCATTTCCGATCAGAGCCAGCTGAAGACCTTCATCCAGCAAAAGCGCGACAAGGGCATCTTCCTCTCGGCCATGGGCTTCGGCATGGGCAACTATCATGATGACACCATGCAGACGCTGGCGCAGAACGGCAATGGCAATGCGGCCTATATCGACAACCTGAACGAATCCCGCAAGGTGCTGGTCGAGGAAGCCTCGTCGACGCTCTTCACCATCGCGAAGGACGTGAAGATCCAGGTCGAATTCAACCCGACGAAGATCCAGGAATACCGCCTGCTCGGGTACGAAACGCGCCACCTGAACCGCGAAGACTTCAACAACGATAAGATTGACGCGGGCGAAGTGGGCGCGGGGCATTCTGTGACCGCCATCTACGAAGTCACGCCCGTGGGCGCGACGCCGCTGGTGGATAATCTCCGCTATGCGGTGAAGAAACCTGCTGCCGATGACAAAGAGGCCGGGGAAGCTGGCTCCCAGTTCTCTAACGAACTGGCTTTCCTGAAAATCCGCTACAAACGTCCGGATGAAAACACCAGCCACCTGATGACGCGCCCGATCACGTCGTCTGACGAGCGGAATTTCAACGACCTGCCGGACGACATCCGCTTCGCGGCGGCTGTCGCCGGTTTCGGCCAGCTTTTGCGTGACAGCCAGTATACAAATACGCTCACCTGGGACCAGGTCATCGACATGGCCAACAACGCCCGCGGCAAGGATGAATTCGGCTATCGTACTGAATTCGTGAACCTTGTTCGCCTTGCCAAGTCCGAGGCGGGGACCGGCAAACGGTGACAATTCCGGGAATTGCGCTATAATATAAGAAGGGCCGGACGCCCACTGTTCCGGCCCTTCAACTTTTGTCAGGGGGAAGGCAAATGGCTGGCACGACCATCAGGGAAAAGATCAAGGGCTCTTTCGACCTCGTGTTCCTGTTCGGGCGCGGGATCGAGCCGTTCGAAAAAGATCCTTCGATGAAGGCGGGACTGAAGTCGCTCTGGATCTGCGCCATCCTTTTCCCCTTCGGGCTGATATCGGCCTGGCTGTCGCCGCCCGAGGATTTGCGAAACCTGCCCAAGCCGCAGATTTTGCTAACGCTCACCGTCGAAACGATCGTCGGGACGGCGGTGGGTTTCGGCATTTTGTGGCTGGCTGCCGTCGCGCTCGACCGCCGCGACAGGATATGGATCACCTTTCAGGCCGGCAACTGGATCGGCATTCCCCTGTCCATCATCTCCGCGCCCTTCGCCATTCTTGCCGCGGCCGGCTGGTATCCGGCCCAGAAGATGGACAGCATCTTCACGATCCTCCTGTGCTACAGCTTTCTGGTGAGCGCCTGCGTCGCCTATCGCGGCCTCAAGATCGGCTGGGAATTGGCGGGCTTTCTTGCCTGCTTCGGCTATGTGATCGGCAAGGCGATCCAGGATCTCGCCGACACGATTAACGGCGTGCCGCTTCTCTAAAACAACAAATGTCATTCTGAGGGAGCGAAGCGACCGAAGAATCTCCCTTTGCTGCCCCGAAAAAAGGGGGATGCTTCGCTTCGTTCAGCATGACAAAAAGGGATTTTAAGCGTGGCTTTAACGCGGCGCCGGGCCGCCTTGCTTGCGCTCCTGCTTCCGGCGGGCTTCTTCTTTTTCGATCAGGTCCAGCGCATAGTCGCATTTATGAACTTTCGCGATGTCCTTGGCGGTGAGGCCGAGGCGGTCGCGTATTGAAAGATCGGCCCCCGACCGCATCAGCCGTTCCAGGTAATTGCAGCCGTCCACCGTGACCATCAGCGGCGTGCGCCCCAGCATGTCCTGGGCGTCAAGGGTTTCCCGGCACAGGTGCATGTCGACCATCGGCTCGCAGCTGACATGCCGCACCGCGTAATGCAGGTGCGTGCGGCCAGCGTTGTCGCGGGCGCTTCGGTCGCTGCCCCAGTTGCAGCCGCGCGCGGCCCAGACGTCGGGCCAGTTGTCGAGCAGCGCCATCAGCACCGTCTGGCCGTCATGGTTGCGCTTGTTGAGAGCCTCGTGATTGCCGCCGAATTTTTCCATGCGGAAGGAGGAGCCGCCGCCCTTCGCGGTGTGGAACACTTCCTCGGTCAGCGCGTCGGGAACCGGCGGCATCCGGGGGCCGCTTTTCGGGAATGACGCGCGCAAGGCTTCGCTGTCGAGTTGGCCCACGCGTTCCAGCAGGTAATCGTAATCGAATTCCTTGCAGTACATCTGCTTCTGCGCGATGGCCTTTTGCAGCTCCGGCATATCCTGCTGGCGAAAGCCGCCCGCCATGCAGATGACTTCGGCGGCGTCGCCGCGCTTGGAGAAAATCGCGTGGTACAGCGGCGTATGGCCTTCCGGGTCTTCCAGCGTTGGCGAGACACCGCGCTCTAGCAGCTTTTCGAGCAGGCGCGTCTTATTGTGGCCGCAGGCCGCGAAATGGATGGGGTGGACGCCCTCCATGACATGCGCCGACAGGTCGGGGTCAGCGTCTGCCAGCATCACCGCGGCGGCGCAGGTGTCATAGCCGGCGGAAGCCACCATCAGGGGCGTGACGCCGTCCAGGTTTTTCATGTGCAGGTTCAGGCCATGGTCGATCAGCGCCGCCAAGGCATCAAGGTTATTGTACCGGACCGCCAGGTGCAGCAGTCCATTGCCCCCGTCGTCATAGGTGTAGAGGTCGATGTTCTCTTCTTTTAAAAGGCGCCTGACATCCGCGGGCGGCGCGCGGTTCGTGATGGCGGAGATCAGTTCTTTGGTGTTACGGTTGCGCTCTTCCTCGCGCCGGCGGCGCGCTTCGTCGTGCCGCCGCGCTTCCGCCAGCTTGCGCACGGTCTCGTCGATCTCGCTCGCGCTGACATCTTCCGCAGCCCGAATGGCGGATTTGTTGAAGGCGAGGGGACGCCGGACGGTGACGGATTTTTCCGTCACCGGGTCGTCGTTATTCTCGTTTACGGGTTTCGTCATAGGCCCATTCCATCCATGAGATGGCTACCCTAAAACAAGGTTATGTAAAAATCAAGCCTCACGGCAGGGACTTGTTTATGAAGGATTATCCGGCTCAGGCCGTTTTAGGCCGGCGGGGGACGAAGACGATGGTTTCCATCTCCAGCACCGGCTCGCGGTTCTGGTTATAGGTGGTGTTCTTCACCCGCATGATGCCGCGCTCAGGATTCGAATTCGAGGCGCGCAGGTCGAGGATCTCGCCCTCGAAATAGAGTTTGTCGCCGGGCTTCACGGGTTTGGGCCAGCTCATGCGCTCGACGCTGCGGCCGATCATGCCGCCTTTCATTTTCGGCGAGCATTCGACGACCATCCGCATCGTCAGGCTGGCGGTGTGCCAGCCGCTGGCGACCAGTTCGCCAAACACGGTTTTTTTCGCCTTCTCCGGATCGGTGTGGAAATCCTGCGGATCGTATTTCTTCGCATAGGCGATGATCTCTTCCGCCGTCACCTCGACGGGGCCGCCGCTGAAACGCTGCCCCACCTGCAGGTCTTCCATGTAATGGTCTTTGGTCTGGTCCATGGGCCACACTATATCGCCTTCATCACGCATTGCCACCAAAGATCGCGCCGCGTTATGCAAAGGCAACGGTTCATTTGTATGTGCCCGGCGGCGATTCTTTTGCTAGGTTAATCAAAACGTTATATCACCCTTGGGGTCAGGAGCGACCATGCCCAGCTATAAAGCGCCTCTCGACGACATGCGCTTCGTGCTCAACGAAGTGCTCAATGTCTCCCAGCTGAAAGAAATCAGGGAATTCGCGGCTGTCGATGATGCGACCGTGAACCAGTTCCTCGAGGAGACGGCGAAGCTGGCCGAAAACGTGATCTTCCCGCTGAATGCGAGCGGCGACCGCGAAGGCTGCGTCCACAGCAACAACGAAAAAACCGTCACCACGCCCAAGGGGTTCAAGGAAGCCTACCAGCAATTCTGCCAGGCGGGGCTGACCGGCTTCGCCTGCGACCCGGTCTTCGGCGGTCTTGGCATGCCGCAGGTGCTCAACATGGCGCTGTCAGAAATGATTTCTTCCGCCAATATGGCCTTCGCGATGTACCCGGGCCTCTCGCACGGCGCCTATAACGCGCTGCATACCTATGGCACCGACGAGCAGAAGGAAACCTATCTGCCCAAGCTCGTGTCTGGCGAATGGTCGGGGACGATGTGCCTGACCGAGCCGCAATGCGGCACCGACCTCGGCCTCGTGAAGACCAAGGCCGTCAAGCAGCCGGACGGTTCCTACATGCTCACCGGCACCAAGATCTTCATCTCCTCGGGCGAGCATGACCTGACCTCGAACATCGTCCACCTCGTCCTCGCCCGGATCGACGATCCTTCGACGCCGCCCGGCATCAAGGGCATCAGCCTTTTCATCGTGCCGAAATTCATGCCCGACGGGCACGGCGGCGTCGCTGAGCGCAACCCCGCCTTCTGCGGGCGCATCGAGGAGAAAATGGGCATCCACGGCAATGCCACCTGCGAGCTGAATTTCGACGGCGCGAAAGGCTGGCTGGTCGGCGAGCCGCACAAGGGTATGCGCGCCATGTTCGTGATGATGAACGAGGCGCGCCACGGCGTGGCCTTGCAGGGCCTCGCGCTCAGCGAAGTGTCCTACCAGAACGGGCTTGCCTATGCGCTCGACCGCAAACAGGGCCAGCCGATCGAGGCCAAGATGAACGATGCGGCGCTCTCGAACCCGCCGGTGCCGATCATCATGCATCCCGACGTGCGGCGCGAACTGCTGACGATCAAGTCGCAGACCGAAGGCGCGCGGCTGCTGCTGTATTGGATCTCCATGCAGCTCGACATCTCCCTGAAAAGCCCGGACGAAGAAACGCGCAAGGAAGCCAAAAGGCTCGTCGACGTGCTGACGCCCGTCATGAAGGCGCATTTTACCGACAACGCGGTCGACAACACCAATTCCGCCATGCAGGTCTTTGGCGGCCACGGCTACATCAAAGAACATGGCATGGAGCAGTTCAACCGCGACGCGCGCATCACGCGCATGTACGAGGGCACGAACGGCGTCCAGGCGCTCGACCTTATCGGTCGCAAGATCATGAAAGAAAACCTGCTCTCGACCTACCTGTCGGCGCTCTGGCACGACATCATGGAAGGGGCGAAGGCCGGCGTCTCGCCGATCATCCTGCTGCGCCTCGCCAAGAGCGGCTGGTGCCGGCTGTGGGCCGCCACCTTCTGCCTGCGCACGCGCGCCGCCTTGGGCGTGCTGCTGTCGAAGGCCGGCATGCCGAACTATATGCGCCGCACGATGATCGACGCCGGCGCGATGGCGACGGATTACTTAAGGCTCTTTGGCGTGATCGCGCTCGGTCATATGTGGGTGCGCATGGCCACCGTCGCCAAGCTGCGCCTGAAAGAGAATCCCGACAGCCATTCGTTCTATGAAGCCAAGCTCGCGACGGCGCGCTTTTACTTCGACCATATCATGCCGCAGACGCGCGCCCTGTCGCGCAGCATCCGGCGCGGCGGTAAGTCGCTGATGGAGCTGCCGCCCGAAAGCTTCGGCCACGCGCAGACGAACGTTGGCCTCAAATCCTGGACGAAGCCGGAGAGGCCCTCGGAAGCGGCGAAATGAAAAAGTTCCTGTTCGGCTTCGTCGTTTTCGTGGCGGTGGTTGTGGGTGCGGCCTATGCGCTGCTGCGCGCCGTCTCGATCGACAATCTGCAGCGCCAGCTGGTCGAAAAGGTGAAGGAACAAACCGGGCGCGACATTTCCTTCGAGACGATGAGCCCGGCCTTCTTCTTCCCCAACATCGGGCTGCGCCTGCGCCATGTGACCTTCAGCAACGCGTCCTGGGCGCATGACAAGAACATGCTGGAGCTGGGCGAGCTGGATCTGCATCTCGCACTCAAGCCGCTGCTCGACCACCAGATCGTGATCGCCAGCCTGTCGCTGGTCAAGCCCGTCGTCCACCTCGAAACCTCCGCCGAGGGCCAGGGCAACTGGGAACTTGCGAAGCCCGCGAAGGAAAAGCCGGCCGGCGCGGCGCCGGGCGGCGCCAGCGGCGCGTCCGACATCGCCTCAAGCTTCGGCTATAAATTCGGCCAGATGCGGCTGACGGGCGGCGGCATCGTCACCTGGCGCGACGGCAAAAAAGGCACTGTCGACACTTTCGACGGCGTCAATGCCTCGCTCACTTATCCTGACTTCGCCAGCCCGCTGCAAATGGACGGCGAGCTGAATTACAAAGGCAAGCGCGTCAATGTGCTGCTGAACCTGACCAAGCCGATCGACTTCCTGCACGGCAAGGCATCGGATGGCGACCTGACGCTCAAGGGCGAGGGTTTCTCCATCCGGGCGATGGGCAATCTTGCGACCGCGCAGACGCTGTTTTCGGGGCGCGCGATCATCTCGCTCTCGGCGCTGTCCGATCTCGCCGGCTGGCTGCAGGGCAGCGCCACGAAACTGCCGTTTGAAAATGTGTCGCTCGACAGCAATGTCACCGCGTCGCAAACCACCGTGTCGCTCGCGGCCGCGAAGCTGAAGCTCGACGATGTGAACGCGAATGGCAATGTGACCGCGACGCTGAAAGGGCGGCCCAATGTGCAGGCGCGGTTCGATCTCGATCATATCGATCTCGACAAATTCGTCGAGGCCTCCAAGGGAACCGCGGCGGCGAAAGGCGAAACGCCGAAGGAGCCGAAGCAAACCGAAGACTGGAGCACCGCGCCGATGGATTTCGGCGGGTTGAAAAAGTTCGACGCCGATCTGATCCTCGTGACAAAAGGCTTCGCCGTGCGCGGCGCCGAGGTGGGCACGAGTGCGCTGGCCGTGCTGCTGAAAGACGGCGTGCTGGACGCGAAGAACACCCCGGCCGCGATGTTCGGCGGCAGTTTCGGCGCGGAGCTGACCGTCAATGCCGCGCAGGACAAGCCCACTTTCGCGACGAAATTCAAGGTCGACGGCGTGCAGGCGAAGCCGCTGTTTGCGGCCTTCGGCAAATTCAAGCGCCTCGAAGGCGCTGCATATATGGAAGGCGATCTCACCGCATCCGGCGACAATCAAAAAGCCATCATGACCAGCCTCACGGGCAAAGGAACCTTCGACTTCAAGAACGGCGCGATCCAGGGCATTGATCTGGGCAACCTGTCGAAGCTGATCCAGCTGAAGCTCAAGGAGATCGAGCCCTCTGATGCCGAGACCCAGTTCACCGATGTGCATGGGACATATACGATTGCCGCCGGCGTCCTGCATAACGACGACCTCAAGCTGAGCGGCCCCGTGGTGCAGTCGACCGGTTCCGGCACGGTCGATTTCGGCGGCAAGTCGATCGATTACCACATGCTTCCCGTGCTGTCGCCCTCGACCGAGACCGACAAGACGAAGGGCCTGACGGTGCCGGTCTCTTTTGAAGGGCCGTTCGGCAAGATCCGCATCCGTCCCGATTTCAAGGCGGCGCTGCATGGCGCGCTCGGCAAGCCTGAAGACGCGAAGGACACGATCAAGGCGCTGCAGGAACAGGGCAAGTCGGTCGTGAAGGAACTGCGCCAAAACCCCAAGGCGATCGACCAGCTGCTGGGCGGCCTGTTCAAGAAGAAAAAATCCAGCGATCAGCAACAAGCACCCGACGCAACCGCGCCACAACCCGATAACAGCCAGCCCGCGCCGGATGCCGGCCCGCCTGGTAATTCGCCGCCGCCGCCCGCACCCAATGGGACGGCGCAACCCCAACCGCAGTGAGACTTGGGGCATGAAGCTCTCGGCGCTGTATCAGCGGTTTAACGACAGGATCTGGGGCCCGCCACCGAAGAAGCCTGGCTGGAGACGCCGCGGCTGGACTGTGCTGCGCGTCACTGTCGCTGTCGTGCGCGATATCCGCGAGGCGAATTTCGACGAGCGGGCCTCGAGCCTGTCCTATAACACGCTGCTCTCGCTGGCACCGCTGCTGGCGGTGATTTTCTCAATCCTTAAGGCCGTGGGCGTGCGCGATGTGTTCGAGCCGTTCCTGCGCGGATTTTTAAGGCCGCTCGGCGGCAACGCGACAGAGGCCGCACGCTGGATTGCGAGCTTCGTCGACAAGATCCAGATCAGCGTGCTCGGCACCGTCGGTATCGCCTTTTTGCTCTACAGCGTCTGGGCCATCATCGGCAAAGTCGAGCAGGCCTTCAACGACATCTGGCGCGTGCGCGAGACGCGCAGCTTCTTTCGGTTGCTGCGCGACTATGTCGCCGTGCTGCTGATCGGTCCCGTCCTGCTGCTGCTTTCGATGGGCATGACCGCCGCGCTGCACGAGGCGGCCTTTATCCCGGACTGGCTTTATCTCGACACCAGCGGCAATTCGCTGGCGGCGCCGGTCGCCTCGGTGCCTTACCTGCTGTTCATGCTGGCCTTCACGGCCATGTACATGCTGATCCCGAATACGCGCGTGCCGGTGAAGCCGGCGCTGATCGCGGGCCTCATCACCGGCATCACCTGGAAGCTGCTCGGGCGGCTATTCGCCGTTTTCGTCGCGGGCTCCGCCAGCTACGCCGCGATTTATTCCGCTTTCGCTGCGCTCGCGCTGCTCATGATCTGGGTCTACGCGGGATGGATGACGGTGCTGGCGGGCGCGTCGCTGTGCTATTACCTCCAGCATCCGTCGAACCTGCCGCTGTCGCGCAAGGTGACGGGTTTGAGCGGACGCTTCCGCGAAAAAGCCGCGCTGCAGCTCTGCGCCGAAATCGGCCGTGCTTTTTATAAAAAAGAGCCGTCCCCGACGCTGCCGCAGCTCGCGACCCATATGCGCATGCCATCGCAGGCGGTGCAGCAGGTGGCGAGCGACTTGGTGCAGTCGGGCATGCTGGCCGAAACCGGTGACGCCGGCAACGCCTTTATCCCGAAGCGCGACTTCGATGCGACGACAGTCGATGAAATGCTCGAGGCCCTGCGCGGCGCGGGCGAGGGCGGCGTGCTGCAGTCGCAAAAAATTCACGGTTCCGCGACGGTGGATGCTGTGCTAAAAATCCACGGCACGGCGCTCCACGACAAGCTCGGCAAAATCACCCTCAAACAACTGGCGCTCGGGAGTATAGAGACATGATCCCCCGTTATTCACGCAAGGAAATGGCCTCGATCTGGGAGCCGGAAAACCGCTTCCGCATCTGGCTCGAGGTCGAAATCCTCGCCTGCGAGGCGCAGGCCGAACTCGGCATCATCCCGAAAGACGCGCCCGCCAAGATCCGCAAGAAGGCCGATTTCGACATTGAGCGCATCGACGCCATCGAGAAAGAGGTCAAGCATGACGTCATCGCCTTCCTGACCAGCGTTGGTGAATATGTCGGCAAGGAATCGCGCTTCATCCACGTCGGCATGACCTCGTCGGACGTGCTGGATACCAGCTTCGCGGTCCAGCTGCGGCAGGCGTCCGACCTGATCCTCGCCGGTCTCGACCGTTTGCTGGCGGCGCTGAAAAAACGCGCCACCGAGCACAAGGCC
Source organism: Alphaproteobacteria bacterium (assembly GCA_025934695.1). GTDB lineage: Bacteria > Pseudomonadota > Alphaproteobacteria > Micavibrionales > UBA2020 > JAPWJZ01. The sequence goes on from JAICWS010000002.1 coordinate 1,120,279, forward strand.
ACCATCTGCATCGGGCGCAGCCACGGCATCCATGCCGAGCCGACGACCTTCGGCGTCAAGCTCGCCGGGCACTATGCCGCTTTCGCGCGGGCCAAGGAACGCATGCTGCGTGCGCGCGAGGAAATTTCCACCTGCTCGATCTCCGGCGCGGTCGGCACTTTCGCCACCATCGACCCGAAGGTCGAAGCCTATGTGGCCAAGAAGCTGGGGCTGAAGCCCGAAACCGTGTCGACCCAAGTCATTCCGCGCGACCGCCATGCGGCCTTCTTCGCGACGCTCGGCGTCATCGCGTCTTCCATCGAAAACCTGGCGGTCGAAATCCGGCACCTGCAGCGCACCGAAGTGCGCGAGGCGGAGGAATTTTTCTCGCCGGGTCAGAAAGGCTCCTCGGCCATGCCGCACAAACGCAACCCGGTCCTGACCGAAAACCTGACCGGCATGGCGCGCCTCATTCGCTCGTCGGTCATTCCGGCGATGGAAAACGTGGCGCTCTGGCATGAGCGCGATATTTCGCATTCCGCGGTCGAGCGCGTCATCGCCCCCGATACGACCATCCTGCTCGATTTCGCGCTCAATCGCCTGGCGGGCGTGGTCGAAAACCTGCTGGTATATCCGGAGCGCATGAAGCATAACCTCGACTCGCTCAAGGGCCTCGTCTACAGCCAGGCCGTCATGCTGGCGCTGACCGAAGCCGGCATGTCGCGCGAGGAAGCCTATAAAACCGTGCAGACGCAGGCCATGAAAGTCTGGGCGGGCGAGGGGGATTTCCTGTCGCTGCTGCAAGCCGACCCAGTCGTGAAAAAACACCTCAAGGCCCATCAGGTCAAGCTGATCTTCGACGACAGCCGCTACACGAAATACGCAGCGACGATTGTGGAGAGGGCGTTGAAGCTAGGGTAGGGGCGCGAATAGTCTTGTCGTTAATGCCGTTTGGCGAACTTAAAATTATATGGTTTGCTAGAGGAAACATTATCACACATGGACGAAGAGCTCAAAAAGTTGGTTGATGCTTGGATTAAAGTGAGCGGCGCCCTTAATGTTTTTCAAGGCGAGCCGGGCTCCGAGGACCTTGATCCCAACTTCTGGGCTTCTGAACGCCTTTACGATCTAGTCCAAAATGAACCAGAAAAGGCTTGGCCCATCATACTGGCAATTCGTAACGCCACGAATGACTACAAGGTTCTCGCGCACCTGGCGGCAAGTCATTTCGAAGATCTGATAAATGCACATGGCGAAAAGTTCATTGATCGAATTGAAGCTTTGGCGAAAGAGGATGAGAGTTTCAGGCGTTTCATCGGGGGTGTCTGGCCACGCCGGGACATACCTCCGCAATTATTGGAGCGGCTTGAAGCAATTGCTCTGAAGCCGTACTGGGACTAAATTTCGCGACCGATGTCCTCCCTGATCTCCTCACTTCCAAATCTCTCACAAATCCAATCCCTTACCCAATTTCACGCAATCTTAATCCAAAGCCACTATAATATGGCTATTAGTTTCCCTGCGCCTTTTTCCGCGCCCCGCGGTTGTTCCTTAAAGGAGGATCTCATGGGCAAATATCTTGGCATCAAATACAATCTCTCGCCCGACGTTCACGCCATCCTCGACCGGGCCGGAGCGCGCCTCGCCACGGTGCAGGAACAGGCGGACTGGGTGGAAGGCCACCTGAACGGGCACGATGGCAACCAGTCCTATCATTTCGAAGCGCAGCCGACGATGGACGACGCCGTCTATGTCATCACCAAGGACATCGACCTGCCGCCGCTCTACGGCGAAGAAGCGCTGACACTTATTGTTCCCAGAGGAATTAAAGTGCGCCACCGCGCGCTCGGCGACAGCCGGCTTTATTACATGGATCATTTCGACATCGAGAACGACCCCGAGCACGAGATCATCGTCAGCCCCGCGCTCGCGCACGAGCTGACGCAAAAGCGCCGCTATTCGGCGGATGAATTCGTCTATGCGGAAGCCGAACACGCGGGAATGTCTCCCGAGCAGACGCTGAGCCTCATCGAAGAGGGGCATCATACGTCGGGCTTCTTCCGCGATGATGATTTCGAGAAGTAATGACGCATCCGCTGGGCTGGCAGAACGAGTATCGCGGTTCAGCCTCATACGACCTATTCAGCTGAAGCCGAAGGCGCCTTAGACACACAGTCGCAACCCCGGCGAAAGCCGGGGTCTGGAATGTCTCAACCAGCGCGGTGGCGCCGCTTTAGGTGCCGCACATAAAGCGAAAGCACCGGACGCGCAGACACATGTCAGACCCCGGCCTTCGCCGGGGTTACGTGAGCGCTGACCGGACGGCTGCAAGCCATCTGGCTTTTATCCCTGCTTTCTATTATGTTATTCGCATCATGCTTTCCTTCGAAGACACCGGCATTATCCTGTCCCTGCGCCCGCATGGTGAGAACGGCGGCGTGGTGACGTTGTTGACGCGCGCGCATGGCCGCGCGGCCGGGTATGTGTATGGGATTTCATCGTCGCGCCTGCGCGGCACGCTGGAGATCGGCAATGTCGTCTCTGCCAGCTGGCAGGCGAAATCGCATGATCAGCTCGGCACCTATACGCTGGAACTCGACGAAAGTCATACGGCCGATGTCTTAAGCGACCCGGTGCGGCTGACCGCCCTGCAATCCGCCTGCGTGCTGGCCGATAAGACCCTGCCCGAGCGCGAAAGCCATCCGGGCGTATTCGAGGGCATGCGGGCGCTGTTGGCTTCCTTCGCGACCGACGTCTGGCCCGCCGCCTATATTTACTGGGAAATCGGCCTCCTGAAAGAACTGGGCTTTGGCCTTGATCTGACGCGCTGCGTGGCGACGGGGACGAACGAAAACCTGATTTACGTCAGCCCGCGGTCGGGCTGCGCGGTGTCGGCAGGGGCGGGCGAGGAATATAAGGATCGTTTGCTGCACCTGCCGCCCTTCCTGCGCGGCGAAGCGCGCTTCGAGAATGAGGATATCCTGCACGGGCTGCAGCTGACGGGCCATTTCCTGCTCCACCGGGTCTTTTCGCTGGCCAATACCAACCTGCCCGAACCCCGCTTGCGGCTGGAGGAAAAGTACGGGAGACTGGTGAAGGCCTAAGGCCGGAAAGGTCTGGTTTTTCATTATGCTGCATATTTTCACGATCTTCGTTCTCACCGTTCCCAACGCCGCTGCGCTGTTCCACCTGCTGACCCATTGGGCCGCGGCGAAAGGCAAGATCACCAAGCTTTTGATGCTCTTCATCCCGCTGATCGGCGCGGCGCTCTATTTCTTCCTGCTGGAACGGCCGCCGGTTCTGCCGGAAGACGAGCTTTCGCCCAAGCGCGGCGCGCTCTATGGCAGCTTCGGCAGGAACTGGGATAACCGCAAGCGGAGCCTGAACGAGAAGATCGCCCATGTCGCCAAGATTGTGGCGCGCGGTCCGCTGATCCCCTCTGGCAAGTGGGACGAGACGCAGGCCCGGAATAAAAAGCCGGAAGATGTGGAATAAGTATTATGCAAATATATTCCGATGCGCCATGCTGGAAAAGCCGCGGAAAATGCGCTAAATAAGCCAAATGGCAAAAAAACCCTCGAACGTCGTCGCGCATGAAATCAAGGACCGGGAACTCGGGGAGATCGTCTCCGAAAAATATCTGTCCTATGCGCTGTCCACCATCGTTTCCCGCTCGCTGCCCGATGTGCGCGACGGGTTGAAACCCGTCCACCGCCGCGTGCTCTACGCGATGTCGCAGCTGAACCTGCGGCCCGAAACGCCGCCGCGCAAATCGGCCAAGGTGGTCGGCGAGGTCATGGGTAACTTCCACCCGCATGGCGACATGTCGATTTACGACGCGCTCGTGCGTCTCGCGCAGGATTTCTCGGTGCGCTATCCGCTCGTCGACGGGCAGGGCAACTTCGGCAACATCGACGGCGACAGTGCCGCCGCGATGCGTTACACGGAATCGCGCCTGACGCCCGTCGCGCAACTGCTGCTGGAAGGCCTCGAAGAAGACGCGGTCGATTTCCGCGCCACTTACGACGGCTCGCAGGTCGAGCCCGTGGTGCTGCCCGCCAACTTCCCGAACCTCTTGGCCAACGGCTCGTCCGGCATCGCGGTCGGCATGGCGACGAACATCCCGCCGCACAACGTGGCCGAACTCTGCGACGCGCTCGACCATATCATCGAGCACCCGGACTGCGAGACCAAGGACCTGCTGAAATACGTGCGCGGCCCTGACTTTCCGACCGGCGGCATCCTGGCCGAGGGCAAGGCGGCGATACGTGAAGCTTACGAGACGGGGCGCGGCTCTTTCCGCATCCGCTCGGTATGGTCGGTCGAAAAGCTCAAGAACGACAAATGGCAGATCGTGGTCACGCAGATCCCGTACCAGATCGCGAAATCCCGCCTCATCGAGAAAATCGCCGAGCTGATCCAGACCAAGAAGCTGCCGTTCCTCGACGACATCACCGATGAATCCGCTGAGGACGTGCGCGTGGTTTTGACGCCGCGCAACTTCACGATGGATCCCGAGCTTTTGATGGCGCAGATGTTCAAGCTGACGGACCTCGAAAGCCGCTTCTCGCTGAACATGAACGTGCTCGACGGCGGCCTGGTGCCGCGCGTCATGAGCCTGAAGGACGTGCTGAAATCCTTCATCGACCACCGCGTCGAAGTGCTGGTCCGCCGCTCCAAGCACCGCCTCGAGAATATCGAGCGCCGCCTCGAGATCCTCAAAGGCCTGCTGATCGCCTACCTGAATATCGACGAGGTCATCCACATCATCCGCACCCAGGACGATCCCAAAGCGGTGATGATGAAGAAATTCAAACTTTCCGACGTGCAGGCCGAGGCGATCCTCAACATGCGCCTGCGCGCCCTGCGCAAGCTCGAGGAAATCGAGATCAAGCGCGAGCATAAGGAACTGCTGGAAGAAAAAGACGAGCTGGAAAAGCTTATCGGCTCCAAGGCCCGCCAGATGACGGCGGTGCGCAAGCAGGTGAAGGCGCTGGGCGAAATGTTCGCCCAGTCGACGCCGCTCGGCAAGCGCCGCACGCATATCGGCTCGGCCCCGACCGATCTCGATGTCGCGATCCACGAGCTCATCGAGAAAGAGCCCATCACCGTGATCTGCTCGGAAAAGGGCTGGATCCGCGCGATGAAGGGCCACCTCGAGCAGGACAAGATCGACGCCATCTCGTACAAGGAAGGCGACGGCCACAAGTTCGCGCTGCATGTCGAGACGACGGACAAGCTTATCCTCTTCGGCACCAACGGCGTCTTTTACACGCTGGGCTGCGACAAGCTGCCGCCGGGCCGCGGCTTCGGCGAGCCGGTGCGCCTGATGATCAACCTCCAGAACGAGGCCGATATCGTCACCATCATGAAGCACGACCCGGACCGCCGGCTGCTCGTCGCCGCCGACGACGGCCGCGGCTTCATCGTGCCCGAGAAGGAAATCCTCTCGCAGACCCGCAACGGCAAGCAGTGCCTGCTGGTCAAGGACGGCGTCGAGGCGAAAATCTGCGCGCCCGTCACGGGCGATTACGTCGCCTGCATCAACGACAACCGCAAGCTTCTGCTCTTCCCGCTCGAACAGGTGCCGGAAATGACGCGCGGCGTAGGCGTGATCCTGCAAAAAGGCGGCCTCGCCGACGCCAAGACCTTCACCTACAAGGAAGGCTTGACCTGGATGAGCGCCGGCTCCGAGCGCCTTGAGAAAAACCTCAAAGCCTGGAAAGGCGAACGCGCCCAGGTCGGCATGCTCCCGCCCAACGGCTTCCCGAAGTCGAAGAAGTTTTCAGGGGTTTAAGCAGTCTTGTAACCCCGGCGAACGCCGGGGTCTGACAAGCGTGCGGTGGTTCTGTTTTAGACACCATGTCGGGAAACGGAGCCACTACGCTATTTGATATATCTTAGACCCCGGCTTTCGCCGGGGTTACATCAGGGTTTGAAGGCGGGGTTTTTCCTGGGCGTGGCTGCAGGGGTGCTGGGTGCAGCCGCGTTGTCGTTCGCGACTGCAGGTGCGTAGGGGGCGTATTCTTTTTCGATCCCGGCGTAGTAGGATTTGAGTTCGGCCAGGCGTTCGGGCGGGATTTCGTCCCATTTGTTCTTTTTGCTTTCGGCGCGGTCTTTTTCGATCGCGGCGATTTCGGCCAGGGCTTTGCCAACCGTCATCCAGGGCGCGTCGGGGTCGGGGCTGAGCACAGTCGCTGCGATGTCACGTTTCATGTCGAGCAGTTTTTGCGGCGCGACGGCCTCCGGCGCGTGCTCGAACACGATGCGGGCCGCATATTTGCCGAGCCGTTCGAGCGGCGGATATTCGGCGATTTCGGGGGCGAAGCGGGCGGCGAAACTTTCTGCCACCGCCGCGCGGTCTTTCCATGATGGCGCGTCGCGGAATTCCTGTTTCCACTCGGCGGCTTTGGCGAGGATTTGCTGCATGCGCTCTTCGGGAATCTCGATCTTTGGCACGGGCAACGGTGCGGGCGCGGGTTTGGCCGAATTGCGCTTCGCGGATTTGGCGGAGGCTGGTTCGGTCTTTTTCGGCGCCGCCGCAGCCTGTTTCTTGGCGTCTTTCTTTTGCGCTTCCTTGGCGTCCTTCTCGTCCTTGAACATCTGGGCAGCGAGGCGCATGTTTTCCTGGAACTGCGGGTTCGCCCTGATCGCCTCGGCGCGGGCGACGGCGAGCTTTTCGTCGAACTGCTGCGGCAGGACCGCTTCCGACATGTCGAGCGGCATCATGGCCGGCTGCTGGTCCTTGCGCACCATGCGAAAGTAAGCGGTGGGCGGCGGCGCGTCCTTGGGCGGCTTCTTCGCCTGGGCGACCAGCACCTCTTTTAATTGTTCCGCGGTCATGGTGAGGAAAGGCGTGGGATCCTGGCTCAGGTCGAACAGGATTTCAGTGCGATGGCCGCGCATGGCGACCGAGGTCGCGACCATCGGCTTGTTCTTGCCGAATACAACGGCGGTGTGCGTGAAAACCTTATTCTCTGCCATGAAAGCGTCGACGCCTTCCTGCGTTGCCAGCCGGTGCATCTGCTTCCAGATTTCCGGTGCTGCCTCTTTGACGACCTTGGCGACGCCAATGGTCGCGCGGATGTCGTTCAGCGCGTCATGCGCCTCCTCCTTTCCTAAAACCACGCCGTTCTGCTCCGCGATGACGGAGAGTTTCAGGACCGGATTGCCTTTGTCGCTTTTGACGTCGAGCTTCAAGGCGCCCGGCAGATAGGCCTGCACCGCCTGCACGGCATTCAGCACGTCGAAGCGGCTGTTGCGCCGCCCATCGCTCGAAGGTGCCTGCGTCAGTTGCGGGTCGAGCATGTTGGCGAGCAGGTTCTGCGACAAAACATCTTCGTCGTAGCCAAGCGAATTGAAACCCGCGAAGATCACCGGCCAGGCTTGCGCGCGCGCCCAGGCGTCAATCTCCTTCATCATCTCATAGGAGGAATGTTCGCGGTCGTTGAGATCGTCGCTGGTGAATTTCGTCGTCAGCAGCGCGCCCGGTCCGGGCACCACCCAGGGGGACAGGCGGCAGTCGATCTTCTTGCTGGCGATGATGTTGAGCTCGTCATCCGTCACGATAAAGGCGGCTTGCAGCACTTGCGCGAAATCGCGTTCGAGGCCGGAGGTTTCTGTGTCGTAAAAAATATACATGGCGTTCCTGACGGGCATGAAGAGCTGGAATAAATCAGCCGGTCCGCACGCTATAATTCGCATGGGACGGATATTATGTATAATTAAGAAGGAGCTTTCAGTCAAGATTTTTCGCCGACTCGTCCGCAGAGAATCTTTGACCGCGGCAGCTAATTTTTCTGTGGATAACTTTCCGAAATACTGCCGGTCGATTCCGGCATTACCTTTGAAAGATCAGACACTTATCAGTTTTTTCTGGACTCCCATTTTCGATTCCTCTACAAGTCGTCTCCGCCTTTGAAACCTCTCTCCGTAACAGTGCGGTTTCACAAGGCGGTAACCAGGGTGTGTGTATGGATTTTCAGCAGACATATCTGCCGGATACGCAGATCTATCGCGAGGCATTCAAGGCCGGCTGGACGCTTTATCTCGTCCAGCACGACCGCGATGCTGACCTCGCCATGTCCTCCTATCTCCGCGGCCCTGTAGCCATGGCCCGGTTGATCCAGGAACATGGCGGGGACGTGCGGCAGATCGCGGCGGCGGCGTGCCTGGCTGGTCCAGCTGTCTTCTCCGAGCATCCTGCACAATGGTTGGACAAAAGGCTCGTGGAATTTTCCCGCGAGATCCGGGGCGTCGGGACGACGCCGCCCCGCGATCTGTACGGGATCATTCCCGGGCTGTCCGCCGACGCGCGCGTCTTTTTGCAGGCGAGCGCGATCATGCTGATGGAGCACCTGGCGCAGGCGCGCCCCGCGCCCGACCAGTACCGCGCCTATACCGAGGCGCTCGAGCTCTATTCCTGCGCGCGCGGCACGCAGGACGCCTACAAGCTCGACACGCGCTTCGAAATCGCGGCCATGAAGGCCACCATGACCATGGAAAGCCAGCCGCATATCTGGTCGAAGCCGCGGCAGATGTCGGCAAGGCTGGGCGTTTAATCCCCTTTGCCGTCATTCCCGCGCAAGCGGGAATCTCGTGACACCATTACTGACTTGAATTCAACGGGATCCCCGCTTTCGCGGAGATGACGATCAGTCGACGAAATCCACCCAGTTCTCATTCATGAACATCTCGAGCGGCTGGAAGCGGGCTTTGTAGGCCATCTTGGGCGAGTTTTTGACCCAGAAGCCGAGGTAGAGATAGGGGCGCTGCGTCCCCGCCGTATATTCGGCGAGCTTTAAAATCATCCAGGTGCCGAGGCTGCGCTTTTCCTGTTCCGGATCGAAGAAACTGTAGACGGCGGAGGTGCCGTCGGGCAGCTCGTCGAACATCATGATGCCGATGATGCGTTCGCCGTCGCGGCAGGTGAGAAAGCGCGTGTCGGTCGGCGTATCCTCGAACATGGCGATGAAGTCCGTATAGGACATGTTGGTCATGCCGCCGTCGTCGTGCCGGGCCTTGAGATAGCGCGAGAATAGCGCGTAGTTTTCGTCCGAGGCGTCGGGCGCGTCCACGCTGAAGATCAGCTGCGCGTTTTTCTTCAGCACGCGGCGGAAGCTGTCGCCGGGTTTGAAGTCCTTCAGTTTCAGGCGCGTCGCGATGCAGGCGCGGCACGACGGGCATTGCTGGCGGTAGAACATATTCTGCATGCGGCGAAAGCCGCGCTGGGTGAGGAGCGGCGCGAGGGGCGCCGACACTTCGTCGAGCGCGGTCAGCACTTTTTGCTCGGTCTGCCCCTCGAGATAGGGGCAGGGGCCGGGCTTCGTGACGTAAAGTTCGAGGGCGTCGGGCCGGATGCGCATTTTTTTTAAGGGAAGTAAATCACGTCTTTGTCGTGCTTCTTGATCTCAGGGCCTTGAGGCGCGGCGTTCGCCGTCGCCGGCTTGGGCGGCGGCACGGGCTGAGACTTCTTCTCTTCCGCGCGCGCGACGGATTGCTTGAGCAGGATGACGCTGATGCGCCGGTTGCGGGCGGACTGCGGATCGTTCTGCACCAGCGGCTCGCGGTCGGCCTTGCCCTGGACGTTTTCGATGCGGCCGGTGTCGAGCCCGTCGCCCAGGAACAGGCGGCGCGCGGCGTTGGCGCGGTCGGACGACAGCTCCCAGTTCGTGTAGGTGGCGTCCTTGCCGTAGGGCTTCGCGTCGGTGTGGCCGCGCATGGAAATCTGGTTGGGCAGCGGCTGGATGACTTTTTCCACCAGCGCGAACAACTTTTCGGCGGCGGGCAGGGGCTTGGCGCTGCCGAGTTCGAACATCGGGCGGCCTTCGGTGTCGATGATCTGGATGCGCAGCCCCTCGGGCGTCATGTCCATCAGCAGGTTCTGCTTGAGCTCCTTCAGGTCGGGCTGTTCTTCCATCGCCTTCTTGATGTCTTCTTCGGCCTTGCCGAAAGCCTTGGTGTCTTCCTTGTCGGACTTCTCGTTCTTGACCTGCTCGTCATGCGCTTTCGCGGCCTCGATCTCCTCGTCGGTCAGGGCCTGCGTGTCGTCATGCGCCTTGTTGGAATCTTCGCCATCCTGGCGGCCGACACCTTCGGCGGGATCCTGCTGCATGGCCATGACGGGCGATTTGTTCGAGGTCATTGCGCCGTCGGGCGAGAGCGAGGTGCCGCCCATGACGCCGCCCGCGCCGCTGGTCGAAGTCGCGACGCGCGGATCGGCCGGCGCGAAGTAGGAGGAGATCAGCATCTTCTGCTCGTCCGTCGTCACGTTGAGCAGCCAGAGCAGCAAGAAGAACGACATCATGGCCGTCACGAAGTCGGCATAGGCGACTTTCCAGGCGCCGCCGTGATGGCCGCCTTCGACTTTCTTGATCTTCTTGACGATAATGATCGGTCGTCTGTCGTCGTCCGGTTTCGGAGCCATTTATTCCTCTTCTCCCTCTCCCGCGCTTGTCGCGGGGGAGGGCTGTGGGATGAACGACCCTTTAAGGGGTCGTTCATGGATTGTCCCGCATTCGAGTTTAGTACAATCCCTCTCCCTAACCCTCTCCCAACATGCGTTGGGAGAGGGAACTCGATTACGTCGCCGACACGTTCTGCGTCGCCTCTTCCACTTCGAGGAAGGTCGGCTGCGTGTCGTGAAGCAAAATCTTGCGCCCGAACTCGATGGCGACGGGGGGCGCGGCGCCCTGCAGGAAGGCCAGGATCGAGGTCTTCATGCAGAGGTAATATTTAAGCTCGTTGTCGTTGCGTTCCTTGATGGCGCTCGCGATGGGGGCGATGAACCCGTAGGACAGCCACACGCCGAGGAAGGTGCCGACAAGCGCGCCGCCGATGAGGTGGCCGAGGACTTCGGGCGGCTCGGTGATCGCGCCCATGGTGTGAATGACGCCGAGGACCGCGGCCACGATGCCAAGCGCCGGCATGCCGTCCGCCATGGTCTGGACGGCATGGGAGATATGCGTGCGCTCATGCGTCTGGGTGTCGATTTCCTGGTCCATCAGCGCCTCGATCTCATGGGGCTTTTCCGCTCCCAATGAGATAAGGCGCAAGTAGTCGCAGAGGAAGGTCACCGCGCCGTGATCGTCGTGAAACCCCGGAAATTTCTTGAAAATATCGCTGTCGTCCGGGTTTTCGATATGCTGCTCCAGCGCCAGCCAGCCCTTGGTGCGGGCGGTCTTGAACACGAGGTAGAGCAGGCTCAGAAGCTCGAGGTACTGCGGCTTGCCGAATTTTTCCCGCTTGTAGATGACCTTGATCTCGTGAAAGGTCTGCTTGATGACATGGGGCGAATTGGCGCACAGGTACGCCATGCAGGCAGAGCCGAAAATGATCAGGAATTCAAAGGGCTGCCACAAAACGACGAGATGGCCTTTATTCAGCCAATACCCCCCGAACGTAAAGGCAATAACCCCGATATTCCCCAGTAATTTGTACATATGTCCCCTGGTTGCCCTCCCAATAGGGCAGACGCCCGCAGGATGCTGCAAAAGCCATGCCAGCGTCTCTTTATATTATGGCGCAGTTGCCGCTATTCATCAATCTTTAACAGCGGTTTGGCGAACACGCTTTCTATAAGCTTCTCAATCAGCTGGCGGGTTTTGTTCTGAACGTCCTGATAGGGATTGAACTCGGCGATTTCAAGCGCCCGGAAGCGCGGATCCCAGGCGAGGGACTTGATAATAGGTAAAACCTCCGCCGCGACAAGGCCCTTGTCTTCGGGGGAGCCGACGCCCGGCGCATCGGCCAGCTGGAAGGCGTCGAGGTCGACCGTCATGCCGAAATAGTCGGTGCCATTGCCGGCGCGCGCCAAGGCTTCGTCGAAACAGGCGGCGAAGCCGCGCTGGCGCACCTCCTCCAGGAAGAAGACGCGGATATTATGTCTTTCGACAAAGGCAACTTCTGCCGGTTCGAAACTGTGCGGACCAATGATGCTCAAGTGCCGGGGCGAGAGCTTGACCGCATTGCCGCCCACGCGGCGCAGCTCGGGCAGCCCCTGGCCCAGGAGCGCCGTCACCGGCTGCCCGTGCCACCAGCCGCCCCACTTGCCCTGGTGCGAAGTCTCATACGTGTGCGCGTCGAGGTGCGCGTCGAGCCAGATCAGGCCGAACTTTTCGAACGCGTTCGTCGCGGCGGTCGCGCCCGACCAGGTGCCGATCGCCGACGAATGATCGCCGCCGATGACGACGGGAACGCTGCCCTGGCGCAGGGACATCTGCACATGATTGGCAAGCCGCCGCACGGCTTCGAGCGTCGGCGCCAGCGTCTGTTCCTTCACGGTGTATTCGGCATGGTTGGCGAGGAACTTCAGCCCCAGGGGGCCGCGCCATTTGCACTCCACGCCCTGGTTGCGCAGGCGCAACTGCAGGCTGTCCGCGGCCAGCGCGAGCGGCCCGTCTTCGGTGCGGAAATCGCGGCAGCCCCAGCCGCTGTCAAAGCCGATGATTTCGGCGCGGAGCTGGGCGCCGCGTTGGGCCGCGTGTGCGGCCGCGAGTTGCGCCACAAGCTGGGATTGATCTGTCATCGGATTAATTTATGTCAATTGATGTTGTCAGGTCCCCCTAACATGGCTCCCCGGGGGAAAAAAGTAAAGCCGTTGGCCAGCATCGCGAAATTCATGGCATAATGGCCATTGGGGGCAGGTTTTTTCAGGGCCGGGGGATTTTTCGATGCTTCTTCTTTTAGTGACCTATTGGCGTCCCCTGGCGTGGTTCCTGTTCTATGCCTCGGGACCGTTCTTTGTCGTTTTCTCCATTTTCGCGCTGAAGCGCGGCATCCAGCACCGCAAGACGGAACTGCGCCAGCACGCCATCTTCACCATGTTCGGCGCGGTCCTGAAGATGTGCCTGATCGACGTGCGGATGCTGGCGGAAAACATCAAGGGCGCGGCCTGTTTCGCGGGCGTTTTTCCCGGCCTCGACTGCTCGGTCAAATCCATCTCGCTCCATGAAACGAATATCTTGAGCTTTTATGGCATCGTCGTCCTGTGCGGCGCCTGCCTCGTTCTCTTCAACCTGTATCGCAATTACCTGCCCGACCGGAAGCCGCTGGAATGCACGCTCGAACAGGTTCACCTCAAGTTCTGGGTGACGATTACGCTCTGGTCCACGATCCTCATGGCGCTGTGGGGCATCGCGCCCTGGCTGGGCGCGCTCCTGGATGCGCCGCTGCCGCGCGTTTTTCTTGAGATCAACTGGAAGACGCTGGGCGTCATCAATCTCTGCCTGCTGGTCGTCGATTTCTGGAAGGTCGAAAGCATCATCTGGGAAAACAAGATGTCCGACAGCAAGGAACTCAAAGCCAAGCGCACGCACCTGCAGCAGACCTGGACGCCCAAGGACACGCTGTGGATGACGGTCTTCCTCTATCTCCTGGTGTGCGCCCTGTCGTATGTCGGCAACGACGTGCTGACCGTCAAGAAGAACGACAACGAAGTCCACCGCCGCTTTCACTTGAGCGATTACGTGCCCGACGTCGACATCTCGAACCCCGGCGCGAAGGGGAATTGACCTTCATTCAGGAGCTTTGCCGCCCCGCACCCCTTGCCCGGTGCGGGGTAAATAGCATATACTGAAAACAAAATAAGAACATCGAATCATTTTCCGTTGTGCAAGTCTGAAATTACGGAAACACGCTGCGCCGCATTGCCGCGCTCTGCCAACCGCTGAAATCGCCTGGAATTCATTCCATCTCGAAAACGAAAGGAACCGCCATGCAAGATGGTCTTCCTGAAAGTCGTCGCGATTTTTCCGTGCTCTACGACGCGGATGTCGAAACCGCGCTCCTGGCCGACCTCATCGCGCATGAAGATGCGTTCGACCGGGCTGCGCGCCTGCGCGAGAGCTGGTTCTATCACGCGGTGCATGGCCGGATTTTTGCGGCGATCCGCCGCTACCGCGCCGCGAACACGCCCTTTACCGCCGTGGCGCTGGCGCAGCAGTTCGTGGACGACCCCGACCTTAGCGACTGCGGCGGGGCCTCCTATATCCTCGATCTTGCGCAAATGGCGTTCCGCGCCGACACGCGCGCGAACGTGGAACATCTCGAAACCATGCACATGCGCCGCATGGTGCAGTCTTTAAGCGAGCGCTTGGGTGCCGTGGCGCTCACCGCCTATGAAGCGCCGGGCGCGATCCTGTGCGAAGCCGAGCGCCTCATCCGCGAAGCGACGGAAACGGTGGTGCAGAACAGCGTGCTGCACGTCTCCGACTGCACGGCGGAAACCATCCGGTTTCTGGTCGAGCAGGAGCGGGGCATCAGCTCCGGCATCGCGGCGCTCGACGGGCTCATGCGCGGCTTCATGAAGGGACAGCTGATCATCCTCGCCGGACGGCCCGGCATGGGCAAGACGGCGCTGGCCCTCACCCTCGCGCTGAACGCGGCGCTGGCGCAGAACCGCGTGCTGTTCCAGAGCTGCGAGATGACGAAGGAAGACCTCACCGCGCGGCTGCTGTCGCGGCTGTCGGAAGTGCCGGTGCATGCGGGCGGCAACGCGGCGAGCCCGCTCGTCGCGCAGGCAGCGGACAGGCTCAATTCCCTGCCGCTGTTCATCGACGATTCAAGTGGATTGACCGTCGCCGACATCGCCGCCAACGCGCGGCGGCAGCGGCGGACGAAGGGGCTCGACATGCTGGTCGTCGATTACCTGGGGCTGATCCTCGCCGAAAACAAAATGGCCCCCCGCGTCCACCAGGTCGAGGAAATCACGGTCGCGCTGAAGGCTCTTGCGAAAGAACTTTCCATTCCCATCCTTCTGCTGTGCCAGCTGTCGCGCGCGGTGGAAGCCCGCGATGACAAGCGCCCGCTGCTGTCCGACCTGCGCGATTCCGGCGCGATCGAGCAGGATGCCGATGCCGTCGTCTTCGTCTATCGCGAGGATTATTACGTGCGCGACAGGACGCCCGACGAGGGCTACCGCAACCGGAGCCTCATCGAGGAAATGCCGCCGGCGCCGGACCCCGGCTTTGCCGAACTCATCGTCGCCAAGCTGCGGCAGGGCCGGCGCGGCACCGCCACCTGCCGCTTCGACGGCGAAAGGCAGGTGTTCCATGATCTTTGACATCTGCTGTCATTCTGAGGGAGCGCAAGCGACCGAAGAATCTCCCTTCGTGCCGCAAGAAAGGGGGATCCTTCGCTGCGCTCAGGATGACACGGAATGGAAACGGCAGGTGTTCCATGTTGTCTAACCTCTCAAAATGGCAGCTGGCCGTGCGCAAGGCTCCGCGCTCCCGCCTCGCGCCCGGCACCAAGCTCGTCCTGCTGACGCTTGGGACCTACATGGACGCGCAGCTCTACTGCTTCCCCTCAACCGAGGAACTGGCGGCGGCCACGGGCTTTTCCAAGCGCGCCGTCATCGAGCACCTGGACAAGGCGGCGCAGGCGGGCTTCCTGCAAAAGTCCGTCAAGGGCAGGGGCGGGAAGGGCTGGTCGCGCCATGAATATACCGGGCTCGTTCCCGGCGCGGCCACGAGAGCGCGCGAAGGCGGTGACAAATCATCACCGCGAGAGGCGGATGGCGGTGACAAAAACGACATCAAGGCGGTGACAAATTGTCACCCTAACTTGTCAATAGAACTTTCCAAAGAAGAAGGGCAAAGCCCCCGCCGCCGCGCGGAGGAGGACGGAAAGAAGGCGGAATTCATCTTCGAAGGCCGCATCATCCGCCTCAAAAGCCGCGACTGGGAAGCCCGCAAGGCCCGCTATGGCCTCAGCGACGCCCAGCTCGCCCGCTGGCTCAACGACCGCGACCGCTGGCTGCGCACGCTTGCACCCAATGACCGCCGCGTGGTGGACTGGTGGCACTCCACCTGGAAAGCTCTCGAAGCCGAAGTCGCCGGCATCCTCAAGTCAGCCGAGTATGCAAAGGAAGCGCCAGCCGCAAAGCCGAAGGAACGGCAGGCGATGGTGGTGTGGGGGTGAGGGGAAATGGATATATGTCCGCTGCTACAAGATTGACTCTTTCCTTGCACAGGGCCATAAATACCTAAATTCCAAAAAGACAAGGTTTGCCACAAAAAATGTCTCTGTTAGAAAGTTTGACGAATTACCTCGTCGCTGAATCTAAGACGGTAAAGAAAGCGCCCGCCATTTTCGTAGCGACTCTCGTCGTGGGAGGTATTGCTGGTTTTTATATTTCAGGCTGGCACTATGATGAATTGGTGACTTTTCTACGAGAGGAGAATACGAGTTACAAGGAAAAGCTTAACGGTGCATCGCCTGATCAAGCTGCCCAGCAAATGATTGCGTTAAAAACTAATATCGCGAAGCTGGAACATGATCTGATAGAAATAAAGGCAAGAACTTTGCCGAGACGCATTAGCGATGACCAACGGCCTAGAGTACTTTCGATTTTAACTACTGCGCAGGTAAAACCAAAGGTTGTCATCTTTCGGAATATGACGAGCGCTGATGGCCACGCATATTCTTTAGATTGGGAAGGTGTACTGAGCGAAGCCGGTTGGTCGACGGAGGAGAGAATGGGTATCACCGCGACCGAACACGTCGGTATCGTGGTTAAATCTAAAGATGCAGCCGGTCTGGTGTCGCTTCAGAGTGCTCTCGAAGCTGCCGGTGAGAAACCTAGCGTCGAAGTTCAGGGGTTTGATGATGTGGCTACAGATACTATTGAACTAATAATTGGAAATCGGGATTGATACGCTCGACGTTTTCGAGGCGACCAAATGTTGTACGGTAAAATTAGCAAAATATTTGATTGGGCTTTTGCAGTTTCGGTTATTTTTGCCACGGTCATTGGTATATATGTTTTTACTTTCTCTACCGCTTGCTCGAACCAAAGCCAAACTCAGAATGCGCGGGACATTCATCAAGACCGGGTACGACCTTGCAAGGGGAAAGATACTGAAACGCTCTGGGATAAAACTACAGCAGACCCGATTGCACTTTATACATTCTGGTTGGCTGTCTTTACCTCAGTATTGGCGATAGTCTCCGGAATCCAAATTTTCTTTTTGATTAATGCTGACAAAACGGCTCGGCTGTCTGCCGATGCCGCAAAAAAATCTGCGGATGCTGCTATCAAGTCGGCGGATGTCGCTATCCGTTCTGCTGAAATTTCAGAGAAATCATTGATGGCCGCAAATCGCCCTTGGATTACGGTAGACATAGCTGCCGGAGGCCCAATTACATACAATGTAAATGGAGTGAATTTCACCATTCTCTACATTTTAAAGAACACCGGAAATTCACCAGCCACGCGCGTGAATGTCGATCCAAAAGTGTTCGCACCCGCCGTCGGTATTGATTCCGTCTTAAACCCGCCTGGTGAATTGAAGAAGTTAATTACGGAGACTAAAGGCAGCGAAAACCCATTTGGATATGCACTTTTTCCGGAGCAGACCGTTCGCCAATTAGTAACGGTGACCATTCCTACAGATGAACTCAAGCGGGTTACCCAAAAAATAAATTTTATATGCCCGATGATCATTGGAACAGTGTCCTACCGATCGAATTTCGACAATTTGGTTCACCAGACAACGTTCATGTTCGATGTGCGTCGCAGCGATGCGCCACGTCCGATCTCAATCGAAAAGAAACGATCACCTTCGGCAATATTCATTGATGAGGGAGATATTCCAACTGAAGAAATTCGATTGATCAAATCGTTTTGGGAGGGTGGATACGCCGACTAATTGGAATGGCTCATCTTAACTGGAAGAGTTTATTAAGGGCTCATGTTTCGTTTCGGCCAACCGAGCGATCAACGTTTTAACTGCACGGAAATATTCGAACACTTCATCGACGTCAATCTTGTCATAGGGTGCCTCGATATGAACGAGGCTATTTCTTATCTGTCTCAGTCTGTTGAATAGCTCCACTTCTTGAGCTGAAATCCTACCGTTCTTCTCAAGTAGATTAACGAACCTGGCATTGCTGATATAGCTCATAAGACCATGATACTGACGAAGCTCAAGGAGCTTTGCTTCTAACTTCTTCCAGCATTCCAGCATCGCTCTTGTCGGATCGAACTTTGCAATTCCAAGAATATCGTCGAATTCGGACGTTGCAGTGGCTTCAGCACCTTTCGAATATTGAATACGAAATTCCTTAGGATGCGAAGATAATACTATATTCGAAAGTTCGCCCAGCTTGTCGATATTGTCTCTGAAAATGACCTCCCATTTACCCCATTTGATGGATTTAATGAGCTCCGCCACCGATCTCCTGTTCCTGAACAGCACAAAAAATATTGTCAGTGTAGCAATTGGCCATGTGACAGCAGCAGCGAGCTTCGCTAGCCAGTCCGGAATTGCTGCAATGACTTTTGAAAACAGTTCGAAATTGATCCAATCCGGCACCAAATGCGGTATCGCGAGCACGGCGATGGCCAGCAAAATTAAAAAATAACAGCAAAAAAACTTTTTAATACACTTCGACATGAAATCTGCACTTTTGAGTATTCAGTGTAATTTAAAGACATCGTTATTAAAGTGCAATTCTAAATCTTTCAATAAATTTCTCAAACTTGCGTTTAACTAAGTCTGCCCCCAACTTGCCCCCAAACACCTTCCACCGCCTCAACCCCAACCTTCTCCACCGTCCGCGCCGTCATCTTGCTGGCGAGGAAGGATTGCAGATCTTCCGCTTTCGTCGCGCCCGATATCCAGGCGCCGATCATGTTGTTGGTGATGGCGACGGGAATGCGGTCGTGGACGGTGGTCTCGATTTTATTTCAGCAACCGCGCCGCATCACAGGCCGCATAGGTCAGCACCCCGTCGCAGCCGGCGCGCTTGAAGGAGAGCAGCGTTTCCATCAGCGCTTTCTCGTAGTTCAGCCAGCCGTTCTTCGCGGCGGCCTGCAGCATCGCGTATTCGCCCGAGACGTGATAGGCGAAGGTCGGCATTTTGAATTCGTCTTTCACGCGGCGGATGACGTCGAGGTAGGGCAGGCCCGGCTTGACCATGACCATGTCCGCGCCCTCGGCCACGTCGAGCGCGACTTCGCGCAGGGCCTCGTCGGAATTGGCGGGGTCCATCTGGTAGGTCTTTTTATCGCCTTTCAGATAGCCGCCCGAATTCACCGCGTCGCGGAACGGGCCGTAAAAGCTCGAGGCATATTTCGCGGCGTAAGACAGGATGCCGGTGTTGATGAAACCGTTCGCATCCAGCGCGTCGCGGATGGCGCCGATGCGCCCGTCCATCATGTCCGACGGCGCCACGATATCGACGCCGGCTTCCGCTTGCGCGAGCGCCTGCTGGCACAGCACTTCGACCGTCTCGTCGTTAACGACATAGCCGCTGTCGTCGATCAGCCCGTCGTGCCCGTGGCTGGTATAGGGGTCGAGCGCGACGTCGCAGATGATGCCCATCTCCGGCACCGCGTCTTTGATCGCCTTGATCGTGCGGCAGACGAGGTTGTCGTGCTTCCAGGCTTCGCGGCCGTCGGCGGATTTCTTGTCGCCGCCCACGACGGGGAAGAGGGCGATCGCGGGGACTTTCAGCTCCGCCGCTTTTTCGACTTCCTTCAGCAGCAGGTCGAGCGACCAGCGGTGCACGCCCGGCATCGAGGCGATGGGCTCGCTCACCTTTTTCCCCTCGAGCACGAACACGGGCCAGATCAGGTCGTTCACCGTGACCGCGTTTTCGGCCACCAGCCGGCGCGTCCATTCGCTCGTCCGGTTGCGGCGCAGGCGCGTGCGCGGATAGGCGGCTTTGGCGTCGGTTTTGGCGGCGGGAGCGGGTTTGAGGGCGCGGGCGGTTTTCATAATTACATAATCCTTGTTCTGGCTTTATATACACCATAATGCGGGTTTGGCAAAGAGGGGGACCGAATGCCCCAAGAGCTGTAACCTCGGCGAAGGCCGGGGTCCAGGATGTCTTCGCGAGCGCGGTGGGAGTTGTGTTTAAACAATATCCGCCGTGAGGGCTGATATATTCCAGACCCCGGCTTTCGCCGGAGTTACGGGGAAGGGGACGTGGGTGCACCCAGAGCTGTCACCCCGGCGAAAGCCGGGGTCCCCGGACTTGAAAGAGCGCTTAGAACCGCGGCCGCCTGTTTTGAAACTCATTCTGCAGTCCGTGAACCCCGGCCTTCGCCGGGGTTACAGGGCAGGGAGAGCGCGATTGCTTTTGACAGCGCCGCCTGCGTACCATGTAACCAATGTGGACCGAAAACTTCTCCAAGGCCGACTGGATCGATAAAGAGCGCGCGACGGTTTATCCGCGCATCTTCGTGGCGCTGTATGCGATTGCGATCATCGTCACGCTCGCGCTCTCGCCGCACCTCATCGACCCGACGGGCAAGAATATCGGCACCGATTTCATGGATGTCTGGGCGGCGGGCAAGCTCGCGCTGCAGCACAAGCCGGCGCTGGCCTATGATTACCAGACGCATCTCGACGTGCAGAAGGCGGCGCTGCCCTGGCCGCGCACCTTGAACGGCCAGCGGTTCAGCGTTCCCTTTTACGCCTGGCATTATCCGCCGATGTTCCTCATCCTCGCGGCGGGCCTCGCGCTGCTGCCCTATGGCTGGGCGCTGCTGTTGTGGGTGACCTCGACGCTGCTGGCCTATCTCGCCACCATCCGCGCCATCGTGCCGGGGCGGCAGGCGATGATGATGGCGCTTGCCTATCCCGGCGTGTTCGTGACGCTGGGGCATGGGCAGAACGGGTTCCTGACCACCGCCTTGTTCGGCGGCGCGTTGCTGCTGCTCGACAAGCGTCCGTACTTGTCGGGCATCCTGTTCGGGCTGATGGCCTACAAGCCGCAGTTCGGCGTGCTGGTGCCGGTGGCGTTATTGATCGGCGGCAACTGGCGCGCGATCATTGCGGCGGGCGCGACGGTCGTGGTGACGGCCGCGATCTCCTACGGCCTCTTCGGTTTCGATACCTGGCAGGCCTTCATCGCCAGTTTCAAGCAGACGCGCGAGATCATCCTGGAAGGCGGCTCGACCGGCTGGCAGAAAATCCAGAGCGTTTTTTCCGCTGTGCGCATGCTGGGCGGCGATATCCCGCTCGCCTATCTTGCGCAGGCCATGTATGGCGCGGTCGCGGCGGGGGCGCTCGCCTGGGTGTGGCTGAAGAAACCGTCGATCGAGCTGCGCGGCGCGGCGCTCGTCACCGCGGCGCTGATGGCCACGCCCTATGTCATCGATTACGACCTGGTGCTGCTGGCGCTGCCGGGCGCCTGGCTGATTTCGCTGGGCCTGCGCAGCGGGTTTTTGCGTTGGGAGAAATTCATCCTCTTTGCGGTGTTCCTGTTGCCGCTCCTGTCGCGCATGACGGCGCAGTTCCTGCATATTCCGCTGGCGCCCTTCGTGATGGCGGCGCTCTTGTGGGTGATCGCACGGCGCGTCAGGCAGACAGGTTGATCTTGTCCGCGACATCGTCGGCAAGCTCGGGCATGCCGCGGGACATCAGGTCCAGCGACATCTGCTCCTGGATGATATCGGCTTCCTCGTTCCGGCCGGTGTATTTCAGGACGAGCAGCAGGTCGGCCATGTTTTCGGCGAACCAGTCTTTCGCGAAGCGGATGGCTTCGTCTTGCCTGCTGTCGCGGCCATGTTTCAGGGCGCCGTCGAAAGCCTCGAGAAAGTGGCGGTATTGTTTGTCCGGCTGCTGCAGGTAGCTGCCGCAGATCTCCCATTCCTTCGCCGCCACCAGGTCGCGGCGGATGAAGCGGAAGATCGATGCCGCGAAGTCGGGGTCGGCTGTGTGGATATCGAGGAAGGCCGCGACCGCTTCGCCGGGGCATTTCAGGGCGCGGCATATCGCGTGGTAATCATGAAACTTCTCAGGATCGCGGCTTTGTTTCGCGAGCGCCAGCGCCGCCGCCGATTTTTGCCGCAGCCGTTCCCTGGCGGGCGGATATTGATCGCCCACATCGCTCCATTCCTCGAGGCAATAGGAAAGCCGGACGCCGTAATATGAGCGGTCTAATTCCAAAGCGTGATCAAAGAAATATTCATAGGCTTGCGCAGCAGCGGCATAATCGCCGGCACGCGCCGCGTCGCGGGCTTTATCCAGAGCGTCTTTGGCGCCTGTCACCGGATCCCGCTCAATCCTGCAGGTGATCGAGGTTATACTGCGCCTTCTCGTTGCCCTGCGCGGCGGATTTCTTCAGCCAGTCTTCGGCGAGCTTGTCGTCCTTGTCGACGCCGAGGCCGAGGTGGTAAAGCCAGCCCAGGTTCGACTGGCCGACGTCGTCGCCCTGCTCGGCCGCCTTGCGGTACCATTTCGCGGCCAGTTTCCAGTCCTGCGCGATGCCCTGGCCGTGTTCATAGGAAAAGCCGAGTTCGTTCTGGGCGGAAGGATTGCCCTTGTCGGCGGCCTTCTGGAACCATTTGACCGCTTCCGCGTAATTCTTGTCCGTGCCCAAACCCTGCTCGTACATGACGCCGAGATCATATTCCGCGTCGGGCAATTTCTGGTTCGCGGCCTTGACGAACAGGTCCAGTGCTTTTTTGTCGTCGTGGTCGACGCCGTTGCCTTGCGCATAGGCGAGGCCCAGCTGGTTTTGTCCTTTGGCGTTGCCTTTATCGGCGGCGATTTTGAGCCATTTGACCGCCGCGTCGTAATCCTTGTCCGTGCTTTGGCCTGCGTAATAAGCGATGCCCAGATCCGCCGCCGCTTTCGCGTCGCCCTTTTCGGCTTTCGCCGTCAGCGCCTTGATGTCGACGACCTTGGCCGGGGCCTTTGCCGCCGTGACCGCCGTCGTTCCCTTGGCGAGCGCGGGCGTTGCGAGGAGGGCGGACAGGAGGCAGAGGGCGAGAAGTTTTTTCACGGTTGTTACTCCGAAAGTTTATTTTCCGAAAAATCCCCGTTTGAAGGGCAGTTCATTTTAAGGCTGAGTCAGCATTCATGGCAAAGGCTTTTAAGAAACCCCACGAATGGACACGAATATACGCGAATGATACGGTCTACAAACTTCCCACCCCGGCGAAAGCCGGGGTCCAGTTTATTAATACTACCTCGATATATCGTGCGCTTCGCGCGCCTTGAAGAGATAGAAGTTGAATAACTGGATCCCGACTTTCGTCGGGGTGGAATTCGTGTTTATTCGTGGGCGATAAAACAATGACTCAGGAACAGGAAATCATTTTCGACGTAATGGGCGGCATTGGCGTGATCACGCTCAACCGGCCGCAGGCGCTGAACGCGCTCAATCTCGCGATGATCCGGGCGATGGACAAGAAGCTTGTCGAATGGGCGAAGGATAAGAACATCCATGCCGTCGCCGTCACCGGTGCTGGCGACCGGGCCTTCTGTTCGGGCGGCGACGTCAAGGCAGTCGCAATCGATGCGAAGGCGGCGCGGGAAGGAAAATCCGACGGGCAACTGACGCGCGATTTCTTCCGCGACGAATATACGCTCAACCACCGCATCTATACGTTCCCCAAGCCCTATATCTCGCTCATCAACGGCATCGTGATGGGCGGCGGAAAGGGGATTTCCGCGCACGGCTCGCACCGCGTCGTGACGGAGAACACGCTGTTCGCGATGCCGGAAACCAACATCGGCTTCTTCCCCGACGTGGGCGGCGGCTATTTCCTGCCGCGCTGCCCGGGACAGACGGGCGCCTATCTCGCGCTCACCGCCAAGCGCGTGAAGGCGATCGACACGATCTATATCGGCTTCGCCACGCAATATGTGCCGGCCGCGAACCTGCCCGATCTTCTGAAGGCGCTGGCGTCCATCAGCTGGGACGCGCGCAAAAAACCGCACGACCAGGTGACGAAAACCATCGAGGACGCCTCGGCGCAGGCGCCCGGCCAGTCCGAAATCGCGCCGTTCCGCGCGCAGATCGACGCCTGTTTCGCTTTCGATCACGTCGAGCAGATCCTCGATGCCTTGAGAAAAGACGGCACACCCTGGGCGCAGGAGACGCTGAAGATCCTGCACGCCATGTCGCCGACGAGCCTCAAGGTCGCGCTGCGCCAGATCCGCCTCGGCGCGAAGATGCCCTTCGCTCAAGTGATGACCATGGAATACCGCCTGAGCCAGGCCTGCATCAGGGGCCATGATTTCTATGAAGGCATCCGCGCTGCGCTGATCGACAAGGACCGGCAGCCGAAATGGCAGCCGGCGAAGGTTGCCGACGTGCCCGACCAGGAGGTCGAGACCTATTTCGCCAGCCTGGGCGACCGGGATCTTGTATTTTGAGCGTGTGTCCCTCTATCGGGGGAGCGGCTCTATTTCCGCAATAATGAATACAAGTCTTTGCACAAGGGCTTGATATGGCGTAGAATAGACACAGATTAGAGACTTAAAGGGGGTACCAAGGTGACCACGCCTTATTATGATGCCATCAATCTGATCGAACGCCTGCACCGCCAGTTCCTTGACGTTCTCAAGGTCGAGCTGGAGCGCGCGAACATCCTTGATATCAACAACGTCCAGAGCATGATCCTGCATAACATCAGCACGGACGAGCTCACGGTCGGCGAGTTGACGGTGCGCGGTTATTACCTTGGTTCCAACGTTTCCTACAACGTCAAGAAGATGGTCGAAAACGGCTATCTCATGCAGGAGCGCTCCATCCACGACAAGCGCTCCGTGCGCGTCAAATTGTCCGACAAGGGCAAGAAGCTCAACGACGCCATCACCCGCCTCTACAAAAAGCACGAGGAAAAACTTTCCGGCGCCGGCCTTGCGAATGCGCGCATCGAAAGCATGAACCACGTGCTGCGCGACCTCGAAACTTTCTGGGGCGAGCAGATGGGCGTGGGCGGCCTCAACGTCGCGTCGAGCCAGTAACTCCATAACATTCCCGCTTACGGTAACTAGCCGTGAATTATGGCTAGTTCCTTGATATTTTTGATTTTTTACCATAGACGTTTCATCTTGCCAGTGGTAACTTCCGTCAATCATACATTGCGAACTTTTCGTTACGGGAGAAGCTAGAATGGCATCGAGCTATGGCAGAAAAGAACCTTTTGGCCAGCGCGTCAAAGGCGCGCTGCGGCGCGCATTTACGCTCGCCGTGCTGGGCGGCGTCTTCGTCGGCGCGCCGGCATACTACGAATACGGCACCGTCCACACCGAAGAAGTGAAGATCAAGGAAGTCAAATCGGTCTGGGATCATTACGACAGCAAGAAAGGCGAGTCCGTCTACAAGTACCAGCTCGTCACCGACAAGGGCCAGGTGCTGGCGAACAAGAATTCGACGCTGCACTTCAAGTTCAACTCGAAGGACATCCAGGACCAGATCAACGACGGCCGCGATGCCTACAGCCAGCAGGACAATAGCAACAGCAACAGCTATTTCTCCTCGATCTGGGGCGGCGGCGACAGCCAGCCGGCGAAGCCGAAAGACCCTGCGGCCGATCCCGCGAACAAGGTCTGGCGCATCGAATACTACGGCGCGCGCATCGACGTTCCGTTCATCCACACTTATCCGAACGTTCTTAACGTGACGGAAGTGACGAAAGATGAACTCGCTGCCCGTGCGAAAGCGCAGCAGCAGGCCCAGCGCGAGCAGGCGCAGCAGATCAAGAAAGACCAGCAGCAGCCCAACGGCCAGCAGCCGGCGAACGGGCAACAGCCCGCGGCGGCCGGCCAGCTCAGCGGCACGACCATCACGTTTGACACCGTCGTCGACGGCGAACGCGTGACGATCACCGCGCCGATCGAAGCGGCCGGTAAAGTGCAGGTGACGAAAGTTGCCCCGCTGGTGCCGCCGAAAGGCCCCGGCAGCTAAGCCGCTTCCAACGTTAAAAGATCAGCGCCCGGAGTTCCTTGAACAGGCATCCGGGCGCTTCTTTTTTTCTACATAACTAAATGAATTTAAATCATAAAATATAATTATTTGGCATAATATTCGAGAATCCCTTATAAAGTCAGTCAGGCTGCGCCACTACGGCATGACGGTTTAAATGTTTCCCGTTTACCGATTTCGCAAAGCTAAAACAATCTTTGTTTCCTTTGGAGGAGATTGTTCTCATGTGGCCAAAAATTTTCAATCGACAATCCGCGCCAGTATCCGAAGCAGAAAAATTTCTGACCGAAAGACGCTATGGCTTCGAGAAGCAGCTGGACGGTTCGCTGTTGTTGGACTCGTGGGATTTCAGCTTGAGCGGGAAGGGGCTCACGAAGCTCCCTAATCTGACCAATGTCGTGGTGAGAAATCATTTCAACTGCGGCGACAATGAACTCACATCGCTGGAAGGCGCGCCCACGGTCGGCGGTATGTTCTTGTGCCACAATAACAAGCTCACCACGCTGAAAGGCGCGCCGCCTTCGGTCGGGGGCGAGTTCTATTGTTACAAAAATCCGCTGCTGAAAAGCCTCGAAGGAACTCCGATGCAGTTCCTCGAGCTGGTCAGCGACCTCGGCACCTTTTCATCCTGGGACCAGGTGCCGGAGAAGCTGCGCCTCTCGCCGGAAACGCGGGAGCGGATGGCGCGCGAAAAAATCGAGGCCGAACGGCAGGCAATCGCGCAGCATGTCGTGTTGCAGAAAAAGCTACTCATTCGCCGGCCACTGAAACTCCACAGGCAGTAAAATCAAAGGGTTGGATATCTCGTTGAATTTTTATGGGATATATAGTATCAAGTCCTTCACCATGAAAGAAACGCCGCTCAACAAAGCCTTTGAAGACGCCCTGCGCACATTCGCGCAGGATCCCGCGCAGCAGTTCGCGGCGAAGCAGCTCGAGGTTTTTCAGCAGACGGCCGTCGATTTCCAGGATGCGGGCATCGTCGTGACGCTCGCCGTGCGTCCGGGCGGGGAAGGAACCCAGCTTGGTGAAAAGAGGGACGTCGACGGCGAAATCGTCGCGAACGGCGAAATGGAAATGGGCAAGGTGAAGCTCGACTTCGTCATCCACAAGGAACGCTATTACGACGACCGCATGTCCGTGCGCGTCTACCGGGACGAGGACGAGGTTTTCGCGCGCACTTCCGCCTACGACGAAGACAGTAAAATCTGGACCGAAGAAGAAACCGGCGACGACGATGACGGGTACGACGATGAAGACGATGAAAGCGCCAAAAAGGAAAAGCTGCCGCAGGATATGAAGTCGGTGATCAGCCGCTATCTCATCGACGTACGTACGCGCGAAGAATTCGTCGCGCGCTATAATGTCGGTCCCAACGGTGTTCCCGGCAACGCCGTCGAAAAGCCGTTTCCCGTCGCGGCGCCGCTCAAGCTCAAGAAACCGGGCGCACCATGAAGGAGCCGCAGCTGACCGGAAAATTCGAGCAGGCCGTCGCCGACATGCGCGACAATGCGGACATGAAGGCGCTCCTCCACCATCTGGGCCAGATCCGCGAAGCGGTGACGGAGCTTCAAGCGGACGGGCTGCCGTTGACGCTGGAGGTGCGTCCCGGCGCGTATAAATGCGCGATCGATTACGATAACAGGGCGAAGGTCATGGCCAACGGCGCGATCCTGATCGGCGGCACCGCGCTCGGTTTTGGTTTCACCCGCAACGGCGGGTCGATGAGTTTCACGATCAATCTTGGCTCATGCGAGATCGACTCCGCCTATCTCTCCGGCGAAGGCTTTCCCGAGCGGGAGAACGGCCGCCTGAAGAGGGTGGTCACCGACGCCGTGCTGAAGGTCGGCGCGCAGCTCCATCTGCTCGATGAATTCAATATCGACGAGGCCGGGCGGCACGGCATTTCGACAGGCAAAAGTTTTTCGGTTTCGCCGCCATTGAAGCTCAAGGGCGCTCCGAAGCCTTAGGAAAACCTCATCCAATTGAAATGCTTTGGTATTTTTATCGCCTTTCGGTGATGAAAAAATTTGACATAATAAATGTCAAAAAGCTATAGTGCTTCCCATTGGCAGGAACAAAAATTTTGTCGCGCTCAAGGCGGCAGGGGACTTTCAAACGTGCAGCACGATCCGGCGGTATTGCAGGAAATCCAGGAGGAGCTTGAGCGCGACAAGCGGGCTTATGAAGCCCTGCCGCCGCGCCAGCAGCGCCTCGTGCAGCGCATCGCAAAATATGAATCCGGCATGCGCGACATCCTGGTCGAAGGGGGCAAGGCCGTTATCGGCGTGCTCGAACTCGCGGCTAATGTAATCCTGCGTCTTCCCTATGTGCTGGCCGGACGGCTGATCGCGGGCATCGCGAACCGCGCCGTCGACGTGGTGAAGCTGGGCGTTGGCATCGTCTCCGGCGCGGGCCGGGTGCTGCTGGCAACGGGACGCGGCGGCCTCGCGCTCGCGTCGCGCGGCATCGACCTGCTCCAGAAAAAAGGCTGGCTGTCGCAAAGCGGCGGCGCGAAAGGCGAGGAGCGCCTGAAAGCCTGGGGCGAAAAGCTCAACGACTGGCGCGACAACGTCATCGCCTGGCGCAAGAATGTCAGCGAGAGCATCGACAAGGGCTGGGCCTGGGCGAAGGCCGGGATGACGAAAGGCGTCGTCGTTGCCGCCGAAGCGCTCGAATATTACGGCGCCATCGGCCTGTATCGCGGCACGAAATGGGTGCTCAACCCGCGCCGCCCGTCGGGAAAGCCGCTGTTCGGGTCGGAAATGGCGAACCGCGTCGTCGGTCTCGGGATGGCGGCCGTACTTTTCACCGGACTGTCGTTCGAGCTCTCGAAGCTTTTTATCCTGGGGAAGATCTGGCACATCAAGCTCGCCCATTCCTTCGTCCATGACGTCGGCATCCCTATGTCGCGCCGCGTGGCCAAGCAGGTGGCGCTGCAGCCGCTTCTCGCGCTGGGCCTCGCCTCCGCGAAATTCGTGAGCCTGCCGATCATCGCGGCCGCGCGCGGCGCGCTGAAATCGACGCCATTCACACAAGGGCTTGCTTATCAATATAACGTCCAGCTGGGCGAACGCCTCGCACGCCGCGCCGCCCGGAAAGCGGAACGCGACGCCAAGCCGCAGACGGGGATGAAGGGTCTGGCGCGCAAGGCGGGGCACGGAACCCTGGTCGTCTCGCGCTATCTGCACAAGAAGACGCTGAATTTCGTCAGCCTCTTCGTTGAACATATCGTCGAAAAGGCTTCGCCGGAGTTTTATGAAGGCCGCTTGAAACACTACCAGTCGCGCGCCGCGGCAAAATCCGTCGAAGCGCCGGTGCCTGCCGCAGTTCACGCCGCGCCGGAAGCATCGGCTGCGGTTACGAAGCTGCCCGGCCTTACGCCTTCCTTCGAAAATGCGGTCAACGACAATCCCAAACCCGACGCCGCCGCGCCGCAGCCCGCCAAAAAGCCCGACCAGAATTTCGGAATGTAATCTTTAGCTCGAAAACGCCTGGATGCCCGTGATCGCGCGGCCGAGGATCAGCGCGTGGATGTCATGCGTGCCTTCATAGGTGTTGACCGCTTCCAGGTTCATGCAGTGGCGGATGACGTGGAACTCGTCGGCGATGCCATTGCCGCCCAGCATGTCGCGGGCGACGCGGGCGATTTCGAGCGCCTTGCCGCAGTTGTTGCGCTTCATCAATGAAATGGCTTCCGGCGCCGCGCGTTCTTCGTCCTTCAGGCGGCCGAGACGCAAGGCGCCCTGCAGGCCCAAGGTGATGTCGGTCAGCATGTTGGCGAGTTTCAGCTGCACGATCTGGTTTGCGGCCAGCGGGCGGCTGAACACGATGCGGTCAAGCGCATATTGGCGCGCCTGGTGCAGGCAGTATTCGGCAGCGCCCATTGCCCCCCAGGAAATGCCGTAGCGCGCATTGTTGAGGCACGAGAAGGGACCGGTCAGCCCTTTCACCTCGGGGAATTTGTTTTCTTCCGGCACAAACACATCGTCCATGACGATTTCGCCCGTGATCGAGGCGCGGAGCGAGAATTTGCCGTCGATCTTGGGCGCGGAGAGGCCCTGCATGCCCTTTTCCAGCACGAAGCCGCGGATATCGCCTGCCTCATCCTTCGCCCAGACGACGAAAACATCGGCAATGGGCGAATTGGTGATCCACATCTTGGAGCCTTTGAGCGTGTAGCCGCCCCTGACCTTCGTCGCGCGCGTCTTCATCGACGCGGGGTCGGACCCGGCATCGGGCTCGGTCAGGCCAAAGCAGCCGACATATTCGCCGGTCGCGAGCTTCGGCAGGTATTTCTGTTTCTGCTCTTCCGTGCCGAAGGCGTAAATCGGATACATGACGAGCGACGACTGCACCGACATGGCGGAGCGATAGCCTGAATCCACGCGCTCGACCTCGCGCGCAATGAGCCCGTAAGAAACATAATTCGTGCCGGCGCAGCCATAACCGTGGATCGTCGAGCCCAGCAGGCCCAACTGGCCGAATTCGGTCATGATCTCGCGGTGGAAAATTTCATGGCGGTTCGCTTCCAGCACGCGCGGCATGAGCTTTTCCTGGCAATAGCTGCGCGCGCTGTCGCGGATCATGCGTTCTTCTTCGGTCAGCTGGTCGTCCAGCATCAGCGCATCGTCCCACTTGAAAGCGGGCTTCAGTTTCGATTTATCGTGCTTGGGTTTTTCCATGGTGACTTTCTGCGACGCTTGTGCTGACATGCTATAAATCCTTGCTGATGCGAGAAAATATGGCAGAAATCCTTCCCGGACGCGAGGTCATTTTCGAATTCCGCCCTGTCGGAAACCTGATGCGCGTGAGCGCCATGGACACCGACACGATGACCGAGGTCGTCGTGCAGTGCCCGGCGGGCGCCGGGGAGACGGTGTTCAAGAATGCCGCGCTCAAGCGCCTGGAATATGTGCTGAAGAAGAAGGGGCATATTTCCTAAAACTTCGTCATCCCGCGGGATCCCCCTGGTATGAAGGCGCGCTGTAATTTCACGGGATTCCCGCTTTCGCGGGGATGACGAGTGCTTCTTTATGTCAATGAATGTGTGCCGGATTGACCGCACCGCGCGGTTGTCGTAAAACTCCACTTTCTGACAAAATCTATTATAGGGGCGCAATACCATGGACCGCCAGAAGAAGCTCGACGATAAATTGTTGCGCAGTGTCTACAGCAGTTACACGACCCTCCACGACGTCATCAAACTGATCGATAGCGGAGCGGATCCGCTGGCCCGCGATTCAGAAGGCCTCACGCTCCTGCATCATCTGTTCATCACCCGCAGCGGCATGGATTCCCTCGCGAACGAAGTCCTGCCGCTGTGCATTGAGCGCGGCCTCGACATCAATGCGCGCGACAATGACGGATTGACGCCATTGCATTATGCGGCAAAACATTTTCACGCCAGGAACGGTCAAGGCCTGCGCCTGCTGGTGGAGCTCTATGGAGCCGACAGCAACGCGCGCTCCAACAACGGCACGACGCCGCTGCACAGCGCTGCCGGCGGATATGGCGCGGTGAAGGAACTGCTGCAGCTGGGCGCCGACCCGATGGCGCTGGACGGCAAGGGCGGCATGACGCCGCTGCACTATGCGGCCCTCCGCGGACTATCCGACGCGGCGGATGAGCTTCTGACCAAAGGCGCGGACCCCGCGGCCCGTAGCGCCAGCGGACAGACGCCCGCGGATTTCGCGGCGAAGAACCATTATTTTTCGCTGGCGGCATCACTGCGCAAGAAGGCGCAGGATGCGGAAGATACACGATGGAAGCCGCAGCGACCGGAAGGACCGCAGGATCCCTGGAAGCTGATCGACAAAACTTCCATCTCCCGCATGCATGATTGTTCGCCGGCGGGCTACCGCGTCACGGAAATCTTCAATTTCTCCTCGCGGCTTTACACGCACATCGCCACGAACCTTGAGACGAAGGCCGAGGCGCTGACCGTGAGGACCTTCGATGAATTCGCGGACAAGCGCCCGCTGAAGGAGGCGCTCGCCCAAATCGATCGCCTGCACGGCGAGGCCGATCCTGAAGCCATTTATCCGCCGCGCATGGACAAGCAGCCGCGGCTGCAGCCCCGGCCACAGGAGTAGGCATATGGGACAGAACAAGGATCTCGATAACCGGCTGATCCAACTCGCAGCCAACGGCAGCGTGGATACCGCGCGCCAGATCATCCGCGAAGGCGCCGATCCGCA
The DNA here is from genome assembly GCA_025934695.1 of Alphaproteobacteria bacterium. GTDB lineage: Bacteria > Pseudomonadota > Alphaproteobacteria > Micavibrionales > UBA2020 > JAPWJZ01. The sequence goes on from JAICWS010000002.1 coordinate 1,152,132, forward strand.
GGCGCGCGACGCCACATCGGGTAAGACCGGTCTTCATTACGCCATCAACTATTCCGAATATAATTACACCGGCAAGGGCCGCGAGATGCTGTCGATCTTCCTCAACCGCGGGGTTGATATCAACGCGGGCGATGCCGCGGGCGCGACGGCGCTGCATTACGCGGCGCTGGACGAAGGCTATATCTGCCGCGCCAAGATCAACGACCTGCTCAATTTCGGCGCGAACATCGAGGCGCGCGACCGGGAAGGCCAGACGCCGCTGCATCACGCCGCGCGGATGGGCAAGAAGGCGGACGCCGTCAAGCTGCTGCTGGAGGCGGGCGCCGATGTCAACGCCCGCGATGAATCGGGCGCCACGCCCCTGCATATGGCGGCGGCCCGCGGCGAGGAAGAAGTCATCAAGATTTTGCTGAATGCGGGCGCTGACGTGAACGCGGAGACCCGCACCGGGCTGCACGTCTGGGATTTCGGCGTCGAGAACGGGCGCGATTACCAGGCCCAGTGCCTGAAGGCCGAAGCGGCCAAGCAGCTGCGTGCCGCGCGCAAGCAGCAGGAAGAAACCCGCCGCCGCCTGGAAGCCGAGAGGCCGCGCGATCCCTGGAAGCTGCTCGCGCCGGACAAGGTCGCTATTTCAACTGTCGAAAAGCAGATCGGCTACCAGGTCACGGAGGTTTTCAATTTCGCCGCGCGCACCTATACGCAGATCTCGCAGAACCTGTCCACCAAGTCAGAAGCCGTCGCAGTCAAAACCTTCGACGAGTTCGACGACAAGACTTCCCTTGAAAGGGCTTTCGGCGAACTGCAGCGCCTCGGCGGCCAGGCCGAGCGCGATTCCATCAAAGGCCCCGTCGTCGAAAAGCCGCGCAAGCAGCTCAACCTGCCAAAGGCCTAGGCTTCGTTACCGCAAGCTACTGTATCTGCAAGGAATTCAATAGAATCCCTGTCCCGAATCGTCTGTCGTATGTAAAATAATAAGGCGTTTCGTTTCTTCCTGGGGTTTTGATGGCATCCGATTATATCGACAATACCCACGCGATTCCCGCCATCGCCGATGGCATGATGAACAGCGATGGCCTCGCGCTGGTTCATTCCACGCGTTACAAGCCCGTTATCAATGAAGACGGCAGCGTGACGTTGCCCTCGACCTATGTCGCCACCGAAGGGCGCGAGGCGCGCAACACGGTTCACTTCGCGCTTAATCACAAGGTCAGCAGCCATCTTCAGGGAGCCTGGGGTGACTCGGACTATGCCATCATCGCGCCGTTCTCGGCGGTGATGCGGCAAGAGGGGCCGCCGGCGATGCTGATGCCGTCGGATACCTTCTGGACGACGAACGCGACCGATCCTCTGACACTGCCGCAGGCGACGGTCGTCATGCCCGGTCCGGCAGACATGAAAGACCTGGTCACCTTCGACGGCAACATCGTGAGATACAAAACCGGCGGTTTCACCGACGTCGACGAGCATCTGATCGCGTACGAGTGCGGCGACCAGCAGCGGCTGGCGCGGGCATCGGGGCCCGCGGAGCGTGAACGCATCCTGAGGGGATGTTCGATGGAACATGCGACGCACGCGGCGATCAATCATCTTGGCTTCGCCGTCGAGCAGGCGAACCAGTGGCACTGGCTTCGCCCGGATTACCATCATTCGATGGCCGACAGGCTGGCGGCGCAGATAGGCACCGGGAGTTCCATCCCGCACATGCGAACGCCTTATCACGGCCTCGAGAACCATATGGGAGAGCTGCTGACGCTGGCCGATTATTACGAGGCGAAAGCGGGTCTCAGTGGCAACAGGGCGAAGGATGAAGACGGGGATTCTTCCGTGTTCAGCAAAACGGGCGAGCGTATCGGAACTCTCAAGACAATCGTCGTGCAGGAGCTGGCGCGCGACGGTGCTTTGCAGGAAAGCCTCGGGCACCTGCGCGATTTTGCGGCGGAACTCGATCCCAGAACGCACGATGTTGCGCGCGATTTCAGCCAGAAAATACTCCAGCGCCTTCAGACCGCTCAGGCCGTGATAGCGGCCATGCCCAAGGTGGAGGCAGACGTCTCAGGCAATATCCCGGCGAAACGATTTTCGAATGAAGGGCCAGTCACCATCAGCATGCGCCGCGTGCTCGAACTTTAGTCCTCGCCGGTCAGCGCGCCCGATTCCTCGACTGGCCTTTCGCCGCCGTTCATTTTAACGTTGCTGAAGTCCCCGCGCAGAGCTTTGAGCGCATAGCGTTCGCGCTCGATCTCGGGCTGGGTACGGACGCCAAGGCGGCGCATGATCGGCACCGGCGGCGCAAAACCTTTCACGGCATGCATGAGCAGGAAACCAGCCACGACGAAGGGGACGACGAGGAACTTGCGGCTGACAGTCAGGCCAAGCAGGGCGCCCGTCAGCGCGACTGTCGGCGCGCCCACCTCGATCCGGCGCTCGATATCCCATTCGCGGTCGAGTTCGTCGAGGCGCTTGTCGATTTCTTCGGGGTGCGCCGCGTAGTAGCTTAAGCGCATCTGCATCTCGCGCTCGATGCGCTCGTTGACTTCCCTGGGCGTGATCCGCGTCACCCGGTTGACGGTCGTGATATCGTCGGTCATGGCGCACCTCCATAGCGTAAACCGCCGGAGGCAAGCCGGGTTCCATGACATGAAAGCTGCAGCGGCGATCCAAAGGGACGTCCTGCGACGAGGAAAGTTATCAGCGGGAAATAACGATTTTCAGTTTGTAGACGCAGATGTGATCGCCGCGGACCGCCTGGCGGCAGCGCGAACAAACGGCCTGCAGGTCGACGTCGACATCGGGCGCCGGTTTGCGCGGAGGTTGCCGTAAGGATGTCTTCGCAAATCCTGTTGCGGCGGGACTCATGTTATGTCGCTCCTCGGGGAAACCGTCAGTTCTGAAAAGAAAAGACGGGGCTGGTTGCCTCGGTCATTCGGGGCACCCCAACCTGCGGCGCCACGAGACGGTTCCCCCGGCGGTGTTGCGGACGAATAAAATTATTCAGCCGTTTCTGCCTTGCGACGCCCCTGGCATTACTGGCGATTCTTATGTGAAATGATATTCACAGGGATAAAGCGCAGCCTGGACCGAATGGTATATACTTCTTTCTCCCGCCTACTACATCTGGTATAGACAGGCCAGCGGTAACAAGATTTAGGGGTGCTCAAGTGCCCGACAGCAAGAAAATTGCCCTTTCGGCGGACCATGCCGGCTTCCAGCTGAAGGTACAGGTGGCTGAATACCTTAAGAAGCAGGGGTATGAGGTCCTCGATCTCGGCACTATGTCCGAGGAACGGGTCGATTATCCCGACTATGGCTATGTGCTGGCCGAGGCCATTCGTGACGGCAAGGCGCCGCGCGGTATCTCTATCTGCGGCTCCGGCATCGGCATCAGCATCGCGCTGAACCGGTTCAAGGACGTGCGCTGCGCGCTGGCCCATGACGTGACGACGGCGCGCCTGTCGCGCTCGCACAATGACGCCAACGTGCTGGCGCTGGGCGCGCGGCTGATCGGCCCGGACCTCGCGATTGAATGCGTGAACGCGTTTTTAAACACTTCATTTGAAGGCGGCCGCCACGCGGGCCGCGTCGATAAATTAGGAAAGTGCGGTACAAAATGACCATTGCGCAAAAGAAAGAAACCATGAGCGAATTCGATTTTTTCGAGACCGACCTCAAAGACGCGGATCCGGACGTTTATAACGCCATCCGCAAGGAGCTGGACCGCCAGCAGAACCAGATCGAGCTGATCGCTTCCGAGAACATCGTTTCGCGGGCCGTGCTGCAGGCGCAGGGCTCGGTGCTCACGAACAAATACGCCGAAGGCTATCCGGGCAAGCGCTATTACGGCGGCTGCGAATTCGTCGATGTCACCGAGCAGATCGCCATCGATCGCATCTGCAAGCTGTTCAGCTGCAAATTTGCCAACGTCCAGCCGCACTCGGGCGCGCAGGCGAACCAGGCGGTCATGATGTCGCTGGTCCAGCCGGGCGATACGATCCTGGGCCAGGCGCTCGCCTCGGGCGGCCACCTGACGCACGGCGCGAAGCCGAACATGTCGGGAAAATGGTTTAACGCCATTCAATACGGCGTGCGCAAGGAAGACGCGCTCATCGACATGGACGAAGTCGAAAAGCTGGCGAAAGAACATAAGCCGAAACTGATCATCGCGGGCGCCTCGGCTTATCCGCGCGTGATCGATTTCGCGCGCTTTCGCAAGATCGCGGACGAAGTTGGCGCTTATCTCATGGTCGACATGGCGCATTACGCGGGCCTGGTCGCCGCCGGCTATTATCCGAGCCCCGTCCCGCATGCGCATGTCACGACCTCGACGACGCACAAGACGCTGCGTGGCCCCCGCGGCGGCATAATCCTCACCAACGACGAAGAGCTGATCAAGAAGATCAATTCGGCGGTGTTCCCCGGCCTTCAGGGCGGCCCGCTCGAGCATGTTATCGCGGCGAAAGCGGTCGCTTTCGGCGAAGCGCTGCAGCCTTCGTTCAAGGTCTATCAGAAAGCGGTGCTCGATAACTCCCGCACGCTCGCGGCCACGCTGAAAAAAGGCGGCCTCGACATCGTGTCGGGCGGCACCGACTGCCATCTGGCGCTCGTCGACCTGCGCCCCAAGAACCTCACCGGACGCGACGCGGAGTTAACTCTCGACCACGCGCGCATCACCTGCAACAAGAACGCGATCCCCTTCGACCCGCAGAAGCCGATGGTCACCTCCGGCCTGCGCGTGGGAAGCCCCGCCGCCACCACGCGCGGTTTCGGCGCGAAGGAATTCGAGATGGTCGGGCAGTATATCGTCGAGGTTCTTGACGGCCTCGCGAAGAACGGCGCCGGCAACAACGCATCCGTCGAAAAGGCGGTCGCGGACCGGGTGCAGAAGCTCTGCCAGCAATTCCCCATTTACGGACGCGAGTAAGCGATGCGGTGTCCTTTCTGCAGCGATACGAACACGCAGGTGAAAGACAGCCGGCCGACGGAAGACGATGCCGCCATCCGCCGCCGTCGCGAATGCCCCGGATGCAATGCGCGCTTTACGACCTTCGAGCGCGTGCAGCTGCGCGAAATCGTCGTGATCAAGAACGACGGCAGCCGCGAGCCCTTCGAGCGCGACAAGCTGCTGCGCAGCCTTCGCCTGTCGTTGCAGAAGCGACCGGTCGATCCCGATACCATCGAGCGTTCGGCCAATGATATCGTGCGCCAGCTGGAACAGTCGGGCGAGACCGACATCACCACCAAGTTCATCGGTGAAAAGGCAATGGCGGCGCTCGCGACGCTCGATCCCGTCGCTTATGTCCGCTATGCGTCCGTCTACAAGGATTTCCGCGAAGTAAAAGACTATAACGACTTCCTGGCCGACCTCGACCAGGTGTGCCACAAGAAAGCAGGCTAAGCCCTTTACCATGCCGCCCCGCAAGCCGCCCCAGCTCATCCGCCCGCCGGAACGTCCCGCCGTCAAGAAATCGACCGGCTCGCCGAAAGCAAAACGCACGGCCGCGCGCCTCGCCGCGGTGCAGGTGCTCTACCAGATGCGCCTCAACAACCAGGAAGCCAAATCGGCGGTGCGCGAATATATCAACCACCGCTCGGGCTTCAACATCGACGGCGACGTGCTGGTGCCCGCGGACGAGGAACTGCTCTCCGATATCGTCATGGGCGTCACGAAGCGCTGGACCGATATCGACGAAATCGTCGCGGCGGCGCTTGCCGCCGGCAAGAAGGGCGAGGTCGAGACGCTGCTGGAATCCATCCTCCGCGCCGGCGCCTTTGAGCTGCTGGAACATGGCAGCACCGATACCGGCATCATCATCAACGATTATATGAATGTGACCAACGGCTTCTACGAAGGCTCCGAGGTGAAGCTCGTGAACGCGGTGCTGGACAAGATCGCAAAGACGGTTCGTTCTTAGGAATTATCCAGCTCCATCAAGCTGTTATATTTCCCTTAACCTGTTCTGCGCTATGATGTAGCTGCAACAAGGGAGGCCTCTGTTATGTCGCAACTCGATCTGGATTCACTCTTTGCCATCGCTGAAGCCGGACCGCTGCTGGACAAGGCCGCGGAAGCCGTCCCCGCCCCTGTATCGCAGCGGCTCATGAAATTGCAGCAGGACGTGGGGCTGGAGGTCGAGCACGAGATCACGGGCGCGCCGCTCAGCGGACCCGGTGAAGGACCGGAATCCGCAGCCCTGCTCGCAGCCTATCAGCCGGTGACACTGGGGCGCCTGAGCGTATTCCATGAATGCATAACGGCGCTGCCCGCCGGCGATCTCAGGAACCAGGTGGCGGAGATTGCCGCCAGGCTACCGTCCGCCGCCGCAACTCCTGTTGCCGCGCCCGCGCCAAAGTAGCGGTTCCGCCGCTTGCGCGGGAGATCATCCGTTGTCGGTGCCCGCCTTGGCCTCCTGCCGCACCGAAGTAGCGTGGACGGCCTTCATCTTGTCGAGCGCCTGCGCGATATCGCTGCGGGATATTTCCATGAGCTGCTCCCGTGTCGGTTGCCGGACGGCGGCGACGCGGTTTGCCATGAAACTCAGCGTGTCTTCGAACAGGTTACGCACTAGGCGGCCGTTCGAGAAATTGTGCGTGAAGGTGCGTTTGGCCTCGCCCATGAGGATCATGAGCGCCGCACTGGCAGACTTGTCGAGCGTGTAATGGTTCTGCGCCGCCATAAGCTGGAATATCTCGGTCATTTCCTTCGCGTCGTAGTCGTTGAAGGTGATGACTTCGGTGAAGCGCGATCGCAGGCCGGGGTTCGAGTCCATGAATTTGATCATTTCGTCTGGATAGCCCGCCGCGATCACCACGAGGTCTTCGCGGAAGTCTTCCATGAACTTGACCAGCGTGGCGATGGCGCTCGACGAATACGACACCTTGTCGGTATCCGCGTTCAGCATGCTGTAGGCTTCGTCGATGAACAGGATGCCGCCGAGCGCCTGCTGGATCTTCTTGTGGACCTTGATGGGCGTTTCGCCGACGTATTGGCCGATCAGTTCGCCTTCGGAAACCTCGACCACGTGCCCTTTCGACAGGTAGCCGATGTGCCACAGGAGCCGGCCCAGGATACGCGCGACGGTCGTCTTGCCGGTGCCCGGATTCCCCAGGAAGATCAGGTGCAGCGCGGGGTGCGAGACGGGAAGGCCTGCTTTCCTGCGCTTCTCGAACAACTGCGCGCGGTTTGCGATGTCGGTCATGGCCTTTTTGACGTCGGCGATGCCGATCAGGGACTGCAGTTCCTGGTACGGATCGGGGCCTTCGGGGGTCGCGGCATGCACCTGCGTTGCCTCGCCCTTGACTGGCTGCACGCCGACGTGGCGGTTGAAGCGGTGCTTCCACATGTTCGAAATTTCTTCGTCACGGCGGAAGAACGGATCCTGGGGCAGCCCGGTACGGACGGCCAGGGAATACATGTCGTCCGCATAGCCCAGCCGGGCATTGTGGACAAGAGTGCGGGCCGCCATTTTGATATTGCCATCGCCGCGCCGGGCCAGCTTGTCGGTGACGGCGCAGAGCGCCCGCAGGCTGCCGCGCCGCGCGCGCCACATCAGCACCGTGCGGTTCGACAGCATAAAATATGTGAAGGCCATGGCGCCTAAAGTCAGGAGCGCCGCTTTTTCGCCGTAGCTCGTCCACCACATCTCGAAGAGGTACTGGAATTCGTCAATCTGCTCGTCGATCATTTCAAGGCCCATGTCAGCCCTCCAACCGCTTCAGGCCGGCGTCGAGATCCGCCTTGAGGTCCTCGGCGTCCTCCAGCCCGATATGAATGCGCAACGAAAAACCGGTCTCTTCCCAAGCCGAGGCGGTGCGGCTGGGCTTCGGCTGCTCGGGGAACAGCAGCGATTCAAAGCCTCCCCAGCTGAAGCCCATGCGGAATATCTGCATCCCGTCGAGCATCTTCGCGATCTTCTCGCGCCGCGTTTCGTGCAGGATGACGCTGAAAGTGCCGGTCGAGCCGGTGAAATATTTCTTCCAGTTCTCGTGCCCGGGGCATGACGGGAAGGCGGGGTGCAGCAGGCGCTTGACCGCCTTTTGCTGCTGCAGCCAGGCGCCGATCTCGAGCGCCGACTTCTGGTGGTGCGGCAGGCGCACATGGAGCGTGCGTAGGCCCCGGGTGCCGAGATAAAGCTCCTCCGACCCCGCGCAGAGGCCGAGCATCAGCGCGGCGCGCTTGATATGTGGCCAGGAGTCTTCATTGGCCGAGACCACGCCCAGCATGGCATCCGAATGCCCGCCGATGTATTTGGTGGCGGCCATGACCGAGATGTCGATCCCCAGATCCATTGGGCGGAAGAACAGCGGCGTGGCCCAGCTATTGTCGATGGCGGTCCGAATGCCGGCTTTTTTGGCGGCGTCCGTGATGGCGCCGATATCCTGCACTTCAAAGGTCAGCGAGCCCGGCGCTTCCATGAAGACGAGTTTCGTGTTGGGGCGGAACAGCTTGGCGATATCCGCGCCGATCATCGGCGGATAATATTCCACGTCGACGCCGAAACGGCGCAGGACCTCTTCGCTGGTCTTGCGGGCCGGGCCGTAACAGTTGTCGGTTAGCAGCAGGTGATCGCCCTGCTTCGCGAAGGCGAGGAGCGCGGTCAGGATGGCCGAGAGGCCCGACGGCGTGGAGACGCTGCGGTAAGCGCCCTCGATCTGCGCGATGCCTTCCTCGAAGGCGGCGGAGGTCGGAGTGCCGGCGCGCCCGTAGGAGAAGGGCACGTTCGGCACCTTCTCGAATTCCGCGTAGGTGTTGAAGACGATGGTCGACATGCGGTGCGGCGGCACGTTGACGGCGCCGTGGTATTCCGCCGGCTTGGAGCCCGCATGCGTGAGGATTGTGTTGGGTTTCTTTTTCATGGCGCACCGCCTTTGGTCTTGGGCAGCGTTGGGTCCGAGCCCCATTCCGCCCATGAGCCGCCGTAAATGGCGGCGTTTTCGACGCCTGTTTCGAACAGGCCCAGCGCGACGACGCAGGCCGTCACTCCGCTGCCGCAGGATACGGCGACGGGTTTCGACGCGTCGACGAGGCCGAGCGCGGCCTTCAGGTCGTCTTTTTTCTTGAACAGCCCCGTCGCCGGGTCGATGAGGCTCGCATAAGGAACGTTGATGGAACCGGGGATATGGCCGGGTTCCATGCCGGGACGCGGTTCGGGCGCTTCGCCGCTGTAGCGTTTCGCGTCGCGCGCGTCGACAACGGTGAAGGCTTTCTTCGTCAGGTTATCGATCATATCCTGGCGGCGCTTGAACAGCTCGGGCCGAAGGTTCGGCGTGAAGATGGCGTCGGTCGCCGGCTCGTCCTCGTCCCAGGCTTCCAGCGTATAACCCGCCCTCAGCCAGGCGGGAAGGCCGCCGTCGAGGATCTGCACGTTGTCGTGCCCGAACAGCCGGAACATCCACCAGACGCGCGCGGCAGCCATGGACAGGCCGGCGCGGTCGTAGACGATGATGCGGTCGCTGTTGGAGATGCCCATTTCGCCGACGATGGCGCCGAAATCGCGCGCCCGCGGGACGACATGCGGCCGGTCGGCCTCCAGGTCGGCCACGAGGTCGATGTCGAACTCAATCGCCTTGCCGATGCGCCCCGGCGCGGGCGGCAGGTTATAGCTGGCGTCCAGCAGCTTGACGTTGGGATCGTCCAGGATGTCGCGAAGCTCGGCGGCGGAAAGAAGCGCTTTGGTCATTTGCCGAGCCATTTTTTGCGCAGGCGGTCGCGGTGGCGCGCGAACCAGTTGAGCATGAGCGCGGCGTTCACGTTGGTGATCTCGCCCGCGTCGATCATGGACAGGACTTTCTGCCAGGGAAGCAGGTGGGTCAGGATCTCTTCGCCCTCGTGCTCATGGCCGTAAATGCCGCTTTTGGCCTGCGCGATGCGGCCGATGTACATGTGGAACTGCTCCGCCATGCAGCCGGGCGATGAATAGCAGTTGCCGACGAACTCAAGGTCGATGATCTCGCAGCCTGTTTCCTCCAGTGTCTCGCGCCGTGCCGCTTCCTCGGGTTTTTCCCCCGGGTCGACGGCACCCGCCGCGCATTCCAGCATGTGGGGTTTTTTCTCGCCCGCCAGCATTGCGCCCAGGCGGAACTGCTGGTTCAGCAGAACCTCGTCGGTCTCGGGGATGTAGAGCAGGATGATCGCGATGGTCTTGCCGAAGAAAATCTCGCGCTGCATTTCGTGGACCCAGGTCGAAGGGTCCTTCAGGCTGCGCGGCTTGACGTGCACCACTTCCAGCTTGTGATAGCTTTCGAACACCGTCTTGCGGGAAATGATTTCCGCCGCGGGCAGCGCTTCAGCCTTTTTTGTCTGGGTCATGGTCTTTTCTTTCGGCGGCATCAGGGATCGGCCCTTGAGAAAACTAGTGCAAAATGCAGCAGTCTCAAGAGATTACGCCGCCGATTTCCATGGTGCAAGTTTGACCGGAAATAGTGGCATTATTTTACCTAATGACTGGATTAATAGCTTCAAAACTTTTAGCTGATATGGTGGAGTCCCGCTTGGAACATGAAGGCTTTACCATGAAACATATTTATTGCTTCGGCGACAGCATCACCTACGGCGAATGGGACGAGCAGGGCGGCTGGGTCCAGCGCCTGCGTTCCGCCGCCGACCAGGCCTATACCGCCGGGCGCGACGACAAGACGCTCGTCTATAACCTCGGCGTTCCGGGCGACACCGCGGAAGATATGCTGCTGCGCATCGACGCCGAAATGACGGCGCGCTTCGATCTCGCCATACCGGCGCAGATCATCTTCGCCGTCGGCATGAACGACGCGCATTACATGACAGCCGAAAAAAAATATTTCTGCGAGGCGCACGCCTTCGAAGCGAATATCGGCAAGCTTTTGGGCATCGCGCGCAAGTATTCGAAGAAGATCGCTTTCGTCGGCCTTAACCCCATCGATCAGCGCAAAGTGGATCCGCTGCCCTGGAACGCGGCCAAGGCCTATCACTCCGACCGGGTGAAGCTGTTCAATGCCATCATCGAGAAAGTGGCGGGCGAGGAAAACCTGTTCTTCGCCGATATCTGGAAGGCCTGGGTGCAGATCGATTACCGGGCGCTGCTCTTTGACGGGCTGCATCCCAACGCCTCGGGCCACCGCCGCATCGCGGAACGCATCAGCGCGTTCCTGACAACCTCCGCGGACGCAAAGAAAGAGCACGCTTAAATCTCCCGAGTCGCCCTTTCTGGTGACTGAAATCGATTGCAGGTGGCACCGCCTGCAGCCTCTCTTTCCTATAAAAACATTTAAAATTCAATGGCTTAAAAAATATTAGCAGCCTGTGCCATCTATATATTGATATAATATAAGTATGCTTACTATATATAAGCATATGAAGAGGAACTCCTTTTATGTCTACCAATGATCAAAGCCCCGACTGCAATATCGGCTTCCTGTTACAGGATGTCGCGCGCCTGATGCGGCGCGAGTTCAACCGGCGCGTTCAGGACCTGGAACTGACGCAGGCCCAGTGGCGCGCGCTGTCGCTCATGTGCCGCGACCCGGGCATGCGCCAATGCGAGCTGGCCGATATTCTCGAAATGCAGCCCATTAGCGTGGCGCGCCTGCTTGACCGGCTCGAGGCCTCTGGCTGGGTGGAGCGCAAGGCCGACCCGTCGGATAGGCGGGCGTCAAAATTGTACCTGACCGAGCGGGCGGAGCCGATCATGGCGAAGCTGCGCAAGAACGGCGCCGAGACGCGCGCATATGCGCTGGCCGGCGTATCGGATAAAGACCGCCAGATGCTGTCCGACATCCTGACAAGGATGCGGGCCAACCTGGCGGCGGACGAGCAACTGGAGTGTGTGACATGACGGGCGAACAAAAGAAAAAGACCAGGCGCGTGCTGCTGACGGCGGGGCCGGTCACGGTGATGATCGTGACGGCCTTCGTCTGGATGTTCAGCGGGCGGTATATTTCGACCGATAACTCCTATGTCAAGGCGCACAAGGTCATGGTGTCGCCTGAAGTCTCGGGCCCCGTGATGCCGGTGACGGTGAAGGAAAACCAGCTTGTTCATAAAGGCGACGTACTGTTCACCATCGATCCGATGCCCTTCAAAATCGCGCTCGATAAGGCGGAAGCCAACGTCGTCGCGGTGCGCGAGCAGATCGACCAGCTGAAAGCCAACGCGGGACAGAAGCAACAGGAAATCGTCAGCGCGCAGCAGGATGTGGCCTTCGCCGAAAGCGAATACAAGCGCTCGTCCGACCTAAAGGCGACTTCCGCCGTCAGCCAGGAAAATCTTGAATCGGCCCAGCATGCGCGCGATGTCGCGAAAACGAAAATCGCGCAGCTCGAGCAGGAACGCCAGGCGATCCTGGCCCAGCTCGGGGGCGACGAGAACGCGAAGCCGGAAGACTTGCCGATCTATAAGGCCGCCGTCGCCGACCGCGACGCGGCGAAGCTGAACCTCGACCGCACGGAAGTCCATTCCCCTGTCGACGGCGTGACGGGCGCGATGCCGAACACAGGCGATTACGCGCATGCCGGCGTTCCGTCCTTAAGCGTCGTCGCGAGCAACGATGTCTGGATCGAGGCCAACTTCAAGGAGACCGAGCTGACCAACATGAAGCCCGGCCAGAAGGTCGAGATCGAGGTCGACACCTATCCCGGCCATCACTGGAACGGGACGGTCGAAAGCATCAGCCCGGCCACCGGCTCGGAATTCTCGCTGCTGCCCGCGCAAAACGCGACCGGCAACTGGGTGAAGGTGGTGCAACGCCTGGCCGTGCGCATTCGCCCCGACGTGCAGGAAGGCGATCCGCCCCTGCGCGCGGGCATGAGCGCGAACGTCACCGTCGACACCGGCAGCTATCCGCACCTGCCCGGCGAGGCGATGGCGCAAACGCCGTAACAGGATAGACCCATGAATATCCCCGCCGCGCCGCATGTGAAGATGGATGATGAGCCGCCCTTGCAAAAGGGCTTCATCACGCTGTCCATCATGCTGGCGACGATCATGCAGGCGCTGGATACCACCATCGCCAACGTGGCCCTGCCGCATATGCAGGGGGAATTGTCGGCGACCGACGAGCAGATTTCCTGGGTGCTCACGTCATATATTATTTCCGCCGCCATCATGACCGCGCCGTCGGGCGTGCTCGCCGCGAAGTTCGGCCGCAAGAAGCTGTTTCTGATCAGCGTGATCGGCTTCACCATTGCCTCGGTCCTCTGCGGCATCGCGACGACGCTGCCTGAAATGGTGCTGTTCCGCCTGTTCCAGGGCGTCTTCGGCGCGGCGCTGGTGCCGCTCTCCCAAGCCGTGTTGCTCGATATCAACCCGCAGCACCGCCACGGGCAGGCGATGGCCATGTGGGGCGTCGGCGTCATGCTGGGGCCGATTTTGGGACCGACGCTGGGTGGCTGGATCACCGAATATTACGACTGGCGCTGGTGCTTCTTCATCAATGTGCCGATCGGCATTTTCGCGACGCTGGGTCTCGCCGGCTTCATGCCCGAGACGAAGCTCGACCCCAACCGCCGCTTCGACATTTTCGGCTTCGCGTTGCTCAGCCTCGGCCTCGGCGCGATGCAGATGATGCTCGACCGCGGCGAGACCAAGGACTGGTTTTCCTCGCCCGAGATCATTGGCGAAGGGCTGGTGTCGCTCACCTCCTTCTACATGTTCTTCGTGCATATCCTGACGGCGGAAAAGCCCTTTATCGACCCCGCGATGTTCAAGGACCGGAATTATTCCTTCTCGCTGATGTTCATGTTCGTCATGGGCATCCTGATCCTCGCGACCATGGCGCTGCTGCCGCCCTACCTGCAGGGGCTGATGGGCTATCCGGTCGTCACGACCGGCGTCGTGCTGGCGCCGCGCGGTGTGGGGACGATGTTCGCGATGCTGCTGGCCGGCCGGCTGCTCGGCAAGATCGACGTTCGCTACATCATTTTCACGGGCCTGTCGCTCACGGCCCTGTCGCTGTGGCAGATGAGCGAATTCAACCTCGAGATTTCGGTCGCCATGCTGGTGAAGACGGGCCTCCTCCAGGGCTTCGGCATGGGCTTCGTCTTCGTTCCCTTGAGCACCGTCGCCTATGCGACACTGCCCGGCCACTTCCGCAACGATGCGACGGCGGTCTTCAGCCTGATCCGCAACATCGGCTCCAGCATCGGCGTGTCGGTGATGGTGACGCTGGTCGCGCAGTATACGCAAATCAACCACGCTGAGCTGGGCGCGCGCCTCTCGCCCTTCGGCATGGACGCGGCGCTGCTGCACGTCGTTCCGCAGGTGCCGATCAACGTCTATTCGACCGCGGGGCTGGAAATCCTCAATGGCGAAGTCACGCGCCAGGCCGCGGCCATTTCCTATCTCAACGACTTCCGCGCGATGGTTTACGTAGTGTTGGCGGCGATGCTGATCCTCCCGCTCCTGAAGGTCAAGCGCCATGCGCCACCGCCGGGCGAAGCCATGGCGGCGATGGAGTAACCATGGCTGCTGGAAATTTCACAGTTCGCCGTTTATGTGATAGCTTAACGATGGCCGCCTGCGCCTCTTCCGGCGCCATCTTCCTTCCTTTCGGCGCGGCTGGATCCGGCTGCCCTCTTCTCGGAGAAACTATATGAAAAAACTCGTATCCACCCTCGCCATCGTGGCGGTCCTGTCGGGCTGCTCGCTGATCCCGCATTACCATCGCCCGGGCGTCGACATGCCGGCCGACTGGAAGGGCGGCAAGATCGTCATGGCGCCGGCCAGCATCAACGCTGACTGGTGGCGGAATTTCGACAACAAGGAGCTCGACGCGCTGATGGATCTGGCGCTCGCCAACAATAACGACCTGCGCGCGGCGATCGCGCGCATCCAGCAGGCGCGGGCGGATCTCAAGATCGCGGGCGCGCCGCTCTATCCCACGATCGACGCAGTCGGTAACGCCGGCGGCGACATTGTGTCGGCCAAGGGCCGGACGGCCACCTGGGTCCCCAACAACAACGGCGGCCTGCAGGTGGGCTATGAGGTGGATCTCTTCGGCGGCAATCGCGCGGGACTGAAAGTCGCGCGCGAGAATTTCACCGGCAGCGTCTTCGACCATGACGCGCTGGCGCTTGTCATTATGAGCGAGGTGGCCAAAGGCTATTTCAGCCTCGTGTCCCTGAACGAGCGCGTGCAGATCGCCGAAAGCAACCTCGCCAACGAGCGTAGCGTCATGAAGATCGTGCAGGCGCGGTTCGACGCGGGCTCGTCCTCGGCGCTCGACGTATCGCGCCAGAAATCTGAAGTCGCGACGAACGAGGCCGCGCTGGCGGCGCTTAAGAACCAGGCGAACGCGGCGGAAGACGCGCTGTCCGTCCTCGTCGGCGAGGCGCCGCAGAAATTCCACCTGAAGATCACCGCCTTGCGCCAGGTGAGGGTGCCCAAGGTGCCGCTGTCGCAGCCCTCGACAATCGTCGAGCAGCGCCCCGACATCCGCAAATCAGAACAGGACCTGCTGGCGGCGAACGCGAATATCGGCGTGGCGCGCGCGGCCCTGTTCCCGAACCTGACGCTGGGTACGACCGTCCTCGGCGGCACCAGCGCGCTATTCGGCGCCCAAGGCATGGCGGTCGAACTTGCGGCGACGCTTGTCGCGCCGATCTTCCACGGTGGCGCTTTACGCGGCGGCGTGGAGAAAGCCAACGCGCGGGAGATGGAGCTGGCGGAGAACTATCGCAAGATCGTGCTCACCTCGTTGCAGGAAGTCGAGGATGCCCTGTCAGCCGCGAAAGCCGCGCGCCAACGCGAGGCCGCGCTGGCCGTCGCCATGGCGGAATCGCAAAAGACCTACAACCTGTCGAAAGACCTTTACCAGGCGGGCTCGGTCGATTACCAGACCATGCTGGACTCGCAACGTACGCTGCTCACGGCGGAAGACACACACGCCCAGGCGCAGCTTGAACTGCTGAATGCCGACGTCGACCTGTACAAGGCGCTCGGCGGCGGCTGGCACAACGGCCCGGCGAAAGTGGTGGTCAAGCCGGTCAAGAAGGTTGTCGTTGTGAAGCACGCGAAGGCAAAGAAGAAGTAAGCGGTTTTAACCTCTTTGCTTTTAGCGCAGAGATGCTTGTCCTGTGCAATTCTCTAAATTTGCCACCCCGGCGAAAGCCGGGGTCCAGAAGCGCGTCCGCGCGTCATATGAGTCATACACGCCGCAGACGCGGCGTGCTGGACCCCGGCGTTCGCCGGGGTGGCGCTTGTGTTTGAGTGCGGGGGTTACTTCAACAACCGTTCCCAGATCTTCTCGTAATTCTTGACCACCTCGGGCGGGCAGGTGATCGAGACTTCGCCTTTGACGCCCGCGGGAATGTTGAATTCCGGGGCATCGCGGAAGTCGTCGGGTAGCAGCGGCTTCGCCGCCTCGAGCGAGGGGACCATGCCGGCGTACTGGGCATATTCGGCCATATTCTCGGGCTTCATCACGAATTCGATGAATTTCTTCGCGGCGTCCACGTTCTTCGCCGCGGCCGGGATGGCGAGGTTGTCGGCCCAGATTTCGACGCCCTCTTTCGGATAGACGTATTTGATCGCCGGGTTGTTCTTGCGCGCGCGATACGCATCGCCCGACCAGGCCATCTGCATGGCGACCTCGTTGGCGGCCAGCCGCTCGACATAGCCGGTTGCGCCGTACACCTTCACGAAAGGCTTCTGGTTCGTCAACAATTCCTGGATTGCCTTGTAGGTTTCGGGCTTGTTCTCGCAATAGGGCTTGCCGAGCGCGATGGAGGCGAGGTCCATGACGGTCGAGGTGTCGTCGAGCATGCCGAGCGAGGCGGCTTCGCCCACGGGCCGCTTGAAGAACTGGTTCCAGCTTGTGACCTCTTCCTTCGTCAGTTTCGTGTCGACGGCGATGGCGGTCGTGCCCCAGAACAAGGGCAGGGCGTATTTATAGTCCGGATCATAAGCCGGGTTCTTCACCATCGCCGACATTTTTGCGCCGAAAGCCTTCACCTCATCTGGCAGCGGCATCAGCAGGTTTTCGCCGGTCAGCAGCGGCACGTAATTGCCGGAAGGCGCTACGATATCATAAGCGCCGCCGGATTTCAGCTTCGCCAGCAGCGTGTCGTTGCTGGAATAAATATCGGCCACGACCTTGATACCGGTTTCCTGCTCGAATTTCTTGAACAGCACCGTGTCGGCATAAGTATCCCAGGTATAGATGTACAGCTTCTGTTCATCAGCCGATGCGCCGTGCATGAAAAGAAACATCAATGCGGCGGCGGCGATAAGTTTTAGTTTCATGTCAGGTTTTCCTCTGGTTCATCCGGTACGACATTAGCACGAACGCGATCGAAATCACGAGCAGGATGGAGGAAATGGCGTTGATCTCGGGCGTGATCCCTTTGCGCACCATGCTGTAGATATAGACGGGCAGCGTCATGGCGCCCGGCGGCGCCACCATCTGGGTGATGATGAAATCGTCGATGGAGGTGATGAAGGCCAGCATCGCGCCAGAGACGATGCCGGGCATGAGCAGCGGTAGCGTCACGTGGCGCGCCGTGCGCCAGGGTGTTGCGTAAAGATCCGCCGCCGCTTCCGCCATCGCGGGCGGAATAGTCTCAATGCGCGCGCGGATCGGCGAATAGGCGAAGGGGATGCAGAAGACGATATGCGCGATCAGCACGTTGCCCAATCCCAAATGCAGGCCAATGGCCGCGAAATAGGTCATCGAGGCCATGGCGATGACGATTTCCGGGATCAGCAGCGGCAGCGTCATCAGCGTATAGGTTGTCTGCCCCGTGCGTCTGCCGACATGCCCGCCGCGCATTGCCAGCGCCACCAGCAGGGCGATAATCGTCGAAGCAATCGTGGCGCCCGTCCCGACGATCAGCGAATTCAGCGTGGCGCGGCGCAGGTCGTCGTTCTGCAGGGCAGCAGCATACCAGTTCGTGCCGAAACCTTCCCATACGGTGATGAGCTGCCCCGAATTGAACGAGAACAGGATCACGACCACGATGGGCACGTAGAGAAAAGCCAGCGCCGACCAGGCGGTCGACGCGAAACCGGGAATTTTGATTTCGCCCGCCACGCTACACCAACTCCTTCATGCCGCCGCGCCGTGCCATGAGCATGAGACCGAGCAGCACGACCGCCATCAGCACGACGGAGGAGGCCGCGCCGAAAGGCCAGTTTCCGGCGGTGCCGAACTGCTGCTCGATCATGGTGCCGATCATCAGCGATTGCCCGCCGCCGAGCAGGGCGGGCGCGAGATACGAACCGATGGCCGGGATGAAGACCAGCACGCAGCCTGCCACGATGCCGGGCATGGCGAGCGGGATCGTCACCTTCCACAGCGTGCGCCAGCGATTGGCGTAAAGGTCGGCGGCGGCTTCGGTGAGCCGCCAATCCATGCGCTCGAGGTTCGCATAGATCGGCAGCACCATGAAGGGCAGGTAGCTGTAGAGCAGGCCGATGCCGACCGCGAAATCATTATAGAGCAAGGGCAGGGGCTGCGAAATTAGATGCGCCTTGACGAGCAGGTTATTCAGGATGCCGTCGGTGCGCAGGATCAGGATCCAGGCATAGGTACGGATGAGCAGGTTCGTCCAGAACGGAATGGTGACGAGCATGATCCAGAGATTGCGCTTTTCCGGCGCACGCGTGGCCATGTGATAGGCCATGGGAAAACCCATGAGCAGGCACAGGGCGGTGCACAGCGCCGCGAGTTTCAGCGAGCGCCAGAAGACTTCCAGGTACTGCGTGTCGAACACCAGCTTGCCATCGAAATCGCGGTCAAAAAAAATTTGCACGTAAGCGGCGAAGCTGGGCGGCCATTCAACGCCGCCCGGGTAATGCGCGGTCAGGAAGGAATATCCCGTCACCAGCACCAGCGGCGCCGCGAAGAACACCGTCATGACGAGGAGGAAGGGCAGGACGAGGTAGAAGGAGGGGGTGCGGGTCATGTATATCCTGCCCCACCCCGGCGAAAGCCGGGGCCCAGCCCTTCGGCGTCTGCCGCAGATGAGTCATATGACGCGTAGACACGCTTCTGGATCCCGGCTTTCGCCGGGATGGGCTCAGGTTTCAGGCCGCGCATCGGATGATCCTGTCTGGCGCGATGTCGAGCGTCACGCGGTCGGTGATTTTGAGGTTGCGGGGCTCTTCGCCGGCGATCGTGACCATTTCGCCGCTGTCGAGCTGGACGAGGTAATGGGTGATCGCGCCGCGATAGGTGATGTGCGAGAGAGTGCCCATCGTGCGCACCATGCCCTTGAGCATGCCCGAGGCGAAGCTCGCGTCCTCGGGCCGGAAGCCCACGTCGTTCACGCCGTCGAGACCGAGGGTCGAGGGCTTCACGAAATTGCAGATGCCGATGAACCCCGCCACGAAGCGCGTCGCCGGGTGATGATAGACGTCCTGCGGTGTGCCCAGCTGGGCGACCTTGCCGCTGTCCATCACCGCGATGCGGTCGGACATGGAGAGCGCCTCGTCCTGGTCGTGCGTGACGAAGATGAAGGTGATGCCGGTGTCGCGCTGAAGTCTTTTCAGTTCCACCTGCATTTCCTTGCGCAGCTTGTAATCGAGCGCCGACAGCGATTCATCGAGCAACAATATTTTTGGCCGGTTGACGAGCGCACGGGCCAGCGCCACGCGCTGCTGCTGTCCGCCTGAAAGCTGCGCGGGCTTGCGTTCCGCCATGCCTTCCATGCGCACCAGGCTCAAGGCCTCCGCCACCGCTCTTTTGATGTCGCTTTCCGGCTTGTCCTGCATACGGAGACCGAAGGCGATGTTGTCGGCAACGGTCATATGCGGGAACAGGGCGTAGCTCTGGAACACGGTGTTGACGGGCCGCCGGTGGGGGGGCAGGGGCGCGATGTCCTCACCGTCGAGCAATATCTTCCCATCGTCTACACTCTCCAGCCCGGCGATCATGCGCAGCAGCGTGGTCTTGCCGCAGCCCGACGGGCCCAGCAGCGTGAAGAATTCATTCGGATGGATGTTCAGCGACACGTGGTCGACCGCCCGCACCGCACCCGACGAATGCGCGAAAACCTTGACCACGGAATCAATGACGAGGCCCTCTGACATGAACGCGCCTTTCGCCTTTCTGGATTTGCCCTTTCTTTATCCCAAAAACCGTTTCGGGAGGGAAAGAATATTTATGCCTTGTTTTTGCATAACGGGAGAATGGAAGCGCATGGGCGGCATCCATCGCCTGTGGTAAAGTTTCGCATGCATTCCTTGTTCGCTGTCATCCTCGTTTATCTCGCGATCGGGCTCGCTTTCTTCCTGATCATGGGCGGTCCTTTGTCGCGCGAAAAAGACGTCGGCTGGCTGGGCGCCTTCATGATGTCGGTTTTCTGGCCGGCGACCCTGTTCCAATTCAATATGTGGATGAGGTGGGGCCAGAAGCCCTCATGGCGTTCCGGGCCGGAGGACGAGCGGACGAACCGGTCCGGCGGGCCATCGGCCTACAGGCAGGAAGGCTGGGCAGCCCAGGCCGAGCCGCCGCGGCAGCAGCAGCCGCAATCGCAGGAGAACGTGCAAAAAGCCAGCTACAACCAGCTTGTTTTCGGCGACGACGCGCAGCAAGGCATGGAAGAGGAAATCGACGACGACGATGTCGAGGCCTTTATCGCGGCGCAGTTCGGTCACCAGAGCGCGCCGCTTCAGCAGCACGCAACCATCAGCTACAAACGCACCGGCATTTCGAAAACCTATCCCGCCGGGACGATTTTCCCCGATGCTTTCATCGCCGACTGGAAGGCCGGCTTTTTCAGTACAGTTCCGTAGCGTCGATGATCTTGCGGTCGCGGTCGATCAGGTAGACGTTCCCGCCATAGCTGACGTACACGTCGCCTTCCGGCGCCGGCGCGAGCCCGCGCGTGACCGCCAGAGGGAGCACCTGGTAATGGACGGTCTCGGGCAGGATCGTGCCGCGCGTGTAGAAAGTAACCTGATCGTAATCGGAGGGTTCGACGACGGCGCGACGCAGGATCAGCCGGTCGTTATCGGTGAAATAAAATTCCGCCTTCGCGGGAAGGCTCACGGCGATACCGCCGCAGACGACGGCGATACCCAGCAGCTTTGCCAAGGTATTCATTGGGGGTCTCCTTTTGTCCGCTAACGGCAGATGGGCCGCTTCGCTCCTCGAAAAATGCGGCCCAGCCTTTACTTTGATATATCTGCTTGCCCCTGTTACGATAACCCCCGGGAATCAGAAGGGCTTTTCCAATGGCTATGATCACCGTCGAAAACCTGAACTTCGACTATCCCGACAAGCGGGCGTTGTTCGACGTGTCTTTTTCCATAGAGACCGGCAGCGTGACGGCGCTGGTCGGCCCCAACGGGGCGGGGAAGACCACGCTGCTGCGCTGCATTGCGGCGCTCGAGCGGTACCATAGCGGGAAGATCACCATCGGCGGCCTGGACGTCGCGGACCATCCGCGCGAGGTCCATCACGTGACGGGTTACCTGTCCGATTTCTTCGGGCTGTACGACACGCTCACCCTGCGGCAGTGCCTGACCTACATGGCCTGGTGCCAGCGCGTACCGGCGCTTGACGTGAACAAGCGCGTCATCGACATGGCGCTCGACACCGGGCTCGACAAGATGCTCGACCAGCGCGCCGGCACCCTGTCGCGCGGCTATCGCCAGCGGTTAGGCATCGCGCTCGCGCTCATCCATGACCCGAAGCTTATCATCCTCGACGAGCCCGCCTCGGGCATGGACCCAGAGGCGCGCGTGCACCTGTCTGCGATGATGCGCAAGCTGCGCGCCGCGGGAAAGACGGTGATCGTCTCCTCGCATATCCTGAACGAGCTCGAGGATTACTGCACCGATATGCTCGTCATCCAGGGCGGGCGCGTGGCCGAGCATGTGAAACTCCAGGACTATAAAGCGCAGGCGGTGCGCACGCTGAACATCGGTATCACCAATCTTGGCGTCGCGCATCTCGAAATCCTGAAAAAACAGCCGGGCCTGACGGTGAAGTCGACCGACAAGGACATGGCGACCTGCGAATATGCAGGCAGCCTCGAGGAGCAGCAGAAGATGCTCCAGTCCCTCATGGCGGCGGGCGTACCGGTTTATACCTTCAGCGTCTCGACGCACAAGCTTGCCGACGCCTATATGGACGTGACGTCCCGCAAGGAGGTCAAACCGTGAAATATATCCTGAGCCCCGAATTCCACCGGCAGCTGTGGCTGCGCTTTTCGCCCTTCCGCCTGGTGGCGGCGCCGCTGGTCATCCTCCTGCTGATCATCACGACCGGCAACCTGCCCAAGGATTTCGCCGGCATCCAGGTCGATAACACGTCGATGCTCTATGGCGCGCTGACCATCTATTACCTCGTCGTCATCGTCTGGGGCACCTATGAGGCCGCGACCTCCATGCAGGAGGAAATGCGCGGCAATACCTGGGATTTCCAGCGCATGTCGTCGATCACGCCCGCCCAACTCGCCTGGGGCAAGCTGTTCGGGGCGACCTCCTATACCTGGTATTTCGGCGCGCTCGCGCTTGCCGTCATCGCCTATGCCTACGGCAATTTCCACGCGCCGGAACCGTTTTTCGGCGCCGACCAGGCACGGGAGCCCGCGCTGCCGCCGCCGGAGGACGACACGCCCTATGTGCTGTTCTGCCTCGTGGCGTCGGGCCTCATCGGCCAGTCCTTCGCCTTTCTCTACAGCTTCGCCGACCATACGTTTTTGTTCGGCCGGACGGGCCGCACCAAACCGCCCAAGGGCATAGGGGCTTTCCTGCTCGGCGTCGCCGCGGGCACGGAAGTCTATATCCACACCGTCAAGATCGAGGCGCTCCACCTGCAGCCGCGGGCCTATGCCATGCTGCGCAGCTTCGAGCTGACCTGGTACGGCAACAACGTCGATCGCGACAGCTTCGTCATCTGGAGTCTCCTGTTCTTCATCGGCTGGTTCCTGATCGGCAGCTACCGCATCGCGCGCGCCGAGCTTCTTTACCGCAACCTGCCGTTTGTCTGGATGGCGTTCGCGGCCAGCGTCGTCGCCTGGAACTGCGGCTTCCTGTTCCATGTCAGCACGCTGATGGGCGGGGGGGCCCGCTATCTCGCCGTGTACCTGCCGGCCTTCATCCAGATGCTGTTCATCTGCTATCTCTGCATGGTGCTCGAGTCCAGCGACACGCAACGCTATGCGCGCCTTGCTTATCATGCGCGCCGCCGGGACATGCTGCGCGCCCTGGAAAACACGCCGAAATGGCTGGCGACGGTGCCCCTTGTCCTCCTCCTGTTCACGATGGTTGCGGGAGCGTCGGGCGAAGTCAGCGCCCGGATCGAACCGCTCCGCGTCATTATTTTCATGGCGTCGCTCATGCTGTTCATGATCCGCGACGGCTGCGTTATCCACGGCATCAATCTGGCGTTCCGCGGCCGCGGCAATGCCTTCGCGATAATGATGTATTACGTGATGGTCTACGGGCTGCTGCCTGCCGTGTCGGTGACCTCGCTGCACTTCAGCATGACGGATGCGGTGAACAGCCTGATGTCGATGCGCCCGCCCGCGAACGCGAGCCTCGTCGCCAGCGTCTTTTATCCGACCGCACTGGCCGATCCGATGGCCGGCATGGCTTTCGCGCTGGCGGAGGCGATTGCGGCCGCGGCCTGGCTCTACAGCCGCATCCGGAAAAGCTACGCGCCGAGCGTTATCGCAAATCAAAAAGGTTAATCCTTTCTTATCATTTTTTGCGATATATTGATTATCGGGGAGTTTTCTCATGGCGGACGCCAGTCTCGAGCAATTTCGGGTGCTCGTCGTCGACGACAATGTCGTTGTGCGCAAGCTGATCGAGGTCAACCTGACCACGATGGGATTCAAGAACATCGAAGTCGCGTCCAACAGCAACGAAGCGCAGGAAAAAATCGCCGCGACCCCTTACGACATCGTCTTTCTCGACTGGAACATGCCCGGCAAAAGCGGCTACCAGCTCATGCAGGAGCACCGCGAGGACCGCAAGTTCGACCGGATCGCCTTCGTCATGGTGACGGCCGAAAGCCAGGAGCGCTATATGCGCGAGGCCATCAAGGCGGGCGCGACTTCCTATATCACCAAGCCCATCACGCCGGCGACCTTCGCCGACAAGGTGGGCAAAGTCGTCGCCTGGCTCGGCACGCGGCCCCCTGCGCCCGCGCAATAAAGGAAAGGCGGAAAAAAGCGTCATGAAAGACATCAACGCCGCCCGGGGACGCATCGCTGACGTCGTGGCTGAATCGGTTGTCGAAACTTTCACCGGCATGTTCGGGCAGGAGGTCTCGGCCGCTGCCAGGAAGCCGCCGGCCGCGCCGGACAATGTCGTCATGTCCTGCGTGAAGCTGTTGCAGGGCCGCTCCTCGCTCGATTTCGTATTCAGATTCGACATGGAGCTGCTGCTGATGGCGGCGGCCGGCATTTTCACGCCGGAATACATCAAGAACAATCCCGTCTACGAAGACCTGGCCTGCGAGATCGCCAATATCGTCTGCGCCAAGGTCAAGACCTACCTCAACGACGAAGGCTATGAGACCGAGATGGGCTTTCCCTTCCTGCCAAGGGCCGACGAGGCGCAGCGGCTGTTGCAGGAAAAGGTCGTCCATATGCATTTCTTTTACCGCGACCGCGACAAGAAGCAGGGCGTCGGCGTTGCCGTTAATTTCACGGTCGTCTGAAGCATCTGAATTTTTCCGGAATATGGCAAGATTCCGAGACCGCAGTTGCCGGGTTCGGTTTCTTTCCCTATGATGAACGCGGGGGCGAAAGAGGTTTTCCATGATCAAAAAACTATTACCGGCCGTTGTGCTTGCGCTGTGCCTGATGGCGCCCGCGTCATATGCCGATAACGATAATTCGCTCCTGAACAAGGGGATGTGGAGCGGCGTCGTCGCTCCCGAAATGCTGGGGCTGAAGATCTACCCCGACCTGAAGGACGAGGCGGTCAGCATTGAAACCGCCTGGCCCACAACCGTGAACGTCACGGCGGTGGATGTCCGCGACAAGCATCTCGACCAGACGGTGCTCACCTATTCCGCGGACCTGAAAAGCGAGAGGCTCGCCGGTACCGGCTATCTTGAAATGTGGGTCCATATTCCCGGCGGCGGGGGCGGCACGTTCCCGATCCGCGGGTTGACGCGTCCCTTGCAGGGGTCGATGCCGTGGAGCCGCTACGAAGCCTCCTTTGCGCTGGCCAAGGGGCAGGTGCCGGACATCATTACGTTGAACCTTGTCATCAACGGCAAGGGCACGGTCTGGCTCAGGAACGTGAAGCTCACCCACAATCCCTGACGGGTCAGGCCAAGGGTTTTCCCGCCTCCGTCGTCTGATGGTGAAGGAAGGGCCGGAAGATGACGCAGATGCCTGATTTTCAAAAGAAATCACCCCGACCGCCGTTTCCGCGCCTGTCGGGACGGCTGGGTATTTTTCCGGCGCTCATCCCCTTGATCGAACTGGTGCCCTGGCTGCTGGGGCTGGTGGGCGCCGCGGCGACGCTGACGCCGCTGGCCGTCTGGCGGCAGCACAGGAAAAAGCTGCTGGCTTTCGCGACCCTGTGCTTTATCGGTGCGGCCGGCATCGTGGCGTGGAAGCACGCGCATATCCCGACCGAGGAGCAGGGCTCGCGGCTTCTGGCGCCGGCGGACTGGCCGAAGCTGACGGTGCAGGATCCGGCGCCGCCGCGTGCGGAAACAAAACAATACAATGATTTTTCGCCCATCTGGTCTGCGCACCTGAAGAATGAGCCGCTGGCGGGGCCGGTTGTCGCGGGCGACTTGCTGCTGCTCGGCACTTTCGCCTCGACCGTCGATGCGATCTCGCGCGCCGACGGGAGGCCGGTCTGGTCGCTGCAAAAACACGAGCCTGTTTTTACGAACCCTGTCGTCTTGAACAACATCGGCTTCGTGGGCGAGGGGCTGCACACCGCGGTCGCCGCCGGGATCACGGCATTCTCTCTTCCCGACGGGAAAGTTTTGTGGGAACGCCAGTTCCTGAGCCACGTTGAATCCCCGCCGCTCGTCAGCGCCGCCGAACACCGCCTCTGGACGGGTGCGGGCGATGAAAGCCTATGGTGCCTCGATACGCGCGACGGCAGCGTCATCTGGCGGCAGAAGATCGGCCATATCGACGCGACTCCTTTCATGCGCGACGGCACGCTCTATGTCATCTCCTGGCCGGATGCGAAGGTGCACGAGACGAAACTTTACGCGCTCGACCCCGCCGATGGCGCGGTGAAATGGAATGTGCCGCTGAAAGGCGACA
The DNA here is from genome assembly GCA_025934695.1 of Alphaproteobacteria bacterium. GTDB lineage: Bacteria > Pseudomonadota > Alphaproteobacteria > Micavibrionales > UBA2020 > JAPWJZ01. Next base: position 1,178,298 of record JAICWS010000002.1, read on the forward strand.
TCATGGGGTCGCCGCAGCCGGGCCCGAACGGGACCATTCTCATCACGACCGCCATCGGGCAGGTCGGGCCGCCGCAGCCCGCAGATAAGGGCTGGGCGCATGCAGTCTCGGGCGAAGGCAAACTGCTCTGGACGGTCGAGCTGCCGAACCTGTCGCTACCCGAAGTCTCGATCCTCCCCGACAAGGGGATCGTCATCCACACCCTCAAAACCGGCGAGCTGCGCGCGCTGAACATCAAGGACGGCTCGGTCGCCTGGACGGTGAAGGTGGGTAAGGAATTCGATGCGCCCGCCGCGTTGCGGGCCGACACTAATCGGCCGCTGCTGGCGGCGGAAACCGCGGACGGTCTCGTGACCATCCGCGACGCCGAGGACGGCACGGAAATCCGCCAGTTCAGTGTGAAAAACGGCAGCTATGCTTCGCCGCTCTTCGACGGCGACCTCCTGTACGTGACTACGCCGAACGAGATCACCGCTTTTGGCGGTGTGCACCTGCTGATGCGAGGGACGAAATAGTGGCCACGCTCTGGCTCAAGTTTTCCGATGAAGCGTCGCTGCCCTATCCGCTGAGTGATGCCGAACGCAAGGCGCTGGAGCAGATATACGATGCCGCCGATGAGGGCTCGGTCTGGAACCGCGCCGCGGCGCTCCTCGGTATGCGCAGGGGCGGCGGGTCGTTGCTGCGCTGGCACGGCGGCGTGCCCTATATCAATTGGAGCCTGATGACGGCCATCATTTCCTGCGGCTCGGTCGAGGTGATCCGCACGGGCGAGAGCGGCTACGGTTATGCGATGCGCGCGGCGCTGATGCGGCTGCCGGCGCTGATGCGCAGCCAGTGGCGCGCCGCGCAATATGTCGAACTGAAGCTGGCGTCGCCGCTGCCCCTGACCCGTGACGAAAAACTTCTCGAAAGCACGGCGCTCGGTCTCGCGCTGCAGGCGATCATGCTGCGCCTGCCCGCCCATACGCCGCGGGATCTGGCGAGCTGGCTTTCCGCGCCCGACACCGCGCCGCCGAAGCTGCGGCGCACGGTGCGCCAGATACAGGCGATCCAGAAGCGCCGCACGCAGCTCTCGCCCGCCTGGTTCGAGCTGTTCCCCAAGCGTGATGGCGCGGAGCCGCAGGTGCCGCCGCATTTCTGGGACGAACCGCCCGCTATCCCGCAAGCCGCCGCCGCGGCGGCTATCGCGACAACGGCGATGGAATTCCAGGGCTTGCCCGTCTGCCTCGGCCAGGTCACCGGCCGCGCTTTCGTCGTGCGCAAGCTGAAAGACTTTACGCCGCCCGGCTTGTCGGACTTCCCGGTTCTTGTTTTCCCGCGCGCGAAGCCGGAAACGACTGAAATTTTTTCGCACGCCTCGGCGTTACTGTTCGCCGAGGGCGGCGCGCTGTCGCATGCCTGCACCATCGCGCGCGAGCAGGGCATCCCTTGCGTGACGGGGCTTGGAATGGATTTCTTTGATGCCATCGAAAGCCGCTGTGAACGCGGCCCCGTGCTGCTCGCCGTCGATGGTGCGACGGGCATAGTGCGTGTCCGTTCATGAAGGATGTTGGATAACACAATGATGCCAAAAAGTCCCTGCATCTTCTGTCGCATCGCAGCCGACCCCAATGAACCGACGCGGATCTGCGAACTCCCGCATTCGGTGGCGGTGCTGAATTTCGAGCAAAGGGATTATCCCGGCTACGCGCTGCTGCTGTTAAAGAACCATTACGACCATGTGCACGAGGTGCCGCGCGACCTTTTCCACGCCTTTATCGACGAGCGCGCGCAACTGGCGGCGGCGATCTTCAGGGCCTTTCCGGATACCTCGCGCATGAACTACGCGAACCTCGGCAACCTGGTAAGCCACGTGCACGAACACCTGATTCCGCGCCACGCCGGCGACCACAACGCCGGCGCACCGCCCTGGCCGATGGAGAAGCAGCCGCGCCTGGCCGATGCGGAATACGGCATTATCGCGGCGCGAATTCGCGCGGCATTCAAGAAGCCGTAGGAAACAAACCAGTGATATCCGACTATTGTCCGGCCGCCGCGGCGCCAGGCAGGGCAGAATGCTGTTCAAGCCAGAGGAGAACTTTCTTGATGTTCTCCTGCAGCACGTTTTCAGCCGCGGGCTTGACGATGTAGGAGGTCGCGCCGGCCTTGAGCGCCTCGATGATATAGCGGTCGCCGGATTCCGACGACACGATGACGAAGGCTGTCTTGTCGTAAGCGGAATTTTCGCGGCAGGACTGCATGAAGTTATAGCCCGTGCGCCCGGGCATGTTCCAGTCGAGGAAGACGATGTTATAGACCGTCGCCCCCATTTTTTCATTTGCCTGCGAAGTATTGGACGCCTGGTCGACATGGGTGAAGCCCATGCTCTTGAGGTTTTTTTCAAGATAGGCGCGCGCGGTCATATGGTCATCGACCACCAGGACTTTCAGATCTGCGATATTGGGCGCCGCCATGCTTGGAAAATGCCTTATAAAATTTCAACCGTTCAAGGCTATCATATCTTGAGCTTCCCTCGAAAGCCCTATTGCTTGACACCGGTCAAGGTTTTGGGCTCTCAGGCTTTTTCCTAATGGCACGGGCGTCTTTTTTGAGCGCCGGTTCTCCCAGACCGAGCCGGGCGGCGCTGTCGGCAAAGGCTTTCGTCAGTTCGCGGTTGCAGTCGACCCGCGCGCGGGCGGGTTCAAGGGCGGGCGTTTCGGTGGTAATGGTGCGCGGCACCCCCTTTTGGAGCATCCAGGTCTCGAACGAGCTGTCCATCCCGTTGATCCACATGCCGTCCTTGATGGGCGAGCCCTCGAGATCATTGACCCCGCCATCCGGTATCAGGGCGAAATGCCGCTTCAGGGTGTCGAGAAAGGCGATCGCGGTCGGGCTTGGCATCGGGCCTTGTTCATTAATGAAGATGAAGCCTTCATGGATGCCGTCGTCCTCGTGCTGCGAGGTGAAACCGTCGCGCGCCAGTTCGACCAGCCTGTCGCCATGCTCGAGGAGGATTTTTCCCTCCGCCGAAGGGCCATGATTGGTCCAGGGCGCATCCTGTTCTTCCTCGCTGTCCATATATTCGGCAACAAAGCCGCGATTGGGATTTTCGCCGTGGATATTGAAGCGCACGCCGCGCTCGAAGCCGGTCGGATTGACGAGCGGAAGGAAGGAATGATTGACGCTTCTGAGCGTTTCTTCATCCGCCGTCTCAAGGAATTCGATGATGCCCCAGGGGCCGCCCGCCTCCTCGCCGTGGAAGCCGCCGGCGGTCAGGATATTCGGCTTGCCCTCGAGCGGCTCCTCCGGCGACAGCAGGAAGATGTCGCGACCGCCCACTTCCCCCAGGCTCTCCATTTTATAGGGGCGGATTTTGTTGATACGGTCGAACGCCGCCGCGAGGCGCTTGTTGAAGGCGTCGATGTCGTGCAGCTCCGGATAATCCGGCGGCCTGACGTTGCGCGGCTTGGGCGTGTCTTCCATGGTGTCTTCTTTGTTTGTTGACTTAAGGAAATTATCGATAGGGAAAACAAAGGTCAATATCCTTCCGCTTTGGTCGGAAATGGCGGGGATATGTAAACACCCTTTTCTTTTACCCAGTCCACCCAATGTGATAGAAAAAGGCAGCAATTAAACGGGCTTAAAAAGATGAACATCGACCTGACCGGCAAGCGCGCGTTCGTCTGCGGCGCGAGCAAGGGCATCGGCCGCGCGGCGGCGCAGGAGCTGGCGTCGCTGGGCGCCTCCGTCACGCTGTTGGCGCGCCACGAAGAGTCGCTGAAAGCGGCGCTCGCCACCCTGAGCGCGGGCAAGGGCCAGAAGCACGACTACCTCGTCGCCGATTTCATCGACACCGACGAGGTCGAGGCGAAGGTCTCGAAACATATCGCCGCGCGCGGGCCCGTCCATATCCTGGTCAACAACAGCGGCGGCCCGCCACCGGGAACGGCCTTAAGCGCCAGCATTCATGACTATGCCGCGATCTTCACTCAACATTTGTTGGGCGCGCAGGTGATGGTGCAGGCAGTCGCGCCGGGCATGAAGGCCGCGAAATACGGACGCATCATCAACGTGCTCTCCACCTCGGTGAAAGCACCGATCAAGGGGCTGGGCGTGTCGAACACCATCCGCGGCGCGGTCGCGCAATGGGCGAAGACGCTGGCGGGCGAGCTCGCGCCGTTCGGCATCACCGTCAACAATGTGCTGCCGGGCGCGACCGATACGGGCCGCATGGAAGAAATCATCGAGACCAAGGCGAAGAAGAGCGGCAAATCCGCGGCCGAGGTGAAGGCGGATGAAATCGCCGCTATTCCCGCCGGGCGTTTTGCGACGCCGGAGGAACTGGGCGCGGCCATCGCCTTCCTTGCGACGCCAGCCGCTGCCTATATCAACGGCATCAATCTGCCGGTCGATGGCGGCCGCACGCCGGGCCTGTGATCATGGCCGGCGCGAAACACAAAAAGATCATGAACTTTATCGGCGGGGAGCTCGTGCCGCCCGCCTCCGGTGATTACTTCGGCAACGAAGACCCTTCGACCGGGCATATTTATTCAGAAGTGCCGGACTCAGACGAAAAAGACCTCGACGCCGCCGTCGCGGCGGCCGAAAAGGCCGCGCCGGTCTGGAAGAATATGCCGGGCGAAAGCCGCGCCGAGATCATGCATAAACTCGCCGCGCTGATCGAACAGCGCCAGGACGAGTTCGCCCGAGCTGAATGCATCGACAACGGCAAGCCCCTGTCGCTGTGCAAGAGCGTCGATATTCCCCGCGGTATTTCAAACCTGCGGTTCTTTGCCGATGCGGGCAAGGATATGACCGGCGAAAGCTTCCGCGCCGATAAAACATTCAGCTATACGCTGCGCCAGCCCTTCGGCGTCGTGGCGACGATTTCGCCGTGGAACCTGCCGCTGCTGCTCTTCACTTGGAAGCTGGCGCCGGCGCTGGCGTCGGGCAACTGCGTCATCGCCAAGCCCAGCGAGGTCACGCCGATGACCGCCTATATGCTCTCGACGCTGGCGGAGGAGGCGGGTTTTCCACCCGGCGTGCTGAACGTCGTGCACGGCAAGGGCGCCCGCATCGGCGCCGCGATCACCCGCCACCCCAAAATTCCCGCCATTTCCTTTACCGGCGGCACGGTGACGGGCAGGGAAATCTACGGGACCGGCTCTCGCCTGCTCAAAAAAATATCGCTGGAACTTGGCGGCAAGAACCCGACCGTCATTTTCGATGATGCGAAATGGGATTCGGCGCTGAAGGGCGCCGTGGCCGCCGCCTTCACCAATCAGGGGCAGATATGCCTCTGCGGTTCGCGAATCCTCGTGCAGCAGACGATTTATACCAAATTCCGCGACGCCTTCGTGAAACTGGCCGGAGCGCAGAAGGTCGGCGATCCGCTGGACGAGGCCACGACGCAGGGCGCCATCGTCTCGCACGCGCATATGGACAAGGTGATGGGCTACATCAACCTCGCGCGGGAAGAGGGCGGCGAGATCCTCTGCGGCGGCAAGCGGTTGTTCATGAAAGGCCGTTGCAAGACCGGCTATTTCATCGAACCGACGGTGATCGAAGGCCTCGGCGCCTCCTGCCGCACCAATCAGGAAGAAATTTTCGGTCCCGTGGTGACGCTGATGCCGTTCCGCAACGAGGACGAGGCGATCGCGCTGGCCAACAGCACGCCCTATGGCCTTGCCGCCTCGATCTGGACGGAAAGCAAGGAGCGCGCGCGCAATGTGGCGGCGCGTATCGACAGCGGGATCGTCTGGGTGAACTGCTGGAACCTGCGCGACCTGCGCACGCCCTTCGGCGGCATGAAAAATTCCGGCGTGGGCCGTGAAGGGGGCTTTCGCGCGCTCGAATTCTTCACCGAAGAAAAAACCGTCTGCCAGCCCGCGGTATAAGGAGTGAGTGACATGACGAAAACCTCGACCCATATCTCGGAAAAAGCGCCCGAACCCGTCGGCGCCTATCCGCATTCGCGGCGCGTCGGCAACCTGCTGTTTCTTTCCGGCGTCGGCCCGCGCAAACGCGGCAGCAAGGACATTCCCGGGGTGACGCTGGACGATAACAAGAATATCGTCGCTTACGATATCGAAACGCAATGTCACAGTGTGTTCGAGAATGTGAAGAACATCCTTGAATCTTCCGGTGCGGCTTGGGAAGACCTGGTCGATGTCACGGTCTACCTGACCAACATGAAGAAGGACTTCCCCACCTATAACAAGCTGTGGGCGCAGTATTTCGCCAAGAACCCGCCCTGCCGCACGACGGTCGAGGTGACGGCGCTGCCCACGCCCATCGCCATCGAGCTGAAATGCATCGCGGTGATGAAGGATTGACCCATGCTGCCGCCGCTGAACTTCAAAAAATGGATCGAGGATAACCGCAAGGACCTGAAGCCGCCCGTCGGCAACAAGAAGGTCTATGAGGACGGCGATTTCATGATCACCGTCGTCGGCGGACCCAATTCCCGCAAAGATTACCACGACGATCCGGGGGAGGAATTCTTTTACCAGATCGAAGGCGACATGGTGCTGCGCATCATGGAAAATGGCAAACCCAGGGACATTCCCATCAACGAGGGTGAGATGTTCTTGTTGCCGCCGCATGTCCACCATTCGCCGCAGCGCGAGGCGGACACCATCGGCCTCGTCATCGAGCGCAAGCGCGCCAAGGGCGAGCTCGATGGCTTCTTGTGGTTCTGCGACAAATGCCACGCCAAGCTGCACGAGGAATTCTTTCCCCTGAAAGACATCGTAAAGGACCTGCCGCCGGCCTTCGACCGTTTCTGGAACAACGAAGCCGCGCGCACCTGCAAGAAATGCGGGCACGTCATGCCGCTGCCTGAAAACCGGAAGAAAACCGCCTGATGGAAAAGTGGGACGTCCATACCCATACCACGACCTCGCCCGAGACCTACGAGGCGCTGGGCCGCTTTACTGCCTATGCCGATTTCGTCCGGGTGCGCAAGCATGCGAGCAAACCCTGCTGCGCCGAGATGGTCAATTCCAAAGGCGAAGTGCAGCGCATCATCGAGGACGATGCCTATGACGGTGCCGTGCGGCTGAAAGATTGCGATCGTTACGGCGTCGCGGTGCAGGTCCTGTCGCCAACGCCGATGATGATACCCGATTACGTCGACAACGAGAAAGACGCCGCCGACATCTGCCGCATCCTGAATGACGACAATGCGGCAACCGTTGCCAAATTCCCCAAGCGTTTCGTGGCGCTGGGCGCGGTGCCGCTGCGCTTCCCCGATGCCGCGGTGCGGGAACTCGAGCGTATTCAAAAAGACCTGGGCATGCGCGGCATTGAGATCAACACCAACGTCAACGGCGAAGACCTTGACGACCCGCGCTTCTTCCCGGTGTTCGAGGCGGCGGAGAAGCTGGGCATGGCTGTCTTCATCCATCCTTGGGGCGGTTTCATGCAACCCTCCGACGAAAAGCTGAAAAAACGCATGAATGCCAGCCGCAACTGGCGCCCGTGGCTGATTGGCATGGGGATGGAGACGGCGCTGGCTTTCGATTCTCTGCGCTGCGGCGGCGTACACGAACGGCTGCCGAAACTGCGCGTCATGTATGCCCATGGCGGCGGGGCATTCCCGGCGCTGCTCGGGCGGCTGGAACATGGCGCCTATTGCCGTCCGGATCTGTTCAAAAATGCATCGCAGCTCGACCCGTATAAGACGATCCAGCAAAGCGCGGTTTATGTCGACACGCTGACGCACAATACGGCGGTGCTGCGCATGCTGATCGAAATTCTGGGCGCGAAGCGTCTTGCGGTCGGATCCGACTATCCTTATCCGCTGGGCGAGATCGATCCGTTCGACAAGCAGACGCGCCGCGATCCCAAGGGCAATCTTTGCCCTTACCCGGAGACCAAGGGCATTTACCCGGGTTTCGCGGCGGAGCATCTGGAAGGCATCAGCGATGCCGACCGCACGCGGCTGCTGGCGGGCACGGCCAAGGAATGGCTGGGGGTGGCATGACGCGGCTGGAAGTTTCCATCGGCGAGCTTAAGGCGGATCTGGCGCAGCCGCTCGATATCTCGATCCCCGTCAGGTTCGGGGGCGAGCAACTGTCGGCGTTCGGCAGCCCGCCCGCCTATAACCAGGCCTATACGGCCGGGACCTTCGTCGGCGATGTGCGGCGCGGCGGCAGCTGCAACTGCGAGATTTATCATTTCAGCCCGCACCTCAACGGCACCCATACCGAATGCGTGGGCCATATCACGACCGCGCGCATTTCGGTGCATGAAATCATGCCGGGTGGACTTCTTCCGGCGACGCTCATCACCGTGATGCCGATGCCGGCGGGCATGTGCAAGGAACAATACGACCCGCGCCCGCGGCCCGAAGACCTGCTGATCACAGCGGACATGCTGAAGAAAGTGCTCGCCAAATGCGCGGCGGAGTTTCTGACTGCGCTGATCATCCGTACGCTTCCGAACGACCCATCCAAGAAGACGCGCGATTACGCCAAGGTGGCGCCGCCCTATTTCACGGTCGAGGCCATGGAAGACATCAACATGCTGGGCGTGCAACACCTGCTGGTCGACATGCCCTCCATCGACAGGCTGGATGACGAGGGCAAGCTGACCAACCACCGCCTGTTCTGGGACGTGCCGCGCGGCAGCAAATATGTCGAGCGCCCCTCGTCGAAGACGGTCACCGAGCTGGTTTACGTCCCCGAAACCATTCCGGATGGAAGCTATATTCTCAATCTGCAGGTCGCGGCCTTCACCGGCGACGCCGCGCCCAGCCATCCCATTCTCTACAGGGTGAAGAAATGACGCGATACAAGGCCGATGCGAATTATGTGCGCCGCCTCGACGGCGAGGACAAGCTGGCGCGTTTCCGCAAGCAGTTTCATATCCCGAAAATGAAATCGGGCGACGATTGCATCTACCTGTGCGGCAATTCGCTGGGCCTGCAGCCGCGCGGCGTCGAAGCGGCGCTGAAGCAGGAGCTGGACGATTGGAAGAACCTCGGCGTCGAGGGGCATTTCCACGCCAAGCATCCTTGGCTGCCCTATCACGAGCCGCTGGCGCAGTTGGCCGCCGGCGTCGTCGGCGCGACGCCGTCGGAAGTGGTGATGATGAACGGGCTCACCGTCAATCTGCACCTGATGATGGTCTCTTTCTACCGCCCAACGCCGGAACGCCACAAAATCCTCATCGAAGGCAATTGCTTCCCCTCGGACCGCTATGCAGTGGAATCGCAAATCCGTTATCATGGCTTCGACCCGAAGACCGCGCTGCTGGAACTGAAGCCACGCGAGGGCGAGGCCACCTTGCGCATGGATGATGTGGAAACTTTCATCGAGAAGGAAGGCAGCGGCATCGCGCTGATTCTCATCGGCGGCGTGCATTACTATACGGGCCAGTTCTATGACCTGGCGCGCATCACCAAGGCGGGCCATAAGCGCGGCTGCGTGGTGGGCTTCGATCTGGCCCATGCCGCCGGCAACGTGCCGCTGGAACTGCACGATTGGGACGTCGATTTCGCCTGCTGGTGCAGCTACAAATATCTCAATTCCGGCCCCGGCGCGATCGCGGGCTGTTTCGTGCATGAACGCCATGCGAAATCCTTCGGCCTGCCACGTTTTGCCGGCTGGTGGGGGCATGACAAGTCCGTGCGCTTCAAAATGGGCCCCGATTTCCACCCAATGGAAGGGGCGGACGGCTGGCAGCTGTCGAACCCGCCGATCCTGTCGTTCGCCGCCAGCCGCGCGTCGCTCGAGTTGTTCCGCGAGGCCGGCATGGACCGGCTGCGCGAGAAGAGCGAGAAGCTGACCGGCTTCCTCGAGTTCCTGCTGAAAGAGATGCGCGTGCCGGGCCTGCAGATTTTGACGCCGTCGAAACCCTCCGAACGCGGCTGCCAATTATCATTGACCATGGCCGAGGGCGGCAAGCGCGTGTTCGACGTGCTGACCTCGACCGGTATCATCTGCGATTGGCGCGAGCCGGATTGCATCCGCGTGGCACCGGTGCCGCTTTATAACAGCTTCGCCGACGTGTTTTCCTTTGCGCGCATCTTCGGCGCGGCGGTGGGTGGCAGCGCGAAACCGAAAGTCGCGATGTAATGGCGCAACCCGTCCACATCATCGGCGCGGGGCTGGTCGGGCCGCTGATGGCAGTGTACCTGGCCCGTAAGGGATTTGACGTGACGCTGCACGAGCGCCGCTCCGACATGCGCAAAACGAAGATTTCCGCCGGGCGTTCGATCAACCTCGCGCTCACCGCGCGCGGCATCCAGGCGCTCGACGAAGTGGGCCTGCGCGATACTGTCATGAAGATCGCGATCCCGATGAAGGGGCGCATGGTGCACGACGCGCAGGGGAACTGCGACCTGCAGCCTTACGGCCAGAAAGAACATGAGGTCATTTACGCGGCCTCGCGCGGCCTTCTGAACCAGATGCTTCTCGATGCCGCGGAATCCCACAAGAATGTGCATATCGTCTTCAACCGGCGCTGCGCGGATTACGATATCGACAAGGGACTGCTGACTTTCGCGGACGAAACCTCGGCCAAGGAAGACAAGGTCGAAGCGCCTGTCGTCATCGGCGCGGACGGCGCTTGGTCGGCGATCCGCAAGGCAATGCTGGGAAAAGTCGGGAATTTCAACTATTCTCAAAGCTTTCTCGACTACGGCTATAAAGAACTCACCATTCCGCCCAAGGATGGCGGCGGCTTTCGCATCGAGCCGAACGCGCTGCATATCTGGCCGCGCCACAGCTATATGATGATCGCGCTGCCCAACACCGAGGGCAGTTTCACCGTCACCCTGTTCTACCCCTATGAGGGCAAGAATAGTTTCGAGCAGCTGAAAACGCCCGCGGCCGTGAAGGAGTTCTTCTTCCGCGAATTCCCCGACGCCGCGCCGCATATGCCGGAGCTTGAGCAGGATTTCTTCACCAACCCGACCGGCGCGCTCGTCACTGTCAAATGCAGTCCCTGGCATGCCGACGGCAAGGCGATGCTGATCGGTGACGCGGCGCATGCCATCGTGCCCTTTTTCGCGCAGGGGATGAACAGCGGCTTCGAGGATTGCAGGGCGCTCAACAGCCTCATCGTGTCATCCTCGCCGGATTGGGAAGATGTCTTCCGCCGCTTCGGCCAGATGCGCAAGCCCAATGCGGATGCAATTGCCGACATGGCGGTCGAAAATTTCATCGAGATGCGCGATAGCGTGACGAACCCGCAGTTCATTCTGCGCAAGAAAGTCGGCTTCGCGCTGGAAAAGCGCTGGCCCGGCAAATTCATCCCGCGCTATTCGATGGTGATTTTCCATCCCGAAATCCCTTACGCCGAAGCACAGCGGCGCGGCGCCTTGCAGGACCGTATCCTCGACAAGCTCTGCGCGAATATCTCAGGACCTGAGCAGGTCGACTGGGCGGAAGCAGAAACGCTACTGCGGCAGATGGCGTAAATTAAAAATTTACATAGTTTCATAACTTTCTTGCTGGAAACGCTCAGGCAAAACACACCGGAATATGCGATTATCCTAGGTAGCATTTGTCAGGGAGCTGCCATGAAATTTCAAAAAGCATTATCCATCGTCGGTCTGATGAGCGGCATCGTGATGGCCGCTCAGACGGCATCCGCCGCCGGCTTCTATATCCAGGAACAAAGCGCGCGCCAGCAGGGCGATGCTTTCGCCGGCGCTGCGGCTAACCCGCAGGATGCTTCCACCCTTTTCAACAACCCGGCCGGCATGACCGAATTGTCTGGCCCGCAGGCAGCGGCGGACCTTTCGCTCATTATTCCGCATGCCTCGCTTTCCAATCGCGGTTCGAACGTTTTGGGCGGCCCTGTCACGGGCAACGACGGCGGCGATCCCTTCGGGCCGACGCCGGTGCCGAGCGCCTACGTCGCAATGCCGTTTCAGGGGGGCACCTGGTGGGCCGGCCTCGCCGTGACGGCGCCGTTCGGCTTGACCAATAATTACAACAACACCTGGTTCGGCCGCTATAACTCGACGGAAAGCGTGCTCACGACCGAGGACATCGCTCCGTCCTTCGCCGTGAAGATCACCGACGCCCTGTCGTTCGGCGGCGGCATCGATTTCCAGCACGCGCACGCGGAGCTTGACCAGAAGTTCCTCTCGATCGGCCCCGACGGCACGGTCGAAGTGAACGGCGACAGCTGGAAGACGGGCTTCAACGTGGGCGCCTTTTGGAAGGTCGATCCGCAAACCAATGTGGGCCTGCATTACCGTTCCGCCATCACGCAGGATATCGACGGCACCTTGGCCGTCACCGGCGTCACGACGGGCACACATGCTTCGGCGCAGTTGAAACTCCCCGATATCGTCGAGTTCGGCGCGACGCATCAACTTACGCCGCAGCTCAAGATTTTAGGCTCCGTCAACTGGTTCGACTGGAGCCGGTTCAGCCAGATCTCGGTCAATTCGGCGCTGGGGACGACCACGATCCCGACGGCCTGGCGCGACACCTGGTCGGCCGCGCTCGGCGCCGAATGGAAGCAAGATGAGAAATGGACCTACCGCGGCGGTCTCCAGTTCGACGAGACGCCGGTCAATGATTTCCGCGACACGCGCATCCCCGACAGCAACCGCTTCTGGGTGTCGGTCGGCGGCAGCTATGTCCTGTCGCCGGCGTTTGACATCGATGCTGCGGCCTCGCATCTCTTCATGCCCGACGCCAACATCGATGCCACCAACTCGTTCGGCGGCGGCCCGCCCGTCGTCACGAAGGCGCAGTCGAAGAACTATGTGAATATCCTCTCGGTGCAGGGCGTCTGGAAGTTCTAGATCAGGGCGAGGGTCCGCGCTTTTTGCGCGAATCCATGCTGTCCCGCGCATAGGCGGGATTTCCCAGGAACTTTGCCAGCACGATTTCGTATTTTTGTTTTAGTTCCGGACCCGGAGCGTCAATGCGGCGGTTCTTAAACGACCGGGTCTCCCCGTGCCGCGTCAGCAGGAAATAATCCTGGATCATCGCCGCCTGCTGCTCGAAGCCGTAACCAGTCAGGTCGGCATGGGCGCCCAGGCGATACGGATAGGCTTTCGCATAGTTGAATTTATGCCTCAGCGTTTCCTTCAGCGCCTCGCGCGGGGTGCTGAGAACGCGGTTCTGGTGCTGCCAGACATGGACGAGTTCATGGATGAAAACAGATTGCTTGAACGCATTCGTCTCGAACGAAAAATCCGCCGCATAGGCGGAGCGGGGGAACGAGACGTTGTCGCCCTTCGCCACTGCCTGGTGGCGGCGCTGCAAACCCGGCGGCAGAATGCGCTTGTCGTGCAGGCGCACGCGCGCATAGTCGATGCTGTCGCCAAAGACGGTCTTGGCTAAAGCGATTTCGCCGGATGTGAGAGGGCGATGCGACATAGCGCCTTTTTTGAAATGAAGAATGGGGATGACTTTAGCCGGAAATGGCGGAGGGGAAAACGGCTATTTTCCGGGGATATCATTTAGCCTATTGACTAAATATCTAAATTGTGGACATAATGGAATATCAGCTACCTTACTAAGCAAGATGAGCTGACCCCAAGGTCAATCCATGACGCCCGAGGACAAAAAAGAAGCCGAGAAGATGGAGCTGGTTTACGACGGCAAATGCCCCGTCTGTGCCACCTATTGCGAAGGGCTGCAGCGCCCCGACAACCTTCATCTCGTCGATGCGCGGCAGGACAGCGAGATCATGCGCGACATCACCCGACGCGGCCTCGACATCGATGAAGGCATGGTGCTGAAGGTTGACGGCAAGATTTTCTATGGCAGCGAGGCCATGGTCGAAATTTCCCGCCGCCTGCCGCGCCGGGGCTGGACCGGATTCGTCAACCGCTTGTTCTTTTCGTCACAAGGGGCCGGCCGCGTTGCCTATAACGTCTGCAAGGCGGGGCGGAGCGTGCTGCTGAAGATGCTGGGGATTGAGAAGATTGATAATTTGAAAAGCGGTAAGAAATAAGGAATCGCAACCCCGGCGAAAGCCGGGGTCCACGGACTGTAAAGTTTACATCTTAACCGCCACCTGACTGTTCCGATTGATCCTGTCAAGTCCGTGGACCCCGGCTTTCGCCGGGGTTACGCTTTTTTGTTTTGGGCTGTAATTCCAATAATCGCATTGTGCGCAGCCTGCCGAGGGTTTATATCTAATCCATGTCCCTTGCCGCCCGTTCAGCCGCCCAACAAGACGCCGCTCTTCGCATCCTTCAGAAGACCTACGGCTATGACCATTTCCGGGGCGAGCAGGCCGAAATCATTTCGCATGTCACCGGCGGCGGCAACGCCTTCGTGCTCATGCCCACGGGCGGCGGCAAGTCACTGTGCTACCAGATACCGTCGCTGCTCCGCGAGGGCGTGGGCGTTATTATTTCCCCGCTCATCGCACTGATGCAGAACCAGGTCGATGCGCTCAAGGAACTCGGCATTCGCGCCGCGGCCATCAATTCAACCATGACGGGCGGCAGTATCGTCCAGACCAAGGAAGCTATTCTGCGCGGCGAGCTCGACCTCGTCTATGTCGCGCCCGAACGGCTGCTGATGGATGATTTCCTCGGGCTGCTCGACGAGGCGCCGGTCGCTCTTTTCGCCATCGACGAGGCGCATTGCGTCTCGCAGTGGGGACACGACTTCCGCCCGCATTACAAGCAGCTCTCGCTGCTGGCGGAACGTTATCCGTCGATCCCGCGCATCGCCCTGACGGCCACCGCTGATGCGCCCACGCGCCGGGACATCCTGGAATGCCTGGGCCTTAAAGAGGGCCGCACCTTCATCGCCGGTTTCGACCGGCCGAACATCCATTATTCCATCGTCGTGAAGGACAATGCGCGCCAGCAGGTGCTGAGCTTTATCCGCGACAACCATGCCGAGGACAGCGGCATCGTCTACTGCCTGTCGCGCAAGACGGTGGAAGAGACGGCGATGTGGCTGTGCAACGAAGGCTTCCGGGCGCTGCCCTACCACGCCGGGATGCCAGGAGACTTGCGCGCCAGGCACCAGGAAATCTTCCTGAAGGAAGAAAAAGTGATCATGGTCGCGACGATCGCTTTCGGCATGGGCATCGACAAGCCCGACGTCAGGTTCGTCGCCCATATGAACATCCCAAAGAACATCGAGGCCTATTACCAGGAAACCGGCCGCGCGGGCCGCGACGGGCTGCCCTCGAACGCGCTGATGGTCTATGGCGCGCAGGACGCCGCCATGCAGCGCAATTTCATCGAGGAATCCAATGCGCCTGACCAGCAAAAACGCATCGAGCACCAGAAGCTCAACGCGCTTTTGGGGCTCTGCGAGGCGGCAAGCTGCCGCCGGCAGGTCATCCTCGACTATTTCGGCGACGCTTGCGCACCCTGCGGCAACTGCGACACCTGCCAGAACCCGCCGCAGACCTTCGATGGCACGGTCGTGGCGCAGAAGGCGCTGTCCTGCATCTACCGCACGGGGCAGCGCTTCGGCGTCAATTACCTGATCGACGTGCTGATGGGCAAGGAAGACGACGCGCGCATCAACCAGAACGGCCACGACAAGATCAGCACCTTCGGCATCGGCAAGGATTTCGCGAAGTCGGAATGGCAGGGCGTCTTCCGCCAGCTGGTGGCGCTTAACCTTATCGCGCCGGATGCCGAGCATGGCGGCCTTGCCATGACGCCGCAGGGGCAGGCATTCCTGAAGGAAAAGAAAACGCTCGCGCTGCGTCGCCATGAAGGCCGGGGCCGGAAAAAGGCCCTGCGCAAGGAAGCCGCGCGCGCCGCGTTCGGCGAAAACGAAGCCGATCATGCGCTGTTCGCCGCGCTGAAAGAAAAGCGCATGGAGCTGGCGCGGACCCAGGGCGTTCCGCCCTATTACATTTTTGCCGACAAAACCCTGCGCGACATGGTGTTGATGAAACCCGACAGCATGGACAGCATGGCCCTCGTCCACGGTATCGGCGAGCGCAAGCTGGAAAAATACGGCCGGATATTCCTCGAGATCATCGCAGAGAACGTTTAGGCCGTCATCCCCGCCCAGCGCCGCAGGAAGGCGGGCATCCAGGTGCTGGGTCTTTCAGGCAGCAGGGATTTCTTAAGTTTGTGGCCCGCCATCCCATCCCTGTAGTAGACGCTCTGCCAGCGCAGGCGCTTGTAGCCCAGGCCTTCGTACAGGCGGCGGGCATTGTCATTGTCGGCGCGGACATAGAGCGTGACCGCATCGAACTGTTTCTTCAGGGCGAGGTCTTCCGCGTGTTTCAGCAGCGCGGTGGCAATGCCCTTGTTCCGGAACGCGCTGTCCACGGCCAGCTGGTCGACTGTGATCGCGGCGTCGCCAGTATCGAGGTTGACCATCATAAAGCCCGCGATACGGCCGCCCTTGTCGGTCGCAACGGTCGTTTCGATTGTGGCGTCGTTGATCTGCTCGCGCACATAGGCGGTCACGTTGGCGAATTCATGGGTACGGTTCAGGCCCGCCTCGAAAATGGCGGATATGGCCTTGATATCCTTGCGCGCGGCGGCGCGGAACGCGATTTGCAGCCCTGACATGGCATCAGCCCATTCGTTTACGATGAAATATTATACATAATGCTTGAATTTTGTCAAATTCGCCGGGTTGAAGCTCAGTCCCTTGGCGCGCGGGCCGATTTTTCAGCTTCTTCCAAGGCGAAGACGGCGTTGATGAGCGCCAGGTGCGTGAATGCCTGGGGGAAGTTGCCGAGCTGGCGGCCGTCCTCGCCGGTTTCCTCGGCGTAGAGGCCCAGGTGGTTGGCGTAGGACAGCATCTTGTGGAACAGCAGCCAGGCGTCGTCGATGCGTCCCGACCGCGCAAGGCAGGCGATATACCAGAAGGAGCAGGCATTGAAGCTGCCCTCGACGCTGGTGTCGATTTTATCGATGTCGAGCTTGTCCAGCCGGTAGCGGCGCACGAGGGAATCGCAGACCAGTTCCTTTTCGACCGCGTCAAGCGTGGAGAGCCAGCGCTGGTCATGCGGGCCGATGAAGTTCACGAGCGGCATCAGCAGCACCGAGGCGTCGACCGCCTTCGCGTGCTTGTGCTGCACGAATGTCTTCATGTCGCCATCCCAGAAGTTCTCGAAGATATCGTTGTAGACATCGGCGCGCGCCTGGATCCAGTCGCGGTAGTCGCCGGGCAGCGATTCCTGCGTGGCGATGTGCAGGGCGCGATCCAAGGCGATCCAGCACATGAGGCGTGAGTGAAGAAACTCGCGCTGGCCGCCGCGGAATTCCCAGATGCCGGCGTCCGGGCGCTTCCAGTTCTCGCAGACATATTTTGTGCTGCGCACGGCATGCTCCCAGGCGTCGTGAGATATCTTGGTGATGTGGTTGTTGGCGAGCGACATGGCGTCCATCAGCTCACCGTAGATGTCCATCTGCAGCTGTTCCGCTGCGGCATTGCCGATGCGCACGGGCTTGCTGCCGTCGTAACCGTCGAAATGCTGCAGAATTTCTTCCCGGACGTCGGTGCCGCCGTCGAGCCGGTACATCAGCTGCAATTCGCCGCCGGGCGCGGATTTATAAAGGTTTTCCACCCATTTGATGAAGGCGATCGCCTCTTCCTTCAGGCCGAGGCGAATGAGCGCGTAGACGGTAAAGGCTGAATCGCGTATCCAGCAATAGCGGTAATCCCAGTTGCGCTTGCCGCCGATGGCTTCCGGCAGGCCGAAGGTGGGCGCTGCGACGATGGAGCCGTGGCGGCGCGAGGCCATCAGCTTGAGAACGAGCGCGGAGCGGCACACGGTATCGCGCCAGCGCCCGCGGTAAGTGATGGAATGCACCCAGTTGCGCCAGAACATGATCGTTTGCTTGTGCAGACGGTCCATTTCAATCGCGCTTAAGGGATCCGCCTGCGTCTCGCAGTCGCCGCACGTCAGCAGCACGCAGGCGGAGTCGCCGGAGTTCAGCGTCAGCTCCGCCCAGGCGGCGCCGTTCTTGCATTCCATCGGAAAAGTCGTTTGCAGGCTCAAGGCGCCCTGTTCCCCCGCCGAGAACAGGAAATGCGCGTCGTTCACGACATTGACCTGGTGCTTCGCGCGGGCGTAATTGAAAGCCGGCAGGCATTCCATTTCCACCTTCACCGATCCGCGCACCGCGTGGATCATGCGCACGATGCGCGAGACCGCGACTTCATCTGTCACGGGCATGAAGTCGACGACTTCGAGGATGCCCTCGTGCGACATGAAGCGGGTGATCAAAACATTGGTGTCGGGAACGTAAAGCTGGTTTTTGCGCGCGTCCTTGAATTGCGCGCCGATGCGAAAGCGCCCGCCCTTTTTGTCGTCGAGGAGCGCCGCGAAGACGGAAGGGGAATCGAATTCAGGAAAGCAAAAAAAGTCGATCGATCCATCGAGCCCGACAAGCGCGATGGAACTCATATCCCCGATAACGCCATAACTTTCAATGGGCTGATACGCCATGAAGCCCCCATTGGTGCCTTTACCAATGGCGGGGGACTGCGGGGGTTCCCCGGAGGGATTTTCAGGGTTTCGGCGTCTGGGTGCGGCCAGGCGCGATCTGGCGGCTGTTGTCGTTTGCAGGCGGGACCATCAACCGGTCGATCAGGTCGGGCAGGTCGCCGTAGTCGCCGACGATGTTCTTTACGCCCGCCGATTCCAGCTCGGACTTCTTCTTGTCGTTCACCGCGAAGCCGACGAACATCAGGCCCAGTTTCGCCGCCGCTTTGGCATCGGTCTCTGAATCGCCGATGACGATGACGGGCGCATCAAAGCCCTGGCTGCGGCGATAATCCCCGACGATACTGATGAGTTGCTCGGACTTGAGTTCGCTGTTCTTCTTGCCGGCGTCGCGCGTATTGTCCTTGCCGCGAATGTAGCGCGGATCGAATTCCTTGCGGATATTGTGGTATTTGAGTTGCAATTCCATCGCGTCTTCGCGCGTGCCGGTGTAGATGCCGAGCGTCGCGCCGCGCAGGTGCAGGGCTTCCACCGCCTCGCGCACATGGGGGTAAAGCTCCTCCTGCCAGCCAGGACGGGTCAGCAGCGCGTCGCAGGCCTTGTTGCAGGAGGCCATGAAATCTTTCTTGGAAGCGTCATCGAGCTTGCCCGCGAAATGATCGGTAATCTCGCTCAGGGTCTTGTTGCCGAGCATCGCGAGTACTTCCTCGCGGTCGGGCGTGCCGTGGCCCTGTTCCGCACAAACTTCGGCAAAAGCCTGGACGTAACGCGGACCGGCATCGGTCAGCGTGGAGACGAGGTCGAAGATGATAAGAACGCCTTTATCCCGTGCCATGACAACCCTCAACGAAAATGATTTTCTGTATTATTTTCCGGAAAGTATAGGCGGCGCGTTAACCTTTGTCAATGCGGCGAAAGGAGGCTAAAAGCATGATGGAAAGGGAGAATTTTCCGTGCCCATGCGCCGCCTTTGCTTTGCTGCCATAGCGCTGTCTTTCTTTTTGTTCGCCGCGGCGCGGGCGGAGACAATTACGGTAGGCCCTCATCCTGTGCTTCCCGAGCCCTTCGCGACGAAGCCCGTCACGCGGGTGTCCGATGTCATTGGCTGGCCCGAGGGCGCGAAGCCATCGGCGCCCAAGGGCTTTACCGTCACGAAGTTCTCTGGCGGCCTCGATAACCCGCGATGGATATATGTGTTGCCGAACGGAGACGTGCTGGCATCCGGCGACAGGTCCGGCGACTGGTTCTCGGGCAAGCCCAATGGCATCACGCTGCTGCGCGACGCCGACCACGACGGCTTGGCCGAGACGCGCAGCGTCTTCCTGAAGGGCCTCGATCGGCCCTTCGGCATGGCGCTGGTGAACGACACGTTATATGTGGGCACGCAAAGCGGACTGTTGCGCTTTCCCTATCAAACGGGTGATAAGGAAATCACCGGCGATGGCGAAAAAATCCTCGACCTTCCCACTGGCGGCTATAACCACCATTGGACGCGCAATGTCGTCGCCAGCCGCGACGGAAAGAAGCTCTATGTCTCCATCGGCTCCGCCAGCAATGACGGCGAGGGCGGCATGGAGAATGAAAAGCGCCGCGCGCGCATTCTCGAGGTCAATCCCGACGGTAGGGGCGAAAAAACCTATGCTTTCGGCCTGCGCAATCCCGTCGGCATCGACCGGGAGCCGGTGACCGGCAAGCTTTGGACGGCAGTGAATGAGCGCGACGGCCTGGGCGACGACCTGGTGCCCGATTTCATGACCAGCCTGACGCCTGGCGGTTTTTACGGCTGGCCGCTGGTCTACTTCGGTGCGCATCGCGACCCGAACTGGCAGGGCGATTTGCCGGAGGTCGCCAAGAAAGCAATCGTACCGGATTACGCTCTCGGCGCGCATACCGCGTCGCTGGGGTTGAAGTTCTACACCGCGTCGCAGTTTCCGCCCCATTACCGGGGTGGTGCTTTCATCGGCCAGCATGGTTCCTGGAACCGCTCGGTTTTCGCCGGCTACAAAGTGATCTTCGTCCCCTTCAAGGACGGCAAACCCGCCGGTATGCCTGAAGATTTCCTGACCGGTTTCATGCACGACCCGAAAATCGGCGAAGCTTACGGTCGTCCCGTCGGCATCGCGGTCGCGAAGGACGGGGCATTGCTGGTGGCTGACGACGCCGGCGGCATCATCTGGCGCGTGGCGTACGACGGGAATTAATTAGCCCGGCTTGGGCTGCTGCTGCGGTGTGGTGTCCGGCTTGGGCGCTGGCATTGCGGCCTCGGGCCCGTATGAGGGATCGTACATATGCTTCTTCACGTAGTCTTCGCAATTCGGCGGCTGGGGCACGACGAAAACATTGTCGTCACCGGCCTGCACGATGACTTCGGTCGCGATTTTGGCCGAGACCTCGCGGATATTCTTGAGCGGCGGATAAAGAGTTCCCGATTTCAGGTCTTCGTCGGTCACCTGGCTCGCCAGCGCGCGCGCGGCGGCGAGGAACATATTGTCGGTGACTTTCACGGACTCGCTCAAGTTAATGCCGAGGCCCATGCCGGGGAAAATATAGGCGTTGTTGCCCTGGCCTGGTTTGAAAGTCTGTCCGTTGTATTCGACCGGGTCGAAGGGGCTGCCGCTCGCGAAGATCGCCTTGCCCTTGCTCCATTCATAGGCCTGTTGGGCCGTGCATTCCGCATGCGAGGTCGGATTGGAGAGCGCGAAGATGACCGGGCGTTCATTGAGTGCCGACATCGTCTCCACGACTTCTTTGGTGAAGGTATTCGCAACGCCCGTCGCGCCGATCAGGATGGTCGGTCTGATGTCGTTCATGGCTTCCATCAGCGTGGCCGACGTATGGTCCTGCGCGAAAGGCTTCTTGTTGTCCTCGATTTTTTCACGGCCTTTCGTGACAAGCCCTTTTGAATCGACAAGCGAGATACGCTTGCGCGCCTCTTCCTCGCTCAGGCCCTTTTCCTGCAGCGCCTTCACGATCAGGTCGGCGATGCCCGTCGCGGCGGAGCCGGCGCCGAGGAACATAATGCGCTCGTCCTTCAGCGCGTGGCCGGTGAGGCGTTCGGAGGCCAGGATGCCGGCCAGCGCGACGGCGGCGGTGCCCTGGATGTCGTCATTGAAGCAAGTCACATAGTCGCGGTACTTGCTGAGCAGGCGGAAGGCATTTTCGGTCTTGAAATCCTCGAACTGGATCAGCGCCTTCGGGAACCGGTCCTTCACCGCATCGACGAATTCCTGCATCAGCGCGTCGTATGCGGGGCCTTTCAGACGCTCGTGCGGATAGCCGAGGTAGAGCGGGTCGTTGCGCAGTTTCTCGTTGTTGGTGCCGATGTCGAACATGACCGGCATGCATTTGTCAGGATCAATGCCGCCGCAGACGGTGTAGAGCGACAGCTTGCCGATGGGAATGCCCATGCCGTTCGCGCCGAGGTCGCCCAAGCCCAGGATCCGCTCGCCGTCGGTGATTACGATAACGCGCACATCGTCCTGCTTCCAGTTGTCCATCATCTCGCGGATATGGCCGCGGTCTTCAGGAGTGATGTAGAAGCCGCGCGGCTTGGCGAAGATATGGGAGAATTTCTGGCACGCCTCGCCGACCGTCGGCGTATAGATAAGCGGCATGATCTCCTCGATGTCGCTCATAGCGGTGTAATAAAACAGCCGCTCGTTGCGGTCCTGCAGGTTGGTAAGATCGATGTATTTCTCGATGTCGCTGGTCTTGCGGCGCAGGTTTTCGAGCACGCGGTTTTTCTGCTCTTCCTGCGTCGAAACTTTATAGGGCAGGAGGCCACGCAGCCCATGCTCCCCGCGCTCTTCGCGTGTGAAGGCAGTGGATTTGTTCTGCGCCTCGTCATGCAGCACGTCGAAGCCGGTCGGGCAGTCGCAGTCGACGGCGGGCGCGGGGGCTAGGCCTAAACCGGCGCGCAGTTTTGCGGCGACCTTGTTGAAAAACTTCTTCATCGAGCTATGCCCTTATAAATGTTTTGAATAGCTGGATTATACATAACGGATATGCGAGGTCAATAAAGAAAGGATCTGCTTTAATCCTTTCTAATGAATGGGAAATCCGGCTTCGGGACGCGGCTTTACATTCCATTCGCGTCCGCTAGTATCGCCCTTGCAATGTCAGACAGTCCGAAGCCGTTCAAATTCGATCTCGTGAGCGATCTCCACGTCGAGTATTGGGAGAAGCCTGTCGACTGGGCGGCGCTGCGTAATAATGACGTTGTTATTGTTGCGGGGGACGTTGCCGACACGCTGGCAGAAACGCGCAAGGAGCTGGAGCGCCTCTCGAAGGTTTATAAGACCGTCCTCTATATCGACGGCAACCACGAATTCAGCGAAAAGCTCTACCACGGCGGCGAGGATATCACGAGCTTTGACGACCGCGTGCGCGAGATGATCGCGGATCTGCCGAATGTCCATTTCCTCAAAGATGGCGCGGTCATCATCGACGGCACCGCCATTATCGGCCGCAACGGGCATTGGGATTATGCGGCGCTCGATGGGGTATCGGTGGAAGAGGCGGAGCAGGCCGTCATCGACAAATTAAAAATAACGTCCGAAGCCGCTGCGGCTTTCTCAAAACAGGCGCGGCAGGATGTCGACGATCTTAAAGCGCTGGTAAAGCAGCTGGGCGGCGATCCCGCCATCCACAGCATCCTCGTCGTGACGCATACCATGCCGTCCAAAAAGCTGATGCCGCAGAACCTGCCGAATATGCCGGCATTCTTCAGCAATCTCGCCAACAGCGCGATGAAAGAAGTGCTGGATGAAGATCTGAACGGGAAGATCACCACCTGGGTTTTCGGCCACTGGCACCGCGCGAAGGACGAAACCATAGACGGCGTGCGCTATGTGTCCCACCCGCGCGGCACCTCGATCCGCCACCGGCCGGATTACAAACCTTTATCTATCGAAGTAGCGCCGAAGACGGACGCGCCGCCGCCCGCGCCAAAGATCGGCGCCGGCGACCACCCAAAATTATAGCGTCGGCGTTTCGCTGCAGCGTCCGACGTGGCGATAGGCGTCTAGCTCTTTTTCCGTGATATAGCCCTTGCCGCTCTTGTCGATCGAGCTGAACATGGTGAGCATGCTGTCGGGCAGCCCGCTCATCTGCCATTCCTGCTCGCTGACGAGTCCATCGTGATTGAGGTCGAGCGTCTTCATGTCGGGAATGGCGCCCGCCTTGTCGCATTCATCGCGCGAGGTGAAGATCGGCCCCCACGGCGTGGAATAGTAGTGGGCGGGGATAGACTGTGCCACGGCCGGCGCGGCCCAAAGCAGGGCAGCCAGCGCAACTGAAGTTTCGAAAATTCGCATGGTTTTTCTCCTGTCGTAACAGGGTCCTTTTAAAAACAATGCCTGCCCCGAAAGGGGGTTCCCGACCTTTAAAAAGGATGGTTTTCCATGAGAACAAATGTAGAACATTTTCGCGAATCCTGTTAGAATGAGAGGATGAAGACGAATAAACCCAGCAGTCACCTGGCTCCGCACGGACGGGGCGCCCTTGAAAACCCGGTTGGCCGTTTCGAGCCCTTGCAGGTCGAGGCCGATGCGGAAGCGCCGCCTGAAGTCGACGAGGACGGCAAACCGCTGCCACGCCAGATACGCACCGAAATCTTCCGCGACAGGTCGAAAAGCATCATTTCCACGAACGACAGCCCTGATATCGGCCTCGAGGCGACGCTCAACCCGTACCGGGGCTGCGAACATGGCTGCATCTATTGCTTCGCCCGGCCCACGCATGAATATCTCGGCCTCTCAGCGGGCCTCGATTTCGAGACCAAGATCTTCGCCAAGCCCGACGCGCCGCGCCTGCTGGAGGAAAAGCTGAGCTCGCCCGGTTGGGAGCCCAAAGTGATTTTCATGAGCGGCGTCACCGATCCTTACCAGCCCATCGAGCGCAAGCTGAAAATCACCCGCGCCTGCGTGGAAGTGCTGCGCGACTTTCGCAATCCCTTGTCCTTCATCACCAAGAACCAGCTGGTGACGCGCGACATCGATTTGCTGAAGGACATGGCGGCCATCGACGCGGTGTCGGTGAATTTTTCGATCACCACGCTCGACCCGAAACTCGCGCGCGTGATGGAGCCGCGCGCCTCGACGCCGCCCCTGCGCCTGAAGGCCGTCGAGCAGCTGGCCAAGGCGGGCATTTTCGTTAATGTAATGATCGGTCCCGTCGTGCCCGCGCTGAACGAACATGAAATTCCGGCGATCCTGCAGGCAGCGGCCTCGGCGGGCGCGAAATCGGCGGGATACACGATGCTGCGCCTCCCCTGGGGCGTGAAAGACCTGTTCCAGACCTGGCTGCACGAGCATTTCCCGGACCGTGCGGACAAGGTGCTTAACCGCATTCGTTCCATTCGCGACGGCAAGCTCAATGACTCGGAATTCGGCACCCGCATGCGCGGCGAAGGCTTTTATGCCGAACAGATCTCGCAGGTTTTCGACCTGTCGCGCAAGCGCTTCGGCCTCACGACGCGGCTGAAGCTTTCCACTGCCCATTTCAACCGCCGCGCGCGGGACAAGCAGATGAGCTTGTTCTGATGCTTTAGCATCCTCCAGGCGCAGCATTCGCCCTTCGGGCTCACTTGTCCGGGGTGGCGGCAGGGTATAGACTTCGCGGAAGTGAAGGAGTCTCTATGCAAAAAATCTCTCCCTGCCTGCTGTTAAACGATCAGGCCGAAGAAGCGGCGAAGTTTTACACCTCCACCTTCAAAAATTCGAAGATCAAGGCCGTCACGCATTATGGCGATCATGGTCCGATGCCCAAGGGGACAGTACTGTCCGTCGTCTTTGACATCGAGGGGCAGGAATTCATGGCGGTCAACGGCGGCTCGGACATTGAGTTCACGCCCGCGGTATCCATGATGATCCATTGCAAGACGCAAGGAGAAATCGACGAGATGTGGGACAGGCTGACGCGGGACGGCGGCGCGGAAATCCAATGCGGCTGGGTCCGGGACAAGTACGGCCTCGCCTGGCAGGTGGTGCCGGAGATTCTCAACGACCTTCTCACCAAGGGCGGTCCCTCGAAGACCAACAGCGTGATGAACGCGGTCGTGAAGATGAAAAAGCTCGACATCGCAACAATGCAAAAGGCCTACGACGCGGGTTAAGTCGCGACGACTGGCTTTTCCTTCGCGATGCGGTGCAGCACGTCTTCCATCGTGAAGTCATGGGCTGACTTAAGCCCCTTCAGCTCCGACCAATGCAGCGGTACGGCGACGGTAGCCCCGGCGCGGGCGCGCACCGCGTAATCGGCAATCGACGTCGCCGTGTAATCGTTGCGGAAATAGTCGACGAAGATCTTGCCCTTGCGCTTGGCTTTCGTCATCGTGGCGACGTAGGCTTCCGGCGCCGCCTTGACCATATCGGCCGCGATGCTGGCGGTGAAAGCCTTGACCTCCGGCCATTTGCTGGTGCCCGCCAGCGGCGAAACCACGTGCAGGCCCTTGCCGCCCGTGCATTTGACGTAGCTTTTCAGGTTGTGGGCCTTGAGCCGCGCGCGCACGTCCTGCGCCGCGAGTTTCACGGCCTCGAAGTCGACGGCTTCGTCGGGGTCGAGGTCGAAAATCAGCTTGTCCGGATAATCGATGTTGTTCACCGGCGCGCCCCAGGGGTGGATTTCGATCACGCCCATCTGGACGAGGAAGACGATGCCCTTTACGTCCTCGACATACAAATATTCGTGCTTGGTGCCCTTGTGCGTCCAGGCGAAAGGCTTGACGACAGTGCGCATATACTTGTCGGGATTGCGCTGGAAGAAACATTCGGCGTCCACCCCCGACGGGCAGCGCACGAGGCTGATCGGGTGGTTGGCGATCTGCCGGATCATCAGCGGCGCGACAGCGCCATAATATTCGGCGAGTTGGCCCTTGGTGATGCCTTCCTTCTGGAAGATTACGCGGTCGGGATGCGTGATGGCGATGTCGCGCACCTGCAGTTCTCCCGATTTCTTGAACTCGCGGTATCCGGACAGCACGGCGGGCGTCTTGATGGGCTGTTCCATGACGACCTGGGAGGGGCTCTTGTCCTCGCGCAACCCTTCGAAGGACGGGTGGCGGACGTGGCCGGTCTCGGTCCACTCGGTGAAAGTGACCTCGCACAGCACCTGGGGCTTCACCCACACGGTGTCGCGCATCGTCGGGCTGTTGGGGAATTTCACGCGCGGCTCCTTCATGACCAGCGGCTCGAGCCTCTTGAAGATCTGCTCCGCCATGCTGTGCGTGAAACCGGTGCCGACCTTGCCGGCGTAAACCAGTTCGCCTTCGCTGGTATAGGCGATGTGCAGGGCGCCGATGGCGCGGTGGTCGTTCTTCGCGCGCGTGAACCCGATGATGACGAATTCCTGGCGCTTGTTGCACTTGGACTTCAGCCATTCGCGGCTGCGGCCGCGGAAATAGGAGGAGGTCTTGCGCTTGGAGACGACGCCTTCCAGCCCCATCGCGCAGGCCTGCGTCAGCACCTCGCCTGAGCTTTCAAGGTGCTCGCTGTAATGCAGGGGCGATCCGTCCGGCAGGCGCTTGAAGATCTTGGCCAGCAGTTTTTTGCGGTCGACGAGCGGCTTTCCGGTCAGGTTCTTGCCGTCAAGGTGCAGGAGGTCGAAGAAATAGCCCTGGATCTGCGTGGGGTCGCCACTGTCGCCCAGCGCCTGTTGCAGCGCCTGGAAGCTTGAGCGGCCCTTGTCGTCAAGCATCACCGCTTCGCCGTCGAGCACCGCGTCCTCGACGTCGAGGCGCGACAGGGCATCGGCGATGGCGGGGAATTTTTCAGTCCAGTCGTTGCCGTTGCGGGTCCGGATGACGACACCCTGGCTCGACACCGAGCAGATGATACGATAGCCGTCGAACTTGATTTCGTGCAGCCAGTCCTTGCCGAGCGGCGGCTCGGACACCAGGGTCGCGAGCTGGACCTGCTTGTAGTCGGACGCGAGCGCGCGCGCTTCCGACGGGTCAGCCTTCGGCCGGCGCCGCACCTGCGGTCGCGCCTTCGTTTTTTGCGCCTCGCCCTTGCTTTGCCAGACGTCGCCGGCGCGGGTGGCGATTTCGTCCATCGTGGCGCCCGTTTTCACGCTCGTCGCGTTTTCGGCCAGGAATTCCTGTGCGGCGCCGTCCTGCGCTGCTTCCTCGTCGCGCTCCTTGATCAGAAGCCAGTTTTCGTTGCGGTCGCTCGGCTTGCGGTTCTTCATGCGGATCAGCGCCCATTTGCCGCGCATGCGCTCGCCGTGCAGCTCGAACTTCAGGTGGCCTTTCTCGAGGCCTTCGTGCGCGTCGCCGATAGGCTCCCACGAGCCGGTGTCCCAGAGCATGACCGTCCCGCCGCCGTACTGCCCTTGCGGAATAATGCCTTCGAAGCCGCCGTAAGCGAGGGGATGGTCTTCGGTGCGCACAGCCAGGCGCTTGTCGGCGGGATCAATGCTGGGGCCCTTGGTGACGGCCCAGCTTTTCAGCACGCCGTCGAGCTCGAGGCGGAAGTCGTAGTGCAGCCGCGAGGCGTCGTGCTTCTGGACGCAGAAGCTGTGGCCGTCCTTGCGCGGGTGCCGTTCCGGCGGCGGCTCCGGCGTGATGTGGAAATTGCGCTTGCTCTCATAAGGCTGCAATCCCATTGCGTTACCCCGCCTTGTGCTTTCGCTTGGTGGACGCATGCCGCTTCGGCCGCGGCGCGCGGCGCTGTTTGGGCGCGCTTGTCGGAGCGCCACCGCCCGACTCCTTCAGGCTGCGCTTGAGCGCATCCATGATGTTGACGACCTTGGCGGGCTGCCGCTCCACCGGTCCGAGGTCGGGGCGGCGGTGATGCAGCTTTGCATTGATGATCTCGAGTAGTCCTTCCTGGTAATGGTCCTTGAAGGCGGTCGGGTCGAAGGGCGCGGTCTTGCGCTCGATCAGCTCGGCGGCGAGATCGATCTGGTCCTTTGAAACGTCGGCATCCTCGGGGATGTCGCGGAAGATTTCCGAGGCGCGGCGCACCTCGTTCGCATAGCGCAACGTCTCCAGCACCAGGCCTTTGCCGCAGGGGCGGATGCAGCTGATGCGCTCCTTGCCCGCCAGCGTGATCTGGCCGAGCGCGACTTTTTTTGCGGCGCGCAGGGAATCGCGCAAGGTTACGAAAGCCTCGTCGGCCACGGGCCCGTCGGGCACGATGTAATAGGGCTTCTCGAAATAAATCGCGTCAATGTCGTGCATGTCGGTGAACTGCACGAGGTCAATCATATGCTTGCTTTCGACCCGCAGCTTTTTCAGCTCATCATCCTCAATGGGCACGTACTGGTTTTTTTCGTATTCGTAGCCTTTGACGATGTCGGCCGGTTCGACGCGGTGCTGGTCTTCAGTCGCGTTCTGGTAATGGATGCGGCGCCCGGTGCTTCGCTCGATCTTGTGAAGCCTGATCTTTTCGGTTTCCGTCACCGCGGCGTGAAGGCGGACCGGGAAGGTGACAAGGGATAGCCTGATATGCCCGTTCCAATAAGCCCGCTGTGCCATAGGATGTACTCCGTTGTGCCTTGGTGCCCAACGGCGGTTCGGCATGAGAGTTCCGCAAGAGGGGGACGTATGGGAACGAACCGGGATGCCGGGCATTTGTTAAGTTGTCGTTACCAGCATGCAATGAGGGGAGATCAGCCATGGCCGAAGCGCCGAAAGACACATTCACGCCCGAGATGGACGAGACCGCCGTCCGGTCCGTTCTTGTCATCACCGCCGACAACGTCGAGGATCTCGAGTTTTTCTATCCCTATTACCGGTTCGTCGAGGAAGGTTTCAACGTCGACGTCGCCACCCCGAAGGGCGGCGATTTCAAGGGCAAAATGGGTTATGGGCTGCCCGGCACCTGGAAGATGTCCGACGTCAACTTCGCGGACTATGATCTGCTCTACATCCCGGGCGGCAAGGCGCCGGCCGAATTGAAGAAAAGCAAGGAAACGCTGGCCCTGGTCAAGAAATTCGCCGAGCGTGGCAAACCCATCGCGGCTTTGTGCCACGGACCGCAGGTACTCGCCGCTGCAGACCTGATCCGCGACAAATCCATCGCGGGCTGGCCGGAAATCCAGGACGAAATCGAAAAGGCGGGCGCCGTCTACACCGACGAAAAGACCGTTGTCGATGGGCAATTCATCACCGCTCGCTGGCCGGCGGACCTGCCGTCCTTCATGAAGAACGTCCTGGAGATCGTGGAGCAGCAGAATGCCGGCAAGGGCGATAATATCCACACCTCGCACTTGACCGTCTAGCCGTTCACGACCGTCCCGCCGTTCGGGTGCAGGACCTGTCCGGTCATGTAGCTTGAATCATCGCTGGCGAGGAAGACGTAGCAGGGCGCGACTTCGTCGGGCTGGCCCGGCCGTCCCATCGGCGAATCCTGGCCGAATTCCGACACTTTCTTGGCATCGAACGAGGAAGGGATCAGCGGCGTCCAGATCGGTCCCGGCGCCACGGCGTTAACGCGGATTTTCTTGTCCACCAGGTTCTCCGACAGCGAGCGCGTGAAGGCGACGATCGCGCCTTTGGTCGCGCTGTAGTCGATCAAATGAGGGCTGCCGCGGTAGGCGGTGATCGACGCCGTGTTAATGATCGTGTCGCCCGGCGCCATGTGCGGCACGACGGCCTGCGTCATAAAGAACATTCCGAAGACGTTCGTGCGGAACGTTCTTTCCAGCTGCTCGCGCGAGATGCCGGTGACGTCGTTCTGCTGGTGCTGCTCGCCGGCATTGTTGACAAGGATGCCGATGTCGCCCAGCACCGTGCGCGCCTTCTCCGTCGCGATGCCGCAGAATTCCTGGTCGCCGATGTCGCCCTTGATCGCAAGGCATTTGCGTCCTTCCGCTTCGACGGCTTTCACGGTGACGGCGGCATCCTCGTCTTCGCTGAGGTAGACGAAAGCGACGTCCGCGCCTTCCTTGGCGAAGGCGATGCAGACCGCGCGGCCGATGCCGCTGTCGCCGCCTGTTACAAGCGCATGCCTGCCCAGAAGCTTGCCGGCCGCCTTATAGCCTTCCATGCGCGAGGCGGGCTCGGGCGTCATTTCCGCTTCCGATCCGGGCTGGCTGTACTGGCGTTGCGGCAGAATTTTCGGCGGCGAATCCCGGTCTTGCTGCATCATGGCGGTTCTCCTTTGCGCTTGAATGCTGTCGTCAAAGGCCAACTGCCTTGGCGCAGGCGGGTTCGTCTAAATCCCTGATGCGAAGCGGGGTTTTTGGCCTCCGAGGAACTTTTGGGAAAAGCGCACGTTCGCCCATAAGTAGCCTTGAATCCGGAGGTAAATCATGAAAGCCCTTTGCTGGCACGGGATGGGTGAGGTCAGTGTCGATACGGTGCCCGACCCTTACATCCTGAATCCGCGCGACGCGATCATCAAAGTCAGCGCCTGCGCCATTTGCGGCTCTGATATCCACCTCCTTGATGGCGTTGTTCCTTCCATGGAGGACGGCGATATCCTGGGCCACGAATTCATGGGCGAAGTGGTCGAGGTGGGACCCGAAGCGTCGAAGGCGCTGAAAGTGGGCGACCGGGTGGTGGTACCTTTCGCCATTTCCTGCGGCGAATGTTTCTTCTGCAAGAAGGGGCTTTACGCCCTCTGCGACGTTTCGAACCCCAATGCCGCAGAAGCGCGCAAGAAAATGGGTCAGGCGGGGGCTGGACTGTTCGGCTATTCGCATCTGACGGGCGGCTTCTCGGGCGGGCAGGCGGAATTCGTGCGCGTGCCCTATGCCGACATTGGCCCCATCAAGGTGCCGGAGGGCCTGCGCGACGAGCAGGTGCTGTTCCTCTCCGACATCTTTCCGACCGGCTATATGGCGGCGGAGAACTGCGATATTTCACCCGGCGACACAATCGCCGTCTGGGGCTGCGGCCCGGTCGGCCAGTTTGCGATCAGGAGCGCCTGGATGCTGGGCGCAGGACGTGTCATTGCGATCGACGAAGTGCCTGAACGCCTGGAGATGGCGAAAACGCAAGGCAAAGCCGAAATCATCAATTTTTCCAAGGAAAGCGTTTACGACCGGCTGATGGAAATGACCGGCGGCCGTGGGCCTGACGCCTGCATAGATGCCGTCGGCACCGAGGCGGCGGGCCATGGCAGCATGGACGCTGTCATCGACCTGGCCAAGACGGCGGTCGGCATCGGCACCGACCGCGCGCACGTATTGCGCGAAGCGATCAAATGCTGCCGCAAGGGCGGGACGATTTCGGTGCCCGGCGTCTATGTCGGCAACCTCGACAATGTGCCCTTCGGCGCCGCCATGAACAAGGGCCTGACGATCAAGACCGGCCAGACGCACGTTCAGCGCTACATGAAACCGCTGCTGGAAAAAATCGAGAAAGGGGAAATCGACCCATCCTTCGTCATCACGCACCACGTCAGCCTTGAGGAGGCGCCGGAAGCTTATGAGACGTTCCGCGACAAGAAGGACGGCTGCGTCAAGGTGATCATCACGCCCGACGGCGGTTCGTCAGTCATTCACCCCGAAGCTAGTGCGTGAAGATGTGGGATCCCGGCGGATCGCTCGCCGGAAATGATTCTTCCGACGCTTCATGGACGTCTTCATCCGGGTGGACGCTCTTGATGGCGTTTTCACCGCATTTGGCCGGTTTTTCCTGTTTGCCGCCTTTTCCGCAGGCGGCTTCCTCGAAATTCTTTTTGATGTCAGGCTGCATCGTAACCCTCCTTTAAGTTCCCAATGTAATGGGACCTACGAAAGGGGGAGGCGAAAGTTCCGGTTTCCAGCGAAGCGAGCGTGCCCTTTAGGACGGCGGACGCGACATGATATCGGAATCGTGCAGGATGCCCAGCAGCTTTTCTTCGAGGGCGCGGCCTTTCAGGTTCGCGAACTCCTTGTTCACCTCGGCCACGACATGCTGCTTCGCCTGGCCGTCGAGCTCGCCGCGCAGATAGCCCAGCATCTTGGGCGCCGCCACGATGACGAGCTGGTCGAAAGCCTGGCGGGACGCGGCGTCGTTGAGAAGGATTCCGATCTGGTGGGCGAAGGACAGTTCGCGCTGCCGGCTCTGGTCCATCGACGGCTCGTACTTATGGCGCTCGGTGGGCGACGAGCCGGTCCGGCCGACCGTGTCATTGGTCATCTCGATCTCGGCCTGATCCTCGGCGAAAAGATCGCTGACGGATTTCAGATGACCGTCCTGCCGCGCGAAGATATGGGCGGAGACGTCGTCGGCCGCCATGATCCAAGTCTTTTGCGAGTGTTGTTGCATGTGTTTAGGCCCTCGGTTTCGAAAGTTCGACCTGGATCATATCAAGGCGGCGCGCGTCGAACTGGGCCGCGCGGTCAGACAGGTGAAAGCGCCACTTGCGCATGAAGGCGTCGCAATAGCCCATGTCGCGTAAGCGCGGCGCGGCGGCGTCGAACCTTTCGCTCCATTTGTCGAAGGTGATGGCCTGGTCGCGGCCGAAATGATAGACGTCGTTGATGTTGAGACCCGCGCGGCGCGCCGCCTGCTCGAACCGGCGGCGGGAGGGAATCAGGCTGCCGGGCAGCACATGGTCGCGCGCAAAATCCGTGCCGGCGCGATAGGCGTCGAAAAGATCGTCGCGAATGACCGTCGTCTGGATAATCGCGCGGCCGCCCGGTTTCAAATTGCGGAAGACGCAATTCATGAAGTCGGGCCACTGGGCCTCGCCGACGGTTT
The DNA here is from genome assembly GCA_025934695.1 of Alphaproteobacteria bacterium. Classification (GTDB taxonomy): domain Bacteria; phylum Pseudomonadota; class Alphaproteobacteria; order Micavibrionales; family UBA2020; genus JAPWJZ01. Next base: position 1,211,281 of record JAICWS010000002.1, read on the forward strand.
CGAAGACGCCCAGCGAAACGACATCGTCGTATTTCCCGCTCACGCGCCGGTAGTCCTCGAGCCGGATTTCGGCCAGGTTCGCGAAACCGGCAAGGCGATGCGCGGCGAAAGCCGCTTGTTCCGCGCCTAACGTCACGCCCGTGACGCGGACTCCGAAACGCGCGGCTTCTTCCATGAAACCGCCCCAGCCGCAGCCGATATCGAGGATATGCTCCCCCTTCTGGGGATCGAGACGGCCCAGGATGCGGCGGTATTTCGCACGCTGGGCTTCCTCGAGCGGCACGCTGTTGTCGCCGTGGAACAACGCGCCCGAGAAACTCATCGTGCTGTCGAGCCAGAGGCGGTAAAATTCGTTATCGAAGTCGTAGCGCGGATGGAGCTTGCGGCGCGAGCCTTCGCCACGCGCGAAAATCTTGCGTCGCGCGAAACGGGCGAGGCGTGAGAGCGGGGCTTCCTGCCGCTCGCCGTCGAAGGCGTTGTTCTGTGCCGCGAAGCGCATCAGCTTTCTTAAATCCGCGGTCGCCCAGCGTCCCGCGGCATATTCTTCGCCGAGCGCGACGTCACCCTCGAGCGCGATGCGATCGAGGGTTTTCCAGTCGTTGAAGCGCATGCTGGCATGGAAGCCGGGATCGGCGCCGAGATAGAAGACTTCACTGCTATCGGGCAGGTAAAGCCTGAGCGTGCCCTTGCGGATGCCGCGCAGCGACTGCAGCAGCGGATGCGTCATCCGCTCTTCCATCGCCGACCATTTTTCGGCGGCGCCCGTATCGGCGAAAGGAATAGGAGGAGCGGTAATGCCCGCCGGCGCGCTTTCGTGCTTGTGCATTTTTTGACATCCCTCGAAATAGCCAGTGACGGCTTGGTTCGCCGTATGCAGCCAATTCAATACGCCGGAAATGGTTTCATTCGCGCGAATAAATATGAAAACCCGCCCGCCTTCTTGCCATAGATAAATGGCTGCCTTAGAGTGAGGGCGAAATTACCCCCTTGGACGGAACACTTTTTATGCCTTTGCCCGATATTCTTCCTTCGGTTTTCGACAGCCTCAACAATCCCGGCACGGCCATCTACAGTGAAGCCGACGCCAACTACGCGGCAGCGCAGATCTTCGCCGACCGGTCGCTCACCCTTTCGGATCAGCGGCTCGACAATCTTTTATCCGGTGGGCTTTTATCCGGCGCGAGCGCGGGCAATGGCGGACACGGGCTGCGCGAATGGGGCGAGCTTTTCGCGAATGCTTCGCACCAGGGCGAACGCGATGGGCTCCTGGGCTACGATCAGGCATCGGCGGGCGCCGCGCTCGGCGCGGATACGGACAGGTGGGAAAAGGCCATCGTCGGCGCGAGCTTCAGCTATGCTCATTCGAATGAAGAGCCGCGCGATCCCCTGATGCCGCACACGCATGCCGACAGCTATCAGCTGACGCTCTACGGCAATTACGACATCGCCGAACACAGCTATCTGCGCGGCATGCTGGCCTATGCGCGCAGCCAGAATGACGCGGATCGCGATTCCTTCGGCTCTAACGAGCACGGCAGCTACGGGGCGAACGAATATGTCGCGCTCGTGAAGGCAGGGCATACGTTCAAGCATGGCCTCGCGCAAATCACGCCCAGCATCCTGGCGCGCTGGACTCATTACAATCCCGGCAGCTACCAGGAGACAGGCACTGGCGAAAGTCTTTTCGTCGATCAGCACGGCGCGGACACCTTCGAGGCCGGCCCCGGCATCGATTCAACCTGGCTGCGCCGTAACGCCGACGGCAGCTGGCTTGTGCCGTCGGTCCATGCGGGTGTGCGGTATGACTTCCTGGCGGATAAAATATCGACGGTCTTTACCGGCCCGTGTTGTGGCACCTTTACCTCGACGGGGCCCAAGCCGGCGCGGCTCCTGTTGAACGCGGGCACCAGCCTGACCTGGTATTCGACCGCCAGCTGGGACGTCAAAGGTGGCTATGATTACGATTACCGCAGCGCCTTTGCCGCCCATACGGGGATGGTGAGGGCGACATTCCGCTACTAAAGAGTGATGCGGAAAAACCACACATTATAATATAAGTGAATTTCCCGAATAAAAGACACCGCCGGAATCTATTCCCGCTGAACATTCCATGCTAAGAAATTAATAAGATCGTGTTTGTTGCAATGGACGCCAAATGTGGCTAGGTTGCACGGCGTCCTTCCGGTTGCTCCTTAATTTTCGTCCTGGGGAAAAATATTAATGAAAAGACTGTTGAATAAGCACGCTTTATTCCTGGCCCTCGGCCTCTTCGCTTTTGCGCCCGCCGCTTTCTCCGCGGGTCCGCCGTTGTCGACCGTCGAGCCGGGCATGCTGAACAAAAGCACGCCGCCCGCCGAACGCGCGCCGTCGCGCCTTGGCGCCATTGTCTCGGTCCCGGAGACCAAAGGTGCGACGGGCCTCAGCACCAAGAAAGTTTTTGTCCTCAGTGGCGTCGTGCTCGATGGCGGCACCGTCTACACCGACGCGGACCTGCGCCCGCTCTACAAGGATTTCCTTGGCCAGATGGTTTCCTTCGCGGACCTGAACACGATCGCGCAGCGCATCACGCGCAAATACCGTGAGGACGGTTATATCTTCTCGCGCGCCATCCTGCCGCCGCAGAAGGTGAGCGGGGGCGTCGTGCACCTGCGCGCCATCGAAGGCCGCATCATCAACGTCCAGCTCGTCGGGAATTTCCATGACGGCAACGGCCTGATCCATCGCATGGCCGAGAAGATCAAGACCTCGGGCGCCGCGAACACGCATGAGATCGAGCGTTATCTTCTTCTCATCGACGACCTTCCGGGCATCACGGCCCGCAGCTTCGTCAAGCCTTCGGCCACCGAAGGCGGCGGCGATCTCGTCATCGACGTGGAAGAGCAGAAATTCGAAGGCTCGGCCAGCTTCGACGACCGCGGCTCGAAATTCCTCGGGCCCTATCGCGGCACGCTGGTCGGCGCGTTCAACGACGTGCTGGGCCTGCATGACCGCACGACAGTGCGCGGCATCCTCACTACGCAGACTCACGAAATGCGCTTCGCCGACATCACGCACGAAGAGCAGATCGGACCCGAAGGCCTGAAAGTGAAAGGCCGCATCGCGGTGACCGGCTCCAACCCGGATATCCCGGGCTCGCCCTCCATCGACGGCGACTCGATCCTTTACGATCTCGAGGCGGATTACCCTATCGTGCGCGGCCGCCAGTGGAACTTCAATCTCGTCGGCGGCTTCGACGCGCTGAACTCGACGACGGATCTCGCGGATATCCGCATCGCGACCGACCGCGTCCGCTCCTTGCGCGCCGGGACGTCCTTCGACTTCACGGACCCGCTCAAGGGCGTCAACCAGTTCGACGTGCTGGCTTACAAGGGCATCAACGTCTTTGATGCGACTAACAACAACAACGTGCCCGCCCGCTCGCGCGCCAACGGCGACCAGGACTTCCTGAAGGGCACGATCACCGGCACCCGCGTGCAGGACCTCTTCGACCTCTGGTCGCTGATGTTGTCGGGGACCGGACAGCTCGCAGCCGAGCCGCTGCTGGCCTCCGAAGAATTCACCGTCGGCGGCCCGACCTACGGCCGCGCCTTTGACCAGGGCGAGATCACGGGTGACAGCGGTTATGCTGGCGTGGCCGAGCTCCGCTATGGCGGCCCAGTGCAAAACCGGTTCCTCCAGTCCTACCAGGCCTACACATATATAGACTATGGCCGGGTCTACAACCGCGACCCCGGCGTGGGCGAGTTCTCCCAGGCATCCCTGACATCGGCGGGAATCGGCCTGCGCTTCAACGTGGTCCATGACTGGACGGGCTATGTGGAGCTGGACAAGCCCATGAGCCGCGATGTGGCCTCCGAGGGCGACCGCGAACCTCGCTTGTTTTTCAGTGTCTTAAAGAGGTTTTAAGGATTTATTAAATAATCCTTTTCTTTTTACATATCGCGTGATATAAAATCACGCTCAGTTCATCATATGCCGTTTTAGACTCCGGGGAGGAATCATCCATGGGTAAATTTGCGAAAGACAAGTCGGTTGTCGACCGTCAGGAATTCCGCTGGTCGATCCGCAAAAAGGGCAAGCAGGTCTTCAACATTTGCACCCAGTTCCTGTTCCTGAACGGCCTCGTCCTCAGCCTCATGACCGGCGGCGCATCGACCGCCAACGCGAACCCGACAGGCGGCACCGTCACGGCGGGCTCGGCCACGATTTCAAGCGCCGGGACAACCGAAACCATCGACCAGACCTCCAGCAAGGCGGTCATCAATTGGGGTTCCTTTAACATCTCGAACGGCGAAACGACCCAGTTCATCCAGGAAGCAGGCACCAGCTCGGTCACCCTGAACCGCGTCACGACCGCGGGCCAGGCGAGCTTCATCAACGGCAACCTGACCGCGAACGGCACGGTCATCGTCATCAACCCGAACGGCGTCATCATCGGCAAGACCGGTAATGTGGATGCCGCGGGCTTCGTCGCTTCATCCGCGAACATCGACGACCAGAGCTTCATGACCTCGACTGGCGCCTTGTCCTTCAACCAGGCGGGCAGCGCAAAAGCCGTCGTTTCCAACGCGGGTCACATCACGATCGAAAATGCCGGACTCGGCCTGCTCGTGGCGCCCACTGTCAAGAACAGCGGCATCATCCAGGGCAAGCTCGCCAGACTGCAGATGGGCGCGGGCGACACCTTCGGCGTCGACCTCTACGGCGATGGCCTGCTGAGCCTGGCCGTCAGCAGCAACACGCATGGCGCACGCACAATTTTCGCGACCAATACGGGCAAGATTTCCACGGACGGCGGCTCTGTCCTGCTGACGGCGGCCGCGGCCAGCAAGCTGGTCAACTCCGTTATCAACACGAACGGGATTGTTGAAGCCAGCGGCTTAACGGTCGGCCAAGGCGGTCAGATCGTCATTACCGGCGCAGGCGCGCATGTGCATGTCAACGGCTCGGTGAAAGCGAATGGCTCGACCGGCGGCGGCACGATCGACATCGGTGGTGGCCCGGCGGGCGGCGGCGATCTCGCTCATGCGTCGACAGTTGAAATTTCCAATGCAGGCGTGATCAGCGCGAACGCGACCGACAACGGCAATGGCGGCTCCATCGCCGTCTGGTCCGACAACCGCACCACCAGCGCTGGCACCTTCCAGGCTAAGGGCGGCGCGAATGGCGGCAATGGCGGTCTCGTTGAAACCTCTTCCGAAGGCATCCTTGAAGCGGGCGGCTCGCATGTGGACACCTCGGCGGCGAATGGCGCATTGGGAACCTGGCTGCTGGATCCGGCGTCCTTGACGGTTGACTCGACGCTGGCTGCATCCATCGACGCATCGCACACGAACTATGATCTGCACGATTCCGGATCTACAGAAGGCAACCCCGGCGGTACAGGTTCGATCACCTTTGGCGCTGACATCAATATCACCTTCGCTGGCGCGGGCCTCATTGTCACGGCAGGCAGCGGCGGCATCAATATCGCCAACAACAATATCACGACCAACGGTGGCATCGTTACCTTCGACACCACTGGCGCTGTGAGCCTAAATAAATCTACGGTTTCGACGAATGGCGGCCATGTGAGCCTGACGGGCGATTCAGTGTCGGTCAATAACAACAGCGCGATCTTCTCTGGCGGCGCTAATATCGACCTTACCGGAACTGGTTCAAAGGGCGTCGATATTAATAACTCCGAAATCGACGCTACTGGCGGCAGCACCCCCGGCAGCATCGTTCTGCTGCAGAACGGTTCGACGGTGGATTCGTCAAGCCTTGGCAACGTACACAATACTTTCGACACCTCGCAAAATGGCGGGGTCATAACTCTTACGGGCAAAAAGGTGGCAGCTGAGAGCACCTGCTTCAACGCAGGCGGCGATTGCGGCGCGGCTCCGACGCCCACGCCCGCGCCGACCCCGGCGCCCACGCCGACGCCGACACCCACTCCGGCTCCGACTCCGGCACCCACGCCGACGCCTGCGCCGACCCCAGCCCCGACGCCCGCGCCGACCCCGGCCCCTACGCCAGCACCGACTCCGGCGCCCACACCGGCTCCGACGCCTGCACCTACGCCGGCACCGACGCCAGCGCCCACGCCGGCACCGACACCCGCGCCGACGCCGCATCCGACCCCGGCTCCGACGCCAGCGCCCACGCCGGCACCGACGCCTGCGCCCACACCGGCCCCGACGCCTGCGCCAACCCCGGCTCCGACGCCCGCGCCGACCCCGGCACCCACTCCGGCACCGACACCGTCGCCCACGCCGACGCCATGTGATGACGAAGAGGGTTGCAAGCAGACGCCAACACCCACGCTGATGCCGTTCCTTGAGATCGATCCGCTGGGACGCCCGATCATTTCCTACGGTGACGAGGACCTGAATTATTATCCATCATTCGAACCGCGCCCGACGGACACGAATAGCAACACCAACGTCAGCATCAAGGGCGCGCCCGGTTTCGGTAACGGCAACCAGAATGGCAACAGCCAGGGCGCGAATGCTTTCGCGAACCTTGAGCCTGCTGCCGGCGATCCGACCGGACCGAAGAAGAAGAAAGGCAAGGCCAAGACTGTCGCCCAGACGGCGCAGACTCTCGCCAACGTCGAACCTGCGGCTGGCGGCAATAACGCCGGCGGCGCACCGGCTGCGAGCGACGATGTCGGCTGTGCCAACGACTTCCTCGACAACAAAGCCTGCACGGTTAAATAACAGGCATTAGAAGAAAAGACGTCACGTCAGGCCGCCGGCACCCCCGGCGGCCTGAATCTTTTTTGGGCGCTGGGGACGGTGCCTGTCATTTCGGGAAACCAAATGGCAAGAAATACCAGCAGCTTGCAGGCGAGACCGAATTCGATTGACTTGTGCAACCCCGACCTTTATTCGACTCTTCCGTGACGGCAGGCGTGCCTTTGCCATCCTTTCGAAGGAAGAACATTCTGGGAACATCCGGCAGAATCGATTTCCTGGCAGAGGTGACAAACGGCATTGCACCGTCACCGGCATTCCCGCTGAACAGCTGTAATACGCTTTTATTTCAGTCACTTGGGAGTTCCGATAACGATTAACGAAAATGAGCTTTGCTTTTACCATATCCCGTGATATACATGCACAGTTTATGGTAATACAAAATTAACTTTTATCTGGGGAGCGTCTCATGGACAAGGCTTTAATCGCGCATCAGGAATTCCGCTGGTCCATTCGGAAAAAAGGCAAGCACGTATTAAATGTGTGCACCCAGTATGTCGGGCTGCATGCGCTCGCGATTGGCCTGATCGCTGCGAACGCGAACATGGCCTTGGCCAACCCGACAGGCGGCACGGTCGCCGCGGGTTCCGCGACGATTACTTCCTCCGGAAGCACCGAAACAATCACCCAGTCGACCAACAAGGCGATCATCAACTGGGGCTCCTTCAACATCTCGAACGGCGAAACCACCCAATTCATCCAGCCCGGCGCTTCCTCGGTCACGCTGAACCGCGTGACGACCGCGGGCCAGGTCAGCTCCATCGACGGCAACCTGCTGGCGAACGGCCACGTTATCCTGATCAACCCGAACGGCGTCCTGATCGGCCCCCATGGCAATGTCGACGTGGCAGGCTTCGTTGCGACGACGGCGGACATCGACAACGGCGCCTTCATGGCCTCGAGCGGCACCCTGAACTTCGACAAGGCCGGCAATGCGAATGCAACCATCGAGAACCAGGGCCACATTACGATTGAAAACGCGGGCCTCGGCCTGCTCGTGGCGCCGACCGTCAAGAACAGCGGCGTCATTCAGGGCAAGCTCGCCAAGCTGCAGATGGGCGCGGGCGACACCTTCGGCGTCGACCTCTACGGCGACGGGCTCCTGAACCTCGCGGTCAGCAAGTCGACCGCCAGCCGCACCATTTCGGCCACCAACACCGGCAAAATCACCACCGACGGCGGCAGCGTTTACATGACCGCGGCTGCAGCCAGCGATGTCGTCAATTCCGTCATCAACACGACCGGCATCGTCGAAGCCAGCGGCATGACCGTGGGCAAGGGCGGCCAGATCGTCATCACCGGCGCGGGCGCGAAAGTCCACGTCGGCGGCACCGTCGCGTCCAACGGCGCGAATGGCGGCGGCTCCATCAGCATCGGCGGCGCGGCGCAGGGCGCGGATACGCTGCCGGCTTCTTCCACGGTCGATATCGACAGCACCGCCGTGATTTCGGCGAATGCGACCGACAACGGCAACGGCGGCTCCGTCGCCATCTGGTCGGCGGACGCCACCAACACCGGCGGCAGCATCCTCGCCGAAGGCGGCGCGAATGGCGGCAACGGCGGCAACATCGAAACATCGTCGGACGGCATCCTGACCGTTGAGAACACCTATGTCGATACCTCGGCAGCGAAGGGCAGCGCGGGCAACTGGCTACTGGATCCGGCTTCGATTAACGTCGTTGCACCCGGCACCAGCGGCATCAACGGCACGTCAGTCATCGACGTCACGACAATCGATGGCGCTTCCTCGAATGTCACCCTGACCACGACGGGCGGCACTGGCGGCACGGGCAGCATCACTTTCTCGACGCCCGTGAACATGGTCAACCATGGCGACGGCCTCACCGCGACAGCAGGTTCGGGCGGCATCTCCATCAGCAACGGCGGCATCGCGACGAACGACGGCGACATTACGCTCAATACTTCGGGCGTTCTGCAGTTCACGAACTCCTCGCTCTTCACGCAGGGCGGCAACGTCGCTCTGACGGGCAGCACCATCAAAGTCAACCATTCCTCGGGCAACGGCATCAGCACCTCCGGCGTCGGAACGGCGGGAAACATCACCATGACCGCGGGTGCGGGCGGCATCAGCTTTGAAAACTCCAGCATCGACGCGACCGGCGGCTCCACCGCGGGTTCCGTGACACTGCCTGGCGGCTACCAGTCCAACCCCCAGACCACCATCACGACGACGGCGAACGGTGGCAAAGTCACCTTCAGCAGCACCGGCACTGTGAAGATCAACAGTACCTGCATCAGCGCGGGCGGCAGCGGCGCTTCTGAATGCGCGGTCGCGCCTCCTGTTCCCATTATGACGATTACGCCTGACAATCAGGTCATCACCTACGGCGGAACGCTTCCGACCTTCACGGACACCTATTCGATTAACAATAACGGCACGATCACGACGTCGGGAACCGCTCCCGCCGACATGACCACCTTGCCCACGAACACGACGACGGCCACCGGTTACAACGGCACGGCGGGTTCCGGCTCGAATGCGGGAAGCTATGCGATCACGGCCTCAGGGGCCGTCGACTTCAACTACATCATTCAGTATGCGGCTGGTACGCTGACGATCAACAAGGCGGCGCTCTCGGTCACCGCCAATAACGCCACGAAGACTTACGACGCGGCAGCCTTTACGGGCGGCAATGGCGTTACCTATGGCAGCTTCGCGAATGGCGACACGTCTTCCTCTCTTGGCGGCACGCTCACCTACAGCGGCACGAGCCAGGGTGCGACCAATGCCGGTTCCTACTCCATCACGCCGGGCGGCTATACCTCAAGCAACTACACCTTCACCTATAATCCGGGTACGCTGACCATCAATCCGGCGGCGCTGACCATAACGGCGCAGGACTATAGCAAGGGCTACGACGGGACCGCCTTCAGCGGCGACCCGAGTGGCGTCACCTACAGCGGCTTCGTCGCTGGCCAGAACGCCTCCGTCCTGGGCGGCACGCTCGCCTACAGCGGCAATTCACAGGGCGCGACCAATGCCGGCACCTACACCATCACACCGGGCGGCCTGACCTCGGGCAACTATGCCATCACCTACAAGCCGGGCACGCTGACGATCGGCCAGGGCATCCTGACGATCACCGCGAAAGACGACTCCTTCACCTATAACGGCACGTCCTTCAGCGGCGATCCGAATGGCGTCACC